>JAUXPJ010000015.1 GCA_030683815.1 Flavobacteriaceae bacterium
GCTGGTTTTGCGGTGTGTAATTGAGCATAAGTGCAAACTTTTAAACATAAAAATAAGGAATCCTTTGCATTTATCCAAATAAATAACAACCTAATTTGCTGATTAATAGCATTTTTATATATTTTCAGCAAGCCCTATTTAAAATGTTTGAAAAATTCATGAGATAGGTAGTTTTAAATTCCATATTATGCTTAGTTGATTCGTTATTAATCTTTAAATTAAATAATAGTGTACTATAACATTTTTAAATTATTCAAATACCAGCTGAATAATCCATTTGATTAAAAAGGGAACAAATTTTATCAACTTTATACAGTTGACTATATGATATGGGGGAGATACTTTTTTAACCATCAGTTATGCATACAACAAAAACCCATGACAATACATTAAATCATTAAATCGATGAGATAATAATCTTTAGCAATTTTAGTATTTCAAATGTAAAATAATTATTAATTGAAAACACACACACAATCTTAACCAACTCATTTTTAGCAGCTAAAACGGATTTTAGTTTGCCGTCAGCACGATTTTATCCACAAACAGTTTAAAAAAATTTGCAAATGGAAACTATGTTCATTTGACAATTGACAATTGATAATTAACAATGGTAGATGAAAAATAATGACACCCTGAGCTGAGCTAGTCCTGAGCTAGACGAAGGACTGAAGGAAAATTTTAAACTTTTGCCTTTAAACTTTAAATAATTTATTATAATCCCGAGCTTGACAAAGGACAAATTATCTCATCTTCAAATTTCCAAATTAATTACTGCTTTTTATTGGGATAAGTAGTTTCTTTTAACACTCCGTTTTCATAAGCTTCCCAAGCGCCTACACTGACATCATTTACATAAGCTCCTTTTAAAATTAGTTCGCCCGCGTTGTTATAATATCGTACTTCGCCATTTAGTTTTCCTTCTGCATAATTAATTTCTTCGACCAATATTCCTTCTTCTGAATAGCGTTTGCTGGTACCGTTTAACAATCCGTTTTTGCAGATAGACCATTCGGTCAATTTTCCGTTTAGATAGTATATTTTATAATCTGCAGTTAACAAGCCATTTTGATAGGATTCTTCTGACATTTTGGACTTTCCATCTTTGAAATAGTAAATCCAATTGCCTATTCTGTCTTTTCCTTTCATCTGACCTTCACTTTTTAACTTTCCATCGGGATAAAAATAGGTTACTTTCACCAAATCAGAATTTTGGATGAATTCTTTCGTAAAATCAGGCGTTTTATTGTTTTCTTGGGTATAAAATTTGAAAATTCCGATTTCTTTTCCGTGCAAAAACTCACCTTGATACCTGATAGATCCGTTATCGTATTGTTTCATCCATTTCCCATGTCGATTTCCTTTTTCATCCAACTGATTGAATGTTTCCTGAGTAAAACTCAATTGTAACATCATCAAAAAAAACATCAACAATAAATTCTTATTCATTTTAATTGATTTTCATTTTTTCTGCAGCAATCCATTCCAACAAATACTGGCGTTCCTGATCGGTTATTTTTCCGTCGTGATACATCAACAGATAAGATTTTAAAGGCATTTTGTTATTTTCCAAAACTTCTTCCATTTCATCCAATATATGTTTTTTTTGACTGAAATTATAGCGCTTCCATTCCGAAAAATTGAGATGTTTTTTCCCTTCATTGACGTGGTTGGCAATAAGCCAAGATATAGGAGCTACCTGATTATACCAAGGATATTTAGTATTGTTAGAATGACAGTCATAACAGGATGTTTTTAAAATTTCCTGAATTTCTGACGGAACGTTTAATTCCGCCGTAATATCATTTTCAGAGAGTTGCTCTGCAACATTTTCACGGGGTCTGATAAACTGAATGATTACTATTAAAAATATTATAAAGTATAAGGTCTTTTTCATTTATTCTATTTTATATCAATTTAATTAAAAATTAAAATTAGAGAAAAATATGATATTACTTCTATTTTATCTTTTTTATTACAACAAGAAGAAGTATTCTTTCTTAATCTCCTTTTTCCTTGACCCAAAAGAACAAAAAAATCAAGACTGCTTAAAAAAGTAAAGAAAATCTGCGGAACGACCCGCCACCGATAAAAAGAACCCTCCCGATTGCATCGGGATCAAACAGCTTTTTATCGTTTGGCCTTTGCGCTGCTTCCCCGATTTTTACAACTTTTTTAAGAGGCCGGTTAAACTTAGAATATGGTACTCCGCTTTGCAGCATAGCTTGTAAAAGCTTCGGTGGTACTCGAAAGCAGCAACGCTGCTTTTGGCGAAGTTTTACAAGCGGTGCGCTTTGGCGCAATGCCTGAAAAGAGGTGTCCTTTTTAGGTTCTTTTTTAGACAGGTAAAAAAACCATAACAAGGATGTGCGCCGGTTTACTGCCTACTGCTACTGCATACTGTTGACTTCTCACTCTACAACTCCGTCAACATTTTTAGATCTTGTGCCGGTATTTGTAATAACTTCGCTTTTACCAATCTCGGCAATAAAATTTGCCAATTCTTATTTTGTTTGAATATGGCGGCAAATAATGGTTTTGCTTCTTTTATATTTGTATTATTAGCAAGCGTTACCGCATACCAAAATTTCATTTCCAGGTTATCAGGATTCAACTCCTGCGCTTTTTGATACAGTTCTTTTGCCAATTGAAAATCATTTACCTCAACAGCAGCATCTCCTCTGTTCATATAATCATAAGCTGTATGGATATTGAGCAATCTTCTCATTTCTTTCAATGGATTTTCGTGATCATCTACTCTTAAATCGACCACTTTATCTTCCCAAATATTTCCATTACTGCTTGCTTTAACCACTAAAATGGCAGCAGATTGTTTTCCGCGGATATCTCCTCCTTCTTTTTCTGCTGCTTCCATCGCTATTAACATTCGCTCTGCCAAACTGCCTTTTGCAGTTTCAAACGCTTTTGCCATGGCAGGCCAAACACTTGATTTTTCCATCAGATTTGCCTGAACCGAAAAATTATTTCCTGTGATATGTCCGGCAAATTCAATGCAATTAGCACCGGTAAAAGCAGCTGCATTTCCTTTGGCATCTAAGATGGCCAATTGACGTACTTCCCTACTTTCATCTACTTTTAACAAAGCATCTACTGCCATTTGCGGTGTTAATCCGTTTTCTAATAAACTCAGTCCGCGAGACCCGAAGGATGGGTTGACAAATGATTGTGTTGCCACCACGCCTACTCCGGCTTTTCCCCAGACTACAATACTCCCCACAGAAAACCAATGCGATTGTACTGCCACACCCATTTCACCGGTTACCGTATCTCTTGCCACAATAGAGTAAGTATGCGCAAAAGGATTTTCTTTGCTGTAAACTTGTTGTGAAATTGCAGTATTGATAAACGTAAAAAAACCTATCAAAACAATTGTAAAATTTTTCATAAAATCAATGTTAAAATGTTATTTTCATTTCCAAATTTACAAATTAATAAATTTAGGAAACAGATAAAAGATTAAAGAAAAAAGAGAAGTCCTTCCCTTTGGGAAGGATTTAGGATGGGATAAAATCCTATCCCCAGCCCTTTCCAAAGGAAAGGGAGCAAAACAGAATAGATAAAAAAATAGTTAAAATAATTTAAACAGAAAGTCCTTCCCTTTGGGAAGGATTTAGGATGGGATAAAATCCTATCCCCAGCCCTTTCCAAAGGAAAGGGAGCAAAACAGAATAGATAAAAAAATAGTTAAAATAATTTAAACAGAAAGGCCTTCCCTTTGGGAAGGATTTAGGATGGGATAAACAATTAATAAAAACCGGTCAACACCAATCAGGAACGTACAAAAATAATAAATTTTCAAATCTTTTTAATATTAACACCTAATTGGTTATATGGCTGTAAAATCGTAAAGCAGTAATTGTTTGTTCATTTTCAAATTTCCAGTTACACCTACTTTCACTTACTGATAAAAAACTATCTTTGCCCCTTTTAAAAAATATAAGACATTTTAAATGATTACAGTTAACGATATTTCGGTTCAATTTGGAGGCACCACGCTGTTTAGTGATGTTTCTTTTGCCATTAATGAAAATGATAAAATTGCGCTAATGGGTAAAAATGGTGCAGGCAAATCAACTTTATTGAAAATAATAGCAGCTGTTAATAAACCATCATCGGGTGTTATTTCTGTTCCGAAAGATGCCGTTGTTGCTTATCTGCCTCAGCATTTGTTAACAAAAGATCGGGCAACTGTTTTTGAAGAAACGGCTAAAGCATTTGCCGGTATTTTTAAAATGAAGGATGAAATTGATAAGATCAACGAACAATTAACCATCAGAACTGATTATGAAAGTGATGCGTATATGAAACTCATTGAAGATGTTTCTGCCTTAAGTGAAAAATATTACGCTATCGAAGAAATCAATTTTGAAGCCGAAGTTGAGAAAGTGTTAAAAGGATTAGGATTTGAACGGGAAGATTTTAACCGTCCTACCTCAGAATTTTCTGGCGGATGGCGTATGCGGATTGAACTCGCTAAAATATTACTTCAAAAACCCGATTTAATTTTGCTGGATGAGCCCACCAATCATATCGATATCGAAAGTATTCAGTGGCTGGAAGATTTCTTAATCAATTCGGCCAAAGCAGTGATAGTAATTTCGCACGACAGGGCTTTTGTCGATAACATCACCAACCGGACTATTGAAGTAACGATGGGCCGGATTTACGATTATAAAGCCAAATATTCTCATTACTTGGAATTGCGAAAAGACCGCAGAATTCATCAGCAAAAAACCTACGAAGAGCAACAAAAGATGATAGCCGAAACGCAGGATTTTATCGACCGATTTAAAGGCACTTATTCAAAAACCAATCAAGTACAGTCGCGGGTAAAAATGTTGGAAAAATTAGTGTTGGTTGAAGTGGATGAAGTGGATAATTCTGCTTTAAAATTGAAGTTTCCGCCCTCCTTAAGAAGCGGACAATATCCGGTAGTTATTACTGATTTATCCAAAAAATACGATAATCATATTGTATTTAAAGATGCCAATATGGTTATTGAACGCGGACAAAAAGTAGCGTTTGCAGGTAAAAACGGAGAAGGTAAATCAACCATGATCAAAGCGATTATGGGTGAAATTGATTTTGAAGGAAAACTGGAATTGGGACATAATGTTCAGATGGGTTATTTTGCTCAAAATCAAGCATCCTTGTTGGATGAAAGTCTGACTGTTTTTGAAACCATCGATCAAATTGCCGTGGGTGAAATGCGCTCCAAAATTAAAGATCTGTTAGGCGCTTTTATGTTTGGCGGTGATGATACATCCAAAAAAGTAAAAATACTTTCGGGTGGTGAGAAAACGCGTTTGGCCATGATTAAATTGTTGTTAGAACCTGTTAACGTACTGATTCTGGATGAGCCTACCAATCATTTAGACATGAAAACCAAAGATATTATTAAAGATGCCCTGAAAAACTTTGACGGTACTTTAATTTTAGTTTCTCACGACCGTGATTTCTTGGACGGTTTGGCTGAAAAAGTTTTTGAATTTGGTCACAAACGCGTAAAAGAACATTTTGAAAATATTGCCGGTTTTCTGGCTCTTAAAAAGATGGAAAGTTTACGTGATATTGAGAAATAAGCAATAGGCAATTAGCGAAAAGCGAATAGGGCAGAATTCTAAACTCTAGATTAAAAAACACTTGTAGTGAGTTAACCTAACTATTAAACTTTAAACTTTAAACATTTGAACTTTAAACTTTAAACTTAAATATTGTATTTTTGTTTTTTAGTCAACACCTATGGATCTAAATTATTTAAATGCTATTTCGCCCATTGATGGCCGTTACCGAAATAAAATAGCGCGCCTTACCAATTACTTTTCTGAATCTGCCCTGCTTAAATATCGGCTATTGATTGAAATTGAGTATTTTATTGCATTGTGCGAATTGCCTTTACCTCAACTAAAAGATTTTAAAAAAGCTTCATTCATTGAACTCCGCTCTATGTATTTAGAGTTTTCTGAGAATGATGCCAAACGGATTAAAGAGTTGGAGAGCATTACCAACCACGATGTAAAAGCGGTGGAATATTTTATAAAAGAACGATTCAATGATTTGGGATTATCCAATTATAAAGAATTTATTCATTTCGGATTGACTTCTCAGGATATTAACAATACAGCGATTCCTTTATTATTAAAAGAAGCATTACATCAAGAATATCATCTTTCATTAACCAATTTGCTTCATCAACTCAATCAATTCTCTGTTGATTGGAAAGAAGTTCCGATGTTAGCCAGAACACACGGTCAACCCGCTACTCCCACCCGATTGGGTAAAGAAATTGGTGTTTTTGTAATGCGTATTGAGCAACAGATTCTGTTGTTGAATGCTGTTCCGATGGCTGCAAAATTTGGCGGAGCAACAGGCAATTTCAATGCGCATGTGGTGGCTTATCCAACTATAGACTGGAAAGCTTTTGGAAAGCAATTTGTAGAGACCAACTTAGGACTTCATTACTCATTCCCTACCACTCAAATTGAGCATTATGACCATTTAGCCGCTTTATTTGACAATTTAAAACGCATCAACACTATTTTAATTGACTTCAACAGAGATGTTTGGCAGTATATTGCCATGGACTACTTTAAGCAAACCATCAAAAAAGGAGAAATAGGATCTTCGGCTATGCCACACAAAGTGAACCCGATTGATTTTGAAAATTCTGAAGGAAATTTGGGAATGGCCAATGCTATATTTGAACATCTATCAGCAAAATTACCGATATCGCGTCTGCAACGCGATTTAACCGATTCTACCGTATTGCGCAATGTAGGAGTGCCCTTTGCCCATACCATTATCGGTTTTAAATCTACCCTAAAAGGTCTACAAAAATTAGTGTTGAATCAAGATAAAATCAATCAGGATTTAGAGGATAATTGGGCAGTAGTTGCAGAAGCCATACAAACTATATTACGCAGAGAAGGGTATCCCAATCCGTATGAAACGCTTAAAGACTTAACGAGAAATCATCAAAAAATAACACAGAACTCAATACATCAATTTATTGATCAATTGAATATCAATAAAAACATCAAAAAAGAACTCAAACAAATTACACCTTTTAATTATACCGGAATTTAGTTATGGAAATATTTTTACAGCCCGATACTTGGGTTGCCTTTTTAACTCTTACTTTTTTAGAAATTGTCTTAGGTATCGATAATATCATTTTTATCTCCATCGCCACCAATAAACTTCCTCAACATCAACAAAAAAAAGCCCAACAAATTGGGTTAATGTTGGCTATGGTGATGAGAATTTTGCTTTTAATTGGCGTTACCTGGTTAATTGCGATGAACCAATCTTTCTTAACGATTGATTTATCATGGATTCATGCCGAAATTACCGGACAAAGCGTTATTATGTATTTGGGAGGATTGTTTCTCTTGTATAAAAGTACCAAAGAAATACGTCATAAAGTAGAGGGTGAAGTGGATGAAAATGGCACTAAAACGATTGTTGCCAAATCACTTTCTACCGTTATAGTTCAAATTGTATTAATTGATTTGGTGTTCTCTTTTGACTCTGTTTTAACGGCAGTAGGAATGACTCATGGCATTAACGGCGCTTTGACTATTATGATTGCTGCGGTGATTATCTCTATTATCATCATGATTCTTTTCGCGAATCCGGTCAGTAAATTTGTAAACACCCACCCTACCATTCAAATGTTGGCCTTGGCATTTTTAATCTTAATCGGATTTATGCTGATTACCGAAGGTGCTCATTTATCCAATACCGTGATATTAGGCAAAGAAGTGGGCGCTATACCAAAAGGATATCTATATTTCGCGATTGCTTTCTCTTTGGGAGTAGAAGCATTGAATATGAAAATCAGGAAGCGTTAATTAGGTCATGTACTGAAAAATAGTTGGCGGATTCTGTCACATTTTTCTGTAATGGTTTTGTTATCAAAACTTTACACCTATTTTAAGGATTCATTTTCTAATTCCTTGCAAATTCTATTAAAGGAATGATGTTTCCCTTATCACCTTCTTTAATAGCGGTAATATATTTATTTCGTGTTTCATCCGGTTTTACCATATTTGAATGATTCCACGTAAATATTTCTCTTCCAAAAATGGATTCAATGATAATATCTGCCATAATTCTTGAATGTCGCCCATTTCCGTTGGGAAAACAGTGAATGCAGACAATTCGATGCTTGAATCTGATTGCAATTTCATCTGGAGGGTAGGTTTTATTGGTTATCCAATATTTTGTATCATCCAATATATATTTTAATTCAATGCCTATTTTATGCCATTCAACTCCAATGTTTTTTTCTGACTTTCTAAATTTCCCGGCCCATTTCCACACTTTGCCAAACATTCTTCTATGCACCTTTTTAACAAATTCTTCTGTTAATATTTTATCGGGGTTGAATTTAGACCGCATAATCCATTCAACAGCTTTTTCAATATTTAATTGCTCATGTTCATCTAACTCACCATGGGTTGTAATTATTTTAATAAGAAGCCCTTCTTTTTCAACTTCGCTGAGAGGAGTTTGCCCATCAATGTAATCAAGTATTAATCCCATAAAGATTTATTCATTTCTCTATAAAGTTCTTTGGTTAATTCATCAATAGCACTTTTAATGCTCTCTTCACTGGTTTCCTGATTCTCAAGTTTCATATTATGACTCGTTCTCAATACAATTTTTTCAGCCAACTTTCTAGCTTTCAACTCAAGAAAATTTTCTACCGAGTCTTGAATTGGCACAAAACCATATACAAACTGCATCTCTAATGCTTTACCCACATCTCTTAAAGATTTTATTGAAATTGATCCGGATAATTCTCTTTCTTCTATATCCTTTACCCCCTGTGAAGTAATTTTCAATCTGCTTCCCAATTGTTTCAGTGTCATATTATAAGTGGATCTGATGGTATGTATCCATCCACGTTCAGGAATCTGAATATTTTTAACTTCATTAAAAGGCAAGAGTTTACGGTCAAGTTGTTCAATTAATAATTTCTTCTGATTACGCATGACTTATTTAATTTTACATCAAATATAAAACAATAGCTTTAAAAATGCAAAATATTTTAAAACTATAACTTTAATTATATTTATTTTTATAAAGATATAACTTTATTAATCCAACCCGTTGGGTGCAATTAATTTTTGACGATAATTTTTCGTCAGTTCGAGTGATTTTCGATAGAAAATCGTATCGAGCATCTCCACTTCGGTCGATATGACAGAAAAATTATTGTTAAAAACGGTTTTCGATACGTTCCGATAAATCGGAACACAAACTGACGTGAATTGTTAATTGTAGAACTCAGGTTAATAATTCAACCCGTTGGGTGCAATTAATTTTTGACGATAATTTTTCGTCAGTTCGAGTGATTTTCGATAGAAAATCGTATCGAGCATCTCCACTTCGGTCGATATGACAGAAAAATTATTGTTAAAAACGGTTCTCGATACATTCCGATAAATCGGAACACCCGAACGGATGTTTTTAATAATGGCACCCAACGGGTTATAATCTAGACTATTAGTATTAAGGATTAAATTTCAATTTTGCCGATGTCTCAGAGTTATATTGATTTTATCCGGGAAAATCATTCAATTAATAAATATTTTCTATAACATATTTAAATCAATTTAATGTAACTCATGTTACATAACAAGGGTTGTTTACAAGCTACTTTTGCCCCATCTTTAATAAATAATCCATGAAAACCAATTTATTTTATAGTTATCACAAAATAACTGTTATTTTTTTAACAATTTTATTGTCGCATTTTTCGTACGCACAACAAAAAGCGATTACGCTTCAAGAAGCGATTGCCGGTGCGCAACAAAAGAACCGAAGCATTCTTATTGCCAATCAGCAATTAAAATCTGCTCAAGCCGATTACAACAAAAGTCTCGGTATTATTTTACCGCAGATCAATCTTTCGCATACGGCTTTAACCACCAATGACCCTTTAAATGCCTTCGGATTTACCTTACAGCAACAACAGGTTTCCATGGCAAGTTTTGATCCCAATACGCTAAACAATCCGGAACGCACCAATCATTTCGTCACTCAAATCCAGGTGTTGCAACCACTGATTAATGTCGATGGAATTTTTGGCCGTAAAGCGGCTAAAAACGGAGTGAATGCCAGAACTTCAATGGCTGCCCATACCGAAAATCAAATAGTGCTGGAAGTGGAAAAAGTTTACGGACAACTGCAACTCTTGTATCAATCAGTCGATGTTTATAAAGCAGCCGAAAAAACCATTTTAGAACACAAAAAGGCAGCGAAAAACTTCTTTGACCAAGGATTTTTGAAGAAAAACGATTTGCTGGAAATTGAAATCCATGTAACTGATATTCAAAATCAGCTTCAAAATGCCAAGAAGTTGGTACAAGACACCTCGGCCTACTTAAACTTTTTGATGGGAACTGATGATTTCAGCACTTTAAAACCTTCAGAAAATTCAGCGCTTAACACTTCAAAAATTGATTTAACCAATCAACTTTCTACAGAACGCTCCGATTTGAAAGCAGTTCAATACAGCGTAGAGGCACAAAAAAATATGTATAATGCCGGTAAGATGAAGTTTTTGCCCAACATCAATGCCTTTGCCAATTTTAATTGGACTGATGATGAATTCTTAAAAACCCACAGCGATTCTTATTTTATGGGAATCCGTATGTCCTGGGATGTTTTTAAAGGAATGGAACAAATCGGTCATGTTCAAAAACAAAAAGCAGAACTCAAAATTGCCGAACTCAATTTGGATACCTATGTAACGCACAGTAAAATGGAATTGGAAACTGCCAAACGTCAATTTATCAACGCAGAAAACAATTTGCAATTGACGCTGTTGGCTAAAAATCACGCAGAAGAAGCTTTGAACATCAGAAAAAACCGATTTGACCAAGGTTTGGAAAAAACCGCCGATTTATTGAATGCTGAGACCGTATTTCTTCAAAAACAAATGGCCTGCTTACAAGCCATTTTTGAATACAACTTCACCATTTCCTACTTAAAATTTATACAAAATCAATAATATAATTCACCTGTAAACAACCATAAAATGAAAAAAACAGCTCAATTATTAATGCTTATCATCGCGCTGAACGCTTTCAGTTGCGGAGATTCCTCTAAAAAAGAAACGGCCGGAACAGCTGCCGTAAATGTAACCGTAGCTCCTATTACTTCTTCCAAAGACGGTTCCTTTTTAGCGGCCAGCGGAACCGTAGAAACCGATCAACATGCCGATATCAGTACGCGTATGATGGGTTATGTAACCAATGTTCATGTAAAAGTCGGAGATCATGTAAGCAAAGGTCAACTTTTGGTAAGCATCAACAATACCGATATTGCAGCCAAAGAAGCGCAGGTTAAAGCCGGGATTATTCAGGCAAAAGCGGGATTGAAAAATGCTGAAAAAGATTACAATCGATTTAAAACCTTGTTCAGTCAAAACAGCGCTTCGCAAAAAGAATTGGATGATATGACAACACGTTACGAAGTGGCAAAAGCGCAATTAGAAGCCACTCAACAAATGCAAAATGAGGTCAATGCTCATTTGTCATACAGCAATATCAGAGCGCCTTTTGGCGGAACCATCACCGGGAAATACATCAACAATGGCGATATGGCCAATCCGGGAATGCCTTTGGTAAGTTTGGAAGCCCCGGGTCAGTTTTTGGCTACCGTTATGATTCCGGAAACCGAAATTTCCAACATTAAAAAAGGAACTGCCGTTCAAGTAACGGTTAAATCTTCCGGAGATCAACTAAGCGGAATTGTTTCAGAAGTGAGCAATTCTGCGCGATTAACCGGCGGACAATATATCGTCAAAATCAATTTGAATAAAACGGATGCAAAATTGTATTCAGGGATGTTCGTTATCACTCATTTCCCGGTTACAGTTGCTGAAAATACAATGGTAATCGTTCCAAAATCGGTATTGGTAACCCGCGGAGAATTGATCGGTATTTATACCGTAAGTCAGGCAAACACCGCTATTTTGCGTTGGGTTCGTTTAGGAAAAACTTTTGGCAATGACGTAGAAATTTTATCCGGGTTAAATCAGGGAGAAACCTATATCGCTACAGCCGACAGTAAATTATACAACGGAACAAAAATCAACATCAAAAAATAAAAATTTACTTATGAAAAACGGTTTCGCAGCAAGCATATCCGAATTTTTCCTGCAGTCAAAATTAACCATCCTAATTATGGTATCTTTTGTACTGTTGGGAATTTACAGTTCTTTTTTGATTCCGAGAGAAGAAGAACCTCAAATTGAGGTGCCATTAGCCGACGTATTTGTTCAATTTCCGGGAGCCACTCCTGCCGAAATGGAATCAAGAGTCGTAAAACCCTTAGAAAAAATCATTTCAAATCTTCCCGGAGTAGAATACGTTTATTCTACCTCTATGAATGAACAGGCGATGGTCATTGTTCAGTTTTATGTGGGAGAAAATACAGAAGATTCTTTTGTACAGCTCTACAATGAAATCATTAAACACATGGATCAAATGCCGCAAGGCATTTCGATGCCCATTATAAAAACACGTGCTATTGATGATGTTCCTGTATTGGGATTGACTTTATGGAGTGAAACTTATGACGATTTTCAATTGAAACAATTGATGTCTGAAATCAATTCGGAAGTTGAAAAAGCAGATGGCGTAGGAATTACCAAAATTATAGGCGGAAGAAGCAGACAGGTAAGCGTGGTGCTTGACAAGGATAAAATGGCCGAAAACAAGGTTGATTTTATCAATGTGGCGCAAAAAATTCAAATCAGCAATCAGCAGTTTACATCCGGAAGCATCAAAAATAACGATACCGAATTTGTCATCAATACCGGCAATTTTTTAAGCAGTGTTGAAGATGTTGAAAACTTGATTATAGGCATCCATAAAAACACACCGGTTTATCTGAAACAAATTGCGACGATAAAAGACGGACCCGAAAATCCGACTTCTTATGTTTCATTTGGATACGGAAAAGCCAATGATGAAAGCTTAAAATTCCCTTCAGAATATCAAGCGGTTACTTTAGCTGTCGGAAAACAAAAAGGAGGCGATGCGATGAAAGTTTCTAAGGTCATTTTGGATAAAATGGAACATTTAAAAAAGGATTTAATTCCGAATGATGTACATGTTGCTGTAAGCAGAAATTATGGCGAAACTGCATCTGATAAGGTAAATGACTTATTAATCAACTTATTGTTAGCAGTACTTTCAGTATCATTTGTGGTGATGCTGGCCATGGGATGGCGCGGCGGATTGGTGGTATTTTTATCGGTACCCATCACTTTTGCATTGACCATTTTCGGTTACTATTTTATGGATTATACCTTAAACGGCATCACGCTTTTTGCGCTGGTTTTTGTAACCGGTATCGTGGTTGACAATTCCATTATTATTGCAGAAAATATGCACCGTCACTTCAAAATGAAGCGGTTGCCCTTTAAACAGGCGACTTTATATTCCATCAATGAAGTGGGAAATCCGACTATTTTAGCCACCATTATCGTAATTGCTTCGGTATTGCCGATGGCATTTGTATCCGGATTAATGGGCCCTTATATGAGCCCGATTCCGATTGGTTCCTCACTTGCCATGTTAATTTCACTTTTTGCAGCTTTAACGGTAACACCTTATTTAGGATTTTTATTCCTTCATGAAAAAGATAAAAAAGGTGCTAAAGAAGCAAAAGGGGTTGAATTACACGACACTAAAATTTACCGGTTATATACCAGAATTTTAAATCCGCTTATCGACAATAAGAAAAAGCGTTATTTATTTTTTGGGTCGAATATGGTGCTTTTCGCACTTACTTTAAGTTTATTCTACACCAAATCCGTAGGCGTAAAAATGTTGCCTTTTGACAATAAAAATGAGTTTCAAATTATTGTGGATATGCCGGAAGGGACTACTTTGGAGCGTACCGCTATGGTAACGAAAGAAATTGCGCAATTGGTCGGGCAAAATCCGATGGTTAAAGACTACCAAAGTTACGCAGGAACGGCTTCTCCCATCACTTTTAACGGATTGGTGCGTCATTACGATTTAAGAAGGGGCGCCAATGTGGCTGATATTCAGGTGAACCTGATTCATAAAAGTGAGCGAAGTGCTCAAAGTCACGATATTACAAAAGCGTTCAGACCGCAACTGCAAGCCATTGCAAAAGCGTACAATGCCAATGTAAAAATTATTGAAGTTCCGCCCGGACCACCTGTTTTATCAACCTTGGTTGCCGAAGTGTATGGACCCGATTACAACGAACAACTCAATATTGCGAGTCAACTTAAAGAAAAAATCGCTCAAACTGCCGATGTGGCCGATGTGGATTGGATGATTGAAGCCGACCAGAAAGAATACAATTTTGAGGTTGATAAAGAAAAAGCGATGTTGAACGGAATTGCACCCCAGCAAATTGTGGCGACTTTAAATATGGCACTTTCCAACCGGCCTATCAGTAAATTATCTCAAGAAAAAGCCAACAATGAAGTGGGAATTGTATTGCAGTTGGCCGAACAGGATAAATCATCAATACAAGATTTATTGCAACTCAAAGTAATTTCTCAAATGGGACAAGCGGTACCCATCAGCAACTTGGTAAAGGTTTCAGAAAAAAGCATTGAGAAAAGCATTATGCGTAAAAATCAGCAACGGGTTGTTTATATAACGGCTGATATGGCAGGAGCGTTGGAAAGTCCGGTTTACGCCATTTTAGACTTATCGGATAAATTAAAAGAAATTAAAATCCCAAGCGGATTTACCCTCAACGAAGAATTTACCCAACAACCGGCACAAAGCGATAATTACACCGTTAAATGGGATGGAGAATGGCAGATTACTTATGAAGTATTCCGTGATTTAGGATCTTCATTTGCCATTGTTATTATCATTATTTATATGATTTTGGTTGGATGGTTCCAAAGTTTCAGGGCACCGATTGTGATGATGATAGCGATACCTTTATCGTTGGTTGGTATTATTTTGGGACATTGGATGTTAGGCGCTTATTTTACGGCCACTTCTATGATTGGACTCATTGCCTTAGCCGGAATTATGGTGAGGAACTCGGTTTTGTTAATCGATTTTGCAAACCTTCGGCTGGAAGATGGGGTGCCGCTAAGACAGGCGGTTGCTGAAGCCGGCGCCGTAAGAACAACGCCTATTTTATTAACCGCAGGAACGGTGGTTATCGGGGCTTTTGTAATGTTGGCCGATCCTATTTTCCAGGGCTTGGCCATTTCATTGTTGGGCGGAACCATTTTATCAACCGTTTTAACCTTGTTGA
Organism: Flavobacteriaceae bacterium; assembly: GCA_030683815.1. GTDB lineage: Bacteria > Bacteroidota > Bacteroidia > Flavobacteriales > Flavobacteriaceae > JAGXRT01. Next base: position 15,304 of record JAUXPJ010000015.1, read on the forward strand.
TGGTACCGTTGATTTATTATTTTACAGAAAAACACAAACACCAAAACTAATTTTCAGCCATATGCAATTATTAATAATCACCAGTATCCGGGAATATGAAAAACATATTCCCGTACTCTTCAAAAAAGCCGGAATTACGGCGTTTAGCAGCACTAATATCAAAGGATACAATACTTTAGAAACTGAAAACCCAATGGATAACTGGTTTTCATCTATGGATGAGAATTTGGAATCGAGTATATTTTTTACGTTTACCACGGCAGAACTCATCGATGCGATGCTGGAACAAATCAAAACATTCAATATTAAAATTGAAGGACAAAATCCGATGCACGCCATTGTGCTGGGTATTGAAAAATTTGTTTAAACACCTTGGGAGAAGGGGAAATTGAATTCTTATTAACCAGATGAAAGAATATAGATAATAGATAAAAGACTATTTTATTAAGAATCAGTTGTTTATTACATTTTCTTTTCCCAATATATTACCGTCTATTTAATAGCTTTTAGCTTTTGGCTTAATAGTTTAGAGTTTCTTTGGTTTAATAGTTTAAAGTTTAAAGTTTAAAGTTTAAAGTTTAAAGTTTAAAGTTTAGAGTTTTTTAATTTTTAATTCAGAATTCTTCACTTTTCGCTGATTGCCTGCCCTGAGCGGAGTCGAATGGCCTTTGCACTGTTTCCCCGATTTTTATTCCTTTTTTAAGGATGTCGGCTTAAATTAAGTGTAGAGGATAGAATTAAGAAGACAGAATCTCATTTATCGTCTTTTGTCTTTTCTCCGGTATCGAGTTCAACTGCCAACTGCCAGATACCAGATACCAGATACCAACTGCCAGATACCAGATACCGGATACCAGATACTCATTTGTTTTTTGCCTACTGCCTTTTGGCTTAAAAGTTTAAAGTTTAAAGTTTAAAGTTTAAAGTTTAAAGTTTAACGTTTAGAGTTTTTTAATTTTTAATTTAGAATTCTTCCCTGTTCGCTGCTTCCCTGCCCTGAAGTCGAAGAGCCCACTGCCTATTACCCTGATTTATTGTATGGAGCACCGAAAATCCTTTATAAAAAGCAGCTGATTACAAAAAAGAAGTGTTAAAATTGTTAATAACTTACCTGAATGGCAAAAAAATCTGACCTCTTTTAAGCGGGCAGGTATTTTACCTTATTTATAAGGACTGCAACGCTAAAGCCTGTTAATTATTATCCTATATCTTTGATTATCCAATATTTAGTCGGCATTATGTCCTTTTTTTACTGTTAACTGCCCTATTTGTGACCGCCTTTTATTTACGAATTTCATGGCAAAAATTTATTTTTTATACAATTCATCCATAAAATGTTAATAAAAATGACATTTTTATCGATTTGGCTATTGTTTTAATATTTTTTTTTTATAGATTTGTTGAATGTAATTTAAACTTAAATATGAAATGAAAAAATTATTATTTTTAAAAACCAAAATGTTAGGGACACTGGTGGTGTTCTTAATGATGATGGTAAGCTCGACAACACTGTTCGCCCAAATTTATTACGGTACTGCATATACAGGTACTCAGATTGCTACAGGTAGTACAGGAACTCTTGATTTAGGAAGTTTACCTCCAGGATTAGCTTTAGACGGAACTGGTGCTAACTTAATTGGAACACCTACAGTTCCGGGTACTTACACTTTTACTTTAAGTGGTAACACATCTACTGTTATATCTAAAACTGTTCTTAAAGCTGCACAAAGTGTTACTATTGCAGCAGCTTCAGGTTCAAGTTGGACATGCGGTAGTGTAAAAGTAGTATTAGACGTAACGTTAACAGCTACTCCAGCTTCCGGATTGCCTCTTACATTAACCAGTTCGGATACTGCAGTTGCCACTGTTGCTTTCAATGCTGTATCAGCTAAGTGGGAAGTTACCAAAGTAAAAGCGGGTATTTTCGAAATCTTAGCTTCTATACCGGGTAATGCCAATTATGCTGCGTTAGCACAAGCAGCAGGTGGTGGTACTGAATTTACTATTGCTGCATTATCTTCATTCACAACCAGTGAAGCTCCTCAAGCTCAATCGTTTAGTACTTTTAAAACGGTAGCTGATTTAGCACCAGTTAGCACTTATCATGCAACAAGTGCTCCGGGTGGATATATTACTAAATGGTATGATACCGCCGGTGTATTGGTTCCTTCAAATACAACATTGGTTAACGGTAAAGTGTACTATGCAACCAAAACTGTTTATGGTTGTGAGTCTGTTTTCAGTGCTCCTGTAACAGTCAGCTTGGGTGCTGTAGCAGCTCCTACTTTAACTGCTGAACAACAAACACAATCATTTTGCAGTGGTACTGTAGCTAATTTACAAAATCCTGGTGCTGCAAGTACAACTTATAGTTGGTATACTGCTGCTACGGGTGGTACTGCACTGGCAACTACTGTTAAATTAGTAACCGGAACTTATTATATATCACAAACAACCGGTGGTTTCGAATCACAAGGCAGAACTGCCGTAAGTGTTACTGTTACACAACTGGCTAAGCCAACCGGTGCTGCTACACAATATTTCTTATGTGCTACGTTTGCCCCTAAAATGTCTGACATTGTAGTTTCGGCTACTAACCTAAGATGGTTTTCAGATTCAGGGCTTACTGCTGCAATTACTACAGATCAAGCTTTAACTGACAACACTGTTTATTATGCCGTAAGTCGTAATGGCGCTCTTCTTGATTGTTATTCAGATGCCTTGGCTGTTACAGTATATTTAAATACACCAACTATTGTTGCCAGTACAGCTGCTCCTGCTGCTCAAACATTCTGTACAGAAACCGCTGCCAAACTTTCTAACATTCAGTTAAATTTAATAGCCGGTGCTACACATAAATGGTATGCTGCAGCTTCAGGAGGTACGGCAATTACTACAGATCAGGCTTTAGCTAACGCTACTGTTTATTATGCTGCCCAAGTTCTTAACGGTTGTGAATCAACCGGCAGATTTGGAGTAACTGTTACAATAAGTACGCCTGCTAATGATTTATCTGCTGGAACTAATACTTTCTGCGGTACCGGTAAAACTGTAGCTGATTTATCTCCAAAAAGTACTTCGGCTTATACTGTTAAGTGGTATAACATAGATGGTGCTTTACTTTTATCAACTGCACCATTAGCATCAACAAGTTCTACAAATACATACAGATTTACAAAAACATTAGTTGCTGCCGGTTCTTGCGAATCTGCAAAAGTTGCTGCAACTGTTACTGTAAATACTCAATCAGCTGCTCCTACAGTAGCTAATTTAACACAGAATTTCTGTACTGGCGGTACTGTAGCCGATTTGTTGCCTGCTCCGAAAGATACTTTCGCTAAAATCTTCTGGTATACCAAAGATAATTCAGGTGCTTTAGTAACTGCTGCCAGTACCGATGCCTTAGTTTCCGGTAAGTATTATGTTACCAGACAAGCCGTTACTGCTGATTGTGAATCAGTTCCGGTAGAAGTAACTGTTGTTGTTGCTCCATCTGTTGCTATTGCACAAGCGGTACAACCATTATGTGGTACTACTTTTAAAGTAAGTGATTTAGCTGCTTCAGGTTCTAATTTATCTTGGTATGCCACTTCTACTTCAACGGTACCTATGGCATCAACTGATGCTATCATTTCCGGTCAACGTTATTATGTAACCCAAACGGTTGATGGTTGTGAGTCTGCTAAAACAGCTACTTCATTCACAGTATCTGCTATTTCTGCTACTCCAACTAAAGGTACTACAACTGCAACTGTAACTACAGCTGAAATGTCTGTTATTACTTCTTGGTGTGGTGCTAAAACTTTAACGGATTTAGTAACTGCAACCGGCACAGCTGACGCTTCGTTTAAATGGTACAATGCCGCTTCCGGCGCAGGTACTTCGTTTACTGCCTTAGCTACCGGTACATATTATTTATCTGTAACTAATACTAATGAATGTGAAAGTGCCAGACTTGCTGTTGATGTTGTTGTTACTGTAACTCCTAAACCAACAACTCCTGCTACGCAAGAGAAATTGGGTGGTTCTACAATTGGTAATTTAAGTGTTACTTTAGCAGCCGGTGCATCCGGTGCCAAATGGTATGAAACTGACAGTTCTACTGCTGTATTGCTAACTTCACAGGTACTTACTGATGGTGCTACATATTGGGTTTCTCAAGTAGTTAACGGTTGTGAGTCTTTAAGAGCAAGTACTACAGTTTCTTTAGTTTCTGTATTGGATCTTGATGAATTTGCTGTTGGAGCGTTTAAATTCGGTCCAAACCCGGTAAGAGATATCTTAAGACTAAGTCATACCAATTCTATCAAATCTGTTGAAGTATTTAATATGTTAGGTCAACAGGTATTGAAATTAGCTCCTAATGCTAAACAGGTAGATGTTGATGTTAACAGACTATCTTCTGCAATGTATATCGTTAAGGTTACAGATGATGAAGATAAATCAAAAGGATTTAGAATCAATAAACAATAATTATTTAAGTTTCTTTACAAACTTAGCTTAGAAAAACCCTTTGGCAAATGCCAAAGGGTTTTTTGCTTTTTATACTTTTTTCAAAGTTTATAAAGTTCTTAATGTTTAATGTTTAAAGTTTAAAGTTTTTTAATTTTTAATTTAGAATTCTTCCCTGTTCGCTTTTCTCATTTCAAGAAATGTCTTAAAAATATATTGATTTATGTATCAATGATATTAAAAAAAGTATTATTTTTGATTACCTTTCAATTCAAGATAAACCCCATTTTTTAGGGTTTTCTATAAACAATCAGTAATGGCAAGAGGCACTTATATTTCAGAAAACACCACACAAACACAGATTAACTTTATGTTGATGCTGGATGACTATGAATTAGATATCTTCACACTGGAAGATCTTAAAAAAACAGCATCACACAAATTTGTAAACATCAATGAAATAGTAGAAAATCTGGTTCACAAAAAACAATTATCCCGCATAGAAAGAGGCAAATACTGTCGGTATAATTTTAGAGATGAGAATGTTATCGGTTGCAAATTAGTTGAGGATGGCGCTATCGCCTATTGGTCAGCACTAAACAAACATGGCCTTACAGAACAATTCCCGAATTCAATTTTTATTCAGACAACAAAATCAAAAGCAGATAAAGCGGTGTTTGGAGTCAATTACAAATTCATTCGTACTGCAACATCAAAAAGGGCAGGATTGGAGAAAATGGGACATGGAAACCATAGTTATTTCATGACTGATATAGAAAAAACGATGATAGACTGTTTTGATTTACCACAATATTCAGGGGGTTATGCCGAATTAATCAGTGCATTTAACCAGGCACAACTCAACGGTAAAAAGATGATTGCCTATTGTAAAACAATGAATAACAAGGCGATTATTAAACGAATGGGTTATTTAGCAGAAATATTAAATAAAAAAGGAATGAAATCATTTATAAATTTTGCTTTAAAAGAAGTGAATGTAAAATACAACCTGTTTGATTCGGCAGGTATTGAAGAAGGAGAATTTATCAATAAATGGAGATTGCGGTTAAATATAAGTAAAGCCGAAATTTTAGACATCTGTAATAAACAATACTGATGATCTTACAAAAAGAAATAGCCGCCATTTCCGAACAATTGGGCGTATCAAAATCAGTAATTGATAAAGATTGGATGTTGGGTCATTTCATTGCAGCCATATTCAATGAACCGGAACTAAAAGAAACATTAATTTTTAAAGGGGGTACCTGCATAAAAAAGTGTTGGTTTAACGATTATAGATTTTCAGAAGATTTAGATTTTACCTCAAAATCAAAAGAATTTAAACTCACCCAAAATCACTTAAAATTCATCACAAATCATATTGAAATACATACCGATGTAAAAACGCATTTGGTATCGATAAAAGAACTGCTATTTAAAGATAAACTTGCAGGTTACGAAGTCATCATTAAATTTTGGGGCGCAGACCATCCCCGTAATTTAACGCCACCACCACCCGAAAGATGGCAGTCTAAAATAAAAATAGAAATTATTCTGTTTGAAGAAATGATATTTGAAGTGGAAAACCGCCGGGTAAGCCATCCGTATTCTGATAATTTAAATAGAATAGAAACGATTCCCTGTTATAAAATTGAAGAGGTATTGGCTGAAAAGATGAGAGCATTAATACAACGTTCTTATACTGCACCAAGAGATTATTATGATATTTGGTACTTATCCAATAATTTTCCGGATTTAGACTGGACCATAATTACGGATGCTTTTTATAAAAAAATGAAATTCAAAAATATGGAATTCACAGGTGTAGAACAACTTATCAATCCAAAAAATGATAAAACACTAAAAGCGGCCTGGAAAAACAGTTTAGGTTATCAAATCCAACCCGAAAGATTACCCAATTACGAAATAGTAAGAGAAAATCTTTTAGGATTATTTGAAAAGGTATTTCAATAAGTAATGTTGTTGGAAAGTTTAAAGTTTTTTAATTTGGAATTCTTCCCTTTTCGCTGTCAACTTTAAACACTTGCAGTGAGCTGGCCGAACTATTGAACTTTCCAACATTACCACTTTTAAACTTTAATACAACTGCCGGATACTTTTTAACAATAAAAGCATTTTTAATGCTGTAATATAGATGGTATAAATATTTTTACTTATCTTTGACGTTAGTAACGCGAAAAGTAACTATGATTAAAAGTTTTGGTGATAAAGAAACTGAAAAAATCTGGAGTGGAGTTTGGTCTAAAAAACTACCCGGAGAAATACAAGAAGTAGCGCGTAGAAAGTTAAGGATGATTAACAATGCTCAAAATATCAATGATTTGCGAATTCCACCGGCGAACCGACTGGAGAAAATGATGGGAGAGCTCTCTGACTATTACAGCATCCGAATCAATAATCAATGGCGGATTCTTTTCAGGTGGGAAAATGATCATGCGAATGCGGTTGAAATAATAGATTATCACTAATTAATGATTTGTAAAAAACAGTAAAAATGGAAAAGCTTAAAAACATACATCCCGGAGAAATTTTACAGGAAGAATTCTTAAATCCATTGAGTATTTCTGCTTATCGATTGGCAAAAGATACTTTTATTCCCCAAACCAGAATCAGTGAAATTGTTAAGGGACACAGAAGAATAACAGCTGATACAGCGCTTAGATTTTCTAAATATTTCGGAACAACTGCCAAGTTTTGGTTGGGTTTACAAGACGACTATGATATAGAGGAAGAAACAACCAACAAAGAAGCTGCTTTAAAAGATATAAAACCCTTAGAGGGTAACGCCGCTTAAATGTGCAGAAGGCATCAGGATAATTATAAATTTTGAATTATGAATTTTGAATTTTGAATTATGAATTATGAATTTTGAATTATGAATTATGTTCTTGGCTTTTGGCTCTTGGCTTTTGGCTTAATAGTTTAAAGTTTAAATGTTTAAAGTTCAAATGTTTAAAGTTGGTTAATTTGGAAATTAGAATTTTTAATTATTAATTATCAATTATCAATTATCAATTATCAATTATCAACTTACTGCCTGCCGCCAAATACAAGAAAATTAATTTTCTTTTAGAAAGATTTCCTATTTTTGCTTTTCTTAACTTACTGGGTGAAAAATATTAAACAACAAACAACCGTAATCACATTATTGTTGGCACTATTTTTAGTGATCCCGACAGTTGTACAATTTAACCATAGTTTTGAAGTACACTCTTTTAATCCCAACCAAAAGAAAGGGGTAAATCAAGCTTTTAAAGGAAGTTCCTGTGCGGTTTTTCACCACCTTTTTTTTGTAAAATCAACTTTAATTGTTGATAATTTTGAAGTTGTTTCCCCCATTTTTTGGAACAGTACTATTTTTAATTTCAATTACTTAAGGGTAATTAAACAACTATTTTCAAAAATAGACAGAGGACCTCCTTCCTGTTTCATTTGAAATTTATTTGTTTAACTTTAATTAAAATTTTAAGATGAAAATCATATTCAATTTCCTGTTTATAGGAATATTCGTACTATTCCTCCCTTTCCGGCTATTGGCCCAAAAAACATTGAGTGGCACCGTAGTTGATCAAAATCAAAAACCATTATTCAATGTAGAAATCTACACCCCTGATATACACAAAGGAACTACCACCAATGAGTCGGGTTTGTTTACACTGCAAAATTTACCAACGGGCAAAGTAAGTCTTATATTTTCTTCGTTGGGTTTTGAAACACAATTGGTTACTGTCAATTTAAATGAAAAAAATACTGTTTCGATACAATTAAAACCGATGGTTTTTGAAATTGAAGAAGTTATTTTATCAACTCCTTTTAACAAACTCCAAAGTGACAATGTTACCAAAGTCGATTTTAGAAACATGAAATCACTTCAGCAAAGCGGTGGTTCTACCCTGATGCAGCAATTGACAAGTATCCCGGGAATTTCACAGATAACCACCGGAAATTCAATTGGAAAACCTGTGATTCGCGGATTGAGCGGCAACCGGGTTTTGGTGTATGCCAATGGGGTTCGACTGGAAAATCAGCAATTTGGCGATGAACACGGATTGGGTTTAAATGATGCCGGTATAGAAAGTGTTGAAGTTATCAAAGGGCCTGCTTCCCTTTTATACGGTTCAGACGCTTTAGGCGGCGTACTTTATTTTACCCCTGAAAAATTTGCTGCTTCCGGTACTTATAAAAGTGATTACTCACAAAAATATTTCAGCAATACAGAAGGAACCAATTCTAGCTTGGGATATAAAACATCCACAGAAAACCGGCAATTTTTAATAAGAGGAAGTTATAATTCCCATTTAGATTATAAAATTCCGTCAGGAGACCGAATTCATAATACGCGTTTTAATGAAACCGATTTTAAAACCGGGTTGGGCTTTAGCAATGAGTATTTTTCCAGTAATTTACGGTATAATTATACCGCGTCGACACTCGGAATACCGGAAGATTACGGCATTCAGTCCAACAACAGAAAACCGGAATTTCCGAATCAGAAAATTGAACAACATATCGTAAGTACTCATAATCATTACTACTTAAATAACGGAAAAATAGATGCCGATTTTGGCTATATTGAAAATATCCGAAAAGAATTTGAGGAAGCCGGAGCAGCCGCACTCGTCATGAAACTGAAAACTTTTAATTACAATTTAAAATATTATCTCCCTAAAATTCATCAGCTCGAAAGTATTATCGGCGTACAGGGAATGGCGCAAACCAATAGAAATTACGGTGAAGAATTGCTGATTCCCAATGCCGGCTTAAATGATTTCGGATTGTTTACAACCTTGAATTACACCCTGAAAAACACTTCATTTCAAGCGGGAATTCGATTTGACAATCGGTCAATAACTACTGAAGAACACGGTTATTTGTTGGATAAAGGATATATGGCTGCTATTGATAAATCATTTAATAGTTTTAACACTTCTGTCGGATTAAAAACAAATTTCTATAGAAACAGTATTTTACGCCTCAATTTTGCCACAGGTTTTAGAGCACCCAATTTAGCTGAGTTAACATCCAACGGCGTTCATGAAGGCAGCAATCGCTATGAAATCGGAAACAGTTTGTTAAAAAATGAACAAAACTTTCAAACAGATGTATCGTTTGAATACAAAACTGATCATTTTGAGTTTTATACCAACGGATTTTACAATCAAATCAACAACTACATTTTTTTAACTCCAACGCAGACTATTATCGATGAAAATGATGTTTATACTTACATACAAGATGATTCTAAATTATATGGCGGAGAAATTGGCGTTCATTTTCATCCGCATCCGTTGGATTGGCTGCATTTAGAAAGTTCTTTTGAAAGTGTAAAAGGAAGCCAAAAAAATGGCGGTTATCTTCCGTTAATACCTGCAAACAAATGGAATAATACGTTGAAATTCACCTTTCAATCCAATGGATGGAGCCAAAATTCATTTGCTGCTTTTAATGTAGAACACACTTTAAAACAAACTCATATCAGCGAATTTGAAACGCCTTCAGCTTCTTATACTTTATTAAATTTAAGCAGCGGCAGCACTTTTTCTTTTTCTAAGATAAAATTTGATGCGAGTTTTAACATTCAGAATGCATTCAATAAAACCTATATCTCTCATTTATCGCGTTTAAAAACGGATTTTGTTCCGGCTATGGGGCGGAATTATGTGATGGGAATAAAATTTAATTTATAAGATAAGAGCCGGCTAAAAAATACTTCGGCGTATCGATTGGCGCAAAGCTTAAGTTTGTTTCTAGACCTGACAGATTTTAAAAATCTGTCAGGTTTTTTTCAGCAATTTATTAATTCTACGCTGGCGCGAGCATCCTGCTCGTGCCTTAACGCTTTAAAAAAAATTATTATAAGTACGGGCAAGATGCTCGCACTGGCGGTGTGCGAAGCACGTAGCAACTTCGATCAGCTTTAGCTGAATGTGCTCTAACTATCAACATGTCCAACAATTTCATCGGCTATTGCCATGCAAGCGGTGGCAGCAGGCGATGGGGCATTGAGCACATGAATGTTTCCGTTGTGATTATAAATCTTAAAATCATCAATTAAATTTCCGTTATATTCAATGGCTTGCGCTCGCACTCCTGCCCTGGCGGGCTGTACATCATCAACGGTAATTGATGGCATCAGTTTTTGCAGGGCTTTTACAAAAGCCACTCTGGAAAATGCGCGATGGTATTCATCCAATCCTTTGCGCCAATGTTTAAAAAAGAGTTTCCATGTTCCGCTAAAAGTCAGCGCTTGCCAGGTATCTTTTAAGCTAAAACTGGTTCTGTGATATCCTTCGCGTTTAAAGGTAAAAACGGCATTCGGACCGCATTCAATACTGCCATCAACCATACGCGTAAAATGAACACCCAAAAAGGGGAAATTTGGATCGGGAACCGGATATACCAAATGCTTGATTTTGTGTTTTGCCGCTTCGGTCAGTTCAAAATAATCACCTCTAAAACCGACAATTTGCATATCTAACTTTACATTATCTAATTCCGCAAGCCGATCCGCTTGAAGTCCGCCACAAAAAATAATTGTTTCGGTTTTAAAAATTCCGAGAGATGTTTTCACCTCTTTTATTTTTTCAGATGCATTAATTTCCAGAACCTTACAAGCGGTAATTAACTCACTTTTTTGATTGAGTTGGTGAATTTTTTCAGCGAATTTCTCACCTACTTTTACAAAATCGATGATCCCTGCAGTTGGAACTAAAATGGCTTTTACTCCGTTGATAAAAGGTTCGCGTTTCTTTATTTGCTGTTTGTTTAAATAGGTAATTCCGCGCGTTCCATTATCAACACCTCTTTGATAAATCATTTCCAAGGTTGGAATCTCCGATTCATGGGTAGCCACAATAATTTTACCGCACACATCGTGTTTGATATTATTTTCCTGGGCGAAATTGATGAGTTGTTCATGCCCATTTTTACAGTTGAGTGCTTTAAATGAACCCGGTTTGTAATAAATTCCGGAATGCATCACTCCGGAGTTTCTGCCCGTTTGATGTTTTCCAACAGCATCTTCTTTTTCTAGTATGGCAATGGATTTATTGGGAAATTTTAACTGTAATTTATAAGCGGTGGCTAAACCGACAATGCCGCCACCCACTGTGATATAATCATAATAATTATTATTGGACATATTTTGTTTTTTTCATCAAATTTAAGACTATAAAACCAGCAAAGAAAAAGATTGATAAGACTAGGATAGACATTTTCATCGAATCAGTTATGGCAACCGCCAATCCGAATATAAAAGTACCAAATACGATGGAAATCTTTTCAGTTACATCAAAAAAGCTGAAATACGTGGCGTGATTCAAGGTTTCTTCCGGCAAAAGCTTGGAATAGGTAGAACGTGAAAGCGACTGAATCGCTCCCAAAACCAATCCTAAGACGCCGCCTAACATATAAAATTTGGTATAGACATTCGGATCTGTTTTTTCTAAAAGAAATGCACCAAAACTCGCCACCATCCAAATAATTACAGTCAATTTAAGGGCTATCAAGTTTCCGAAACGTTCAGAAATTCTTGAAAAAATATACGCTCCGAATATTCCCACTATTTGCACCACCAAAATGGTGATAATTAAGTTGGCTGTTTCTAATCCGAGTTCCTTTTTTCCGTACACGGTAGAAAGTAAAATAGTGGTTTGCACCCCAATACTGTACAGAAAAAAACCGATTAAAAATCTTCTCAACTGCGGATAAAAAGCAAGATCTCCATACACTTTTTTCAATGCTTTAAAACCATTAAAGAAGACATCTCTTTTTGGTTTCTTATTATTGTATATGTTGTTAGGCAACACTGAAAAGGTATATTGCGAAAAACCAAACCACCAAATACCTACCGATAAAAAGGAAATTCGCGAGGGCAAGGTAGGGTCTGTTATTCCGTACCATTGCGGATTTAAGACCATTGTTAAATTAAAAAGCAACAAAAAAACCGAACCGAAATAACCCAACATAAAACCCAAAGCACTTACCCTGTCCTGCTGTTTCGGAAAAGCAACTTCCGGAAGAAAGGCGTTGTAAAAAACCAAACTTCCCCAAAAACCGATGCTCGCTAAAATGGTAAATAATAAACCAATCCACAGAGTTTCAATTCCGGTAAAGAAATACAAACTCATCACAGAAAACGATCCTAAATAACAAAAAAACTGCATAAATCGTTTCTTATTTCCCATATAATCGGCAATACCGGAAAGTATGGGTGATAAAAAAGCAATGATCAAAAAAGAGATGGAAAGTGAATAGGTGTATAAGGTTGTATTGTGAAAATCAGTTCCTAAAAAATGTACCGAATCTCCATTATTGGAGGTAACTGATTCATAATAAATGGGGAAAATAGCCGTTGAAATTACCAAAGCGTAGGCAGAGTTGGCCCAATCGTAAAATGCCCAAGCGTAGATTGTTTTTCTAGTTCCTTTTCTAAATTGCATATAAAAAAACCATTCTTTTTTAGAATGGTTTAAATATACTATAATTTTACAATTACGCTTATTTTATCAACTTAATTTGCGTTATATTTTGCCGCCAACGATATAGCAGTAGGCATATACGCTTTTAAATCGGCAATTCTGGTTTCGTGTGATGGGTGTGTACTTAAAAATTCCGGTGTGCTGTTACTGCTTTTCTCGCTCATTCTAACCCATACATTTACAGCTTCTTCCGGTTTGTAACCGGCCATAATCATAAAAACCATTCCCAATCTGTCAGCTTCAGTTTCATGCACTCTGCTGTATTTTAACATCCCGACTGTTGAACCTAATCCATAAACTGTTTGCCAAATCATCTGCTTTTTAGGATCATCATTGGAGGTTCCAACTGCTACTGCCACTCCACCCAATTGTTGGGCATAACCGGCCGTCATTCTTTCTTGACCGTGTTTAGCGAAAGCGTGGGCAATTTCATGACCCATCACGGCTGCAATTCCGTCGGCATTGGCGCAAATGGGTAAAATACCTTCATAAAAAACCACTTTTCCGCCCGGTAAACACCAAGCATTCACGGTTTGATCTTCAATTAAATTAAATTCCCAACGGTATCCATCGGCTTCTGACTGCATTCCGTTAGCCCGCATAAACTTATCTACCGCTTTTGAAATGTTATTTCCTATTTGCTTTATTTCATTCGTTTTGGCTGCATTTTTAGAAACCTTATTTTCTTTCATAAATCCGGAATACATTTCAAAACTTGATGGAAGAATTTGGCTGTCTGATACTAAGTTAACTCTTTTTCTTCCTGTAATAGGCACGGTAGTACAACTGTGAATTAACAAAAAGGCAGCTAAAACAATAAATACTTTTTTCATTTTTCTGTTTTTTAATATTGATTCTTATAATTCGTTTAAATTTGCTGATTCATCTCTGAATGACAACAAATTAAAATGTTAAAATCAAAATTACAAAAATTAAGCCAAGTTAAAATGAAATTGGCCTATAAAGCCATCTTGTTAAAAGGAAAAGTATCTCAAGCTGTTTCTTTAAAACTTGGAACAAATCATGCCATCAAGCTTTTTAGAACTCCCTTTAAGTTCAAAACTCCCAAACGTGAATTTCCTATGATTTCAAAATCCCGAAAAGAGATGGTTGTGATTAAGGAACTTCACAAAGAAATAATGGTGTATCACTATGGAAATTCAGACAAAAAAGTTTTACTGATTCATGGCTGGTCCGGGAGAGGAACGCAACTTTTTAAAATAGCGGATTTATTGTTGGAACACGGTTTTTCGACGGTGAGTTTTGATGCGCCTGCCCATGGACTTTCACCCGGAACAGAAACGATGATGAGTGAATTTGTAATTTGTGTCCGTATTTTAAATGAGAAATACGGTCCGTTTGAGTTTGGCATCGGACATTCATTAGGCGGAATGACTTTGTTGAATGCTGTCAACCGTGGAGTACCTTTTCGAAAAGCAATATGTATAGGTTCCGGGAATTCTATTTATGATATCATGAAAGAATTTGTTGAAAAATTAGAGATGAAACCGGTAATTGCTCAAATGATGAAAGCGCATTACGACAAAGAATTTGGAGTAGATTTAGAAATTTTTTCTTCTTACAATGTGGCTAAAAACATTGATATCCCCGTTTTAATCATACATGATGCCGATGATGATGAAGTGTCTGTAAAGTGCGCTTATGCTGTCAACAATAAGCTCAAAAATGGAGAACTGATGATTACCAAGGGTTTAGGACATCGTAAAATATTGGGCGATAAAAAAGTATTGGAAAAAATCACTACCTTTATACATGCTTAATTTTTTTAACATATGCTGTTTTATTATTTTATTTGCAACATTAAGTTGTACTCCTGAAATAAATCATGCTAAACCATCAAATCCTTCAAAAAAAATGACTGAACAGGATTGGAAAAATAAATTGACGCCGGAACAATACAAAATCCTCAGAGAAAAAGGTACTGAATATCCACATACCGGTATTTATAATCTTCATTTTGAAAAAGGAAATTACCATTGTGTTGCTTGTGATGCGTTGCTTTTTAAATCGACGCAAAAATTTAAATCTTCCTGCGGATGGCCTTCTTTTGATGATGCCGTTGAAAATGCCATTGAATATAAAGCAGATAAATCACATTTTATGATTAGAACTGAAATCATCTGCAAAAATTGCGGCGGTCATTTAGGCCATTTGTTTGATGATGGGCCTACTGAAACCGGTGAACGATTTTGTGTCAATTCTGTATCACTCATCTTCAAGAAAGAGTAATTTTTGAGTGTAAATACTTCCTTTAAAACTTAATATTCCCACTTTGACACTTCACTGCAAAAATGTATCTTTGTGCCACTTAAAAAATGACGTAAGAAACTATGTTTAATAATTTAACCGAAAAATTAGATAAGGCCTTACATGTACTGAAAGGTCACGGTAAAATTACCGAAGTAAATGTTGCCGAAACTTTAAAAGAAGTCCGAAAAGCATTGTTAGATGCCGATGTTAACTATAAAATTGCCAGCGATTTTACCAAACTGGTCAAAGAAAAAGCATTAGGTCAAAATGTATTGACTACACTTCAGCCAAGTCAGCTATTGGTAAAAATTGTAAAAGATGAGTTGACCGAATTAATGGGTGGCGAAACTGCCGGAGTTAATTTATCGGGTGCTCCCACGGTTATTTTGATGTCAGGTTTACAAGGATCCGGTAAAACTACTTTTTCGGGTAAACTGGCCAATTTCTTAAAAACCAAGAAATCTAAGAATGTTTTATTGGTAGGTTGCGATATTTACCGTCCGGCGGCCATCAATCAGTTGCAAATTGTCGGAGCGCAAGTTGGGGTTGATGTTTATGTTGAGTTGGAGAATAAAAATCCGGTAGAAATTGCACTCAACGCACTGAAACACGCTAAATCTAACGGCAAAAATGTTGTCATTATAGATACGGCAGGTCGTTTGGCGGTTGATGAATTGATGATGAAAGAAATTTCTGACATTCATAGAGCGGTTAAGCCACAAGAAACTTTGTTTGTGGTGGATTCTATGACCGGACAAGATGCGGTAAATACAGCCAAAGCTTTTAATGATATATTGAATTTTGACGGAGTTATCTTAACCAAATTAGATGGTGATACGCGTGGTGGTGCGGCTATTTCTATAAAATCAGTAGTCAATAAGCCCATCAAATTTATCGGTACCGGCGAAAAAATGGAAGCTATTGAGATTTTCCATCCCAATCGTATGGCTGATCGTATTTTGGGAATGGGAGATGTTATTTCATTGGTAGAACGCGCTCAGGAGCAATACAATGAGGAAGAAGCCCGAAAAATCAGTAAGAAAATCGCTAAAAATCAATTCGGATTTGATGATTTCTTAACTCAAATTCAGCAGATTAAGAAAATGGGTAATATGAAAGATTTAATGGGAATGATTCCGGGTGCCGGAAAAATGATGAAAGATGTAGATATAGACGACAACGCTTTTAAAAATATTGAAGCTATTATTCATTCCATGACTCCTGCCGAGCGCAGCACTCCAACTATAATTGATGGAAACAGAAAAAATAGAATCGCCAAAGGATCAGGAACTGCTGTTCAGGATGTCAATCAGCTGATGAAACGTTTTGATCAAATGAGTAAAATGATGAAAATGATGCAAGGCGGCGGTGCCAAAAATATGATGAATATGATGAAGGGAATGGGGCGGTAATTTAGTGGGCAGTAAGCAGATTTTTTACGTAATTAAAAAAAATAAGGGATGCTGACTGTTAAAATACTGACAACTGCCACTGTTACTGATACTGAGAACTGAAAACTAAATTATATGAAACTATTAGATGGAAAATTAACATCCGAACAAATAAAAGAAGAATTAGCGCAAGAAGTTGCTATTTTAAAATCTCAAAATAAAAGAGCACCACATTTAGCGGCCGTTTTGGTTGGTACTGATGGCGCCAGTTTAACTTACGTCAACAGCAAAGTAAAATCTTGTGAAAAAATCGGATTTGGTTCTACTTTAATTCAGTTAGAAGAAACCGTTTCTGAAAATGAACTTTTAAAAGTTATTGAGGATTTAAACAACAATCCGGTTATCGACGGATTTATAGTTCAATTACCGCTTCCAAAACACATTGATGACCAAAAAGTATTGATGACCATCAATCCTGATAAAGATGTTGACGGATTTCATCCCACCAATTTTGGCAGAATGGCGTTGGAATTACCCGCTTTTATTCCGGCAACTCCTTACGGAATTTTAGAATTATTAGAACGTTACCAAATTGAAACTTCCGGTAAAAATGTTGTGGTTATTGGCAGAAGTCATATTGTTGGCAGACCGATGAGCATTTTATTGAGTCAGAAAAGAACCGTTGGAGATGCTACTGTAACACTTGCTCACAGCAAAACCAGAAATTTAACCTCCCTCACAAAACAAGCCGATATTATTGTTGCCGCTTTGGGTATTGCTGAATTTTTGAAAGGAGATATGGTAAAAGACGGCGTTGTTATTATTGATGTTGGGATTACACGTATTAATGATACTTCCAAAAAAAGTGGTTTCCGATTGGCAGGTGATGTTCATTTCGAAAGTGTAGCCGCTAAAGCATCATATATCACTCCCGTTCCGGGTGGTGTTGGTCCGATGACTATTGCCATGTTATTGAAAAATACATTGTTGGCGTATCATAGAAAGTAAATTTTTATCAGCAAATTTATTTAGATAAGTTCGCTGATTATTCTTCTCTATGCACTAAATCGGGAGAAAACGCAGGAAAACAAACTGAAATATATTCAACTGCTTCCTCAAAAGGATTGGCATATTGTACCCGCGTTCCTTTATTGATTTTGATGGACTCCCCTGCTTCAAGAATAATAATTTCTCCGTCAATTATAAATTGCTTTTTACCTTTTATGATAATTGTATATTCATCAAATTCAGGTGTCTGAAAGGGTTCACTCCAATGTGGAGGCGCTTTCATCTTAGCAATACTTAAAGGAGATTTGATGCTCGCCAACCCGAAATGTTCTTCAATTAATTTCCCGTCAGTAGTCGGAACTATAAACGGATTGCTTTGAACTGCATATTTTTTCATATTTCTGCCCGTTTTTGCGCTATTTTAACTAACTTTAGTAAAGGTATAAAACTTATCGATATGCAACTCACTTTTCTAGGCGGTGCTGAAACCGTTACCGGATCCAAAATATTATTAGAAATTAATGATAAAAAAATTTTAATTGATTGCGGATTGTTTCAAGGACTCAAAGAATTGCGCTCTAAAAACTGGGATCAATTTCCCGTCAATCCGGCTTCTATTGACGTTATTTTATTAACTCATGCTCATTTAGACCACTGTGGATATATTCCTGTCCTGGTAAAAAATGGTTTTAATGGAACTATTTATTGTACGCCGCCGACTTTTGAATTAACTAAAATTATTTTATTGGACAGCGCTAAAATTCAAGAGGAAGAATGCGCCCACTGCAATAAATACGAATATACCAAACACAAACCCGCGAAACCGCTTTATACCGTTACAGATGCTGTAAATTGTTTCCCATCGTTTAAAACTATAGAATACAAAACACGTTTTCCCTTATTTAACAGAACCTATTTTGAGTTTCATAATAGCGGACATATTTTAGGAAGTGCCTCTGTAAAACTTGATGTTGCCAACGAAACCATTGTTTTTTCCGGTGATTTAGGCAGAAAAGTCCCCATCATTTTACGGGAGATGACTTATTTAACTAAGGCAGATTATATCGTAATGGAATCAACCTATGGAAATAAAGAACATCCGGAACTGGATGTTAAAGAAAAACTCCTTGAAACGGTTTTACACACTTATAAAAAAGGCGGAAATCTAATTATCCCCACTTTTTCTGTTGAGCGCGCTCAAGAACTTATTTATTTGTTTAAAGAATTACAAAAAGACCGCTTGTTACCTCCAATGCCCATTTATTTAGACAGTCCGATGGGCGTCAATGCTACTCAGGTGTATTACAATTATCAGAATTATCTCAATTTAAATGAAAAAGATCTTGCAGAGATGATTAAAGCGGTTCAATTAATAAAAAGCGTTGAGATTTCAAAAGCTGTTATCAAAGATAAAAAACAGAAAATTGTGATGGCCGGAAGCGGGATGGTTACAGGAGGCCGTATACTTCATCATTTAAAAAAAAATATTGGAGATCCCAGAAATACGATACTTTTAGTTGGTTTTCAAGCTGTTGGAACTCGTGGAAGAGCTTTATTGGAAGGTGAAAAAGAACTCAAATTTATGGGTGAATACCATCAAGTTAAAGCAGAAGTTAAATGTATCAATGCTTTTTCCGGTCATGCTGACCAAAGTGAGTTGTTGGATTGGTTGCAACATTTTGAGGTGTTGCCAAAGGAAATTTATTTAAATCACGGTGAAACCCACCAAAGCAATACCTTATGTACTAAAATAAAAACCACTTTACAAACCAATTGCAAAGTGGTTAAAATGAATACTGTTTACGATTTGTATTGATTTGTCAGGCTTGTATTCAGCTTTTAAAAACCGCCCTCAAAAACAGTATTATTTCGTGTTTTTAGCCATCAAGTCAACAATTCTCATGCTTAGCTTCATTTCTAAAAAGTGATTTATAGTGTGCGATAATATTCATCCCGCAATTAAAAATACAACCAATAAAAAAGGAAAATGTATCTTTGCCGCATGTTAGACGCTCCATCACAAATTTTAATTGCACAAGGAAAACTTTTACCTCTTATGGAGGAATTTTATACCATTCAGGGTGAAGGGTTTCACACGGGTAAAGCAGCCTATTTTATTAGAGTTGGCGGTTGTGATGTTGGATGTCATTGGTGTGATGTGAAAGAAAGTTGGGATGCCAACTTACATCCGTCCACTTTGAGTACCGCCATTGTTGAAAATGTTAAAAAATACGCCAAAACGGTTGTGGTTACCGGCGGTGAACCATTGATGTGGAATATGGATTTTTTAACCGCTGAATTGAAAAAAGCAAATATCAAAATACATATTGAAACTTCGGGTGCGTATCCGTTAAGCGGTTCTTGGGATTGGATTTGTCTCTCTCCTAAAAAGACAAAATTACCGCTTGAAAATATCTATTTAAAAGCAGATGAGCTAAAAATCATCATCCAAAATAAACACGATTTTAAGTTTGCAGAAGAGCAAGCGCTCAAAGTTTCTGAGAATTGTGAGTTATTTTTACAACCCGAATGGAGTAAACGGGCATTGATGATTCCTTTTATTGTAGATTATGTAATGCAGCATCCACAATGGAAAATATCTTTGCAAACACATAAATATCTTAATATTCCTTAATTTTCTTGGAGTTTTTCTTGTACAATTTGGTAGATTTTTTCAAATTGCTCTTCTTTGGTCATTTCAGAATTGTCTATTTCGATGGCATCTTGAGCTTTTAATAATGGAGAATTTTCACGATTAGAATCAATATAATCGCGTGATTTTACATTGTCTAAAATTTCTTCATATGAAACTTGATCTCCTTTATTAATCAATTCTTGAAAACGTCTATTGGCTCTTTTATCAGCAGAAGCATTTAAAAAAAATTTTAATTCGGCCTTAGGAAAGACAATGGTGCCGATATCTCTGCCATCCATCACAACGCCTTTTTCTGCGCCCATTTTTTGTTGCTGCTCTACTAATTTTTTACGTACTTCGGAAATGGTTGAAACATTACTCACAAAGTTAGAAACTTCTAAAGTTCTGATTTGCTGCTCTACATTTTCATCATTCAAATACATTTCTGCAAACTGTAATTCTGGATTATAAATAAATTTCAGCTGAATGGAATCCAGTTTTGCAATTAACTCTTCTACTTTAAAAAAACCATCTCCGATGAAGTTGTTTTTCATGGCAAAAAAAGTAACCGCACGATACATCGCTCCCGTATCAACATATACATAATTCAAAACCTGTGCTAAATGTTTAGCAATGGTGCTTTTACCTGTTGAAGAAAAGCCATCGATAGCAATTGTAATTTTTTTCAAGATGTATTATATAGATTTGAGTATTAAGTATTGAGAGAACAACTATATCAATATCAATTCATTGGTTAATTTATTTGTAATATCAATGATTCGGTTTAATTTAATTGTTATTTAAATACAAATTTAAGCTAAAAGTATGAGTATTGGAAACCGGATGGTACTTAGAAAAAGCGTAATTAAGTTTAATTTTATTCATTTTTAATCCAAATCCTGCCGTTAATCCGGCAAATGATCTCGTATTCAGCAAACTGAATTCTTTCGATTTTTTGAAATTATAACCCATTCTCAGGTTAAAATTCTTATCAGGAAAAAGTTCAACGCCTAAAATGAAATGTCTAAAAGCATTATCAATAAACGAAATTTTCTCAAGTGTTTCCTTCCCATTGATATTTGTTATTGTATTTGACGGATTGCTGTTGGCAATTTGCCATTGTTGTAAATTATCAATTGTTATATGCCATTTCAAAGGGACATTTTCGAGTTTATAAGAAGCTCCCATTAAAATTTCAAAAGGTAATTTTTCGATTTTTTCATCAAAAGCAATGAATTGATGCCCGATATTTCTAACTGACAAAGCAAGCGATAAAGGATTATCATCTTTGTAATATATCAATCCAATATCTACGGCAGCCGCTAAAGAACTGTATTTTTCTATTTTTGACTGGATGATTTTTATGTTTGAGCCCACATAAATATTCGTTTTAGGAAAATTATAGGCATATCCAACAGATAAACTCATATCGTAGGCCTTAAAAGTTCCGGTTTCTACCCCTTCTTCATCAGCTTCGATGAATTTTCCATAATCGACATAGGTTAAATTGGAATGGAAAGTTCCTATTCTCCTGTCCACATAATGTGCGTAAGAAGTTGAGTAATAATTGATATCGCCTATAAAATTGAGATAATTTAAATTAATTTGACCTTTCATTTCCTCATTTATAACCGCAGGATTCCAAATTGGTTGACTGATATCTCCCATCAATGTAAGCGTTTTACCTCCTAAAGCGGTTTGATGTGCCGAAGTAGGAACATTTAAAAAATTAAAAACTGATTCGCCTCCAACTTGGGCAAAAACAGTAAATCCTTTTAATAAAAAAATAAAATATATTTCTCTCATAATTGAATACAAAGTAAGTGGTTTTTATTTATTATCAGTAATGAATGACTTATTTTCAACAAAAAAAACCACGCTGATCACGTGGTTTTTCAAGAGCGCTATTTATTTATAGAGATCTCCGGAGTAGATTTTTATATTATTCCATCTTCAAAACAACTATTTCACTGCGTCTGTTTAGTTGATGTTCTGCTTCAGTACAATTTACTTGATCGGCACAATTATTTACCAATACCGTTTCACCATATCCTAAACCGTTAATTCTGGTATTACTAATCCCTTTTTTAAGCATATAATCAATGGTAGATTTAGCACGGCGTTGAGATAGTTTATCATTGTATTGATGACTGCCTCTTGAATCGGTATATGATTTAACTTCAATGACCATTTTCGGATATTTGTTCATTAAATCAACCAAATTATCTAACACAACTTTAGCATCACCTCTAATATTTGATTTGTCAAAATCAAAATAAACATTGTCAATTTGAACAATAATTTCTTCAGGAATTAATTTTATTTCAAACTGATGTTCCAAAGCAAATTCATTTGTTGAACTAAAGTTCTTCTCATTTGTTTTATAGCTTTCTTTGGCAGCTGTTATATTAAATTTGGTATCACACATTATTTTTGGCATTTTAAATACCCCAAAAGCATCTGTTTTGAAATCAAGTTTTTCACTATTTGTTCTGTTAACAACTGTTATATAAGAATCAGGTAAGACTAAATTTGTTTTTAAATCTCTTACGGTACCTGCTAATGATTGATAACACGCTATTGCTTTTACAAAATAAATATCATCATCTCCCATTCCTCCCATCCTATTGGAAGAAACATAAGCTTGATTTTTATTTTCATTCATTACAAATGCAAAATCATCAAGATTACTGTTGATAGGCGTTCCCAAGTTTACCGGAGGTTTATTTTGGTCTTTTAGATTTACTTTAAAAACATCTAAAGCACCCAGTCCCCAATGTCCGTTTGATGAAAAATACAAATTATCTTTTGTTACAAATGGAAATAATTCATTTCCTTCCGTATTAATTGTATTTCCTAAATTAACAGCTTTGCCAAAACTTCCGTTTGACTGTATATCAACAACATATAAATCGGCTGATCCATATCCGCCGGGCATATCTGACGCAAAATATAATTTTTTTTCATCGGCACTTAAAGCCGGATGACCCACAGAATAATTATCATTATTAAATGGTACTGAGGTAATGTTGGACCATTCTCCGTTCACCAATTGTGCTTTAAATATTTTTAAATTACTGATGCCTCTTTTATTTTTTAATAATTTATCATTGGATGAGTTATTTCTGGTAAAATACATAGTTAATCCATCAGCTGAAAAAGTTGCCGGTCCGTCGTGATTTTTTGTGTTTAAGTTCTCTGAAAATTGTTGGATTTCAGATAAAACTATGCCATCTGCATTAACTTCAGCTTTATATAAATCTAAAAAAGGTTGATTTGTTCTTTTATATAACTCAACATCTGTTCCTTTTTTAACTGAGGTAAAAACAATTTCATTTTTATAAAATGCAGCGCCAAAATCAGAATATGGAGTATTGAAAGGTGTTAATTCAATTTTATATCGCTCTGGTTTTTTCAGCAATTCTTCAATTTCTTTGGATTGATTTTGGTAACTGACCACTCTTTGGTCATTAGGATTAGCCGCTTTGAATTTTTGAAACCAAATTGCTGCTTCATCATTCTTATTTACGGCTTTCAACACATGGATATATTTGAAATAATATTCAGATTCTACAGTACTTTCATATGTATCCATGAGTTTTTTGAACCATGGCTCAGCACTTTGCATTTGAGAATTATAGTAATACGAATCTGCAAGCATTTGAAGTAATTCTTTGTTTTCACCATCTTTCTTAATTACTTCTTCTAATTCTGTAGCTGCTTTGGCATACTCCATATTTTTAAAATGCAACTCTGCAGTTTTCTTATTGGCTTGTGAAAACAAACTAACAGAAAACATCATAATTATAATCAATACTAATTGTTTCATATGTATATAATTTATTGTTTTTAATTTGTCATAACCTGTCCCGATAAATCGGGATGGAATACGCTTGTTTGATTAAAATATCTTCATCAAAGTTTACTTCACCAAATTTTATTTGTTTTGGTGTTCAGTGATTGCTTCGCAATTGTGTTTTTACAAACATGGCTATTTCATAAACTTATGTATTAAAAGAATCTCGGTGATTTAATGATAGTTGTTTTTTTGATAAATTCATATCTGAGCATGAATTCATGGGTTCCGTTGCTATAATGTCTTAAATTGGTTGTTGTATGATCATAGGCATAACCGATATTTAGATTTTCAGTAATCTGGAATCCGGCTAAAGCACTTACAGAATCATCCCAACGATAGGCCACACCTGCTGTAAACTTCTCATTGAACAGGAAGTTAGCCGAAAAATCAGCTATCCAGGGTGCTCCTGATACTGCTTTTGCTAAAACTGCCGGCTTAAATTTTACTTTATCATTTAAATCAAAAACATATCCTCCAATCAGATAATAATGTAATCGTTCTTTATCAATAGGTTTGAAAGTAGCGTTATTATCATAATATTCATTTGTCATGAAATTTGGAACTGAAAGTCCGACATACCATTTCTCCGAATAATAGAAAAATCCCCCTCCGATAGTTAAAAACACTTCGTTTAAATTCTGAGCTAATAATGGATCAGGATCTTGCGATAATCCCTTGGAAAAATCTACATCAAAAAATCGAGCTCCTGCTTTTAAACCAAATGCCAACTTATTTTTGTCACTTGTTTGAATCGTATAGGAAAAATTAGCATCTACAAAAGTTTCATTTGCAGGGCCTAAATTATCATTAATGATGGATAATCCCAATCCTACATTATTTTTGAGAGGAGCGTGAACTCCCAATGTCTGAGTCTTGGGAGCTCCGTCTAATCCTATCCATTGTGATCTATGCAAGGCGTTAACTACTAAATGATCTAATGAACCTGCATATCCAGGATTTACACTCATCGTATTATACATATATTGCGTATACTGAGGATCCTGTTGTGAATAGCCAACTGCGCTTATCAATAAGATTGCAATTAACCCTTTCTGTATTATATGTTTGAATATCATATCCACAAATTTTAGTTTCAAATTATTAATTAACGTTGAATATATAACCATCCTGAAAATGCCGGAGTACCATCACCCAAATTAAATACATAGTAATAGGTTCCTACAGGAAGTTTCTCTTTTCTACTAACTACACTGCCTGTATTGGCTGTTCCGTCCCAATTGTTATTATAGCTTTGTTTTTCATAAACTTTATGACCCCAACGATTGTAAACTTCCAGTTTATTATTTGGATATAACTCTACACACTTGATATGGAAATAATCATTAATTCCATCATCATTAGGTGTAAATTCATTGAAGATTGTTAAACAAGTAGCTACACCTCCAACACTACCTACTGTTACAATGGCAGTACATGATGAAACATTACCATTAACGTCTGTTACTGTTAATATTACCGGATTTTCTCCCAAATCTTCAAAGGTGAAGGTATTAACATCTATGCTGTAACTTTGAATACCACAGGCATCAAAACTTCCGTTATCTATCATATCTGCCGTAATCACTGCTATGTTGTTTTGATCTAAATCAACCGTAATATTTCGACAGAATACCGTTGGTGCTATTTTATCTACTACGGTCACTACTGCAACGCATGTTGATGTATTTCCGCAAGCATCTGAAACTGTTAAGGTAACATTGTTTGCTCCCACATCTGAACAAGTAAAGGTTAATTTACTGGCTGATAAAGTTATTGTGCCACTACCAACACTGCCTCCATTTATCATCGAAGGAGTAATAGTCGTTGTTCCTTGAGCACTTAACTCAATCGTAATTGATTTACAAACTGCCCGTACCTGTGTTCCTGTTGGAGCATTCCACTCACATGTTTGATCATTAAAAGTGATTTCTTGCCAGCATTCTATTGCTGGTTGCTCTGGTTTTGTGCCGGTGTTGTCCCAATTACAAGTACTGATATTGAACACAAAATTATCCCAACAATTAACCTTAGCCGGTGCCGCCGGCTGTGTGCCGGTTACATCCCATGAACACGTAGTTGCATTCCAGGTCGCTGTCTGGTAACATGCTGATGTTGGTTGAGCAGGTTGTGTGCCTGTCACATCCCATGAACATGTAGTTGCATTCCAGGTCGCTGTCTGATAACATGCTGATGTTGGTTGAGCAGGTTGCGTACCTGTCACATCCCATGAACATGCAGTTGCATTCCAGGTCGCTGTCTGATAACATGCTGATGTTGGTTGAGCAGGTTGCGTACCTGTCACATCCCATGAACATGTAGTTGCATTCCAGGTCGCTGTCTGATAACATAATACCGTCGGAGCTGCCGGAGCACCATTGATCGTTAGTGTAACCGCTGTTCTGGTCAAACTTGAACAGGTTTCATTGC
Organism: Flavobacteriaceae bacterium; assembly: GCA_030683815.1. Taxonomy (GTDB): domain Bacteria; phylum Bacteroidota; class Bacteroidia; order Flavobacteriales; family Flavobacteriaceae; genus JAGXRT01. The sequence goes on from JAUXPJ010000015.1 coordinate 41,848, forward strand.
TTGATTCTGCATAATAGGTTACACTTCCAACGCCTACTTGTGTCGGGCTTGCAACTACGCTTCCGCCTGTGGCTGCTGTGTACCAGGTTATTGTTCCGCCTGTTGCTGTCGCTGTCAACGTCTGGGTTGTCGTGCCATCAGAACAAACTGTTTGGTTGCCTCCGCTTTCTGGTGCAACTGGTGCTGCCAAGATTTCCAAGCTAACTGCTGTTCTGCTGTTGCTTGTGCATTCTGTAGCATTATTTACGCTTTCTGCATAATAAGTTATTGAGCCAACTACATTTAAAATTGGATTTGCAACTACATTTCCTTCTGTGGCTGCATCATACCAAACAACGCTAAATCCTGTTGGAACTGTTGCTGTTGCTGTCAAGGTTTGAATTGGGCTTGCCCCGCACTCACTTTGGTCGTTTCCGCTTATCGGTGCAACTGGCGCTGCCAAGATTTCTAAGCTAACTGCTGTTCTGCTGTTACTTGTGCATTCTGTATCATCATTTACGCTTTCTGCATAATAAGTTATTGAGCCAACTACATTTAAAATTGGATTTGCAACTACATTTCCTTCTGTGGCTGCATCATACCATACAACGCTAAAGCCTTCCGGTACGGTTGCCGTTGCTGTCAAGGTTTGAATTTCACTAGCCTCGCACTCGCTTTGGTCGCCTCCACTTACTGGCGCTGATGGCAAAGCATTGACTGTGATTGTTGTGGTATCTGAGTTTACACAAGTGTTTCCATCTGTGTAAGTATAAGTCAAGGTTTGTGTTCCAACCGATGGATCAAACAAATTACCCGTAACCCCTGTTCCGCTCCAAACTCCGCCCACTGGTGATCCAACCAAAGTAATGTCAGCTGCATCAATACAAACTGGTCCATAACTT
>JAUXPJ010000013.1 GCA_030683815.1 Flavobacteriaceae bacterium
ATTATAAAATTATCTAAAGATTATTCATTTGACTTTTTTTATTGGCTATTTTTCAATGAATTTTCTATCAATAATTTTGATAGACCAAAACCAAACTTAATAAATTTAAAGTTTTAAAAAATCTTTTTCAGCAAACCCTAAGTAACGATAATGACTGATATTTGTCAATTAACTGACTGAAATTAATAAAATACCGTCATTGTAAATGATATAAATAAGTTATTTTTCATATCACATTACAGAAAATTAACAAAAAAAGATGCCAAAAAAGTGAAATTTAAACTTTAAAAGTCGCTCAAATTTTGTTGAAACCGTATTTTAAACAATAATTTTTTCAAAAAAATTTCCTTTAAAATAAACTATCAACAAAGACAATCCCATGGTGAGTTACGGAAAGAGATAATGAAAGGTGATGGTAAATGCAAATTGCATCCGATGATAAAACAGCGCTTCTTCCATGGTTATGATAACAAGAAGTTAAAAGCCTTATTGGTATAAATTATCTATTCTTCAGAAGTCATTCTACCAGTGGCGCAACTCACAAAAGATTTTGCTTTGTGAATTAAGGTATTGGCATCGCCAACTTCCGGATAACCCATTCCGGCTAATTTTTCTTTGACTTTTGTTACCAACTCTTCAGAAGCAGCTTCAAAAGAAACTTCTCCAATTTCTACATTAACCACAATATTTTTAATTCCATCAATGGTTAACAATCCTTTTTTTACCGAATTAGCACACCCGCCACATTTTAGGTTTACTATTTGAAGTGTATTTTTCATTTTATGATTTTTTAATTTAACAAAGTTACAAATTAATCAGCAAAATTATGGGCAATAATCATCAATTGATATGTTATACCGATAGTTAAATTCTATCAATACGCAAAAATATTTTACCTTTAATACAACCATTTCATCACTTTATGCGTCTATGTAAATAGAAGTCGGATTGAAATTTAAAAAATCGATTAAAAATTCATGAAAATTATCAACTTGTATCAAGACGAAAAAGAATTCATCCGATTGGCCGTTGCACAAAACCGACAGGCGCAACAGCAAATTTATCTGAAATATTCGGCTAAAATGTTGAGTGTTTGCAGGCAATATATCAAAGATATTCATGAAGCAGAAGATGTTTTATTGATGGCATTTCTCAAAGTTTTTACCCATTTAAAATCTTATGAACATGCCGGAAGTTTTGAAGGTTGGATTCGAAAAATCATTATCAATGAGTGTATTTCATTTATCAGAAGTAAGAAAAAAATAACTTATTTAGACGATGAATTTTATATGGAAGAACCACTTATTGCTACTGAAAGTGAACTTAGCACAGATGAAATTCAACTATTAATTGATGGATTGCCAGATGGTTACAGAATGGTTTTTAATCTTTATGTGATGGATGGATATAAACATCAAGAAATTGCTTCGATGTTGGGTATTGCTGAAGGCACTTCAAAATCGCAATTGTCACACGCCAGAAAATTGTTGCAAGAACGAATTATAAACTCAAAAAAATACAGTTATGAACTGGAATAATTTAGAAAAGAACTTTAAAAACAAAATGCATGAACGAAGCATTTTACCTGCTGATGATAGCTGGAATAAACTGGATAAAATGCTTACATCCGCAGAAAAAAGCAAGCCGAAACGGCTGTTTTTCTGGTGGTCAGTTGCGGCCTCTATGACCGGAATTGCATTCATCGGAATTTATATGATGACTCAAAATTCATCCCAAGAAAATAACAAATCTTTGTTGGTAGTGCAAGAAAAAGCAGTGCAAAAAGACAGCGCAAAAACTGTTGATAAATCAGAAAAAGAAATGATTATCAATCCGATAAACAACTTGCAACCACCCACAAAATTGGCTGAAATCAATCAAAAAAAACCACCAAAAAACAATCGAGGAACAACAGTTCAAATTGATAATCAACAAAAAAATAATTTACAAAACGAAACTTTATTAACTGAGAATAATGCCCCTGAAAATTCATCAAAGCCATATGAAAAATTAACAATTAATACGCAAGAATTGCTTACTTCTGTTGAAAATAAGGAAGATATTATCCTCAAAAACGATCCAATAAAAGTGAACGCAACTAGTTTGCTTTCGCAAGTAGATGGCGAATTATCACAAACTTTTACAGAAAAAGCGCTGCAATCACTCCATAAAAATTATAAAAATATCAAAGAAGTTATTGTTTCTAGGAACATTAAAGAATAATGACCAGACTTACCCCTCGACTCCGCTCGGGGTTCCAATATAGATAAAAGACTGTTATGTTAGAAATCAATAATTTATCACATTTTCTTTTCTCTATATATAAAGGTCGAATTAATAAATTAAAACAAAACAATCAATTCAAAATCAAGTACTATGAGAAATCTATTTTTAAACCTACTGCTTTTTATATTGCTATTTTCAACGCAATTAACAGCCCAAGAAACCTTTGAAACCAAAGCAAAAGCTATTGCCGATAAAATTGAAAAAATAACCAGAGAAGAAAAAAATACCTTAAAAAAAGAGATTGAAGAAGTCAATATTCAACTTGAAAACAAGCAGCTTACCAAAGAACAAGCCGATGCAAAAAAACAAGAATTGGCGCAATCACGAGCAATGATTATTGAAACCAAAATTGCTGAAGTACAAAAAGAACTCAAACAACTTGTGCAAGAAAAAGTGGATGGGAAAATTTCAGAAAATTCAAGTAAAATAGAATTTTATGAAATAGACTTAGGTAAAAAACTCGTTTTAAAAATGGAAGAAAGTGATAATAACCAACATAAATCAGCTAAAAACAAGTTGACTTTAAGTGTAAAAAATGATAGTATCAAGAAAAAAAGAAAAACATATCAAGAAAAAAGAACCACTACACAATTTGTGTTTGCTGTAGGACTAAACGACCTTATAACCGATGGTAATATTGAAGATTCAGATTTTGAACGAATTGGCTCTCGCTTTTACGAATGGGGCGCTACCTACAAAACCCGGTTGTTTAAAAATGACAATTTACTGCATTTAAAATACGGATTTTCAGTGATGTACAACAATCTTCGTCCAAAAGACAATGACTATTTTGTAAAAAATGGTGAGCAAACTAATTTAGCAGTTCATCCCAACCAATTAAAAGATGTGCGTTTTAAAAATGTGTATTTGGCAGCGCCTTTGCACTTAGAATTTGATTTTTCGGGCAATCAGTCGAGATATGGAAATAAGAAGTTCAGAACACAAGAAAGCGTCCGTTTGGGTGTTGGTGGCTATGCGGGTGTTCATCTAAAAACAAAACAAATGCTTCGTTATGAGGTTGATAATCTTGAAATTCGTCAAAAAATAAAAGGCGATTATAATGCCAATGATTTTATTTACGGTTTAAGCTCTTATATCGGCTATAAAGACACCAGTTTATACTTGAAATATGATTTGAATCCGATGTTTGACAACAATTCCATCAAGCAACAAAATGTTTCATTGGGGATTAGATTTGATTGGAATTAATTATTATTAGTACTTAGTATTGAGTATTGAGTATTGAGTATTGAGAAGTTAGAGAAAAAGACTAAAGATTAAAAGATAAAAAAAGTATCTCAAAATCTGTGTAAATTTAAAAAGATGTTTTAGCGATGGAACATCTTTTTTATCGTTTACAAATCAGCAAAATTTAACACTATTTTTGTTTTATTTATAAAAACTTTAGTAAAATATCAAATTCGAATTTCTAAATTAGAATCCTCAAATAGCCGCTATGTACAAAATCTTTACGCTCTTATTTTTATATCTCTTTTCATCTCAAATCAACGCACAAATTATAGGAACTGTTACCAATACACAAAATATTCCGTTGCCGTATGTGAGTGTTTATTTTGAAAACACCTCTATCGGAACTTCAACCAACCAAGAAGGTATTTACGAATTTTCGGTGCATAAAAAAGGAAGACATATGCTCGTTTTTCAATATTTGGGTTTTAAAACCATCAAAAAAGAAATTGAAATCAGCACTTTTCCGTATGTGTTAAATGTGAGTTTAAGCGAAGAAAACATCCAATTAAATGAAGTTACCATCAATTCAAAAGAAAATCCGGCGCATCGCATCATCCGAAAAACCATCGAAAACAGAAAAAATCATCTGTCAAAAATTAAAGCATACACCAGCGATTTTTATTCTAAAGGAATTTTCAGAATTAAAAACGCACCGGAAAAAATATTGGGACGAAAATTGGGCGATTTTGGCGGCGGATTAGACTCAACTCGAAGTGGTGTTATTTATCTTTCAGAAACCGTTTCCAACATCAGTTTTCAGCAACCCAATTTGTTTAAAGAACACATCATCGCTTCAAAAGTGAGTGGCAGAGACAACGGTTTCAGTTTTAATCAGGCATCCGAAGTTAATTTTAATTTTTATGAAAATACGATTGAATTTGGCAACAAAGTAATTTCGCCCATTGCAACTTATGCCTTCAATTACTACAACTATAAATTAGAAGGAACTTTTTATGAGGGAAATCATCTGATCAATAAAATTTTAGTCAGTCCGAAGTTAAAAACAGACAACGCTTTTACCGGAACACTGTATATTGTAGAGGATGATTGGGCTATTTACGGACTCAATTTGAATGTTTCCGGTCCTCAGATGGGATTGCCCATGGTCGATAATCTCAACTTAAAACAAACTTATGCTTATCATGAAAGTAAGGATTATTGGGCTGTTATTTCGCAATTAATCGACTTTAAATTTGGAATGTTTGGCATCAATGTCGATGGTCAGTTTACGGCGACGTACAATAATTACAACTTTAATCCGGCATTTAAACCCAAAGAATTTACCAAAGAAGTACTTTCATTTGCCGATAATTCCAATAAAAAAGATTCCGTTTTTTGGAGTACTTCAAGACCTGTTATTCTCACCTCCGAAGAAATAACGGATTACAAAAAAAAGGACAGCATCCAAATTATTAAAAAATCTAAAACTTATTTAGATTCCATTGATGATAAAAACAATAAATTTAAATTTTCAAATCTTGTTTTTGGATATACTTATAGAAATTCTTTCAAAGATTATACACTAAGATTTACGTCGGCAATTGCAAAAACAGGGTTTAATACCGTGCAAGGATTTAATCCTTCTATGGATATTTCTTTTTCTAAAAATGATGAAGAAAAAGCCAGTCGTTTTTACGCAATTACAAAATTTAATTATGGATTTTCAGATGAAAAGTTTCGGATGAACGGAACAGTCAATTATTTATTTAACAGTATTTCAAAACCGTATTTGGAGATTTCCGGCGGACAAAAAATTACGCAGTTTAATGAAAATGAACCCATTTCACCCTTACAAAACACTTTTAACACCTTAGCTTTTGAAAATAATTTTGCCAAATTTTACGACAAAACTTTTGCCAGTATTCATTTTTCTGAGGAAATATGGAATGGTTTCAGAATGGGAGGAACTTTTGGTTTTGAAGAACGTCTGCCTCTTTTAAATACCACTAATTATGTGATGTTTAACAACAAAAATAAAATTTATACTTCTAATGATCCGCAAAACCCGAGCAATTATCTGACGCATTCATTTGATAAACATCAGGTTTTTACCTTCGTTGCCAATGCCCGAATCCGATTTGGACAAAGATACATCTCACATCCCAACCGAAAATTTGATATCACAACTACTGATTATCCGACTATTTCATTGCATTTTAGTCAAAATTTTGCAGCGAGTCAAAACAAATATAACTTTTCAGAAATTTCAACCCGCATACAGCAGAAGATTGACTTTGGCAATAAAGGTAATTTTAGTTTTAATGCCATCGCCGGTACATTTTTTAACGGCTCTGAAATTTCTTTTGTTGATTTTAAACATTTTAATGGAAATCGAACTTTATTTGTTGCACCAAATATCGCATCCAATTCCTTTAAGCTAATGCCTTATTACAGTTTTAGCACCAATAAATCGTATGCTGAATTTCATGCAGAACATCAATTTAACAACTATATTTTAGGTAAAATTCCGTTGATCAACCAATTGGGGCTTGAATTAATTATGGGTTCCAATGTGCTAATTACCAAAGAAAATAAGCCCTATTCTGAGGTTTCTATCGGATTGGATAAAATTGGATTTGGAAAATACCGACTGTTAAGAATCGATTATGTTAAATCGTTTCACAATGGAAATATTAAAAATGGCGTTGTTTTGGGGATTAAATTTTAAGTTGCTGCGAATGAAAAAAAATTAGGTAAAATTTTTGAGTCCACCATAAATATCAATCGTTTGGTGAATTCCGTTTCTTTTTAAAATGGATGCGGCAATAATAGAGCGATATCCACCCTGGCAAATGATATAATAGGGATTATCAGAATTAAATTCAGCAAGATTATTTAATATAGAATCTAGAGGAATATTTTTTGACCCTTTTATATGTTGATTTTGAAACTCTTTTTCGGTTCTAACATCAATCACATTTTGAAGATTGATATGTTCAATTTCTTGAATAAAATTGGTTGGATGTATTAAGCGATAGGGTTCAATAGGAAAATTTTCTTGAATCCAACTATTGATTCCGCCGTTTAAACAACCTTTAATATGGGTAAAACCGGCTCTTTGGAATCTTAGGTACAATTCATTTATATCCGTATTTTCTTCGGTAATCAAATATATTTCAGAAGATTTATCGTTGATTAATTCATAAGACCATCGTTCTAAATTGCCTTGCATTCCTATAAAAATAGCAGTCGGAATAGAACCCATATTAAAAATGGAAGCAATAAAACGAGTATCAATTATGAGCGCATTTTGTTCCAACTTTGCTTTTAAAGCTGTTGCGGTAATCGGTAAAATGGAGGATAAAAATTGATTTGCAAACATTAATAAAGTTCTTAAAAAAGTTTTCCGTCAGAATTCTTATTGATTCTGCCTAAATGTTTGTACGCCAATTCGGTTACTTCTCTTCCGCGTGGTGTGCGATAGATAAATCCTTGTTGAATCAAAAATGGCTCATACACTTCTTCAATAGTTTCGGCACTTTCGCCAACCGCAGTAGAAAGTGTACTGATTCCGACCGGTCCGCCTTTAAACTTATCAATAATCGTAGTCAGTATTTTATTGTCCATTTCATCCAATCCGTGCGCATCAACATTCAATGCTTTTAAAGCGTATTTGGCAATTTCTATGGTGATGGTTCCATCGCCTTTTATTTGCGCAAAATCACGAACTCTGCGCAATAATGCATTGGCAATTCGCGGAGTTCCTCTGCTTCTACCGGCAATTTCTATGGCAGATTCCATCGTAATGGGCATTTTTAAAATCTTTGAACTTCGCTGTACTATGGTAGTTAGCAATTCTGTATTGTAATATTCTAATCTACTGCTGATTCCGAAACGGGCACGCATCGGTGCGGTTAATAACCCGGAACGTGTTGTAGCGCCTATTAGTGTAAATGGCTCTAAATTAAGTTGAATACTTCTTGCATTTGGACCACTTTCAATCATGATATCGATTCTAAAATCTTCCATAGCCGAATACAAATATTCTTCTACTACCGGACTTAACCGATGGATTTCATCAATAAACAACACATCTCTTGCTTCTAAATTGGTGAGCAATCCGGCTAAATCACCAGGTTTATCTAATACCGGACCTGATGTTATTTTGATGCCAACATTGAGTTCGTTGGCTAAAATATTTGCCAATGTTGTTTTCCCTAAACCAGGAGGTCCGTGAAACAAGGTATGATCGAGTGCTTCGCCTCTTTGATTAGCGGCTTCAACAAATATTTTGAGATTTTCGAGTACATTTTCTTGACCGGCAAAATCGTTAAAACTCAAAGGTCTCAGACGCTTTTCAACTTCAATTTCTTCATTATTGAAGGGATCTTTTTCTGGATTTAAATGCTCGTTCATACTCGCAAATATACTAATTATAAACAACTGACATCCGACAAATTAAAAAGGGCTTTAAATCAAAAGGGCTAACTAAAAAGTCGTTAAATTTGTCTTTTCGAGCGCAGTCGAGAAACTTAATGTGCTGATTCACTATACATCTCGACTGCGCTCGATGTGACATATGTAGTTAAATATGGATTTTTAAATAGCTCCTTGATTTTTTAATCGATGTTATAATAGTGAAAGTTTTTACTCTCTTTTACAAACGGACTTCCTTTGGCTAACAAAGGCGCTTTGGTCAGCGCGTTGAAAACTATGTATATAAAACATCCTAATAACAATAAAACTGATGAAATTTCTGGAATACCAATTGACCATTGATCTCCAACAGTTGCCGGCATTACCATCACAAAAATATCGATATAATGACCAATTAAAATTACGATTCCGGTTACGATTACAATTCCGTAAACTTTTTTGTAATCACTATTCATTAAAATCAGCAATGGAAAAAATAGATTTAAAGCTACCATTCCGAGGAAAGGAATTTTATAATCATTCATTCTGGCAATGAAATAAGTAACTTCTTCCGGAATATTGGCATACCAAATCAACATGAATTGTGAGAACCACAAATACGCCCAAAACACGCTGAATCCAAACATAAACTTGGCTAAATCATGAATGTGGCTATTATTTACATATTCTAAATATCCTTTAGTTTTTAAATAGATGGTAACAAGTGCTAAAGTGGTGATGGCTGAAACTATCAAACTTGCAAAAATGTACCAACCAAATAAAGTACTGAACCAATGTGGGTCTAAAGACATAATCCAATCCCATGACATCATTGATTCTGTTACGATAAAGAATACTAAAAACGCGGCAGACAGTTTAAATAATTTTGAATAATTGACATTATCGGTTGCTTGGTCTTGTGCTAAGGTATATTTACGGGATAAATAACGATAAGCATTCCATCCAATTATATAAATTGCTGCTCTAATCAAGAAAAACGGAACGTTTAAATATCCGCTTTTGTTGGCTATTAATTCGTCGTATTTGGCACTTTCCTGATTTAATAATTCTGGATCCATCCACACGAAAAGATGATTAAAATGCAATCCTGAGAAAACTAAAAATACAAATAGCAACAATGTTCCGAAAGGCAAATAGGCGGTAATGGCTTCCATCACCCTAAACAATACCACCGACCATCCTGCTTGTGCGGCATGCTGAATAGCATAAAATGCCAAAACTCCTAATGAAATCATCATAAAAAAGAAAATAGCAACATATAAAGCTGCCCAAGGTCTATTTTGAAGTTGATGTAATAAATGAAATATATGTTCGTCATTTGCAACCGTTCCCATATTATCTGCGCTGTGATGCATTACTTCTGAAGCTGCCAAATGAGCTGATTTTACCTCTTCAAAAGTAGGTACGGATAAAAATCCGTAAATAACTCCAATCGCTCCGATAAATATGAGCGCAAATGCAAAATTTCTTAATGTATTCGGTAATTGGTACATCATAATCGTCTTATTAATAGTGCTATTATTGTAATTCTGATTTTAATTTTTCTACGTATTGAACTATTTGCCAGCGTTCATTTTCACGAAGTTGTGAAGCGTGCGAACCCATGAGGTTTCTGCCGTACATAATGACATGATAAATACTTCCTTCAGTGATTTGTCTATCCTTATAATTAGGTATTCCCAAGAATTTTTCGCGTTGTGAAAGTACGCCTTGACCGTCTCCTTTGATTCCGTGACAAGTAGCGCAATAAATATCATACAAGTATTTTCCTTGTGCTAAATTTTCTTCATTTTTTTCCAAAGGCGATATCAGGTTCTTTTTTGCGAATTCATATCCCTCTACAGAATCGGGATAATCATAGGGAATTTTACCTCTTGCGATGGATCCATTTGCAGGTTTTTGAGCTGAAATACTATCTTTAAAAACAGGATTTTTGCTATATGTTTCATAGCCCAAAGAACTATACATATCTTTATTAGCCATGTATTGGTAATTGGGGTTTCGTTTGTCTTTACATGAGAATAATAATCCTGTAAAAAGTATTAGTATGATAAAAGTTTTAAATATACTTCTCATAACAGTTAGTTTTCAATTAGTTTAATTTCTACAGCACCGGTTTTCTTTAACAAAACTTCTAGTTCGTCAGCTTTTCCTTTTACTGATATTTCTACTAAAAACATATCATCAGTAGTTCTTGGATCTGGATTTTCTGCTTCTTTAAATGGCCAAAGCCGGCTTCTGAAATAGAAAGTAATAACCATTAAATGTGCTGCAAAAAATACTGTCATTTCAAACATAATTGGCACAAAAGCCGGCATATTTTGATAATATGAAAAATTAGGTTTTCCTCCAATGTTTTGAGGCCAATCTACAATCATCATATAATCCATCATCCAAATGGCAAATATTAATCCGATAACTCCATAAATAAATGCGGCATAAGCAATACGCGTATGCGGAACTCCCAATGCTTTTTCCAATCCGTGAACCGGAAATGGTGTAAAAACCTCATCAATGGTATATTTTTTTTCACGGATTTCTTTGATGGCGTGTAATAAAACATCATCATCATTATAAAGTGCGTGTATCTTTTTAGTGGTCGTTTCCATCTCTCAATTTTTTATAATTTTCTCCGGATGATTTTAAGATTGTTTTTACCTCAGCTTGTGCAATTACCGGAAATGTTCGAGCATATAACAGGAATAAAAGGAAGAAAAATCCGATGGTTCCTATAAAGATTCCAATATCTACAAAAGTTGGCGAGAACATGGTCCAAGATGAGGGTAAATAATCGCGGTGTAAAGAGCTTACAATAATTACAAAACGCTCAAACCACATGCCGACATTTACAACGATTGATATGATAAATGAAAATATAATACTGGTTCTCAATCTTTTTGACCACATCAACTGCGGTGAAAACACATTGCAAGTCATCATCAATAAATAAGCCCACCAATAAGGTCCGGTAGCTCTGTTTAAGAAAGCGTATTGTTCGTATTCTACACCAGAATACCAAGCAATAAACAACTCAGTAATATAGGCAACACCCACGATAGAGCCGGTAATCATGATTACAATGTTCATCAATTCAATATGCTGAACGGTGATATAATCTTCTAAATTAGAAACTTTTCTCATGATGATCAGCAAGGTATTTACCATGGCAAATCCAGAGAAAATAGCACCCGCAACAAAATAGGGCGGAAAAATAGTGGTATGCCAACCCGGAATTACCGAAGTTGCAAAGTCAAAAGATACAATAGTATGAACCGATAAAACCAGCGGTGTTGCTAAACCGGCTAATACCAACGAAACTTCTTCAAATCGATTCCAGTCTTTTACGCGTCCGCTCCATCCAAAACTTAATAAACCGTATATTTTCTTTTGAAATGGTTTGATGGCTCTATCGCGCAACATGGCAAAATCGGGCAATAAACCGGTCCACCAAAATACCAATGAAACTGATAAGTAGGTTGAAATAGCGAAAACGTCCCAAAGTAAGGGTGAATTAAAATTGACCCAAAGAGATCCAAATTGATTCGGAATTGGTAGTACCCAGTTGGCATTCCAAACCCTACCCATGTGAATCATTGGAAATAATCCCGCCTGTATTACAGAAAAAATAGTCATGGCTTCTGCTGAACGGTTGATTCCCATTCTCCATTTTTGACGGAATAACAATAGAACTGCTGAAATTAGTGTACCGGCATGACCGATACCTACCCACCATACAAAGTTGGTAATATCCCAAGCCCATCCAACAGTTTTATTTAAACCCCAAACTCCGATACCGGTTCCTATGGTATAGATTATACAACCTACTCCCCAAAGAAACGCGGTAAGTGAAATGGAAAAAGCAATCCACCAAAGATTGTTGGCTTTTCCTTCAACAGGAGCAGCCACATCCACTGAAATATCGTGGTAGGTTTTTTCTCCAATAATTAGAGGTTTTCTTATAGGTGCTTCATAATGAGACGCCATATTTCTTTATTTTTTTGATTATTATGATTCGTTTGTATTTCTAACTTTAACTTGATAAACCACATTCGGTTTTGTCCCAATAGCGTCTAACAAATGGTATGCGCGTTGATCTTGTACCAATTGAGCCACTTGACTTGTTTTATCATTTATATCCCCAAAAACTATGGCATTGCTGCTACAAGCACTGGAACAAGCCGTTTGAAATTCTCCATCAGCAACCACTCTACCTTCATTCTTCGCTTGTAAAATTGCCAATTGTGTTTTTTGGATACACATAGAACATTTTTCCATCACCCCGCGTGAACGGACAACTACATCTGGGTTTAATACCATTCTTCCCAAATCGTCATTCATATGAAAATCAAATTCATCGTTTTCTTTGTATTTAAACCAGTTGAATCGACGTACTTTATACGGACAGTTATTGGCGCAGTAACGAGTTCCTACACAACGATTATAAGCCATTTGGTTTTGACCTTGATGACCGTGCGTTGTTGCCGCAACCGGACAAACAGTTTCGCAAGGTGCATTGTTACAATGTTGACACATTACTGGTTGGAAAGCTACTTCAGGATTATTGGAAGGAATTTCCATCTGATTAAATTTATCCAAAACACCGATTTCCATTTCATCGGCTAAGTCGGCATTCATATCAGATGAATAATAACGATCAATACGCAACCAATGCATATCACGACTGTTTCTTACTTCTGCTTTCCCAACAACCGGAACATTATTTTCGGCATGACAAGCAATAACGCAAGCCCCGCAACCGGTACATGAATTTAAATCAATCGATAAATTAAAATGATGACCAATGGTGGTGTCATGGCTATTCCAAAGGGTAACTGAACTTGCCGCAACAGGTTTATGATCCATAGAAACTTTGGTGGTTTTATTCCAAGTATCTGATGGATTTAAGGAAGTATCATTAAAAGTAGCTAAAGTTGTTTCTTTGATAATGTCTCTGCCCATCATCGTATGATGCAACTGCACACAGGCAAACTCATGAATACCATCTACTTTTTCGATGGTAACTTCTTGATAATTTTTGAAATTGTTGTATAACGGATAAGCATTTACACCTACCATCATCTCTTCTTTCATCCCTTTAGATCTGCCGTAACCCAAGGCCAAACCGATAGTTCCAACTGCTTGTCCGGGTTGTATATAAACCGGCACTTCTTTTAAAACCGATTTATTTACGGTCAGATTTACTTTGCTTCCGTTGAGCGCTCCGTTAGAAACATTGAAGTTTTGTAAGCCCAATTTTTTGGCATCTACCTCGCCTATGGTTACATAATTATCCCAAGAAGTACGGGTAATTGGATCTGGAAATTCTTGTAACCATGGATTGTTAGCCATTTGACCATCGCCCATTCCGGTTTTGGTGTAAAAGCAAAGTTCGTAACCTTTACTGATGAATGTTTTATTGATTTCTTGAGCAGATGAATTTAAATCGATCGATTTTAAAGAAGTTGCTGGTTTTACTGATTGATTAAAAAATCCATCATGTAAAGTTTGAGACCAAGCAGTTCCTGCTAAAATGTTGCTTTCCCAAGATTTTTTAAGATAATCGTAATAAGTTTCATCACTTCCAATCCATCGCAATAAACAATCTTGAAATTGATTGGTATTGAATAACGGACTGATAGTGGGTTGCATCAAATAATAAGTTCCTTTTTTGATACTGATATCACCCCAAGATTCTAAATAATGTGGCGTTGCCAAAGCAAAATGACTTACTGACGCCGTTTCATGGTCATTCATAGCAAATGAAACTGACAAAGGAACTTTTTTCAACGCTTCCACAAAATCAGCACTTTGAGGCATGGTATAAACCGGATTGGTTTGATACATGAATAATGCACCCACTTTTCCTGCATTCATATCGGCTAATAAGCCGGCAACTTCTGTATCTTTTCCTTGACGAATATTTCGGGTAGCCACTAAATCAACCACCTCACTTTTAAGGAAATTATTGATTGCTAGGGTAATTAACTGTAGATTTTTATCATTGATACCGCAAACAACTACTGCTTTGTTTCCACTCGATTTTAATTGTTTTGCGGCTTTTTCAACATCGGCATCAACCGATGTTTTTTTAGACGGAAGTGAACTTCCTGTTAATTTATTATATAGATTGATGAGTGCAAAAGCTTGCTCTGATGGTTTGGCTAAAATTCTTTTGTCTGCATTAGCTCCCGTTAATGTTAAATTTGCTTCAAACTGGATATGTCTAGACATTTTACCGTCTTTAGGAACACGAGTTCTAGCAAAATCAGCTTCAAAACCGCCTCCTTGCCAATCACCTAAAAAGTCAGCTCCAAATGAAATTACTGTTTCAACTTTTGAAAAATGGTAGTTTGGCAATGCTCTAACTCCATACATGGTTTCAAAGGCCTCAACTGCTCCAGATTCGGAAACTGCATCATAACTAACATGACGAACATTGCCGAATTTTTCTTTAAATTTGGAAATCAATTGTTGTGTAGATGGACTTGCCAATGTTCCTGTTAAAAAGATAATTTCTTTTCCCTGAGATTTTATTTCATCAAGTTTGGCTAAAATTTGAGTGTCTGCTTCCTGCCATTCAATTGCTTTATCATAAGATTTCGGTCCTTTTAAACGATTGTTATCATACAGCGATAAAACGGAAGCCTGAACTCTGGCGTTAGCGGTTCCGCCCGCTAATTTGTTGGGCTCAATTTTGATGGGTCTTCCTTCACGGACTTTAACTAAAATAGAGGCAAAATCATATCCATCAGCCATTGTAGTTGCATAAAAATCAGCAACACCCGGAACAATTTGTTCTGGTTTTACAACATAAGGAATTGATTTAATTACCGGACCTTCGCAAGCTGCAACTGAAGCTGCCACCGTTGTAAATCCAACATATTTAAGAAAATCTCTACGGGTAGTTGATGAATTGTCTAAACTCTCTTTGTTTCCTAAAAACTCATCAATAGGGATTTCTTCAACAAATTCATCGTTTCTTAATTTCTCAATTAAAGGACTGTGTACTTTAAGTTCTTCAACACTTTTCCAATATTTTTTATCTGAAGCCATTATTCGTAGTTTTTTCTATTAATATTAGTAGTGACATTTTCCACATTCCAATCCACCCATTTGGGCAACTGTTATTTTTTCGACACCTAATTTCTTCGCCAATGCTTTGTGAATTTCCTGATAATATTTATTCGATGCCATAGGAACTTCAGTAGTACGATGACAATCAACGCACCATCCCATTGTTAAAGGAGCAAATTGTGAAACCTCTTGCATTTCTTCAACCGGTCCGTGACAAGTTTTACATTCTACTTTTCCGGCAGTTACGTGCTGTGCGTGGTTGAAATAGGCAAAATCAGCCAAATTGTGAACTCTAATCCATTGAATCGGTTTTTGAACAAAGTTCTCTTTGTATTTTGAATTTATTTTATCCCATCCAACGGCATCGTATACTTTTTGAATTTCGCCATCATAAAAAGCTTTGTCGTAACCATCATAAAGAATTCCTTTATATTCTGATATACTTTTATGGCAATTCATACAAACATTTACCGATGGAATTTCGGAAGTTTTACTGTGTTTAGCTGATGAATGGCAATATTGACAGTTGATTTTATTATCGCCTGAATGGATTTTATGAGAGAATGCAATTGGTTGTATTGGCTGGTATCCATCATCTACACCTATTTGAAATAACCAGCTAAATGCATAATAAGTAAACCCTAACACCAACATTGCTATTGCTGAAAATTTCAACAATAAATTTCGGGTACTAAAAATAATGATGATTAAAATTAACGAAATCAACGCAATTACAAATCGGATAATCCAGATGCGATAAATTTGTAAATCTTCGTTATCCATTGCAGCACTTAACTGAACAGATTCTTCATTATCACCTAAAGTGGTATAGTGAATTACATCTTCAATTTCCTTATCGGTTAACTGTGGGAAAGGTAACATCAATACTTTTTGATATTCTTCGTAAATAGCAACAGCATCTTTATCGCCCGCTTTTATCATTGCTTGGCTATCTTTGATAAACGATTTTAACCAAGGCATTTGACGTTTATCGGAAATGTTTCCAAGAGGAGGACCGATTAATTTTCTTTCTAATTTATGACAAGCTGCACAATTAACTTGAAATATTTTTTTACCATTTAAATATGCTTCATCAATAGGTTTTCCGTCTGCTCCAACAGCCTGATTCCCATCTGTATATGACAACATATCAATTATGTCTTGATCTGATAAATTAGGGAAAGCCAACATCGGAATTTTGTTATATTCCTCAAAAATAGCTATCGCATCTTTGTCTCCACTATTGATTAGTGATTGACTGTCTTTTATCCATTTAATTAACCATTTTTGATCTCTTTTCTCACCAATTTTTTGCAAAGGCGGCCCCACTAATCTTTTATCAAGTTGGTGACAAGCAGCACAATTGGCATTAAACAATTCTTTACCTTTTAAAGGATTGCCATCTTGAGCGTTAATGGTAAGGGTAGAAATTAAAAAGAATAAAAGACCTGTAATTAGTCTTTTAGGTTGATTGTGCTTCAGGACACTTCTCATATTTATTAAATTATTTTTTGGCACGATATTTTCTGGCGAAATTTAACACTTTTTTTTTTTATCTTTTGATAAAACGGAGCAAAAATAATATTTAATTTGTGAAAAGAAATGTTATATTACTTATTTACTATCAATAATAAATATATGCTTATCAATTTTATTTATTTTCTTAAATTTAAAACGAAGTATTTTAAAATGTATAAAATGACCTTTATTAAAAAATCACTCTTATCTTTTTTTCTGTTTCAATCATTGTTTTTAATATCTGTAAATTCTCAAGTTTTACAAGATAAAAAGATTGAGACTGTAATGGAGTTAAAAAGAGAACACCAAAAGTTAAATCCAAAAATTGACGGTTACAGGATTCAACTATACAATGGATTAGAAACTGAATCCAATCAAGTTAAAACAAAATTTTTAACTTTATTTCCAGATATGAAAGCTGAAATAATTTATAAAGCACCGGAATGGAAAGTGCAGGTTGGTAATTTTAGAACTCGGCTGGAAGCCGATAAATCTTTGCTAAAAATTAAAGAACAATTTCCTGGTTCATTGGTAGTTAGGGCAAAAATTAACCCTTAAAATAAAGCAACAAAAAAGGGAATCAAATGACTCCCTTTTTTTATATAATTATTTTTTAAGTTTTTTCTTAACGGCTACTTCATGGTAAGCTTCAATAACGTCACCTACTTCAATTTCGTTATAATTTTTAATTTGAATACCGCAATCAAATCCTTTTGTAACCTCTCTTGCGTCATCTTTAAATCTTTTTAAGGTTGATAATTCACCTGAATGTAATACAACTCCATCTCTAATAATTCTAATTTTAGAGCTTCTCATAATTTTTCCTTTCATCACCATACATCCCGCAATATTTCCAACTTTAGAGATTTTGTAAACCTCACGGATTTCAACATTTCCTACAATTTCCTCTACAATTTCAGGAGATAACATTCCTTCCATGGCATCGCGCAAATCATTGATAGCGTTATAGATGATAGAATAATTTCTGATATCAATTTCTTCTTTATCGGCTAATGCCCTTGCATTTGCAGATGGACGCACATTGAATCCGATAATGATGGCTTCTGAGGCAGATGCCAATAAAACATCAGATTCTGTGATTGCTCCTACTCCTTTATGGATAATATTTACTTGAATTTCAGGTGTTGATAATTTTTGGAATGAATCGGTTAAGGCCTCTACAGAACCATCCACATCTCCTTTAACTATAATATTGAGTTCTTTGAAATCACCTAACGCAATACGTCTTCCTATTTCATCTAAAGTAATATGTTTCTGAGTTCTTAATGATTGTTCACGAATCAATTGCGTACGTTTTGTTGCAATTTGTTTTGCTTCACGCTCATCATCAAACATATAGAATTTATCTCCTGCTTGTGGAGCACCATCCAATCCTAGAATTGAAACTGGTGTAGAAGGTCCGGCAGATGAAACATTTTCTCCTTTTTCATCGTACATGGCTTTTACTTTACCACTTTGTTTACCCGCTAAAATATAATCGCCTACTTTTAAAGTACCAGATTGTACTAAAACAGTTGTCACATATCCTCTTCCTTTATCTAATTGAGCTTCAACAACAGTTCCTGTAGCGTTTTTCTTTGGATTTGCTTTAAGGTCTAGTATCTCAGCTTCTAACAATACTTTCTCTAATAAATCTGTAATTCCTTGTCCGGTTTTAGCAGAAATATCTTGTGATTGAATTTTACCTCCCCAATCTTCTACCAATAAATTCATTTGCGCTAATCCTTCTTTAATTTTCTCTGGATTTGCGGTAGGTCTATCAATTTTATTAATTGCAAATACAATTGGAACTCCCGCTGCTTGTGCGTGACTGATAGCTTCTTTAGTTTGAGGCATGATGGCATCATCTGCAGCAACAACGATAATTACGATATCTGTTAATTGAGCACCACGGGCACGCATGGCGGTAAATGCTTCGTGACCAGGTGTATCTAAAAACGCAATTCTTTGTCCGTTAGAAAGTTTAACACTGTAGGAGCCTATATGTTGTGTAATCCCACCTGATTCTCCGGTAATTACATTTGCTTTTCTGATAAAATCTAACAAAGATGTTTTACCGTGGTCAACGTGTCCCATTACGGTAACAATTGGCGCACGAGCCACTAAATCTTCTATATTATCTTCAGTATCTAGGATTATGTCATCAACATTTTCAGTTACAAACTGAACTTGGAAACCAAATTCATCAGCAACAATAGTTAATGTTTCAGCATCTAAACGCTGATTCATCGTAACCATTAATCCTAATGACATACATGCTGAAATAATTTGTGTTACAGGGATGTTCATTAACGAAGCTATTTCATTAACTGTTACAAACTCGGTAATTTTTAAAATTTTACTATCAACTTCTTGTTGTTCAACATCTTTATCAAATTGTTGACGATGTTGATCTCTTTTATCTCGTCTGTATTTTGATCCTTTAGATTTACCAGATTTTCCTTGAAGTTTTTCCAGTGTTTCTCTAATTTGTTTTTGAACATCAACTTCTGAAGGTTCTGTTTTTAAAATTGGGCGTTTAATTGGTCTTCCCGGTTTAGAAGTAATTTGTTTCCCAATAGATTTAACATCAACCGAAACAGTTTTTTTGATTCTTTTACGTTTCTTTTGACTGTCAATTGAGCTATCGTCTTTAATAATAGCTTTAATGGTATCTTTTGTGGTTTTTTTCTCCGGCTGTAAGGTTTTTTTCTTTTTAGGCTTTTCAAATTGTTTAAGATCAATGGTTTTACCAGTGCTCTTAACACCTTGTAATTTTTTATAATTGGTAGTAACAACTACATCTTCCAGTTCTTCTACAACTTGATCAACTACTTTAATTACTTCTTTTTTCTTAGGAAAATCGGACTTGTATGGTTCTTTGCTTATTTCCTTTTTTACTAGGTCTTTCTTCTTTATTACAAGAGGTTTAGTTCTTGGTTCAATACTTTCAACTGGTTTCTTTTCAAGAATAGGTTTCTTTGGCTCTCCTGATTTTGAAGTAATTATTTCTTCAACTTTAGGTTGAACGACTGTTTTTTCTTCAGGAGTTTGAATTATTTCTTGAACTACTTTAGGTTCTTCTTTTTCAGGAGATTTTTGTGGCTCTAACTCAATTTTTCCCACTGATTTTATTTCAAGTTTATCGGCTTTGGCTTTAACAACTTCATGTTCATGTTTTGCTTCTTCTTCACGTTCATGTTCTCTCTTTTTTTCGAGAGCTTCGCGCATTTCTTCTTTTTCTTTTCTTTTTTCCTCGCTAATTTCTTCAGAAGCTTTTTTATTTTTTCGATCTGCTTTGAATCCGTCTAATAAAACATCATAAACATCACCGGAAATTTTAGTTGTAGGACGTGCCTCTACTTCTATCCCTTTAGATGATAAAAATTCTACTGCTCTTTCTAACGAAATATTCAGCTCTCTAATTACTTGATTTAATCTAATGTTTTCAGCCATATATTATCAATTTAGCCAATGAATTTGAAATTAACTATTTTTCAAACTCAGCTTTTAATATTCTTTGAACTTCAATAATTGTTTCTTCTTCTAAATCGGTACGCTTCACTAAGTCTTCAACTTTTTGTTCAATTACGCTTAAAGCAGTGTCTAAACCTATTTTTACAAATTCTTGGATAATCCAATCTTCAATTTCATCAGAGAATTCTGCTAATTCAACATCATCAACTTCTACATTTTCACGTTTTACTTCTATTTCGTATCCGGTAAGTTGTGACGCTAATCTTATATTAACTCCACCTTTTCCAATTGCTTTTGAAACTTCTTCCGGTTTAAGAAAAACTTCTACTTTACCTTTCATACCATCTGGTTTTTCAAAGGCAAATAGCGTTATTTTCATTGATTCCAAACGAGCGGGACTTAAAGCACGAGCAATAAACATTTGATCATTTTTAGTAAAGTTTACTACATCTATGTTTTCATTTCCTAACTCACGCACAATTCCGTGAATTCTGGAACCTTTCATACCAACACATGCTCCAACCGGGTCAATTCTATCATCATAAGAATCTACCGCAATTTTAGCTTTTTCACCTGGAATACGAGCTACTCTTTCAATGGTGATTAATCCATCAGCAATTTCAGGAATTTCCTGCTCAAATAATTGACGTAAGAAATCATCTGCTGTTCTTGATAAAATAATCATCGGTTTATTTCCTTTCAATTCTACCGATTTGATAATTCCTTTTACGGTATCTCCTTTTCTGAAATAATCAGTACGAATTTGTTCGCTTTTTGGAAGGATGATTTCATTGGCATCATCATCTACTAGGATAACAGCATTATGACGTACATGATGTACCTCAGCAGAATATAATTCGCCTTCTAAATCTTTAAACTTTTTATAGGTGTTTGAGCTATCGTGTTCATGGATTTTTGAGATTAAATTTTGACGAAGTGCCAAAATAGAGCGTCTTCCCAAATCAATCAATTTAAATTCTTCTGAAACTTCTTCTCCAACTTCAAAATCCGGTTCAATTTTACGAGCTTCGGTAAGCTCAATTTCTGCATTTGGATCTTCTACTTCTCCATCAGCAACCACAATTCGGTTTCTCCATATTTCCAAATCTCCTTTATCCGGATTGATAATAATGTCAAAATTATCATCACTGCCAAATTTTCTTTTTAGAGCAGCGCCAAATACTTCTTGAAGAATTGCCATTAAGGTAACTCTGTCAATACTTTTATCATCTTTAAACTCAGAAAACGATTCAATTAATTCTATATTTTCCATATAGTTTTCTTATTAGAACATTATTTTAACAATTGCATTTTCAATATTTTCGAATGCTACTTCGATATTTTTTATTACGGTTATTTTACCTTTTCCTATAGGTTTTGGCTCTCTGACTTTACTTTCTAACACAATAGTCTGTTCAGTAATTTGAGTTAAAATGCCTTCAACTTTATTTTTATCCTTTAAAGTAACTACAAGTGTTCTTTGAAGATTTTTATGATACTGTCTGATGTCTTTAAGAGGTTCTGCAATATCTGGAGTAGTAACTTCAAGTGCGTAATCTTCCACTTCTTTATCTAGTCTTTGCTCAATATACCGACTAATTCGTATGCACTCTTGTAAAGGAACGCCTAGTTTTCCATCTATCTGAACAACTATTTTATTGTCTTGGTGTAGCGATAAATCTATCAAAAATAAGGAATTATTTTCACTTAACGCTTCACTGACTAATTGATTTACAACTTGTTTATTCATAGTATAAGAAGAGGGGACTCTTGTCCCCTCCAGATTTTCAGTTTCCCCAAATTCCACGGCAAATATACCAATAATTTCATAAAATCAAAAATGAACTTCCTTATATTACAAATATTTATTACTTTTATATTTCGTAACGGATCCAAATCAATACTTTATGAAACGAATTTTAGTCCCAGTAGACTTTTCAAAACAAGCTAAAGTTGCCGCTAAGGTTGCTGCCAGAATAGCTAAACTTACCAATAGTGACATTTATTTGTTGCATATGCTGGAATTACCATCAGGTATAATTGATTCTGGAAATTTTGGAACCAAGTCAAACGCTCCTACTTCATTATTATTTGTGAAAAGAGCTCATGAAAAATTTGTTCGTTTTAAAAAACAACATTTTTTAGCGGGAATTAATGTTATTGAAATTGTACAATTCAACAAAGCTTTTGAAGGTATTTTAGAGGAATCGGAAAAACAAAATATCGATTTAATTGTGATGGGGTCAAAAGGTATTTCAGGCATTGAAGAAATTTTAATAGGATCAAATACTGAAAAAGTGGTGCGTCGTTCCGATGTTCCTGTTTTAGTGGTGAAAGAAGCTCCGGATGATTTTAAAATTGATGATATCGTTTTTGCGAGTAATTTCAAAATTGAAAATCGAAATACATTTCAAAAAATTATTGATTTTGCTGCTTTTTTTGATGCGAACTTACATCTGTTGAAAGTTAATACCATTCATAATTTCGAAACTACCAAAAAGTCAAGTGAGTTAATTAGAGCATTTGTAAATGAATTTGATATTGGAAATCACACCTTAAATATTTATAATGATATCACTGTTGAGAAAGGAATATTAAATTTTGCTAATGATATTGGGGCTGATTTAATTGCACTAAATACCCATGGAAGAAGAGGTTTGGCTCATCTTTTTAACGGAAGTATCGGTGAAGATATTGCTAACAAAGCGCTAAAACCGGTTATTACCTTCAAATTGGTTAAATAAAAAAGCCCGCTAAAGCGGGCTTTTTTTGATTTGTTGACCTACAAGGATTCGAACCTTGACTGGCGGTACCAAAAACCGAAGTGCTACCGTTACACCATAGGTCAAAATCGATTGCAAATCTAAATCAAAGTTTTTGTATCGACAAATATATTTTAAAAATTTTCTGTAGTTTTTTAGAACTCTCTGCTAATGAATCACTTTAATTTATTCGGCTATATTTACTAAATTCGCACTCAGAATATAACATCATTAAATTATGACTTCATTAAATTACAATAAATGGAATATCATTTTAGGCTGGGTGGCTTTTGCTATTGCACTCATTACCTACACCTTAACTTTAGAACCAACGGTTAGTTTTTGGGACTGTGGTGAATATATTTCTACCTCTGTAAAACTTGAAGTCGGGCATCCTCCGGGGGCCCCTCTCTACCAGATGTTAGGGGCATTTTTTGGATTATTCACCTCTGATGTAACGCAACTTGCATTGGTCATGAATTTCATGTCAGCATTGGCGAGTGCTTTTACAATACTTTTTCTATTTTGGACGATTACTTATTTTGCAAAAAAACTCATTTCATCATCTGAAATAACCAAAGAAAATGGAATTATTATTTTAGGAAGCGGTTTAGTGGGTGCATTGGCTTACACTTTTTCTGACAGTTTTTGGTTTAGTGCCGTAGAAGCTGAAGTTTACGCGATGTCTTCTTTTTTAATGGCTTTATTATTTTGGCTTGGATTGCGTTGGGTTGATGAAATCGATTCTCCTAGAGGCAATAAATGGTTATTATTAATCAGTTTTGTGGTTGGATTATCATTCGGAGTTCATATTTTATCACTATTAGTAATACCGGCTATTGTGTATTTATTTTTATTGAAAAAATATATTATTGATTCTTATTTAAAATTTATCATTGCCAATACTATTGCTGTAGTGGTTTTAATCTTCATTTTTAAATTCTTATTTCCTTACACCTTAAAATTCTTTAGCGCATCTGAATTGTTCTTCATCAACTCAGTCGGTTTACCTTTTAACTCAGGAAGTATTATTGCTGCTATCATCTTAATTGCGGCGTTCTATTTCGGATTAAGTTATACCAGAAAAAATGGTAAAGTATTGGATAACACCATTATTTTATCGATACTTTTTGTGATGATTGGTTTTTCATCTTGGTTAATGTTACCAATTAGAGCAAATGCCAATACCACCATCAATGAAAATAATCCGTCTAGTGCCCGAGAACTTTTGGCCTACTATAACAGAGAACAATACGGTGATGCCAATGTTTTTTACGGAACTTATTACTCGGTTGTTTTTGACAGAGAATTGGATGAAAACGAACCTTATGTTGATGAAAAACCTAAATATGAGAAAGATTTTAAAACAGGAAAATACATCATCGTAAATAACTACGAAAAAGCGGCACCAAATTACAGCAATAAGCATAAAGGATTTATCCCCAGAATGGTGAATCCGGCGGCCACCAGAAATTATAAAGCAATTGCAGGAATTGGATCAAAAACCGAACGAAAACCAACTTTTGGTGAAAATATCTATTTTATGATCAATTACCAATTTGGTTATATGTATGGCAGATATTTTATGTGGAATTTCGTAGGGAAACAAAATGATGAACAAGGATATTTAGATATTAATAACGGAAATTGGCTTAGCGGCATCAATTTTATTGATGAATTTAGACTGGGACCACAATCTGATTTGCCAAGTGATATTGCCAACAACAAAGGGAGAAACACTTATTATTTCTTGCCGTTTTTATTGGGATTGTTAGGCGTTTTTTATCAATTAAAACGCGATAAAAATAATTTTTATCCCTTGTTATTATTTTTTGCATTTACGGGTTTAGCAATTATTTTTTACACCAATCCGAAACCATTTGAACCACGCGAAAGGGATTATGCCGTAGTTGGATCATTCTATATTTTTGCTATTTGGATCGGAATTGGCGTTTTAGCGCTGTTCGATTATATCAGAAAATACACTTCTCATAAAGCACTTGCAATAAGTGTTGTTATCTTATCATTATTGGCTGTTCCCGCAATTATGGCCAATGAAAATTGGGATGATCACGATCGTTCTGGCAGATTTACCACCAATTTTGTGGCTAAATCTTACCTCAATTCTTGTGATGAAAATGCCATCATGTTTACAATTGGCGATAATGATACGTTTCCACTATGGTATTTACAAGAAATAGAAAATTACAGAACAGATCTAAAACTGATTAATACCAGTTTATTTAATACTGATTGGTATATCGACCAAATGAAACGAAAAACCTATAAAGCAGATCCTATTCCTGGAATTTTAACTCATGAAATGTACAAACAAGGTTCTTTAGAAGTTGCCTATCATGTTCCGAGAACTGAAAACAGAATCGATATCAAAGATTTTATGAAGTGGATTGCTTCCAGCGACGAAATAACTTATGTCGAAACCCAAAACGGACATAAAGAAAAAACCTATCCAACCAATAAAATCAGATTATATATTGATAAAGAAGCTGTTTTGAAAAACAAGATTGTTCCTTTAAAATATGCTGATTCTATTGTTTCTTATATCGATATTGATATTGACAAACAGGGAATTTCAAAAAGCAGAATTCTGATGTTGGATATTTTAGCTGATAACAATTGGAAACATTCTATCTATTTTACCGGCGGAAGTCACGATGATGAAGAATATATTTGGCTAAAAGATTATTTACAATTGGACGGCACAGCGTATAAATTTGTTCCGATGAAAACCAGCAATAAAGGTAAAACAGCTTTTGATATGGGACATATTGATAGCGAATCTATGTATCAAAAAATGATGAAATGGGATTGGGATTTGATGGCAAATCCTACCATTTATTTAGATATTGAAACGCGCAAAAACTCGGTTACATTGCGCAATAATTTAATTCGTTTAGCTGATGTTTTAATTCAAGAAAATAAATTTGTTAAAGCAGAACAAATCTTAGATTTATCAATTGAAAAAATGCCAGTTGAACGTTACGGACATTATGGTATGGTTTTAGGATATGTAGAATCGTATTATCTTGTTGGAAAACCAGAAAAAGCAAGAAAATTAGCTAATTTATTGGTGGGTAAATTCCAAGAAAACTTGCTTTATTACAGCCGATTTGATGAAAATTTAATCGATAAAATATTTGATGAAATTGAAACCAATGTATTGATGTACAAAAATATGGTAGATGTAACTTCTAAATATGACCAAGCAAAAGCTGTAAAAATGAAAGAAGATTTTAGTTCTCATATTCAATTGTTTAAAGAAATTCTTGAGCAATAAGTCTTGTAAATGTCATTGTATTTAGTTAAAACTCCAAACTTTATAAAATCTCTTTTTAAGGATTTAGTTTGGAGTTTTACTATTTCTGAAAAAAAATTGTACCTCACTTTTGATGACGGACCCACTCCTGAGATTACTCCATTTATTCTGCAACAATTAAAACAATTCAATGCAAAAGCCACTTTTTTTTGTGTCGGCGAAAACGTTGAAAAATATCCTGAGATTTTCCAACAAATAATCTCAGAAGGTCATTCTGTTGGAAATCATACAAACAATCATTTAAATGGATGGAAAACTAATACAATTGACTACCTCAATAATATTGAAATAGCACAAATTGAAATTCAGAAACACCTAGTATCAGAAACAAAATTATTTAGACCGCCATATGGTAAAATTAAATTATCTCAAATAAAGAAATTACAAAAAAAGGGATTTGAAATTGTGATGTGGAATGTACTCAGCGGCGATTTTGACTCTTCTATTTCTAAAGAAAAAGTATATCAAAACATTATAAAAAATACAGAAAATGGAAGTATAATAGTATTGCACGATCATCAAAAAGCAATTAAAAATGTTAAGTTTGCGCTTCCTCTACTCATAAAATACTATCAATCGTTGGGATTCACTTTCAAACCAATTGGATAAATTCTTGTAAAACATCCACTAACACCTCCGCGTTTAGTTCTCCATTCTGACGCCATTTCATCTCGCCTCCTTTATAAATAACATAGGTAATTGTACCCTTTATTTTTAAGGCCTCAGCTAATGTTTCGTTTTTAGCAACATCAATTTTAATGATTTTAGCCTTAGCTCCCACTGTAGCAGAAATGTCTTTTAAGGTTTTAAGAACGGTATCCGTATTTTTATCTTGCTGATAAAAATTTATCAACACAGGAATATCAACGTCTATCAATTCACCAAATTTGGTCATAGATGTAATTAAAAAAGTATGACCAAATATACAATTTTATTGAATTAAAAAACTCAAAATTAATTACGACTACTTGATTTAAAGATTCATAGCTTCAATAGAACGACTTGCTGTAGTTATTTGGCCTTTTATCTATAAATCGATAGTAACCGATTCATCTATTCCGAGATTAACCTAAAGTATATAGAAGTTCAAAGAAAGTTCTTCGGCAAACTTTTCTATTAAAGCGTTAGCACTATCTTTTAACATGCTTATTGAAATCTTGTCAGTACTTTATTTCATAACTGATTGAAGTAACATTCATGCGAATCTCATTTATTTGAATTTCAATTTGTATTTTTGGATTTCTATTTAATCTACCACAATGCAAAAGAAAAAATTATTCCTGCTCGATGCTTATGCTTTAATTTTTAGAGGGTATTACGCTTTTATTAAAAATCCGAGAATCAATTCTAAAGGATTAGACACTTCTGCCATTTTGGGCTTTATGAATTCTTTAGTCGATGTTATAAAACGTGAAAATCCCAATCATTTAGCTGTTGCTTTTGATAAGGGCGGTTCTGATATGCGCAATGAAATTTTTCCTGCCTATAAAGCACACCGCGATGAAACTCCCGAAGCCATCAAAATTGCGATTCCTTATATTCATCAACTATTGGAAGCGATGCACATTCCGATTATTGAAAAAAGCGGTTTTGAAGCCGATGATTTAATAGGAACACTTGCTAAACAAGCAGAAAAAGCCGGCTATCAGGTTTTTATGGTTACGCCCGATAAAGATTTCGCGCAATTAGTATCTGAAAATATTTTTATGTACAAACCATCTCGTATGGGAAATGGCATTGAGATTTGGGGAGTTGAAGAAGTAAAACAAAAATTTGAAGTTAATCATCCTTTACAGGTTATTGATTATCTCGGTATGATGGGCGATGCTGTTGATAATTTCCCCGGACTTCCGGGAGTCGGTGAAAAAACTGCTAAAAAATTCATCAAAGAATATGGAAGTTTAGAAAATTTATTGGCAAATACGCATCAACTAACGGGAAAACTAAAAGAAAATATCGAAGCCAACAAAGAATTAGGAATCCTTTCCAAAAAATTAGCCACCATCATAACCGATTGTCCTATTGAATTTGATGAAACCGATTTTGAACTTTCGCAACCCGATTTTGACAAAACTTCTGCGCTATTTCAAGAACTGGAATTTAGACAAATGGCTGAAAGTTTTATGCGATTTTTTAAAGAACGGGGTATTCAACTTCAAAATAATATTTCAACCGAAAATCAAGTTTCAACTGTAAATCAAGTTCAAAAACCAACAACCGCAACGCATCAATTAGATTTATTTTCAATCCAACAAGAAGAAAACACACCAGAAACCAACAATTCCGGCTATAAAAACATTACAAATACCACACATTTTTATCAACTTGCCAATACGCCCGTTGCTCGTAAATTGCTCATCAATTACCTATTACAGCAAAAATCGGTTTGTTTTGATACCGAAACCACGAGTTTAGACACTTTTGAAGCAACTTTGGTTGGAATTTCTTTTTCCTGTGAAAAAGGAAAAGGCTATTATGTTCCCTTTCCGGAAAATCAAGCAGAAACTCGAGATATTTTAGATGAATTTCGGGTGTTTTTTGAAAGTGAATCTATCGAAAAAGTGGCTCAAAATTTGAAATTTGATATGAAAATTTTGATGAATTACGGAATCGAACTCCAAGATCCTCTTTTTGATACCATGATTGCGCATTATCTGCTCAATCCGGATATGCGTCATAATATGGATTTATTGGCAGAAACGTATTTGAATTATCAGCCCATTCCAATTGAAGATTTAATCGGTAAAAAAGGAAAAAATCAACAAACGATGCGCACTGTTGACATCAATAAAATAACTGAATATGCCGTTGAAGATGCAGATATTACTTTTCAGCTAAAACAATTTTTTGAAAAAGAGTTAGCCAAAAATAACCTGACTAAACTCTTTAATGAAATTGAAATTCCGCTGATAAAAGTGCTGGCTTCTATGGAATTTGAAGGGATTAGAATTGATACTGACTTTTTAAAAGAACTTTCAAAACAGCTTACCACCGACATTCAAAACTTAGAAAAATCAATTTATGAACAGGCAGGAGAAACTTTTAATTTAGCATCGCCAAAACAATTAGGAGTTGTATTGTTCGATAATTTAAAATTGATTGATAAACCTAAAAAAACAAAAACAGGTCAATACGCCACAGGTGAAGAAATTTTAGTTTATTTGGTTGATAAACATCCAATTATTGGAAATATCTTAGAATGGCGTTCTTTAATCAAACTTCAAAATACCTATGTTGATGCCTTACCCAATGAAGTACATCCAAAAACAGGTAGAATTCATACAACTTTCAGTCAGACAGTAGCTGCTACGGGGCGTTTGAGTTCTAACAATCCGAATTTACAAAATATCCCGATTAGAACGGAACGTGGAAGAGAAATTCGCAAAGCATTTATCCCAAGAGATGAAAATTACATCTTGGCATCTGCCGATTATTCTCAAATTGAACTTCGGTTAATTGCAGATATGA
The DNA here is from genome assembly GCA_030683815.1 of Flavobacteriaceae bacterium. Taxonomy (GTDB): domain Bacteria; phylum Bacteroidota; class Bacteroidia; order Flavobacteriales; family Flavobacteriaceae; genus JAGXRT01. The sequence goes on from JAUXPJ010000013.1 coordinate 29,551, forward strand.
GTGGCGATCCAACAATGGTTCAAGCCTTTAAAAATGGAGAGGACATTCATAAATCAACTGCCTCAAAAGTATTTAATGTTCCGCTGGATGAAGTAACCAAGGAACAAAGAAGTCACGCAAAAACCGTGAACTTCGGAATTATTTACGGTGTTTCATCCTTCGGATTAAGTCAACAAACTGATTTAACCCGTACCGAATCTAAAGAATTAATCGATACTTATTTTAAAACCTATCCAACATTAAAATCTTTTATTGATCAACAAATAGAATTTGCAAGAGAAAAGGGATATGTAGAAACGCTTTTAGGCCGAAGACGTTATTTGCACAATATCAACTCACAAAATAGCGTGGTTAGAGCAGGCGATGAACGCAACTCAATTAATGCGCCCATTCAGGGAAGTGCTGCCGATATTATTAAAATTGCGATGATTAACATTTATAATTATTTGAAAGAACATCAATGTAAATCAAAAATGTTATTGCAAGTGCATGATGAGTTGGTATTTGACATTCATAAAGATGAACAAGAAACCTTATTGCCAATTATTAAACAGTTGATGGAAAATGCCTATCAGTTGAGTTTCCCATTGATTGTTGATGTTGGCACTGGAAATGATTGGTTAGAAGCGCATTAATTGATTTTTAATTTCTATTTTAAAATATAATAAATACTACGTTTATAATGCCACTTATAGGAATATAAAACTGAGTTTATTAAGTATAATAACAATTGCCAACAATGTTTTACTTATAAAAATATATTTATGAAAAACAAAAGACTGAATATCATTTTAATAGCAGTTATAATTCTTTTGCTCATTCCATTCATAGCAATGCAGTTCACAGATGAAATTGCTTGGACAAGTACCGATTTTATTGTAATGGGCATTCTTTTACTAAATACAGGCCTCTTGATTGATCTTGTATTAAGGAAAATAACTAAAACCAAGTACAGAATTGCCCTATGTATAGCTATTGTAGTTGCATTTCTAATCGTTTGGGCAGAACTTGCAGTCGGCATCTTCGGGACACCTTTTGGCGGACAGTAAACAATAAATTGAAAAACAGTTCTTTAGAAATAAAGTCTCTAAACATAAACTTCAAAGTTAAATTGTTGTAAAAAACCTTTTTTATGAAAACGAATAAACGGCCCATCATCGTTGAACAAATTTTCAATCAAAAAATAGAAACCGTTTGGAATGCTATAACGCAATTAGACCAAATGAAACAATGGTTTTTTGAGAATATTCCATCGTTCAAACCAGCAGTCGGATTTGAAACACAATTTAATGTACAAGCACCCAGCAACGTTTTTCTTCATTGTTGGAAAATCGTCGAAGTAATACTCAACAAAAAAATTGTGTACAATTGGAAATATGAAAATATTTCTGGAGAAGGAACCGTCACTTTTGAATTGTTTGAAGAAAACAATCAAACAAAATTAGAGCTCACCAATGAAGGATTGGAAACCTTTCCTAAAGATATTCCGGAATTTACCAGAGAAAGCTGTATGACCGGATGGGATTATTTCATCAAGAAAAGACTTAAAGAATATCTTAACAATTGACAATTAACAATGGATAATTGACAATTAAAAAAATTGATAAACAGTATTCATTAAAGTCCAATTACTAAAATTGAATGACTCAGACTGTTTGAATTTTCTGTTACCAGATACCAGATACTTGATACCAGATACTTGATACAATAATCTTAATTCATCTTGCTAATATTCAATCTTTTAACAAAGATGCCAATTACCAAATACCGGATACTTGATATCAAAATATTAAATGTGCTAAATTTTAACGAATTACACTTAAAAACCAGTTTGTTAAATCGATAATTAATTTTACCTTTGCAAACCTTATTGAAGGGAAAAAATTATTGTTTAACAAAAGACAAAAACTAATAGTGTGAACACATTAAGTTACAAAACAGTATCAGCAAACAAAAATACCGTTAATAAAGAATGGTTAGTTGTTGATGCGGACGGACATTCATTGGGTCGTTTAGCTTCTAAAGTAGCAATGCTTATAAGAGGTAAGTACAAGACCAACTACACTCCTCACGTAGATTGCGGTGACAACGTTATCGTAATAAACGCTGAAAAAATCAACCTTACCGGGAAAAAATGGGACGACAAAATTTATGTTCGTCACACTGGATATCCAGGTGGACAAAGAACCTTAACAGCCACTGAAGTACATCAAAAAGATGCTACTCGCCTCGTTGAAAAAGCGGTTAAAGGGATGTTGCCTAAAAACAAATTAGGTAGTGCTTTGTTCAGAAATTTGTATGTATATGAAGGTGCTGAGCATAAACAAACTGCTCAAAATCCTCAATTAATTAACTTAAACGACTTAAGATAATGGAAGTAGTACATAAAATAGGTAGAAGAAAAACAGCTGTTGCGCGTGTATATGTTTCAAAAGGAAACGGAAGTGTTGTTATCAATAAAAGAGAATTAAACAACTACTTAACTACAGCTTCTTTACAATATAAAGTAATGCAGCCTTTAGTGTTAACCAACACTCAAAATGATTACAACATTAAAGTAAACGTTTATGGAGGTGGTGTTACCGGACAAGCAGAAGCCATTCGTTTAGGTGTTTCTAGAGCATTAATTGCCATTAACCCTGATTTTAGAGCTATTCTAAAACCAGAAGGATTACTTACAAGAGATCCGAGAATGGTTGAACGTAAAAAATTCGGTCAGAAAAAAGCACGTAAGAGATTCCAATTCTCTAAACGTTAATACGGAAATGTTGTTGCAAAACAGCTTATTTTCATTAAACAGATCATTGAATATCATATTAATAAATTGTCGTTATTCTATAACAAGAATGAAAGTTTAGCATCCAAATAGGTAAGACTGATTGAATCACTACTTACCTATTGCTAACTCGACGGAACGTAAACTAAACAACAAAATGACAAAAATCGAAATTAAAGAATTACTGGATGCAGGTGTGCACTTTGGCCACCTTACCAGAAAATGGAACCCAAATATGGCTCCATACATTTATACTGAACGCAATGATGTTCACATCATTGACCTTTACAAAACTGCTGCTAAAATTGAAGAAGCTGCTGAAGCTTTGAAAAAAATAGCATCATCTGGAAGAAAAATTCTTTTCGTAGCCACAAAAAAACAAGCGAAAGACATTGTTGCTGAAAAAGCAGCGAGCGTAAATATGCCTTACATTACTGAAAGATGGCCGGGCGGAATGTTAACCAATTTCGTTACTATTCGTAAAGCGGTTAAAAAAATGTCTTCAATTGACCGTATGAAACAAGATGGTTCTTTTGAGCAACTTTCAAAAAGAGAAAAATTACAGATTGATCGTTTAAGAGCCAAGTTAGAGAAAAACTTAGGTTCAATTGTAGATATGACTCGTTTACCGGGTGCCATATTTGTTGTTGATACTAAAAATGAGCACATTGCCGTTGCTGAAGCTTTGAATTTAAGTATTCCAATCTTTGCTATGGTTGATACCAACTCTGACCCACGTCCGATTGACTATGTAATTCCGGCTAATGATGATGCTTCAAAATCTATTGACAAAGTATTAAGTTATATTATGGAAGCTATTGCTGATGGATTATCCGACAGAAAAGAAGAACCAAAAGAAGTTAAAGAAGGAAAAACTGAAAGACCTGAGAAAAGAGCTGCTAAAAAAGTGGAAATAGCTGAAGAAGTAGTTGAAGAAGTAGCTGAAATTGAAGTAGAAGATGTGGAAGTAGAAGATGTGGAAGTAGAAGATACTGACAACGATAACAAAGAATAATTCAAAAATATTTAAAATTAAAAAGATGGCAAATATCACAGCCGCAGAGGTAAATAAATTAAGACAGACTACAGGTGCCGGAATGATGGATTGTAAAAAAGCGCTGGTAGAATCAGAAGGTGACTTTGAATTAGCAATTGAAATCCTACGTAAAAAGGGACAAAAAGTGGCTGCTAACAGAGCCGACAGAGAATCAACTGAAGGTGCCGTTATTGCTAAAGTAAATGAGGCAAAAACAACAGGAGTTATTGTCTCTTTAAATTGTGAAACTGACTTCGTTGCTAAAAATGATAATTTCGTTGCATTGGCAAATCAGTTTGCTGAAATCGCTTTAAACTTTGACACCAAAGAAGATTTTTTAAATGCTAAATTTGACAGCATTACTGTTGCTGAAAAATTAATTGAGCAAACCGGTGTTATCGGTGAGAAAATTGAGATTGGTGCTTTTGAAAAAGTATCAGCTCCATTTGTAGGTTTCTATATTCACGCAGGCAATAAAATTTCGACTTTAGTTGGACTTTCCGCCAATGTTTCAGGTGCTGATGTAGTTGCAAAAGATGTTGCAATGCAAGCTGCCGCAATGTCTCCTATTGCACTTGATGAAGCATCGGTTGACCAAACAGTAATTGATAAAGAAATCGAAATTGCAAAAGATGTATTACGCCAAGAAGGAAAACCGGAAGCTATGTTAGACAATATCGCTAAAGGCAAATTACAACGTTTCTTTAAAGACAATACTTTAGTTAACCAAGATTTTATCAAAGACAGCAAACTAAGTGTTGCTCAATATGTTAAAACAATTGGCAACGTAACTATTGTTAATTTTAAACGAGTAGCTTTAGGTTAAGCTATTTTGTATACCATTCAGAACCACGTTAATCAACGTGGTTTTTTTATTTTAATACATTCGCTTGAATTAGTATATTTGTTAAACTTTCCTTTAAATTATGAAAGCAATTTCTATTAATACCATACAAATCTCCAATTCCGTTACTTCGAGTTGTTTTTCTTTGAAAAACAGTATCGAGAAGCTATAATTATAAATTTTTACTGATGAAATATAAAAGAATTTTACTCAAACTAAGCGGCGAATCATTGATGGGCGATCGTCAATATGGAATCGACCCAAAAAGATTATCAGAATACGCTGTTGAAATAAAAGAACTCATTGAAAAAGGTATAGAAATTGCCATCGTTATTGGCGGTGGGAATATTTTTAGAGGCGTTGCCGGAGCTGGAAATGGCATTGATCGCGTACAGGCCGATTATATGGGAATGTTGGCAACCATCGTCAATGGATTAGCGCTTCAAAGTGCCATTGAAGATAAAGGCATCAAAACCCGTTTACAAACTGCCATTAAAATGGAGCAAATTGCAGAACCTTTTATCAAAAGACGTGCTGTCCGCCATTTGGAAAAAGGCAGAGTTGTTATTTTTGGCGGTGGCACAGGAAATCCGTATTTCACCACTGACACTGCTGCAGTTCTTAGAGCTATAGAGATAAATGCTGATGCCATTTTAAAAGGAACCCGTGTTGACGGAATTTATTCTACTGATCCTGAAATAGACTCAAATGCCACTAAATATGATACTTTATCATTTAAAGATGCTATCTCTAAAAATTTAAAAATTATGGATACAACGGCATTTACACTCAGTCAGGAGAATAAACTGCCAATTATTGTATTTGATATGAATAAAAAAGGAAACTTACTAAAAGTAGTCTCAGGAGAAAATATTGGCACCACTGTTCAAGGATAAATTTGAAATTTATTTCTTTTTATTAAATTTGAACTTTAAAATACATTTATGGACGAACTGGATTTCATTATAGATAGTACAGAAGAGTTAATGAGTAAAGCTATTTCTCATTTGGAATTTGAATTCAAAAATATTAGAGCAGGCAAAGCAGCACCGGCAATGTTAATGGGTGTAAAAGTAGATTATTACGGAACCTTGACTCCACTTAGCCAAGTTGCAAATATCAATACCCCGGATGCAAGAACTTTACTGGTTCAACCATGGGAAAAGAAATTGATTCCTGAAATTGAAAAGGCAATTTTAATAGCCAATTTAGGTTTTAACCCTATGAATAATGGCGAAAATATTATTATTAATGTTCCGGTTTTAACTGAAGAACGCCGAAAAGAATTGGCAAAACAAGCTAAATCTGCAGCTGAAGATACTAAAGTTGGTATCAGAAATGACCGGAAAAATGCGATGAACGATATCAAAAAATTAGAAGCATCAGAAGATATGAAAAAAAATGCTGAAGTTGATATTCAAGCATTAACAGATAAGTATATTAAAATTGTTGATGAACATTATACTGTCAAAGAAAAAGAAATAATGACGGTTTAAAACAACAAAAAAGCACTTTTCAGAGTGCTTTTTTTGTTTAAAGCTTTTAATTTGAAAATGAGATAATTTGAAAATGAATCTATTGTTAAAAGTTCCTCAACTTTAAGAACATTATGAACTTTACAAACATTACAAACATTATGAACTTTCAATCTTTTAATATCCTAATCACCAATAGCACTTAAGCCAAATTTTGTACATTTGCAAAAAAATAACAGCATGGGTTTTTGGAACAGAATTGCACGATTTATACTCACAAGAAGATACTTTATTTTAACCATCATATTTGCTTTAACGTTATTTCTGGCATCGCAGATGAAATATATGCAATTTACGCATACCGAAGCCAACTTGCTTCCTGTAGATCATGAAGTTAACATTACGTATAATAAATTTTTAAAGGTTTTTGGCGAAGAAGGAAATATTGTCATTCTAGCGGTACAAGATCCGCATCTTTTTACACCAGAAAAATTCAATCATTGGACACAACTTTCAAAGAAACTTAAAACATTTAAAGAAGTTGAATTAACCGTTTCCTTGTCTGATATTAAAACATTGGTAAAAGATGAAGCGCAAGAAAAATTTATTCCACAAGCTTTAGTAAAAGGCGATTTACACACTATTGAAGAAATACAAGCGCTTAAAAAAGAAGTATTTAACAACCTTCCTTTTTACGATAATTTTTTATACAATAGAGAAACCGGAACAATCAGAACCATGATGTATCTTAAAAAAGACATCATTAACACTAAAATTAGAGAACGATTTATCATCGATACTTTTATTCCGTTAATTCAAAAATTTGAAAAAGAATCCGGATTAAAAGTGCATGTTTCGGGGATGCCTTATATCAGAACGCTCAATTCTCAAAATATTATTGATGAAATGGGTATGTTTGTCGGACTCGCTTTATTGGTAACTTCGTTTATTTTCTTCTTCTTTTTCCGTTCATTCAGAGCCACTTTAATCACCTTTTTAGTAGTGAGTATTGGCGTAATTTGGGCTTTTGGATTTATCGGATTGTTGCGTTATGAAATAACGGTTTTAACAGCGCTCATTCCACCATTAATCATCGTAATTGGAGTTCCCAATGCCATTTTCCTCATCAATAAATATCAGCAAGAAATAAAAACACACGGCAATCAGGCGAAATCTTTGCAACGTGTCATTTCAAAAATTGGGAATGCAGCTTTTTTAACCAATGTAACAACCGCATCCGGTTTTGCAACTTTCATGTTCACCAACAGTCAATTGTTAAGAGAGTTTGGGGTAATTGCATCCATCAATATTATGGCTATCTTTTTATTGTCCATTTTATTGATTCCTATTATTTACAGTTTTATGAATATTCCAAAACGCAAACATTTAAAGCATTTGGAGCGTAAATGGATTGAAGGAATTGTTTCATGGATGGAAAAAATGGTAAAAAACCATCGTTTTGCTATTTATGCAACCACTACTACGCTCATCATCACTAGTATGATTGGAATTTATATGATTCGTATTTCTGGAAGTATCATTGAAGATATGCCGAAAGGAAAACCGTTTTTTAAAGATATTCTTTTCTTTGAAAAAGAATTTGGAGGAATCATGCCACTCGAAATTTTGATTGATACCAAAGAAAAAAATGGCGTTATGAAACTTTCTACTTTAAAAAAAGTGGAAAGATTACAAGATGAAATTGATGAAATTCCAGAATTATCAAAACCAATTTCTATTGTAAATGCGGTTAAATATTCTAAACAGGCATATTATAATGGAAATCCAAAATATTATCAGCTTCCTACATCCATAGAAAAGAACTTTATTTTGACTTATATTAAAAATTCGTCAAATGACATGAACGGGCTCGATAATTTTGTCGATTCAACCGGAAGATATATCAGAGTTACCACTTTTATGAAAGACATTGGTACCGATAAAATGGAAAAAATTGAAGAACGGCTTTGGGGTATTATCAACAAAGAATTTCCACAAGAGCGTTATGGCGTTTTGATGACCGGAAAAGCACTCGTCTTTTTAAAAGGAACCAATTACTTGGTCAATAATTTAGCTATTTCACTTTCATTAGCCATCTTTTTAATTTCATTATTTATGGCGTTTTTGTTCCGCTCATTCCGAATGATTATCATTTCTATCATCCCCAATATTTTTCCGCTATTATTTACAGCCGGACTGATGGGTTATATCGGCATACCCATAAAACCATCTACTATATTGGTTTTCAGCATTGCATTTGGTATTTCTGTTGATAATACAATTCACTTTCTAGCCAAATACAGACAAGAATTAATTGCCAATAATTGGAAGATTAATAAATCGGTTTATGCAGCTCTGCGAAGCGCAGGAATCAGTATGTTTTATACCTCAGTGGTATTATTCTTCGGATTTTTAGTTTTTACCGTTTCTAGTTTTGGCGGAACCATTGCTTTAGGTGGATTGGTTTCCATAACTTTATTGGTAGCCATGATTTCAAACTTATTGTTATTACCATCCTTATTACTTTCATTAGAATCATTTATAGCCAATAAAAAAACATTAAAAGAACCTGCTTTAAAACTTAATTTAAATGATTCAGATTTAGATGAAGATGAAAAAAATAGAACTTAAATAATCCATTTTGATTAAATAACTCAAAAAGATAACTTTACAAAATAATAATATAAAAAATGAAGAGAAGTAGCGTTGCTGAATTAATAAAATCGGCTCAATTTCTAAGTGAAGTAAAAGTAAAAGGATGGGTGAGAACTTTTAGAAGCAATCGGTTTATTGCTTTAAATGATGGTTCAACCCTTAACAATATTCAGTGTGTAGTTGATTTTGAAAACTTTGATGAAGCGCTTTTGAAAAGAATTACTACAGGAGCTGCAATTTCGGTAAAAGGAACTTTGATTGAAAGTCAAGGTAAAGGTCAAACCGTAGAAATACAAGTTACACACATCAAAATATTAGGTGATTCTGACTCTGAAATTTATCCCATTCAACCCAAACAACACAGTTTTGAATTTTTGCGTGAAAACGCCCATTTAAGAATCAGAACCAATACGTTTGCTGCAGTGATGAGAGTGCGTTCAACCTTGTCATTTGCCATCCACAAATATTTTACTGATAACGGATTTTACAATGTTCACACGCCCATTATTACCGGCTCTGATGCCGAAGGTGCTGGAGAAATGTTTACCGTAACCACTTTAGATTTACAAAACCTTAAAAAAGATGAGAGTGGAAAAATTGATTTTTCTGATGATTTCTTTGGAAAAAATACCAATTTAACGGTTTCGGGGCAGTTAGAAGCCGAAACTTTTGCGATGGCTTTAAGTAAAGTCTATACTTTCGGACCTACTTTCAGAGCTGAAAATTCTAATACCTCGCGCCATTTAGCTGAATTTTGGATGGTTGAACCAGAAGTTGCTTTCAATGATTTAATGGATAATATGGATTTGGCAGAAGATTTTATTAAATACGTTATCAAATACGCTTTAACCAATTGTGTCGATGATTTATCCTTTTTAGAGCAACGATTGATTCAGGAAGACAAATCAAAACCGCAAAATCAACGTGCTGAAATGTCTTTATTAGAAAGATTAAATTTTGTGCTAATCAATAATTTTAAACGTGTAAGTTATACCGAAGCCATTGAAATTTTGATAAATTCTACTCCCAACAAAAAGAAAAAATTTCAATATATCATCAAAGAATGGGGCGCAGATTTACAAAGTGAACACGAACGCTTTTTAGTAGAACAACACTTTAAATGTCCTGTTATTCTTTTCGATTATCCGGAAAAAATTAAGGCCTTTTATATGCGATTAAATGAAGATGGGAAAACCGTTAGAGCCATGGATGTACTTTTTCCTGGAATTGGCGAAATCGTGGGCGGCTCACAACGCGAAGAGCGTTATGAGGTGTTAAAAGCAAAAATGGAAGCCAATCAAATTGATGAAAAAGAATTGTGGTGGTATTTAGATACCCGCAAATTTGGAACGGCGGTTCATAGCGGATTTGGTTTGGGCTTTGAACGATTAGTTCAGTTTGTGACCGGTATGGGAAATATAAGAGATGTAATTCCTTTCCCAAGAACACCTCAAAATGCTGAATTTTAACATCAAAATAAAATAGAAAAGAAGATAGAGAAAGCAACGTTTTTCTCTTTTTTTTTAACTCTAATCGTCCACATCTTTTATTATCTTTGTGAGATATGTTAAAGCAAGGATTACATCAAAAATTACTTCAAAAACTTTCACCTCAGCAAATTCAGCTGATGAAGTTGATTCAATTGCCAACTATGGCATTTGAACAACGCATCAAACAAGAAATGGAGGAAAATCCTGCCTTAGAAAGTGAAATAATTGAAGATGAAGACCAATTTGAAAGTCAATCTCAATTAGAGTATGAAGATGAAGATCATGAGGTCATCAACACTGAAAATATCAACATTGATGAATATTTGAGTGATGACGAAATCCCTGATTATAAATTATACACCAATAATTATTCAGCCGATGATGAAGAAAGACAAACTCCATATGCTGCCGGAACTACCTTTAGTCAATATTTAAAAACCCAACTTCATTCATTCCGATTCACTGAAAATGAAGAGCAAATCATCGATTTTATTATCGGAAGTTTAGATGATACCGGATATTTAAGAAGAGATTTAGCTGATGTTGTTGATGATTTGGCTTTTACCCTCAATATTTATTCTGATGAAGATGAAGTAGAAAGATTGCTTAAAATAATTCAGTCTTTAGATCCCGTTGGAGTTGGAGCTCGTGATTTACAAGAGTGTTTAATCATCCAACTTCAACATAGAAATAAATCAAAAATTCGTGATTTATCGATAGATGTATTAGAAAATTCTTTTGACCATTTTGCCAAAAAACATTACAATAAATTGCTTGTAAAGCATCATATGGAAGAAGATGATTTACGCGATATTATTGCAGAAATCTCAAAATTAAATCCAAAACCGGGAGGTTCATATGTGGGTACCGTTAAAATGGCAGAGCAAATTATTCCTGATTTCACCATTCGTTTGGTTGAAAATGAAATTGAACTTTTCTTAAATTCCAGAAATGCACCAGAACTTCATGTATCTCACGAATACAGCAATATGCTTCGCTCTTACAAAGAAAGCAGCGAAAAATCAAAATCTCAAAAAGAAGCTGTTTTATTTATCAAACAAAAATTAGATTCAGCCAAATGGTTTATTGATGCCATTAAACAACGTCAACAAACCCTTTTGGTTACTATGAATGCTATTGTTCAGTACCAAAAAGAGTATTTTTTAACAGGTGATGAGCGCCTGTTAAGACCCATGATTTTAAAGGATATTGCAGATCTAATTGAGATGGATGTTTCTACGGTTTCAAGAGTTGCTAACAGCAAATATGTTGCAACACCTTATGGTACAAAATTGATTAAAGAATACTTTTCAGAATCGATGAAAAATTCAGAAGGAGACGATGTTTCTACCATAGAAATTAAAAATATACTGGAGACTGTTGTTCAGAATGAAGATAAAAGAATTCCGCTCACTGATGATAAATTAGCCAAAATATTAAAGGAAAAAGGATTTCCAATAGCCCGCAGAACTGTAGCAAAATATCGAGAATTATTAGATATACCTGTTGCTCGATTACGAAAAGAAATATAAATTATGTGGTTTTATAAATTTATTTCCTATTTATTTCATCCGGTTTTTATACCGTTTTATGGTTCTTGTCTTTATTTTAATATTTTTCCGCATAGCAAAAATTCTTATCAAGTTCAGTTAATTTTAATTTATCTGTTTTTAGGAACTGTTTTAATTCCAATGCTATTTTTATGGATATTGAAATATTTTAAACTCATTCAAAATTTCCAAATACCAAGTGTAAGTGAACGCAGATTACCTTTATTATTCTTTTTATTTGTATCCTTTTCAGCTAGTAAATTTTTAAGCACTTATCGCATTCTACCCGATTTAACTATCATGTTTATCGGTATTACTTTTATAGCACTTATTGCTTATTTATTAATTTCATTTCGTTTCAAAATCAGTCTTCATGCCATTAGTATCGGTGGCGTAATGGGCGTTATTTTGGCGTTGAGCAAATTATATAGCATGAATCTGATTATGCTAATTTCGATACTATTTATTATTGCAGGAATTATTTTAACATCACGCTTAAAATTAAAAGCGCATAGCAATTTGGAAGTATATCTTGGCTTTTTAACCGGAATTATTTTACAATACGGTATTTTCTACTATTATAGTATATAAAATATCAAACCTAACTTTATTTCTTTAATCGATGATTTTTCATTGCTGCCGGTAACATCTTTATATAAGGGTTTTACGCCAAAATAAGTGTATAAATTAAAGGCACTATAACCCGCGTTTAAAGTAAATCCGTACTGGAATTTATTGAATATTTCAGGATTTTTAATATTGTAATTAATGGATGAATCTATATAAGAATACTCCGTTTTATACAGATAAGAAAATTTCATTCCGGGATAAATTCTCCAAAATTTAAATTTATCCTGTGTAGATGTTCTCCATCTGAATTCAATCGGAAATTCTACAGCTTTGGCTGTTATTTTGTTGGTATCATAACTTTCGTTTAGAATTGACAAATCAATCAACCCATTATTTTCGGTTAGTTTAAGATTATTTTTAAGGGTATTAAAAGCGAATCCTAAACCTATACCTAATCCGACATTTCGTTGTTCATTTAAAGGAATATCTTTTATAAAACCTAGTGAAATTCCGTTGGAAAATCCATAACTTTTAAATTCATTGGGCGTATTCAGCAAATTGTTATTATAAATGGAAACATAAAGTTGATCTTCCAAATAATTAGAAAGTGAATCGGTTTGATTTTGGGCAATCCCATTTATATAAATCGAAAAAGCAAGAATTAGAAATCGGAATTTCATCTTTTATATTATTTTGTATTTAAGAAAATTAATATATTATTTTTCTCATACTAAATTAATAAAAAAAGGCAACCTAATGATTGCCTTTTTAAACTATATACAATTAAAGTTTTTACACTAAAAATTGTCTTTTATGTTACCTCTTTTACTAGAGTAGCTAATTTTAAGCGCATTGATTTCTCTTAATTCAGCCTTAATATCAGTAACAGTACCCACGTATGAATTAACATCTGCTTTGATTGATACAGTCATATAAGGAACTTCATCTTCATTGTGTTTGGCTCTTTCAGAATAAATAAAAGCTCTTACATCTTTTACGGTTGAAAGTTTATCATTTAACTGAATTTTATCGCCGGCACCATATTTACTATCTTTTGCTTTTCCAACATAAATAGTACTTACCAAACTTTTCTGTTCTAATTTTTTAACTTCATTAGCACTTGGTAACAACGGTTTTTTGATTAACAAATCCGTTTCCCTCATCGTTGTTGATACCATGAAGAAGAAAAGTAACATAAATACAATATCCGGCAACGAAGCAGTAGATATTGCAGGTAAACCTTTTTTATTCTTTCTAAATTTAGACATATTACTATCTTTTTTTATTGAGTTGGTTCAGCTTCAGAAATAATTTGAGGATATTTATTTTTGATATTCTCAATTTTTTCTTTTAACTCCTCATTTTTCTTATCGTTTTGCAAATCTTTCACCAATGCTGTAAAGGTTTTACCGTAAAGTTTTAACCCTAATTCATTTCTTAACTCGGTGTATGCCGCTTCTAACTCATTTTGAACGGCAATAAATGGGCCGTAATTAGTAGCTCTGTCACTTTGTATTGAAATAATTGCTTTAGAAGGATGATCTGAAGATCTTGGGTCTCTTTCACCGGTACACCAAGTACATTCTTCACCATCTTCGTTTGTTCCTCCACCATTATTGATAAACTTCTTAGCCGCTTCTTTAATTTGGTCAATATTCATATATTCACCTTCAACTAAGAATTGGTTATTTCTATTGATGTTTACCTCAAATACGTTTTTTTCTTTTAATATAGGAGGCACATACCCTGGTGGCGGTTTCTCAGGTAATTTTCTTGCAATACCTGAATCAACATCCATTGTTGTTGTTACTAAGAAAAATATCAATAGTAAGAACGCAATGTCGGCCATTGAACCGGCGTTAATTTCAGGTGTTTCTCTTCTTGCCATATTAAATTATTTAACCATTGATTTCACAAAATCCCATAAAAAGAAACCTAAACCTATAGTCCCTAAAACGAAGCTATAGCTAATTGCGGCACTAATTACTTGAGATGTATTTGATTCTTCCATTAAAACTTTACCTGTAACATCAACTACTTGAGAGTTTGGAGATACAAAGTAAGTAATAAGTAATAAAGCTCCTAACACGCCAACTCCCATTAAGGACTTTTTAAGTTGTTCTGGTTGTTGAACAAGAGTATATCCTGAGAAAACAACAGTTACAACAGCGGTTAGTACTAATATGATTATTGAAAATATAATGAAAGGAGACACGATGCTGCTTTGAAGATCTGCAGAAGCTTTAATTGGATCATCACCTGAAATTACTATTCTCGCAAGGAAGAAGATGGCAATAACCCCAATAGCACCGGATACTAACATTAATATTTTAGACATTTTTTCGCTCATAATAATCTCTTATTTTTTGTGTCTTATTAAAAGATCTACTAATAAAATAGAAGCATCTTCCATAGAGTTTACAATACTGTCAACTTTAGAAATGATGTAATTATAGAAAATTTGAAGAATAATAGCAACAACAAGACCAAATACGGTTGTTAATAATGCTACTTTAATACCTCCTGCTACTACTGTAGGAGAAATATCACCAGCTGCTTGAATAGAGTCAAACGCGCTAATCATACCAATTACAGTTCCCATGAATCCTAACATCGGTGCTAATGCAATAAATAAAGACAACCAAGAAATGTTTTTCTCCAATAACCCCATTTGAACTCCACCGTATCCAACAACTGCTTTTTCAGCTGCTTCTACACCTTCATCCATTCTGTCCAATCCTTGATAAAAAATAGACGCAACAGGACCTCTTGTGTTTCTACAAACATCTTTTGCAGCTTCAACTCCACCAGATGTTAATGCCTGTTCTACTTCATCAACTAATTTTTTAGTGTTTGTAGTGGACATGTTTAAGTAAATAATTCTTTCTATAGCAATTGCTAATCCTAACACTAAAGCTAGTAATACAATTCCCATAAAGAATGGTCCACCTTCAATAAAACGTTGTTTTAAAGCCTGGTGAAATGTTGGTGCTTCATCAGTTGCAGCTGCAACTTGCTCTGTAGTTTGCGCATCTTCTTGGGCAAACGTGTTTTGAGTTGTTCCTAAAAACAATAATCCTGTGATTGCTAGGATAGTAAATACTCTTTTCATTGTGTAATAATTAATTATTAATAGTTTACGGGTTAAATATAATATATTTTTTGCAATTACGACGCTTCTGCGGAGAGAAAGGGATTCGAACCCTTGTTACAATTTCTTGTAAACACGCTTTCCAAGCGTGCGCCTTCAGCCACTCGGCCACCTCTCCAAGCAACCATTTTTGCGAGTGGCAAGTAACAAAAAATTGTTGAGTTGAGAAAATTTATTTTTATTTTATTAATAATTCAATATGAGACAGTTATCATCTATTTATTTTCATTAATTGTGCAATAACATCCCTTATTTAGTAAAATATTCGGAATATTTTCAATCAAATATATATTAATTCAGTTCACCTCTTAATGATGTCATAAATAATTCTCTAAATTGTTGGTCTGAAAGTTCTAATCCTAATAAATACATCATCTTAGCAACTGCCGATTCTGTAGTAATATCGAATCCGCTGATAAGACCAAGTTCTTGAAGTTGGATACTCGTTTCATATTGACCTAAAATTACGCTTCCTCCGACACATTGTGTCACATCAACTATATGAATTCCTTTTAAAAGCGCATTTTGCAACAATTTTAAAAACCATTCAGAAGTTGGAGCATTTCCCGAACCATACGTTTCTAAAATGATACCTTTTAAATCTTTTGCGTTTAAAAAACTCTCAACTACATTTTGGGTAATGCCTGGAAATATTTTTAAAATAGCAATATTGTTATTTAATTCTTTTCGTACAATCAATTTATCTTGATTAACAGATTTTAGCAATAAATCATGGTTAAATTTTAAATGTACGCCACTTTCTGCCAAAGCAGGATAATTAGGAGAAGTAAAAGCTTCAAAATGCTCAGCGTTAATTTTAGTTGTTCTGTTTGCTCTATATAATTTATACTCAAAATACAAACAAACTTCAGAAATTATTGGTTTGCCATCAATTTGTGATGATGCTATTTGGATTGAAGTTATTAGATTTTCTTTAGCATCTGTTCGTAAATCACCAATAGGCAATTGCGAACCTGTAAATATGATTGGTTTACTTAGATTTTCAAACATAAAGCTAATGGCAGAAGCGGTATAAGACATGGTGTCAGAACCGTGCAATACTACAAATCCGTCAAAATTATCGTAATTGACTTCAATAATAGCAGCAATTTTTACCCAATCATTTGGATGAATATTGGAAGAATCTAATGGTTCATCAAATGAAATCGTATCAATTTTACAATTGATCAGGTTTAACTCAGGTATATTTTTCTTTAAATTATCGAAATCAAAAGCTTTTAGCACATTTAATTTATAATCTTTAACCATCCCAATAGTTCCGCCAGTATAGATAATTAGAATATGTGCCTTTTTTGACATAATGTCTTATTTTAAAGTTGGAATAATTTATGATGTAAATGTATAAATAATTTTAAATCGATTTTTATTTATATTTGCTCAACTAAAACCTTTAATTATGATTTTTGGATATGTTATTTTAGGACTAATTGCACTCGTTGGGGGATTAGTTCAATGGAGATTAAAAAGTAAATTTGCTAAATATTCTAAGTTATCGCTTAGAAATGGACTTAGCGGAAAAGAAATTGCTGAAAAAATGTTACATGACAATGGAATATTTGATGTAAAAGTAATTTCTGTCCCCGGTCGGTTAACAGATCATTACAACCCATTAAATAAAACTGTTAATTTAAGCGAAGCTGTTTATTTAGAACGCAATGCAGCAGCGGCAGCAGTTGCTGCTCACGAATGTGGACACGCTGTTCAACATGCCATTGGATATGAATGGTTACAGTTTCGATCAAAAATGGTTCCGATGGTTCAAGTTTCCGGTCGACTGGCACAATGGGTTATTATAGCTGGAATTTTATTGATTAATTCTTTCCCAATATTATTACCAATTGGAATTGCATTATTTGCCGCTACTGTTATCTTCAGTTTTGTAACTTTACCTGTTGAATATGATGCCAGCAATAGAGCTTTAGCTTGGTTGCACAATAAAAATATGTTAACACAAGAAGAACAGGCTGGCGCAAAAGACGCTTTGAGTTGGGCAGCAAGAACATATGTTGTTGCAGCTATTGGAGCTTTAGTTACACTTTTATATTATATCATGATTTATATGAACAGAAGATAATCTATCAATTAAAAAACATAAAAAATCCCGCAGAAGCGGGATTTTTTATTATATCTGTATTTGTCGATTAATTTCTTGATCAAGTGAAATAAACGTTTCTGTTCTGGAAACACCTTCAATTGCCTGTATTTTTTTGCTGAGCAGTTCCATTAAATGTTCGTTGTTTTTACTCAATACTTTTATAAAAATTCCGTAATTGCCTGTTGTATAATGACTTTCAATTACTTCAGGGATTTCTTTTAATTTTCTAATTACTGATTTATATTGATCCGAAGAATTCAAATAAATACCAACAAATGCCAAAGTATTATAACCTAAAGTTTTAGAATTGATGATAAATTTAGAACCGTTAAAAAGTCCTCCTTCTTCTAATTTATTAAGTCTTTGATGAATTGCAGCACCCGAAATTCCTATTTCACGCGAAATTTTTAGGATGGGAGTACGCGCATCTTCGGTTAAATGCCTTAAAATAATTTTATCGATTCCATCAATATGTAACTCTTTACTCATTAAATCTGTGAAATTATAAGTAAATATAAAAAAATAAAGGATATATCAAGCTATATCCTTTATTTTTATTTAAATATGAAATAGTCATGTTTAAAAAAACACAATTGCGAAGCACTCACTGAACACTAAAACAAATAAAATTCAGTGAAGTAAACTTTGATGAAAAAATATTAATCAAACCGGCGTCCGTCAGCTGACGGACGACAAATTGAAAACAATAAATATCTGCATATGAAATCAAATTATTATTCCATCTTAAATGACTCCATGAATTTGGTGGTATAATTTCCAGCTAAATAGTCCGGATGATCCATTAATTGACGGTGAAAAGGTATCGTAGTTTTAATTCCTTCAATTACAAATTCATCGAGAGCTCTGCGCATTTTATTGATGGCTTCTTCTCTTGTTTGCGCAGTTGTAATCAACTTAGCAATCATTGAATCGTAATTTGGCGGAATCGTATAATTTGAATAAACATGGGTATCAATACGAATTCCGTGACCTCCAGGTGCATGAAGCGTTGTTATTCTCCCTGGTGATGGTCTAAAATCATTATACGGATCTTCAGCGTTAATCCTACATTCTATGGAATGTAAATTTGGAAAATAATTTTTTCCGGAAATTGGAATACCGGCTGCAACTTTGATTTGCTCACGTATCAAATCATAATCTATTACTTGTTCTGTAATTGGATGTTCTACTTGAATACGGGTATTCATTTCCATAAAGTAGAAATTTTTGTGCTTATCAACCAAAAATTCTATGGTTCCAACACCTTCATAACGAATATTTTCAACAGCTTTTACCGCTGCTTCTCCCATTTTTTTTCTCAACTGAGGAGTCATAAATGGAGATGGAGTTTCTTCGGTTAATTTTTGATGTCGACGTTGTATAGAACAATCTCTTTCTGATAAATGACAAGCCGTTCCGTATTGATCTCCTACAACTTGAATTTCTATATGTCGCGGTTCTTCAATCAGTTTTTCTAAATACATGCCATCATTACCAAATGAAGCTTTGGCTTCTAATTTAGCGCTTTCAAAAGCATCTTTTAGATTTTCTTTTTTCCAAACAGCACGCATCCCTTTTCCTCCACCGCCTGCTGTTGCTTTTAACATAACAGGGTAGCCAATTTCTTCCGCTAAAATTTCAGTTTGTTCATATGATTCTAACAATCCTTCTGAACCTGGGATTACAGGAACACCTGCTGCTATCATAGTTGCTTTAGCTGTAGCTTTATCTCCCATTTTGGCAATCATTTCTGGAGAAGCACCTATAAACTTGATTTTATAATCTTCACAAAGTTTAGAGAATTTTGCATTTTCAGATAGAAACCCATAACCCGGATGAATTGCGTCAGCGTTGGTAATTTCAGCAGCAGCTAAGATATTAGACATCTTCAAATATGATTCAGAACTTGGAGGAGGTCCAATACAAACAGCTTCATCGGCAAACTTTACATGCAAACTTTCTGCATCGGCAGTAGAATAAACGGCAACTGTTTTGATGCCCATTTCTTTACAGGTACGGATAATTCGCAAGGCAATTTCGCCTCTGTTGGCAATCAATATTTTTTTAAACATAATTGTTTTTTTTATATTTAAATGATATTAAACTGACTCCACTAAAAATAATGGTTGACCGAATTCTACAGGAGTTATGTCATCAACTAAAATCTTAACAATTTTACCCGAAACTTCAGATTCGATTTCATTGAATAATTTCATCGCCTCAATAATACAAACTACTTTTCCCTTTTGCACCATATCTCCAACTTCAATAAAATTTGGTTTATCAGGAGCCGGTTTTCTGTATAAAGTCCCGATAATTGGAGAAGTTATGGTAATTAAATTTGAATCATCTAATGGAGTTTCTGCTGGTTTCATTCCATGAGTTTCAACATTTGGCATCATTTGATGAGAAAAAGACGTTTGAACTGGAGCTTGTGGATAATGACCTGTTTGCATCATAGATGCATCAGCATATCCTGGGCCAGTTTTAATAGTAATCTTAATATCCTCCATCTCAAGTTTTACTTCGCTTGCTCCAGATTTAGCAACGAACTTAATTAAATTTTGAATTTCTTTTAAATCCATTTTTCTCAAGTTTAAATTAGTTATTTAGTTAGTATTATACGCCCATGTTAAGTAGATTGCTCCCCAAGAGAATCCTCCACCAAAAGCGGCAAAAATTAATTTATCTCCTTTTTTTAATTGACTTTCATAATCATTTAACAACAAAGGTAATGTAGCAGAAGTTGTATTTCCATATTTTTGGATGTTCATCATCACTTTTGATGTATCTAAATCAAATCTTGATGCTGTTGCGTCAATTATTCTTTTATTAGCCTGATGTGCCACCAGCCAATCAATTTCATCTTTTTCAAGTTGATTGCGTTCTAACAATTTTTTTGCTGATTCTGCCATATTAGAAACTGCATATTTAAATACTGTTTTTCCTTCTTGATGTACAAAATGTTTCTTTTGATCAATTGTTTCATGAGTTGGAGGATAAAGAGAACCGCCCGCTTCTACTTTTAAGAAATCTCTACCACTTCCATCGGTTCTTAAATACTCATCTATTAAACCAAATCCTTCATTATTGGGTTCAAAAAGCACGGCTCCTGCGGCATCTCCAAAAATGATACATGTTTTTCTGTCGGTATAATCAATAAATGATGAATTCATATCCGAACCTATTAGTAGGATTTTCTTATATTTTCCTGATTCAATATAGGTTGATGCCACTGACATTCCATATAAAAAACTGGAACAGGCAGATTCTAAATCGAACGAAAAAGCATTGGTCGCACCAATTTCTGTTGCAACAAAAGCGGCTGTTGATGCAGCTTTCATATCGGGTGTTGCGGTTGCAATGATGACTAAATCTATTTCTTCTGGCTTTACTTTTGTTTTGCTAAATAAGTCATTTGCTGCGTGAATTGCCATAAAAGAGGATCCTTTTCCTACTCCTTTTAATATTCTTCTTTCTTCAATTCCGGTTCTTGTCAAAATCCAATCGCTTGTAGTGTCAACCATTTTTTCGAGAATTTCATTTGTCAAAACATACTCAGGCAAATATTTCCCAACAGCAGTAATTGCGGCAGTAACCTTCTTCATTAATTGTTTTTTATTATTAAATTATGTCTAACTTCTCAATTTTAGAGGGGTCAAATTTCAGCATTTTTTTTCAAAAAATAACTACTTTTTGTCGTTTTTTACCATTTTTTAATCATTTTAAACGAAAAAACCTCCAAAAATGGAGGTTTTTAAAGTTTTAAAAAACAAACTTTTTAAGCAGATTTTTGTTCAGAATCAATTAATATCTGACCTCTGTAATATAGTCTTCCTTCATGCCAATGTGCTCTATGGTATAAATGAGCTTCACCGGTTGTAGGGTCGGTTGCAATTTGTGGAATTGTTGCTTTATAATGAGTTCTTCTTTTATCTCTTCTCGTTTTGGAGGTTTTTCTCTTAGGATGTGCCATTGTAGTATTTTATTTAGTGTTTTTAAAATCTTTTAATTTATCCCATCTGGGATCAATATTTTCTACTTTTATTTCTTTTACTTCTAACTCTTTTAACTTTTCAATTACTTCAGATTTTAACGATCCATCTATAACTTTTGGATGAATTCTTTTTAATGGAACAGCTAAAATAATAGACTCGTATATATATTGAGTAATGTTTAACTGGAATTCTGTATGAGGAATTACTAAAATCTCATCGTGATCATCATTATAAATTTCACCAAATTTTACAATAAGTTTAAATTCATTATTGATTGGTTGATTAAATAATTCATTGGAAATATCACAGGCAACTGTTACACTTCCGCTGAATTGAAAATCCAACTCTAAAATTGTTGCTTTTTTCACAAAGGATAAATCAACTTTTACATCAACATCATCAAACTCATCGTACTGAAAAGTTTCAAAGAACTTTTTGTCAATTTGATATTCAAACTGATGTTTTCCTTCCTTTAAACCAATGAAAGGAATAATAAACGTGTTCATCTCTTTCATCATGCTATCAAATTGAGCGTGCAAAGATATAAATATTTACTCTAATTGAAAAATATCTATTTCTAAAATTTAAAGAAATTTATTCTAAACGATTATCAACCAGTGCTAAATAATCTGTTCTAGTTTTATAAATTTGTATAGCGGCAAATAAAGCTTCCTTAAATGAGGTTTCTTCTGCCAATCCTTTTCCTGCAATTTCATAGGCAGTTCCATGATCTGGCGATGTTCTGATTCTTTTAATTCCCGCACTAAAATTGACACCTCTACCAAATGACAATGCTTTAAAAGGAGCCAAACCTTGATCATGATACATAGCTAAAACTCCATCAAATTTAGAAAACAACTTAGTTCCGAAGAAACTATCAGCTGAATAGGGTCCTTGAACAAATTTTCCTTCTTGTTGAATTTCTGCGATTGTAGGTCTAACAATATCATCGTCTTCATTTCCAATAACTCCTTTATCTCCACAATGTGGATTTAATCCTAAAATGGCAATTTTTGGTTTTGTAACACCAAAATCTTGAATTAGTGAATTGTGAAAAATGGATACTTTTCTTTTGATAAGTTCTGGAGTGATACTTTCTGAAATCTTTGAAATTGGAATATGAGCTGTTATTAATCCTAACTTAATTTCATCAGTCATTAACACCATTAACGGCTCATCATCACCAAATTTCTTAGCTAAATATTCCGTTTGACCAGGGAAAATAAAATTGGCAGATTGGGCATTGTCCTTATTAATTGGAGCAGTAACCAATACGTCAATTTCATTGTTAATCAATGCATTTGTTGCAGCTTCCAAAGAAAGTATTGCATATTTTCCTGCCATTTTAGATGCTTTGCCAAAAACAACATTAACATCTTCTTTCCAAACATTGACTAAGTTTAATTTTCCTTGTATTGCTTGGTTAACATACGAAATTCCATGAATTGGAGTATCCATATCTAATTCTTTCTTATGGATAGAAACTACTTTATTGGATGCAAAGATTATAGGAGTACAAAACTCTAACATCCGTTTGTCTGCAAATGATTTTAATATGATTTCAATTCCAATTCCGTTAATATCTCCAACAGAAATTCCAACTTTAATATTTTCGTTTTTACTCATAATCACTCATTTATTATTCCTACTTTTGAATAGCCAAAAATAGCCAAAATTTAATTAAATGTTTACAGGAATTATAGAAAGTATTGGTATTGTTAAAAACCTAGTAAATGAAGGTGATAACTTACACATTTCCGTTGAAAGTCGATTAACTCCGGAATTAAAAATAGACCAAAGCATGTCCCATAATGGCACTTGCTTAACCATTGTTAATATTGATGGTGATATTTATACTGTTACTGCCATTAAAGAAACTTTAGAAAAAACCAATCTAGGAAAATTAAAAATTGGTTCTAAAATTAATTTAGAGCGCGCCATGATTCTAGGTGCTAGATTAGATGGACATATTGTTCAGGGTCATGTTGACCAAATTGCTACTTGTTCACACATTTTAGAAGAAGATGGAAGTTGGGTTTTTACTTTTCAACATAACTCCGTTCATAAAGATAATATCACTATTGAAAAGGGTTCAATCACTATTAATGGTGTCAGCTTAACCGTTATCAATTCAAAAGAAAATGAATTTAGTGTTGCTATTATACCTTATACATTTGAAAACACTAATTTTCATCAAATAAAAGTTGGAACAACAGTAAATTTAGAATTTGATGTAATTGGGAAATATGTTGCAAGATTGCTGAAAAAATAATTTTTTGTTT
The DNA here is from genome assembly GCA_030683815.1 of Flavobacteriaceae bacterium. Taxonomy (GTDB): domain Bacteria; phylum Bacteroidota; class Bacteroidia; order Flavobacteriales; family Flavobacteriaceae; genus JAGXRT01. Next base: position 53,494 of record JAUXPJ010000013.1, read on the forward strand.
TTTTTAAATATTATTTTTAATTTTTAACTTTTTGTTCAAAAAATAAAAGAAGCCATATAAAAAAAAGTACAGAAATGCTAAAAGACTTAACACCCAATAACTATTAAATAATATTGAAATTTGATAAATAATTGAAGCAATAAACAGAGATAAAATTGAGATTAAAATACTGGTTTGAATATGTGAGTAACCAATATTAATTAGTATATGATGTATGTGATTTTTATCCGGTTGAAGTATCGGTTTATTCGTAAAGTATCTGAATAACATGATGCGTGTAGTGTCAAAGATTGGAATAAACAATATACTTACTATTAAAATTGGAATATTTTCTGCTTTTATTGAAGTATAATTTAAAAATTGCGCTTCATTAATCGTAATTAACTTTAGGGTTAAAACAACAATAATAAATCCAATAAAAAGAGAACCGGTATCTCCCATAAAAAGTTTACGATTTAATTTACTTGAAAGATTAAACCTTAAAAAAGCAAAAAACATCCCTAACATTATTATTGTTATTAAAAAGTAAAAAGGTTCATCCAATTTATAAAATAAGAATCCAAAAAATGACATAATTATTATACCAACTGAGGTTGCTAAACCATCAACTCCATCAATCAAATTAAATGCATTGATTATGCCTAACATAAAAACTATTAATAAGGGCATAATTACCCAGGGAGAAATATAATAGATTCCTAAAAAACCATTAAGATTACTTACTATAAATTCCTTAGATAACAATATTAAGGAAATAGAAATTAATTGAGCAGCAATTTTCGCTCTGGGAGTTGTCGAAACTAAATCATCTTTAAGACCAGCCACAAATAATACAGCAATAGCAGACACTAGATAATTACTGCTGAATATTAAGTACTCATTTTTTAAAAAGGAATACATAATTATAAAACTTATAAAAAAAGCCACTCCACCAAAAGCAGGTGTAATTATATTGTGAGAACTTCTTCCATTGGGCTTAACCAATAATCGCCTTTGTTGAGCAACCCATATTATTTTAGGTATTAAAAGATATGTTATAAAAAAAGCTCCAGAAAAGAAAAACAATATCTTAAAAATCATCGGGTAATTGTCAAACATAGCAATCAAATATTATTTCATTTTAAAACTTTGCAAATATATCCATTATTAAATAATTATAAAGTATATTTTTTATTTAAAAAATCAGTTATTGATAACTTGAAAACGGTATTTACCAGATAAAATTGTGTTTTAAATTATAAAACTTTCTCAAATTCAAATATCTAAACTTGAATATATTATTTTTCTGCGAAAAATAATTAAAAAAAGGTAGAAATACTAAAATAATCGAAATATTTCTCCTGTTTAGTCTGGAATAGGATGTACGATTTCACCGGAATAAGCATCAATAGCGGCAAGGTTTTTTAATATCGTTGTCTTTGATATACCAAGCTTTTTTTGATAGTTGACTATTAGAAAATCCATTATCTCTCATTCTGATGATTTCCCTTATCATAACTGATCCTATTGTTTTATTGGTCATATCAGGTGATTTTCAACACATAATATAACTTAAAATCATCATCAAAAAACTGTTCACTTTAAACCGGAATAAGTGGTTCAGTTTGAATCGGAATATCCAATTGCAGATGAATATCGTGATTTTTTCTTTGCTAATCCATACACACAGGAACGTGGTTCTAATAAAAATCTCAATGGGCTTGTGTGTCAGTATATTCCTAAGAGTTTCTGTTTTTTAACACTTAGTGATGAAAGAATTAGAAATAAAATTAAACAACAGATCAAGAAAGCGTTTTGACCTTGAATCTCCTATATTTGTAATGGAAAAAATATTGTTTAACCCAGAAATCGCATTTGTGGACTGAATTCAGCTTTTAATAACAACTCAATTTTTATTTAATTAAAAACTAATTCCGAGAATTTTGATATGATTTCATCTTTATTATACTGATTTCTATATAACTCCAAAGAGTTCTTCCCTTTTTTATTAATTAATTTAGGATTTGAATTAGAAATCAAATCAAAAATTGATGCAATTTCGTTTAAATTATCAGGAGATGCTACCCAGCCAATATCATTATTTAAAATTAATTTAGCTACTTCGCCTTTTATTACTCCAAAAATTGGTTTGTCGGCATTTAAATAAGATTGAAATTTTGCGGGTATAGTTAAATTAAAAATTGGTTTATTTTTAAGTGAAATAATTAAAACATCACATTTTTTATAAAAAGAAGGCATTTCATCAGCTTTAACTCTACCCCAAAATTTTATATTTGGAATCTCATTCATCTCTGAAAGTAATTTAAGATTCAATAATTCAGAACCATCACCAATTATATTTAACCATATCTCTTTTTCAGAATTCCTTTTTACGAAAAGTTCAAAACCTAATATTACATTATTTAAATTTTGAGCTATTCCAATATTACCGGCAAAAACAAAATTGAATTTTCCGGGAAAACTAATTTCCCCTTTATTTATTTCTAAATCAGAAATCTTTGAAGTTAAGGACCATTGTGGTATATATTCAACCGATTTATTTAAACAATACTTATTAATAATTGGAATAAAACCAGGACTTGACACAGTTATATTATCGCAATTAGAATAAATAAATTTTACAAATTTCTCCAAAATTAATCTCCCAATTCCTTTATTTGCAATTCCATAAGCGTAAACTGTTTCTGGCCAAACATCTTGAATCCAAATTGTTACTTTTTTATTATATATTTTTTTAATAATTATACCTATGGCCGAAAATGTTAAGGGTCCTGTTTGATAAATAAAAACAGAATCATATTTGCTTCCGTTTTTAAGAGCCCATAACATCCCTAAAAGCATATTCCATAAATAATTAAATATTTTAATCCATTTGTATTTATTGTACATTGGAATAAATTGCACTCGAAAAATTGGAACATCATTAATCTTTTCCTGTTGGAAGAAATAATTTTTATATCCCTTTAATATTTTTCCGGTGGGATATGATGGGTTTCTAGTTAAAACTGAAACATTTTTACCTTGATCTTTCCAAGTAAAAACTAAATCATTTATCAAAAATTCCTCTGGTGCAAAAACTTCAGAAATTACAAGAATCCTTTTATTATTTTGAATATTTATTTTCTCCAAACTATTCTATTTACATAATCAGTATAACTCAAAATAATTCTGACTATTTTTTCGGAAACATTGGGTATTGAATAATCAGACACAATTTTAAAATTTCGCTCAGTTCCAATCTGTTGATCTTGTAATTGCACTAATCCTTGTAAAATTCGTTCCGGACTTAAGCCAACCATCATTACTGAAGCTTCTTCCATGGCTTCTGGTCGCTCATGTGCCTCACGGATATTCAACGCTCTAAAGTTTAAAATAGAGGATTCTTCTGAGATGGTTCCACTATCCGATAACACAGCGTATGATCTCATTTGCAAAGCATTATAGTCATTAAAACCTAAAGGTTTTAAAAATTGTATTTCCGGACGCATTTGAATATTTTTCTTTTCAATCATATTCCTAGTTCTTGGGTGAGTACTAACAATAATTGGATAACCATACTTTTCTGCAATCAAATTCAAACTATCCATTAATCCGTTGAAATTTCTCTCGCTGTTAATATTTTCTTCACGATGGGCAGATACAACAAAAAACTTGCCTTCTTCTAACTGTAACCGTTCCAAGATATCAGATAACACAATAGATGTCTTGTAATGATTTAATACTTCATACATGGGAGATCCGGTTTTGATAATTCTATCAGCCGGCAATCCTTCCCTTAATAGGTATTCCCGGGCAATATCACTATAGGTTAAATTGATGTCAGAAATATGATCAACAATTTTACGATTGGTTTCTTCAGGAACACGTTGATCAAAACATCGATTACCTGCTTCCATATGAAAAATCGGAATGTGACGTTTTTTAGCAGGTATGGCACATAAACAACTGTTGGTATCCCCTAAAACCAAAAAGGCATCAGGCTTTTCTGTCTCCAATAATGGATCAATCTTTATCAAAATCTGACCTATAGTTTCGGAAGCATTAGCACCGGAAACACTTAAGAAAAAATCTGGTTGACGAATTCCTAAATCATTAAAAAATATTTGGCTGAGTTCATAATCATAGTTCTGTCCCGTATGAACGAAAATGTGTTCGATTGATTCTGAGTGATCTAACGCTGTCATTACTCTAGATAATCGAATAATTTCGGGTCTAGTACCCACAACTGTCATCACTTTTAATTTTTTCATCCTTTTAATCTTCAATGTTAAACATTTTCAAAATAGGTATCTGAGTCATTCTCATTATACGGTTCATTAATCCAAAAATTGGTATACAATACATCATCTCCTGTATTTTTAATATTATGCGTATACCAAATAGGCATATCCACATATGCAGGTTCATTTCCATCTAACTGAAAATTAATAACCTCATTGGAGCCTATCCGACGCAACTGAATTAACGCTTTTCCTTTAATTACGGTAAATCGCTCAATTTTTCTGGTATGAAAATGATTTCCTCTGGTAACGTTTGGTAATGTAGTAGAAAAGGAAACTTGACCTCCAATTCCTAAACGTACGACCTCCACAAAAGAACCCCTTGCATCAGTGTATCGGGGTGATTTTACCGGAAAATAGTTGTTAATATCCATATAACAACGAAAGGTATTAAATAAATTTAATTCAAAGTTACTGTTTAAAGAGGGAATTTCTCCTCGATCTTGATATTGTTCTTTATATCCCTTTAAAAGAGTTAGTAATTCTGATACTTTAGCTATTTTAGTATGTGGTATTATATATTTTGTGTCATGAACTTTTTTTATTATTAAATCAAGTAATACCTTAACCAATTCTCCGACATAAATTAATTCTAACTCCCCATCAACTTGAATTTGCGGTGATTCTCCATTAGCTAACTGATGTGAAAAAGTAGCGATGACCGAATTATAATAAGGGTGCCCAAATGGACCAAAAACATTGGGAATAACTAAACCGGTAAATTTTGCTCCTACCGCTTCTGCCCATTTAGCGATATTTTCTCTTCCTTGTTTTTTAGATTTTCCGTACAGGTTATCTCTTTCTTCTTGTGATGAAGACGACATCAGTATATGAGGTTTACTTTCAGTTCTCTTTAAAGAGTTTATTAATTTCTGAACTAAACTAACATTGGTTTCATAAATAACTTCTTGGTCATCATGCCTGTTCATGGCTGCTAAATGGATAATTACATCACATTGGTGCACAAAATTATCCAAATCTTTTTCATTTTCAAAAAAGCAATCATCAAATGGTAATCGTTCAAATTCATTTGGAAACAATCCTAGTGTATTATATAGATGGGTTCCTATAAAACCATTTTGCCCTGTAATACCTACTTTTAACATTTATAATTAAATTGTATTTAAATTAATTCTAAATTATGAATTTATTTAAAAGGGGATTATCTTCTCCAAAAACCTCTTTTCTAATTAAAGGTAACTTATATAACAATTTTTTAATTCCTTCGACATCTAATCTCGTTGTGTTATGAGAATTATAGTCATCTATTTCAGAAACATTAACTTCTCCTTCTGAAAAAAACAGCGCATAATTTAAATCACGATTATCTGCCGGAATTCTATAAAAGTTACCGAAGTTTTCTGCTTTTACCATCTCTTCACGGGTACACAAAGTTTCGTATAGTTTTTCACCATGACGTGTGCCAATAGTTTTAATATCAATATTTGAATTACATATTTCCTTTAACGCCTGAGCTAAATCACCAATTGTTGCCGCCGGAGCTTTATTTACAAACAAATCACCAGAATTTCCATTTTCAAAAGCAAATAAAACTAACTCAACCGCATCTTCTAATGACATTAAGAAACGAGTCATTTTATGGTCTGTAATTGTTAAAGGTTCGTTGTTTTTTATTTGATTTAAAAATAAAGGGATAACTGATCCTCTAGAGGCCATAACATTGCCATATCTGGTAAGGCAGACTGTTGTATCCCCAGAATTTCGTGAAGCTGCAATTGCAACTTTTTCCATTAAAGCCTTGGTAATACCCATCGCATTGATGGGATAAGCTGCTTTATCTGTGCTTAAACAAATTACTTTTTTTACATTATTGGAAACGGCAGCATCAATTACATTTTGAGTACCAAATACGTTAGTTTTAGTAGCTTCTAGAGGAAAAAATTCACAAGAAGGCACTTGTTTTAATGCGGCTGCATGAAATACATAATCAACTCCACGCATTGCTTTTTCAACACTATTAAAATCTCTGATATCACCAATATAGAATTTCAACTTGTCGTTCATAAGCTGATTCCTCATGTCGTCCTGTTTTTTTTCATCTCGAGAAAAAATACGAATTTCCTTAAAATGGTCAGTATGTAAAAAACGATGAAGAACGGCGTTCCCAAAGGAACCTGTTCCACCTGTTATTAGAAGTATATTATTTTTAAACATTTTGTTCATTAATTAATCTTTTATACAAATCTATGTAATCTGAATATCTATTTTCTTTATTATAATAATCAACAGCTCTTTTTCTGCATGCATCAAAATAGATTTCTTTACCATTATTTTTAATAATTCTGATTTTTTTTACAACATCTTCTAAATTTCCTTGCTCGCAAACAAACCCGGTTTCTTTCGAAACAGCTTCTGGGCTACCTCCTGTATAATAAGTTATTACAGGCGTTCCGCACGCTAACGACTCTATATTTGTGGTAGGAAAGTTGTCCTCCCAAGTTGGATTGAAAAACACATCAGCTAAGCTGTAAAATTCTGCTAATTCCGTTGTGCTTTCAGTTCTTTCAACACCCAGAATATTGCTTGGCAAATTTTTAATTTGTTTTTTATTCAATCCTACCAGCACTATAACTTCATCTTTTTCCAGAAATTTTGTCAACAAAATAAAATCATCAAATCCTTTTCTTTTATCCCAAATATTAGCAACCCCTAAAATAATAAATTTATCTTGTAAACTGCTTTTTTTTATTAAGCTACCATGGTTTTCAGCACTAAATATTTCCAAATCTACCCCATTATTAATGACTTTTATTTTATGCGGAGCTAAAAAAGATTCCCTTGCCTGACTTGCCAGCCAACCAGATACTGGAATTATTGTTAAATTAGACATTTGCTTAAAAAGATGTCTTTTTTTATTAAAATTTTTTCTGGAATTATCCAATCCTATACTTGAAGGATAAGCACTTTTTTGAGGACATTTGAAACATTCCGTTTTCCATTTATCACATTTAATAAAACTATAATAGGCACAGTGACCCGTAAAGATCCAACAGTCATGTAGAGTTAGAACTATCGGTATTGATTTGGTTTTTAAATATTCTAGTAAAATTTCATAATTAATATAATAGCCATGCAAATTATGAATATGTACAATATCTGGGTTTATTTTTTCGATTTCTTTAAGAAAAACACGTGTTGCTTTATTAGAAGCCAGACCATGTAGATCAAAAATTCTTGTTAAAATTACATGACACAAAACGTTAAATATGGATCCTATTTTTATTACTTTTGATTCACTTTTATTACCATATCGACCATAAGCAATATAGCTTTCCCAACTATTTAATTTGGCCAGTTTACCTATATCTTCGGCAATCCTACCTGTAGATCCTGTGTTTATTACTGAATTTATTTGGAGTAACTTCATTATTCAAATATTTTCATTAGGGCTCTATGATATTTCATCAATCTCATTTACTTTTCATAAATTTTAGGTTAAATAATTTAAAGGTTAAAATTGATGTGAAAATTAATCCAAAAGTGTATGCATAGCTGCTTAATAAATCTCCCCTCAAAATAAAAAGGAACATACCTATCGAGAGAATATATATAATATTGATAAATGATTTATTTTCTTTTAATCTCCAATAAGCCTTATCAAAGATAGCAGTAAAATATGCAATAAAAAGAACAAATAAAAAAACTCCTACAAGTCCAAAATTTATATAACCCTCCGCAAAATATGTACATGAAATATTATCCCAAGTCATGCCAATTTGATGCGCTTGTAATGCTCCACTTCCAATTGGCTTTGTGGGCCAAATTGATCTGGGGACAAAAAACAATAAAACACCCAACAACTGATTTCCATAGGTAATAGTTTCATAATTAATCGCTCTAACAAAACTTGAATAGGCATCAAAATGCAAATCGGTAAAAATATGAAAATCAAAACTAAATTCTAATTCGGAAAAGTCATTGAATCTGCGAAAATTATCCAAAAAAGGGAAAATAACTAATAAACCAAAAATCAGGCTACTGACAAAAAAATGTTTTCGTTTAAAAATTGGCACGAAAATCAAAACTAATGGCAAGTAGAATCCTGCAGCAGCATTTCTGGCCATCCCGAGTGGGAATGCAGTAATTACAAACAAAATAAAAAGTACAGAATTAATAAACCATGACTTTCTATTGTAATAAAATGAAATAATAAATAAACTTAAAGATAAGGGCCGAAAAAATTTATCAATTAACAGTAAAGAAGATGTTTCAATTTCAATAACTTCAGCAAATATCCCTCCTCTAAATAACATGCTCAAGATATTAAAGTTATTAACTTTAAAAATCATAAAAAAACTTAAGATTGATAATCCGATTAGAGCTGTTTTTGAAAACAAAGTGAAATTATAAAATGAATTATCCGGAATATAATCATTAAATATTTTTGTTAATTTCCGAATTGAAAATTTTGAGTATGTAAAAAAATAGATTGTATTATAAAAAACTATAGCTGTAATGACATAAATTGTAGTTAATAATTTGATTGAATCGGAAATTACAGGCTCATCAGCAAAACTAATATTATAATGATATTGTAATATCGGGGCAATACCCATAAAAAATAAACAAAAAATGTGAAAAACTTTATAAAAAGAGTATGGATTATTGCTATAACTAAATAAAGAAAATGAGCTTATTGCAATAATAATTATATGAAGGAAAATATAAAAATCGAAATCTTTAAAATTGAATGTTACAGCTATTAATGATATAACAAAAGTGAGTACAGCAAGAAGGCTGCCGGAAATATCAAAATTTTTCATTAATTATACTTTTATTAATGAACTTTTTATAGCAATAATTAAAAACAAAAAAAGTAATTATCATTCTCATAAATTGTGTTAAAATGATAGTAACAATACCGCCCAATATCCCAAATTTTGGAATTAATATCCACGAAAATAAAATAGATATCCCTATTATTAATGGATAATATTTTAAATGGATTGAAAAATATTTTAAAGAATTAATTGAATATACAAAAATACTTGACAAAAATAATGGGATTATACCAATCATTGATAAAGTTAAGTAATTACTTAAATATTCATTTTCTACACCCCAAAATAACCTCATAATATATTGACCAAATAGAATAAAAAATAGAATTGCTAAAATAGAAAGAAATAAAAAAATATAAATTGTTTTTATAATCTCTTTTTTAAAGCCCTGAAAATCATTATTATCAATATGTATTTTTAATTTGACTAAAAATGGGTGACCAACTGATACAACAAATATTGTTGAAGCAATAAAAAACTGCAAAACCATGGTAAACTTACCAAGTTCGATATCGTTATAGTATCCATTTATAAAATAGCGGGGAATAGCTGCAGTAAAAGAATCAAAACTACTGATAATTGAAAGTGAAGCCCCACTGATAATTAAAGGAGTTGATTCGCTAAAATCTTTAAAAAGTGATTTGTCAAAATTGTTTCCTTTGCTTATTTCAGGAAAATCGAAATATATTAATAACAATACCCAAATTGCGCTAATAATAATAAATCCTAAAGAAATTGAATGTTTATTAACAAACAATATCCATAATAATAACAATAATGTAAAACCTTTTATAAATGTTGTTATAAAGGATTTGAAAAAATCATTTTTTGACTGATAATATCCTTGAACTAAGAAATGAAAAGATTCGAAAACTTTAAAAACTGCAAAAGAATAAAATAATATAGGTTGATTAAATAATATTCCAATTACTAAAATAATAATTATAAAGATAAACTTAGAAAACAATAAGAGATTTATATATTTTGAAATTTTTAAATCAATGTTGATCTCTAATGTTGCTAATACTTTTAACTGAAGATGAAAAAATAATGCCAGAGGAGAAATTATAGCTTGAACAAGCGAATATTCTCCGAGTGATTTAGCTCCGTAATAATGATTAATTAAGACAGCTATAAACCAAATAACGAAGGTATAGGATAAGTTACTTAGAAAAGAATAAAAAGTTTGCCTAGACCCAACAAGAAATTTTATCATGATTTAATCAAAGAAAAATATTGTTCTGTTTTTTTTACAATTTAATATATCTAATTGATGTTTCATCATTTTTCAAACTTAAAATTCTTAAATACAATATCAGAAACTCTTTTAGAAGAGTTAAAATCTTTATATTTATGAAAAAAAGACTCAAGATCTCTCCTTTTATCAGGCAATAAATCATTCTCTGTAAATAACTTATCTAAGATACCGTAAAAATCATCAATATTGTATGCAACAGAACCCGGTATCATTTCTTCGAAATTATCAAACACCAAACCTCTAGATTTTTTATATTCAATTATATCTTCAATAAAACAAATAATTGGTTTGTCTAAAAGCATATAATCAATAATTACAGACGAAACATCAGAAATAAGACAGTCCGTTACTCCCAAAAGAGGGTAAAGTGTCATTTCATTATCATGTAAAAAATCATCATCAATAAAAACAATATTATTTATTTCTTTAACGGAACTAAATTTTGGAGCAAGAGGATGAGGTTTTAAGATACAAACGGCATTATTCTTCTCAAGAAACTTATTAAACTTATAAATGTCGAAATCTTTAATACTAAAAGGATTTCCAGTTTCCACACCATCATTCATTATCTCTCCAATTACGCTTCTTCTATATGTTGGAAGCCAAATAAAAATAAATTTATTACCTGCAATTTTAAATTTACTTAAAATCTCATTTCTGTTTCCAATTATTAAATTATCATTTCTTGGAAACCCCGTTATTTCAACGCTATCAAAAGGAACGTCAAACATTTTTGAAAATAAAACCTGACAATAATCTGAAGTCGCCGCAGTATAGGTGGCATTAATCCCTTTTCCATTCAGATATGTTCCCACCGATTTGTATGGATAACCATGCCATAAATTAAAAACAATTTGTCTTTTAGAAATTCTTTTTAATACCAATCCGTGTGTAAAAAAAACAAATTTACTGGTAAGTATTAAATATATACTTTTAAGAGTTTTAGATTGTAAAACTTCAATATTTAATGTTTCATTAATAAATTTTGAGTACTTATTAGTTGGGTTTATAAAATATATTTGAATATTATAATTTGCAGCAATATACTTAGCTAAGGCAACTCCATTGTCTTCAAAATTTGGAAAAACAGAAATTACAACTCTATTTTTTTTATATATAAAAAGATTAATAAAATTTATTATACCGCGAATCATTATATATATATGTATATATATTTTTATTTATATTTTAATTCTTTCTTAACTGTAGAAGTAGATATATTTGGAGTTCTTTCTAAATATATTACTTCAATTCCATAGTCCTTTAAATAATCAAATTTAGTTTCCCAATCATTCCCGATTACAAAAATATCTATGTCATATTTTTTGATATCTGCAATTTTCTGCTCCCAACTCTCTTCCGGAATCACTAAATCAACATATTTTAAGGCTTCAATTATTGCCTTGCGATCCTTATAAGGAAAATAACTAATTTTATTTTTCTCTGTTAAATTAAATTCATCTGTAGAAACACCAACAATTACATAATCACCCAATTCTTTAATTCTTTTTAATAATTCTAAATGACCACTGTGAAAAATATCAAAGGTTCCGTATGTAATAATTTTTTTCATTTTTAATTTTTTGTAATTATATATTTCTCATAACGTATCGTTCAAATTCTTATTATCAGAAAACACTTCACATGAGAGAATATTGTTGGAGGCTGTTACAAAACATATTATTGAATTTATTTTACTAAATATTTGTTTTTCCCTTTTAGATTAATCTACTAATTAAAATACTCCTCAAACCCCTTTCTGATAAGATCGGGTTTTCCTGTATATATACCTTTTAAATTGAAATTTTTGTAATAAAATATAGCATCAGAACTAGAGTATAATACATAAACATATAAATTTTTGTTATTTAGTTTTAAGTAGGAATTTAACTCAGCATTTAATTGAGAATATCTTGCAACAACGCCATTAAAATTATATCTCTCTAATACCGAAAAAATTTGATTGTTTGAATTTGAATCGGATGTTATCCAATAACACTCTAATTCAGGTTTTCTTTCTTTAACTTTATTTAAATAATCGGCATCAAAACAAGTTAATCTTGTGTCGTTTAGTCTATTATGTTTTTCAATGATGTTTAATAGATTTGTAATACTTTTTGGGTTTACCTTACTATTATGATGAGCATTCCATTTTATATCGAGATATATCTTTTTCCCTGCAGGGAGAGTTTGAAAAACTTCATTCAAAAAAGGCATTTTTTCCCCCTTTCCGATGTTTAAAGTTCTTAAGATATTGGCATTTGTGTTTGGGATGTCATAACTTTCTCCTGTAATTAATTTTGTATCCCTATCATGGAAAACCATAATCGAGTCATCTTTTGAAATCCATAAATCCAATTCAATAGCATCTGAATTTAAATCAAATGCTTTTTTAAAACTTAACAATGAGTTTTCAGGTTCGTAAGAAGAAGCACCCCTGTGTGCTATAATTTCAATATTATATTTTGTCTCTTTTGCAGTTTGAATTGCTTCTCCTTCAACAAAAGGCAGTGTAAATGACTCTCCTTTTAAAATAACAGATATATCCAAAATAGAGTCTTCTTCATTTTTATCACACGAAACTCCTGAAAAAATAATAAAAGATATTATTATTGTTTTAAATCCTTTTAAAAAATTCATACTGTAATTTAAGATAATTAATATTTAAACTGATCTGCCGATTTTCTTTTACTTTAGCAATATACACTTTATTTAATACCATACCGCAAACTGAAACGCCGCCAATAAATGTCCACAAAAGTAAAATAAAAAATCGATTTAGTTTAGATTTTTTCAATTTGAACTAATTCGGATTTAAGAATTGCAAAAATAGTTGTAATTTTTTGAATTTTTTTGCAGTATATTTCTTTGGACACTTTCTTTCCATTTATCAACAGTAATTTTTTGTTGTTCAAAATTTAAATATTTGAGTCATTTTTATTATCTAATTTATTCAAACACTCTTTCAACGACTTCTTCCAATGCGGAATGGTAATACTAAAGGTTTCTTTTATTTTTGATTTATTCAATATACTGTAATGTGGTCTTTTGGCAACGGTTGGATATTGAGCGGTTTTGATTGGGTTTACTATTAAGGTAGTATCGGTTAATTCGAAAATAGCTTTAGCAAAATCATACCAACTGCATACTCCTTCATTGGAGAAATGATATATCTCAACTTTTTCATTGGTGAGCAGAGGTAAGGTTTCTAAAATAACCAGCGCTAAATCTTTCGCATAAGTAGGCGTTCCGATCTGATCATCAATTACGTTTAACTCATCGCGCTCTTTGCCTTGTTTTAACATGGTCTTTACAAAATTGTTGCCATAGCTGGAATACACCCAAGAAGTACGAATAATGATGGAATTTCTGGGATTAACATTCATTAAAGCAAGTTCTCCTGCCAATTTGGTGCTGCCATACACACTTTGTGGATTGGCAGCATCTGTTTCAATATAGGGTTGATGATTAGTGCCGTCAAAAACATAATCAGTAGAAATATGAATGATTTTACAGTTACAAGTCTTAGCTGCTTCTGCGAGATTTTTAACAGCTATGTGATTAATTTTGTCAGCCATTTCCGGTTCACTTTCGGCTTTGTCCACAGCTGTATAGGCCGCACAATTAATGATGGAATTGATCTGATTTTGTACTATCAGTTTTTGGATTACATTTTTATCGGTAACATCCAATTCAGCTAAATCGGTAAAGAAAAACTGATATTGACGAAAATCTCTTGATAGTTCTCTTAGCTCTGATCCTAATTGCCCGTTGGAGCCTGTGACTAGTATGTTGTACATGCTTTTACTGAAATAAATTGTATTGTTTCTCTGTAGCGAATTATCAATGTTCATCAGTCTTAATAACTTCTTCACCTGGAACAAACAACGGGTTAAAGCTAATTCTTATCATCCCACCGTTCCTTTACAGAACTTAGAAATTCTCTCCAAAAAACCCAACCAATTCCGGAAATACCACCTAAAAAGGTATAAATAAACAAAATAAATAAACGATTAGGTTTGGATTTTTCAATTGGAACTGATACAGGTTTAAGAATTGTAAAAATAGGTGTGTCTTCCTTAACTTGTATTTGCTGCGTCTCAATTTGTTTAGCAAGTTCAGAGTAAACATTAAAAGCTAAATCATATTCAGATTGTAACCTTTCTAAAGTGGATTGAGTTAGTGAAGAATTTATAAACTGATTTCGATCTCTGAAACTTGCCAATTTATGTTGGATAAGTTTGAATTCATTTTCTTTTTCTTTAAATCTTTCTTCAACAAACCTCAATTGATTAGCAGATTTTTGAATCTTAAAATTAATGATATATTTCTGTAAAAGATTTTGAGCATATTCTGCAAGCTGAGCAGAAGCCAATGCTTCCGGCATGCTAGCCGAAATTGTAATATATCCATCTTTAACATTTACAATTAAAGTAATTTGATCATTAATTCTTTCGATGAGTTCTTTATCATTTTCCGTAATAATGTATAATCTATTATTAGAAATATTATTATTGTCTTTAGCGCTTTTGCCTTTAATCAATTTAGTTAATTGACGGGGAAGACCAATGGTATATTTTTTAATATAACCAAGAATACCGGGTTTATAAATTTTCTGATAATAATATTCAAAAGTAATAGGACTTTCATAACCTTCAATTGTTAATGGAGCATCAAACAATTCTCTTTGAAACGGAGTACTTGTAATAATTTGAGGATACAACGTTGATGGAATTCCGGAGTCTCCTCCAAAACTTCCTAAATTAATGCCTGCCATAGCAGCTAAACCACTTAAATTACCACCTATTTTTTTACTGTCGGTAGTTTGAGGAAAAATAGTTGATGTGGAGGTAAATTCTTTTTGAGAGAAAAGAGCAACAATCAAGCCTAGAAATAAAAAAAATAAAGTTGATTTTAAAATTAATCTTTTACCTCCCCATAATGTTTTCACTACTGAAATCATATCAACTTCACCTTCAGGCGTATTATTTATAGGTGCTAAATTATTTTTATCTAGGTTCATTATTTAATTTGGTATATTTATTTTAAATTAAACTTATTATAACTTTGTCTATTTTACCAAAGCATTGATTAAAATTCCCAAAGTTGAGATTAAAGATGTTAGTCCAATTATTTCTTGTAATGACATTTTAGAATTGTTTTCGGGTTTTTGAGGTACGAGAATTAAAGCACCGGGTTCTATTTTAGGATACGATATGAAAAAAATAAAATTCTTAGCACTTCTTATATCTCCATTAGCGTAAATAACGTAAGCGCTTCTTTTTTTAGCCTGATCTGAAAAACCTCCAGAATTATTAATATAATCTCTAAATGAATTGTTTTTGTCATATCTAATAAGAGATGGTGACAATATTTCTCCTCTAATTTCTACAGTTTGTTTTTCGGAAGGTATATTTAATACATCACCTTCATTTAAAATTAAATCGTACTTCGATTTTGTTCCCGCAACTTTCATTATTAAATCGAGATCTATACCGATTTTAAAGTCGGTTTCATCCGGTTTAGCATTTGCCAGAGAATCTTTCTCAATTAAATCGTATAGTATTTTTAGCTGAGTTTTTTCTGTTGTATTGGCTACTTTTCGGGTCAAGGCAGCTCCTTTTAAATAAGCATAAGGAGAAAATCCACCCGCTTTTTTAACTAAATCAGAAATTCTTTCATTTTTATCAGAAATCGAATAGTTCCCCGGATAATTTACTTCCCCTTCTATTGTAACATTTTTTTGAATTGAATATCCCTTAACATAACGAACAGATACAATGTCAAATGGTTCTAAATAAAAATTATCCATTTCATTTATTTGCAAATTACTTGAGCTGGATTTCCTAATATTTTTACTGATTTTCGAAAATTTTCCATCTGAAATTCTCCTTGATATGTCAATAACTTCGACCTCAGCACCTTCTTTAAATCCACCCGCTATAGCAATCAAATCTTCTATTCTCATTTTCTCAATGTAATCAATAGTTTGCGGTTTATTTATAGCACCATCAATACTAATGGTATACTTTTCTTTTAAATCTTTTCTATCAAAAATATGAATACTGTCTTCTCTTTTTAAAATAACATCCGTAGTTTTGTTAATAACACTTTGAACTGAAAATGGTACAAGTTCTAATTTTATTCCTTCAAGCGTTCTGTAAATAATTCCTCTGTCTAAAAAGGCCTCATCCTTAATTCCAGAAGCTTTTTCAATTAATTTGGATAAAGTTAAATCTTTAGATAATTCATAAGTACCAGGTCTGTAAATTGCGCCTCCTATACTTACTCTGTTTTCATAGCGATCAATTATTTCTCCTATTGATATTTTATCGCCATCTTTCAATTTAAAATTTCTATTTTCCTCCAATACGATTTCATTTACTGATTTTTGTTTTCCATTTACTCGCTCTACCAATATTCGTTCATGATATGCTTCAGCTGTAAATCCACTAAAAAACTTTATAAGATTATCTATAGTTTCTTCTTGTTTCAATTCATAAAAACCCGGACGTTTCACATTTCCGACTATTTCTATCTTACTTATATAAGGTTGTACAATAATTATATCTTGGTCTCGCAGTGTTACATTTCCTTTTTCTGAACCTTCAATTAAGTATTTATAAATGTCAAATTCTTCATGAAGTTGACCATCTCTAATAACTTTTATGTTTCTAAAAGTTCCTTTTTCAGTTGGTCCTCCTGCTGCATATAATGCATTTAAAACTGTAGATAACGCATTTAAAGAATAAGTACCCGGTACTTTAACCTCTCCAATAATATTTACTTGAACGGTTCTAACGCCCACTAATGAAACTTCAGCAAATACTTTACTATAGCTTGAGTTTGGAGCTCCAATTCCGCTATAAATTTTCTTCAAATAAGATATAATCTTTTCTCTAGCTTTATCAATTGACAATCCGCTGACATAAATAGGACCAATATTTTCAATTCGTATTGATCCTTCACGATCAACTTTCTTTCGATAATTATTTTCAGCCGCGCCCCAAATATCTATCAAAAACTCATCTCCGGGTCCAACTTGATATGTTGCAGGAGTTGCTAAATTCATATTTGGAGTAAATGATATATTTGGATTGTTAAAAAAATCAAAGCCAAATAATAAATTTTTATCTTTTTTTTCAGTATTTTTCCCTTCCAATCCGAATTTCTCCAATAAAATATCTTCTGAATTATCATTAATTTCAGGTACTTTGTTTTCCTTATTTGATATAGAACTTTTATTTGTTTTTAAATTTTCGCTTTTTAATTCATTAATCCGCTTTTTTAATTTTGAAAATTGTGTAGCGGACATCCCTTTTGATTTAGCGATCAACTCTAATTCATCAATTGTATATCCTTGTTCACCAGCTCTTTTCCAATAAGTTAATATTTGGTCATCTGAAAGCTTATCAACGTCTATTTTTGACAATTGATTCTTATCAATTTCTTGTGCTGTAATAAGTTGGGTGCCAAAAAAGGAAATAACTATAATTAATGTTAAAGTCCAGTATTTCATACGACTAATGGTTTTAATTTCTGTAAAAATAATTATTTTTTAATTCTTTCAATCTTTTAACGTTATTGTCTTGTTAAGTATTTATGTAATTTATCCTTTTTTTGATAATTTTAATAAATACTGTCCGTATTCATTTTTCTTAAGTGGTTCGGCTAAGACAATTAATTCTTCTTTTGTTATATGACCCATTTCAAATGCAATTTCTTCTATACAGGCAACTTTAAGACCCTGTCGTTTTTCAATTGTTTGAATAAAATTAGATGCTTCCAATAATGATTCATGTGTTCCTGTATCAAGCCATGCATAACCGCGTCCCATCAATTCTACTTGCAATTGTCCTTGCTGAAGGTATACTTGGTTCACTGTTGTAATTTCTAATTCACCACGGGCACTCGGTTTGATATTTTTAGCCACCCCTACCACCGAGTTCGGATAGAAATACAAACCTACTACTGCATAATTACTTTTAGGATATACCGGTTTTTCTTCGATGCTCAATACGTTGCCTTCCTTATTAAACTCAGCTACTCCATACCGTTGTGGATCGCTCACATAATACCCAAACACAGTGGCTTTTCCGTCTTCGGTGACATTTTTTATCGATTTTTGGAGTAGTTCGGTGAGTCCATGTCCATGAAAAATATTATCGCCTAATATCAAACACACATCATCATTGCTTATAAATTCCTCTCCTATGATAAAAGCTTGTGCCAACCCATCTGGACTCGGTTGTTCCGCGTATTCGAAACGCATGCCAAGTTCTTTTCCATCTCCCAGTAAATTGATAAAATTTGGCAAATCCTGCGGTGTTGAGATAATCAACACCTCTTTAATCCCAGCCAACATCAATACTGATAACGGGTAATAAATCATGGGCTTATCATAGATAGCCAATAGTTGTTTAGATACTCCTTTAGTAATTGGATATAGACGCGAACCGGATCCGCCTGCCAATATAATTCCTTTCATTTTTTATTGATTTCAATTATTTATTAGAAGTCAGTATATAATTATTCTCATCATAATTTTAAATTTCGATAATTATACACTTTTTCTCGACTGACCAAAAATAATCAATATCATGATAGAAACTGAGAAGATTTCAAAATAATTCATAGTTTGCGAAGTTTTATTTACCTCATATTCAAAGATACTTTTATATTTAAGTTACTTATACTGTTTCTTATAATACTCTTGATACGTTCCCAAGGTAATATGTTGCAGCCACTCACTATTGTTCAGATACCAATCTATCGTTTTAGATAAGCCTTGTTCAAAAGTAACAGACGGTTTCCAACTAAGTTCCTTGTTAATTTTAGAAGCATCAATTGCGTAGCGTAAATCGTGCCCGGGGCGGTCTTTGATATAGGTGATTAATTGTTTAGAAGTGCCTTTTGGTCTTCCCAACTTTTCATCCATTTGTTGACATAATAAATGGATGAGGTCAATATTTTGCCATTCATTAAATCCGCCAATATTATAAGTTTCGTGATTCTTTCCTCGATGGAAGATCAAATCAACAGCTACAGCGTGATCTACTACATACAACCAATCTCGGGTGTATTTTCCATCACCATAAACGGGTAATGGTTTTTGTTCAATGATGTTATTAATAAATAACGGAATCAATTTCTCCGGGAATTGATTTGGTCCGTAATTGTTGGAACAGTTGGAAATTACATAAGGAAGCCCGTAAGTTTCGCCATAAGCGCGTACAAAATGGTCGGAACTGGCTTTAGATGCTGAATACGGAGAGTTGGGGTCATATGGTGTGGTTTCTGTAAAAAGACCTGTTTCTCCCAACGTACCATACACTTCATCGGTGCTGATATGATAAAACCGCTTTCCATCCCAATTGTCTTTCCATAAATTTTTAAAAGCGTTCAACAATACCATGGTTCCTAAAATATTGGTTTTAGCAAAAGCCAAAGGATCTGTAATCGAACGATCTACATGCGACTCAGCTGCCAAGTGAATCACTCCGTCAAACTGAAACTGTTCAAAAAGTCGGTTGATGAAGACTTCATCGGTAATATCGCCTTTCACAAAAGTATAGTTAGTAGCTTTCTCTATATCGGAAAGATTTTCCATATTACCGGCATAGGTCAACGCATCCAAATTAACAATATGGTAATTTGGATAATTATTCACAAAGAGTCTAACAACATGCGATCCAATGAATCCTGCTCCACCGGTTATAAGAATATTTTTTTTCATAATCATATTTTTAATTGTGGGTTCTCTGCTGTTGGTTGGGTTAAAAACTTCTCGATATAATTTTTCTTTGAAAAATCATCCGAACCATGTGAGGAATCTGCTGTTTTTTTTAAGATGCCCACTTCGTTCAATATGTCAACAGAAAATAGATAACTCACAACGGACAACTTTTCTCTTTTATTTTTTACTTTCTATTGTAATCATCTTCGATACGTACTATATCGTCCTCCCCAAAATAGATGCCGATTTGTACTTCAATAAAAACGACTAAAGTATTGCTTTTATTTTCAATTCGATGTTTAGTTCCTACAGAAATCAAAATGGTATCTCCCGCTCTATAGGTTTTAGAAACATCGTCTAAAGTGATAACCGCTTCACCTAATACCATCGTCCAAACTTCAGAACGATAGTGATGGTATTGGTAACTCAGGCGTTGTCTTGGCTCTACTTCGATGCGTTTTACTTTATACGTCGACTCATCTTGCAGTACAAAATACCGCCCCCAAGGGCGTTCTTCGGTTTCGATGTAATTCATAATTATTGCTCTGCGCTTTAGGCAATAAGCCATCAGCTTTTTAAAATTATTTATTTTGAGTTTGAATGCAGTATAGCGGATTTAACTTTTAATTATCCATTGTCTATTTTACATTTTAAAGCTTACATCCTGCAGTTTAAGGTTTAAAACTTTTCCCTACCTGATAATACTCAAATCCCATAGCCTCTAAATTAAATGCATTATATTGATTGCGACCATCAAAGATAATCGGGTTGTTGAGATGCTTTTTTAGCCCGTCAAAATCGGGTGCGCGGAACTCTTTCCACTCCGTTAGCAACAATAAGGCATCCGCTTTAGACAATGCTGCGTATTTATTTTCACAATAAGTAATATTTTGCAGGCCTTTTAAATAGCAATGTTCTGATTCTTCCATCGCTTTAGGATCATATGCTTGGATTTTAGCGCCTCTTTTTACTAATTCATTGATAATATATATAGCTGGTGCTTCACGCATATCATCGGTTCCGGGTTTAAATGATAAACCCCAAACGGCAAAAATTTTTCCTTGAAGATTTTCACCAAAGCGTTTAATAACTTTTTGAGCTATAACCAATTTTTGAGCATTGTTTACCTTTTCAACTGACGTAATTAATTGAGCAGTGTACCCTGCTTCTTCGGCTATTTTTTTTAGGGCTTTTACATCTTTTGGAAAACAAGAACCTCCATAACCGGCACCCGGATATATAAAACTGTAGCCAATACGGCTGTCTGAACCAATTCCGATACGTACTTGGTTGACATCCGCCCCTACCAGTTCGCAGATATTGGCAATCTCATTCATAAACGATATCTTGGTAGCCAACATACTATTGGCAGCATACTTGGTCATCTCTGCTGAACGGATGTCCATTGCAATAAACCGATCTCGGTTGTGTAAAAAGGGCGCATATAATATACGCATTTTCTCGAAGGCTTCTTCAGCATCAGCGCCGACTACTATCCTATCCGGTTTCATAAAATCGGTTACAGCTGCTCCTTCTTTTAAAAACTCCGGATTAGACACTACCCAAAACGGAATAGTCACACCGCGTTCCTGCTGTGCTTGTTCGATTGCCGCTTTTACCTTGTCTGCGGTACCAATGGGAACAGTAGATTTATCGACCACTACTAATGGATGATTCATTTCTTCTCCCAACTGTTGAGCTACAGCCAATACATATTGTAAATCGGCAGAGCCATCTTCCCCCATGGGAGTACCTACAGCAATAAAAACCACTTCTGTTTCCTGCAAACCGTCTTTCAGTTCTGTGCTAAATAACAGATTTCCTTGCGTAACATTGTGGTTGACCATAGTTTCTAACCCTGGTTCGTAAATAGGAATAACCCCTGCTTTAAGGTGTTCAATTTTGGATTGATCCACATCAATGCAAGTAACATTATTACCCATCTCGGCAAAACAGGCACCTGTAACCAAGCCAACGTATCCGGTTCCTATAACTGTTATTTTCATTGTTTAATTGATGTAATAACGATGATTAAACTTATTTCATTTGCGCATAAAAGTAAATATAAACTTTATAAAATTTGCATTATGAAGCTTTAAAATAATTTATTTACAAACGATTTGTTAACTGAATTTATTATAAAAATGGGTAAATATTCTTAGAGTATTAATGTTTTTCATCATAAATAAATTCATTAAAACCAAAGACACTAAACAGCCAACCCATTCAGTGAGAGGAATATTTATTGTTGAAGAATATAAAAACAATTTACAATTATCATATAAACAGCTAAAACTTCTTGTATTTTGTTCAATTACAGAGGTTTGTAAAATTATTGACAAAAGCAAAGACTCTTGAACTATCAATATCGTCGAGATTTATTGTGCAAATAAAATTCTATTGAGACAATTAATAAAAACAGGATTTTATTTTCTAAGTTCAAACTTAGATTTTTTAGTGAAAAACTTGCATTAATGTTTAAAATAGTGTTATATTTGTCTTTACTAACCTCAGTTTTTAAGATTTCAAACCTCGATAATTCTAATTTTTTTGTATAGAGAATTTAGTTGCGTTGCTTGATTTAGGAGTTTTGGTTGGTAGTGCAGCCCTAGTATATCCCCCTAATTATTTACGCTCCCCCAGCTGTTGGTGTGTTTGAATTAATGTAAGTGTAAAGAAATCATTCATTTTTTATTAAATAATGTTTTTTGATATAACTTAAACTCTTTAAAGCTAAATACATCAAAATTTATTTGTCATTAAAATTTGATGCTATGGGTAGAAAAATACTTAAAATAATAATAAGCTTATTTATATTAACTGTAATATTTTTCAGCTTAACATCGTTACAAAAACTACAATTTACTTCTGTTAATAAGTTTGCTGTTGAATTATCTAAATATAAAGATTATTCCGTAAACTATGTTAAATCGTTTACAGATTTAAGTGATTCGCCTTCTGATGAAAATTTAAAAGAATTAAACAAAAATGTACTTTCTTCTGATTTACTGGAAACTAAAAATAATTTACCTCTTGAAGCGGCCAAAACTAATACTTCTTTAATCATAACTTGCCCTTCTGATATTACTGTTAATAATGATCCTGGATTGTGTACGGCGGGAGCTATTAACACCGCAGGAGAAACAATTTGTTATAACGGAGACCCATCTGTTATTGGCAGTTCAACAGATGCAAGCGGAGGAGATGGAGCCATTGAATACCAATGGCAAAGCAGCACGGATTCGGCTTTTACAACACCTGTAACCATAGCAAGCAATACTTCAACCTATGACCCACCGGCGAATCTGGCCGTAAGCACCTGGTATCGACGCCAGGCGAAAGACGGAACCTGCAATACA
>JAUXPJ010000002.1 GCA_030683815.1 Flavobacteriaceae bacterium
GCAAATTTTAAGCATATCTGCTTTTGACAAAACTCCGATAAGTCAATTATTGAACGACTTTCAAAACAATCAAAATGTCAATGAACATCAATATAATATTTTTGATGATTAAACTATTTTTTTAACGCACCAGCACTAATTCCAAATTATAAATTCTTAACTAAACAATGACAACAAACAGAACTTTTACCATGTTAAAAGCTAGTATCCCACAGAGTGTGTAAGTAAAAAACATGAGGGTTTTTACTTTCTAATTAATCATAAAATTACTATTGATTAAAGTTACGCTGAATTACAGGTGTTGTTGATGGTTGGCTTTATTTTATTTTAAACATTTTCTTAGCAATCACACCTTTTATTCTCGATATTAAATTGAAATTCTCAAAAGTTAAATCTTCTATTTCATCAACACAGTTCGTTAATACTTCAAAACCATTTTTTGTTATCCGCACTGTATCTGAATGTCTAAATCCACCAATTCCTTCAATGTAAATTCCAGGTTCAATGCTAACTACCATATTCTCTTTTAAAATAGTTTTATCTCCTTCGGCAAGGAATGGTTCCTCATGATTCCCAAGTCCTATTCCATGACCTGTTCTATGCATAATATTGTTTCCTAATCCTTCTTTTTCTAAAAAATGTTTAGAAGCTAAGTCCACTTCTTCTGAAGGAATTCCTTCCCGAAGAATTTTATAACTTTTCTTTCGAGCTTCCAACATTATGCGAAAAATATTTTTTTGCTCATTTGTTGGTTTTTTAGTGAAAAATGTTCGTTCCAGTTCCGCTGCATATCCGTTGACCCTTAAAAAAGCTAAACTTATATGTGAACCTTCTATTAGTTTATCATCAACCTTAGGAATTCCATGTGGTTGGAAAGATATTCTGCTCGGCCAAGCTGCAACTAATATGCTTGAAGCTAAATAATCAAAATCAGTTTCGGCAATAATGCTTCTTTGAATATTTTTTCCAATTCCTAATATCTCTAATTCTGTCATTCCGTAGTAGCAATTAGCGTTTAATTGATGAATTGCGGTTTCACAGTATTTAGAAGCAATTTTGATCAGTTCAATTTCATTTGAACTCTTTATCCAACGTTGTTGATTTAGCAGACTACATTCTTGAATCTGAAAAGTTACAGATTTAAGGAGAGCATAGATTTCAAAAGGGGTTTTATTTTCTACCCCAATTGTTTTACATTTCTTTATTTCGTCTATTAAAATATCTTCCCATCGTTCTCCCTCTTTAGCAGGATATTCCCAGTAATATTTTAACTCATCAACATTTTTTACATGTTTTAGATGAGCCAATTCCATTTTAGGCACAATGAAAGTTACTTTATCTGATTTGACAACTAAAACAAATAATCTTTCAAGACTTTTGTAAGTGAGTCCTGTTAAATAATAAATGCTTTCTTCTTCAGATACAACGAATGCATCTAATTTATGCTTCATCACATTTTGCTGAAGTGTCTCCATTCGCTGTTTAAATTCTGATTTTGGTATATTCATTTGTTCTTGCTTGCCGCTAACTTGCTTATAACTGCTATGAATTACGTTTTAACCTGCTGGCATAGAAATCTTTTCCGTGCCTTCAAAACAAAATTATCTCTTTTTACTGCACTCATGCAGACCACAGTAATTGAAAGAAAAACTTTATTCCTCAATCGGAATATAAATCTCTTTAATCCATTTGGCCGGATTGGGAACTTCTTTCGGATTGGTAACAAAAACCTCAAATGGTTCACCAGTTAGTTTAGTAACAAATCCCTGTACTGCTAAATTTTTATAAGCCGTTTCCCAAGCTTCTGTAGAATTATTGTAGTTTCCTCTTAGAATAGTTTTAAAAGTGCGTTGCGGATTCATCATTCCAACCATCACCGTTTTATCTGTAGTTATCAACTTTTCTTTGATGGGAATACAAGTAGAAAACATAGCCGTTTGCATAACATCATCCCATTTGTGATTGATATTAAAGGGTTTCCCTGCCGACTCAATATGATTAGCTTTCATAAAAGTATCGAGATTAGCAAAAATTTCGTTCATTTTATTTTCAACTTCATCAAACCTACAAGAAGTCGTTTGATATAGATAATATCCTCCGCCATAATCAACCAAACCAACAGATTCTACACTAAACACTTTCATTTCTTTCTGCAGATATTCATCTAATAATTCCAAACCGCGTTCCAACATCTGGCCTATTTCAGGATCCATTTTGGCAGCCATAAATCTTGCTAAAAAAGGCAATTCACCGTTCATTTTCCAAGTAATTTCAACACCTTCGGCTACTTTTTTAAATTGCCAGGTTCCGTTAACCACTCCTTTTCCTTCAAAATGGGTAATATCCTGAATCTTTTCATTTGGGATCGATGCCAAATTTTCCATATTTCCGTTACCGGAATCTGCTTTCCAAGTGAAAGTTGCTCCAAAACCGATAGTTTTTTCAGGAAATGTATATACAATAGTAGAATCTGTTTCGTTCCAAGGATCCCAATGTTCCCAAGTTTTGTAATCATTTACAGCATCAAAAGCAACTTCAATTGGAACCTGGATAATTCGAGTTCTTTTTACCTCATAATGTCCATTTAAAGTGGCCAAATAAAGTGAGCTACCAACAAAAGCCATTAACAACAAAAAAAGAATGTATTTTAAAATTTTCATATCAGATCATTTAGAATTGGGAAACTAAATTACGAATAAGTTTACCTTTTTTAAGTAAATTTGACCTTTATCAATTAAATCTACATAAAATGTTTAAAATTTATAAATTATTTTTATTTCTTTTTTTAACATTGACGCTACTATCATCTTGTAAAAAAGAAACAACCTCAATAAATCAAACTTCTGCTGATCATTTTAATTATAATGCCGAACAATTTGCCGATGTACAGGTTCTTCGTTATCAAATCCCGGATTTCGATAAATTAACGCCAAAACAAAAAGAATTGGTGTATTATTTAACGCAAGCAGGTTTAGCAGGAAGAGATATTATATACGATCAAAACTATCGTTATAATTTAAAAATCCGTCGAACTTTTGAACATATTTACACTACATATCAAGGAGATAAAACTACCGAAAATTGGAAAAATTTTGAATTGTATTTAAAGCGTATTTGGTTTTCTAACGGAATTCATCATCACTATTCTAACGATAAATTTATTCCGGTATTTTCTAAAGAATATTTTGAAGGTCTTTTAAAAGAAACCAATACAACACTATCTGCCGAAGTACTTGAAGTAATTTTTAATGATAAGGATGCTAAAAAAGTAAACTTAGATCCAACTAAAGAGTTGGTTTTAGGTTCTGCTGTTAATTTTTACGGAGCGGATATTACAGAAAAAGATGTGGATCAATTCTACTCCAAAATCATTGATAAAAACGATCCAATGCCTATCGAATATGGGTTGAATTCTAAATTAGTGAAAGAGAATGGAGTTCTAAAAGAAAAAGTCTGGAAAGTTGGTGGCATGTATTCGGCGGCCATTGAAAAAATAGTTTTTTGGCTTGAAAAAGCCAAATCAGTAGCTGAAAATAAGGCACAGGGAAAAGCTTTAGGATTGTTAATTGAGTATTACAAAACGGGTGATTTAAAAACTTGGGATGCTTATAATATTGCATGGGCAACTGCCACTGAAGGCAATATTGATTATATCAGCGGATTTGTAGAAGTTTACAATGACCCAAAAGGATTTAGAGGTTCCTACGAAACAGTTGTTCAAATTAAAGATTTTGATATGTCGGCCAAGATGGAGGTTTTAGCTAAAAACGCTCAATGGTTTGAAGACAATTCAACCTTATTGGAAAATCATAAAAAGAAGAATGTAGTGGGTGTTTCCTATAAAACCGTTAATGTTGCGGGTGAAGCCGGTGATTCTTCGCCAACAACAGCGATTGGAGTTAATCTTCCAAACAACAATTGGATTCGTGAAAAACACGGTTCTAAATCAGTTTCACTAGGAAATATTATCCACGCATATAACAATGCCGGTGGTGGTGAAAAAATTAAAGAGTTTGCTTTTTCAAATGAAGAGATTGAATTAGAAGAAAATTATGGACAAATAGCAGATAAATTACACACCTCACTCCATGAAGTAATTGGCCACGCTAGCGGACAAATCAACAAAGGGATTGGAATGCCAAAAGAAACACTTAAAAATTATGCCTCTACTTTAGAAGAAGCAAGAGCAGATTTAGTGGGACTTTATTATTTATCCGATAAAAAATTAGAAGAATTGAAGTTAACAGATGATGCTACTAAACTCGGAAAAACTGCTTATAATAATTATATCAGAAATGGTTTGATAACACAATTAATTCGTGTAAAATTAGGTGATGATATTGAAGAAGCTCATATGAGAAATCGTCAGTTAGTAGCTGCTTGGGTTTATGAAAAAGGTGCTGCTGATAAAGTAATTGAAAAAGTGACTAAAAATGGAAAAACCTATTTTGTCATTAATGATTACACTAAATTGAGGAAACTATTTGGTAATTTATTATGTGAAATTCAACGCATCAAATCGGAAGGTGATTATGAAAGCGGTAAATATTTAGTAGAGAAATACGGTGTAAAAGTAAATCAAAAAATTCATAAAGAAGTACTAGAAAGAAGTAAACATTTCAAATCAGCTCCATATAACGGATTCATCAACCCTGTATTAACACCGGTTACAAACAAAAATGGAAAAATTACTGATGTAAAAGTTGAATATCCAACAAACTTTACCGATCAAATGTTGTATTACGCCAAAACGTATACCACTTTACCTGATGAAAATTAATTGAATTACAAATTCTTATAAAATCCGTTCAAAAATGAATGGATTTTTTTATATTCATCATCTAAATATACTTTTTATGAAAAATGCCATTATCATTGGAGCAAGCTCCGGAATCGGAAAAGAATTAGCCCTTATTTTAGTCGAAAATGGTTATCAAGTTGCCATTACCGGTAGAAGATCGGATGAATTGGAAAAAATAAAATCGACCAAGTCATCACAATTTATTATAAAACAACATGATATTACCAACCAAGCGCAAACAACTCAGGTTTTTTCTGAACTCATTCAAGAAATGGGAACTGTTGATCTTATTATTCACAGTTCCGGAATAGGAGATCCCAATTATCAGTTGGATTTTGAAGTTGATTTGCCAACGATAAGAACCAATGTTTTAGGTGCCACGCAACTCTACGGATTAGCCTATAATTTATTTAAAAAACAAGGATTTGGTCATTTAGTTGGAATTACATCTGTGGCTTCAATCAGAGGAAATAGACATGTTCCTGCTTATTTTGCCTCGAAAGCTTACCAAGCCAGTTATTTGGAATCACTTTGGTTCAAAGCTCAAAAAAGTAAATTACCAATTTTTATTACCGATATTCAGCCTGGTTTTGTAGATACTCCTATGGCGCTAGGAAAAACCTTTTGGATGGCTACCAGTCAAAAAGCGGCGAAACAAATTTTTACAGCCATTGTAGCAAAGAAGAAAAAAGCATATATCACCAAACGATGGGCTCTGGTTGCTTTTGTCATGAAATTAACTCCATCAAAGTTATACGCCAAACTATTTTAAACAAAAATGAGAGCGAAATGCTCTCATTTTTTTGTTTATTATAACTTCACTTCCACCCTCCATCCATACGGATCTTCCGAACGGTTGTACTGAATATCGGTAACCCGTTTTTTTAATTGTTGAGCGTAACTATTTTCTAATCTTGGTAAATCATACTCTTTCTCATCGTAAGCAAAACTTACAATAGGACTGATGACCGCTGCGGTTCCGGCACCAAAAATTTCTTTTAACGTACCGTTATTGGATGCTTCCAAAATTTCTTTTACAGCTACCGGACGAACTTCTACCGAAATTCCCATGTCTTGTGCTAACTGAATCAAACTCTTGCGAGTAACACCATCTAAAATACGATCACTTGTTGGCGCAGTTAGCAAAGTATCATTAACACGGAAAAACACATTCATCGTTCCGGCTTCTTCTAAATATTGATGGGTATTAGAATCAGTCCAAATTACTTGCTGATAACCTTTTTCAATCGCTAATTTAGTGGGATAAAATTGCGCTCCATAATTTCCGGCAGCTTTTGCAAAACCTACACCACCATCAGCAGCTCTACTGTATTTTTGAGCTATTTCTACCCTAACTTCTCCTTTGTAATAAGGTTTTACCGGAGAACAGATAATCATAAATTTATAATTATTAGATCTACTTGCCACAACACCCGGCTCAGTAGCCATTACAAATGGACGGATGTATAAGGAGTTTCCTTCTCCGGGTTTAATCCATTCGTGATCCATTTTCATCAAAGTAATTAATCCATCCATAAAATACTCTTCAGGAAATTCAGGAATAGCCATCCGCTTTGCTGAAATATTGATGCGTTTTTGATTTTGTTCCGGGCGAAAAAGCCATACTCGACCATCATCATCTTTATATGCTTTCATTCCTTCAAAAACTGCCTGTCCGTAATGAAAAACTTTTGCAGATGGTTCCAACATTAAAGCTTGATAAGGTCTGATTTTTGGCGTTTGCCATTCTCCATCAACAAAATCACATTCAAACATATGATCTGTAAAAGTTGAACCAAATACCAAATTTTCAAAATCAACTTCAGAAATGCGAGAATTCACTATTTTTTCTATATCGATTTTTGTTGATATGTTTGTATTCATAAGTATAGATTAATTGTGGGTACAAATATACAAAAAAGAAAACGTTTTCGTGTGCTGTAATTTCTACTAAAATCCACTAAATTAAGTGGTTACGACATTGTTTTAAAATATTTTAATCTATTAAGAATGTGGTAATTACAATTATAATTATTTGTATATTTAGCAATGATACTAAAAAATGATTAGAAATATCATAAAGACATCTGATGGTTCATCAACGATATTTTTACCGGAATGGCAAGAAACTTATCATTCTAGACATGGTGCAATTCAAGAAGCTTATCATGTTTTTATAAATAATGGTTTGTATTATTATTTAGAACATCAAAAAACAAACTCAATTCAACTAATGGAAATTGGTTTTGGAACCGGATTAAATTGTTATATCACGTATCTTGAAAGCGAAAAATCAATTATTCATATTGACTATGTCGGAATTGAAGCTTTTCCGGTGACAGAAGCTGAATTTCAACAATTAAATTATGTTACTGCGTTAAAATCAATTGAAAAAAAATCAGTTTTTGATACAATTCACCAATCAATCTGGAATCAAAAAACGACCATTTCACCGCAATTCAATCTTACAAAACGTTTGGAAAAAATTGAAAATATTACCGATGAAAATAGCTTTGACTTGATTTATTTTGATGCCTTTGGTGCACAAGTTCAACCAGAACTTTGGACAGAAATTATTTTTAAAAAGATGTATAAAGCAATGAAAACTAACGGAATTTTGGTAACTTACGCGGCAAAAGGAAGTGTGAGAAGATCTATGCAGGCAGTTGGATTTCAGGTTGAACGACTGCCGGGACCTCCAGGAAAAAGAGAAATGTTAAGAGCACAAAAACTTTAAAAAAGACGCTTATGCAATTCAATCGATTTAGACAACAAAAGAAACCAAATTACAGACGTTTTATTATTTTGGTTTTAATTTTATTATTAGTGATTTTACTTTGGAAAAATGCGGAGACTTTATTGGATGGGCTTTTTACACCTTCACCTTAAAAAACGTCTGCCTTTCCATTCGTATCCTTTTCCAAAGGATAAAACACCTACAATCACCGTATAAAATGGGTAAATAAAACTAAATAGGAAATATTTCGCAATTGATATTTTGGTGTGATAAAACTGTGAAATAACAAATAATAAAAGGTAATCAACTCCCATTTTCAACATCCAAATTAAAAAGATTTTTGGAAATGAAATCCACTTTAAGCTAAGTAATAAAAAGGATAAAAACAACCATAAATTCATACTTAAAACAATAATTCCGACTAATTTACCTGCTTTATTTTCATAAGCGACGGTTTTTGCAGCCCAACGAATTCGCTGATTTATAAATCCTCTCAACGTATTTTGAGGTTGCGTTTGCACAATAACATCTCGGTTTTTCAGATATTTTACACTACTCTTATTTCGTTTCAAAAATTTCTCCATCAAAAAAATATCATCACCGCTGGCTATATTTTTATTTCCTTCAAAACCATGAACTTCAATAAAAACAGCTTTTCGGTAACACAAATTGGCGCCGTTGCATAAAAAAGGAAATCCAAAACCAAATCCGCCCTGAGTTGCACCCATCAAACTTAAAAAATCGAGTTGTTGAAAATCCTGAAAAAAGGTTCTATCAGAAGTAAAAATAACAGGTGCAACAACCATATCACAATTGGATGATTGAATAAAATTGTCATATGTTTTAAGCCAGTTTTTAGGCACAATGCAATCGGCATCAATAGTGATAATCCACTCATATTGAGATACTTTCAAGGCATTTTCAAGTGCTGTTTTTTTGGGTGATATTGTTTGGATGTTATGCTGAATTAATCGGATTTGAATAGTCGGATACAATTCCATAAACTGCTGTACAATCTGAAATGAATTATCTGTAGATGTATCATTTACAAGAATTATCTCAAAATTTTCAAGCGGATAATTCAAGTTTTTAAAACTGTTTAATAAGGCTTTTAAATGAATTTGCTCATTTCTAAACGGAACAATAATAGAAAATGAATTTTGACAATTCGTTTCAGATGGATTAAAAACTTTTAAATTCCCAATTCCAATGGTTAAAAACAGCATTAACATCAGATATAATAAAATGATAAAACAGCTGATTATAAGTACCATCTCATTCATTTATCAAAATTTTATTTTGAGTAAAAGTGAACATAAAATAACTTCCCGACAAGGCAGGCAAAGCAAAATTAAAAATCCACATCAGTAAAGAAATCAGCAATATTTCTTGGGCTTGAAATCCTAATATTCCCAATAAAAAAATGGCGATCGATCCTTTTATAGCCCAGTCTAAAATAGCAAAAGTCGGGATGAGTGCAGCCAAAAAATACATGCTAAAAATGGCAGAAATAGTATTAAAATAATCTAAATCCGGATTTATTAAATACAATAAAAATAAAAACTGATGAGAGAAAATAAGGAATCTTAACAAAGCCAATCCAATATTTTTAAAGTGAACTGAAACGGGAATATTTTTCCAAAAAACGAATCTGTTTCTAATCAATCCAAAACCAAAAATTAATATTATCACTGTCAAAAACATCATTATAAATTGATCTTTAGAATTGTAAGAATTGCCTGCAATAGATTGCAACGAATTTGGATAAAAATACCATCCTAAAAAACCAAAAATAATGGTTGTCAATAACTGACTTCCATTTCCCAAAAAATTCAAATACAATATTTTCGACAGATTTTTGGGCTCATAGAACATCGCTTTAAATCCAAATTCGCCCATTTTAAACGGTGTTATTAATGCAGCGGTATGAGCCGTTAAACATTGTTGCATCGAGTCAAAAAATGATATTTGATCAATTGAAGATACTAATACTTTCCATTTATAAAATTCTAATAACCAATTTAATGTACTCAATATCAACATCAATAATACAATTAATGATAATTGTGAAGTTGTAAAATTATCAATCAGATTAAAAGAAATGCTGTTTTGAGCAACAAAAACTTTATTGTAAATAGTATAAAAAGCAGCTAAAATCAATGCTATTTTGAATAGCAAAAAGATAGATTTAGCATATTTATTTAACAATTGAAACATTTATGCAAATAAAAGCAATAGGTTTATATTTGCAAAAAATACTTATATGAAGTCAGAGCGAATTATTTTAGGAATTGACCCCGGAACCACCATTATGGGTTTTGGCATTATTAAAGTTGTGGGTAATTCTATGGAATTAGTGGTTTTGACGGAGTTGATGCTCAACAAAACCGATGATCATTTCTTAAAACTCAAAAAAATTTTTGAAAGAACACTTCAACTTATTGATACTTATCATCCTGATGAAATTGCTATAGAGGCTCCTTTTTTTGGAAAAAATGTTCAGTCGATGTTAAAATTGGGCCGCGCTCAAGGAGTTGCCATGGCTGCAGGATTGTATCGCGAAATTCCGATTATTGAGTATTCTCCCAAAAAAATAAAAATGTCAATTACCGGAAACGGCAATGCCAGTAAAGAACAAGTGGCAAAAATGCTGCAGCAATTATTGAATTTAAAAGAATTACCGATTCAATTAGACGCCACCGACGGATTGGCGGCGGCCGTTTGTCATTTCTATAACTCAGGAAAAATATCAACCGATAAAAATTACACCGGATGGAAAGCATTTGTGAACCAAAATCCTGATAAAATTTCTAAATAAAATCAAAAAATTGGCCGGAATTTATCTCCATATTCCTTTTTGTAAACAAGCGTGTTTTTACTGCGATTTTCACTTTGCTGTTTCATTGAAAAATAAAGATGATTTGTTAAAATCGATGGCTAAAGAATTGATTTTGCGCAAAGATTATTTAGAAAATCAACCCATAGAAACTATTTACTTTGGTGGCGGAACGCCTTCTTTATTGAGTACTGATGAAATTTTGAGATTATTTGATACCCTTTCCAAAAACTACAATTTAAGTGCTGATATAGAATTTACACTTGAAGCCAATCCTGATGATTTAACAACTCAAAAAGTAAAAGAATTTTCTAATACACCTATCAACAGATTCAGTATCGGCATTCAATCTTTTTTTGATGATGATCTAAAATTTATGAATCGGGCACATACAGCTTCAGAGGCAGATACATCCGTAAAAAGAGTACAAGATGCCGGATTTGATAATATTACCATCGATCTTATTTATGGGATTCCAAAAATGAGCACTGCTCAATGGAAAGAAAATTTACATAAATCATTTGAACTAAGTGTGCCGCATTTATCTTGTTATGCTTTAACGGTGGAAGAAAAAACGGCTTTACATCACCTGATTAAAACCAAAAAATATCCAGCTGTTTCAGATGAAATGGCTTATAAACATTTTCAAATTTTAGCAGCAGAAACGGCTCAACACAATTTTGTTCAATATGAACTTTCTAATTTCGGTAAAGAAGGATATTTTTCAAAACATAATAGGTCGTATTGGATGGGTAAATCTTATTTGGGTGTTGGCCCATCTGCCCATTCTTTTAACGGATTTAGCAGAAGTTGGAATATGGCTAATAATCCAAAATATATCAAATCAATTGAGCAAAATGTACTTCCTTTAACAACC
Source organism: Flavobacteriaceae bacterium (assembly GCA_030683815.1). Taxonomy (GTDB): domain Bacteria; phylum Bacteroidota; class Bacteroidia; order Flavobacteriales; family Flavobacteriaceae; genus JAGXRT01. Next base: position 11,252 of record JAUXPJ010000002.1, read on the forward strand.
GAAATGCTGACTGTAACCAATCAATTTAATGAATATTTGATGACGGGTTTGCGGACTATTTTCGGGGTTTCACCTGATATAATTAAAAATCGATTTGGGGTGGTTTATAAAAATCATCTGTTAAAACAATTAGAAAAACACCTTCAATTACAACATGCAGAAATAAAAGAAGATACTGTTTTTATCACTTCAAAAGGACGTTTTTTGACTGATACTATTTTATCCGATTTGTTTTTTGATTAATTTGTAACTTATGTTACAATATTCTCATTATCAAACACCTAATTTTGTGCCGTTAATTTATTTATTGAAAATGGATATAGTAGTAAAGTTTAATCAGTTTGGAGGAATTGTTCCAAGTATTAATGGAAATGAAATCACGATGAATGAATCACCGTATCTCATTTTTTTAGCAACCGCCGGAATGTGTTCTGCCGTATACGTGAGAGCGTTTTTACAACAACGTGATATGTCTTTAGAGGGAGTTTCGTTAACACAACAAATGAAATACAATCAGCAAACTAATATGGTTGAGGGAATTACTATTCTAGTTAATTTACCGAAGTCTTTTCCCGAAAAATACAACAGCGCCATCAAAAATGTGGTAGCACAATGTCCGGTAAAAAAACACTTTGAAACGCCACCAACAATGGAGGTCATTACCAATCTAGATTAATTTCAATAATTCATAAAGTCAAACAATTTTCTAATTTTTAAGTAGAAAGACCACGTCAAAAGCGTGGTTTTTTATTTTCTTATCCTTTTTTAGAAATTTCTTCTAATCGTTCTTTATTTAAAATTACAATTTCATCTTTTAAAAATCTGATTATTTTCTCTTTGTGAAATTTTGAAAGGGTTCGCACCACATTATCTTTGGCAACGCCACTCATCTCAGAAATTAATTTTGAAGTGACAAAATTTTCTAATATCAAATTTTGAAAAACACTCTCTGATAAATATAAAAGTATATCTGCAATTTTGCCATTCATTTGTTTGTGTGCTAAACTTAAAATACGGTTCCATAAAATGATATTTGATTCACCCCAAGAATTAGCATATAGTTCACCAAATTTTTTATTGGTAAAAAGTACTTTTTTAAAAGCTTCCGCATCGATAAAACAAACATCTACATCCGTTAAAGCCGCAACAGAATAATGATGTCTTTTGTCTAAAAATATACTGGTTTTTCCAATTAATTCATCAACACTCGAAATTTTAACTGTAAAATATCTTCCACTTTCATCTTCCAAATAAATTTTTACAAAACCGCTTCTAATGGAAAGTATGTTATGACAAGAAGCACCTTGCTTGAAAATAACTTCACCAGGTTTAAAATGCACTTTATAGCGCACTTCTCCTAAAACAAGAAGTTCTTGTTCTGTTAAAACAGAAAACATTGGAGAACGATTATTACACGCTAAACACTGTTTGCAATCTGATGTTAAAGTCATTTTTTAAAATATTAAATAAATTTTATTTTCTCAAAAATCTATACTTAATTTTAACAAAGTGATAAAAACCGAACATTTCACGATCTCTATCGCAATAAATCCGATAAATCTCTACTACAACAAAGATATAGATACGGCTTCAATCATTAGATGATATTTATCAGTTTTTAAAGAATAAAATCTTCTGAAATTTGAATATTAAAAAATCAAAAACCTATTTAAAGATGAAAAATATTCTAAAAAACCTACTTAAATTAAGCTTAATGCTTCTTTTTGTGTTTGCAGTATCTTGTAAGGATGATGATCCAATTATTGATCCTATCGTTGATGTAATTGTTCCTACAACTTTAGACTTTGTCGGATCACAAAAATGTAGCCAGTGTCACCAAGATCATTACAATCGTTTTATTGAAAGTGGTCACCCTTACAAAGTGGTTAAAATAAATGGTAAAAAACCTGACATGCCCTATTTTGACAATTTTACCGAACCTAAACTTCCTTTAGTTGGTGGAAAACAATATACGTGGGCTGACATCTCTTATACTATAGGTGGCTACGGATGGAAAATGCGATTTATTGATAAAGATGGTTACACTATAACCGGAAGTACAGCCCAATGGAATCCTGGTAATAACACACTGACGGCTTACAATTCAACAAAACCTGTTGGAACTGAAAAATACGATTGTGGTGCTTGTCATACAACTGGTTGGGTAAGCAAAGCAAATGGAGGTATTCCACAAGACAACTTACCTGGGATGGATGGTCAATTTAAATATGGCGGAGTTCATTGCGAAGCTTGCCACGGTATGGGTAATAAACATGCGGTGACTAAAAGCAAACAAGATATTTCAATTAAAAAAGGAACTACGTCTTGTAACCCTTGTCACTGGAGAAGAAATGCAGCTACTGTCGATAATATGAAACAACAAACCTCTGGAGGTTGGGAAATGCACCGTAACCAATACGAGCAAATTAATACCAACAAACACGCTTCATTATCTTGTAATGGTTGCCACGATGCACATTCATCTACCAGACATGATGCAAAAGCTAAAGGTATGGGCGTTAAGAAAGATTGTAAATCATGTCATACCGGTCCAAAATATGCAGACAGAATGCATTACTCTGCAACATGTATAGATTGCCATATGCCAAAAACAGTTAAAAATGGTATTGAGTATAACAAATACAGAGGTGATGCTCCAAACCATAATTTTAAAATTAACATAGACCCCGCCGCAACATACTTTACAAAAGATGCAGCCGGAACAACTTGGGCTAACCAAGATAAAAAAGGATCTACATTAGATTTTGCCTGCTACAGTTGTCATAAAGACGTAAATAATGTTGGAGGAACAAATTCATGGAGAACTATGACTGAACTTAATGTAAAAGCTGCAACTTTCCATAAATAAATTTTAACCAAACTATAGGGTGAAAAGAGGGTAATTGCCCTCTTTTTGCTTTTATATAATTCCTGTTTACTTTTTAATTTGAGATGCTTAAATTTGTTAAATTAAATTTGAAATGATGAACATCGAAGAATTTAGAGAATTTTGTATGGCAAAAAAAGCCGTGACAGAAAGTTTTCCGTTTGATCAAACCACTTTAGTGTTTAAAGTTGCCGGAAAAATGTTTGCCTTAACCGATTTAAATCCGCCTTTCAGCATCAATTTAAAATGCAATCCGGAGCGGGCATTAGAACTCCGAGAATCCCATTCTTGTATCATTCCGGGCTATCATATGAATAAAAAGCACTGGAATACTATCCATATTGATGGCTCTCTTGCCGATGAATTTTTAAAAGAACTCATCCAACATTCGTATGATTTAGTTGTAGAAAGTTTACCTAAAAAATTAAAACCTTAAAGATGTTAACCGGAAAAAATTATATCGGATGCGCTCTTTCTGCGGATGGAAATAAAACTTTTACCACTTTTAATCCGAGGGAAAATAAGGAAAATCAACAAGTGTTTTTTGAAGCTTCTACCGATGAAATCAATCAAGCGGTTGAGCTTGCGCATCTTGCCTTTCAAACATTTCGCAGTATTGATTCCCATCAAAAAAGTAATTTTTTAAAAGCCATAGCCACAGAAATACTGGCTTTAGATAATTCTTTAATTTATTTGGTGATGCAAGAATCCGGCTTATCTTATGAACGCGTCATCAATGAAAGAGCGCGCACTTTATGGCAACTTCAAATGTTTGCCGATTTATTAACCGAAGGTTCTTGGGTTGAGGCCACCATTGATACCGCTCAACCACAAAGAACACCAAATCCGAAACCTGATTTGCGAAAAATGCTCATTCCGGTTGGATCTGTAGTGGTTTTTGGCGCCAGTAATTTTCCGTTGGCCTACTCTACTGCCGGTGGAGATACTGTTTCTGCATTGGCTGCCGGTTGTCCGGTTATTGTGAAATCACATCCCATGCACGCCGGTGTGAGTGAGTTAGTGGCTTCAGCCATCATCAAAGCGGCACAAAAAACCGGAATGCCCAATGGCGTATTTTCTCATTTAAATAGTAGCGGAATTGGTGTTGGGGTTCAGTTAGTAAAACATCCACTTGTAAAAGCAGTTGGTTTTACCGGAAGTATTTCAGGCGGAAGAGCATTATTTGATTTAGCCAATCAACGACCGGAACCCATTCCCGTTTTTGCAGAAATGGGCAGTATCAATCCGGTGGTTTTAATGCCTGATGCACTTCAAAAAAGAAGTCGGGAAATGGCTAAAATCTACGCACAATCGATTACTTTAGGAAGTGGTCAATTTTGCACCAATCCAGGTCTTATTTTAGGAATCAAAAGCGCAGATCTGAATGCTTTTACACAACATTTAGCTGATGAAATTCTTTTAACCGATGCGTGTTGTATGCTGCATCCGACCATTGTCAATAATTTTGAAACCAACAAGGAAAAAATGAGACAACAAAAAAATGTTGATACCATTGTTTCTTACGAGCGAGCGGTGAAAAAAAATGATGGCAGCGCACTGATTTTAACGGTGGATGGAGCTACTTTTTTAAAAAACCCTCAGTTACATCAAGAAGTTTTTGGACCATTTTCGATGGTGGTACAATGCGATTCATCCGAAGAATTGGAAACTATTTTAAATCAACTGGAAGGGCAATTAACCGGAACCATCATGGCTGAAGAAACGGAACTTTCTAGTTATCAAAACACAGTGGAAGCACTTCAAAATCGTGTTGGTCGAATAATATTCAACGGCGTTCCTACCGGAGTAGAAGTTTGTCCATCGATGCAGCACGGAGGTCCTTATCCATCTTCAACTGACAGCCGATTTACAGCAGTCGGAATTCATTCCATCAAACGCTGGGTTCGTCCGTTTACTTATCAAAATTGGCCTAATGAATTGTTGCCAAAAGCGCTTCAAAATGAAAATCCGCTCCAAATAAATCGATTGGTCAACAATGTATTTATTAAATAAAAAAAAGAAAATAGACAATAGACTATTATTTTAATAATCAACTATTTTAGACCACATTACCTAATAAAAAAAGTCTTGTTTAACTACTTTTGTCACATCGAGCGCAGTCGAGATGTAATGTAAATCAGCTGATTAAATTTCTCGACTGTGCTCGAAAAGACAAATGAAGTGGTCTAATAAACAAGTTTTGATTAACTTATTTTTTATTCAACTCCCTAACGCTGGCGCGATCATCTTGCTCGTGCCTTTCCAAAAAAACTTTGAAATATTTATAATTAGTACGAGCGTGACGCTCGCACTAGCGGAGATAATTTATCGTCGGTTCGAGTGATTTTCTACAGAAAATCTTATCGAGAACAAGAAAAATTTCATTAAAAACGATTCTCGATACATTTTTTGTTTCTTGTCACTTCGAGTTTTTCAAAATTTTTAATTTTGAAAAGTATCGAGAAGTACTACACAAAAAACACTACCATTGACGTTTTTAATAATTACACCCAAAAGGTTATTTTTATATCAAACTGATTTTATCTAATAAATCAGCATAAAAAACCACGCAAAAAGCGTGGTTTATCTTCTCAAAATACCTGATTATTTTTTATTCAATTCGACAAAATACTTGAAGAACAACGGAATGGTTTCAATTCCTTTCAAGAAATTAAAGATACCGAAATGCTCATTGGGCGAGTGAATAGCATCTGAATTCAATCCAAATCCGATTAAAATAGACTTGCTTTTCAACTCTTTTTCAAACAGTGCCACAATTGGAATACTTCCGCCGGAACGTACCGGAATTGGATCAATACCAAAAGTATCTTTCAATGCCATTTTGGCCGCTTGATAACCGATACTGGTAGTTGGTGTTACATATCCTTGTCCGCCATGATGTGGTTTTACCACTACTTTTACACCATTCGGAGCGATACTTTCAAAATGATTTTTAAATAAGTCGGTGATTTCTTGCCAATCTTGGTTGGGCACTAATCGCATAGAAATTTTGGCAAATGCTTTAGAGGCAATCACAGTTTTTGCACCTTCGCCTGTGTAACCGCCCCAAATTCCGTTGACATCCAAGGTTGGTCTGATAGAAGTGCGTTCGTTGGTTACATATCCTTTTTCACCATAAATATCATTCAAATCCAAGGCATTTTTATAATCATCCAAAGAAAATGGTGCTTTTGCCATTTCTGCGCGTTCCTCAATAGATAATTCTTCAACTTTATCATAAAAACCGGGAATGGTAATTCTATTATTTTCATCGTGTAAAGAAGCAATCATTTTAGTCAATACATTGATAGGATTTGCTACTGCTCCGCCATACAATCCGGAATGTAAATCACGATTTGGACCTGTAACTTCCACTTCAACATAACTCAATCCACGTAAACCGGTAGTGATTGAAGGTTGTTGATGTGAAATCATTCCGGTATCAGAAATCAAAATAACATCATTGGCTAGTTTTTCATGATTGCGTTCTACAAACCAACCCAAACTTTTAGATCCAACTTCTTCTTCGCCTTCAATCATAAATTTGATGTTACACGGCAGCGCATTGTTTTGTGTCATATATTCCAACGCTTTCACGTGCATATACATCTGACCTTTATCATCACTGGAACCGCGGGCAAAAATAGCACCTTCCGGATGAATGGCCGTTTTTTTAATAATAGGATCAAACGGATCACTTTCCCATAATTCCAGCGGATCGGCCGGTTGCACATCGTAATGTCCGTACACCAATACGGTTGGTAATTTTGGGTCGATGATTTTTTCGCCGTAAACAATCGGATAACCCGGAGTTTCGCAAATTTCGGCAAAATCGCAACCGGCTTTTAATAAACTCTCTTTTACCGCATCGGCTGTATTCAACACATCCTGTTTATAAGCAGGATCAGCACTAATGGACGGCATTTTTAAAAGCGTCATCAATTCATTGATAAAACGCTCTTTATGTTGTGTAACATAGGTTCTAATTTGTTCCATTTTTAAAGTATTTAATTTGCTCAAAAATACGAAAAAATTAGCATGTAAGTTGTTTGAAGTTTATAACTATTGTTTATATTTGCAGCCACAATTGCGGGCGTGGTGGAATTGGTAGACACGCTAGACTTAGGATCTAGTGCCGCGAGGTGTGAGAGTTCGAGTCTCTCCGCCCGTACACTTTATAAGGCTTAAAAATAGTAATTATTTTTAAGTCTTTTTTTATAATGTCAATTTCATTTAAATTCTAGTTCTTACCTTTGCCAAACAAGAAATCAATTATGACAATAAAACTGCTCTTTTTTGGCATCACTCAAGACTTGGTTGGTACTCATGTATTGGAAATGAATTTTGAAACAGCTGTTTCTGTTGCTGAATTAAAGAAAAAATTATTTCAACAGTTTAATAGTTTACATAAATTTCCAAATTTTGCCATAGCTGTCAATGAGTACTATGCCGATGAAGAAACCTTGATAGAGGATAAAGATATTGTGGCAATTATACCTCCGGTAAGTGGCGGGTGAATTTCAAGAAAATAAATAAAAATATCGATATTAAATTAACCTCGGAAAAACTGAATCTACAAATCTGTTATAATCTTGTTCAAGACCCAAGTTGTGGAGGAATTGCTGTTTTTGTTGGGACTGTTTGAAATACAACTCAGGAAAAAAGTGTTGAAAAATTAGACTTTTCTTCCTATTCACCTATGGAAATTAAAGAAATGACCAAAATTGCAGAAACAGCTTTAGAGCAATTTAACATTAAAAAAGTTGCGATTCATCACGCAGAAGGTTTGTTGGCAATTGGCGACATTCCCGTCATAATTGCCGTATCTTCTCCGCATAAAATACTGCTTTTAAGGCCTGTCTGTTTGCGATTGACACGTTAAAAGAAAGTGTGCCCATTTGGAAAAAAGAATATTTTGAAGATGGAGAAGTGTGGCTCAATTCACATCCCTGATTATTTTACCAAGCTTCTACTACCAAAGCCGGACTATTGAAATCAAAAGGTTGCTGGAGGAAATTTCCGTAGAAATGCTGATTTTTAAAATCGGTTTCTGTTAATAATTGTTGTAATTCTTCTTGAAGAATCGGCAATAAAACCAACCTGTTTTCTATTTTCTGATGCGTTGATTTCACAGTCAATATCGTATTAAAATCGATTAATTTAGCCGATGAATGAAAAGCATAATTTCGTTCAAATTTAATTTCATCATTCTCAATCAGCGGTAATTCCTTAATTTGTTGTGCTAAAATTCGGTCGTAATTTACTATTTGCAGCAATAATTTTCCGTCTGATTTTAAAATTGATTTGGCTTGAAGTAGAAAATCACTCACTTGTTCTAAAGAACTCAAATGAACGAGTGTATTTCCAAAACAAATAATTCCATCTAAAGAATTTTTATCAAAATTTGCATCCAAATACAGCATATTCATCTGCGAAAACTGCGTTTTGGCGGTATTATTTTTTGAATTTGACCTTGCCATAACAATCATTTCCGCATCGAAATCAATACTGATTACTTGTTGATAAATGGACGCCAGCTCAAACGAAAGTGTTCCAATTCCGCAACCTATTTCTAAAATTGTTTTTTCATTTTCCGGAATTGCAGCTTTTATAAAATCAATTTGTGGTTGACTAATTTTAAAAATATGGTGATAATACGGCGCGATACTTTGGTAAAAATCCATATCAGCTAATTAATTATAGGATGAAGAATATTATTTATTAGAATTGAATTCTTAATTATTGTAAATAATGTATTTTTGATTCAAAGTGCAAAATACAAAGATAAACACACTTTTTTCTCAAAAAAGTTACAATTAGTATTAGAAGAGTCATTTTTAGACTCATTTAAAAAAATTAAAAATGATCAATAATAAAAAGATAATTGTGATTCTTCCCGCATATAATGCAGAAAAAACATTAGAAAAAACTTATAATGAAATCCCATTTGATATCGTTGATGAAGTAATTTTAGTAGATGATAACAGTACAGATCAAACTATTGAGATTGCCAAAAGAATAGGCATTAAAAACATTATCAAACATGAAAAAAATTTAGGCTATGGAGCAAATCAAAAAACTTGCTATAATGAAGCATTGACACAAAATGCAGATATTGTAGTAATGTTACATCCTGACTACCAATACACTCCTAAGTTAATTCACTCCATGTGTTATCTAATTGCAAATGATGTATATAAAGTGGTGTTGGGCTCAAGAATTCTTGGTATGGGAGCTATAAAAGGCGGAATGCCTTATTATAAATATTTCTTTAATAGAATATTGACGTTTTCTCAAAATATTTTAATGAACCAAAAATTATCTGAATATCACACTGGCTTTCGTACCTATTCATCGGAAGTTCTTAAAAGCATTAACTATTTAAACAACTCCGATAACTTTGTGTTTGATAACCAGGTAATTGCGCAAATTTGCTATAATGGATTTGACATTGCTGAAATTAGTTGTCCGACAAAGTATTTTAAAGAGGCATCTTCAATAAATTTTAAGAGAAGTGTAATTTATGGCTTAGGTGTTCTATTAACTTCATTACAGTATTTTCTTTCAAAAAAACTAAACATCCATTCGAAAATATTTGACAGTTAAAAAAATAATTTCAAATAATCAACGATTTTAACTATGGATACAAACCATAAAAACAACTTAATCCTAATTTTTAGTTTAATTTTCATAAGTGCATTAATATTGATTAACAGTCAAAACGCCTTTTTTTGGGACACTGTTCAGTTAGGATCATTACATTCAAATTTCTACTTTTCATCAAATTTTTCCAACATATTATTACCTGATCATATTGATAGTGGTCATATTCCTGCTTTTGGTATGTACATCGCCTTAATGTGGAAAATTTTTGAAAGGAGTTTATTGGTGAGTCATTTAGCAATGTTCCCTTTTGCAATCGGGATTGTATTCCAATTATATAAATTGGCACAAAAATTCACTCCTAAAAAATATTGGGGATATGCTATGGTTTTAATCTTAATAGATCCTTCGCTTTTAAGTCAAATGATATTAGTCTCACCAGATGTTCCATTAATATTTTTCTTTTTATTAGCTGTAAACTCTGTTTTGTATAATAAACGATCTTTAATAATGCTTTCTGTCATCTTTCTTTTTCTAATTAGCATGAGAGGCATGATGTTGTCATTTTGTATTTTATTATTTGATCTATATTTAAATTTGCATTACAAAAACTACAAAGAAACAGCTTTAGATTTATTAAAAAGAAGTTTAATTTATCTTCCTGCCTTTTTGATATTTGTTTCGTTTAGCATCTTTCATTATAACACAAAAGGTTGGATTGGATTTCACCCAAATTCACCATGGGCTGAAAGTTTTGAAAGTGTCGGAACAATTGGTTTTATTTATAATATAGCCGTTTTAGGCTGGATGATTCTTGATTTTGGCAAGATAGGAATATGGATAGTATTTACAATATTATTAATAATTTATAGAAATAAAATCCTAAAAGACCCTAAAAGTCAAATCCTGCTTTTCTTATTTATCTGCATTGTTCTTTTATTGCCTGCAAATATGTTATGGGCTAAAGGCTTGCTGGGGCATCGTTATTTAATACCTATATATTTAATTTTTGCGCTCTTAGGTGTTAACATCCTTTTTTCAGCTTACATTAAAAATAAATTAAGATATGTGATGATAATTATTTGGAGTTCATTTATCATTTCTGGCAATTTTTGGATTTACCCACCTAAAATTGCACAAGGTTGGGACTCAACCTTAGCACATATTCCATATTATAATCTTAGAATCAATGCAATCAAATACCTGGATAAAGAAAAAATAGAAATTTCAAAAGTTGCATCATTTTTCCCAAATACTGCCTCATTTGACGCAATTGATTTAAATAATGATCAAAGACGATTTTCTAAATTTAACGAACATAATAAATACCTTTTTTACTCAAATATATTTAATATTAGTGATCAAGAATATAATAGAATAATAAATGATTATATCCCTATTAAGAGTTTCAAGAAAAATGGAATTTTTGTATGGATTTGTAAGAAAAAGGAGCGGCAATTGTTTATATTTGAGAAATTAGATTTAATTATGACTCATAATACCAACTATAATCCAATGCAAATTGTTTTAATTTCGAGTTTTATTCATGAAATTCAAATTGCGCAACTCAAATTGGAGCATCATGGTATTCCGAGCATTATTGTTGATGAAAACTTAAATTCTATTATCGGAACTTCGTTTGTTGAAGGCTATAAATTAAAAGTTTTTGTAACCGATTTTGAAGAAGCAAAATCCATCATTCATCTGAATAAATCTGATGAATAATTGAGTGCTTCTCAATTGTAATTTGTATTTTCGTTCCTACAACTTTTATCATTACAATTCAATGAAAACGATACTCATTATAGGTGCAGGGAAATCATCCTCATCACTAATCTCCTATTTACTTAACAAATCTACCGAAGAACAATTACATATCATTGTAGCCGATTTATCACTAAAAAATGCTCAAGAAAAAATCAACAATCACCCCAACGGAAGTGCCATTGCTTTAGATATTCACAATGCTGATGATCGGAAAAACGCCATTAAAAAATCCTCTATTGTTATTTCTATGCTACCTGCAAGTCTTCATTTAGAAGTGGCTAAAGATTGTATTTTCTTCGGAAAACATTTAGTTACGGCTTCTTATATTTCTCCTGGGATGCAGGCGCTGAATGATGAAGTGGTGGCTAAAGGATTGGTTTTTATGAATGAGATTGGATTGGATCCCGGAATTGATCATATGAGTGCGATGCAAATCATCGATCAAATTAGAGAAAAAGGTGGTAAAATGTTGCTGTTTGAATCGTTTACCGGCGGACTTATAGCTCCGGAAAGTGATACCAATTCATGGAATTATAAATTTACCTGGAACCCAAGAAATGTAGTTGTAGCCGGACAAGGCGGAGCCGCAAAATTTATCCAAGAAGGACAATATAAATACATCCCCTATCATAAATTATTTAGAAGAACTGAAATTTTAAATGTCGAGGGTTTTGGAAAATTTGAAGGATTGGCCAATCGCGATTCACTCAATTACCGAAGTATTTACGGTTTGGACGATATTTTAACGCTGTATCGCGGAACTATCCGTAAAGTTGGATTTTCACGCGCCTGGAATGTTTTTGTACAATTGGGAATGACCGATGATTCTTATATCATGGAAAACTCTGAAAACATGAGTTACCGCGATTTTACCAATGCATTTTTGGCGTATCATCCAACCGATTCGGTAGAAATCAAGTTGCGTTCGTATTTAAAAATTGAACAAGATGATACGATGTGGGAAAAATTGGAAGAACTTGATTTGTTCAATCCGAATAAAAAAGTAGCACTTAAAAATGCGACTCCGGCGCAAATCCTTGAAAAAATATTAAAAGACAGTTGGACTTTACAGCCCGATGATAAAGATATGATAGTGATGTTGCACAAATTTGGCTACGAACTCAATGGTAAAAAAGAACAAATTGAATCGAGCATGGGAATTATTGGCGATGACCAAATTTTTACGGCTATGGCAAAAACAGTGGGATTGCCGGTTGCTATTGCAACGCTTAAAATTTTAAAAGGCGAAATCAAAACGCCAGGAGTACAACTGCCCATTACCAAAGAAATTTATACACCTATTTTAAAAGAATTGGAACAATACGGCGTGGTTTTTCACGAGAAAAAAGTTCCTTATTTAGGTTACAATCCAGATAGAATTTAAAAAAACTACACAATGAAATTATTTTATTTATTATTTATCGGATTTATCTTTTCCTCTTTGGATATGCAAAGTCAAGACAAATGGACAAAATTTGAATCCATCATCGGTCAATGGAACGGAAGCGGAATGGGCAATGCCGGGGCGACCTCAACAGTTAAAACTTCTTTCGAATTGGTGATGAACGGTCAGTTTATAGAAGTAAAAAACGAATCGGTTTTTAAGCCCACAGAAAAAAATCAGAAGGGTGAAATACACACCGACTGGGACTTGATTAGCTTTGACAAACAACGAAAAGTGTTTGTTTTTAGACAATTTCATCTTGAGGGATTTGTCAATCAATATGTATTAAATGAAACGGAATCTACCCCCACAAAATTGGTTTTTGAAACAGGAATCATCGAAAATTTTATTCCGGGAGGAAAAGCGCGCTGGACAATCATCATGAACGAAGGAAATTTGGTTGAAACTATTTTTGATTTGCAAATGCCCGGGAAAGAGTTTGTGCGTTACGGAACGAATACCTATAAAAAGTAAAAATACTTATAGTTTCAAGTAAAAATCTTTTACCAATGCTGTAAATTCAGGGGTATATTGATGACGCTCCATTTCCAACACTAATTCATCTATTTTAGGCATTTTTTCTGCTGATGAAAATAGAATCAAACTGCGTTTGATTTCTGATTGAAAAGTACCGCGAACTCTGGTTATTTTCTTCGGATAAAATTTATTTTCCTGAGCTATTGCTACTACTTTTGCTTCTTCTTTATAAGGAATTATCAGCGCCAAATGGCCATTATCTGATAATAATTGCGTGCTGTATTTGATTAAATCATCAAATGGTAAAGCGTTTTCAAAGCGTGCTTGTGAACGTTTTTCATCTTCCGACTTATAAGCATCGGTGTAAAATGGCGGATTGGAAACAATTAAATCATATTGCTCATCTATTTCATCGGCAAAATCTTTCAGAGAAGCGTGGTAACAAAACAATCGGTCTGACCAATCACTTTCCTCAAAATTATCAACGGCTTGTTCATAAGCATCGTCGTCAATTTCAAGGGCATCAATTTGTTCGGCATCAGAGCGTTGCGCCAACATCAAAGCGATGAGTCCGGTTCCGGTTCCAATATCTAAGATGCTGCATTCATTTTCAATTGGAATCCAAGCGCCCAGCAATACGCCGTCGGTGCCCACTTTCATAGCGGTTTTTTCTTGATGAATGGTAAATTGCTTGAAATGAAAAGGAATCGACATAAGACGATAAATTAACTATTTTGAAGAGAATTCAATTATAAATCAATCAACCCAGCTGGCGTTTCTACGACAATTTTTTGATTTGTTCGATCTATTTTTTTGATAAAAATATCAATGGCTGGTATAAATATGATGCGTTCTCCACGTTTTATTTCGAACAAGGGTTGTGCCGTTGAGTCATTAACATGTTCTATAGTCCCGACAGTACCAAAGTTGATATCTTCCACTTGCCATCCAACAACTTCATGAAAGTAAAACTGATTGCCTTTTAATTGAGGTAAGAAAGAAATGGGTAAATAAACTTCACATCCAACAATATCATCTGCTTCCACTTCAGAATTGACATCGTCAAATTTAACTCTTAGATATTTTCCTTTTTGAAGAGATGATTTTTCAATAAAAAATGGAACCAGTTCTGCTCCGAAAGCTAGAAAAACTGATTCCAAATTTGTGTAAAGTTCAGGTTCATCAGTGTCTAAATACAACACCACTTCTCCTTTAAAACTGTGTTTTCGGGCGATTTTACCTAAATAAAAACTATCTTCTTTACGCATTCGCCAAAATGTAAATTACTCTGCTGCTGGTTCTTCAGAGGTAGTATCTTCAACTGCTGGTTCTTCAGCAACTTCTTCTGTAACCTCTTCTGTAACTTCTTCTACAACTTCCTCAACTACAGGTGCATTTTTTTCAGCAATGGCAGCAACGCGTTTTTCGTTGGCTTCTTTTTCTGCTTTAAAGGCAGCAGATTTTTGATCAGAGGCAGATTTTACTAATCCGTCTTTTTTTGCCTGAACAGCATTTACTTTTTCATCTAGCCAAGCTTGAAATTTAGCTTCTGCTTGTTCTTCAGTTAAAGCACCTTTTTTAACACCTTCTAACAAGTGTTTTTTTAACAATGCTCCTTTGTACGATAAAATAGCTTTCACAGTGTCAGTTGGCTGAGCACCATTTTGCAACCATTTTACAGCACCATCAATATCTAATTCGATAACAGCAGGATTAGCAGTAGGATTATAAGTTCCTACTTTTTCCAAATACTTACCATCTCTTTTTGATCTTGCATCGGCAGCAACAATCCAGTAAAAAGGTTTTCCTTTTTTACCGTGTCTTTGTAATCTTAATTTAACTGGCATAATTGTTAATTTTTAAGGTTCGAAACCTTGGTTATTAATTAGGGTGGCAAAGATAGTAAGTTAATTTAAAATAACATACGCTCTTTCCGTATATTTTATACTAAACCGGTAAATCCTAAAAAAGCAAGTGATAAAAGTCCGGCTATTAATAAATTAATAGGCACTCCTTTCATCCCTTTCGGAATATTGGCGAGCTCTAACTGCTCACGAATACTGGCAAAAACAATGAGAGCTAAGGCAAATCCTATCGAATTGGCAACTGCAAAAAATACCGCTTTTAACAAACTGCCATTTTCCAATCCCAAGGCCAAAATAGCGACTCCTAAAACCGCGCAATTGGTGGTAATCAAAGGCAAAAAAACTCCTAAGGCCTGATATAAAGACGGACTTACTTTTTTCAAGATGATTTCAACCATTTGAACCAAAGCTGCAATGACTAAGATAAAAGCAATCGTTCTTAAATAATTTAATCCGGCCGGAATTAATATAAATTGATACAATAAATAGGTTACCAAAGTTGCCAGTGTCATCACAAACAATACAGCACCTGACATCCCAATGGATGTGGAAACTTTGTTTGAAACTCCTAAAAATGGGCAGATTCCTAAAAATTGCGAAAGCACAATATTGTTGACAAATACGGCTGCTATTAAAATGATGATATAATCCATTTTTAAGAAGTTTTAATTGAAATTTTATTGAATAAAACTGCTAAATAAGCCAAGGCAATAAAAGCGCCCGGCGGTAAAATAAAGAGGATAAAAGTATTGGCATTTTCTGCCACCAATTTGATGTCAAAAATACTTCCACTACCTAATAATTCACGAACTGCACCTAAAAGTGTAAGTGCTATTATAAATCCGATGCCCATTCCCAATGCATCTAAAACGGATGAAAATAAGGTGTTTTTGGATGCAAATGCTTCGGCTCTACCGAGTATTAAACAATTCACCACAATGAGCGGAATAAAAATCCCCAATTGTTCGTATAAAAACGGCATAAAGGCCTCTAAAACCATCTCAACGATTGTTACAAATGAAGCGATGACAATGATAAAAGCCGGAATTCTAACCTTGCTAGGTATTTGATTTTTAATGAGTGATACAACGATATTCGACATCAATAATACAAACAAAGTAGCAACGCCCATTCCCAATCCGTTAAAGCCGGAAGAAGTTACTCCCAAGGTTGGACACATCCCCAATAACATCACAAAAACAGGATTTTCTTTGACAATCCCTTTGAAAAAATTTTCTTTTTGATTGATGATTGCTGCCATTGTTTTAATTTTTAGATTTACTGATAAACGCTGTATCTTTGATAAATTCATCATACGCCATTTGAGTTGCCTCACTGAACGCTCTGGTGGTAATGGTTGCTCCGGTTAAGCCGTCAATTTCACCTCCATCTTTTTTCACTTTTGCATTAAATATAGCGAGATTTTTATCTCTATATTGATTGATAAAAGCAGCGTCCTTTATTTTAGTACCTAAACCGGGCGTTTCTTTTTGCTCTAAAACCGCTATATTTTGGATGGTTCCATCGGGTTTAAATCCAATCATCAATTTAATCAATCCGCTAAATCCTTTTTCTGATGTACCAATTACAGCCGCTCCAACAAACGCATCATTTAAAAAAGCAGGATACACCTCTACGCTGTCTTTTACATTTTCAACTTTTAATAAAATCATTGCTGCAACCGGATTGTTGTCAAAAACGGGCAAGACTAATTTTAACGCATTTACTTTTTGGTCTAATTTTGATTTTGCTATGGGTTCTAAGGTCAGTTCGTTGACAAATCCTAAAGAGAAACCGGCAATTAACGTAATCAGCAACATCGCTGCAACCATATTGATTAAAGTGGATTCTTTTTTCTTCATCATTTTATGATTTTAGATTTAATGGGTGCGCCAAACCTTCTCGGTTTAAAATTACTGTTGATGAGTGGCACAAATGCATTCATGATCAAAATAGCAAATGAAACGCCTTCGGGATATGCGCCAAACAAACGGATGACGACTGTTATAACGCCAATTCCGACTGCAAAAACAACCATTCCTTTTTTGGTCATCGGGCTGGTAACCAAATCGGTTGCCATAAAAAAAGCGCCTAAAATTGCTCCTCCTGTTAAAATATGAAATAACGGATTGACGTATTGTTCCGGATTTATCAACCAAAAAATTCCTGTCATTGCAGCCATCGTTCCTAACATGGTGACCGGAATATGCCATGAAATCACTTTTCTTATCAGTAAGTATAAACCGCCGAGAATAAGTGCTAAAGCAGACATTTCTCCTAAAGATCCGCCGGTCATTCCCAAAAACATTTCCATTTGTGACGGAAGTTTACTGCTTAAATCGGTCATTGTTTCGCCCATCATTAAGCCGTCTTTGATAATTCCGAGTGGTGTGGCGCCTGTTACGGCATCAGCAAAAACGGTGTTATTTTCAAGGACAGTTGGCCAAGAGGTCATTTGCACCGGAAAAGAAATCAGCAAAAAAACACGACCCACCAATGCAGGATTGAAAATGTTAAATCCGAGTCCGCCAAATGACATTTTTGCAATTCCAATAGCCACCAAACTTCCTACTATCACCATCCAAAGTGGCAAATTGGATGGCAGGTTAAAAGCCAATAAAATTCCGGTAATCAGCGCAGAACCATCGCCTATGGAAATCGTTGTTTTTAGTAAATATTTTTGGATTAAATACTCGAACAGCAAACACGAAATAATCGCCACCGAAGTAACGATGAGCGCTCCAAATCCGAAGATATAAATGGAAATCAAAAACGCGGGAATGAGTGCTATGACTACATCGTACATGATTTTTTTTGATGTTCTGTCTGCATGAATATGTGGCGATGCCGAAACTATGATGCTTGATGTACTCATGCTAATTCTGAATTAAAGTTAAATTTTTAACACTGTTTTTCCCAAATCGGATATAGTCTAACAAAGGTCTGTTAGACGGACAAACATAACTGCAAGAACCACATTGGATACAAGAATTGACATCTTCAGCCAATGCCCGCTCAAATAATCCCCGCTCAGCTAAACTCATCAACAAATGGGGTTCTAATCCCATAGGACATACAAAAACGCACTCACCGCAACGAATACAATTTTCGGTCTTTTTTCTACTCGCTTCCTCTTCGGCAATGACCAAAATTCCGGAAGTTCCTTTGGTAATAGGCACATCGGTATTTTTAATCGCTTTCCCCATCATCGGTCCGCCATTGATTATTTTTCGTGTTCCTTCGGGCAATCCGCCAACTTCTTTAATTAAATCGCTGATGGGCGTTCCTATTTTTACCCAAAAATTCGCAGGGTTTTTAAGATTTTTTCCGGTTACTGTAACCACACGTTCTGTTAAGGGTTTGTTGTGCTGAACGGCTTCATAAATAGCAAAAATAGTTCCGACATTGTGTACAATGACGCCTATATCAGGTGGCAATCCGTTTTTCGGAACTTCTCTTTTTAACAAAGCGCTGATCAATTGTTTTTCACTTCCTTGCGGATATTTTACTTTCAGCGATGCAACCTGTATTTTTGACTCGTTTTGGGTCAGATTTTTGAAAAGTGCAATCGCATCTTTTTTGTTATTCTCTATTCCGATGATGGCCTTTTTGAGTTGCAAAGCCGACATCAGAATTTTTATTCCGACGATAATTTCTGCCGATTTTTCTAACATCAATCGATGGTCTGCGGTAAGATAGGGCTCACATTCTACCCCATTGATGATGAGGTATTCTATCTTTTTATCTGGGTTGATATGAAGTTTTACATGCGAAGGAAAAGTAGCGCCACCCAATCCGACGATGCCAAAATCAGCAATGCGCTGTAAAATTTCTGTGGATGATAACTCGATATTGGTTTTTAACGGATAAATAATTTTTTCAAAATTGGATAGATTTTTTTCATCGGTTCTGATAACAATACACTGTTTTTTGTAACCGCTGGTATCCACAATTTTATCCAATTTAGTAACGATACCGGCTACCGGAGAATGTATATTGGAAGATACAAATCCACCCGATTTTGCAATAAGCTGACCAATTTCAACTGTGTCTTTAACTGCCACAATAATTTCTGACGGAATCCCGATATTCTGTGCAATCGGTACATAAACTACCTTTGGTATAGCCATTTTTTGAATGGATTTTTCAGCGGTTAATTTATTTTCAGGGGGATGAATTCCGCCAAGTTGAAATGTTTTAAGCATCAGTTTTTAATTTTTTAACAGTTTCATTAATCGCTTTTATATTTTTCTCTAGCTGATTCTTTTGAAGTTGAGGATAAACTCCCTTCCCTTCGGGTAGGGTTGGGGTGGGGATTTCTTTCTTTACAGGAAAATTGGTTTCGACTATGGAATTGGTTGGACAAACCGGCACACATTTTCTGCATAAAGTACAGAGAACCGGATCTATATAAGCCAAATTATTAAACATAATAATGGCATCTTTAGGGCAAACCTCCACACATTTATCGCATCCAATACAAGCCAATGCGCACGCTTTTTTGGCGATTCCTCCTTTATCTTCATTTAAACAGCCCACAAATATTTTTAAATCTTTTTTATTTCGAGGGCGCATTTCGATGATATTGCGCGGACAAGCACTTACACACAATCCGCAGGAAGTGCATTTTTGGGTAATAACAACCGGCAAACCGGTGATTTCATCCATATACATCGCATCAAACAAACAAACTTTGACACAATCGCCTTCACTTAAACAACCGTATTGACAATCGGTTTCACCACTGTATATAAGAGCCGAAATCGCACAAGAATCAGGTCCTTGATAAATGGTTGTCTTGGGTCTGACCTCACAACTTCCCTGACAACGGACTACAGCAACCGTCGGGTCTTTTTCCGCAACGGTTTTGCCTAATTTTTCAGCTATTAATTGCATTACTTTATTGCCACCAACAGGACAAAATAACGCTGAAATATCCTCTGTGTTCACTAACTTTTCCGCGAACGCTTTACAACCCGGAGAACCGCATCCGGCACAATTGGCGGCAGGCAATAATTCATCTATTTCAGCTATCAACGGATTTTCATACACATAAAATTTTTTAGAAACGATATACAATACTACTGCGGCAAAAATCCCCAAAGAAGTCAACAACAAAACACTGTTTAAAATCGAATCTGTCATGCTTGATGATATTTTAATATAGAAAAATTATACACTTTTTTAAATGAATTTTTTAATATATGAAGTATTAGATAATAAGGGATTAGAATCAATAATGAAACTAAACCGGCAATCCATTCTTTAAAGAAAATAGAAGTGATAATCAACGTTGATATCATTACAATAAACGGAACCAAATAGGCCCAAAAAACGGCTTTCAATCCTAAATCCTTTTGCAAAACAAGTTCAACTGTTTCATTGAGTTCATACAATTGAGAAGCATCATAAACTTCGATTTCTTTAACATCTGATTCGGAAATACCACAGGATGATTTTGCATTGCACGCTTCACAATGAACATTGCCCAATAAAGAAACAGTAACTACTCCATTGGTAATTTTAGAAATTATTCCACGATGTTTGATCAAATTCCTATTCGATTTAATTTCGCTATTTAAATCAAATTTTTGCATACTTCAAATTTTTGCTAACTACTTCACTACAAAGTTAATGCTAAAAAAAAAGATAAAATATGATAATAATTAGGTTTTACGCCTTCTTGTTATTTTTATGATTTTGACATCATTTAAATCATTTCCATATAAAGAGTTTTAGCATTTCAAACTTCTATTCGATTATTGAAAATAATTTAGGATTGTTAATAAAAAAACAGCACTAAAGATTTATAAAATTGGTTAATTGGTTACATTTAAAAACTCATTTTTTATGAAAAAACCAATCGCATGTATTTAATTTTTGACACAGAAACTACCGGATTACCACAGAATTGGAACGCACCAATTTCTGATACTCAAAATTGGCCACGTTGCATTCAAATTGCCTGGCAATTGCATGATATTTCCGGAAAATTATTAGAACATGCCGATTTTATCATCAAACCAGAGGGCTTTACCATTCCGTTGAATTCTGAAAATATCCATGGAATTTCAACAGATTTAGCTTTAAAAGAAGGAATCCCTTTGGATGAAGTCTTGGTTAAATTCAATGAAACCATTGCTAAAACAACTTTTATCGTTGGCCATAATGTAGGTTTTGACCTGAATGTGATGGGATGCGAATTTCATCGATTACAAATTCCGACTCCGCTTAACCAATTACCCATATTGGATACTTGTACCGAAAGTACCGCTACTTTATGTCAATTATCCGGAGGCAGAGGTGGCCGATATAAACTCCCAACACTTACCGAGTTATATTCATTTATTTTTAAAGAAGCTTTAGAAGATGCACACAATGCAACTGCAGATGTGGAAGCTACTTCGCGCTGTTTTCTTGAATTAATCCGACAAGAACATTTTAGTGCCGCTGAATTAAAACAAAGCAGTGACTATCTTTATGAGTTTATTGAACAACACCCAACTCCATTTCAACTCATTGGATTAAAACATCAAAATTTAAAAAACGCCAGTAAGAATTTAAAAGATATCAACAACATTAACGATGCCCCAACCATCGTACATCAACAACAAACAGTTGATTTAGAACTCGCTAAATTTGCGCATTTACATAATCATACGCAATTTTCTATTTTACAATCTACGACTTCGGTAAAAGAATTGGTTAAAAATGCGGCGAAATTAAAAATGCAGGCAGTTGCCATTACTGATACCGCCAATATGATGGGCGTTTTTAGCTTTGTAAAAGAAGTGTTGACTTATAATAAATCCGCAAAAACTTACAATGAAAATCTTGGAGAAAATGAATTGCCCAAACAAATAATGACTCCAATTGTTGGCTGTGAATTCAATGTTTGCGAAAATCACCTCGACAAGAACAATAAAGACAATGGGTATCAAATCGTGTTTTTGGCCAAGAATAAAAACGGCTATCATCATCTGGTAAAAATGGCTTCTTTGGCTTATACGCAAGGTTTTTATTATGTACCTCGAATTGATAAATCAATTATCGCACAATATAAAGATGATTTAATTGTACTTTCCGGAAATCTTTATGGAGAAATTCCTTCGAAAGTTTTAAATATTGGCGAAACCCAAGCCAAAGAAGCGCTGCTTTGGTGGAAAGAACAATTTGGTTCCGATTTTTATTTGGAAGTGATGCGCCATCAGCAAGCAGATGAAAATCACGTCAACACTGTTTTACAAGCATTTTCTAAGCAATACAATATCAAGCTCATCGCTACCAATAACACCTATTATATTCATGAAAATGATGCCGAAACCCATGATATTTTGCTGTGTGTAAAAGACGGTGAAAAGGCCTCAACACCTATCGGTAGAGGTCGTGGATTTCGTTACGGACTTTCCAATAACGAGTATTATTTCAAGTCGCAAGAGCAGATGAAAAGTTTGTTTGCAGATATGCCCGAAGCAATTCTCAACATTCAAGAAATCATCGATAAAATTGAAATTTATTCTTTAGAACGGGAAGTTATCTTACCTAAATTTGATATTCCATCTGAATTTATTGATGATTTAGACAAAACTGATGGTGGAAAAAGAGGTGAAAACGCCTATTTAAAATATCTCACTTATAAAGGTGCCAAACTTCGATATCCGACATTGACTTCAGCAATTATAGAACGACTTGATTTTGAATTAGAAGTTATTGAAAAAACAGGATATCCCGGATATTTTTTAATTGTACAAGATTTTATTGCCGAAGCCCGAAAAATGGGTGTTTCGGTTGGACCCGGACGCGGTTCGGCTGGAGGTTCAGCAGTAGCTTACTGCCTTAAAATTACCAATATAGATCCCATCAAATACGACTTACTTTTTGAGCGTTTCCTCAATCCGGATCGCGTTTCCTTACCCGATATTGATATCGATTTTGATGATGAAGGCCGCCAAAAAGTAATTGATTATGTTATTCAAAAATACGGAGCCAATCAAGTGGCGCAGATCATAACTTACGGAACGATGGCGGCTAAATCTGCCATTAGAGATACTGCCAGAGTGTTGGATTTACCGCTTCCGGATACTGATCGTTTGGCAAAATTGGTTCCCGATCTCAAATTAGAAGATATTTTTGGCGATAATGAAAAGAGCAAAAATAAAATAGCTAATTTATCATCTGAAAATACACTTAGAGTAAATGAACTCCTCAATATTTATGAGGGTGATGATTTAGAATCCAGAACTTTAAATCAGGCCAAAAAATTAGAAGGTACCCTGCGAAATATAGGTACACACGCTTGCGGTGTAATTATTACACCCGATGATATTACCAATCTAATCCCTATCGCCACTGCAAAAGATTCTGATAATATGTTCGTAACGCAGTTTGATAACAGCGTAGTAGAAAGCGCCGGATTGTTGAAAATGGATTTCTTAGGATTAAAAACGCTGACTTTAATTAAAGATACCATCAAAATTATCAAGGGTATTCATAAAATTGAATTGGATCCGGATGAATTTCCTTTGGATGATGAAAAAACCTATCAACTTTTTCAAAGAGCCGATACCATTGGAATATTTCAGTACGAATCTGCCGGAATGCAAAAACACCTCAAAGCTTTAAAACCAACAGTGTTTGCAGATTTAATTGCCATGAATGCTTTGTATAGACCAGGGCCAATGGAGTATATTCCGCAATTTATCAGACGTAAACACGGCGATGAACCAATTACTTATGATGTGCCGGAAATGGAAGAATATCTGCAGGAAACCTACGGCGTTACTGTTTACCAAGAGCAAGTGATGTTATTATCACAAAAACTTGCCGGATTTACACGTGGTCAAGCTGATGGATTGCGAAAAGCAATGGGGAAAAAAATCATTGAAGATCTTCAGAAACTAAAACCAGTATTTTTTGCAGGCGGCATAGAACGAAATCACCCAGAAATCATTTTAGAAAAAATTTGGAAAGATTGGGAAGCTTTCGCTGAGTACGCTTTCAACAAATCGCATTCTACTTGTTACGCTTACATCGCTTATCAAACGGCTTATTTAAAAGCCAACTATCCTGCAGAATATATGGCAGCTGTTTTATCCAACAATATGAGCGATTTGAAACAAGTAGCTATTTTTATGGAAGAGTGTAAGCATCTTAATATTCCTGTTTTAGGTCCCGATATTAACGAATCTTATTATAAATTCTCGGTGAATAAAAAAGGTGCTATCCGATTTGGAATGGGCGCCATTAAAGGTGTTGGAGAAGGAGCTGTCGAAGCCATTGTTGAAGAACGTAAAAAAAATGGCCCTTATTCCTCTGTATTCAATTTGAGCAAACGGGTTGAAACAAGAGCAGTCAACAAGAAAGTTTATGACGGATTGGTATTAGCTGGGGCTTTTGATTCCTTTCCGGGAACGCATCGGGCGCAATATTTTATTGCTGATGAAAAAGGACTAACTACCATTGAAAAGATTCTTCGATTTGGAAATCGATATCAAGAAAATGAAAATTCTGCTCAAGTATCTTTATTTGGAGACATGGCTGAAGTACAATTACCCGAACCCGAAATTCCAAATTGCGAACCGTGGAATACTATGGTGCTATTAGCTAAAGAGAAGGAAGTGGTTGGAATGTACACTTCTGCGCATCCATTGGATGATTTTACACATGAAATAAAATTTGCCAATACAACCATCGCCTTATTTAAAAAACCCATTGAACAATATATGAATCAAAATGTGTCTTTTGGCGGAATGGTAACACAAGTACAGCATAGAATTACTAAAGAAAGAAAAGGTTGGGCTACTTTTGTGATGGAAGATTATGACGATCAACACGAATTCAAAATCTTCAATGAAGATTATTTAAAGTTCAGTCATTTTCTGAAAGAGAATCAGTTTTTATTTATCCGACTTTCCATTCAAGAGGGCTATAGAAACAAAGATGGATTACAGGGTTTCCCTCGTATTAAATATACTGATGTAAAATTGTTGCATGATGTTATTGAATCCATCAGTGAGAAAATTACCTTATATCTTGATATTACTGCCATCAACAAAAAGGAAATTGATCAATTAGAAAACATTATCAGTAGTTTTAAGGGAAATAAAAATCTATATTTTACCATTGAAGATCTTCAAGAAAAAATCAATTTAACAATGCCTAGCAGAAATTATAAAGTGATTATTAACAAAGAATTATTGCAAGAATTTGATCGAAATAAATGGGCTTATCGCATTAATTAGCCGTTAATTCTTTGAATAAAACTGCCAAATTTTTGTTTTTACGAATTATTTTCAGAGCACGCAAACCATTTTGTTGCGCAAAATCAAACAATACCGGTCGCATATCTTCTGTGGAATTAAAAGTCAATTCCCAAGTGGCATCAAAAATATTTTCCACTTTTATAAGATGAGGAAGCCCTTTTAAAAATGGCGCATCTATGTGTAAATCAAACTCTACTTCTATCATTTGCTGATCATTTAAACGCAACTGATTTAAAGGGAAATCTTGTAATATTTCTCCTTTATGAAGAATGATTACGCGGTCACAAACAGCTTCTACTTCTTGCAAAATATGAGAAGAGAACAAAACAATTCTATCCTTTCCCAACTCTTTAATTAATTGTCTAATTTCTTCAATTTGATTTGGGTCTAATCCCGTTGTTGGTTCGTCTAAAATTAAAATAGACGGATTGTGTAAAACAGCAGCCGCTAAGCCAACTCGTTGTCGATATCCTTTAGATAATTGATGAATTTTTTTATGAATTTCGGGGATTAACCCTACTTTTTTAATTACCTTTTCAATTTCAGTTGCATCAACTTGATGAATTGCTGCATGAAATTGCAAATACTCACGCACATACATTTCTGTATAAAGCGGATTATGCTCCGGTAAATAACCAATTTGTTGCTGGATGGCGGCAATATTTTCTGAAAGCGGTAAATCGTTGACAAAAATACTGCCGGAAGTGGGGTTTAAATAAGCCGTAAGCAGTTTCATCAAGGTAGATTTACCCGCTCCATTCGGACCTAACAACCCAACAATTTCACCGGCTTTCAACTCAAAAGAAACATTGTTTAATGAAAACTGATTTCCGTATTTTTTAGAAAGATTTTCAACTTTAATGTTCATTTCTTTTTATACTTTCAATTAAATAGTTTATTAATATCTTTTTCTTCTCCTGCCACAAAAATCTCATCCCCTTCATTTAAAATAAATTTCGCATTATTGATGACAACTGATTTTCCTTCGTGTTTCCTGATGAGGACCGTAATATTGTATTTATTGCGCAAATCTAACTCTTGTAGGGTTTTATTGTCAAATTTAGGAGGAACCTTTACATTCATTAACAAGATATTATTATCCAATACAAACTTGTCTAAAAAGTTTGGGTTGTTGAGTTTTTCGGCGAGTTTAAAGGCAACTTCTTTTTCGGGTAAAATTACTTCATCGGCGCCTATTTTGAGCAATACTTGTTTCTGAAGTTCTGTATTGGCCTTGGAAATAATATATTTAGCACCTTTATTTTTTAGATAGGCAATGGTTAAAATCAGCGCTTCTAAATTACTTCCCAATCCTAAAATTATTTTATTATAGTTATAGAGTTCCAACTCGTCAATCACCGCTGTATCAGAAATATCGGTATTAATCGCAATCGTAACATAATCTTGAATATTGTGAATGGTAATGGCATTTTTATCAATGGCCATTACATTATGCCCTTGTTTAAACAATTGTTTGGCTACTTCATAACCAAACGTTCCTAAACCAATTACTACAAAATCTTTAGCCATTATTAACAGTTTTTAAGTTATCCTAAATTTATTTTTTCTTGTGGATAGTATATCTTAGGTTGATATTCTTTATTTGTTTTGATCATTGCCAAGGAAGCTGGTCCAATTCTTCCTAAATACATACATAAAATTAAGACTATTTTTCCAAAAGTAGCTATTTCGGCAGAAACTCCGGTTGATAATCCTACCGTACCGGTTGCCGAAACAACTTCAAACAGCGTTTCTAAAAATGTAAAATCTGGGTGTGCCAGTAACAAAGAAATAGTAGCAACAAAGATTAACAACATATACAAAGTTATAATAGCATATGCTTTTAGAATAACAGAGTGCGCTATATGTTTTTGGTTTAATACCACCGTTTTATCACCTCTTAATATTTTAAAAACCGGAATCATGGCTACAAAAAAAGTAGTTGTTTTGACCCCTCCGGCAGTAGAGCCCGGTGATCCGCCAATAAACATTAATACAATTACAATCATCAAGGTAACGGTGTGTAAACTAGCCGTATCTATACTGTTAAAACCGGCAGTTCGGGCGGTAACCGACTGAAATAAACTATCGGTAAATGAGCTTAAATCGGTTTCCGTAAAATATAAAAATAGGGCAGGAAAAATAATGAGTATTATAGAGGTAAATATCACAATTTTAGAATGAAATCCTAGGCGTATTTTGTGTTTAAATTTTCTATATATTTCAAAAACAACCACATAACCAATGCCTCCAACAATTATAAGTGCCATAACCGTGTATTTAATTATGGGATTCATTCCAATTAAACTGCTGTCAAAAGTTGAAAATCCGGCATTACAAAAAGCCGATATCGAATGAAATACAGCTTGGTACATCGCTTCATTTAACTCAAGTCCTTGGTTTACAAATCCGATGGTGAGCAATACAGCTCCTATAAATTCTGTTATAAAAGTGATTTTAAGAATAAACTGCAAAATTCCGGTAGAGCTTTTCATCGAAATACTGTCTTGAAGCTTTGAAAACGAAACTTGTTGCTTTAAATCAATATTTCCGGAAATCAATAAAATTAATGATGCATTTAAGGTCATAATTCCAATGGCTCCCAATTGCATTAATAACATTAATACCATTTGACCATATAAATTAAATCCGGAAGTGTTAACTACCGTTAAGCCGGTAACACAAACTGCAGAAGTGGATGTAAATAAAGCATCGACAAAACTTAAACCATCTTGATGCTGTACAAAAGGCATTTTAAAGAGTGTAGTTCCCAGTAAAATCAAAATAATAAAAGAAAGCAATAAGTAATGCCAAGGATTAAGTTGCAGTTTTTTTAACATACAATTACCAAAAATTTAATCAAAGATACTTGTTTTGAAAAATTTGAGCTTAGAAAAAAGAAATTATTCAACATCTTGCATTCTAATTTTTAATTTTTAGACCTTTGCCAAAAATGATATCGATTTATGAACAGAAATGTAAGTATTAAAGAACTCGGATTGTTAGACTATGCAAATGCGTTTGATTATCAAACCGTTTTATTTAATGAAATCCTCACCATAAAATCAAATAATCAAAAAGAAAATAACACAAATCAAACACCCAACTACTTTTTGTTTCTAGAACATCCGCATGTTTACACGCTTGGAAAAAGTGGTGACATCAACAATTTATTACTAACTCAAGAACAACTAGAACAGCGCGGAATTGCTTTTCACCAAAGCAACCGCGGTGGCGATATTACCTATCACGGACCAGGGCAAATAGTGGGATATCCTATTCTAGACTTAGATAATTTCTTTTCTGATATCCATGAATATATGCGTGTTTTAGAAGATGTAATTATTGCTACTATTGCTGATTACGGTTTAAAAGGTGAACGAAGCGAAGGTGAAACTGGTGTTTGGTTGGATGTCGGAACGCCTTTTGCCCGTAAAATTTGTGCTTTGGGAGTAAAAACAAGTCGCTGGGTAACGATGCACGGATTTGCCTTAAATATCAGTACTGATTTAGGTTATTTTGATCACATTATTCCGTGTGGGATTCGCGGAAAATCGGTTACTTCTTTGGAAGCTGAACTGGGAAAAACCGTTTCATCCGAAGAAGTAAAAGCTAAAATTCTGATTCATTTTAGCCGATTATTCAAGGCGAATTTGGAAGTTTAAAACGCTATTTTAAGTTGTTCCGGAAGTAAACGAAAGGACATTCTGTGGTGAATTGTGCTGCCGAATTGTTGTAACGCTTTTCGATGTGAAAGCGTTGGATAACCCTTGTTTTTATGCCAATCATAATGAGGAAACTCGAGATGTAATTGTTTCATCAATTCATCTCGATAGGTTTTTGCCAGCACAGAAGCCGCTGCAATACTCATAAATTTAGCATCTCCTTTTACAATTGTTTGATGTGGAATTTGTTGATAGGGTTTAAATTTATTTCCATCGACTATGATAAATTTGGGCGTCACATTTAAATCAGCAATCGCTTGATGCATCGCCAAAATAGACGCTTGCAAAATGTTGATTTCATCAATTTTTTGAGGAGAAACAAAGGAGACTGCATATGCAACAGCTTGCTGTTCAATCACAACTTTCAACTCATTCCTATTTCGCTCACTCAACTGTTTAGAATCATTCAATAATGGATGTGAAAACTGTGGCGGCAAAATAACTGCTGCGGCAACAACGGGTCCGCATAAACAACCTCTGCCGGCTTCATCAGTTCCGCACTCCAATGCAGGTTCTTTAAAAAATGCTTGTAACATTGATATAATTCTCTAAATACAAATTAAACATTTTTTTTCCAAAGCGGTAAGTTTTATATTTATCGATGAAATCAATTACCTTTGTCATTCATTTTTTAATAAGTTAGGATGAATTTCATCTAATTTAAAAAACAACTGAAAATATAGAGATGAAAAAAATAATGCTATTCTTCATTTTAATCAGTATTCCGCTTACATCAATAGCCCAAGAAAAACGACCTGTTATTGATAAAAATAAGGCACCTCTTCAAAAAGCAGTTAACAGAGTTTCGGATACGCTTCAAAAAAGAATGGCAAAATCTGATCCTTTGGTTGATAAAACACATTATACCGATTTTAAAATATACAATTTTGAGCGCGATTCTACCATCATCGATACTACGCTGACGATTTTAAAAGATTACAAATTCAACTACCTTCGAAAAGATGATTTTGAATTACTTCCTTTTCACAATCAAGGACAAACTTTTAACCGATTGGCTTATACTTTTGATCAAAACAATTTAAATCCGTCAATCGGAGCCAAAGCCAAACACTTTAATTATTATGAAATTAAAGATATTACCTACTACAGAGTCCCTACTCCTTCAAGTGAATTAATGTATAGAACAGGAATGGAGCAAGGTCAGGTTTTAGATGCTTTACTGACGATGAATACCTCTCCTCAGTTTAATTTTTCTGTGGCTTATAAAGGATTGCGTTCTTTAGGAGTCTATAGAAATTCATTGAGTAGTCAGGGAAATTTTAGAGCTACTTTTAATTATCAAAGTAACAATAAACACTATGACTTTCGCGGACATTTTACTTCCCAAGATTTGATGAATCAGGAAAACGGCGGATTGACTGGGCTATCATTAACACAATTTCTGAGTGGTGATGCCAACTATGACCAACGCGGAAGGTTGGATGTAAATCTATTAGAAGCTAAAAGTATGTTGAGAGGAAAACGCTATTTTATAGAACAACGTTACCGACTTTTACGTGTAAAATCGGATTCTCTTCAAAAATCACAAATTACTTTAGGACAAACTTATTCCTATGAAACCAAGCATTTTGAATTTACACAATCAAATATTTCCTCCCTTTTTGGAGATGCTTTAACCTCAACTATTGATGATCATGCTTATCATCAACAACACAACGCTTCGGTATTTGTGACATTCAAATCACCTTTATTGTTAGGAAACATCAAAATAGCAGCTACTTTTCATCAATTTGAATACGGATTTAAAAATCCTTCTGATAGTATTTTTGCATCACTCCCGTCATATTTAAAAGATAATAAACTTTCTATGGATGCGGAATGGAATGCTTCTATCCAAAAAATTCATTTAAAAGCGATGCTGAATAGGCAAATTGTTGGGGATGATATCACAAAATCAATGCGTATTTCTGCCATCTATCAAAAAGACAGCGCAAATTGGGTCAAAGGATTTTTAAATGTTTACACTAAATCTCCCGAATTAAACTATCAATTATACCGAAGTAATTATGAAAACTACAATTGGTACAACCATTTTTCAAATGAAGAAATTTGGAATGTGGGTTTCGAATTAAAATCAAGCAAATGGTTCAACACACAAATCAGCTATACCAAAATAGACCATTTATTGTATTTTGATGAAAATAATGCCGCTCCACTTCAAACAAATGAAACGGGAAATTACCTCAAAGCAACTGTAAATCGGGGATTTACCTTTTATAAATTTGGTTTAGAAAATACCCTGATGTATCAAAAAGTGACGAATGAAAATTCAATATTAAGCGTACCTGAGTTCACCACCAGAAATACATTGTACTATTCCGTACATCTATTTAAAGGAAATCCGTTATACATTCAAACAGGTGTAACCCTTAAATATTTTACCCAGTTTTATGCACCGAGTTTCAATCCGCTTATAGGTGAATTTATGCAGCAAAATACTATCGAAATTGGCAATTATCCAACCATTGATGTTTTTATAAATGGCCAAATCCAACGAACCCGCCTCTATTTAAAGATAGAAAATACTACTTCAAAGATGACTGGACGCAACTATTTTTCAGCACCCAATTATCCTAATAGAGACTTTACAATTCGCTTCGGATTGGTGTGGAACTTTTTTATTTAGCCGATGATTTTTGAACGCAACATACAAGTATTGCCAGAAATTGCAGCCAATCAACTGTTGCTGAAAGAATGGATTGCTGTTCAAGAAGGAATCTCAGAAGAAACTATTTCTCATATTGAAATTCTCAAACGCTCTATCGATGCGCGTCAACGACAGGTAAAAATCAATTTAAAAATTCAGATCTTTGTAAATGAACCTTTTGAACCCGTTACTTTTAAGCTTCCAAACTATCAAGATGTTTCAAAGGCAACTCCTGTAATCATCATTGGTTCAGGACCCGCCGGATTGTTTGCCGCTTTAAAACTGATTGAAAAAGGGGTGAAACCGATTATTCTGGAACGCGGAAAAGATATCAAATCACGGCGTCGTGATTTGGCAGCCATTAATAAAGAACATATTGTTAACGAAGATTCTAATTATTGCTTTGGTGAAGGTGGTGCCGGAACCTATTCGGATGGGAAATTATATACCCGTTCCAAAAAACGAGGAGATGTTCAACAGATTTTAGAATTATTAGTATTACATGGCGCGTCTCCTTCTATTTTAGTGGATGCTCATCCGCATATTGGTACCAACAAACTCCCCCGCATTATTGAAAATATCAGAAATACTATTTTAAATCACGGAGGAGAAATTCATTTTCAAACCCGCGTAACTGATATTTTGATCAAGAATCAAAAAGTGGTTGGCGTTGAAACACTTGATGGAAATAGATGGGAAACCTCAAAAATTATTTTAGCAACAGGTCATTCAGCCAGAGATATTTTCGAATTATTACACCAAAAAGGAATTCATATTGAAGCCAAACCTTTTGCCTTAGGCGTTCGGGTAGAACATCAACAACAACTCATTGATAAAATACAATACAGTTGTGAAGTGCGAAGTCCGTACTTACCTCCTGCTCCATACAGCATCGTAAAACAAGTTCAGAACCGTGGTGTTTATTCGTTTTGTATGTGTCCGGGCGGTATCATCGCTCCTTGCGCTACCAGTCCGGGAGAAGTAGTAAC
This sequence comes from Flavobacteriaceae bacterium, assembly GCA_030683815.1. GTDB lineage: Bacteria > Bacteroidota > Bacteroidia > Flavobacteriales > Flavobacteriaceae > JAGXRT01. Next base: position 43,939 of record JAUXPJ010000002.1, read on the forward strand.
CAACGGATGGTCTCCCTCTAAACGCAATCAAGCAACTTCCAATTCCGGAATTGTGGTTGAATTAAAAATGGAAGATTTTAAAGCTTTTGAGCATCGCGGACCATTGGCAGCCATGGCTTTTCAGCAACATATTGAACAAACTGCCTGGGTCGCTGGCGGAAAAACACAAGGTGTTCCGGCTCAATTATTGGTCGATTTTACCAAAGGAAAACAATCTGCCCATATTCACAAAACTTCTTACCAACCAGGAACCACTTCAGTAGAATTAGGAAATGTACTTCCAAAATTTATTTACAAATCACTCCAAAAAGGATTTGTACAATTTGGAAACGCTATGAAAGGATATTTAACCAATGAAGCAGTTGTACACGCACCGGAATCAAGAACATCCTCGCCAGTTCGTATCCCAAGAGATTATCATACGTTAGAACATATAGAAATTGCCGGACTTTACCCATGTGGTGAGGGAGCTGGTTACGCCGGAGGTATTATCTCAGCAGCCATTGACGGTGAGAAATGTGCCGAACAATGTGCTATTTCTCTGAGAGAATTCTGAATAGATTACTGAAATTACCCTGAATTGATTACGCTGCAAAATCTCCTGAATTTTGGGAGTTGGATGTTAACTGCAATAGATTTTGAAAATATTTTCTATTTTGTGCAATTCTTTAAGAAGGATTACATGAGCGCTCCATAGCAATTTTAAAAAAAATAGTATAATTTTATACAATACTAATTAAAAATTGAAGTCATGAAAAAATACAGCATTTTAAGATTGTTCTTTTTATTGTTTAACGTGGTGGCTTTTGCCCAATTTACTCAAAATCCATTGCCTTATAGTTTCAATGCTTTAGAGCCCTATATTGATGCTCAAACCATGGAAATTCATTATAGTAAACATCACTCCGGTTATATAAAAAATTTGAATGCAGCGATAACAGGAACTCCCGCAGCAAAAATGACTGTCAATGAAATTTTTGCAACGGTTTCAAATTTAAGTCCTGCCATTAGAAACAATGCCGGCGGACATTATAACCATGAATTATTTTGGTCCGTTTTAACACCGGAAAAGAACACAAAACCATCAAAAGAATTAGAAAAAGCAATCCAAGAAAGTTTTACAAATCTGGATTCCTTAAAAGTAAAAATGAATAAAGCCGGGGCTGCTCGTTTTGGTTCTGGATGGGCTTGGTTGTATATTACTCAAGCTGGAAAATTAGCTGTTTGTTCAACTCCAAATCAAGACAATCCTTTAATGGATCTTGCAGAAAATAAAGGTATTCCAATTTTAGGGGTTGATGTTTGGGAACATGCTTATTATTTAAAATATCAAAATAAAAGAGCTGATTATCTGGGTGCTATTTGGAATGTTATCAATTGGAACGAAGTTAGCAAGCGCTATTCAGATGCCATTCAGAAATCGCAAAAATACAATCCTTGATATAAGTCTTTATTTAGATATAATAGATTTTTGATTCGTGATTCAAAATAATTTTTGTTAGCTGTTTTTAGTTGATTTAGTCGTTTTCACAAGAACAGTATTTGTTGCTTTTTGCCTTGTCAAAACATTCTCTTCCTTCTTTAAAAGCATAGAAAGAAAGTGCAAGGGTTCCGATGCTGTCAATGTATGCCATATTTGTGAGTTCATAAATTCCGCTGCTTACCAACAATATAATAGACATATAAATACAAACTTTGGTACATGCTGCATCTGCAAGAATTGCGGCAGAATTAAGTTGTTTACCAACTTTTGTTTTCCAAACAACCAATATCCACATAGTCGCAATTGAAATAACAGCAATTACAATTCCCCAAAAAGTTGTTTCAGGTTTGTGAGCTGTGTAGATATTGAAAATACTTGTAAATACCAATCCGAGAACCAAACCGTAAAAAGCAACACCTGTAATGCGTAAGGCGGTTCTTTCAAAGTTATCACGATTACTGTTTGGATTGCGTTGAATTCGTAAAACCATATGGGCAATTCCTATTCCTGAAATTACCTCAATAAAACTATCTATTCCAAAACCAAACAAGGCCAGGCTTTCATCTTCATAACCGAAATAGGTTGCTATAATTCCTTCAGCAAAATTATAAATGATGGTGACAATCGCAAGTGCAAAAGCCAACTTATAAAGTCGTGACTGAGTAACTGTTAAGGAGGTTTCTTTTTCCATTTTTATTAAATTTCATTAAGGTCATCAAAAAAACAATTCAGTTAGGAATCCTTCTCTTAAAAAACAACCGGAATTACAAGGTTTTATTATTTTTATCCTTCAACATTCTAATTTTAATTCGGAAAGCTGCAAAAAATAAAGTCATAAACGGACTGATGATATTGAAAAAAGCATAAGGTATATAACTGGTTACTCCTACTTCACCCATCAATACTCTGGATTGATAAGCACCACAGGTATTCCATGGCACTAAAACAGAAGTTACCGTACCCGAATCTTCTAGGGTTCTACTCAAATTCTCTGGTGCCAATCCTTTTTCTTCATAAGCTTTTGCAAACATTTTTCCCGGAACAACTATCGCTAAATACTGATCAGAAGCGGTGAGGTTAAATCCGATACAAGCAGTAACTGTGCTGGCAAACAATCCGAAAATTCCTTTAGCAACCTTAAGTAGTGCATCGCTAATAGCTTTTAAAGCTCCTATTGCCTCCATAATTCCTCCAAAAACCATGGCACACATAATCAACCAAATAGTGCCTAACATTCCTTTCATCCCACCAGCAGTAAATAAATCATTGAGCGTTGCATTGCCGGTTTCAACAGCGGTGTCAACGGTGATAGCATTCATCACCCCTTTATAGGCACTCACAAAATTGAGGGTTTCTGCACCGGCAACTTTCATTACAATAGCAGGTTGAAAAATCAAGGCAAATACCCCTCCTAAAAGCGTACCAATTAATAATGCAATAATAGGTTGTGTTTTTCTTACAATCATCAATATCACAGTAAATGGAACTAAAAATAACCAAGGAGTAATGGTAAAAGTATCGGTAATGGCTTGCAACATGGATGAAGTATCTGCTTGTCCGCTCGTTGTTTGCGTAAATCCTAAAATCAAAAACAAGATAAGGGTAATGGTCATAGAAGGCACTGTGGTATAGGCCATATATTTGATATGTGTAAACAAATCGGTTCCTGCCATGGCGGGAGCTAAATTGGTAGTATCAGATAAGGGCGACATTTTATCGCCAAAATAAGCACCGGAAATAACTGCTCCGGCTACCATTCCTTCGGGTAAACCAATGGCTTTTCCAATTCCTACAAGAGCGATTCCTACAGTTGCCGAAGTGGTCCAACTACTACCGGTTGCTACAGAAATGATGGAAGCTATAATCACAGATGCCACCAAAAAAAATGTTGGGTTAAGCAGTTGCATTCCGTAATAAATCATTGCCGGTATGATCCCGGAGATTAACCAAGTTCCTGCCAAAGCTCCTACAAATAACAATATCAATAAAGCCGTTGTGGTTGATTTAATGTTTTTAGCTACTTTCCGCATCATATCATCAAACAGCACTTTGTTTTTAAATCCGATAACAGCAGCAACAGCACCTGCCAATAACAGCGCAAACTGATTGGCGCCATCTAGAGCACCATCTCCGTAAACTTCTTGTACATTGAACCACAATAAAAAAACAAGAAATACAATCGGAATTAATGCTTCAATTAGAGAAATTTTAGGTGTTTTCGTTGCCATAATTTTAATTTTAAAGATTGTAATGATACATAAATTTATGGGCTTATGCAAATGAAAAATCCCCATTACTATTTAGCAATGGGGATTTAAAATATATTTTTATTTTCTTACAAAATACCTGCCTCTTGCATACAAGCTTTCATACTTTTATAAGTACGTACAATATCATCATCTAAACCTATAGAGAAACGAATCAATCCTTTAGATAATCCCATTTCTTTTTGCTCTTCTTCAGGGATTTCTGAGGATGTACTCGCTCCGGAAGCGCTGAATAAGGTTTTGTAAAAACCTAGACTCACTGCCAAATAGCCAATATTCCTGTTCTGCATCAACTCCATTAATTCATTGGCTTTTTCTAAGGATTCCAATTCTAAAGTGAGTAAGCCACCAAATCCGTATGATTCATTTAACATCGATTTCAGCAATTCGTGACCTTTATGATTTTCTAATCCAGGATAAACCACACTTAATCCATCCTTTTGAAATTGTTCGGCTAAATACAAGGCATTATCACTGTGTTTACGCATACGAAGTGCTAACGAACGCATATTTTTCAAAATTTGAGCTGCTCTTAAACTGTCCATTACCGGACCTAACAACATGGCTGCGCCATCATTTACATTGCGTAGGCTATCAATAAATTCTTTCTTCCCACATACCACTCCGCCAATAGTATCATTGGTTCCGTTGATAAATTTGGTTAAACTGTGAATCGTAATTGTGGCACCTAAATGACTTGAAGATACCATCAATGGAGAAAAAGTATTATCTACAACTAAAGGAATATTATATTTTTCAGCTAATTTGGATAAAGCCGGTAAATTAGCAACTTCCAATAAAGGGTTACTAATAGTTTCGCAATAAATCATTTTGGTTTTGCTGTTAATAGCTGCCTCCACTTTTTCTAAAGAAGTGATATCAACAAAAGAAGTATTAATATCCAAGCGTGGTAAAAAATTCTTCATAAAAGCATAAGTTCCTCCATAAATGGTTCTACTGGAAACGATATGGTCATTTGCTTTACACAGTTGTAAAATAACGGAAGTAATAGCGCCCATACCTGAACCTGCCACTAAAGCACTTTCCGTTCCTTCCATTTTAGCTAAAGCATCACCCAAATATAAGGTACTTGGACTGGCATGACGGGAATATAAATAACAACCTTCTGTATGACCTTCAAAGGTGTCTTGCATGGTTTTGGCAGCTAAAAAAGTATAGGTGGCTGAATCGGATATGGATGGATTAACCCCTCCAAATTCACCAAAATTTTGTATATCTTGAATAAAATCTGCTGGTTTAAATGACATGATATAGTACGTTAAAGTTTGTGATACAAAAGTACATATTTTACTTGTTCAGATGAAAGAATATAGATGAAAGATAATTAACAATGAAAAATGAATAATTAAAAATGAATAATTCTAAATTCTCACTTCTAAATTCTATAATCTCTCTCACTCTTTATTTTTAGAATCGATTAAAATAGTCACAGGACCGTCATTGATTAAAGCCACTTCCATATCTGCACCAAAAATACCGGATTGTACTTTTTGAGGTAATTGAAGTTCTAATTGTGCGATGAAATATTCGTAAAGCGGAATCGCTTGTTCTGGTCGAGCCGCCTTGATATACGAAGGTCGATTCCCTTTTTTGGTAGAAGCGTGCAAGGTAAACTGACTAATGATTAAAATCGCCCCTTTAACCTCCTGAATACTGCAATTCATCACGCCATTTTCATCAGGAAAAATACGAAGTGGCACTATTTTTTTAAGGAGCCAATCACCATCTTCTTGAGTATCTTCAACTTCAATTCCTAAAAAAATTAATAAACCATTCTCTATTTGTGCCTTTATAACACCATCAATAGCAACAGAAGCTTCGGATACTCTTTGAATGACTACACGCATCGCTATAAAAAATTAAAAATCAGTATTACCTCTGTAAATATCGTCATTCTCCAACATTTGTACATAAGAGCGATAGCGCGAAAAAGCGATATCATCGTTTTCAACAGCTTCTAAAACTGCACAACCGGGTTCTTCCAAATGCAAACAATTGTTAAACTTACAAAATTGTTTAAAGTGAAATATTTCAGGAAAATAATCTCCCACTTCCTGCTTTTCAAAATCTACCACACCAAATCCCTTGATTCCTGGAGTGTCAATGATAAATCCGCCAAAAGACAATTCAAACATCTCAGCAAAAGTAGTGGTGTGCTGACCTTGACCACTTTGCTCAGAAACAATAGTTGTTTTTAAATTTAAAGTGGGCTCAATCGAATTGATGAGGGTTGATTTTCCGACACCAGAATGACCGGAAAATAAACTCACCCGGTCTTGCATCAACTCCTTTACCAAGTCGACATTTCTGCCCGTAACAGCCGATACTTCTAAACATTCATAGCCAATTTCTTCGTAAACTGATTTTAAACCCTCCATTTGTTGCAGTTGCATTTCGTCAAAAGCATCAACCTTGTTAAACAATAAAATTACCGGAATAGAGTAGGCTTCTGCAGTAGCAATAAACCGATCAATAAAACTAGTCATTGTTACCGGGTTTGCAACGGTTATCAACAAAAAAGCCCGGTCAATATTGGAGGCAATAATATGGGTTTGTTTCGAAAGATTGACCGATTTTCGGATGATATAATTTTTTCGGGGATGAATATGATTGATTACACCTGTATCTTTTTGTGGTTCCAGTTCAAAATCAACTACATCGCCTACGGCAACCGGATTGGTACTTTTAATTCCTTCCATTCTGAATTTGCCACGAATGCGACACCGCGTATAAAGACCTGCCTCTGTGCGAACAACATACCAACTACCGGTTGATTTCGTAACAATTCCTTGCATTGATTATTTATTTATTTTTTGTTGATGTTGAATAGATTCTAAGTGAATAGCTTTGAATAATTTATCAATAAACTCTTCACTCAAACCGCGTTTAGTTCCTGATTTCATCATCTTTTCCATCAATTCATTCCAGCGACTACTTTGTAAAATAGAAACATTCTTTTCTTGTTTAAGCTTACCTATTTGCTCCGCAATATCCATTCTCGAAGAAAGTAATTCAATCAAATTTTGATCTAACTGATCTAATTCTTTTCTAAAAATAGTTAATCGATTGATATAATCTGTCTCCTCTAATAAAGGTTTTTTAACCTTCAATTGTTGCGTGATTTCATTTAAACGGTGCGGTGTTATTTGTTGTGCTGCATCGCTCCATGCTACATTCGGATCAATATGTGTTTCAATCATAAATCCGTCATAATTCAGATCTAGCCCGGTTTGACAAACATCGAACAACAATTCTCTGTTGCCGCAAATATGAGATGGATCTAATATCATAGGCAAATCCGGAAACTGTTTGCGTAATTCAATTGCCAAAGGCCATTTGGGTTTATTGCGATACACTTTTTCGTGGTAAGAGGAGAATCCGCGATGTATCACTCCTAATTTCTCAATTCCTACCGAATGCAATCGTTCTACCGCTCCCAACCACAAAGGCAAATCGGGATTTACCGGATTTTTAACCAAAATAATTTTATCAGTCCCTCTAAGGGCTTCTGCTATTTCTTGGACAATAAACGGACTTACCGTTGAACGAGCACCAACCCACAACAAATCAATATCGTGTTGCAGGGCTTGCTCCACATGGCTGGCATTGGCCACCTCTGTCGCTGTTTTTAATCCGGTTTCTTCCTTCACCCGTTGTAACCACGGCAAACCGATAGCACCAACACCTTCAAACTGACCTGGTCGTGTACGTGGTTTCCAAATACCGGCACGAAAAAAAGTAGTATCGGTATCTTTAATTAAATGAGCTGTAGACAGCATTTGCGTCTCGGTTTCGGCACTACACGGACCTGCAATCACTAACGGATGGGTGAGTTGCAAATCGAGGAGCCATTGTTTAAATAAAATATTGTTTTTCATATAAGTTTACAAATTTACGGTTCTTGATGGTTTTTTAAAGCAATGCCCGCTAAAATTTCTCCAACGTGATTGCATTGATGCATGATGGCTGTTAATTGCTGTTCATCTTGTTGCTGAATCAGATTTCTAAACTGTTGTAAGTTATCGATATATTCATCTAAAGATTGAAGTATATGTTGATGATTTTGTAAAAAAATAGGTGCCCAAGTAGGCGGTGCACTTTTAGCTAATCGAACGGTGGACTCAAAACCACTTCCCGCTAAATTGAAAATTTGTCGCTCATCATGTTCTATCTCCAACACTGTTTTACCCAACATAAAACTGCTGATATGTGAAAGATGTGACACATAAGCCAAGTGTTTATCGTGCTCAACCGAGTCCATCAATTGAATTCTGGCACCCAAACTTTTCCAAAGTTGAATGGTTTTTTCTAATTTTTGCGGACAAGTTAAATGGGGTTCACAAATAATGGTCAATTTTCTTTTGAACAAGTTAGCAATAGCTGCAGTCGGTCCAGAATACTCAGTTCCCGCAATTGGATGTACTGCCACTAATTGAGTTCGTTTTGGATGATGTGCTATCGCTTTACATAAAGGGTGTTTTATCGATCCCATATCAAAAACGATGGTGTTATCAGCTACTCTATTTAAAACTTCAACAGCCAAAGTGGGTAAATGGTTGACAGGTACTGCTAAAATCACCCAAGCTGCTTTGGAAACTTTTTCGATGGAAACAATCTCATCCAACCATCCCAATTTAAGAGCTTCTTGCTCGTGGCTTTTATCGTGGTCGATTCCCAAAATACGATAGTTTCCTGTATTTTTTAAATCTTTAGCGATGGATCCTCCCATCAATCCTAATCCTATAATTAAAACATTTTCCATATACTTTTTTAAGTTGTTAAACGATGAATGACCTCTTTTAAATCGTCTTGGTTGGCGCAAAGTGAAACTCTTATGTACTGTTGACCCGCATTTCCAAATACCATTCCCGGAGTGATAAATACACCAAAACGATGCAACAATTCATCAGTAAATTGTTCTCCATCTCCTCCATTAGGGAGCTTTGCCCACACAAACAATCCTGCCGTATTTTTATGGTAACTACATTGTAGCACATCGAGTAATTTCCAGACCAACAATCGGCGTTCTTTATAAATTTTATTTAAGTTGATAAACCATGAGGTCTCTAACTGCAAAGCGGCAATGGCGCTGTGTTGAATTCCTAAAAACATGCCGGAATCCATCTGACTTTTCACTTGTAAAATAGCTTCTATATAAGATGCAGCACCCATGACCATTCCAACCCGCATTCCGGATATATTAAATGTTTTACTCAAAGAGTTTAACTCTAACGCCACTTCATGAGCGCCTGCTACTTGTAAGATACTGTTTGGAGTATCATTTAAAATAAAACTATACGGATTGTCATTCACAATTAAAATTTGATGTTTTCTGGCAAAATTGACCAATTGTTGCCATTGTAACCGGGTAACGGTAGCTCCCGTAGGCATATGCGGATAGTTTACCCACATCAGTTTTACTTTAGAAAGATCTTGTTGCGCCAAACTTTCCAAATCGGGGAACCATCCATTTGCTTCCGTAAGTTCATACATAGTTGGAATTGCCCCTATCAATTGAGTCACAGAGGTATAAGTTGGATATCCTGGATTTGGAATTAATACCTCATCTCCATCATTTAAAAAAGCCATACTGATATGCATAATACCTTCTTTTGAACCCATCAAGGGCAATATTTCTGTCGATGGATTTAAGTCCACTTTAAAATGATGTTGATAAAATTGACTGATAGCGCTTCTTAATTCAGGGATGCCCTGATACGATTGATATTGTGTTGCATTGGGTAAAACGGTAGCTTTGGTAAGGGCTTTCAACACTTCAGGCGCAGCAGTTAAATCGGGACTGCCGATTCCTAAATTGATTATCAATTTCCCTGCTGCTTTTAACTGCTGAATTTCTCGTAATTTATGAGAGAAATAATACTCTTGTACGGATTGTAATCGGTTGGCTTTTGGAATCATATTAAGAAGATTTGAGTATTGAGAAGTTAGAAATTAGAATTTTTTATTATGTCTTTTATCTATTATCTTTATTCTTTTGTCTTGTTCATAATTATCACGTATTTAGTTTAGTATTATTGGCTTTTGATGTATTCACCTAAGATTTTTAGAGAAGTAGTTTGGGTTTTCATCAATTTTAAACAGCTTTTATAAACTTCATAGTCATCAAATTCAACATCAATAAAAAAAGCATATCGAAATGTGGTATTTTTTATGGGCAATGATTGTATTTTGGTGAGGTTTATTTGATGTGCCGCAAATAACTCCAACACTTTTAACAAACTTCCAACTTCATGAGAAAGTGTCAATTTTAAGGATGCTTTATTGGGGATGATAGGATGATTCGGATGATTTAACTGCACTATAAAAAATCGGGTAGTGTTATTTTTAAAAGTGTGGATATCCGAAGCAATCGTTTCCAATCCGTATAAAATTCCGGCCATGGAACTGGCAATGGCTCCCACTTTAGATAGGTTTTCGCGGGATATTTTTAAAGCAGATTCAGCAGTATCTTTAGATTCTACCAAGGTGATGTGCGGATATTGTTCAAAAAAATCTTCACATTGCTGTAAAGCCATCGGATGAGAATGTACTTCTTTGATATCGGCAATGGTCTGACCTTTAAGTGCTAATAATTGGTGGCGGATTGGTAAAAAAACTTCGCCGACTATCTGTAAATGATGCTCATCTATTAATTTATAATTGGGTAATAACGAACCGGCAATGGAATTTTCAATAGCCATCACTGCCGATGTTACTTGTTTTTGTTTGAGTAAGTGAGGAATTTCAGCAAAGGTCAAACACTCTTCTAACAGTATGTTATTTCCATAGTACTGATTGGCAACTTGGTGGTGAAAAGATCCTTTAATTCCTTGTATGGCGACTTTGTTCATAAAATATTACATAAAAAAAAGTCCCGATTGCTCGAGACCTCATGGTTTATAAAACTTTTTTATCGTTTACAACAACCCATAACGTCTCGCTTTTATACTAAAATAAAAGTAAAAATAGAAACTGTTATAAGTGTTGATGTTGTTCATCTTGTTGTTCTTATTCCGCAAAACTAAACATTTATTTTTAATGTGCAAGTATCGGCGTTAAAAGTTTAATGTTTAAAGTTTAACGAATAACTACACCACTTTACAAACTTTCAACTTTACAACTTTACAAACTAATAATCTTTCAATCTTTCAATCTTTCAATTATAAATATATATTCCTTAAATTAGCAAACACCAATCGCATTAACTTCATGTTTTTCAATAAAAAGTTGCCTTTTACTGACTTGTTTTCAGAAGGATTTGTGGATATTCATTCTCATTTGTTACCGGGAATTGATGATGGTTCACAAAATTTAGATCAGTCTATATTATTGATTGAAAAACTGCGCGCTACAGGTATTCAACATTTTATTACCACGCCTCATGTTTTAGGAGAAGTGTATCCAAACACTCCGGAAATCATCCAGAAAAAACTACAATCGGTAAAAAAGGAACTCTACAACAGAGGAATTACTAACGTCAGTCTGCGCGCTGCGGCAGAATATATGTTAGATGGCACTTTTCATCGATTGCTACAAGAAAGAAATTTATTGACTTTAAAAGACAACTATCTTTTGGTTGAACTCTCCTTTTTTAATCCATCTATTAATTTTAGAGATTTGCTTTTTGAAATTCAATTAGCCGGTTATCAACCTATTTTAGCACATCCGGAACGTTATGTCTTTTGGCATCATCATTATAAAATTTTTGAAGATCTTAAAAATAGCGGCTGTTTATTTCAACTCAATTTACTCTCGCTCACTAAACATTACGGCAAAGAAGTTTATAAAACTTCTGAATATCTAATCAAAAATGGTCTGATTGATTTTCTGGGTACTGATACTCATCATTTGCACCACATCCATCTGTTGCAACAAGAAGGTGATGCTAAAATCATTGAACTGTTAAAACCGATAGCTAAAAGAAATAGTTTGTTTTTAGAAGAACCAAACTAACTATATCGATTGATGCGATGCTGTAATCCTTAGGCAGCAAGCCAATAACTTCCAGATATTGTTGACTGTTTTAAATTATTCCCCATCCTGTTTTCAATATTAGTGAAGCTATGAAACATCCAAAATTGATTATATTTGTTAAAATTTGCTGTTACAAATGACCAACAATCCCTTCAATATTTTAACAATGACCCTTTTAACAATGTTTGTTTTTAGTATAAGTCATGCTCAAAACAAAACATTAGATTATTTAATTGAAGTAAACTCCGCCTTTTCTAACACTAAAACCTTACCTTTTTGGTTAACCGCTAATCGATTTGGATCAGTACCTAATTCTGATAACATACAATTAAATACTACGCTATTTTCAGATTTTAACAACCAAAACAAATCATTTGATTTTTCTTATAAAGCTTCTTTTATCGGCTCTTTATCCAATGAAAACAACATTTTTGTAAATGAACTTTACGGAAGTATCCGTTCCAGAAAAATTCAGTTAGATTTGGGCGTAAAACACGATGAGATTTTATGGGAAGGGCTATCAACTTCCAATGGAAATATCACAAAATCAATCAATGCCAGATCATATCCGGGCTACAACTTTCATTTAGTCAGTTATATCCAACTCCCATTCGCTAAAAAATGGTTAAGTATAAAAGGAAATTACGGAGATTACATCTTAAATGATCTGAATGCTGTTGAAAATACGCTGGTGCATTCAAAAAGTCTTTATTTTAAATCAAAATTAAATTCAAAAACAGCACTCATTACAGGTTTAAACCACTATGCTCAATGGGGAGGCACGTCTTTAATTTACGGAAAACAACCTGCCGGTTTTAAAAATTATTTAAAAATAATAACCGGAAGCTCGGGTGGGGATGATGCGTTGGAAACAGATCAAATTAACGCTTTAGGAAATCATTTAGGAAGTTATTTATTACAGCTCAATCATCAAGGAGAAAATACGGATTGGAGCTTTTATTGGTCGCATCCTTTTGAAGATCGATCGGGAAGAGAATTAATGAACTATCCGGATGGTATATATGGTTTGTTCATCGATTTCAAAAATCCTACCCGCTTAATTACCCATTTCAATACAGAGTTTTATTACACCGAACATATGAGCGGAAATTATCCTCATTATACTGATGAACAGGGAGTTAGTTATACTGCTAGCGGAATGGATGATTATTTTAATAACGGTGTCTATAGTTCTGGCTGGACATACTTTGGCAGAACTATTGGTACACCTTTATTCATTGCCAAATTACCGGTTGATGGCATCACCAACGGAATTATTTCGGGTTATAACAGACTTATTTCTTACAACATCAGTTTTAAAGGTTTTTTAAGTCCTGCTATTCAATATAAAACGCATCTCAGCTACACTAAATATAGAGGATGGTTTAATGAACCTCCAAAAAATGATGAAGTATTGAGGTCTATCATTGAATTCTATTTTAACAAAACTCCATTACCTTTTGATATTACTATCGGAACTGCTGCTGATTTTGATAGCTTTTCGAAAAACAATATGGGTGCTTTTATCAGATTAACTGAAAAAGGGCGGTTTTAAAAATTTATTATCCATTAAAGAAGGATTAGCCTAATAAAAAGAATACAATACTTTTTTTATAGTAGACTTACCCATAGTTTGGCAGGATCCAAGCAATGCTTCCAATTCATCCTCAGAAAATATTTTTTCAGTAGATGATGGAACAATAGTTTTAATCTCCGGATGTTGACTTTCTTGTAGTTTTTCATTCGCAAAAACAAGGAAAGATAGAACGCTATCAAAGGATCATGAAAAATGTAGTTAAACTTGATAATTACTTTTGTGTAAGCGAAATAAAAGGCACTTTAGAAAAATTCGTTTACACATACAACAATGAACGCTACCGTGAATCATTGCAAAATTTAATACCTATAGAGGTGTATATGGTTGTGGTAACCTTAATTTGAAAGAACGACCACGTATTAAACAAATAGCAATTAAAAACCGTATACAACAATATCAAAAAATGAAGAATAATTGGATTATTAAAAGAAATAATTTAGCTTCGTTTTAAAGAAAAATACCAGCTAAGAAAAAGGACACTTTAGTTTGTAGACATACACATGATTATTAAAGAATTAAACGGGAAAAAACCTCAATTTGGATCGAATTGTTTTATCGCTGAAACCGCGGTAATTATTGGTGATGTAAATATGGGCGATGATTGCAGTATTTGGTATAACGCCGTAATTCGAGGTGATGTACACTATATTAAAATGGGAAACAAAGTAAACGTTCAAGATGGTGCAATAATTCACGCTACTTATCAAAAACATCCCACAAATATTGGCAATAATGTTTCAATTGCTCATAATGCTATTGTTCATGGCTGTACAATTCAGGACAATGTACTCGTTGGAATGGGAGCCATCATTATGGATGATTGCACCATTGAAAGTAACTCTATTATTGCTGCCGGTGCTGTTTTATCTAAAGGAACAAGAGTTGAATCTGGAAGTGTTTATGCCGGAATTCCTGCGAAAAAAGTAAAAGATATTTCTGTTGATTTGTTAGAAGGTGAAATTGAAAGAATAGCTGAAAATTATGTTTTTTACGCCAAATGGTATCAATAATTTAGAAATCGGCGAACTCAATTGTTGTATTTTCCGGTGTTTTTCCTAAAATATTTTTTAAAACTTCTAAATTTCCATTAGTATAAAATTGATGGAAATTTTTATTAAAACTATTATTTAATAAATTGTTTTTGAGTAAAATAGCTTGAGTTTGTTTAGCAACAGCTTCGCCAGAATCTATAATCGAAACTTTATCGCCCACTATTTTTTTAATTTGAGGAATTAGATACGGATAATGGGTACAACCTAAAACGATATAATCTGTTTTAAGTGCTAACATCGGTTTTATATATTGCTGAAGAAGTTCTGTAGTTTTGGGTGAGTTAAGTTGTCCGCTTTCAATTAATTCAACTAAACCTTCACCAACCTGCTCAACAATGGTAATTTCTGATGCAAATTTTTCGGATGTTTTGGCAAATAATTCACTGCTTAAAGTTCCTTTTGTAGCCAAAATTCCAACTGCATTATTCTTTGATTGTAAAGCGGCGGGTTTAATGGCAGGTTCAATTCCGATAAAAGGAATATCGTACAAAGCGCGCAATTTTGAAATCGTATTGGTAGTAGCGGTATTACAGGCAACAACAATGAGTTTGCATCCTTTTTTAAGTAAAAAATCGGTGTTTTTGATACTGTAACTTAAAATGGTTTTTTTTGATTTTTCTCCGTAAGGCGCATTTTTACTATCAGCTAAATAAATGGTATTTTCATTAGGCAATAGTTGACGAACTTCTTTCCAAATAGAAGTTCCGCCCACTCCAGAATCAAAAAAACCAATCGGTTGGTTGCTCATAAAAACAAAAGTAAAAAAACCCCGATTCATCGGGGTTTGATATCGTGTTTAAGTGAATTATTTAATACCTAACTTAGCTTTAGTGTCGGCCATTAAATCTGTTCCATCAGCAACTAAAAGGGTAGAAATATCTAAAACATAAGCAAATCCTTTTTCTTTGGCTACTGCAGTAACTGCTTTACGAGCTTCTTCAATAATTGGATTTAAACCTTCAGCTTTGCGTTGTTGCAAATCTTCGTTTGCAGCTTGGATAGAAGTATAAATTTTTTGCTCTTCAACTTGTACTTCTTGAGCTCTCTTCTGATTTTCTTGTTGCGTTTGAGATTTAGCTTCTTCGTTATACTTTTCTAACTTAGCTTTTAGCTTGGCATCAGCAGCTTTAATTTCATCATCATAATTCTTTTTAAGTTTCTCTAAAGTAGCCTCTAATGCTTTTGTTTTAGGCATTGATGAAATTAATTCATCGAAGTTTAAATGAGCAACTTTGGTTTGAGCTTGAGATAAGCTTATAAAACCAATTGTCAAAACTGCTACTAATAAAAGTGATTTTAAATTTTTCATTGTAAATTCCTTATTTTAAAATTAATGGTTTCTGTTTAATTATTATCTTTCTTTTTTTGTTCTTCTCGTTCTCTAATTGCTTTTTCTCTTTTTTCCTGTAATGCTTTTTGTTGGGCTTCTTTTTGTTTAATACTTTCTAATCGTCTTTCTTCAATCGCTTTTTGTTGGGCCTCTATCTTTTGTTTTCTGTCTAGTGCAATTCGTTCTTGAGGCGTTAAAGTGTCTTTTTCAACTTGAACTGAATCTTTAACTATATTTTTTATATCGATTAAAGAATCTTTTTTTACCGTTGAAGTTTCCTTTTTTTCTGTTGTTTTTGCAGATGAAACTCCCACCTCTTTTTTCTTTAAAGCCGCTTGTTTTGCTTCTTCACGTTTTTTGAGGTTTTCTTCTCGTTGCGCAATAACTTTTTGTTTTTGTTCTTCTCGTTGACGCATTTTTTCTGCAATAACAGCTTTTTGTTGTTCTTCTCTCGCCAATTTTGTTGCTTCCCTATCTTCTGCTAAAGTTGATTTTTGAACTTCAACAGCAACTTCTTCATTATCTAATTTTGTGTTGTTTATTTGATTGGCTGATACTCTTGAGCGTTTTACATCCATTTCATCTTTACGCTTGGTTTTGCTGATACTATTCAACACCAATTCACTGATATCAAATGCGTTGTTAGAATAGAGCATGATTAAATCACTGGTTTTATCAAATACAAAATCATATTTTTTTTGTTCAGCAATTTCCTTTACCGCATTGTACATTTGATCTTGAATTGGCTTAACCAACTGTTTGCGAAAGAAAAATATATCACCCGTTGGTCCGAAATAGAGTGTTTGTAAATTTCTAAATTCGATTTCTTTAATGGTAATATCCTCTTCTTTATCTTGAATGAGTTCTTTGGTTAACAATGCTTTTTGATTGGTTAAATCAGCTTTCATCATCTCCAATTCACTTTTTTTAGCATCTAGTTGATGTTGCCATTTTTTAATTTTTTCATTCAATTTAGACTGTGCATCAACATATTCAGGCATATTCTCTAAAATATATTCAGAATCAATATAAGCAATTCGTTGCGCTTTTTGTGCCAATAGAAATCCAATTGTCAATGAACTAATGAGAACTGTAAGAATTATTTTTTTCATAACGCCTGTGTATTGATAGGAAAAAATCGTGCCAAATTTTATATCATAACAAATATAACATTTTATTAGAATTGTTGACCAATTATGAAATGTGTTTGCCAACCAGATTTTACATTGGTTCCAGGAAGCGGATCAATTCCATTTCCAAAATCGATTCCCAATACTCCAAATGCAGGCATAAATATTCTCATACCTAATCCTAATGAACGCTTCATCTCAAATGGATTGTATTTTTTGAATCCATCATAAGAGTTTCCTCCTTCCATAAATCCTAACAAATAAATAGATGCACTTGGTTTAAGTGAAACCGGATATCTTAATTCCATCGAGAATTTATTGTAAATAGTCCCACCTTCCAGTGAAGATAAACGAGAATTTTCATAACCTCTGAGTGCAATAGTTTCGCGACCGTCCAATTGGAAAGCTGCCATTCCATCTCCTCCTACAAAATAACGTTCAAATGGAGAAGTGCCTAAATCTGAATTATAGTTTCCTAGAAATCCGAACTCTAAATTAGACATCAACACAAATTTAGCGGGTAAAGAAGTGTACCAACGTCCTTTAAAATTTAATTTGTAATATTCTAACCATTTATATTTTTCGCTATCTTCTAAAGTGGTATAATCTTTATTGTTTAATAAAGAATAAGGTACTGTAAATTTACCTCCAATACTAAACTCTGAGCCGTATTTAGGAAAAATTGGACTTGGCCCGGCTGAGTTTCTGCCCAGTGAAATACCGTATGATAAGTTGTTTGCTGTGCCGGTACTAAATGAGAATGTGGCGATTGGATAATCATTTAAATCATATTGTTGATAAGATACATTTTGTGATAATGTAAAATAATCATCCGGCCAACTAAGACGTTGTCCTAATCCTAAAGACAAACCAATAATATTAATTCTTTGATTTTTATCAACTGAACCTGTATAATAATCATATCGATATTGACGGGAATTGTAAATAGAATACGACAATGATTTTGGTCTTTTACCGCCTAACCATGGTTCGGAAAATGAAAAGCTGTAAGTGCTGTAATATTTGCTGGTTTGAAGTCTGAGCGATAATTTTTGACCATCGCCCATTGGCAATGGTTTGTAGGCCTCTTTATCAAATAATCCTTTGATAGAAAAGTTGTTAAATGATAAACCTAATGTCCCGATAAATGCTCCACCGCCATATCCTCCTTGTAATTCAATTTGACTGGATCCTTTTTCGGTAACAGAATAATCGATATCAACCGTTTTATCTTGATAGTTCGGATTTACATCGGGTGAAATGGTTTCGGCATCAAAAAATCCTAATTGACCAATTTCACGAATGGAACGGATGATATCATCTTTGCTGAATAAATTTCCGGGACGCGTTCTTAACTCACGATAAATAACTCTGTCATTGGTTTTGTCGTTTCCGGTTACCGTAACTTTGCGAATGGTGGCTTGTTCATCTTCATGAATTCGCACTTCAATTTCGATAACATCATCTTCAATTTTTGTTTCAACCGGATTTACTTGCGCAAATAAATAACCCGTATTTAAGTAAAGTGTTTGAATATCGTCAGAATCCGGTTTGTTATTACCTTTAATTCGTTCTTTTAAAATTTTACCATTGTAAACATCTCCTTTTTCAATTTTAAGCAAAGATTGAAGTTGTTCATCAGTATATTTTTTGTTGCCAATAAATTTAATATCTCCGAAGAAATATTTTTTTCCTTCTTCTAAATTGATATCAATATTAATGGTATTATCATCATTCCAAGAGATAGATTCGCTGATAATTCTAGCATCACGATGTCCTTTTTCAGAATATTTGGTAATGATATTATCTAAATCTTCTTTATAATCTGCCTCAATATATTTTGATGCTTTCCAGAAACGACCCAAAAATGATTCTTTGGTTTTTTTCATGGCTTTTTTAACTGCTTTATCTTTAAAGGCGTCATTACCTACAATATTGACATTTTTAATTTTGATGCGCTCTCCTTTGTCAATCATCACCAACATATCAACAGAATTGGTGTCTGAAGTGTCTTTTTTGACGTCTAAAGTAACCTTTGTTTTTAGAAATCCTTTTTTGTGATATTTGTTTTTGATATAGTTTTCTGTAGTAATAAGCAAGTTGTCAGTTACCATCACACCTTTGTTGAGTTCTGTCTCTTTTTTAAGTTCTTTAGCTTTACTTTTTTTAATTCCTTTGAAAGTAACAGCATTAAGTTGGGGTAATTCTACCACATTAAACTCTAAATAAACAACGTCTCCATCAATTTTAGTGATATACACATCAATTTCGCTAAATTGTTTAGAATCGTATAATTTTTTGATAGCGCTACTTAATTTATCGCCCGGAAGTTGAATTTCTTGGTCAGCTCTTAATCCTGTAAAAACCTTAACGGTTTGTTCGCTAAATTTTTGTAATCCGACAACGGTAAAATCACCTAAAGTATATTTTTTTTCTTTTTGGAAAGGGATGGTGTCTTGTGATTTTGCTGTAAAGCTTGTAACTAAAATAAGGAATAACAGCACTAATCTATTTCTATTCATCTATCTATTGTTTTTATTTGTTCGCTGGTTTTTCCAAAACGACGTTCTCTTTTTTGATATTCAATTATGGCGCGGTAAAAATCATCTTTTTTAAAATCCGGCCAAAGCGTTTCTGTAAAATAAAATTCAGAATATGCTATTTGCCACAATAAAAAATTGCTGATCCGTTTTTCACCACTGGTTCGGATTAATAAATCTACTTCCGGCAAAGAAAATGTATATAAATGATTATTAATAATATTTTCATCAATTTCTTCGATTTTCAATTCATTATTAACAACTTTTTTGGAAATATTTTGGACGGCTTTAACAATCTCTTCTCTACTTCCGTAACTAAGTGCCAAGGTTAAGGTAAATTGGTCATTATTTTTAGTTTTTTCAATAACTTCATTTAGGTCTTGAAAAGCTTTTTCCGGAAGTGTTGACAGGTTTCCAATAGCATTTAATTTGATATTATTTTTTTGAAATGTTTTAAGTTCTTTTTTTAAGGCGGATGACAATAATTTCATCAAAGTATCAACTTCTGCTTTTGGTCGATTCCAATTTTCTGTTGAAAAAGCATAAAGTGTCAACGCTTTGATTCCTAATTTTGAAGCTGCTTTAAGCGTTTCTCTTACAGCGTTTACACCGTTCTTATGACCAAAAACACGTGCTTTTCCTTGTGATTGAGCCCAGCGTCCATTGCCATCCATGATCACTGCAACATGATTTGGAAGTTTATTAATGTCTATTTGATCAATTAAATCCATTAGTATTTAGGTGCTATAAAACAAGGCGGCCTTCCAAATGAGTAAACAAATGAGATGCCTGCGAAGACATACCAATCATTACTTTCAGGATTTCCAAAGGTTAAACTAGGTATTTTTGGATTGTTGTAATCTAAATCATCAACAAAAGTATATCGCGCTTTTATTTCTGCTGCTACCGCAAAATGATCAAAGAGCTTAGCCTTATAGCCAATTCCAAAAGGAATGGCATAGGAAGTTTTTCTTTCATATTCATAATCGCCAGAAGAATTTCCACCACTGATAACACTATAATTAAACGCCACTAATTCAAACAATAAATACGGAGTGTATGCCTGAGATTGTGTTGTTAAATCATAGTTGAAATAATTAAATTCAATTCCGGCAGACAGTTCATTTAATGTATTGACAAAACGAGATCTTCTATTTTTTCGAACAATATTAGATGCATCGGCATCGTCAGCTATGAGCTTAAGGCGTGTATAAGTTGCTCTTAATGCAATTCTAGTATTGATATTTCTTTTATACAAAATGCCTCCCCCTAATTGATTTGGATTAAAATATGCTTCGTTTCCAATATCTCCGATATAATTACTTCCGCCTACAAAAAAACCAACCTCATGCAATTGTGCCCAAAGTGATGATGTTATAAATATAAAAATATATAATATTCTCTGTTTTTTCATAAATATGAATAGCGTGCAAATATAAAAAAAACTTATTGCTTTTGTTGTTTAAAACTGTCTTTTTAAAGTGTTAATTAGTTAGATTATAACCTTTAAATAGCAGAAAAATTGTATCTGCGAGGATATATTTTTTAATTTCTCGGATCTTCTCCCCACATCAGTTTGTTGCGAAGGGTTTTTAAAAAAGATTGGTGGTTTAATTGTACCGTTAGAATTTTAAAAGCAGCTTTTTCAATAAAAATTTCTGTTTCATTTTTTAAAGTATAAGATTTTGAATCTAAAGACATTAAAAATGTTTTTTCCCGGCCGGTAACGCTAAGCGTAATTTTTATATCATCCTGAATGACCAAAGAACGAACGTTAAGGTTATGAGGCGCAATTGGTGTTAGCGCAATTGTTTGTGAATTTGGCGTAATAATGGGTCCGCCGCAACTGAGAGAATAAGCTGTAGAGCCGGTTGGAGTTGAAACAATTAATCCGTCAGCCCAATAAGAAGTGAGATAGTTGTTGTTGATAAAAGTGGTAATTTTTATCATGGAGGTGGTGTTTTTTCTTCCAACGGTTACTTCGTTTAGAGCAAAATCTAATTTTGATAAATCACTCGTTTTCGGATTGGTTCTTACTTGTAAAAGAGAACGCTCTCGTGTTGTAAATTCATTGTTAAACAACATTTCTAAAGCTTCAGAAAACTCATCTTTTTTCACTAAAGCCAAAAAGCCCAATCGTCCGGTATTGATTCCTAAAATGGGAACTCCCAAATTTCTGACATAAGCAATGGAGCGTAACATAGTTCCATCGCCTCCAAAAGAGAAAAAGAAATCGAATGAATTGTCTAAATCTGCATTGGAAACGAAAGTTTTGAAGTTTAACGGAATTGATAAATGTTTTTTTAATCGATTATAAAACTTTTTTTCAAAGATCATTTCAACTTTTTTTTCCTGAAGTAAACGGATATATTCCTCAAAAAATTGATTTGTCTCGTCTTTACAGCAGTAACCGTACATTGCTATTTTCATAGGTTTGTTATATTTTTAAATATTCAGATTAAATTTTATCGGACATTTATCAGACATTTATCATATTTATCGGACATTTATTAATATCATCAACTACATATTGAGGTATTTTTGTAAATATTCAGATCGATTTTTTAGGTTTTCTAAAAATTCATCATCATGGAAACTGGTCAATAATTGATATCCGTATCTGCTAAAAGTTTCAGTGATAGAAGAAATATTGCAATAACCCATTTTTAAAGTGATTTGAACTTTATCATCGTACACATCTGAAATAAACATCCCCAATAAATTACAATCGTTAGATTCAACTATTTGTGAAATTTCGCTAAATGAATAGTCCTTCATTTCTTTTTCAATAATAATGATAGCGCCATTTTCATTCAAAAACGGAGTATCATAAAACAAATGAAGAACATTGTTTAATTCATAATATCCAACATATTGTTTTTCACTGTTTAATACTGGTAAAACATTAGTATCATTGGTTGCAAAAAGCTTTAAAAGTTCTAACCAACTCATGTTTTCTTCTGCAAAAAAGGATTCTAATAAGTGAGAATATGTTTGAATTTTTTCTTCATTCTTTTCAAGTAAAAGAAGATCTTTTTCTGCAATTGAACCTATATATTGTTTGTTATCTATAACTGGTAAATGGGTAAAAGTCAGATATTTAAACATTTGTTTAATTTCTTTTGCAGTGCTGTGAGTTGAAAGCGCACAAACATCATTCGATATGCATTTAAAAGTGTTCATTCTAATACGAATATAGGATATTTATCTATATAATTGTTTCAAAAAAGTTAATTTTGCAGTTCGATTAAACGTACAATTTAAATGATGATTGTCCGGTTTTAAATTAATTTATAATGACAAAGTTAAGTGTAAATATCAATAAAATAGCCACTTTACGTAATTCTAGAGGAGGCAATACACCCAATCTAGTACAAGCAGCTATAGATATTCAGGCATTTGGTGCGGAAGGAATAACCATTCATCCTCGACCCGATGAACGTCATATTCGTTATCAAGATGTGTATGATTTAAAATCAATTATAACTACCGAGTTTAATATTGAAGGCAATCCGATACAACAATTTATGGATATCGTTTTAGCGGTAAAACCAACTCAGGTTACTTTGGTTCCGGATGCTGTAGATGCTTTAACTTCCAATGCCGGCTGGGATACAATTAAAAATCAACATTTTTTAACAGAAGTTATTGACGAGTTTAGAAGAAATAAAATACGAACTTCTATTTTTATCGATGCTGATTTAAAAATGATTGAAGGTGCCATTAAAACAGGTGCTGACAGAGTAGAATTATACACCGAAGCATTTGCAAAACAATATGATTTAGGTAATTTTAAAACGATTGAACCCTATATAAAAGCGGCAGAATTAGCCAATTCTTTGGGATTGGGAATTAATGCCGGTCATGATTTAAGCTTGGAAAATATTGAATTTTTTGCTGAAAATATTCCCCATTTGTTAGAGGTTTCTATTGGTCACGCTCTTATTTCTGAGTCGCTCTATTTGGGTTTGGAAAATGTAATTAACATGTATTTATATAAACTTTCAAAAGCAAATCTATAGTGAATTCAATTCTTCATTCTACTATTATTGGCAACGGAAAGCCATTGTTGGTATTGCATGGTGTTTTCGGGATGAGTGATAACTGGAATACTTTCGGAAAATTTTTTTCTGAGTATTTTGAAGTTCATTTAATAGACCTCAGAAATCACGGACGAAGTTTTCATTCAGATGATTTTAATTACGATTTAATGGTTGATGATGTTTATCAATACATACAACATTATAAACTTGCTGATGTTTATCTTTCAGGTCATTCGATGGGTGGTAAAGTAGCGCAATTTTTTGCGCTGAAATACCCGCAATTATTAGAAAAATTAGTAGTGGTTGATGTGGCACCAAAGGCATATCCAATTCATCATCAAGAAATTATCAATGCATTGAAATCGATCAATTTTAATGTTGTAAAAAGCAGAAAACAAGCAGATGAAATTTTGAGTCAAACCATCAAAGAAGAAGGAGTTAAACAATTTTTGTTGAAAAATTTGTACTGGAAATCAGACAATCAATTGGCATTTCGATTCCATCTTTCATCCATAGATCGTAATATTGATTTTTTAGGAAAGGAAGTTTTGTTCCATCATCAAATTAATATTCCAACTCTTTTTATAAAAGGAGAAAAATCAAACTATATTTTAGCAGCCGATTTTGAAAGTATTAGAACCCATTTTTCAAACGTTCAAATTGACATCATTGAAAAAGCGGGTCATTGGGTTCATGCAGAGAATCCGGCAGATTTTAATCAAACTGTTTTAAAATTCTTACATTTGGAAGATCACTTATAAATTTGCCATTATGTTTAAAACTATTTTAAGAGTATTTTTCACTGCTTTTGTAACACTTTTATTGTCCTATTTTCTACCCGGAATTTATGTAGAATCACCCGAAGCCGCACTTATAGTCGCTGTAGTTTTAGGTCTATTGCGCATTTTTATTAAACCTTTGCTCATCTTATTGACGCTTCCTGTAACCATTTTCACCTTGGGTTTATTTTTATTGGTTGTCAACGCCATCATTATTTTAATTGCTGATCATTTAGTAAAAGGTTTTGATGTTTCCGGATTTTGGTATGCCTTACTTTTTAGCATTTTACTTTCTATGTTTCAATCTATATTTAATCAATTTCTTGAAAATAAAAAGAGATAGAAGTAAGTTGAAATAGAAGTCTTTAATCTTTTGAAGTCCGATTTTAAATTACTAATTTTGCACCCAATTTTAAGGAAACAGAATTAATCACATAAAAATGAATATAACAAAACAACCTATTGATGCGTTAAATGCCATTATTAAAATTGATATTGCCGCAGCTGATTATCAAGAAAAAGTAGAAAAAGGTTTAAAAGATTACCGCAAAAAAGCGAATATCCCCGGATTTAGAAATGGACAAGTGCCAATGGGACTGATCAAAAAACAATTTGGAAAAGCATTGTTGGCTGAAGAAATTAATAAATTGATCCAAGAAACTTTAAATAAATATTTGATTGATGAAAAATTAGATATTTTAGGAAATCCGATTCCGAAAAAACAAACCGATTTTTCTTGGGACAATGACGATTTTACTTTTGAATTTGAGCTCGGTTTAGCACCAACATTTGAGATTGATTTAACCGCTAAAAACTCAATTACTCATTATCAAATTGAAGCAGATGATAAATTAATCAACTCAGAAATTGATACTGTTTTGAGTCGCTACGGAAAAATGTCAATTTTGGATGAAGTAACAGAAGAAGCCACCGTAACCGGTAAATTTGTTAATGAAGAAAAAGAGATTGAAAAAACTTCTACCATCAACATGAGTGATGTTAAAGGAAAAACCAATTTAAAAAAGTTTTTAGGTAAAAAAGTAGGCGATGTTGTTGAACTAAACACCAAAGGATTGTTTGAAGATGAACATAAATTAGGTTACGTTTTAGGCGTAAAACATGAAGAAGTTCACGGTTTAGATATCGAGGTTACTTTAACTATTGAAACGATTACCAAATTAGATAAAGCAGAATTAAATCAAGAAATATTTGATAAAATGTTTGGTGAAGGAACTATTTCTTCAGCGGATGAATTGAAACAACGCATTAAAGAAGATGCTGAAATTCAGTTTAAATCGCACAGTGACCAACAGTTGTTAAATGATGTTACTGAGTTTTTAATTGCCAACACCAAATTTGATTTACCACAAGAATTCTTAATCAAATGGTTGAGCACCGCGGGTGAAAAACCGATGACGATGGAAGAAGCAACCGCAGAATATAATCGTTCAGAAAAAGGTTTGCGTTACCAATTAATTGAAAGTAAATTAATCACAAATCATAAAATTCAAGTTGCTTTTGAAGATTTAAAAAACTTTACCATTGAATTGATTAAAGCACAAATGGCACAATACGGACAAATGAATCCATCAGATAAAGAAATGAACGAAATTGCCTACAAAGTGTTGACTAATGAGGAAGAGCGCAAGCGTTTATCTGCTCAAATGATGAGTACAAAATTGTTAGATTTCTTTAAAGAAAACTTAAAGTTAAAAGATAAAAAAGTTTCTTATGATGATTTTGTAAAAGAAGTTTATAAATAGTATTTAATCCGATTACCAATAATTTCAAGTGAAAAAACTCCTGAAAATTCAGGAGTTTTTTTATGCTTTCTTTTCAGCAATTAAACAATATGGCATATCGTTTATTATATATTGGCGTTCCGAAATACATATAATTGGTTGACCAAGAATCGAATATGAAATTAAAATTCATAAATCTTACAAACTAAATTTGCTCATGTTTAATGAATTTTAAAATTTAATGTTTATCTTAGAGATGTTAAATTTTGATCTTAATTAAAGTCTTTTGTGTATGGATTTTTATTGTTTTTTAAAAGTCATATATCTGCCCATCATCAAGCCGGTAATACTCCTATTCGAGGACATATCTTCATTCGAATTTACATTTTCTGCAAGCTTTGCTTTTTCAAAATAATTAAAAGGGGATTTTATGAACAATAAGTACAAAAAAAAAACAGAACAGATTTTGGGAATTGCCGGAGTTCAAATAAACGGCAGTAATCCTTGGGATATCCAAGTTCATAATGATAAATTTTATAAAAGAGTTCTTACAGAAGGCGAGTTAGGTCTTGGAGAATCCTATATGGATGGTTGGTGGGATTCTGAAAAAGTGGACGAATTTATTCACAAACTTCTTCAGGCTCATTTGAATGAAAGGATACAGCGAAAATTTTCGATTCTCATTAAACTTTTTTCTGCCCAAATTTTCAATCTGCAATCTAAACGAAAAGCATTTGATAATGGTGAAAGGCATTATGATTTGGGAAATGATCTTTTCCAAAATATGCTTGATAAAAGAATGAATTACAGTTGCGCCTATTGGAAAAATGCCAAAAGTTTGGATGAAGCCCAGGAAAATAAACTGGAATTAATTTGCCGTAAACTTTCACTCAAGCCAGGAATGCGTGTGCTCGATATAGGTTGTGGTTGGGGTGCCTTTGGAAAATATGCTGCCCAGAAATACAAGGTAGCGGTTGTTGGGATTACGGTTTCTAAAGAGCAGGTAGAACTTGGAAGAAAATTATGCGAAGGACTCCCCGTTGAGTTTAGACTGATAGATTACCGCGATATGCATGAAAAGTTTGATGCAATAGCCAGTATTGGAATGATTGAACATGTTGGACATAAGAATTACAGAACATTTTTTGAAGTTGCAAACAGATGCCTAAAAAACGACGGTTTATTTCTTTTGCATACAATCGGTCGTAATGATTCCTCGTATAGTATTAACCCATGGACAGATAAATATATTTTCCCGAATGGGTTGATTCCTTCGGTGGCTCAAATTGGAGAAGCAATTCAAAATCTATTCGTGATGGAAGACTGGCACAACTTTGGGGTAGATTATGATAAAACGTTGATGGCATGGTATGATAATTTTATGGCTAATTGGAACCAAATAAAGAGTAAGGATTCAGAACGCTTTTTTAGGATGTGGGAATATTACCTACTTTCAGCAGCCGCTTCATTCAGGACAAGACATAACCAATTATGGCAAATTGTGCTCTCTAAAAATGGAGTTCCAGAGGGTTATCAATCAATACGCTGATGGAATATGTAAAAAAATGAAGTGAATTAATTGTTTACTAAGAAAAAAGGTAAAGTCATCAATCGGTAAAATGGGGTTTTTTAGGATCTTCTTCTAAATTGATATTCATTTTTTTAGCACGAATTTTCCATTTTTCTCTTGCCAAGGCTTGTAAATCAATTTGGTCATCTTTTTCATCGGTAATTTCCAAGCCCAAAATAGTCTCAATAATATCTTCCATCGTGGCAATACCTTCCATTCCGCCGTATTCATCTACAATTAAAGCGATGTGTTCTTTTTGGGAAATCAATAAATCAAAAAGTTTTGGCAGCGAAAAATTTTCATAACACACCAATATAGAGCGTTTTACATCTTTTAGTTTTAAATGACCTTCATCCATCGCTAACTTTTCCAGCACATCATATTTTAAAATATAACCGGTTACATGGTCTTTTTGATGGGCAAAAATCGGAATTCGAGAATACACTAAAAACTCTTTATTGGCAAAAAATTCGTGTAAAGTCATCTCCTCAGATGCAGCCAAAACAACGGTTCTTGGAGTCATTACATCTTTTATTTTGATGGATTTTAACTTCATCAAATTATGAATAATTTTACCTTCTTGCTCATCAAAAATACCTTCTTCCGTTCCAATATGAGTTAAAGCAGAAATCTCTTCTCTACTTACTGTATGAACTCTTTTGTTTTTAGAAATAATTTGGGTGAGAAATTCTGATAAAATAACCAACGGATAGGTAATAATAATTAAAAATGAAATAAGTTTAGTAATCGGAAGCGCCAATTCTCTCCAATAAATAGCGCCAATAGTTTTGGGTAAAATTTCAGAAAAAACAAGAATTAAGATTGTTAATATGGCTGAAATAATTCCGAAATAAGCATTGCCAAAAATTGCAACGGCCTGCGCTCCAACTCCGGCAGCACCAATGGTATGCGCAATTGTGTTGAGTGATAATATAGCAGATAAGGGTCTGTCAATATCTGTTTTTAATTTTTTTAAATGGGTGGCTGTTTTTTTTCCTTCCCGTTCTTTTGTTTTGATAAAAGGCATAGAAACGGTCAAAAGAACAGCTTCAGCAATTGAACATAAAAAAGAAATGCCAATGGCTAGAAATAAATAAATAAGTAAAAGAGTCATAAATAAATTAATATCCAAGCAAATATACTCAAAATGGATAGCTATTCAATATCGCAGAAAGTTGTTATCTTTACAAATTAAAAATCAAAAAAAATAAGCCAAATGGATTACGGTAAAGAATTTCAGCAATATGCTACTAAACAACACGGAATCAGCAGTATGCATTACGATAAATTAGTGAGCAGTTTAACGCCTTACATCATGGAAGAACGCCAAATGAACATTACTCAAATGGATGTTTTCTCTCGATTGATGATGGATCGTATTATTTTTATGGGAACGGCTATTAATGACAATGTTGCCAATATTATCCAAGCGCAATTGTTGTTTTTAGAAAGTGTAGATTCTTCCAAAGATATCTCCATTTATATCAATTCGCCTGGCGGTGGTGTTTATGCCGGATTGGGAATTTACGATACCATGCAATTTATCAAACCCAATGTGGCTACGATTTGTACAGGAATGGCGGCCTCAATGGCTGCGGTAATTATGTGTGCAGGTGAAAAAGGAAAACGTTCTGCTTTACCGCATTCCCGCGTAATGATTCATCAACCAATTGGTGGCGCTCAAGGTCAGGCCAGTGATATCGAAATTACGGCTCGTGAAATTATGAAATTAAAAGATGAATTATATCAAATCATCGCCAAACATAGCGGACAAACAGTGGAGAAAGTGAACAGTGATTCTGACCGCGATTATTGGATGAAAGCCGAAGAAGCCAAAACTTACGGAATGATTGATGAAATTTTAGTTAGAAAATAAAAATATTAAAGCTGTATTATGGCTAAAAAAGCAGAAGGATTAGAATGTTCGTTTTGTGGACTAAAAAAAGCAGAAACTGATTTATTGATTGCCGGTTTGGATGCCCATATCTGCGATAAGTGTATTGAACAAGCACATGGAATTGTGATTGAAGAAATGGCTGAATTAGCTACCAAGCAATTAGTTCCAGACTTTAAATTAAAAAAACCGAAAGAGATAAAAGGGTTTTTAGATCAATATGTTATCGGCCAAGACGATACTAAAAAATCCATGTCGGTGGCTGTTTACAATCACTACAAACGTATTTTTCAAAAAACAGATGATGAAAATGAAGTAGAAATTGAAAAGAGTAACATTATCTTAGTGGGTGATACCGGAACAGGAAAAACCCTTATAGCCCGTACAATCGCTAAAATGTTGAGTGTGCCTTTTGCTATTGTTGACGCAACAGTTTTAACCCAAGCAGGTTATGTAGGTGAAGATGTAGAAAGTATTTTAACTCGATTGCTGCAAGCGGCTGATTATGATTTAAAAAAAGCGGAAAAGGGAATTGTTTTTATCGATGAAATTGATAAAATTGCCCGAAAAGGCGATAACCCATCCATTACCCGCGATGTTTCCGGCGAAGGTGTTCAACAAGCATTATTGAAATTGTTGGAAGGAACTTTGGTAAATGTTCCGCCAAAAGGAGGAAGAAAACATCCCGAACAGAAATTCATCGAAGTTGATACCAAAGATATTTTGTTTATTGCCGGTGGCGCTTTTTCTGGAATTGACAGAATAATCAGCAAAAGATTAAACATGCAAGCCGTTGGTTATAGCGCTTCTATCAGTGATGACAGAATTGATGAAGATAATTTATTGCAATACATTGTTCCGGCCGATTTAAGAGCTTTTGGGTTAATTCCCGAAATTATTGGTCGTTTACCGGTATTGAGTTATATGAATCCGTTAGATGCAAAAACATTGCGCGCTATTTTAACAGAACCAAAAAACGCTATCATTAAACAATATACGAAGTTGTTTGATATTGATGGTGTAGCATTTTCAATTGATAAAAAAGCATTAGATTTTATTGTTGATAAAGCTGTAGAATATAAATTGGGCGCTCGTGGTTTGCGCTCTTTATGTGAAGTTATTTTAACCGATGCCATGTATGAACTTCCAAGTTCTGACGAGAAAAAATTACATGTGACCAAATCTTATGCAGAAGGAAAAATAACTAAATCAACTCTTAAAAAGTTGAAAGCGGCATCCTAAAATGGTATTTTTAAAAGATAAATCTGTATTATATTAATGATTTCCAAACGCACAATTGACCTCGTTTTTGAAACCGCTCGGGTAGAAGAGGTTATTGGTGAGTTTGTTCAGTTAAAAAAATCTGGTAGCAATTTTAAAGGATTGAGTCCTTTTTCTGAGGAGCGAACACCTTCTTTTATGGTGTCACCGGCTAAACAGATTTGGAAAGATTTCAGCTCGGGAAAAGGTGGCAATGTCTTGTCTTTTTTAATGGAACACGAGCATTTTTCGTACCCCGAAGCCATTCGATTTTTAGCCAAAAAATATAATATTGAGATTGAAGAAACGGTAGAATCACCCGAACAGCAACTTCAAAATAATGAACGCGAAAGTTTATTTGTAGTTTCAGAATTTGCCAATCAATATTTTCAAGAAATCCTTTTTAAACATCCAAAAGGTGTAGCCATCGGTTTATCTTATTTTAAAGAACGCGGTTACAGAGAAGAAATCATCCAAAAATTTCAATTAGGATATTGTTTGGATGAGTGGGATGCTTTTACCAAAGAAGCGCTTTCTAAAACATATGAACTTGATTATTTAGATAAAACCGGACTCACCATCGTTAAAGATGGCAAGCAATTTGACCGTTTTAAAGGAAGAGTTTTATTTCCGATTCATTCGATGAGCGGGCGGGTTTTGGGATTTGGCGGAAGAACTTTGTCGGCTGATAAAAATATCGCCAAATATGTCAACTCACCCGAAAGTGAAATTTATCATAAAAGTCAAATTTTATACGGTATTTTCCACGCTAAAAAAGAAATCGTTAAAGAAGATAATTGCTATTTGGTAGAGGGTTATACCGATGTTATTTCATTGCATCAAGCCGGAATTGAAAATGTGGTAGCTTCATCCGGGACGGCCTTAACACCCGAACAAATACGTTTAATTCGTAGATTGACCAATAATATTACCGTACTTTTTGATGGTGATGCCGCCGGAATTAAAGCTGCCATTCGCGGTGTTGATTTAATTTTAGAAGAAGGAATGAACGTAAGAGTGCTGACTTTTCCTGATGGCGATGACCCGGACAGTTTTTCCAAAAAGACTTCATCCGAAGAATTAAAAGAGTATTTAAAACAAAATTCCAAGGATTTTATCAATTATAAAGTGTCTTTATTGTTGGAAGACGCCAAAAATGATCCGGTTAAAAAAGCGGCTTTAATTCGTGATATTGTTGGCAGTATTGCTAAAATTCCAGATAATATCCAAAGAGAAATTTATGTGCAGGAATGTGCGCATCTGATGCATATTTCAGAAGAAGTCTTGTTTAATGAACTCGCGCAATTGCATAAAAAGGAACTGAAAGAACTACATGGAGTTCAGTTTGTAGAACAAAAATCATTTAAAGTTTTAAAAGCGCCAACGGCAGAAGAAACGCAAGAAACCTATCTGCAATTTTTAGAGCGAGAAATTATTAGATTGTTGTTGTTACACGGAAATACCAAACTTGATTTTATTGATTGGATCGATGCGCATGACGAAAACGGAAAGTATCAACCCAAAGAAATCGTCAATCAAAATACGGTTTTTGAAGAAATTTATTTGCAGCTTCAGGCAGATGAAATTGAGTTTACCCATGAACTTTTCCGAGCCATTTATGATGAAATAATTAAGTTGTTTCAGCAGTTTGAAACTATCAATAGTGACGCTTTAGTAAACCATTCAGAACTTGAAATTGCTAAAGAAGTAACCAATATTTTAATGGAAGATGAAAAATATATCATTGGTGATTGGAAAAAAAGAGACATTTTAATCAAAGCAAAAGATGATCAAAATGAAGTAGTTAAATCAGTAACTGATTGTATTTTAAATCTCAGAAGAAATTTAGTCAACCAAAAAATCACGGAGCTTAAAAATCAGTTTTCGCAAAATGAAGAAAATAATAATGAATCGTTGGATTTAATTATGAAATACAAAGGTTTAGAAATGTTGCTTTCAGATAAATTAGGTCGAGAAGTTTAAGACTTCACTTCTTCGCTCACCAAACACACTGGAATCGCGAGCATTTTATGTTGATTAATTTTATTTAATCGAGTGTAAATTTCAAAAACTTCGCGATTTCTTCCGGTAAAATCAGTATTATTTTTCCCTTCAGCAACTTGTTGCATCGCCCATTCTAATTCGTCATAAGAAGCACCTATTTGATCTTCATCAGAGCGATTATCGCCAAATAAGCCATCGGTTGGTTTGGCTTGTAAAATTGATGCCGGGACTTCTAAAAATTTTCCCAATTCAAAAACTTCCGATTTTAACAAATCGGCAATAGGACTCAAATCAACGCCGCCATCGCCGTATTTTGTATAAAAACCAACGCCAAAATCTTCCACTTTATTACCGGTTCCAACTACCAAATACCCGTAAATTCCAGCTAAATAATACAGCGTTGTCATCCGCAAACGCGCTCTGGAATTGGCCAAAGGAAGTTCTATATTATCAGAAGCTATTGTTGGATAGGTTTTTTTAAACGTTTCAAAAGTTGGTGTTAAATCCACTTTGGTACTGTCAACATTTGTAAATTTCCTTTTGAGTTGATTGATGTGTTCTTTTCCGCGATTTACCTGACTTTCCGCTTGATGAATGGGCATTTCGACACAAAGTGTCGGCAATCCGGTTAAAGCGCATAAAGTGGAGGTTACGGCAGAATCGATTCCGCCTGAAATTCCGATTACAAATCCGTTAACTTTTGCATTTTTAGCATAGTTTAATAACCACTGGCTGATGTGTTTTGCAACTTTATCCGTGTTCATACCTAACTATTTTTACTACTTTTGTAACAAAGATACAAATAAAAATGAGCAAATTATTCTTAGGTTTTTTTACGTTGATGTTCTTGAGTTCTTGTAAAAAAGAGGTTTCAACTGTTACTGATTCATCTCAGGCAGGAGTCGTAAAAGCACATCGATTTGATCAATTATTTTATCAAAAATCGACCGATGAAATTCAGCAACTCAAAAAGTTATATCCGTATTTATTTCCAAATCAGATGCCAGATTCTGTTTGGGTTAATAAATCAAACAATAAAGAAGAAATTTTGTTAAAGCAAGAAGTTGAGAAGGTTTTTGGTGATTTTACATCCGAAGAAAAACAATTAGGAATATTGTTTACTAAGGTAAAAACTCATTTTCCATCGTTTGAATCGCCCAAAGTAATTACCTTAATTTCTGATATTGATTATGAGTCAAAAGTGATTTATGCCGATAGTTTATTGCTGATTTCTTTGGATATGTATTTGGGTAAAGACCACGAAATTTATAAAGAATTTCCGCCATATTTATCGCAGCGATATGAAAAATCTAATTTGATTGTTGATGTTGCACAAGCCATAGCAGACCAAACTTTTAATCAATCAGGAAGAAATAATTTTCTCAATCAGATGATTAATCAAGGTAAAAAAATGGCTTTAGTCGATGCTTTTTTACCCGATGTTGCGCATGCTTTAAAAATGGGTTATACGCCAGAACAAATGGAGTGGACTGAAAATAATGAGTTCTTAATTTGGCAATATTTTATGGAAAATCAATTGTTGTATAGTTATGATATTGATTTATTGCATCGATTTGTTTTTGAAGCGCCATTTTCAAAATTTTATTTAGAATCTGATCAGGAATCGCCGGGTAGAATTGGTGTTTGGATGGGTTGGCAAATAGTGGAATCGTATTTGAAAAACAACGAAGTCTCTTTAGCCGATATGATTAAAACATCGCCAGAAGAAATTTTTGGAAAATCGAAATATAAACCGAAAAAATAGCCTACAACAAACTTAAAATGCGATGGTAATCATCTTTATTGTTTACAAAATCCATTTCAGAAACATCGATAATTAAAGTGTTTAAGCGATTTTCGGATTGGATAAAACTGGCGTAACCTTTATGAATTTTATCTAAATATTTACCGCTGATATTTTGTTCGTAAGTTCGTCCGCGGTTTTTGATATTTTCCAACAGCCTATCTGTATTTTGATATAGATAAATATACAAATCGGGTTTAGAAATTTCTTTATACATGATATCAAACATTTTGCGATACAAGAAAAATTCTTCGGTGGGCAGCGTTACTTGCGCAAAAATGAGCGATTTAAAGATGTAATAATCAGAAACGATAAAATTTTTAAACAAATCAAATTGCGCTAAATCATCTGATAATTGCTGATATCGATCTGCCAAAAAACTCATCTCCAGCGGAAAAGCATAGCGTTCATTATCTTCATAAAATTTTGGCAAAAACGGATTGTCGGCAAAACGTTCCAATACCATTTTAGCGTTGAAATCTTGCGCAATTAAATTGGTTAAAGATGTTTTTCCGGCGCCAATATTTCCTTCAATGGCAATATAATTATACTTTTCATGTAAAGGAATTGGTCGATTTAATTTAAACTCCGTTTTTTCAACTAAAGTGTTATCAGTACAGGCAATAATACATTCTGAAATTGATTTTTTAGTTATAGGATGTATGCAATTCGGAGCAATTTCTGCCAATGGTTCTAACACAAATTTACGGTCTAACATTTTTGGATGTGGCACTACCAAATTCAGCGTGTTAATAACTTCATTTTCAATTAACAACACATCAATATCAATGACCCGAGAAGCAAATCCGCCATGCAAAGGTCTTATTCTGCCCACAATTTTTTCAATATCCAAAACCTCTTTGATCAGTAATTCCGGTGTAAAATGAGAACTCACTGAAACACAAATATTCAAGAAATAGTCGCCCAAAAATCCCCAAGAATCGGTTTTATAAGTCGCCGAAATATTTTCAACGGTACCTATTCGCATGCCAATCAAATTGATAGCTTTTTGGAGATATTCCAAACGGTTACCCTGGTTGCTTCCCAAGGATAAATAAATGGTTTTTACGTTGCTCATAATTGATATTTGCAAAGAAAATAAATGTTATCTTTAATCCTGTATATTTGTATAGTATTTTATAAACAATTTTCACATGAACTTTTTAAAGAACATTTTATCAACCATTTTAGGCGTTTTTATCGCATTCGGAATTTTCTTTTTTTTGTTGATTTTGATTGCATCTGCCATCGAAACCGATGAAGTGATTGAAGTTAAAACTCAATCTGTTTTAAAAGTAACTTTTGATGAGAGCATTTTAAAAGATTACGCTCCAAAAGATGAAAGTCCGTTAGGAATTTTAATGGAAATGGACAGTGATTATTTGGGGTTAGATCAAGTTTTAAACGCCATAGAAAAAGCTAAAACCGATGAAAATATTGAAGGAATCAGTATTGAAATGAAGTTTTTGAATGCCGGAATGGCGCAAATACAAACACTTCGCAAAAAGTTGCTGGAATTTAAAGAAACCGGGAAATTCATTTCTGCTTATGCCGATTTTTATGACCAAAAAAATTACTACCTCAGTTCGGCAGCTGATTCTATTTTTATCAATCCATTAGGATTGGTAGAATTTAGAGGATTGAGTACCGAAGTATTGTATTACAAAGATTTTGAAGATAAATACGGAGTAAAAATGGAAGTGATTCGTCATGGAAAATATAAAAGTGCAGCAGAACCCTTTCTTTTTAATAAAATGAGTGATGAAAACAGGGAACAAATTAAGTCGTTTTTAACTTCTATTTGGGATGAAATGGTGAAAGAAATTGCTGTAAATAGAAATAAAACCGCAGCAGAGCTCAATATTTTAGCCGATAATTTAGGCGGAAGAAGTGCAGATTTGGCATCTCAAAACGGATTGGTTGATCAAGTTGCTTATCATGATGAATACGATTCCTTTTTAAAGCGAACTATCGGAATAGAAAATGATAAAATACTGAATACCATTTCTTTAAAAGATTATATCAAAGCTGAAAAAGGAAGAAAAACAAGTGTGGCTACTGACAAAATCGCCATTATTTACGCACAAGGTGAAATGATTTACGGAAAAGGAAATCAAGAATTTGTTGGACAGGAATTGATGATTAAATCTATCCTAAAAGCCAAAAAAGATAAAGATATAAAAGCCATTGTACTTCGGATAAATTCTCCCGGTGGCGTAGCCATTACAGCCGATATGATTTGGCGCGAGTTAGAATTGGCTAAAAAAGAAAAACCGATTGTGGTATCGATGGGTAATTTAGCCGCATCTGGCGGATATTATATCGCTTGTAATGCCAACAAAATATATGCAGAACCAACAACTATAACCGGTTCAATTGGCGTTTACGGATTGATTCCTAATATTCACAAATTTTCAGAAACTATCGGAATTAATGCAGAGCAGGTTTCAACTAATAAAGCGCCTAATTACAGTTTGTTCGAACCAATGACTGATGATTTTAATAAAGTAACGCAACAATCTGTTGAAATTATTTACAACACTTTTTTAAATAGAGTTTCTACAGGTAGAAATATGAGTGTGGAAAAAGTTGACGCTATAGCTCAAGGGCGTGTTTGGTCTGGAAAAGAAGCACTTAAAAATGGATTAGTTGATGAGTTAGGAAGTATGGAAGATGCCATTAAATACGCTGCTTTAATAGCCAATACAACAGATTTTAAAACAGTTAATTATCCTCAATTTAAAAAAGAGTGGAAAGATGCTTTTGACATGGTGCCTTTTATTAAAAGTTCTAAAACAAAAATGCTGAAAGAAGAACTGGGAGAAGCGCAATATCAATTATATGAAACTATGAAAAATGTTTCTAAATTAGAAGGAGTTCAAGCGCGATTGCCATATGTGTTGGAGATTAAATAGAAGTTAGATTTTTTAAACATTCAACATTTAACATTTAACATTTAACATTCAGCTAAAGAAACCTTAAACCAAAATAAAGATGAAAAATAAATTAGTCAGTTATTTTTTACAGGGATTGCTTTATATCGCTCCGATTTCGATAGTCATTTATATTGTTTATGCCCTATTCAATTTTATGGATAATATTTTGCAAAATTTATTGATTGAGTTTTTCG
The DNA here is from genome assembly GCA_030683815.1 of Flavobacteriaceae bacterium. Taxonomy (GTDB): domain Bacteria; phylum Bacteroidota; class Bacteroidia; order Flavobacteriales; family Flavobacteriaceae; genus JAGXRT01. Next base: position 81,559 of record JAUXPJ010000002.1, read on the forward strand.
GCATCAAAATTCCCGGTTTAGGATTGTTAATTCTGGTCATATTTATCATGTTCATCGGATTTGTAGGCAAAACCATTATTGCCGATCCTTTAAAAAAACTATTTAAAACTATTATTGAAAAAGTCCCATTTTTAAAATTTATATATGCCGCTTTTGATGATTTAATAGCTGTTTTTGTAGGAAAAGACAAGAAATTCAACAAACCGGTTTTGGTTAAAATGAATAGAGATTCCGATATTGAAAAATTGGGATTTATTACCGAAGATAATTTAGATTTTCTGCCAGAAAATGATAAAGTAGCCGTTTATTTTCCGCATTCTTATAACTTTTCGGGCGAATTGTTTATAGTGCCAAAAGCTAATATTACACCACTTGATGTAAAATCTAGTGAAATGATGAAGTTTATAGTTTCTGGTGGTGTAACCGGAATATCGAAAGATAAAGAAACGGAATAGTAAAAAATAACGTACGAGTACAAGCGTTGCGTTCACAGAGCAATTTATGAATTAGCCACGAGCAAAGATGCTTGGTCTAGCCTAAAGGAGACAAGTTCTTTCGGTATAAGCTTTTTTGGAAAGGCATGATAAAACAACAAACAAACATTGTGGCATGAGAATTATTTAGACCTTTACAGAAAAAACACTTCATCATGAATTTTAAAGGACATAAATTTCAACAAATCGATATGGTCATTACCAATTGGATGGCCAACAAAGGGATATTTTTATTACGCATCAGCATCGGCATCATTTTTTTGTGGTTTGGCATGCTAAAATTCTTTCCGGGATTGAGTCCGGCAGAAGGGTTAGCCATTGACACCATCAAACTGCTCACTTTCAACTTAGTTCCCAATCAAGTGATCATATACGGACTGGCTTTATGGGAAACCCTCATAGGTTTAGGTCTGGTTTTCAATAAGTTCATGCGCGAAACCTTGCTATTGCTTTATCTGCAGATGGTGGGTACACTCATCCCAATATTTTTGTTTCCGGCTGAAGTTTTCACTCAATTTCCCTATGCACTTACCCTCGAAGGGCAATACATCTTTAAAAACCTTGTGTTGATTAGCGCAGGTATCGTGTTAGGCGCCACAGTGCGTGGTGGCAGAATTGTAGCAGAGAGTGACAAACCCAATAACCAATGATTGTCTGTAACATCTCGTACAACACAGGGAAATAAAGGATGAGATTGGTAAACTGGCCGGTAAATCATAACCCTTTTGGGGACGTCCATCCGTAAGTTAGTACAAGCGTGACGCTTGTACCTATCGTAAAAAACTATTCTATTTCCCTCTGCTTCTACTGCGAGTGTCACGCTCGTACTTAAATGGGTAAAGAAGTAAAATTAAAAGTGATCAATTAATGATTAATCACGAGCAAAGATGCTCGCGTTAGCGTAGTAAATCCACTTGTGTTGTCATGCTGAATTTCGATGAAATCGGATGAAGCATCTCTGGAATTAAAGTTTTTTTAACGCTAAAGTTTTTAGGAACAATTCTAAATCTGCAAATGAATCTTTGTCAATCAAATCAATATTGATAACCAATTTTTCTGTTGTTGAAATTAGTGTTAAATCGCCGGCAAACTTTTTAATTTGAATGATATCTGATAAATTAATTTTTTTTGGAAATAGTGAGTTTTTAGTTATAAAGCCATTTTCAATTTTGAGGTATTGTTTTTTTCATTCAAATAGGAATATCCCTAAACTCAAGAAACCAAAAAGGATACATCCAAAGAAAAAAATACTAGGATTGTCATCCAATAAAAAAGCTGCTAATCCTAGCACGGGAAACCCTATTCCAAGAATGAGTTTAGATCTAAAAAAATTCTTTTTATAACGTATAATGATTTTCCATTTTTTTAGTTAATGTTAAAAGTAATGAAATAAGGTATAAGATAAATAACGGCTAGCCAAATTTTAAATAAATAAAATGATAAAGATGACCGTTTGTTTTAGGTTATCAGTAGAGGATAATATTGCAGTTTTGTTGTTTTAAAACGTTACCCTTAAAGAGAGATTTGGGGTGAATGACAAAGATTGAATATTTATTTCTTTTGCCTTTGAAGAATCATTTTCATCGACTACATAATAAGTATCCAACACTTGTTTTTTATTTAAAAGGTTAAGGATTCCAAATTTTAAGTTAGACTGGATGGTTTTCCTGTTTAAGAAGTTGTAATTTATTGAAAAATCAAATCTATTGTATGGCTTATGCCTATTTTTATTAAATGAATCGTAATTTACAACAGTTATATTTCCGTTTTGTGTCGTCTCTGGATTTTGAATCACTTTAGTGAATGGATTACCGGATTTTATAATAGCGCTAACAGAAGTGTTTAAGCGTTTGTTAAAGTGATAATTAAATCCTAGAGTAGAAGAATGTCTTATATCATTATTACTTGGAAAGGGAGTGTCGCTAATTTGTTTAAAAAGCAATTCACTTTTACTTAATGTATATGATAGCCAGAAATTAGATTTTTCATATCTTTTATTTAATAAAAATTCAAAACCATCTGAGTTTTGCTCACCGGTTAACCTTTTATCTTGAATTTGATTGTGAAAACCTTGACCTGAAATTAAAATACCATTTACTTCTTTATGGAAAAAACTTAAATCTATAAGGAATTTATTTTTCTTAAAAGTACTCCCGACAGATATTTGTGAACTTTTTACCAATGGAGTCTTTTTATCAGATATAACCCATCTTCTACTTTCAACGCCCAGAAAATCATCTAAGAAGTCAACTACTTGAGAAGTATATTGTGATTTTGTTTCGTATTTAACGTTTAAATCAATATATTCTCCAAAAGATCGGCTAATGTTAATTCTGGGTTCTATAGTATAGTCCATAATTTTATCAAAATAGTTAAATCGGACTCCGGATCTTATAAACCAATTCTTATCAGTATAATTAGCTTCTGTAAATACAGAATGATTTAACATCACGCTTTTTTGAATTCTGTTGTATAAAGGATCGTCAACATTTGTGAGACTTAATACGCCGGTTTCATTTAATTGATACCCTGATTCTATTTGTATGTTATGGTTAATGGTGTAATTTATAATAGCTTTAACAGAATTTTCTATAACTTCGTTTTCTTGAATTAATAATTGCTGTTGGTTATTTTGATAATTGTTTGAGAATAGGGAATATTTGCTGTGATATCCTGAAATTTCGGCTTTTATTTTGGTGCTCATTTTTAGGTTGTATGTAAGCCCTACTGCATCTGAGTTTTGATTGATTTTGTCAGCTAAATCATTTGCTAAGGATTCAAAATAGTTAAGTCGGTTATTAATTTTTATATAATTGGCTTTAAAATGATGGTTTTTATTAAACTTAAATAATAGACTGACATTTACATCATAAAAATTAAAATCTGTATTTGAAGCGTCGGTTCCAATTTCATTATTTTGGAATGTCTTTTTAAAATAAGATTTATAAGTTGGAGTATTAATCCATTCATTTATGGACCTTCTAAACGAGGTCTTGAATTGAAGCTTATCATTTATCGGCAAAGCAATAAATCCGTCAAAAGAAATAAAATTAACTCCAAAACCGCCGTGTGTTTTTTCCTGTATGTTATCGTCTGTTTTTAAGATAATTGTACCTGAAACACCGTCATTGTATTTTGCACTGGTTCCGTTTTTTATGATTGAAATATTATTCGTTAAATAAGGATTAATTCCTGAAATAAGACCAAAGAAATGTGTGGGATTATACATTTTAATATTGTCCCATAAAATAACATTTTGATCACTTGCCCCACTTCTGACATTTATATTTGAAATAGACTCATTAACACTTTCAACCCCGGGAAGCAACTGAGATGTTTGCAGTAAATCGGGTTCTACTTGACCGGATAAAATATCGAATTTTTTTGTGTCTAATTGAATCGTACCGTCTTTCAGTTTAGATAAACTATTGGCTATATAGTTTTTTATGCTTACTTCACTCAATTCAATTTCCTCTTCGGACATGATTAGTGTGATGCAGTCAAGATTTGGTGTAACTAATTGATTTACGTTTTTTATTATTGACCTGTAACCTAAATGTATAAATTCAATATTGTCTGAAATTTTAAGATTATCTAATATAAACTTTCCTTTTTCATTTGTAACAGCACCTTTAACAGTACCTGAAATAACAATATTAGCGTTGCTTATCGGGTTGTTTTTTAAATCAATCAAATAACCGCAAATTGTTATATGGTCTAATTTAGGAGCTATAGAAATATATCTTTTATCAATTTGAATTACTTTAAAAAAGGTTTCTGAGTTTAGGTAAGAAAGAATCTCATCAAGCGTTGAATAGTCAGAAAGTTTTTTTTGAACTATGACTTTATCAACATTTGATATAACATAGGAAAACTTGACATTAAATTTTTTTTCAATCAACTCAAGTTCCTCTTTAAGAGAAATGCTGCTTTGTGAATTTACTTTAATTGCAGTAAATGTCAGAAAGATAAGAAGCAGCCAAAGTTTATTTTGATAAAACAATTTTATTATCTTTAACAACATAATTAATATTCAAAGATAATGTAATTGATTTTATCGCTGAATTAAAATCATTATTATTAAAACCACCACTAAAGAGAACATTGGTATCTATAGAATTTGAAATTATTTTTACGTTATACTGTCGTTCAAATTCTGCCAACACCTCATAATAAGGTTCTTGGACAAAATTGCTTTCGTTTTTTAACCATGAGGGTATAGTGGCTGTATCGTCCAGGTATTTAATAAAGGAGCCATCCATAGTAAGTTGCACACCTTCTCCTTTTGTCAGGATAATTTCACTTTTTTTGTAAGAAACAGAAATCGTACCTTCATAACAGAGTACGTTAAAGGAATTCTTTCTAGATTTCACATTAAATTTAGTTCCTAAAACTTTAATATTTCCGTTTAAGGTTTTTACATTAAATGAACTTCCTTTTTTTACATCAAAATAGGCTTCTCCATGTAATTTTAAAGTTCTATCTTCAATAAAAGAAGATTTATTATAATCAATATACGAAACTGCGTTTAGTGTAACAGAAGAATTATCCGGTAAGGTATAGATTTTATTTTCTGCGTAGTGAGATTCTACAGTGTGTTGATTAAGGCTGAAAATATAATAAGTTAAGCCGAAAAACAAAACAAATGAGGCGGCAATCTTGAAAACTAAGCTGTCTTTTAGCGAGATTACTTTTCCCTTTTTTTTGTTTGATTTTTCTATTCTGGATTTAAAATCTCTAAGAGCAACATCTACATTTAAAGAAAGAAGATTGATATCTTTGGCTTCTTCAACAATATCTTTATATAATTTATAATCATCTGTCTGAAAAAAAGCGTTCAATTCTTCAGAACTCATTTCCTCATTTAACCACTTTGATATGTTATCTAAATTTTTCATTCTGACTAAATGACAATTAACTTTAATTTTCCCCTACCTCGATTTCAATTAAATTCATCAATATCATGTCTTAAAGCTATTAAAGCTTTGCTCATTCTTTTTTCTACAGCTTTAATAGAGATATTTAATAATACTGCAATTTCTTTATATTTTTTCCCTTCAATTCTATTGAGTAAAAAAACTTCTCGTTGTGAGTCGGTTAAATTGTTAATTGCCTTTTCAAGTTTGCTTTTAAATTCTTTTTGTCTTAATATATTTTCAGGAGTATCAGAGTCAATATATAAGTCAGTAGTTTCGTTTTGATAATTTCTAACTACTTTTTCGTGTTTTTTAATATTGAGAAAAATATTGGCAGCGGTAGAAAACAAATAAGATTTAGCCTTAGAAATATCAAATTTATTGCAATTCTCCCATATTTTTATAAAAGTTTCCTGTACAACATCAAAAGCCTCATCTCTATTTTTGCCTTTTATAAAAATAAATCTGAATAGATTATTTACTTCTTGTTTATAAAAAGTATCAAATTGTTGTTCATCACACAAATTAGTATAATTCATCTATATCCCAATAATTATATCCCAAAGATAAAAATAATAATGGAATTTAAAATTAGGTGTTGGCAGGTGACGGTATCGTTCAATATAATAATGTCTATTTTATATTTGGATTTACTTTTTAAAAAAATAATATATTAAAACATTGAAAATCATATGTTTATAAAAAATATTAAAAAAAGGGGTAGGGTAATTATAAAGCCGATTGTCTTGTAAGTATAAATCGAAAAAATCGATTGTTTCAAAAATATTACAATGAAAAAAATTAAAAACAAATTAAATTTAAGAATTATGAAAACAAGAAATTTATTTACGGCAGCAATTTTATTGTTAACTACTTTTTTAGCATCTTGTTCTAAAGATGATAATGCATTGTATGGTGATGAAAAAAGCAAAACTAATTTTTATATAACAGATGCTCCAATAGACAATACAAATGTTAAAGGAGTGATTGTTACTATAGCAGATGTAAAAGTAAATGGTGTTTCTGTAGAAAACTTTACAAAAACAACCATAGATCTAATGCAATACCAAAACGGTTTAACTAAATTATTGGGGAGTTTGGATTTGAGAACAGGAACTTATTCAAACATTAGTTTAGTGCTTGATAATACTACCAGTGCAAGCGGTAATGCACCCGGAAGTTATGTGTTAATGACAAACGGCAGTATGAAGGCATTGGTGAGTTCAGCAAATCAAATTGACATTAATAATTCTTTTGAAATAATAGCATCAAGTACAAATAATATTGTTTTAGACTTTGATATTAGAAAGGCTATCGTTTCCAGCGGAACTGATGATTTTAAGTTCGTTACCATGACGGAGTTGTCAAAAAGTATAAGAGTAGTTAACGAAGCTAAAGCGGGTGTTATTTATGGTAATGCCAGCGATGCTCAAAATACTTCAGATAAGATTATCGTGTATGCCTATAAAAAAGGTACGTTTAACGCAGCTGTAGAAACTAAAAAACAGGGAAGCGGTGTTACGTTTGCCAATGCGGTAACCAGCACGGTTGTGAGTAATTTATCAGGAGGTTATAAATTAAACTTTTTAGAAAAAGGAAATTATGAACTGCACTATGCTTCATATACAGATTCTAACAATGACGGTATATTTGAATTTAACGGAATGTTGGCAGTAGAGTCTATTGCGGGGTTTGATCTAAAGAATATTACAGTAGAATCAAATCTGAATTTCAATGTTACTGTAATTATAAAAGGAGTATTATAAACAGATTAGTAGTTAGTTGATTGGTAGTTAGTTAATGAAAGAGCCACATTGAAATTTCAATGTGGCTCTTTAAAAAAGAAAAAAATGAGAAAAGCATTATTAATATTGGGTTTGGTAATAAGTTATATTGTCAACGCACAAGATTTAAAGAAAGAAGAAGAAAAATCATCATTGGGCATTAAAGGAGGTTACAATTTAGCTTCAGTACGAAATGCTGATGGTTATGAAACAAGCCAAAGACAAGGTTTTAGTTTAGGGGTTTACGGAGAATCATATTTTACAAATTTTTTATCAATTCAACCGGAATTAATTTATTCCCAACAAGGATATGCAGTAGAGGGCAGCAGTTACAAATTAACCCAAAAGATAAATTATATTAATTTCCCTTTGATGTTTAAATTATATCCTTCAAAAATATTTTATGCGGAAGTTGGTCCTCAAATTGGATATGCAATCTCACATAAAGAAAAAACGGAAACATTCATACTCGAAAACACCAGAGAATTTGAACCTAAATCTTTTGATTGGGGTCTTAATTTAGGGACGGGCTTTAAATCAGAATCAGGGTTAGTTTTAGGGGCGCGTTATCATCATGGATTAGGAAAAATTTATGATGAAACCAATTACTATAACAAGGTGATACAACTATTTTTAGGATTTGAATTTTAGACGAAATGCTTGTAAGCAATAAATTTAAATACTAAACCAACGAAAAAATAATAGAGTACAGATATATTAATCTATAAATGACTAATTTTGAGAATTACAATCCTATGCGCATGAAATATATAGCCAAAAAGATAACTTATTATTTCCCAATAGTCCTATTGGTGTTTAGTTGTCAAGGAGAAATAGATATTAACGAAGGAGAAAATCCAAACACAAATAATTACAATTCAGAAATCACCAATCATTATAGCAGAATTGGAATGCATGATGGTTCTTTTGATGATATAATAGATAATAACTCTTGTTCATCAATAGTACTGCCGGTTTCTTTATTGGCAAACGGGATTCCTTTAAATATAAACAGTACATCAGATTATCAGTTGGTTATAAATATCTTTAATCAATCACAAATAGATGAAGATCGTGTAGTTCTAAAATTTCCATTCACCATAATTAATAAAGATTACAGTAAAACTGTTATTGTCAATCAACAGCAATTAGAAAATATTCGCAATACTTGTAATGAATCCATTATCAATAATTTAAGCCCGATAAGCTGTGTTGATATTATATATCCCATTAAGATATCGTTATTTAATAAATCTATAGACCAATCAACTATTGTTAAAATTAATAATGATTATGAATTATTTAATTTTATGACTAATTTATCTGTAAATGAGGTATATAGTATTCAATATCCGATAATAGTTACACCAATAAAACAAGGTAATTTGACAATAAATAGTGATGATGAATTAAAAACAATAATAAATAGCTGTATAAATGACACGGCAAGCCAGAATCCAAACATTAATTTAAACAAAATATTGAATCAAAGTTTATGGAAGGTCAACTCTTTAATTGATAAGAACACTAATTTAACTTTGGCTTTTGTTAATTACAGTTTTAATTTTAATAAAGATTTTGTGTTAATTGCAAAAAACACCGTAGTGCAAATTCCGGATGTTAGTGGAACTTGGCAATCATCATATATCAATAATTTAACAACGGTAACGATCAATTTTAAAAATGACATAAATTTTGAAGTCCTGAATAAAAAATGGGAGGTAACTGCTGTAACTTCCAATCAGGTTAATTTAAAATTTCAAGATGAAGTTTATTTAATTTTAACAAGCCTATGAAAAATATACTTAAAGGTATTCTGTTAATTTGTTTGTTAATATCCTGTACTAAAGATGATAATCCGGATCAGGACTCCAATAACCCCGCAAATTACCCTTATTTGCAACAAGTAGGTTATTCGGCAAAAGACATTTTATCAAGCACAACCTTTAGTAATATTTATATTGAAGTGATGTATGTTGATGGATTTAAACCAAGTGACCAAGCATTAAATAATCTTCGAAACTTTATTAACCAAAGAACTTTTAAAAGTACGGTTACCATAGAAAAAAAATTAATAAGCACACCGACTGCGGCAGCATATTCAATTAATGATATAAGAAAGATTGAAGATGATAATAGAAGTAAATTTTCAAGCGGAAATCAAATAGTAATAGTCGCATTATTTTTAAATGGCGAATCTTCAAATAATTCGGGTAATTCAGTAGTGTTGGGCACAGCATACAGAAATACCTCGTTTGTTATTTTTGAAGAATCCATACATTCATTTTCGAATAGCCCTTTCAAGCCGGCCAGAGAAGTTTTGGAATCGGCGGTAATATTACATGAATTTTGCCATCTTTTAGGATTGGTAAATCTGGGTACAGCAATGGTCAATAATCATGAAGACTCGGCTCATAGCGCACATTGTACTACTCAAAATTGTTTAATGTATTATAAAGTCGAAAATGGAAATGGAGTGATAGATATGATCTCCGGAGGACAAATCCCGCAGTTAGACTCGTTTTGTATTGGGGATTTAAAAGCTAATGGCGGAAAATAATTGGGGCATACATAGCAAATATACTTGCAATAAAAAATGAGTTTTTGACTTAAAAGTGTTCCATCAATGATTAATCACGGACAAAAGATGCTCACGCCAGCGTTTTGTATGCTGCGATAGAAATACTATTTTATTTACCTGCGTTCAAAATAACCACAAATAACAATCCCCAGCCGATAATCAATAATAATCCGCCAAGCGGTGTAATCGGACCTAAAAAAGTGAGTTTTTTGTTGTTGGCAGATAAAATAACCAAACCGTAAATACTGAACGAAAACAATAAAACTCCCGCCATAAAACTATAAACCATATATTTTTCCAGCCTTGTGTTGAGATCAAAATGAAAACCAATCAACAACAATACAAGTGCGTGATACATTTGGTATTTTACACCGGTTTCAAAACTTTTTAATTGTTCATCAGACAATATTTTTTTTAGCGCATGGGCACCAAAAGCACCAAAAACTATGGCTAAACCTCCTAAAATACCGGCAAAAAGTAAGGTAAATTGTGTCATTTCAAAAAAGATTTATACGTGTTATTAAAATAAAAATGATCTAATTTCTATTTAAAAAATCTTGATAAGTTGTTTGAGTGATTGCTTTTCCAAGTTTTTCCAAGTTTTTATCGGGTTTTCCATCATTTAATATTTTTTTCTGGGCAACATAATCATAAACGAATGCTCCGTTTTTATTGATGATTCCAAAGCCCTTATTAAAAACATAATGGGCAAAATGGTTGGGCGAAGGTTTGAAAATGTTATTTCCCCATTTAAAATCACTTGGATCAGAACCTAGAAGTGAAAGTAGCGAATACGCAAAATCGGTTTGAGAGCCAAAGTTGGAAATAATAGTGTTTTTTTGAGCCAACGCACCACCCAGAAACAACATCGGAATTTGAAATCTTTCAGGCGAATTAAATGCTCCTTGATGTTTAGGTAACGGATGCCCATGATCAGCCATAATTACAATAAGGGTATTATCCCACCAAGTTTGTTTTTTGGCTTGTTCAATAAAGTTTCCGATGGCTTTATCTGTATAGGCATGCGCACTTCTAAATCTATTTTCTTCGGTATCATTTCCAAATTTGTGCACCTCCGGAAATTCAAAAGGTTCATGACTGGAAAGTGTAAAAACAACACTGAAAAAGGGTTGACGCTCTACCATTCTATCGGCAAGAAATCGCTTCATTAAAATATGATCATGCACGCCCCATTTAGAATTCCAATCTTCATCGTCAAAATGATCGCCGTCAACAAATTGAGAAATTCCTCCTTGACGGAAATAAGTATTCATATTTCCGAAATTTAAATCGCCACCATAAGAAAAGGAAGTGGAATATCCCAAATTGATCATTTTTTGGGAAAGCATCGGTAAATAGCGAGTTTTATTGGGGATTTTGATAATGCTGGTATGCGGTTGTGAAGGATATCCACTTAAAATAGCGACCAATCCTTTATCACTTCGATCGCCATTAGCGTAGAAATTATCAAATAAAATACCTTCTTTTGTTAATCTATTTAGATTTTCAGTAACATTTGGTTCGCCACCAAGTGGACCAACAACTTTAGCTGTTAAACTTTCCCAGATAATCAAAATTACATTGGGTTTTACAGTATTTAAAATATGATAATTAGTCGAGTCTTTTGCTGTGTTTATCAATGTTGTTCTCGCTTCTTTAACTATTTTTTCAGCTTCTGATTCTTCCATTTCTGTAAATGGATTTATCATATCAAAAGATTGGTGAGTGAGTGAATGAGAAAAATTCCAAGCAAAATTAACTGAAGCATGATTGGCAAACATTTTATCTGAAAAGTAAACATTACTTTGGTTAATAGGAATGGTTTGTAATCCGCCTCTTATGACTAATATAAGAAATCCGGTAAAAAACAGCAAGACGGGGAATTGCCATAAACTGCCTTTTTCATGACCTTTAATCATTCTGTCAATTACTTTATTAAAAAAGTAAGCATAAATTAGTGAGCTAATTATCCAAACTAAAACTGAAATGATTAGAGCTGTTGTTGAAACAGAAGCAATCATTTCTAAAGGTGTGTTTAAGTACATTAACGGTGTAGAATCGAGTCGCATTCCCCACGAACCATATAATTCCAAATCGATTAACATCAATAAATTGATAAAAAACAAAATGGGAATAGTGAAACTCTTGATAATTCTTCTAGTAAATTTTTGCGGTAACCAAATAGAAAATGAAAAGATTAAAAAGGGTATGATTGCCAAATAAGCGGCAAAAGAAAGGTCTAGTTTCAGTCCTTGAAGCGGAATTTGAAAAATGGTTTTCCAGTCTAATTCTCCGGTTCTTTCAGCGTAATATGCGAGAAACCACAAGCGCGATAGTGCAAAATATGCCACCCACATGCTAAAATAGCTCAGGTTAAACAGTAATCTTTTTTTAAGTGTGTTCATTCGGATGCAAAAGTAATGAACTTAGCTTAATTAATAATTAAAAAAAGATTTGTATTAAAAGTGTTGTTTTAATTTTTAGTGATTAAGTAGCTGTAAATCAAATAAAATTATCTGCGAATAAATGTTACAAAACTATAATCATACTTGTTTTTTTCATCGGCTTTAAAGTCTTCTCTAGCAATTTCTTTCCAAAATTTCTTATCAATTTCAGGGAAAAAAGCATCTGCTTCAAAAGTGTGGTGCACCAAAGTAATATCGAGTTGATCTGCAATTTTGAAAGCTTCTAAGTAAATTTCAGCTCCGCCAATGATAAAAGGAGAACTATCATTAGCCGCAACTTTTATGGCATCTTTTAAAGATTCAACCAAAATACAGCCCTCCGGAACTTGAAAATGATTATTTCTGCTGATGATTACCGAAGTGCGATTGGGTAAAGCTTTGCCCAACGATTCAAAAGTTTTTCTACCCATAATAATATGATGACCGGTAGTTTTTGATTTAAATCGTTTTAAATCAGCCGGTAAATACCAAATTAATTGGTTGTTTTTTCCAATTCCGTTATGAGAATCTATGGCGGCTATAATCGTAATCATCTAAAAAAATTAAACTGTTATTAAATTGACGGTAATATAAAAATGTAATAAACGATGGGTTACTATCACACTAGTCTATTATCTATATTCTTTTATCTGGTTAATATATCATCTTCTGATGAAGCAATAGTGTTGTTAATAATCAATTTTTGCTCTAATTTTTTGATTTTTTCCTGATGTTTAGCGATGAGTTTTTCGGTCTCAGCACGTTCCCATTCTTTTCCGAAAAATCTGTTAGTGATAAAAACATTGATTAACTGCAATAACCATAAGAAAAACCAAATAGTTACTGCCCATTGATACCAATCGCCCAATTGGTCGCCAATTTTATAAAATTTGTTGACAACAATTAAGAATGCAGATCCAACCAAAAAAAGGATAAAATGATAATACACTTTCTTTTTTTGCTGTATGCGTTTTCGCGTTCTTTCGTATAATTCCTGTTGTTTTTGCTGTTCGTGTGTGTTCATATTAGTGAAATTATATAGAAACGCTTCCTTTGATATGCGGATGCGGATCGTAATTAATCAAGCTAAAATCATCAAAAGTAAAATCGAAAATGGAACTTATTTTTGGATTGATTTCCATTGCCGGTAATTTTTTCGGTTCACGCGATAATTGTAAATCGATTTGCTCTAAATGATTGTTGTAAATATGAACATCGCCAAAAGTGTGAACAAATTCGCCGAATTGCAGATTGGTTACCTGCGCAACCATCATCGTTAATAAAGCATAGGAAGCGATGTTAAAAGGAACACCTAAAAAAACATCAGCGCTGCGTTGGTATAACTGACAAGATAATTTTCCATCGGCTACATAAAACTGAAAAAAGGCGTGACAAGGCGGTAAAGCTGCTTTTCCGTTGGCAACATTTTCAGCAAAGGAAACGGAAGTATCGGGTAAAACACTTGGATTCCAAGCAGAAATCAACATTCTTCTGCTATCCGGATTGGTCTTTAAAACTTGAATAACTTCCGATAATTGGTCAATTCCTTTGCTATTCCAATTGCGCCATTGATGTCCGTAAACCGGACCTAAATCGCCATTTTCATCAGCCCAGGCATCCCAAATTTTAACACCATTCTCTTGTAAATATTGAATATTGGTATCGCCTTTTATAAACCACAATAGTTCATGAATAATCGATTTTAGATGCAGTTTTTTGGTGGTAACCATTGGGAAACCATCTTGTAAATCGAAACGCATCTGATAACCGAAAACACTTTTTGTTCCGGTTCCTGTGCGGTCAACTTTAGAAATGCCATTGTTCTTAATGTGCTGCAAAAGGTCTAAATATTGTTTCATTTATTTGACTTTTAGGTATAAAAGTTATCAAAAACTAAGGTAATCACAAAATCTCCCAGTTGAAGGTTTTTCGTTATTTTCAATCTAACTTTACGATGATTATATATAGAAAAAACTTTAAACTTTTAAACTTTAAACATTATAACAATTGAAACTATCCGATTAACATTCCGGCGATGGTGGCTGATAACAAAGAGGCTAATGAACCTCCTATTACCGCTTTCAAGCCAAATTCTGATAGAGTTTTGCGTTGTCCGGGAGCTAGTGAACCAATTCCTCCAATCTGAATTCCGATAGAAGCAAAATTGGCAAATCCGCATAACATATAAGTGGCCATAATAACCGATTTTTCGTAGGTTAAATGCAATCCGGCAGCCACATCTTTCAGTTCTGCCAATTGAATGTATCCCACAAATTCACTGGCTACTAATTTGATTCCCAATAATTGACCCATCAACATCATATCTTTTTGGGCAACGCCAATTAACCACATCAGCGGAGAAAAAATAGTTCCTAAAATGGCTTCCAAAGAAAAAGAGGTGTAAGGTGAATTGGCGGCAATCCATTCATTTAAGTTGGTGATATTTCCAAACCAACCCAAAATACCGTTTGCCATAGCAATAAAGGCTATAAAAACCAGTAACATAGCAGCAACATTTACGGCTAATTTCAACCCTTCGGTGGTTCCGTTGGCAATAGCATCCAATATATTCGCTCCAATTTTATCGTGTGAAACTCTTACATCCATATCAATTTCATCAACCTGCGGATATAAAATTTTGGAAACTACAATGGCTCCCGGAGCTGCCATAACAGATGCTGCCAATAAGTGTTTTGCAAACATTAAACGTAATACAGGATCGTCTCCACCTAAAAATCCAATATAGGCGGCCAATACACCGCCCGCAACAGTTGCCATACCGCCAATCATCACTAAAAGGATTTCTGAACGTGTCATTTTTTCCAAATAAGCCTTAATCATTAATGGAGCTTCGGTTTGACCTAAAAAGATATTTCCGGCAACAGATAAACTTTCAGCCCCGGATATTTGGAGCAATTTTGTAAGTATAATGGCTAATCCTTTTACGATTTTTTGGATAATTCCTAAATAAAACAGTACCGATGTTAAGGCCGAAAAGAAGATAATAGTGGGCAATACTTGAAAGGCAAATATAAAACCATAAGAATTGATATTCATCATTCCTCCTAATAAAAACTCACTGCCGGCGCGGGTATAATCTAAAATATTGACAAAAATCTGACCTACAGCTTCAAATCCTTTTTGGATGAAACTTAAATCGATGCGACGCTCACTTTCAAAAAGGGTAAAGCTAAAACCAATTTTATCGCCTTTTAAAATTCCGATAGCTAAAAACAGCTGGGTTAAAACGCCGTAAATAACTGTTTTCCAATTGATTTTTTTGCGATTGGAGCTAAAAATATAGGCAATTAAAAGTAAAGTAAACATTCCAATTGCACCTCGAAAGATTGATTGAAATGAAATTCCTTCAGTGGGGATAATGGCATTGATGGTTTCTTGTGCGAAAAGTATTGTGTTACTGATACTGAACAACAATAAAAGGAATATTTTCTTCATATAAAGTGGTTATTTTTTATTTCGTTTTTCAATTTCATCTCTAATTTTGGCGGCCAATTCGTAATCTTCATGTGCTACGGCTTCCCCCAATTTTTGATGGAGTTCTTCTAGTGTATATTCGTCAAAATCATTAAAATCATCTACATCAGTTAAGATATTTTCTAAAAAATCATCTACCTGATTGGCTGAAGTTAAAGGATTTTTTTGTTCCAATTTTAGATAAATTCCAGCTTTATCCAATATATTTTGATACGTAAAAATAGGAGCGTCAAAACGAATGGCTAATGCAATAGCATCGGAAGTTCTGGCATCAATAATTTCTTCTAAGCCGTTTCTTTCACACACCAAACTGGAATGGAAAACCCCATCAACTAATTTATGAATGATAATTTGTTTGATGTTGATTTGGAATCGTTCAGCAAAACTCTTGAATAAATCATGGGTTAAAGGGCGCGGTGGAGTAATATCTTTTTCCAAAGCAATGGCAATTGATTGTGCTTCAAACGCGCCGATAACAATTGGAAGCGTACGTTCTCCATCCATCTCATTGAGCACCAGAGCGTAAGCTCCGCTCTGAGTTTGGCTGTAAGAAATTCCCTTTATGGTAAGTCTGATGAGCGTCATTAATTGATAACAAGTTGGTTAAGTTGTAAGGTAACAAATGTAAAAAAAACTGCCTAATTAAAGAGTTATTCACTCAATTAATTAGACAGTTTGTAAATGTTGATTTTAAGTATCTTATGAATTTTGTGCTTTGAATTCTTTTAGTTTCTCGATGAACTTAGGGACTACTTCAAAAGCATCGCCTACAACACCATAATCAGCCGCTTTAAAAAATGGTGCTTCAGGGTCAGTATTAATCACAACTTTAACTTTAGAAGAGTTAACTCCGGCTAAATGTTGAATAGCACCGGAAATACCAATTGCGATGTATAAGTTAGAAGTTACCGGTTTCCCAGTTTGACCAACGTGCTCACTATGAGGTCTCCATCCCAAGTCAGAAACAGGTTTTGAACATGCGGTTGCTGCTCCTAAAACCGCAGCCAATTCTTCAATCATTCCCCAGTTTTCCGGACCTTTTAATCCTCTACCACCAGAAACAACAATATCGGCATCAGCAATGGTAACTTTTCCGGCTGACTTATCTACAGATATTGAAGAAACGCCACTATTTATTAATGTAGGGGCAAAAACTTCTTCAGTTCCGGCAATTGTCTGCTCTTTTAGTCCAAAAGAGTTTTTTGCCAATCCAATTACTTTTACTGCTGTTTTGATTTCAGAATTGTTAAATGCTTTATTAGAAAAAGATTTTCTTTTTACAACAAATGGCGAAGTTGAGCTTGGTAAAGCTACTACATTGGTAGCTAAACCGGCATTTAAATTAACAGCAACAAGCGGCGCTAAATAGATTCCGTTACTGCTGGAATCAATAATTACTACTTGCGCATTTTCTTTCGTTGCTGCTTGTTTAATAACATCAGCATAAATTTTAGCATTGAAAGTTGCTAAAGCAGTATTGGTAACTTTTAACACTTTTTCGGCACCGTATGCATATAATAAAGTAATATCATCAGCATTAACTGTTAAAACTACTAAGTTTGTTCCCAATTGTTCCGCTACTTTTTTCCCGTAAGAAGTAACTTCAAAAGCGGTTTTCTTAAATTTTCCTTCCGTTGATTCGGCAAAAACTAATACAGCCATATTTTTTCAGATTTATTTTTAAATAAAATTGTTATTAAATTACTTTGGCTTCGGTGTGTAACAAATGAACCAATTCAGCTAAATTATTAACATCGACCAATTTAACAGCTCCTTTAGGTGCAGGTTTTTCAAAATTGATGGCAGAAGTTGTATTGTCAAAAGCAACCGGCTCAACTATTGAAAGTGGTTTAGAACGTGCAGTCATAATTCCGCGCATATTTGGAATGCGTAAATCTTTTTCTTCAACGATGCCTTTTTGACCGGCAATTACTAACGGAAGTGCAGTAGCTAAGATTTCTTTTCCTCCATCAATTTCACGCGTTGCAGTTACATTGTTTCCCGTAACGTCAAATCCGATACAAGCATTTACAAAGTTAAAATCTAATAAAGCAGCTAACATCCCCGGAACCATTCCTCCGTTATAATCGATGGATTCTCTTCCGGCAATCACCAAATCAAATCCTCCATTTTTAACAACTTCAGCCAATTGTTTTGCTACAAAAAATCCGTCGATAGGCTCTGCATTTACACGGATAGCGTCATCTGCACCAATAGCTAAAGCTTTGCGTAAAGTTGGCTCGGTAGTTGCGTTTCCAACATTAACAACAGTTACGGTTGCTCCTTGATTCTCTTTTAACCACATAGCGCGGGTTAAAGAATACTCATCATGCGGATTGATAACATATTGAACACCGTTGGTGTCAAACTTCGTGTCATTATCAATAAAGTTAATTTTCGAAGTGGTATCAGGCACATGACTTATACATACTAATACTTTCATCTGATATATAATTATTTAAGTGTTTTTAATGAATTAAATTGTGGTTACGAAGATAGGAAAATATTTATAAATATATTATGCATGCATAATAAAAATTTGTAATTTTAATGAAGAATAGTTATTTTTTAGTGTCATTTGTTTCACATTCTTCAGATATCAACTTAAACGATTCATTTATAAAGAATAGTTATGACTTTTTATTGCAGAAAACGGGTATTTCATTTCAATTTTGTATGGATTTCCATAACTATTAAATCGGTTATAAATTGTAACATTTGTGGCACATCAATTGATTGCTTTTGGAATTACTTTGCACCATGAATCATCATTTTAAACATGAGATTTGGTGCTTACTTTGATGACAAGCATTTATATTTAAACACATTTATGAAAAAGCAAATTGCGTTTACTCTTGCCTTATTTTTTACAATTTTATCATGGTCTCAAATTAAAATTGGAGGCGCTATTGTTGATGCTAATAACAACCCAATTCCGTATGCCAATGTTATTTTTGTGGGTTCGTCAGTTGGAACCATTACCAATGAAAATGGTCAATTTTATATTGAATGCAATAAAAATATCAACGATGTTGAATTCTCTTTTTTGGGATTTGAAAGTCAACGCATCAAAGTAAAAAACAGAGATTTAAATCTTAAAATTGTCCTTCAAGAGAAAAGCAATCTCCTTCATGAAGTGGTTTTGTACGGAGGAAAAACAAAGAAAAAAGGAAATCCGGCAATTGATATTTTAGAAAAAGTATGGGCTAAAAAGCGCCAAAATGGGATTTATTTATTCAATCAATATCAATATGATAAATATGAAAAAATAGAATTTGACCTTAACAATATAGACAGTACTTTGATAAAAAGTAAATTATTTAAAGGATTAGAAGTCGTTTTTAATCATATAGACACTTCTGCAGTTACCGGAAAAACTTATCTGCCTATTTTTATCAATGAATCCTTGTATAAAACCTTTGGCTCTAATCAACATCAAAAAAAGAAAGATGACTTAATTGCCAATAAAACCTCTGGTTTTAACGGTAATCAACAACTCATTACATTCGTAAAAGATTTATATGCCGATTATAATATCTATGATAATTATATCAAATTGTTTGATAAAAGTTTTATAAGTCCGGTTGCTAAAACAGGTTTGAATGCCTATAATTATGTGCTGCGCGATAGCAGTTTTATAGATCATAAATGGTGTTACAACATTGTTTATTATCCGCGAAGACCGGGCGAATTGACTTTTAAAGGTGATTTTTGGGTAAGCGACATTACTTTTGCTGTAAAGCAAATCAATATGCAAGTGTCTAAAAGTGCTAATCTTAACTGGGTAAAAGACTTGTATATTGAGCAAGTTTATGAAGTGTTAAATGATTCTGTTTTTTTGTTGCAAAGAGATTTTTTGATGTCTGATTTCAGCTATACTAAAAAGGATAAAACCAAGGGAATTTACGGAAAACGCACCACCAATTTTAAGAATTATCATTTTAATGAGGTAAAAGATAAATCATTTTATGAGCAGGAAATTGATATTTACGATGTCAATATTTACAATAAAAAGAAGGAGTTTTGGGCAGAAAACCGCTTTGAAAAACTCAATAAAGATGAAGAAGGCATTTATCAAATGCTCGATACCTTACATACCATTCCGAAGTTCAGAAGAATGGCAGATGTAGTTACTGTTTTAGCATCGGGTTATATTGAATTTGGTAATTTTGATTACGGACCTTTATATTCTACCTTCGGATTTAATGATGTAGAAGGGTATCGTTTTCGAGCTGGCGGAAGAACTTATTTTGGACAAAATGATTTATGGCGCATTCAAGGATATGTGGCTTATGGTGAAAAAGATAACAAATTTAAATATGGAGCGTCTGGAAAATGGATGTTTGACAAACAAAACCGATTGATTTTGATGCTTGGAAATAGGCGAGATGTAGAACAAATCGGAGTTTCTCTAACTACTACTAACGATATTTTAGGCAGAAGCTTTGCTTCATCGGCTTTTTTTGCAAGTGGTGATAACAGCAAATTAACCAATGTAAATTTAACTAGTATTGGTTTGCAATATGAACCTTCCAAAAATGTTGAAATGAAAGTGGGTGCTTCTTACAGAACACTCGTTTCAGCTTCTCCAACTTTTAATCTTAATTATTTTGATGAAAATAATGTAATCCAATCAGAATTAGCTCAAACAGAATTTGACTTCACTTTTAGATACACACCCGGCAGAAAAACAATTGGTAATGGCGTAGAGCGCAGTGAAGTAAATGACAACTATCCAACTATTTATATAAATACAGCGGTTGGTGTAAAAAATTCGTTAAGCAGCGATTTTGAATATCAAAAGTTTCAAATTTTTTATAAACAACCATGGCAAATAGGAGGATTTGGTAGATTTAAATCAATCATCGAAATTGGAAAAACATTTGGTACTGTTCCGCTCGGATTGTTAGATGTAGTTCCGGGGAATCAATCTTATTTTAGTATTGACAATGCTTTTGCCACCATGAATTATTATGAATTTGTTACCGATACTTACGTATCATTGCAATTAGAACACAATTTTAACGGTCGTATTTTTTCAAGAATCCCTTATTTGCGAAAACTAAATCTAAGAGAGATTGTTGGCGTTAAAGGAGTTTGGGGAGAAATATCTCATAATAATATTGCGATAAATGCATCTAATATTATTTATAAAGCACCCGAAGATATTTATTGGGAATACAATGCCGGAATCGGAAATATTTTTAAGGTATTTCGACTTGATTTTTCATGGAGAGGCAGTTACTTAGATTTACCTAATGCTCATAAATTCGTGGTCAGGGGTACATTCGGATTCCACTTCTAAAATGATTATCTACTGAATTAAGTTCAGTAATTTAAACTTTTTTTTATCAACAAGTTTGTTTAGTTTTGCAGATTGTCTAAAAAATTTATAATAAATACTATAAATCGAAGAACTAAATGGAAAATTTAATTTATTTTATGCCTTTGGCTGGAGTTATCGGACTTCTTTATATGTGGTATAAATCCGCTTGGGTTTCAAAGCAAGAAGTTGGAACTGAAAAAATGGCTAGAATAGCCAAAAATATTGCTGATGGCGCCATGGCATTTTTAAAGGCTGAATACAAAGTATTGTCTGTATTTGTGTTAGCTGTTGCGGTTTTATTAATCTTTAAAGGTGAGTCTGATACACATTCCACTCCTTTTGTTGCTTTATCATTCGTCGTGGGAGCGTTAATGTCTGCATTAGCAGGTTTCATCGGAATGAGAATTGCCACCAAAGCAAACGTAAGAACTACCCAAGCTGCAAGGACATCTTTAAATAAAGCGTTAGAAGTAGCGTTTTCAGGTGGAGCAGTAATGGGCTTAGGGGTTGTTTCTTTAGGAGTAATAGGAATCAGCGTATTGTTGATTATTTTTAGCAAATGGTACAACATCAATGATCAGAATGGATTGACAATTATCTTAAATGTAATCTCAGGATTTTCTTTGGGAGCTTCTTCAATTGCATTATTTGCACGTGTAGGTGGAGGAATATATACGAAAGCTGCTGACGTTGGAGCAGACTTAGTTGGTAAAGTAGAAGCTGGTATTCCGGAAGATCACCCATTAAATCCGGCAACTATTGCAGATAACGTAGGTGATAACGTAGGTGATGTTGCCGGTATGGGAGCGGATTTATTCGAATCTTTTGTAGGTTCAATTATTGCCACCATGGTCTTAGGTGCTGTCTTTTTTGCAGCTCCAGAATTTGCTGGTTTCCAATTAGGTGCGGTGTATTTACCGTTAGCATTAGCTGCTACAGGGATCTTGGTTTCAATTTTCGGAACATTCTTTGTAAAAGTAAAAGAAGGCGGAAATCCTCAAACTGCATTAAATCTAGGCGAATTCTTATCGGCCGGAGTTATGGTAGTTGTTTCATACTTTATCATTAATGCATTTTTGCCTGAGACTTGGACATTTAACGGAAAAGAATTTTCTTCTCTAGGCGTATTCATCGCAACAATTGTAGGATTGGTTGCCGGTTTAGGTGTTGGAAAAATTACAGAATATTATACAGGTACAGGTACAAAACCAGTTAAGAGTATTGTTGATCAATCGGTAACCGGTGCTGCTACCAATATTATCGCAGGTCTAGGAGTCGGCATGATGTCTACAGCTATTCCAATTTTATTAATTGCTACGGCTATTATTTTATCGTTCCACTTTGCCGGATTATACGGTATTGCTATTGCTGCGGTTGGAATGTTAGCCAATACAGGTATTCAATTAGCAGTGGATGCTTACGGTCCCATTTCTGATAATGCCGGTGGAATTGCTGAAATGGCTGAATTACCTAAAGAAGTGCGTGAACGTACCGATAAATTAGATGCCGTAGGCAATACTACAGCTGCTATTGGCAAAGGATTTGCGATTGCTTCTGCTGCATTAACTGCTTTGGCCTTATTCTCTGCATTTATGCAACAAGCTAATATCAAATCGATTGACATAGCACAATCTACGGTTATGGCCGGATTATTTGTTGGAGGGATGCTTCCATTTGTATTTTCTGCATTAGCTATGAAAGCCGTTGGTAGAGCAGCTATGTCAATGATTCAAGAAGTACGTCGTCAGTTTGAAGACATTCCGGAATTGAAAGCTGCTTTGGGAGTGATGAAAAAATACGATGGTGATATGTCTAAAGCATCTGTGGAAGATAGAGCTATTTTTGATGAAGCAGATGGAGTGGCAGATTACCAAAAATGTGTTGCAATTTCTACAGAAGCATCACTTAGAGAAATGGTATTACCGGGTATATTGGCAATAGGCTCTCCAGTCTTAGTTGGATTTATTGGCGGACCGGAAATGTTAGGAGGTTTATTAGCCGGTGTTACAGTTTCAGGCGTATTGATGGCTATTTTCCAATCAAATGCAGGTGGAGCTTGGGATAACGCCAAGAAAATGTTTGAAAGCGGTGTAGAGATTCAAGGAACAACTTACCATAAAGGTTCAGATGCGCATAAAGCAGCTGTAGTTGGTGATACAGTTGGTGATCCATTTAAAGATACATCTGGACCATCATTAAATATTTTATTGAAATTGATGTCTGTAGTCGCTTTGGTAATTGCTCCAAGTATTGCTATGGTAAACCTGAATACTACAGTAAAAAATGAAGTAACAGTTGAAATGAAAATGGGTACTACTGATGCTTTAACAGTTGAAAATCAAATTCAGGCAGAAATGAAAATGATGGATGAAACAAATGTAACAGCTACTGTAAAAGTTACTAAAACTGTTAACGGTGAAATTATCACTGAAGAACATGTTTTTAAAGGAACAAAAGAAGAAGTACAAGCTCAAATTGACGCTTTAAAATCTTAAGATTTCTATTATAATAATATAGAAAAAACTCCGATTTCTCGGAGTTTTCTGTTTTATAACTGATAAAATTATTTCAGAATTTCTAAAATAGGAGGTTAAAATAAACCGTTTATTTCGGCATCAATTCTGTTGATGATGTTTCCTAAATCTTCCGGATTTTCTACAAAATCCAAATGATCAACATTGACAATTAATAATTTCCCTTTGGTGTATTGTGAAACCCAAGCTTCATATCGTTCATTCAATCTGCTTAAATAATCGATACTGATAGAGTTTTCATAATCTCTGCCGCGTTTATGAATTTGCCCAACTAAAGTGGGAACCGAAGCTCTTAAATAAATCAGTAAATCTGGAGGTGTAACCAAGCGTTCCATCAACTCAAATAACGAAGCGTAATTTTTAAAATCGCGATTGGCCATCAAACCCATAGCGTGTAAATTAGGCGCAAAAATATTAGCATCTTCATAAATGGTACGATCTTGAATAATATTTTTACCACTATCGCGGATCTCTAAAATTTGACGAAATCGGCTATTTAAAAAATAGACTTGTAAATTAAATGACCAACGTTCCATTTCATTGTAAAAATCATCTAAATAAGGATTTCCTTCTACAGATTCGAAATGAGGTTCCCATTTGTAATGTTTTGCCAATGACTGAGTTAAAGTTGTTTTTCCGGCGCCTATATTTCCTGCAATTGCTACGTGCATATCGTTTAGTTAGTTTTTTTTCAGTGCTAAATTTAATCAAATTTTATAATTATACGGGTAAAAAGTTGACATCAATCAAAAATAATTAGTTTAATTAGTTAAAGCCCGTTATAGCGATAATACAACAAACATCAATTCAGGTTTTTAGAAGGCATAATTGAAATTATAAAATCAATATTTTCTGCACATCAAATTAAAACAATTTTAAACCTTATCCTTTTTCAGGAGTCAAAGCCTTTGATGCATTTTCAATATTTTTAACTCAAATTATCTATTTGTGTTTAACAAAAGATTAACGAAATGGGAATATAGTTGATAAATATATAATTGTATGTTTGGAAACATTAAATGTTCTATTGATTCCATAAAACAATTGATAAAAACTAAAAACAGACATTGTATGAAATTTTATAAATTGCTATTGGTGTTTTTACTCGTAAGTTCGGTAATAAAGGCACAAGATTTCCAAGGGAAAGCCATTTATCAGTCAAAATTTAGATTTGATATGCGTTTAGACAGCACACAAGTTTCTCCTGCCCAACAACAACAAATTATGGAAATGATGCGCAAACAACTGGAAAAAAACTTTGAACTATTTTTTGATAAAAATACATCTATTTATAAAGAAGAAGCGAGGTTGGAACAAGAAGCCGGCGGATTTGGAGGCATGATGGTGATGATTGGTGGTGCTATGAACGGCAGACATTTTAAAGATGTTAAAAATAAATCATTTACAAAGGAGTCTGAATTAATGGGAAAAAATTTCTTGATTAAAGATTCATTAAAAGTATATAATTGGAAATTAGTGAATGAAACTAAATCAATCGGCAACTATTTGTGTTTCAAAGCCATCGCAACAGTAAAAAATCCTGCTATGTCACTTAATTTTGGAAGAGGTGGCGGAAGAAATAATCAAAATCAAACGGAAAACAATACCCAAACCCAAGCAGCTCCACAAGATATGATTGTAGAAGCATGGTATTCACCGGAAGTACCCGTAAATAATGGTCCGGGTGAGTATTGGGGGCTTCCGGGATTAATTATGGAAGTAAATGCAGATAGAATATCATTGCAATTAGTGTCTTTAGATTTAAATCCAAAAGACCGTATCCAAATTAAAGAATTGGATAAAGGAAAAGTAGTTTCTCAAAAAGAATACGATGATATTGTTAAAGCCAAAACCGAAGAAATGCGTCAGAATTTTGAAGGCGGTCAGCGCGGTAATAATACCCACGGCATTCAAATTCGTATGTAATTAATTTATTATTAATGTATTAATTGTTTATGAAATAGCCATGTTTGCAAAACACAATTGCGAAGCAATCACTGAACACCAAAACAAATAAAATTCAGTGAAGTAAACTTTGATAAAAATATTTTAATCAAACTGGCGTATTCCATATGACATTATAAAAACATATAAAATATTTACATATGAAAAAAGAACTTTTATTAAAATTATTGGCAGTATTTTCACCTGTAATTTTGTTTTCTCAAGTCATCAAAATTGAAGGCACCATCAAAGATCAGCAAGGAAATCCGTTGGAAATGGCGAATGTCATTGCGCTCAAAAGCAACAATACCATTGAATCTTATTCAATTTCTGATTCCAAAGGAAATTATCGTTTAACAGTTGATGCCAATCAAACCTATCAACTTCGAGTAAGCTATTTAGGTTTTTCTCCGCATCAAGAAACAGTTATAACAACGGTTGATACTGGAAATATAACCAAGTCAATTGTACTTAAAGCGATGGATGACAAACTCAAAGAAGTTGAAGTAACCTATAAAATTCCGATTACCGTAAAAGGTGATACGTTGACATATGACAAAGACGCTTTTGCCAGCGGTAACGAAAAAAAGTTGGGTGATGTGTTAAAAAAACTTCCGGGAGTAGAAATTAATTCGGATGGTGAAGTAGAAGTGGAAGGTAAAAAAGTGCAAAAAGTGATGGTTAATGGCAAAGATTTTTTTGATGGCGATACCAAAATGGCTGCCAAAAATATTCCGGCAAGCGCTGTCGATAAAATTGAATTTTTAAGAAATTACAATGAAGTAAACCCAATGCGCGGCGTAGGCGATGATTCTGATAATGTTGCGATGAATATCAAACTTAAAAAAGGAAAAGAGAATTTTTGGTTTGGAGAATTGGGCGGAGGCGTTGGATTAGAAGATCGATATTTAGTGCATCCAAAACTATTTTATTACAGCCCTAAAAAAAGTGTTAATCTCTTATTTGATGCCAATAATATTGGAGCGGTTCCTTTTACGATGCAAGATTATTTTCGTTTTACCGGCGGAATGCGAGGCATCAATCGCGGTGGAGGAACGACCTTGCAAATATCATCTAACGATCTCGCATTTTCTATGACACGTGACAATCGTGCGCAGGAAATTGATACCAAATTTGGTGCTTTCAACTTTAGTTATAATCCTGTCAAAACATGGACATTGAGTGGCTTTTCAATTCTAAACGACACTAAAACAGATTTGTTGACCAAAAGTCAGAAAACCTATATTCAATCCAATCAAACGGAAGAAACAACTTCCGGCGCTTTACAAAGAAGTCAGTCAGGAATGTTGAAACTCAGCTCATCTTATAAACCCGATTTAAGAACCCATTTTGATTATGATATCTTGATTAAAAAATCAAAACAAACCGAGGATAATTCCATTTCATCATTGGTTTCGGGGGTCACCAATAATATCGAAGTTGGAAAAATCAATGATCCTTTTTCTATCAATCAAAACATCAATTTTTATAAAACGATTGATACAAAAAATTTATATTCGGCAGAAATTCAGCATCTTTGGCAAGAAGAACAGCCGTTTTACAATGTGTTAACGGCTTTCCGACCTTTTCCATCCATTTTGCCGGTGCAAGCGCAAAGTTTGTACGATTTGACTCAGAATCGTACTGTCAAAACCAATAAGTTGGATGCTAAAGCCGATTATTTTTATCTGTTAAACAATACGAGTAATATCAATATTACAGCCGCTGCAACCATCAGTCATCAAAATTTTGATTCTTCACTTTTTCAGATTTTGGATAACGACACTCAAAATCTGTTGAATGATACCAATCTTAAAAATGATGTCACCTATAATTTTACTGATTTATATGTGGGATTGCGATACAAAATGGTGAGCGGAATCTTAACCGCAAGTCCGGGATTGACTTTACATCAATATTTGATGAAAGATACGCAGTTAGGCAATACAATTGAAACAGGCGATGTAAAACTGCTACCCGATTTTTACGTTAAATTACAGTTGAAAAAATCAGAAACATTGCGTTTGACCTATAATATGTCCTTAGAATTCACTGATATTTTAAAGCGTTCAGAGGGATTTATTCTCAATAATTACAATTCAATGTCGAAAGGAAATAGAACGTTGGAAAATGCTTTATACCACAGAATTTCCTTGCAGTATTTCAATTTTAATTTGTTCTCTTTTATGAATATTCAGGCGTTTGCAAACTATTCAAAAAAAGTAGATGGTGTTAAAAACAGTATAAGTTTGGTCGGAATCAACCAAGTTTCCAGCCCTATTAATTCCAATTTAGCTGATGAAACTATTTCAGGAAATTTTCGTTTTAGCAAGCGATACGGAAAAATAGAAACCCGTTTGCGCGCCAATGCAACTTACAGTAATTTCTTTAATTTTGTGAATAATTCGTGGAGTGAATCAACCTCGTTTACTCAAAATTATCAAGCAAGTTTGGTGAGTTCTTTCAAAAATGCACCCAATTTTGAAGTGGGCTATAACCGTATATTTAACGATTATAACAGTGGAAACCGCAATACGCAATACATCACAGACCGACCTTTTGCCAATGTTGAAATCGGATTTTTAAAGCATTTTATTTTTACAGCAGATTACAGTTATTACAACTACAGCGATGCCTATAAAACCATCAAAAATAATTATTCATTGTTGGATGCCAAAGTTTATTATCAGAAAAAAGACAGCAAATGGGAATACAGTTTGGCGGCTGCCAATCTGTTAAATAATAGTTCTATCAATGATGATTCTTTTACTGAATTAGTGACCAGCACTTCGCAGTTTATGGTACAACCCAGATATTATATGTTTTCGATAAAGTATAATTTATAAAGTATAGAAATAATTTTAAACTTACATCTTTGAAGTTCTTTAAAATAAAGAAATCAGTTATAAATTATCGTCAATTTGCTTTTTCAATTCAGCTTCAGCAATAATTCCATTATGTTTCCATATTTCTTTTCCATTTTTAAATATAATAAAAACAGGTACACCATTTATTTTATATGATTTTCCAAGCTCTTTACTCTTATCAATATCCACTCTCAAAACGACTGCTTTGTCTTTGTGCAGTTCTTCGATTCTATCAACAATTGGAGCCATTTGTCTGCATGGAGAACACCATGTGGTATGAAAATCAACCAATACAGGTTGATCTGTTTTTAATAATTCTTTAAATTCTGCTAAAGTTAACTGCTGAATTTTTTCATCCTGAGTCGTATCTGGTTTCACAAGAGGATAGCCCTTATTTTCCCATTCAAAAATACCGCCCTTTAAATTGTATACTTTACTGAACCCATTTTCTTTTAGTAATTCTGCAGCTTTGGAGCTTCGATTACCAGATCTACAATACACATAAATCGGCACCTCTTTTTGCATCATGTTAATTTTTTCAATAAAATCTGAACCTAAAAAATTAATAGTGCTGGCATTTTTAATATGGCCTTCCGAAACTTCCTCAGGGGTTCTTACGTCTAGAACAATTCCTTTCTCTTCTTCAATTAATTCATTGAATTTCTTGGCATCAATATTTTCAATTATGACTGATGATTGTTGGGTATGCTTGGGATTGCAACTGCCCAATAACAGCATTCCGGTAAATAGTAAAATTATTGTTCTCATATTATGGGGGGTGGTTCCTAACCACACTTTTCTTAAAAAGTTAAGAATGGAATAAAACTATAGACAATTTAAAGATTCTTCAAATTATTTTAGTTGTTATAAGTTATGATAGAATAATAAATTTCTATTTTATAGATATAGGTAGATCAACAATGGCTTAACCTTTATCAAATCTAATAGACTATAGATATTTTTCATAATTATGTTTCTTATTAGGGAGCCACTCGAACTTTATTTTTGAAATACCGCTTCAGCAATTTGACGAATGTTGTCGGATTGACTCATGGTGTAATAATGCAGCACAGGAACACCAAACTCTCGTAATTCTTCTGATTGCTGAATACACCAATCAATCCCCACTTTTCTCACTTCGGAAGCATTGTTACAAGCCTCTACTTTTAAAGAGAGTTCTTCAGGAATATCAATATTAAAAGTTTGTGAAAGTGTTGTCAATTGTTTTTTGGTGGCGATGGGTTTCAATCCGGGAATAATAGGAATATTTATTCCCGCTTCTCGGCATCTTTTTACAAATCCAAAGTATTTTTGATTGTCAAAAAACATTTGTGTGATGATGTATTCGGCTCCGGCATCAATCTTTTTTTTCAAGTATTTGATATCAGACTGAACATTGGGAGATTCGACATGCTTTTCCGGATATCCGGCAACACCAACGGAAAATTGAGTCTCCGAAGTTTCTAACAAATCCTTTTCATGGTATTTACCGTTATTCATGCCAATAATTTGCTGAACGAGTTCTTCTGCATAGGTATGACCATCTGGTTCCGGTTTAAAATGCCGTTCGCCCGGTAAATTATCACCACGAATAGCAAAAAGATTATTGATACCCAAAAAATGAAAATCAATCAATCCATTTTCAGTTTCTTCAGCACTAAATCCGCCGCAGATAATGTGTGGAACGACTTCTACTTTGTATTTATTTTTAATGGCTGCTGAAATTCCCACTGTTCCAGGACGTTTTTTTACCACTTTTTTCTTCAACAAACCACCCTCCATTTTTTGATAAACAACTTCTTCACGGTGATAGGTTACATCAATAAAGGCAGGATTGAATTTCATTAACGGATCAATAGTTTGATAGATGGAATTAATACTATCTCCTTTTTTTGGTGGAAGAATTTCAAAACTGAATAAGGTTTCTGAAGCGTTTTGTATGATTTCGGTGATTTTCATTTCGATAAATTTTGGTATTGATTATGTGATTTATACTTATTTTGGATCCTAATAGTTTAAATTCATCCCCAACCATCTTTCAGCAGTGGCTATGGAAACTCTTTTTCTTTTGGCATAATCACTCACCTGTTCCTTGGATATTTTACCCACGTTAAAATAGTGTGATTGAGGATGGGAAAAGTAAAATCCGCAAACGGAAGCCGCAGGATACATCGAAAAATTTTCGGTTAAGCTTACGCCAATATTGGCTTCTACATCCAGCACTTTAAACAACACTTCTTTTTCAGAATGTTCGGGGCAGGCCGGATATCCCGGTGCAGGTCTGATTCCCTGAAATTCTTCTTTCAATAATTGTTCAAAATTAATTTTTGGGTCACTTTCATAAGCCCAATACTCTTTTCTAACTTGGGTGTGGATCATCTCAGCCAATGCTTCTGCAAGTCTATCGGCCAAAAGTTTAATCATAATGCTGCTGTAATCATCATGGGTAGTTTCAAATTGCTGAATCCATTTTTCAATACCAAATCCTGCAGAAACCACAAACATTCCAAGGGTATCACCACTATTTGGAGAAATAAAATCAGCCAAACAAACATTGGGAGTTCCTTCACTCTTTTGTTTCTGACTTCTCAGAAAACAAAAAGCAGCTAATTTTTGGGATGAATTTTTGGGGTCATAAATAACAATATCTTCATCCTCAGATTTAGCGGGGAATAAACCAATCACTGCTTTAGCTTCAATCCAACTTTCGTTGATGACGGTATCGAGCATTTGATTGGCGTCATCATAGAGTTTTTTAGCTTCAACGCCTTTTTCAGGATGATCAAATATCGCCGGATATTTACCCGATATTTTCCAGGCATGGAAAAAGAAAGTCCAGTCAATATAAGGTCTGATTTCTGCTAAAGAAATAGCATTAAATACTTTTATGCCTGTAAATGGGGGATTCGGAATTTGATATTGATTCCAATCAATCGCTAATTTATTTTTTTGAGCGAGCTCAAAACTCAACACATCTTTACCCAACTGATTTGCTTGGTGTTTTAACAACAATGATTGATACTTTATTTTTATATCATTAATTAATAGGGTCTTGTTCTTTTCAGATAATAAGGATGAAACTACGCCCACTGCTTTGGAAGCATCGCGAATGTGAATGACAGAAGCATGATAGAATGGCGCTATTTTAATGGCGGTGTGAAGTTCTGAGGTAGTGGCGCCGCCGATTAATAAAGGTATTTCAAGTTGATGTCGTTTCATTTCGGAGGCTACATGCGCCATTTCTTCCAAAGAAGGTGTAATCAATCCGCTTAAACCGATGATATCTACTTTTTGTTCGATGGCTGTTTCAATAATTTTTTCGGCAGAAACCATCACGCCTAAATCAATCACTTCGTAGTTGTTACATCCTAAAACAACGCCCACAATATTTTTACCGATATCATGAACATCGCCTTTTACAGTTGCTAGCAATATTTTGCCGGCATTTGAATTATCTCCGTTGATTGATTTTTCAGCTTCAATATAAGGTTGGAGGTATGCCACCGCTTTTTTCATAACTCGGGCACTTTTTACCACTTGAGGGAGAAACATTTTTCCTTGACCGAAAAGATCTCCCACTTGAGACATTCCATCCATCAACGGAATTTCAATAATCTCAAGGGTTCTCGGATACCGCGCACGCGCCAACTCTACATCTTCTTCAATAAAATCCGCAATACCATGAATCAGCGCATAAGAAATACGTTCATTAACAGATTGCGTTCTCCACTCCAATTCTTTTTTCTTTACGGTTTCCTTATCCTTGAAATGAAGCCCAAATTCAACGAGACGTTCGGTTGCATCCGACCTGCGGTTCAGAACTAAATCTTCAACCCGTTCCAGAAGTTCTTTTGGGATAGCATCATAAATCTGCAACATTCCCGGGTTTACAATTCCCATATCAAGTCCTTGTTGTATAGCATGATAGAGAAAAACGGAGTGAATAGCTTCTCTTATAGTGTCGTTGCCACGGAACGAAAAAGAGAGGTTGCTAATTCCTCCACTTGTTTTGGCGTGAGGCAAGTTTTCTTTAATCCACTTGACAGTATCGATAAAATCAACTGCATAATTTTGATGCTCTTCAATACCGGTTCCGATGGCCAATACATTGGAATCAAAAATGATATCGTGCGGAGGAAATCCTATTTTATCAACCAAAATATCATAGGCTCTTTTGCAAATTTCAATACGACGAGGATAACTATCCGCCTGCCCTTGTTCGTCAAAAGCCATCACCACGACTGCTGCTCCATAGCGCCTAATTTGTGTGGCTCTTTTGCGAAATTCTTCTTCTCCTTCTTTTAAACTGATAGAATTGACCAACGCTTTTCCTTGTAAACATTTCAATCCGGTTTCTATAACAGACCATTTAGAAGAATCTATCATGATGGGTAATCGTGAAATATCCGGTTCTGAAACGAGCATGTGAAGGAATTTTTCCATCGCTTTTTCACTATCAATCATCGCATCATCCATATTGATATCCAATATCTGAGCACCACCTTCCACTTGATCTCTAGCTACAGAAAGTGCTTCTTCATACTTTTCTTCTGCGATGAGTCGAGCAAATTTTCGCGATCCGGCAACATTAGTTCGTTCTCCTATATTAATAAAATTACTTCCGGGAAAAATGGTCAACGGCTCCAGTCCGCTTAGTTTTAACTGATGTGATTCTTCCGGAAGTAGGCGCGGACTTGCTTTTTCTACAAATTTCGAAAATTGTGCAATATGAGCTGGGGTAGTTCCGCAACAACCGCCTATGATATTTACGAATCTATTATCGAGAAAATCTTTGATATAGACACCCATTTTTTCAGGACTTTCATCGTATTCTCCGAAATGATTGGGTAATCCGGCATTGGGGAAAACGCATAAATTAAAAGGTGATTTGGCTGATAATTCTTCTATAAAAGGTCGGAGTTCTTTGGCACCCAGCGCACAATTAAATCCCAAACTCAGCAGTGGAATATGAGACAGAGAATTCAAAAATGCTTCCACCGTCTGACCTGAAAGGGTGCGACCACTGGCATCTGTTATGGTTCCTGAAATCATTACAGGTAAGCGCAAATTTCTTTTTTCAAAAACGGCTTCAACAGCACTGATCGCAGCTTTTGCATTAAGGGTATCAAAAATAGTTTCGATCAATAAAATATCAACTCCGCCGGCTATGAGGCCATCTGCTTGTTCCATATAAGCATCCTTCAATTCATCAAAAGAAACAGCTCTGAAACCAGGGTTACTGACATCGGGCGACATGGAAGCGGTTTTATTGGTAGGGCCCATAGATCCTGCTACAAATCGAGGTTTGGCGTTATTTAATACCGTATATTCAGCAGCAACTTCACAAGCGATACGTGCCGATTCGTAATTGAGTTCCCAACAATAAGACTCCATTTTATAATCTGCCATGGAAATCTTATTGGCATTAAATGTATTGGTTTCGATGATATCAGCACCTGCCTCTAGGTATTGTTGATGAATGGTTTTGATGATATCAGGTTGGGTAAGCGACAGCAAATCGTTATTTCCTTTTAAATAGATTTCCCAATTTTTAAATTGCTCAGCCCGAAAATCAGCTTCGGTAAGTTTATATTGCTGTATCATGGTGCCCATAGCGCCATCTAATAATAAAACCTTGTCTTTTAACAGTTGAAAAATATCCTTTTTAATCATAGTTTATCAATTAAATAACATAGATAAGTCAGGCAAAAGCAGTCTTATCAATTTGGCTGAAATTCAGCATTAATGATTTAGTGTTTAATTTATAAGTGGCCTAAAGCCTGGGTTGAAGCACCTATTCCGGTCGTTTGGAGGTTGCCAGAAGATCATAGTGCCCATACACTTCCTTCTTCTTTATAAGTCAAACACCCTTTATGAAAGGATTATTTGAAGTTTATTCTATGGTTATTCTTTAATATTTATTATTAAAGAGAATTTAAAGCATCTGGATTATAATCCAAATACTTTTTTAATATCAGTCACTCGGTCTAATTTTTCCCAAGTAAACAATTCAACAGCCAAGGTTTTGGTTTCTCCATTGGCAGATGTATAGGTTTTGGTGACGGTTTCATTTTTTCTGCCCATATGTCCGTAAGCTGCAGTGTCCAAATAAATAGGATTGCGCAATTTTAGATTTTTTTCAATATGATACGGACGTAAATCGAACAATTGTTCAATTTTTATAGCTATTTCACTATCGCTTAAATTCACTTTTGCAGTGCCGTAGGTATTTACAAAAATACCCATTGGTCTTGCAACTCCGATAGCATAAGAGACTTGAACCAACATTTCACTACAAACACCGGCAGCTACCATATTTTTAGCGATATGTCGAACGGCATATGCGGCAGAACGGTCTACCTTACTTGGATCTTTTCCGCTAAAAGCGCCACCACCATGAGCTCCTTTTCCTCCATAAGTATCTACAATTATTTTCCGGCCGGTGAGTCCTGTATCGCCATGTGGGCCACCAATAACAAATTTTCCGGTTGGGTTGATGAGGTATTCCGTTTCATCAGTAAAAAGAGCTTGAATTTGTTCTGATAATTGTGCTTTTACTCGTGGAATCAGGATGTTTATTAAATCAGATTGAATTTTTTTCAACATTTTCTCATCATCTGCATCGAATGGATCATGTTGTGTAGATACTACAATGGTTTTAATATATTTAGGAGTGTGATCATCATTATACTCAATGGTAACTTGAGATTTGGCATCCGGTCTTAAATAGTTAATTTCTTTTAATTCTCTACGTAATACCGCCAATTCGATTAAAATTTTATGGCTTAAATCAAGTGCTAAAGGCATATAATTTTCCGTTTCACTTGTTGCATAACCAAACATCATTCCTTGGTCACCAGCACCTTGATCTTCTGGATCTATCCGTTCAACACCTTGGTTGATATCAGATGATTGTTCATGAATAGCAGAAAATATTCCACAAGAATTGCCGTCAAACATATATTCACTTTTAGTGTAACCTATGTTGTTAATGACTTCACGAGCAATTTTTTGAACATCAAGATAAACACTTGATTTTACTTCGCCTGCTAATACTACCTGACCTGTTGTAACCAAGGTTTCGCAAGCTACCTTTGAGTTTGGATCAAATGCTAAGAAATGATCGATAAGTGCGTCTGAAATTTGATCAGCTACTTTATCCGGATGTCCTTCAGAAACAGATTCAGAAGTAAAAAAATAGGACATAATACATGTTTTTTTAAATAGTTCTTATTCAACTTAAAAAAATCAGAGAAAGGATTGGTGCAACCGGATGCTAAAAGAGTAATGAATTACTGTTTTAGCATTTTTTTAACGAGGTTGCAATCAGTCAAATTTTTCCTCTACGATTTTCTGACTGCAAATGTAGAAATTCTTTTGGAATCTGACCAAAAAAATCAATCTATTCTAAAATAAGAAGAATTTAAGGAGTTGTAAATAACTATCTTAAATAACTCTATAAGGAAAAGTAATTTATTTGACTTGTTTGGGTTGATTATTTGAGTAAATTTGTGTTTATAAAATAAAACTTAAAAAACATATAGATATATGGCATTAGCAGTAACCGATGCAACTTTTGAAGAAGTGGTATTAAAATCAAAACAACCAGTAATTGTAGATTTTTGGGCAGCTTGGTGTGGACCTTGTAGAATGTTAGCTCCGATTATGGAACAATTAAGTGAAGAATATGCCGGAAAAGCAGTTGTAGCCAAAGTTGATGTGGATGCAAACCAAGAATTTGCTGCGAAGTATGGAGTAAGAAATATTCCTACCGTATTGTTTTTTAATAAGGGAGAACAAGTAGATAAACAAGTTGGAGTAGCACCCAAAAGTGTTTATGTTGAAAAACTAGCCTCTTATTTAGGATAAAATATAAAAAGAATAAATAGAATTTTTTCCATTTTCTTTTTAAAAGTCTGATTGTAAGTTTAGTATCATTACAGATTTTCAAAGCATTTATAGAATGCTCAAATTTTAAAAAAAACATTTGGAAATACGAAAATCCGCATTATATTTGCAACCGCTTAGAGCACGGTTTGGTAGTTCAGCTGGTTAGAATACATGCCTGTCACGCATGGGGTCGCGGGTTCGAGTCCCGTCCAGACCGCTAAATAAAGTAAATTAAAACCTTAACAATCTTATAATAAGAAAGTTAAGGTTTTTTATTTTTACTATTTGTGCGATTTCTGTACGGTCAATTAAATTTTTGTGCTTTTTCCTTTATTAAATCAAGATTGGTAATTAATGAAAATTAAATAGAAAAATGATTTTATTTATCCAATATTTTTAACTTGTCCTACTTCACCGGATTGTACTTTAATTTCATGAGGATGATGAGGAGAGTCCGTTAAAATACTCTTAACAACTCCTGTCGTTAATTGTCCTGTTCGTTAATTCTTTTTTTGAACAATCTCAACCTTTGTCCTTAATTGAATATTCTTTCTATTGCATCCATCTAACTGATGGTCTTCCATTCGAGTCTTATTTTAGTGCTTTTTGTTTTTTATTGTTCCAGTTTTCTGGATTTACATTAAATCCGGTACTGAATACTTTTCGTTGTTTCTTTAAAGTAATTCTACATAATATAACACAAATTCCGTTAGAATTTATTTTATGTCTATTAACTAAATATAGTAGATTGATTCTCATAATGTTCATGTTTTTTAATGGATGTCTTTTTTTATATAAATACAGGTTTAAAGCCGGTTTTTTTTGATAAAAAGTTGGCAACTTGGCAATTTGAAGTAAAATGCAATGAATGCATACAATGCGGTGAAATAGGATATAATGAAGCATAAAATAAAAAATCCATTCATCTAATAATTGACAAATGGATTTCTAAAAAGTAGCGGGATTTTCGGATTCCTCCATCCTACTAATTTTGATAGATATTTAGATAAATTTCAACTAAAGCATCTCAATGATTATTTCAATTTTGAATCAAAATCGTTCAATATTTGTTATGAGAGCGTTTAAAAATTGCAAAAATGGTTGTTCGTGATGGTCTGAAAATTATAGGATAGTGTCTTTAATTACAGTCAAAAACCTTATTTTTAACACTTCCTTTTACAGAAACTCCATTCACTTTCATATCTGACCAAATAGTAGCATAACCACTTTTCCCTTTACTGCAATCTGCTTTAACCATAAAACAAAACATGGGATTCCAACCAGCATTCAAATTTGTAATAGTAGTTATAACCGTTTGATTGTTTACATTATTAACGGTAAATATTCTGTGTTTATTTCCATTGGTAACATGAGGAACAAAATATGAAATATGAGGGAACGTAAATTCAACAACTGCATCAGTTAAAGTTTCCGGACTTATATACACAAAATGAGTCATTAAATCATAGTTGTTCGCATTATATTCAGTTTCTCCGTTTATAAAATATGGTGAAAAATCATACGTTGGAAAAGTAGCATAACTATATATACCTGTTGCTAGTTTAGGAAAAATAGCCGTTTCCAACACATCATTATAATCCCAACTGCCAAATTCTGTAGCTGTTCTTAAAGCATCCTGAATTGCCGTTGTTTCCTCTGGAAGCTGATTAATAGTTTCAATAAAATCGGCATCCTCACTGCAAGATACTGCGCCAAAAATCATCACTATCCATAGTGTGTTTTTTAGCATTTTTAAGGCAAAAACATTTTTCATAGAAATAAAATTTAGTTAATATGTTTCCTACTCTTTTAAAGGATTTTCGGATTCCTCCATCCAATTGTAATTGAATTTTAATTGTAGGTAAATTTCGAATAAAGTAACAAATGTTACATTGCAATTTTGAATCAAAAACTTTCAATATTTGTTTATTTATTTCAATTTTTATCGAAAGTTTTATTATTTATTAGGAATGTTTAAATGACGATGACGTCGTTGTGGTAAGAAATGAAAGAAAAAGAGGAAAAGCTTTGGAGTATTCCTAAATTTCAGTGTTGGAAATGGTTTCAGAAGTAGAAATAATGCCTATTTTTTTACAGACAAATCGATGATACCTTCTGCGCGCAACAATTTTTCAACTTTATTATGCTCTTTCTGGTATCTAGCTTCTGCTTCTTTTATATAAGCCGCAAACCCAGATTCATGCCGAATATTATCTAACATAGTACAATTTTTATAGTCTTTAATTCTGATTATTGTTAAACCCAGACAATCCTTAACCTTTTGAAGGTTTTCGAGTGCTTTTGTCTTTTCGTTGCGAACTGAATATATTTTTGCTAAAGCTAAATAAGCAAAGCAAGTAGAAGTTGGCTGATTCTGTTTAATTATATCTAACTGTTTTTTAATTACTCCATTAAAATGAAAATCAGCCTCCTCTTTTTGGCCATTTTCAAAATAGGCAAATCCTAAAAGGTAATCAGGTTCAATTTTTCGTCCTTGTTTCTTCATGGCCACTATATATTTTTGCATCAATAATGAAGCTTTATCAAAATCTCTTAAATACAAATAAGTATAAAATAACAAATAAATATTGTCTAAATCTTCTGTATCGCATGCGTACATTTTAAGAGCTGATTTAAGGGCAGATTTATAGTTCCTGCGGTCTAAATCAATAGTTGTTAAGCCCCAATAATAATAAGATGAATCATTGTTCTGTTCAAGAAGTTTGGCTGCATATTCACCTCCTTCTTTATAAAATCCTAAACTATAAAGACTCGAACTAAATATTTTTAAATTATTGCGCTCCTGAAGTGAATTATTTTCCTGATGAAAAGCCTTTAGTTGATTTTCTATGGCATTATAACATTTACCTTGGTAAAAATATAACTCACCGAGATAACGAAATGCAGTAGAATTATTCGGTTTATATTTTATGGATTGCTTATAAGCTTTTTCAGCTTCCCTTTCCATTCCTTTATTCCAATAAAGATAACCTTTCAAGGTAAAAGCCTCAGCATTTTTTGTATTAAAATGTATGGCTCTATTGGCTAAGAATAGTGCAGAGTCGATATTTCTGTTAGAAATAATCCACCCAAGTGCTGCATAAGGGTCTGCATAGGTAGAATCAAGTTTTATAGCCCTTTTATATAAACGTTCAGCTTTATGGTCAAGTTCCCATTTTCCCTCTGATACTGCAATATTATGAATATCATTAGCTTGCAAAAATGAATTCATTGCAGCAAAATTGGTGGTTGGTTTTTTATTTATTAATTTCTTTTCTTCAATGGAAATCATTGCATTAATTTCGGAAGCTATCTTTATAGCCACCTCGCTTTGAAGGTTAAAAATGTCTTCCAGCTTCATGCTATATTGATGTGAAAAAAGATGCTTGTTAGAACTTGCTTCTATTAGCTGGATATATAGACTCACTTGGTTGCCAATTTTCTGTCCGCTGCCTTCAATGATGTAATTAACTCCAAGTTCCCGAGCTATTTGAGGTATCATTTTGGTCTTGTTACTCCGGTATTGCTCAACCGATGTTCTTGGACGAACTTCCAAATCTTCAATTTTAGATAGGTTATCCAAAATGGCTTCCATTACTCCGTTTATAAAATACACATTCTCAGAATCCTTACTATCGTTAATAAAAGGTAAAACCGCAATTGATTTCTTCTGCTTTTTTAATTGATTGGCTGTAAAAAAATTGAAATTCTCAAGGATACTGTTATTGAAAAGATAGACACCAACAATTGTCAACAAAATAGTGAAGGAGATAATCGCAATGGCCCGTTTTATCCGTTTTTTCTTCTTCGATTGTTCTGTAACTGCTTGATTCTGATTAAGTTCTGAATTAATTAAACCTCTTTTTTTTACTTCTCCTGGTGGAAAACCGTAATATTCAGAAAAACAGGTGCTAAAATAGGCAGGACTGCTAAATCCAACTTTAAAAGCAACTTCAGAAGCTGTTACAGACTCTTGCTGTAACAATTCCATAGCCCTCATCAATCTTACTTCGCGGATATATTGATTGATTGTTTTTCGATAAATGAAATGTAACTTACTATTTAATTTGAATCTACTTAGGCCGATTTCACCGGCCAATTCATTTACTCCAAAATGTTCATTTTCTAGATTTGCAAAAATGATCTCATTCAGTTTACTGGTAAAAGCAGAATCAAAAGAAGATAAATCTTTCATTCTTGAATTTTATTTAGTCACAGTAGTACCAAATATAGTTAAAATAAGTTGAATACAACATGTACTTAACTGCTTTTCAACAATGTAGCTAATCTCTTGTTTTACTACATCTATTGATTATCATCTTAAAATTTAAAACATTTACTACTTTAGCCCATTAAGAGATAAATAACTTAGCGATGTAACAAAATAGAAGAAAAGTTATAATGATTGATAACGGAATTATTTAAATTTATAAAATAAAAAAACCTTCAACAGCTTAAGTTGAAGGTTTGACTAGTAGCGGGAACTGGACTCCCTTCGAATTTCTCAGGATAAACTTCTCGTCCAGTTTGGATTCATTAAAACTGATGTTCATAAAAAAACCTCCTAATTTCTTAAGAGGCATTTTCTTTGTAGCGGGAACTGGACTCGAACCAGTGACCTTCGGGTTATGAGCCCGACGAGCTACCTACTGCTCTATCCCGCGATTTGTGGTGCAAAGATACTATATTTTTTTAATTTTTCCAGCACTCATCAAACTAAATTTTTATTTCTATAAAACTTTCAAATCAATCTTCTAATGATTCAAATCCCATTTTAAAATAATACCTTTGCAAAAAAGTTAAGAACTATGTCACACAAAGCGGGTTATGTCAATATTATTGGGAATCCAAATGTCGGAAAATCAACCTTTATGAATGCCATTGTAGGTGAACGATTATCAATTGTGACCTCAAAAGCGCAGACAACGCGTCATAGAATCCTCGGAATTGTGAATGGCGATGATTTTCAAATTCTATTTTCTGATACACCAGGAATCATCAAACCTGCTTATCAGCTTCAAGAATCAATGATGGGTTTTGTGAAATCTGCCTTTGAAGATGCAGATATTTTACTGTATATGGTTGAGGTAAAGGAAACTACTTTAAAAGATGAAAAGTATTATGATAAGATTAAAAACTCAACCATACCCGTTGTAATTCTCATCAACAAAATTGACACCTCCAATCAAGAAGAAGTGGAGCAGAAAATTGCTTATTGGAAAGAACAAATTCCGAATGCCGAAATTCACGCCATTTCTGCTTTAGAAAATTTCAATATTCAGCCAGTATTTAATCGGATTATTGAATTACTGCCGGAATCACCGGCTTATTATCCTAAAGATCAGCTTACCGATAAACCGGAACGCTTTTTTGTCAACGAAACGATTCGTGAAAAAATATTGCAACATTACAAAAAAGAGGTTCCATATTCTGTAGAAATTGATACTGAAGAATTTTTTGAAGATGAAAGTATTATTAAAATTCGCTCTATTATTATGGTAGAGCGCGAATCTCAAAAAGGAATTATCATCGGTCATAAAGGAGATGCCTTAAAAAGAGTGGGAACTGAAGCTCGAAAAGATTTGGAAATATTTTTTGATAAAAAGATTTTTCTGGAGTTATATGTGAAAGTCAATAAAGACTGGAGAAGTAATCAAAAACAATTACGCCGATTTGGATATTTAGACTAAAAATACTTCTCTCTCAAATACTTGATTTAAATAGTTACGCAATTCTCTCATTTGTGATTGCGCTAATTTTTTACCGATTCTTCCAATAATATAAAGTGAAATCCACAGGATTATCATGGAAATACAAACACCTAAAGGTATTAAATAAGCTTTTTTTAAGATCCAATTAGCGTATGTAATTACAAAAAAGACAAAAAATACTCCGGCACAAATAAAATGGAGAAACATAAAAAACGTCCAAACAATTCCTTTGGGACCAAATAAACAACTCACTTCTGAAGTGTTATCATCCATTTTTTCCACTCTCAATTCTAACTGAGGTGACCAAAATCGATTTTCAGCAGCAGGAATATCCATCAAAATATAATTTTGAACTACTTTACTGATGTATTTCTGATTAACATCCATCCTAATTTCTCTAAACTTTTCTATTAAAATTAAATGGTTTTCTTTAACCAAAAATTTAAAACGAGGCCTGAGAATTATTTCATTGCTATCTATAATCATTCTAAATAAATAAGAATCTAAAGTAACATTAATTTTTAATTTAAAAGCCAAAGCAGTTAATTAATAACGGATTACCTATCTTTGCAAAAAATTAGACGTAATGAGTAATATTGTAGCCATTGTTGGGCGCCCGAATGTTGGAAAATCAACGCTTTTTAATCGATTTGTTAAGAAAAGAGAAGCAATTGTTGATGCTGTAAGTGGTGTTACAAGAGACCGTCATTATGGAAAATCAGACTGGAATGGCAAAGAATTTTCTGTAATTGATACCGGCGGATATGTAGTTGGATCTGATGATATTTTTGAAGAAGAAATCAGAAAACAAGTACAATTAGCCATTGATGAAGCTGATGTTATTTTGTTTGTGGTTGATGTTGAAAATGGTGTGACCGGAATGGATGAAGAGGTTGCAGACATCTTGCGTCAGGTTAAAAAACCAATTTTTTTAGTAGTTAACAAAGTAGATAATTCCAAACGAGAAACCGAAGCACTGGAGTTCTACAACTTAGGATTGGGAGAATTTTACACTATTTCTTCTATGAATGGCAGCGGAACCGGTGATTTGCTCGATGCTGTTGCTGAAGTTTTACCGGAAAATGAAAATATTGAAGAAACAACACTTCCAAAATTTGCGGTTGTAGGCAGACCTAATGCCGGAAAATCTTCCTTTATCAATGCCTTAATTGGAATCGATAGAACCATCGTGACTGATATTGCAGGAACTACCAGAGATACCATCAATATAGATTACAATCAATTTGGATTTGATTTTACCTTGGTTGATACCGCCGGAATCCGCAAAAAAAGCAAGGTAAAAGAAGACCTGGAATTTTACTCAGTAATGCGCGCCGTTAAAGCTATTGAAAGTTGTGATGTAGCCATTTTATTGATTGATGCCACGCGCGGATTTGAAGGGCAGGATCAAAATATTTTTTGGTTAGCCGAGAAAAATAATAAAGGAATTGTTATTTTGGTGAATAAATGGGATTTGGTTGAAAAAGACACCAATTCTGCCAAACACTTTGAAGAAACAATCAGAAAAGAAATAGCACCGTTTACCGATGTGCCCATTATTTTTACATCCGTTCTAACCAAACAACGTATTTTTAAAGCGATTGAAACTGCTGTTGAAGTTTACAAAAATAAAACCAAGAGAATTCCGACCAGCAAACTCAATGAGGTGATGTTGGAAATTATTCAAAATTATCCTCCGCCATCATTGAAAGGAAAATTTGTAAAAATTAAATATTGCACTCAGTTGCCTACTTATGTACCTCAGTTTGTGTTTTTCGCCAATTTACCTCAGTATGTTAAAGAACCTTACAAACGTTTCTTAGAAAATAAATTGAGAGAAAACTTTGATTTTAAAGGAGTTCCGGTTTCGGTTTATATCAGACAAAAGTAGTTTGTAAAGTTTAAAAGTTGTGAAGTTGTGAAGTTGTGAAGTTTAACTTTAATTTATTAAATACCATTTATTTTTCTATACTTTATAGCTACTGCAGATTAATGGAACCAAAACTGTAAACAAAACAAACTTTAAAATTAAGTCTAAAATCACAATATAATAAACCCAAGTGACTGCTATTTTTTATTCTTAATCCACATGCTTATTTCAATATTTCT
The DNA here is from genome assembly GCA_030683815.1 of Flavobacteriaceae bacterium. Classification (GTDB taxonomy): domain Bacteria; phylum Bacteroidota; class Bacteroidia; order Flavobacteriales; family Flavobacteriaceae; genus JAGXRT01. The sequence goes on from JAUXPJ010000002.1 coordinate 125,654, forward strand.
TTTATATTTGTAACCATTGTATAAGGTTAAATAACTTGGTTATGAATGAATATATGACTCTTTCTGAAACTTCTGATTATATTGGGAAAAGCAAAGAAACTTTAAGGCGATGGGATAATGAAGGTAAATTGATTGCAGTTCGTGAACCTATGAGTAACTATAGAGTTTACAGAAAATCAGATGTTGATACTTTATTTGCTGGCTTTTTAGACGAAGATACTCAAGAAAATATATCAAATTATGTTGAACCACATAATGAATATAAAGTTTTAGAGCTTTTTGCCGGTGCCGGTGGTTTGGCTGTTGGAATGGAAAAAGCTGGTTTAAAATGTGTTGCTCTGAATGAAATAGATAAATGGGCTTGTCAAACTTTAAAAAAAAATCGCGCAAATTGGAATGTTTTGGAAGGAGACATCAAATCATTCAGTTTCTCAGAATATAAAGATAAAGTTGATATTGTAACCGGCGGATTTCCATGTCAAGCTTTTAGTTATGCGGGTAAGAAATTGGGCTTAACCGATGCAAGAGGAACTTTATTTTATGAATTTGCTAGAGTTGTAAAAGAAGTAAATCCTCCAATTTGTATCGGTGAAAATGTTCGTGGTTTGTTAAGTCATGAAAATGGTAAAACTATAAAGGGGATGATTTCAATTTTAGATGAAATTGGCTATAATGTAGTTCCTGTACAAGTTTTAAAAGCAATCAATTTTAATGTTCCTCAAAAAAGAGAACGCCTAATTTTGGTTGGAATTAGAAAAGATATTGATTTAAAATATGAATATCCAAAACCATACAAGAAGGTTTATAATTTGAAAGACGCTTTAAAAAAAGGTGATTTATATAATTGTGATGTTCCAAAATCAGAAGGATCAAAATATCCCAAAAGTAAGATTGCTGTTTTAGATTTAGTTCCTCAAAAAGGGTATTGGCGAGATTTACCTTTAGAAATTCAAAAAGAATTTATGGGAGGAAGTTTTTATCTTGGGGGGGGGAAAACTGGGATTGCAAGAAGAATAGGTTGGGACGAACCTTGCTTAACTTTAACATGTAGTCCAGCTCAAAAACAAACAGAAAGATGTCATCCAGAAGAAAATCGACCTTTTACGGTAAGAGAATATGCAAGAATACAAACTTTTCCTGATGATTGGAAATTTGAAGGATCCATCGCTCAACAATATAAACAAATCGGAAATGCTGTTCCTGTTAATTTAGGAAAAGAAGTTGGCTATTCAATTGTTAAGTTTTTGAATAGCTATTATAATTTGTCAAAACCTAAATAGTAGCTGAAATTTTCAAAAGTTATTTGGTCTAAAATTGTTCTTTTTGAAGTTAAAGTTTCAGCTTTGATTTCGTCCAATGCAGAGTTCTCTTTTATAAATTCACTTTTTTCAACTGAATTAAGATAATCTTTTACAGCAATCGGAAGATTTTTGTATAGTTGAAAAAGGGCATTTTCTTTTCCTGAAAGTAATGCGTAAAATTGGTCACCTGAAATCTTGTAAACTCTACTGTGACTGTATTCTTTTCCGTTAATTTCTCCTTTCCAAAGTTCATAAAAACTACTTTTTGCTAGAACTTGAACCCAATAACATTTAGATTTTTTATAAGTGTCAGCATATCTTGAAAGTTTTTGAAAAAGTGCTTCTGCTGAACTGCTATTCATCGTATTATGTTTGTTTTTTATATCAGCAAATAAAGTGTCATCTTTTGCTTTTATGTCAAAACCACTCAATTTACCAACCTCAAAACCTTTTATACCTCCTAATATTTGCTCGTGAAAAGTTCCGATTGAATTATTTATAGACTTGTCAATTTGTCTTAATATTTCGGCTTGAATTAAACTTTCTTCGTCAATATCATTAAACTTTGCATCAAAAGTTAACTTAATAGTGTCAACTTTATTAGTGTAAAAATTCTTTTTTGTAATGTTGTTTTTAGCTTTTAAGTATGCTTTATGAAGATTTGCTACACAATCTAAAAAGTGTTCATCAGAAATAAAATCTACATACTTATTTTTCATAATTTTTTGAAGTTTGTTTTCGCTTGTTAAATTATGAATTTTTACTCAATTAATTCAAAAGTACTTTCTGTGTGATTTACAGATGAAATAACTGTTAACTAACCGCTAAATATTGTGGAATTTAATCCACCAATAATTTCGATCAAGTATGACTAGCAAGAATAAATAACTGACAACAAGGCAAATCATTTCCAAATTTCCAAATTTCCAAATTAAAAAACAATTACCACCCACCGCTGGCTCCTCCTCCACCAAAACCACCACCGCCAAAACCGCCGTCGCCACTACTTCCAAAACCCCCTGATCCACCGCCAGAACTTCTTCCTAAACTGCTCAATAAAATGGCCGTTAATAAGGTATCTGCGGTTGAACTGTTCTTATTTCCTTTATTGTTAAACGGATCTCTTTTATTATTTTTTGATGAGAAAGCAATAATGACCATTAGAATGATTAATATAATCAAGAAAATTGGAGGGTTACTTTCTCTTTGTTTTTTTTCTGGCTGATTTTTATATTCGCCTTTTAAAACTTGGAAAATAGCATCCGTTCCTTTGTCTATACCCATAAAATAATTTCCGGATTTAAATTCGGGCGCGATTATTTGGCTGATAATTCTTTTAGAAAGCGCATCGGTTAACAAATGTTCAACGCCGTAACCGGTTCTTATCGTCAACTTTCTATCATCGGTAACGACTAGTAAAAAAATACCATTGTCTTCTTTGGCTTGTCCGATTCCCCATTGGTGAGCCCACTCGGTTGCAAACATTGCAATTTCTTCACCGTTAAGTGTTGGAATAATAGACACCACAATTTGCGTAGAAGTACTGTCAGAATACTGAATTAACTTTTGTTCTAAATTTGATTTTTCAGATGTTGATAAGATGCCAACTTCATCATAAACACTGGTTTGTTTTGCAGGTTTAGGCGGAATATTGAGCTGAGCAAATGTAGCATTAGACAATAAACTGAATAAAATAATTACACTAAAAAAGAACTTTTTTGTCTTCATCTTGTCCGTTTGAAATTTCATCTGACAGTTCATTTTTATCATCTTTATTATAAGGGAAAAACTCCTTGAGTTTTGCTCCTATGTGTTCAACAACAACCGCAATTCCATCAGCATACTTTTCTTGTTTAAAATAATGAATTAAAAGGTCATTTTCTGCATTCCAAAAATCATCCCCTACAAAAGAATGAATTCCTTTATCGCCAATTATCGCCACTTTTCTAGTTTCGTAGGCAATGTAAATCAGAATTCCGTTTTGGAACTCCGTTTCTTGCATATTCAACCAATAAAAAACCTCCTGAGCTCTTTCGATGGTAGGTTTTTCATTCAATTTTTCAATATGTACACGAATTTCACCCGATGTATTTTTTTCTGCATTTCGAATGGCTTCAACAATTTGTTGTTCTTCTGACTCACTTAAAATACGATCTTTAGTTGACATTTTTATAATATAGATTTGAGTATTTAGTATTTAGTATTGAGGAATCAACTCATTCAAATTCAATATGTTGATATATATTTGTAATGAAAATTATTTGATTTAAAATAACTGAAAATTAAAATTCTACTTTCGGAACTGTATCACTTCCTTCAGCAGATTTATATAGCGGTAAAGATTTTTTATTGATAAAATTGGCTATAAAATTGGTTGGAAACTTGGCGATATAAATGTTGTAAGCTCCGGTAAGTTCATTATATCTATTGCGTTCAACATTAATTCTGTTTTCGGTTCCTTCCAATTGTGATTGTAATTCTAAAAAGTTTTGATTGGCTTTTAGATCTGGATAACGCTCAACAGTTACCAACAATCTAGACAATGCACCCGACAAACCTTGTTGCGCTTGTTGAAATTTAGCCATTTGTTCTTCGGTAATATTGGTTGGGTCAATCGTTGTTTTAGTAGCTTCGGAACGTGCTTTGATAACGCCTTCTAAAGTTTCTTTTTCATGTGCTGCATAACCTTTAACGGTGGCTACCAAATTAGGAACTAAATCAGCTCTTCGTTGATAAGAACTTTCAACATTAGCCCATTGCGCTTTAGTAATTCCTTCTTTTTCAATGATTTGATTATTGATTCCAACAACCCATTGAAATACCAAAAAAAGTAATAAACCAATGACACCAAGGGTAATTAATACATTTTTCATAGTTTTATAATTTAGATTTATAAGTGATTTTTAATTTTTAATAATTCTGATTTAATCGATTCTAATTTTGAAATAATCTCATGATTTCTATGTAAAGTTGGTGATTTTTCTTTCAGTTTTTTCTTGGCGCCATCAATCGTAAAACCTTTTTCTTTAAGCAAATGGTAAATGATTTTTAAATTAGCAATATCTTCTGATGTAAAAAGCCTATTTCCTTTATTGTTTTTCTTGGGTTTTAAAATATCAAATTCCTTTTCCCAAAACCGAATCAGAGAGGCATTCACTTCAAAAGCCTTTGAAACTTCTCCAATTTTATAATATCTTTTCTCCGGTAATTCTACAAACATTAGTCTAAAGATTGTCCTTCAATTTCAGCCAATTTTTGCATAGCGGCAAATTGTTGTGGGGTTAAACTTCCGTAATAATAATTAATCGGATTTACAGGTTGTCCATTTTTATGTACTTCATAATGTAAATGGGGTCCGGTAGATCTTCCTGTATTTCCTACAAAGCCAATTAAATCACCTCGTTTTACTCTTTGTCCGGCTCTCACATTGTAATTGCTTAAATGTGCAAAAATGGTAGAATAACCATAACCGTGATAAATTTCAATATGTCTGCCAAATCCGGATACCGAATTGTCGGCTTTTTTAACAATACCATTTCCAGTAGCATAAATTGGGGTACCGATTTTTGCGGTAAAATCCATTCCTTGATGCATTTTTCTCACTTTGGTAAAAGGGTCTTTTCTCCAACCGTAACCAGAAGCCATCTGTTTTAAATAATCATTTCTAACCGGTTGTATAGCAGGGATTGAAGCTAATAACTGCTCTTTATTTTCGGCTAATTTTACAATTTCATCCAACGATTTGGATTGAATATAAAGCTGTTTTGATATGATATCCATTTTTTGAGTTACATCAATTATCATTTTAGAATTGTCAAACCCCTCTAATGATTTATATCGATTTACCCCTCCAAAACCTGCTTTTCTTTGTTCTTCCGGAATTGGATTGGCCTCAAAATACAGTCTGTAAATATTATTGTCGCGCTCTTGTATCTCCACTAACACGTCCTCAACCTGTTTCATTTTTTTCTGCAACAAACCATACTCCAACTTCATTTTATCAGCTTCTCGTTTTAAATATTTTTCATTGGGAGATTCTAAAACTTTATACGCAATATAAACGAAGAATAAACCAAATAACGCCGAAGCCAATAAAAAAAGAAAAGTTCCTCTTAAACTGATAATCCGCGATTTAATTTTTTTATATGATAACGATTCTACATCGTAATAATATTTTACTCTCCTCATAATCCTAAAAATATACTATTTTTGCATCTAAAGTATATAACTCTATGTGTGTTTATTTAGTATGTTGGCAAACAAAAATACAAAATGTTTTCCAACTTTTTAGAAGCACATTCATTTTAGATTTTTATTAAACACCTATGACATCACAAGAAATTAGACAACAATTTTTAGATTTTTTTCAATCCAAACAACATAAAATAGTGGCGTCGTCGCCTATGGTTATTAAAGATGATCCAACTTTAATGTTCACCAACGCCGGGATGAATCAGTTTAAAGAATACTTTTTAGGACAAAAAAATGCCGATGTAAAACGCATTGCTGATACTCAAAAATGTTTGCGGGTTTCCGGTAAACACAATGATTTGGAAGAAGTTGGTATCGATACTTATCATCATACCATGTTTGAAATGTTGGGCAATTGGAGTTTTGGCGATTATTTTAAGAAAGAAGCGATTGAGTGGGCTTGGGAATTGTTGACTGAGGTTTATAAAATTGATAAAAACAATTTATACGTATCTGTTTTTGAGGGCTACAAAGATGAAAATCTAGCTTTTGACCAAGAAGCATATGATTTATGGAAAAATATTATTTCTGAAGACCGCATCATTTTAGGCAATAAAAAAGATAATTTCTGGGAAATGGGAAATCAAGGTCCGTGTGGTCCTTGCTCTGAAATTCATGTCGATTTACGTTCTGATGAAGAAAAAAAACAAGTTTCGGGTAGAGATTTGGTTAACAATGATCACCCACAAGTAGTTGAAATTTGGAATTTGGTTTTTATGGAATTTAACCGTAAAGCTGATGGTTCTTTAGAAAAACTCCCCGAACAACATGTTGATACCGGAATGGGATTTGAGCGTCTGTGCATGGCATTACAAGGGAAAAAATCAAATTATGACACCGATGTTTTTCAACCCATCATCCAAGAAATTGAAAAAATAACGCAACATTCATACGGAAAAGACGAAAAAACCACGATTGCAATTCGAGTTATTGCAGATCATATCAGAGCCGTTGCTTTTTCTATTGCCGATGGTCAATTACCTTCTAATACCGGCGCTGGATATGTCATCCGAAGAATTTTAAGACGTGCCATTCGGTACGGATTTACCTTTTTAAACCAGAAAGATGCCTTTATTTATCAGTTGGCAGCAGTTTTAAGCGAAAAAATGGGAACTGCATTTCCGGAGCTTAAACATCAAAAAAACCTGATTTCAAAAGTTATTCAAGAAGAAGAAAATTCTTTTTTAAGAACTTTAGGACAAGGTTTGGGCTTGTTAGACAACCTCATCCAAGAAATGGATAGCCCAATTTTATCAGGTAAAAAAGCGTTTGAATTGTATGATACCTTTGGATTTCCCATCGATTTAACGGCTTTAATTTTGCGCGAAAAAGGGTTGGAATTGGACGAAGAAGGTTTTGTTGCCGAAATGACCAAACAAAAAACGCGTTCGCGTGCTGCCGCCGAAGTGGATACCGAAGATTGGATAATGCTAAGCGATTTAGAACCAGAAGGTTTTGTGGGTTATGATGCTTTAGAAGAGGTCGTGAAAATTGTTCGATACAGAAAAGTAAGCTCTAAAAAAGACGGAACCTTATATCAACTGGTTTTTAATAAAACGCCTTTTTACCCAGAAGGTGGCGGACAAGTTGGAGATACCGGATTCCTAAAAAATATCGAAGGAGAGCAATCCAACATCATCGATACTAAAAAAGAAAACAACTTAATCATCCATTTGGTAAAAAAATTACCAACTGCTTTGGATGAAAATTTTATCGCCAGTGTTGATGCTGTTACTCGTCAAAAAACAATGGCGAATCATACAGCAACTCACCTCATGCATCAAGCATTAAGGGCTGTTTTAGGAACTCATGTGGAACAAAAAGGTTCTATGGTCAATGCGCATAATTTGCGTTTTGACTTTTCTCATTTTTCTAAATTGACCGCTGATGAAGTGAAAGCGGTTGAAGATTTTGTCAATGAAAAAATTAAAGAAAATTTATCGCTGATTGAAAATAGAAATCTTCCCATTAAAGAAGCTATGAATAAAGGTGCCATGGCGCTTTTTGGTGAAAAATATGGAGATTATGTAAGAACTATTGAATATGGAGATTCTATTGAATTGTGTGGCGGAACGCATGTTCAGAATACGGCTGATATTTGGTATTTTAAAATTACAACCGAAACAGCCATCGCTGCCGGAATGCGCAGAATTGAAGCCATTACAGGAGATGAAGCTAAAGCTTATTTCTTAAAACAGGAGTCGGAACTTAATCAGGTAAAACAAGTTTTGAAAAATGCGCCGGATACGGTAAAAGCCATTGAATCATTACAAGATGAAAATACATCGCTTAAAAAACAAATGGAACATTTGTTAAAAGAAAAAGCCGGGAATTTAAAGAAGGAATTAATCGCTCAAAAAGAAACAATTAACGGCATCCATTTTATCGGTGCTTTGGTTGATTTGGATGCGCAAACACTCAAAAACTTGACGTTTGAATTGCAAGACCAAGTTGAAAATCTGTTTTTTATTGCCGGAACTCATTATGATGATAAAGTTTCTTTGACGATTTCAATCGCTAAAAATTTAGTGGAAGATAGAGGATTAGACGCAGGAAAAATAGTTCGTGATTTAGGAAAATTCATCAATGGTGGCGGAGGCGGACAAGCATTTTTCGCTACGGCGGGCGGTAAAAATCCGGAAGGTTTAACAAAAGCCATTGAACAAGCGAAGGGTTTTCTTTAAAAAAAAGTAGCTGGTAGCAGGTATCAAGTATCAAGACTTCAAGTTAATTAATGCCAGCTGCAAAATACCAGATACCAGATACTAAATACCAGATACTAAATACCAGATACCAAAAATGAAACTCAGAACCGAAATAGAACTTACTAAACAGGAATCAGTCTTAAATTACGATTCTCAAATAGTCTTATTCGGATCTTGTTTTGCAGAAAACATAGGCGATAAATTGGATTTTTACAAATTTCCTCATTTGGTCAATCCGTTCGGAATTTTATTTCACCCCATCGCTATTGAAAATGCCCTTGATGATATCTGTCAAAAAAAGATTTATACCGAAAATGATTTGTATTTTCACAATGATTTATGGCAAAGTTTCAAGCATCATTCTAAGTTTTCATCCGAATCAAAAAGTGAAATTCTGAGCAATATCAATACTTCCATAGAAAATGCCAATCAGTTTCTGAAAAACACTTCTCATATCATCATCACTTTAGGAACTGCGTGGGTTTATGAATTTACAGAACAACAGCAATTGGTTGCCAATTGCCATAAAATATCGCAAAAAAAGTTTCAAAAACGCCTGCTTTTTTTGGATGAAATTGAGCAAAGTTTAAAAAATACACTGCAAATAATTCACAGCTTCAATCCAACAGCTCAAGTGATTTTTACGGTAAGTCCGGTGCGCCATTTAAGCAATGGAATTGCAGAAAACAGTCAGAGTAAGGCGTTACTTTTAACTGCAATACATCAAGCAATTAATCAAAAAAACACCCATTATTTCCCTTCTTTTGAAATCATGATGGATGATTTGCGCGATTATCGTTTTTATAAAAGTGATTTAATCCACCCCAACGATTTGGCGGTAGCTTATATTTGGGAACAGTTTAAAAAAAGCTGGATTGATGAAAAATCCTATCCGTTGATGGATGAAATTTCCGATATTCAAAAGGCGCTTCAACATCGACCATTTAATGAAAACAGCCCAAAACACCAAGTATTTTTAAAAGATCTTCAGTTGAAAATAGATGAATTAGCCAAAAAACGTCAAATTCATTTCTAACGATTTCGTGAATTATTTACAGAAAAAAGCCACAGAAACTTTTTTCAGCTTTATCTTTGTGGTGAATTAATTTTCAAAATTATTATGAACAAAAAAGTCCTTTTAATGATTTTAGACGGATGGGGAAAAGCACCCAATCCGAAAGTTTCTGCCGTTGATTTAGCCCAAACACCTTTTATAGATTCGCTTTACCATCAATATCCAAATGCACAATTGCGCACTGACGGACTAAATGTCGGTTTACCAGAAGGTCAAATGGGAAACAGCGAAGTGGGGCACATGAATTTAGGCGCCGGACGCATTGTTTATCAGGATTTTGTAAAAATCAATTTGGCGGTTCAAAACAAAACTTTACAGCAAGAAAAAGTATTGGTTGATGCCTTAATTTACGCCAAAACACATCAGAAAAAAGTTCATTTATTAGGATTATTATCAAATGGTGGCGTACATTCTCACATCAATCACCTTAAAGGATTACTCGATACTTGTAAGGATTTTGGTTTAAAAGAGGTGTTTGTTCATACTTTTATGGATGGTAGAGATGTTGATCCAAAATCGGGCATTGGTTTTATCAATGAAATAGAAACTCATCTTCAAAAAACTACCGGAAAATTGGCTTCTATTGTTGGAAGATATTATGCAATGGACAGAGACAAGCGTTGGGAACGCGTTAAATTAAGCTATGATTTATTGGTAAATGGAATTGGAGAATTGAGCTTTAATGCCACTGAAACACTTCAAAAAAGTTATGATAATGGCGTTACTGACGAGTTTATAAAACCAATTGTTTTGGTTGATGAAAAACATGATCCAATTGCAACAATTAATAACGATGATGTTATCATCTTTTACAACTTTAGAACAGACAGAGGAAGAGAACTAACCGAAGTACTTACCCAAAAAGATTTTCCTGAATTCGGAATGAGAAAAATGCCATTGTATTATGTTACGATGACTAACTACGATGAAACTTTCCAAAACATTAAAGTTATTTATGAAAAAGATAATTTAACCGAAACTTTGGGTGAAGTTTTAGAAAAAAATAACAAAACTCAAATCAGAATTGCCGAAACAGAGAAATATCCGCATGTAACTTTTTTCTTTTCAGGCGGAAGAGAAAAAGAATTTATCGGTGAAAAACGTTTGTTGTGTCCATCGCCAAAAGTGGCCACTTACGACTTACAACCTGAAATGAGCGCTTTTGATATTAAAAATGCTATCATTCCAGAAATCATCCATGAAACAACTGATTTTATCTGTTTAAATTTTGCCAACGGAGATATGGTGGGTCATACAGGCGACTTAAATGCAACCATTAAAGCATGTGAAACAGTTGATATTTGTGTCAAAGAAATTGTTGAAAAGGCCAATGAACATCAATATACAACTATTATTATTGCCGATCACGGAAACTGTGAAACCATGATTAATGAAGATGGAAGTCCGAATACCGCGCACACCACGAATCCGGTTCCAATAATTTTAATTGATAAGGATTTGAAATCAATCAAAAATGGTATCTTAGCCAATGTGGCGCCCACTATTTTAAAATTAATGGGCATTGAGAAACCACCAATTATGAATCAAGAATCTCTAGTTTAAATTTTAAAACATATGAAATCGCCATTAACAACAAGTTTGCATAAGTAAACACCAATGAAGATAAGGCGATTCTATATGACCTTAAAAAACAAATAAATATCTACATATGAAAAAATATCTAATTTTAATGACAGCACTCATTCTATTTTCTAGCTGTAGTGCACAGCACAAAAAAGTTAATGCAACTGTAGTAGATGGCAATTTAGTAGGAATTGCCAATAAAGCAATGCTTCAACAAGCACCTTTTAACTCTTGGTATGACATGTTTTACAATGATTATAAAATTGATGGAGCCATTATTTCACAATTAAAACCTCATATGAAAGATGTAAAAATAAAACTATTTATGGGAACTTGGTGTGGAGATAGTAAACGTGAAACGCCTCATTTTTACAAAATAATGGATGCCCTTCAATTTGATGAAAAAAATATTGAATTAATTACCGTCGATCGAGCCAAAAGCACTTCTGAAAATGACCAACAAGGATTTGACATCCAACGCGTACCAACCGTTATTTTTTTCAGAAATAATAAAGAAATTGGACGATTTGTGGAATATCCAAGAGAATCTATGGAAGCTGATTTTTTAAAAATTACCAGCGGACAAGGATACAAACACTCTTACGAAAACTAAATAAAAAAGCACACAGTGGCTTTTTTATTAATCAATTTGTTTTAGCATTTTGTGGCTTCAAAATATTCACGATCAATTGCTTCGCGGTGATCTGGGTGCGCAATATAGACTAGTTCTTTAACTCTTTGGTTAATCGTTTTTCCGTATAAATTAGCTACTCCATACTCAGTCACCACATAATGAACATGAGCTCTGGTTGTTACAACTCCGGCTCCCTGTTTTAAATAAGGAACAATTCTGTTGATTCCTTTAGCGGTGGTAGAAGGCAAGGCTATAATTGCTTTCCCACCTTCGCTTAAAGAAGCTCCACGGATAAAATCCATTTGTCCACCTACACCAGAATACAATCTTGTACCGATAGAATCCGCACAAACTTGTCCGGTTACATCCACTTCAATTGCAGAATTAATCGCTACCATTTTTGGATTTTGACGGATGATGGAAACGTCATTTACGTAACTAGATGCGCGCAATTCTATAAAAGGATTATCATCAACATACTCATATAATCGTTTAGAACCCATTAAAAAAGTGGCCAAAGCTCTTCCCGGGTTAACACCTTTGTAATTTCCATTGATAACATCTTTTAAAATTAAATCGATGACACCATCGGAAAACATTTCGGTATGTAATCCTAAATTTTTGTGGTTGGTTAAGTTTCTCAAAACAGCATTTGGAATACTTCCAATTCCCATTTGAAGTGTGCTTTCATCTTCAATTAATCCAGCAACAAAATCACCAATTTTTATTTCAATATCTGTTGGCTCACTCATTAAATGTTCGTGGATTGGTTCTTCAAACTCCACTAAAGTATCTAACTCTGAAATATGAATAATTCCTTCACCATGCGTTCTTGGCATTCTTGGATTAATTTGTGCAATCACATGTTTGGCGTTATCAATAGCCGCTAAAGTAGCTTCAATTGAAACTCCTAATGAACAATACCCGTGCTTATCAGGAGTGGAAACTTGAATGAGTGCTATATCAAGATTGACAATATTTCGTTTAAATAACAATGGGACTTCACTTAAAAAAACCGGAGTATACGATCCGTTTCCTGCTTTTATGGTATGGCGAACATTGGGACCGATAAAAAAGGAATTTACATGAAAACTATCTCTTAAACTTGGGTCTGCATACGGGGCTTTCCCTTCAATATGTAAATGACAAACCTCTACATTTCTCAATTCTGCATGACGTGCTGACATCGCATTTATCAATGCCTGAGGTGCGGCGGCGGCGGCTTGAATATATACTCTATCGTTAGATTTTATTACTTTTACTGCTTCTTCTGGAGTAACCGATTTATACATAAACTTTTAACTAATTTTTAAATTTTATGCAAAATTACAACCAAAACCATCCTTAAAAAAATATTATCTCTATATTTTACTGCTTATTTTAGTAAATTATTTTCTTTTTTTTGATGTAAATTTGTCAACTCATTTAATTACTATGATAAAACTAAAAACGCTGGAGGAAATTGAATTAATGCGCGAAAGCACTTTACTCGTTTCTAGAACATTAGGATTAATTGCCAAAGAAATAAAACCTGGCGTTTCTACCTTGTTTCTTGATAAAATTGCAGCAGAATTTATTAGAGATAACGGTGGGATTCCGGCATTTTTAGGAATGTATGGTTTCCCAAATACCCTTTGCGCCAGTCCGAATGAACAAATTGTTCATGGAATTCCTTCTGAGAATCCCCTAGAAAACGGAGATATTATTTCCATTGATTGCGGCGTGTTTAAAAATGAGTTTTATGGTGATCATGCATACACTTTTGAAGTAGGAGAAGTAGCTGCTGAAACCAAAAAATTACTTCAAATTACCAAAGAGAGTTTATATGTTGGGATACGTGAACTTAGAGTTGGAAATAGAGTTGGCGATGTTGGTTTTGCTATTCAAAATTATGTGGAAAAACATGGATATGGTGTTGTTCGCGAATTAGTTGGCCATGGATTGGGGCGAAAAATGCACGAAGATCCTGAGATGCCTAATTACGGGAGTCGAGGAAAGGGAAAAAAATTTGTCAATGGAATGGTTGTAGCTATTGAGCCCATGATTAATATGGGTACTCATAAAATTATTCAATTTAAAGATGGGTGGACCATAACTACAGCCGATAAAAAACCGAGTGCACATTTTGAACACGATATTGCTATTATTGATGGAAAACCGGAATTGCTATCAACTTTTCAATATATTTATGAGGCTTTGGGAATCCAAAGCGATGAAGAAAAAGAGTTTAGAACTATTTCATTATGAACATAACTAAATTCGTATTAAATGCGCTTCCTCGTCCTACCTTAATAAAAATAAGTTTGTGGATTCGGCCAATTATAGCATTTCTTTTAAAAGGAAATCGGTTTACTGATCCAATTGACGGTAAAAGTTTTTGCTGTTTTTTACCCTATGGATATCATAATATTCGATATAATGCTCTATCTCCCAGTACTTTGTCGTTAGAGCGCCACCGATTAATGTGGTTATTTTTAAAAGAAAAAACTGATTTTTTTACTACACCCAAAAAGGTTTTACATATTGCTCCTGAACAATGTTTTATCAATCTATTTAGAAATCAACAAAATTTAGATTATTTAACAGCAGACTTACACTCACCACTTGCAGATGTTAAAGCAAACATTCTATCTCTTCCTTTTGATGATAATTCTTTTGATGTGGTTATTTGCAACCATGTTTTAGAGCATATTGTTGACGATCAAAAAGCCATGTCGGAATTATTTCGGGTGATGAAAAAAGGAGGGTTTGGTATTTTTCAAGTACCGCAAGATTTATCGCGTAATAAAACATACGAAGATTTTTCTATCACGAATCCAAAAGAAAGAGCCATCCATTTTGGACAATATGACCATGTTAGAATTTATGGACAAGATTATTTTAATCGGCTGGAAAATGTAGGATTTACTGTTAATCCTGTAAATTTAAGTTTAGAGCTGTCTCAAAAACTCACTAATCGTTATAGACTGACTGAAAATGAGCTTATTCCGTTCTGTAAAAAATAATTAATCATCAGAATATTTGTTAAATTTTTGAATTTTTAAAATATAATTAATTGTAATTCTTCTTTGTTATCCCTAAAAATCACTGTATTTTTGATATAGTTTCATAAAGTATGACAGAAATGAATTTTAAGAAATACGAAAATAAACATCGCAATCGTGTAATCATATCTGTTTTGGTTTTTACATTTATTATTTATAACTACTTCGTTTATTCCAGTGGCACTGAAAATCACGCGCCTAAACTAACTGAAGAAGCTATCAAAGGACAAGATTTATGGCAAGAAAATAACTGTTGGACTTGTCATCAACTCTACGGATTGGGTGGATATTTAGGCCCAGATTTAACCAATATCATTTCTCATCCCAATAAAGGTGAAAATTACATCAAAGGTTTTATCAATAGCGGTGTAAAATCAATGCCAAAATATAACTTTACCGAAACAGAAAAAGATCAAATAATAGCTTTTTTAAGAGCTGTAGATCAAACAGGATATTTCCCCAATTATAAGGCTAATTTACAACCGAATGGGTGGGTAGAACTTAATTATAAGTCAGCAGATTCTATTTCTCATCCATCAAACAAATAATTTTTAACAATTAATTTATGATGTACAAGGCTGCGCAATTCTCTAAAAATAAATTTTCACTTCAATTTATTTTACTCTCGTTATTCGCTTTGATATTAGGAAATTTATTTGGAGTATTGGCAGGTTTTCAATATATCATTCCTGATTTTTTAAAAGAATTGTTGCCGTTTACCAAAATGCGCCCATTTCATGATTCATCGGTTACCTCTTGGATTGTTTTAGCCGCCACCGGAAGCATTTATTTTGTACTTTCTAATGTTGAAGATTTGACAATATTTTCTCCCAAATTAACTAAAATCCATTTTTATTTATTTCTGATAATTGGAATTTTAATTTTTATTTCTATCGGAACAGGATATATGGGCGGACGGGAATATGTTGCATTTATGCCGATATTAATAGTCCCTATTTTATTGGGATGGATTTTATTTGGATACAATTATTTTAAAACGGTTTTAAATCGGGTTAAAAATTGGCCTGTATATTATTGGATGTGGGGAACCGGGATTGTTTTTATGATTTTTCATCTGGCAGAAGCTCATTTTTGGTTTTCACCTTATTTCAGAGAAAATTTTGTGCGCGATTTAACCGTTCAATGGAAATCTTACGGATCATTTGTAGGATCTTGGAATCAATTGGTGTATGGATTATCAATTTACATCATGGCAAAAATCAAAAATGATGATTCAGTTGGAAGAGGGAAATTACCCTTTTTCTTTTACTTTTTAGGATTGACCAATTTGATGTTTGGTTGGGCACATCACACGTATATCATTCCAACTCAACCATGGATTCGTTATGTTGCATACGGAATCAGTATGACAGAATGGATTATTTTAGGATATATGATTTATAGTTGGAAAAAATCATTATCAGAAGAAAAAAAAGAAAACAACACTTTGGCTTATCAATTTTTAATGGCTGCTGATTTTTGGATTTTCATCAATCTGATTTTAGCGCTGCTTATTTCTATCCCAATTATTAATTTCTTTAGTCATGGCACTCATATAACCGTAGCGCATTCTATGGGGACTACCATTGGCATTAATACAACCATTTTATTGTCATCACTTTTTTATATCGCTTCAAGAATTGACTCAAATTTTAAAGATAATATCAAACAATTATTAACAGGCTTTTATATTTTCAATGGTTCATTAATCGTGTTTTTTGGAGCATTAATTGCCGCCGGATTGAAACGAAGTGAATGGATGTATTTTTCCAAAAACATGCCATTTGCCGAAATGAAAATTAATTTAGCCAACAATTATTATGTTTTCCTGATATCTGGAATTGTGATGTTTATCGGAATTTTGATGTTAACTATTCCGCTTTTTAAAGTTTTCTTGAAAGCTTATAAAATATCAGCTAAAGCTTAAATTTAATTTTCAAACCTAACGGTTGAATAAGTTTCGATGGTTCCGTCTGGTTTTGAGTAAATTAAAAACACTTTTAAATCGTTTCTGTTTTTAAGAAATTCTAATGTGTTTTGATAACCCATCGCCATAAAAGCCGTGGCATACGCATCAACATCCGCACAATCTACGGTTGAAATTACCGAAGCACTCAATAAATCTGTTTTGCTGGAAAATCCTGTCTTGGTATCTAAAGTATGTGCAAATTTTTGTCCGTTTTCAGCAACTTTAAACTTGCGATAATTACCGGATGTGGCGATAGATTCATTCTCTAATGATATGGAAGCCGCAAAAGATCTGCTGCCGTCAAAATTAGGATTTTCAATAGCAATTTTCCAAATTTCGTGATGTTGATTTTTACCGCGAGCGCGAATTTCACCCCCAATTTCAACCATATAATCTGTAATGTTTTTAGATTCCAAAAATCTGCCAATAACATCTACCGTATAACCTTTTGCAATAGAGTTAAAATCGAGATAAATTTCAGAGAATTCTTTTATAACTTTATTTTCTTGATTGAGTATTACTTTTTCGAACCCAACAAATTTCAATAATTCTTTTACTTTAACAGAATCTAAATTTTCAATTGGCTTTTCAGGCCCAAAACCCCAGGCATTTACCAAAATTCCGATAGTCGGATCAAAAATTCCGTTGGTCTCTCGATGAATTTTTTTTGATTTTAAAAAAACTTCAATAAATAAATCATCAACTGTAACAGCAGTGTCCCCTTTGTTAATTTTGGCAATATCAGAAGTAGCCAAATAAGTGGAGAGTGATTTATTAATCGCCTGAATGATACTATCAATTGACTTGTCATATTTAACTGAGTTCTTATCAATATATTTAATAGAAAAAGTGGTTCCTAAAGCATATCCTTCTAAATGAACGATTTCTTTTTTGGTGTTTTCACCACAAGAAAAAATTGTTAAAGCAATGAATAGTATTAATATTTGTTTCATGACAAGTATAATTGAGTGTTATTTTATCCCGTTTGCAAAGATAATCAATAAATCATTCTTAAAATTATCATAAAATTAAATCCAATAAATTATAAAAATGACTATATTTAGTATTTTTGATGAAATTATAAATAATACCGATAAATATGAGAAAATTACTGCTGTTGACGATTGTTTCGTCTGTTTTGTTCAGCTCTTGTGTTTCTAACAAGAAATATGCTGAAATGGAGAATAAATACAAACAAACCAATCAAGAATTAGTTGACACCAAAGCTAACTTGATGAAATGTTTGGTAGAACGGGAGAAAAGTGAATTTAAGGTTACTACTTTAGAATCTCGTGTAGCTGATTTGCAAAAAGATAAAGCAAAAGGGTTGGAACAAGTTGGTGATTTAACCGTATTAACAAAAGCAGCATCAGACAATATCAAAGAAACTTTAGCGCAATTAAGCAAGAAAGACGAATACATTAAACATATTCGCAAAGCTTTAACTGCCAAAGATTCATTGAACTTGGCCTTAGCTGTTAACTTGAAAAAAGTGTTGAAAAATGGTTTAGATGATGAAGATATCGAAATAAACGTTGAAAAAACAGTGGTTTATATTTCAATTGCCGATAAATTATTATTTAAAAGCGGAAGTCATGTTGTAAGTGACAGAGCAAAAAATGTGTTGGGTAAAGTTGCTCAAGTTATTGCTGCCAAACCAGATGTTGAAGTAATGGTAGAAGGATATACCGATAGTAACCCAATTAATACTGATTGTATTTCAGACAATTGGGATTTATCTGTAAAAAGAGCCACTTCAGTAGTTAGAGTTTTACAAAACGACCATAAAATTGATCCTAAGCGTTTGACTGCTGCCGGAAGAAGTGAATACTTACCGTTAGATACCAATAAAACTGCGGATGGCAGAGCTAAAAACAGACGTACAAGAATTGTGATTTTACCTAAATTAGATCAATTCTTTACTATTCTAGAAGAAAAACAAGAGTAAAATCAATTTCAAATATCTATAAAAACCGTTTCAATTTGAAGCGGTTTTTTTTGTATCTTTAATATAGGTAATCCCAATATGGATTCCCTAAAATGGTATAATGTTTGTCCCTGTAAAAAAGGGGTCGAAATTGTTTTAATTGCATTAATATCATTATTTAAATATCTTAACTTACCTTTAATTCGTTATTTGTAAGTCTTTCGTATCTAACTGAATTAGTAACTCTAATTTTTAGTCAAATGGAAATCAAGAAGAATCCGATTGTAGCTTTAGAAAATTACAGTAAATTTTTTATGTTGTTGGGTCTCAGTTTATCATTATTGGTTGTTTATCTTGCATTAGAACACGAATCATCAGCCAATGACAGCGACCTAAGAGCTAGTGTTTCATTAGTTAATTTAGATCTGGAAAATGAAAATATTCCGATTACTCCACCACCGGAAACTACTCCGCCGCCTGAGCCGCAACAACCACAATCCATTATGGATAAGATTGAAATTGTAAAAGATGAAAAGAAAATTATTGAAACTGTTTTAAAATCTACTGAAATTGGAGAAAAAGATGCCATCATTATTAAAGATCCTCGATTAACCAGTGAGATTGTTGAAGTTGTTGAAAAAGAAGAAGTTGTTGAAGATGTTCCATTTGCCATTATTGAAGAAGCTCCTATTTTTCCAGGCTGTACCGGTTCTCGTGAAGAGCGTAAAATTTGTTTATCTGATAAAGTTTCAAAACACGTACATAAAGAATTTAATGCAAATTTAGCTCAAGAATTAGGATTAGCACCGGGAAAACAAAAAATTTATATCATTTTTACCATCGATAAAAACGGAGATGTAGCTAATATTTTGGCGCGCGCTACACATAAAAGCTTAGAAAAAGAAGCAATCAGAGTTATTAATCTATTACCTAAAATGACTCCGGGCAAACAACGCAATCGTCCGGTAGGCGTTAAATATTCGTTACCAATTACTTTTAATGTAGAATAAAATATCTTTTCACTAAACGAATCCCGATTGAATCGGGATTTTTTTTGGTTTTAATTCGTATTTTCGTGTTTATAAACAAACTGATATGAGTGATTATTTTGCGCATGAAACCGCTGTCATAGACGAAGGTTGCACAATCGGAAAAGGAACCAAAATCTGGCATTTTAGTCATATCATGCCCAATTGTACTATTGGTGAAAATTGTAATATCGGACAAAACGCAGTAGTTTCTCCAGGTGTTGTTTTGGGAAAAAATGTAAAGGTGCAAAACAATGTTTCTATTTATACCGGAGTTATTTGTGAGGATGATGTTTTTCTAGGTCCGTCAATGGTTTTTACCAATGTGATTAATCCGCGAAGTGCCATCATCCGAAAAAATGAATATCTTCAAACCATTGTAAAAAAAGGTGCCAGTATTGGAGCCAATGCTACCATTATTTGCGGTAACAATATTGGCGAATATGCACTCATTGGCGCAGGTGCAGTGGTAACAAAATCTGTAAAACCGTATGCACTGGTTGTTGGAAATCCATCAAAACAACTCGGTTGGGTTAGTGAATATGGACATCGATTACATTTTAATGCAAGCGGAACAGCCATCTGCGATGAAAGTAAAGAAATGTATCAATTAAAAAGTGATTGCGTTACCAAAATTTCCTAAATTTCAGTTTTAAATTAAAATCCGTGAAAAAGTATCTTGTTCTTTTTATTTCATTTTTGATATTTCAAACTACTTATAGTCAAGTTGAAAAATTTCCGGTTTTTGATGATTGTAAAACCGTTTCAATAGAACAATTGGATAAATGTTTTTATGAACAAGTCAATAAAACAATTAGTTCAGAACTTAAAATTCCGCAAAAATTAGTGGAGGATGATTTTAAAGGTGGGGTAACCATTACGTTTATTGTTGACAATACCGGACAATTTAAAGTGCTGTATGTCAATTCTCCTTATCCTGAATTAAAAGCCGAAGTTGAACGCGTTTTTAAAACCTTTCCGCAAATAAAACCATCAACATATAATAACTTGAATACCGAAATGCAGTTTGTAGTGCCGCTTCAATTTCCTTTGGGCGAAACAATTGCGATGAATCAAAAATCAAGAAAATCAACTGATCAATATTTGGTAAAAAATCAAGAAAAATTGGAATACACCACTGATAATAAAGATTTTTTAGAGCATCAAAGTCATTTAAATATTCCTTTTTCATCATCAGATTACAGTGCGTTAGATTTTTATTATCATCAATCTGAAAATACTCACACCTCTATGAAGCCCTATATTTATTCGGAAACGATGAAATATGTGGATTTAAATCAGCAAAAAAAGGATTTATTAAAAAATAAATCGGGTTGGTGGGGACGAAAATTTTGGAATGAACACATGGTTCAGATCAAAGGAAATGATTATTGGTTTACCTTAGATCCGTTAGCCGATTTACAATTGGGGAAAGACAATTCAGATGATTTTGGCTACACTTACAACAATACCCGAGCAGTAATTGGTAACGGTGGAATTGGTAAAAATTTCAATTTTTCAGCAACTATTTATGAAAGTCAAGGGCGATTTTCTGAATACTTTAATCAGTATGCCGAATCTGTCAAACCGGCTGGAGGAAATCCTGCTATCATTCCGGGTAGAGGAATCGCCAAGCCATTCCAAACCGATGCTTATGACTATCCGGTAACCGAAGGTTATTTGTCATACAGCCCCAACAAAACATTTAATCTGCAATTCGGACATGGTAAGAATTTTATAGGCGATGGGTATCGTTCTTTGTTTTTATCGGATGTTTCATCTCCCTATCCTTATTTAAAAATCAACACTTCATTTTGGAAATTGAAATACACCAATTTGTGGATGTGGACGCAGGATGTACGTAGAGAAGCAACCGTTAATGGCGCTTATGCCCAAAAATATGTAGCCATTCATTATTTGAGTTTAAATGTTACTAAAAAATTGAATATCGGACTTTTTGAAGCGGCTATGTGGGATAAAAGCAATAACAGAGGCATGGATATCAATTTCATCAATCCGATAATTTTCTTAACCAATATCGAATTTGAAACCGGCTCTCGCTCTGGAAATACCATGTTAGGTGTCAGTACCAAATACAAATGGAATGAAAAAATTGCTTTCTATTCTCAATTGATTGTTGATGATTTTAGAGTCGGAGAAATTGCCAACGGAAATGGTTATTGGTCCAATAAATTCGGAATTCAGTTAGGCGCTAAATATTTCAACGCCTTTAAAATTAATAATTTATATCTACAAGCAGAGTACAATGCTGTAAATCCATACACTTATTCTCACGATGAGTTATTGATGAATTACGGACATAACAACCAACCAATGGCGCATTTATGGGGTGCCAATTTCAGAGAATTCATCGGAATTGCACGTTATACCAAAGATCGATGGTTTGGAAATACCAAATTGGTTTTGGGCGAAAAAGGTTTTGATTTCAACACGCCAACCAACAAAAAAAGTTATGGAGGCGATGTTTTTAAAGATAATGATGACAGAGCTGCTGATTACGGCAATAAAATCGGACAAGGAAATACCGCAAAGATTTTTATAGCAGATGTACAAGTGGGTTATCTGATTAATCCGGCTACCAATCTCAAACTTTTTGCCGGTTTAACTTACAGAAATTTCAATCCAACTACACCCACCAACACCTTCGATAAAACCAATACCACATGGTTTAACATCGGATTTAGAACCGATGTGTTTAATTGGTATTTTGATTTTTAATTTAGAAATTTGGAAATTTGAAAAGGGTCTTAAAATTTAATGTTTCTCTTGTTTAAAGTTTAACGTTGACTGAAATGGAAAATTTATTTTGAGATTAGTTATTTATATAGAACTTCAATAAAAATGGTAAATTCATTATAAATAGAACTATTATATGAGAAATTAGAAAAATATTCTTACTATTATCATTTAAATTTAATTCTTGAAATTTTTTAAGCAAACTCAAAATAAGTAAAGGCAAAAAAATCATAAACCATCTAAATTGGACATAAGAAACTACAATGAATGATATCAATATTGTAAAACTGATTGCAAATAATAATATTAAATTTGAATAATTCTTTAAATTTATTTTACTAATACTAGACAATTTTAACAACAAAAAGCTAATGCCAAATAAAAACAACAACCCTAATGACCTTAGATATCCAAAAAAACTATCTTTTAAACCATAATAAAATTCAATTAAAGTAACTTTGTAATCGAAAATTATCATTCCAAAAAAAGTATTTGGTAATGAATTATTGCCGTTTTTTGATAAATACTCTTTTACTTCATTTATATCAACATGTTTTCTTCTATCAATTTCTCCACTTTGTACTTTTAAAATATTATAATAATCCCATTGTGCCCAATTTACATCATGTTTTAAAACTTTATCATCAAATGAAAGTTTCTTATTATCAACAATAGAAGGAAAATTTAGAATGGTTAAAACACTAATTAACCCTAAAAACAAATAAACACTTTTTTTAGTTAAAACTAAAATCTTATGATTACTAATAAAAAATAAAAGTAACATAAAACTCGGTAAATAAACTAAAGACATTTTTCTTGTACTTAGCATAAAACCAATAAATACCCCAATTAAAAAAAAATTAATTTTACTCCGATTAGAAGATTCTGTTTCAAAAAATATCAGCATAAAAACAACTGAAGCAAATACATCTAATAACAAATCATTTACGCCAATAAATAAATAGCTTTGAAGTACTATTATATAAAAAATAGAAATATATGCAACAAGACGAAAGTTCATTGAAAGTTTAAAAAACCTCCTTTCAATATAAACAGTTGTAATAAAAAATATTATTGCCGATAAAAAACTTGAAATCTTTAAACTTAATAACGGGTTTTCAAATATTTTATTAATAAAACCGCTTAATATTAAAAATGTTATTGAAGCTCCTTTAACAATTGCTTGATAATAGTTGTTTTTAATTGCAAATAACAAATCTTCTAAATATTTACCTTCATCACCTGATGGTGTTTGTTCAAAGAAATATCTATCAAATTTAATTTTTGAATATAATAATATCTGAATTGTAAGCAATAATACCGAAAAATATAAAAATTTATTCCATTTAATTTTTGTAAGAATTGCTTTTATCATTCACTTTTTTGATTATAGATTTATTAAAACGATGGAATAAAATTCAATATATTAAATTAGTGCTGGTGCGTTAAAAAAATAGTTTAATCATCAAAAATATTATATTGATGTTCATTGACATTTTGATTGTTTTGAAAGTCGTTCAATAATTGACTTATCGGAGTTTTGTCAAAAGCAGATATGCTTAAAATTTGC
>JAUXPJ010000005.1 GCA_030683815.1 Flavobacteriaceae bacterium
ACAAATTTAACATCCTCCTTCTTCAACTTCAACTTTTACTTTTTTTACAGGAGTCACTTTTTTTATTGCTGTTTTAAGTGGCTCTATTGTTACCGGCTCCATTTTAACTTCATTACTTTTCTTAATATATGCGGCAATATCATATTTAAGCATTTCAGCGCTAAAAGGAATTATATCAAATTGATTATTGTTAAAAGTTGTTCTAGCATTTAATATTTTTACATTTTTAAAACCTAATTTGCTTAGTAAACACCAACAACCACTCGCTCCTTGTCTAGTATGACTATATATTACTATTGTTTTTCCTTCACTTTCAATCTTTCTCAATAGTTTAATAGTTGTATTATCTGGAAGTGTTGGGGCAAAAATATTTAATGCGCCTTCTAAATGACCGTTTTCAAAATCGAAAGCACTTCTTAGATCAACTAAAACATAGGTGTTTAAAGGATCTTTTAAGTTGATATTTTCAATTTCGAAAAGGTAATCATCAGTTAATAGTTTTTCATGAACTTCAGTTGATGATTTCTTAAATTTGGCAGACTTAAAATCTATATTTGAAAGCCCTTCTATTGCTACTGCTAAAATTGAAAGTAATAGAACGCTGGTAATTAATTTTGAAATATTTATTTTATTCATAATTTTCAATTTTATGGATTAGTCGATAAATGGTTAACATCCTCCTTCTTCAACTTCAACTTTTACTTTTTTAACGGGTGTTACTGTAGTAGTAGGGGCAGATTTCACGACAGCTTCTTTTATTTCTATTTTGGCTGGAGTGGCATCATAAGGTACCCCAAAAAAGATTCCGGCTGCTTTTCTGAAAGTATAACGCTCAAAATCTTCTTGAGGCATACCTTCCGACGGTATAACAGGATTTAAAATAGTTTCGTAAAAACCATTTAATCCTTCTTTGAGGACGATTAAATTTTTATATCCATTACTGTTTGTTAAAAACCATGCTTGATCAGCTAATAAATGATCATTTGAATAGAATATTAATGAAACTCTATCTTGGTTTATAATTGATTCATTTTCTTCATTTAATAAGGTTTCAAAAGGAATATTGATAGCTGATGGAATGTGATACTTATCAAATTCAGCTTTACTTCTAAGGTCTATCAAAAGTATAGAAGGATCTTTATTTACAAGTTTTTCTGCCAATTCATCAGCATTGATGTAACGTTCGGTACTCATAAATTCAGCCATTAGTTTTGAAGGTGATTTTTCATCACTTTTGATAATCTTTGGACCAAAAAATACTACAAAACTTAAAATTAATAGGCTGCTAAATAATATGGTGTTTTTATGTTTCATGACTTTATATGTTATTAATACAGATATCTCGTTATTTGGCCGGCCTCGACCATTACAAATCTAAAAATCAAACCTCCTATTAATATTAAGACAGCGGGAATTACAATGGGAATTTTATATCCCAATACTTCTAAAAATTCTAATAATAAAGGAATAATTAAACCTAATATTACAACAAAACCAAAAAAGACAATCGTAAATTCTCCGCCAACAAGCAACTGCATTGCCTCTAATTGTACTTGAGAACCCGCATATAATCCCATAAACATATGTGTAATCAACCCTAATTCAATAATGATTAAACCAATATCAATTTTATTGAGCAAGTGTCTTTCAAAGTGATTTTTAGAAATTAAAATAATAGCAGCTACTCCTGTAGATAATCCTGAAGTTAGAAATAATGGGCCTAAAATAGCATTATTCCAGAGAGGTCTTGCATTAAAAGCAGATAATAAAATTCCAGTATAAACTCCGAGTATAATTGAGAGTGGAATTAAAGCAAGCGCCATATTGAGTCTATTTTTTATTAAAATGTGTTGAAATTTCTTTAAAAAATCAAATTTCAAATCCCACTTTGGAAATAATTCATCAAAATAACTCAAAACCCAAAATATAGATATTGGAGTAATTAATAATAATACCCATGCACCCCACGACATTGGTGATTCAATTCTAATTGTAGTATACAATTTCCAAAAATAGATTTTGTGTGTGAGGTCATAAAATAATGCTATTAAGCCAATTATTAAAGCAATTGGAGCTACAATAGAGGCAAATTTCACTGTTGCAGGCATCTCTTTTTCTTTGCCTAGCAAATAGAATAGTGCTGTAAAAAAGAGTAATCCGGCTGCTAAACCTCCTAAAAATAAGTAAACAGAAATTGGCCAATGCCAAATATGCAGTATTGGATCTATGTTTGGTATATTTCTTCCGCTAATAAATAATTCTTCTTTCATTTGATAATTTTTATTGTTTTTTAAAGGTCAAATGGAATAGCCCGTTTGATTTTATTTTTTTATTAATATTTGTGTTTACGTCAAACATGGCTATTTCATATTAATTAAATTAAGTAATAAACTTGAGGTTTTGTGCCAGCTTCGGGTGCCAATGTTTTGTATCTTCTTTTTCCTAATAATTGACTTACTTCACTATGACTATTATCAAGATCACCAAAATACATACATTTAGTTGGGCACACCGAAACACAAGCTGGCAACTTACCTTTGCTCACTCTATGGTAGCAAAAAGTACATTTATCTATATATCCTCTCGGATGTTGGAAACGCGCATCATAAGGACACGATTCTATACAAGCGCCACAACCAATACATTCATTGTGCGTCACTAGAACAGTTCCGCCATCAACGATATGACTGGCACCTGTTGGACAGCACCGAACGCAAGGTGCATTTGAACAATGGTTACAGCGTTCAGATCTCAATTCTAATTCAATAGAAGGGTATGTCCCATTTACAGTTTCTATTATCCAATCTCTACAATAACCGATAGGTACGTCATTTTCAGTTTGGCAAGCAACCACACAGTCGCTGCATCCTACACACTTTTTAGTGTCAATTACCATTGCTAGTTTCATATCTAAGCTATATTATATGGATTTTCAGTTAAAAAAGTAACAGAGTTACCGCGCATTCCGGTTCCTCCCATTAATGGGTCTATACTTACAGAAGTAATAAGTTGTGTGTCACAAGCTCCTTTTCCGTGTGCATTGGTTAGTTTTTGATTATCGTGACCAAAACCATGAACCATATAAACAGAATCAAAACGAATCCGCTCAGTGACTCTTACTTTTATCGGGAAAGATGAGATAATACCATCCTGATTTTTAAGCCAAACATATTGATCAGCTTTTAATACTTCTATTTTTGCTACTTTCGGATTGACCCAAACCGTATTTTCATCCATCAAATCATTTAAATTAGGATTGTTGGCTGTTCGGCTAAAAGTATGCATCGGAGCTCTTCCATAATTTAATCGGTAATATCCTTTTTCCGGTTCCGGATGAGGTGTATAAACTGGCATAGGCGGTTGTCCGATGGCTGCTAATTCTTCTGAATAGAATTCAATTTTTCCACTTTTGGTAGGGAAATTAAAATCTAAATCATCATTCATAAATAAAGATCCCGTTTTTCTCGGATAGTTTTTAACGCCAAGTTTTTGCATTTCTTCTAATGAAGTGCCCACTTGTTTAAACTGCCAATCGAGTACTTCGGTATAATCATTGTAATTGAAATAATCATGCAATCCCAATTTTTCGCCTAATTGTTTAGCCATCCACCAAGCTGGTTTTGAATCATATAATGGTCTAATTGCCGGAGCTCTTAAAGCAATGGATGGTTCTCTATTGGCGGATGACCGAATGGAACCCCATCGTTCTAAATAAGTACATTCCGGTAATACAACATCAGCATAACCGGTTACTTCCATTGGCATAGTATCTACCACTATCATAAATTCCAAAGAATCAATAGCTTTTAGTAATAAATTTTTATTTGGAATGGAAACAGGAAGATTACAAGCTGCAACAATCCACGCCTTTACCGGATATTCTACATCATCGGCAGGTATTGAAGAACGAATTACTTCATTAGTTATACCCATTTCAGCATAAGGATATCTGCTCGATAATTCTTTCCATGTCCATTTTGGCTTTGGATATGGAGGTTGTGGAAAATCAGGTACTTTCAATGCTTCTTTGAAGTAGAATCCGCCGCGTCTTCCCCAAGATCCTAATAATCCATTTAAGATAGCTATGGCTCTAGAACGTTGAGAATCATCACCGTACCAAGTTACGTGCCTGCCCGGATGCACAATTACCGCTGGTGCAGCATCTGCCATTTCTCTGGCGGTTTTTCTGATGACATCTGGTTCAATAGTTGTAATTCCGTAAGCCCATTCCGGAGTAAAAGTTCTGACATGTTCTTTAAGTTGATCAAATCCTAATCCGAATTTTTCAACATATTCTTTATCGTATAAATTTTCATAGATTAAAACGTGCATCCATGAAAGTAAAAGTGCGATATCGGTTGATGGTTTGATGGGTAACCAATATTTTGATTTACTTGCGACTGTTGATAATCGTGGATCTACTGTAATAAAAGTAGCACCTCTATCAATAGCATCAGCCATTTCTTGTACCTGAGTATTATGCATATTTTCTCCAAGATGAGAACCAATAAGCACTAAGCACTTAGAATCTCTAATGTCTGTAGGTTCTGGCGATCCAACCCAAGATCCCATGGTTAATTTGAATCCAACTTCTCTTGGGCCTCTACACTGCGCAAAAGCGGGTTCTGCAACAGTTTCAGAACCAAATGCTTTTAACAGATGTTCAAAATGACCACCGGGTTCTCCATGTTTTATCAATGCGATACTTTCAGCTCCGTGTTTTTCTTTCACAGCTTGCATTTTTGAAGCGACTAATGTAAGCGCTTCTTCCCAAGATGCTTCTCTAAACGTTTCTTTACCGTTAACGATATCGCGAATTAGTGGCGTTTTTAGTCTGTCAGGATCTGTGTACATTCCAACGCCACCGGTACCTCTCGGACAAAGCCGTCCGTAACATTGGAAATCATTGTCATTTCCAATTATTTTTTTAACATTATTATTTTCATCAGAATATATCCAACCGGCGCATTTCCAAAAACATACCTCGCAATAAGTGGCAGTTTTCCTGTAATTTTCGAGCACTTTGGAATAAACTAACTCATCTAAATAAGTACTTTCGTCCAAAAAATTAAATACCGATGCTGAAACAGCAGCTCCACCTAATCCAAGTGCAGAAATCTTAATAAATTTTCTTCTAGAGCTAACCATAAATTTAGTTTATTAATTAAATTAATTTTACTTTAAAACTATATAAAGTTTAACACTGTAAAATTATTTTAATCAGTAACTGATTTGTATGATAAATGTCATGAAAAAAACTTTTTACTGTAACATTTGTTACTATTAAAACATTGGAAATCATAATTTTATAATTTTTATAATCTGGTATTTAATATGTATTTTTGTAAGGTATTATTCAAGTATTCATGAAGAGTTTTTTTAAAATATACAGCGAGAACATCGTCTTATTATTGATTCTTTTTATTACTTTTTTAGTATATGTCTATGTTAATATTTCTGATTTTAAACTTATTATAAACAAAGCGGTTGGCTCCTCTTTTTTATCGAAGAATAAACTAAATGAATCTTGTTTGGATTGTCATCAGCAATTTGAAGGATTTTCTGATTATCATCATCCTAAATTAATTGGTTGTACCGGTTGTCATTTGGGTAATAAACATCAGCAGGAAAAAGAAAAAGCGCATCACGGAATGGTTTTAATTCCGGGTAATTTAAAAGATGCTAAAAATACCTGTGGTAAATGTCATAAAGATCAACTGTCTAAAATTGAATCTTCATTGATGACTACCAACAGCGGATTGGTTGCCGTCAATAAATTTGTTTTTGGTGAAGCCGGAACTCCCAATGATAGCTACCATATTAATAATATCAATTTTACACCTGCCGAAAAACATCTGCGCGATTTATGCGCCAATTGTCATTTAGGAACTGAAAAGAAAGATTTAGGTCCAATCCATCAAAAAAGTAGAGGCGGCGGTTGCAATGCCTGTCATTTAAATTACACCCGGAAAAGTGCCGATGAATTACAAGTTTATCAATCATCCAACAAGAAAAAATTACCCAAAACACATCCCGAAGTCAATTTGCAAATTAAGAATGAGCATTGTTTTGGCTGTCACAGTCGTTCCAGCAGAATTGCCACCAGCTATGAAGGTTGGTCAGAAACCTTGTTAAAACAACATGAAGTCATCCATAAAAAGGATTTTAGAATTTTAGAAGATCAGCGCGTTTTTGCAAAACAATCACCCGATGTTCATCACCAAAAAGGGATGTTGTGTATAGATTGTCACAGTTCGCATGAAGTAATGGGCGATGGAAAAACCTATATTCATCAAGAAGATGCCGTTTCTGTGCAATGTACAGATTGTCATTTTACAGATTTACCCAAAACCATCACTATCAATCAATTGGATGCAGAATCGGCTAAAATTGCCGCCTTGCGAAAGTATGATTTAAAAGATAAGAAAATAGTGGTGAAATCAAAATCAGGGCAAGCATTGATCAATACTTATTTGGATGAAAAAAATAAACCATTTATGATTTCAAAAAGTGATGGCAAAATTCATCCATTGACCAAGCCGGCATCAAGTTGTATAAAAGACAAAGCACATTCCAATTTAAGTTGTTCCGGTTGTCATACTTCTTGGGCATCAAAATGTATTGGTTGTCACAATCAATATGATAAAAATGATCAAATGGGATTTGATTTATTGGATCAAAAATATGTAAAAGGACAATGGGTTGAGTATGTACATGAATTTTCAGTTTCAGAACCTTCTTTGGGAGTTCGGGTAATTAATGGTAAAAAAGAAATAAAACCTGCTGTTCCGGGTATGATTATGACGATTGATAAAGGAAGTTATCAAAATAAACCGGGAACGGAAGTTGTTTTTCATCGGTTATTTGCGCCCAATGCGCCTCATACCATCAGTAAAAATGGCAGGAGCTGTGTTTCTTGTCATTTAAATCCGTATGTGTTGGGTTATGGTTCTGGAAAATTAGTTCTCAATAAAAAAGGGAAATTTCAGTTACAAAACAGTTATGCTTTAAATGAGTTCGATCAATTGCCGGAAGACGCCTGGATTCCGTTTTTATCCAATTTAGACAGCAAGAAAACCTATTCAACCCGAACAAATTTTAGACCTTTTAATTTATCCGAACAACAAAATATCTTAAAAGTAGGCGCTTGTTTAACTTGTCATCAACCGGATGATAAAACCATGAAACAAAGTTTAACAGTTGGAATTGATGCTTTGATGCTGAAAAAATCTAACTATTGTATCATCCCAAATTTTAAAAAATAATTAATGGCAATTTATTTTTAGATAAAAAATAATCCCTAATTTAGTGCTTCAAAAAAAATATATGAAAACCAGAATTTTAATCGCGATGTTTGTTGTGGTCTGTGTGACAAACAATTTAACTGCCCAATCCAACACTAAAAAAGTCACAGTATCCGGATTTATTACTGATACCAATAACAATCCCATTCAAGATGCTGTTATCATGGTTGATAACGTAAAGTTGGATACTTATGTAAACAGCAAAGGATTTTATAAAATTAAAATTCCGTCAAATACAAAAAACATCATGGTTTTTTCTGTCAAAAACGGACTTAAAGAGCATGAATTTAAAGGAGAATCTACCGTAAATTTTATGTTGAATGCCGATATTAATACTGCTAAATTTGAAAATATTAGCAATGATGATCAAGTTGATGTTGGTTATGGAACAGTTAAAAAAAGTAATCTAACTTCCAGTGTAGGCACCATTGAGGAAGATAAAAATAGCAGCTATCGCAATATTTATGATATGATAGCAGGTAAAGTTCCGGGTGTTACTGTAACCGGAAATAGAATTGTCATTAGAGGGCTTTCATCTATAAATTCTGGAACTGATCCTCTTTTTGTAGTCGATGGATTGGTAACTTCAAATATCAGTGATATTCCTCCTTCTCAAGTAGATAATATCAGTATTTTAAAAGGATCAAATGCAGCTATGTATGGCGCTAGGGGAGCCAATGGAGTCATTTTAATCAATTTAAAGAAAGCAAAAAGGGGGAATTGATTTTTTAGATAAGAGAACATAGATAAAAGATAAAAGTAGCCTACAATTATGAAAAAGTTACTATTAACAGTAATCATATTACTGCATTTTACTTCTTGTGATGCGCAAAAATCTAATCTCGAAAATGATTTTTATGTAATTAATGTTTTAGGTGCTGAATTATATGAAAAGCCCTCTTTTAATTCTAAAGTTCTACTGAAAATAAAAGTTGGTGAAAAATTAATAGCAAAGGAAATTATAAAAACCGCACAATCAAAAATAATTGGAAAGGGATTCTCATTTTCCGGTAATTTTATTAAAATCCATAATAAATCTTATACTGGATATATATTTAGTTCGGACTTAACTAAAATTAAACCATCAATAAAGGTTGATTACGATGGAATTTTAGTAGCTGACATAATGGGAATTGAAAAAGGTAAAAGAATTGAAAAAAGATTTGAAAAATTTGATGGAAAGGAATACGAAATTGAAGACGAAATTACAGAATATGAAAATGGAAGTTATACTTATACTGCATTTGACGGTTGTTTTGACCACGTTTATGTATTTAAAAATATGACATTAAATGAAGTTTATCATCAATTGATAAATTTTTACTTTGGTGCAGGTCAAACTGAAAATGGAAGACAGATTGAAATTCCAAAATTTATTAAAAAAACGATAAATGAATATTATTTTAATAGTTTAGATGCTACTCAAGATTTGAAATTAATAGACAATCAAGATGGGAGTTTTACGGTTTCATCTTATGACTGTACATAAAATAACTATAGTAACTATAGTAACTGTAGGTAACATCTTCGTGATTTAGTGTAGAAAAGAATAATATTCCTGATACTTGATACCAGATTCCTGATACTAATAAAACAATATCAATCAATAGTTTACCGCATTTCTTTTAAAATATTTCCGATTTAATTTTTCCCTACACAATAATAATTCTTTCAGCTTGATGGGTTGTTGTTTTTTGTGGCTCTAAATAAAAATCGATTCTTCCCATATTAATTCCAGACCAGCCTACCTGGTTTACCAGCACATTTTTATTATCTAAATTTTTAACAAGCGTTGGTTTTGGCAAGAAAGTATGGGTATGTCCGCCAATAATTAAATCGATATTCTTGGTTTTTGCAGCTAAATTTAAGTCAGAAATGGTTTCTGGAGTCGCTTTATAATAGTATCCAAGATGAGAAAGGCAAATAATCAAATCGCATTTTTCCTCATTTTTGAGGATTCGGGTCATATCTTGAGCAGTTTCTAACGGATCGAGATAAACGGTTTCTTTGTACATTTTTTTATCAACCAAACCTTCCAATTTAACCCCTAAACCAAAAACGCCAATTTTTACGCCATCCATTTTAAAAACTTTATACGGTTTCACAAATGAATTTAAAACGGTATTTGAAAAGTCATAATTGGCAGAAAGTAAATCAAATTGGGCATTGGGAATCTGTTTTAACAATCCGTCAATACCATTATCAAACTCATGATTTCCGATGGTTGCGGCATTGTATTGCATCATATTCATCAGTTTAAATTCCAATTCACCTCCAAAATAATTAAAATAAGGCGTTCCCTGAAACATATCGCCGGCATCTAACAATAATAAATTCGGATTTTCATTTCTCACCGAATTGATATAAGCGGCTCTTTTGGCAGCGCCACCCAAATTTGGATATCGTGGATGATTGGCATTAAAAGCATCAATATGACTGTGAACATCGTTGGTATGTAAAATGGTGATATGTCTTTTCTGATTTTTTTCTGATGCCAATAAGGCTAAATCGCTCATCGTTAATAAAGCGGTTGCAGCAGTAGTTTTGGTAATAAAATCGCGTCTTTTCATGTGCTGGTATATATTATAATTCAATGGTCACATGGAACTCGCTTATAATAATTCTCTTATGTAAGAAACTATTATCAAACTCGTTTCATTTTCTATTCAGTTTTTATACGACCGTCTAATTGTGTTTGAATACTTTTTGTTTTTGAAAAATAATCGATGATGGCATTTCTAACCTTATAATCGATATCGGTAATTTGAATCGGATTTTTAAAGAAATTCATATTATCGCCGCCTCCTTGTAAATAATCGGAAGTTAAAACATAGTAGGTTTTATTTTTATCAAATGATAAATTGTTGATATTTAACTGATAATCATTTTTTCTGATCAAAAGATTGAATTGTTTTGAAACCGGATGTGCTTTTTTTTCAAGAATCAGAAATTGAACCATTTCAGCAATTTTATTACCTGTCATTTCAACCACTGCCAAAGTATTTTCAAAAGGCATCATTTCAAAAGCATGACCAACCGTAATATTTCCTTGTTGGATATCAGATCTTAAACCGCCATTGTTAAACAGCGCAAAATCAATTGTTTTCCCCGTTCTTGCCAAAAAAACCGGATTTGCTTGTTCGTAGCACATATCGGCCATCAAATTACCCAAAGAACTTTCTAAATTTCCATCTTTTCGACTAATAGTTGTGGGAGTATGAGAAAGTACGGTATTGATTTCTTTTTCCATTTTTTCTCTGTACGGAGCAATTTCTTGCTCTAAAGCGGTTACCGGAGTTTGATTTTTAATTTCGGTTAAACTCGCTTCAACTTTAGCAACATAAAGTTTTTGCTCTTTACACGAGAAAACTAAAAATAAAGTTAAAAATATAAGAATGTATTTTTTCATAGTTATAGAACTGATGATTTTAATTAAATTTGTAAATCAACCGTAAATATAAATGATTTTTACCGGACTCAAGAAAAAACGGATTCAAAAAGTATTTGAAAAAACAATCCGAAAAAGCAAGCAAATAGGTCAATCAACGATGGATGGCTCTGTCGAGAAAATAGGCGTATTGATTGATGAAGAAACCTATTTGAAAAATGATGTGGAGTATTTGTTGCAATCTATATTAGGGATTGATACCAGTCATATTCAGATTTTTATCATGCGTAAATTTAAGAAGAAAGACAAACCGTCTGATATCCATTTTACGGTGAAAGATTTTGGTTGGATTGGTGAAATTCACAATCAGAATTTACAGAATTTTCTGGAAATTCCCTTCGATTTATTAATCAACTTTGATGCTTATAACAATCTGTATATAAAATATTTAACACTCATTTCTAAAGGAAAATTTAAAGTGGGTTATGCCAAAACTGATGACAGATTGTACAATTTTATGATAGTTCATAAAGAAGATGATTTAAAAACTTTTATCAGCGAATTAAAAAAATATTTAAAAATTTTAAACAAATTATAATGGAGAAATTCTTTGGAACCGGAGTAGCTTTGGCTACGCCTTTCAAAAAAGATTTATCGGTTGATGTTGATGCACTTGAAAAATTAGTCAATTATCAAATTGATAATGGCGTCAATTATTTGGTGGTTTTAGGAACTACAGCTGAATCTGCTACGCTTTCTAAAAGTGAGAAAGAATTGGTGAAAGAAACCATCATTAAAGCCAATAATAAGCGAGTTCCTTTGGTTATTGGTATTGGTGGCAATAATACTGCTGCCGTAATTGATGAAATTAAAACCACCGATTTAACAGCTTTTGATGCCATTCTTTCCGTTTCTCCTTATTACAATAAACCATCGCAAGAGGGTTTGTATCAGCATTTTAAAGCCATCGCAACAGCTACCGATAAACCGATTATTTTGTATAATGTTCCAGGAAGAACCGCTAAAAATATGGAGCCATCAACTGTTTTAAGATTGGCAAATGAGTTTAAAAACATCATCGGAATCAAAGAAGCCGCGGGCGATTTAGTTCAAGCAATGAAAATCATCCAGCATAAACCCAAGAATTTTTTGGTCATTTCCGGAGATGATATGATTGCCTTACCGATGGTTTTATCCGGCGGAGCAGGAGTAATCAGCGTTATTGCGCAAGGTTTGCCACAAGAATTTTCCAAAATGATGCAATTAGGATTGTCTGGGAAAGTTGATGAATCCTTTAAAATTCAGTATCAAATAATGGACAGTATCGATTTCATTTTTGAAGAAGGAAATCCCGCCGGAATCAAAGCCATGTTAGAAATTCTCGGAATTTGCAATGATATCGTTCGTTTGCCGTTAGTGGTTGCGACTCCACCATTAAAAGAAAAAATAAAACAATTTATTAATCAATTAAATGCATAGATTATGTTATCCAAAGAAATTGAAAAAGCATTAAATAATCAAGTCAGATTAGAAGCAGAATCATCACAAATTTATTTAGCCATGGCTTCTTGGGCAGAAATTAAGGGTTTTGAAGGTGTTGCGAATTTTATGTACGCCCAATCTGATGAAGAGCGAGCGCATATGCTTAAAATTGTAAAATACATCAATGAGCGTGGCGGACACGCTGTAATTTCTGATTTAAAAGGACCTGCAACTCAATACGATTCCATCAAAGAAATATTTGAAACGCAATTAAAACATGAAATTTTTGTTTCGGAAAGTATCAATGAATTGGTTAGAGTTACCTTAGAATCAAAAGATTACGCAACACATAATTTCTTACAATGGTATGTGGCTGAACAAATTGAAGAAGAATCAACTGCCAGAACAATTTTAGATAAATTAAATTTAATTGGTGAAGATAAAGGCGGACTATACTTATTTGATAATGATATAGTTCGTTTTATAGCTCCAAAATCAGCTAAATAATTAATTGATAACCAACAAGATTTTAAATTGTTATGGATTTTAAACGTAAAAAATCGTTTTATAAATCCATATTAAATAATTACTTTTGCACCATGATTAAAAATATAAGAATAATATTGCTTTTATTGGTGGCTATTTCAACGGTATCGTGCAGCCAATACCAAAAAGTTTTAAATAAAGGTACGGTTGAAGATCGTTATAAAATGGCGACTGAATTATACGAAGCTAAAAAATATACTAAAGCAATTCCATTGTTTGAAAAAATAACGCCAAGTTATAGAGATAAACCTCAAATGGAAAGGATTCAATATATGGTAGCCGATGCGCATTTCCAAACGAAGGATTACAGTTTGGCAGCTTATTATTTTGATAAGTTTGCCAAAAATTATCCAAAAAGTTCTAAAAAAGAAGAGGCAGCATATTACTCTGCATTAAGCTATTATAAACTATCTCCAAAATATAGTTTAGATCAAAAAGAAACAAATCAGGCAATAGATGCTTTACAGAATTTTATTGTTTCTTATCCTTCTAGTGAATATGTTGTAGATGCCAATAAATTAGTTAAAGAATTGACGGTAAAGTTGGAAAAGAAATCATTCGAAATAGCAAAACAATATTATTTGATTGAAGATTATAAAGCTGCAATAACTGCGTTCGATAATTTGATGTCAGATTATTTAGGCACCGTTTACCGCGAAGAAGCCATGTTTTTAAGATTTAAAGCTTCTAATGATCTAGCACTGAAAAGTGTTATTACTAAAAAAGAAGAACGATTAAATAATGCCGTAAAAGCACATCAGAAATTAAAAAGAAATTATCCGAACTCTAAATTCTTAGAAGAAGCCGATAAATTATTAGATGTGATTAATAAAGAAATTGAATTATTACCCAAAATTGAAACACTTGTAGAAAATGGATTATAAAAACTCAAAAGCACCGATTAGTACGATTACTTACGATAAAAAAGCAATTGAAGCTCCGGTTGGAAACTTATACGAAGCGATTTCAATCATCGCAAAAAGATCAGAACAAATAAGTGGTGACGTTAAAAAGGAATTGATAGACAAGTTAGAAGAATTTGCAACTTTTAATGACAGTTTGGAAGAAGTTTTTGAAAACAAAGAACAAATAGAAGTTTCAAAATTTTATGAAAAACTTCCTAAAGCCACTGCAATAGCCATTCAAGAATGGTTTGATAATAAAATTTATTATCGCAAGCAGGAAGAACAATCTAAATAATCAATATGGCTGTTTTAAGCGGTAAAAGAGTTTTACTCGGCATTTCTGCCGGAATTGCAGCTTATAAAACAGCGTTCTTAATACGACTTTTTGTGAAAGCCGGCGCCGAAGTTAAGGTCGTAATGACTCCAGCTTCCAAAGAGTTTGTAACGCCACTTACACTTTCTGCTTTATCAAATAATCCGGTTTATTATACTTTTGTTGCTAAAGAAGAGAACAAAGATTTATGGAATAGTCACGTAGAATTAGGTCTTTGGGCCGATTTTATGCTGATTGCCCCCGCAACCGCCAACACCTTGGCGAAAATGGCGAATGGCACTTGTGATAATTTGTTGTTAGCCACCTATTTATCGGCTAAATGTCCGGTTTATTTTGCGCCAACTATGGATTTAGATATGTATCAACATCCATCAACCAAAGAAAATATTGAAACCCTTCAAGGTTTTGGTAATATTCTTATTCCTGCTACAAGTGGTGAATTGGCTAGCGGTTTGGTAGGCGAAGGCAGAATGGCAGAGCCGGAAGATATTGTAAAGTTTATTGAAAGTGATTTGCGATCTAAACTTCCGTTAAGAAACAAAAAAATATTGATAACTGCCGGTCCAACCTATGAAGCGATTGATCCTGTTCGGTTTATCGGCAATCATTCATCCGGTAAAATGGGATTTGAATTGGCTAAAAAAGCGGCTGGTTTAGGAGCCGAAGTATTTTTAGTTACGGGTCCATCAAATGAACAAATTTCCAATTCATTTATTCATAGAATTGATGTTGTCTCGGCTGATGAAATGTACAATGCTTGTCATCAGTATTTCAAAAATGTAGATATCGCTATATTATCTGCGGCAGTTGCAGATTATAAACCCGTAAAAGCATCCTCAGAAAAAATAAAAAAATCTGAGCAACAATTGTCGATTGATTTAGAACCTACAAAAGATATTTTAGCGTCTTTAGGAGCGTTGAAAACGAATCAGTTTTTAGTTGGATTTGCACTTGAAACGCAAGATGAAATGGCAAATGCCATTCAAAAAATTGACAATAAAAATTTAGATTTAATCGTTCTCAATTCATTAAAAGATAAAGGAGCCGGATTTAAAATTGACACAAATAAGGTAACCATCATTGATAAATCCAAAAAAATTTCGGAATTTAGTCTAAAATCTAAAGAAGCGGTTGCTTCTGATATTTTTGATATCGTAATTTCTAAATTAAATGAATAAAATACTTCCTTTTTTTATTTCTTTATCTCTGACATTCAGTGCTTTAGCGCAAGAATTTCAATGTAAAGTAATAGTCAATTCTGAAAAAATTCCAGGTTCTAACAAACAAATATTTAGCACTTTGGAAAAAGCATTGAATGAATTTGTCAATCAGAAAAAATGGGCCAATCAATCCTTTGATTCTAAAGAACCCATAGAATGTGTTTTTACTATCAATATTTTAGAGCAGCCAAGTCAGAATGAGTTCAAGGCTTCTATTCAATTACAAGCCTCTAGACCGGTTTTTAATTCGACATATTCAACACCAATTTTTAATTACAAAGACGATCAATTCTCCTTTAGATATACGGAATTTGAACCATTATTTTATAATCCTAATAATTTTCAATCTAACTTAGTTTCTGTAATTGCCTATTACAGCTATGTTGTTTTAGGTTTTGATGCTGATACTTTTGCCGATAAAGGTGGAAATGAATATTATTATCAGGCACAAAATGTGGTGAATTTAGCACAACAAAGCAGTTATTTGGGCTGGAATTCTAATGATGGCTTGCGCAATCGGTATAATCTGATTAATGAATTGCTTTCAACAACTTTTGATGTTGTTAGAAATTCATTTTATCAATATCATATCAACGGTTTAGATACAATGTTTGCTGATAATTATAATGCTAAAGAAGTGATCTTAAACTCGATAATTTCTATGGATGAATTATTTAATCAAAGACCAAATTCTATTCTGATTCGTGTTTTTATGGATGCCAAATCGGAAGAAATAGTGAATATATTTTCTGATGGTCCTAAAATAGAGACTCAAAATTTAAAAAGAGTTCTCAATTCAATTTCTGCAACTAATTCATCGAAGTGGCAAAAAATAAAATAGAAATATTGTATTTTTAATCACCATAATAACATTAATAATTTGCTCACTTCATTAAATATTCATAATTACGCGTTAATCGAAGAACTTCACGTAGATTTTACGGAAGGTCTCACCATGATTACCGGAGAGACCGGTGCGGGAAAATCAATTCTTTTAGGAGCTTTGGGCTTGGTATTAGGCAATAGAGCTGATTTAAACAGTTTAAAAGACACTTCCAAAAAATGTGTAATTGAAGCTGTTTTTCAATTAGATAATTATGATTTAGCCACATTTTTTAAGGAAGAAAATTTAGATTATGAATCGGCAACAATTATTCGAAGAGAAATTCTTTCAGGCGGTAAATCTAGAGCATTTATAAATGATACTCCTGTTAATTTGTCAGTATTAACAACATTAAATTCTTATTTAATTGATGTTCACAGTCAAAATCAAACCACAGCTATCACTCAAACAGCGTTTCAGTTTGAGATATTGGATGCTTTGGCAAATCATAAAAATAAAGTTGAATCGTATAAACGCGGATTAACGCTTTATAAAAACTTACAAAAAGAATTGGCAGCACTTTTATTACAGCAACAAAATGCTAATGAACAGTACGATTATAATTCTTTTATATTGAATGAATTGACAGCGGCTAATTTAAAAGAAACCGAACAGGAAGATTTAGAAGCCTTATTGGAAAAATTGAATCATGTTGAAGAAATTAAGCAAAATTTAGGAGAAGCAATTCAAGTATCAGAAAATGAGGAAATAGGACTGGAAGCTTCATTAAAAAAGTTTAGAGTTAATATTCAAAAAATTTCAACTTATGCAAAAGATTATGAAGATATTGCCAGTCGTTTTGAAAGTATTTTTATAGAATTTCAAGATATTTTATCGGAAATAGAAACAGCATTTGAAAAGTTAGATGTTGATCCGGCAGAAATTGAATATCTAAATCAACGTTTACAACTCATTTATTCACTTCAGAAAAAGCATCATCTAAATTCGATTTCAGATTTATTGGTACTTCAAGATGAATTAGCTGAGAAAATTAAAGTGGTAGAGAATGCATCAGAAGTTATAAAAGAGAAAGAAATAGCCATCAAAAAAGTTGAGGAGCAATTACATCAGTTAGCTGTTGAAATTCATCAAAATAGGCAAAAAGCAATTCCAATTTTAACATCACAGTTAGAAGATATTTTAAAACACCTCGGAATGCCAAATGCGCAATTTCAAATTGTTTTAAATTTATCAGAAACATTCTCCAGCAATGGAAAAGATGAGTTAGAATGGTTATTTTCAGCTAATAAAGGTACTAATTTAGGTGAATTGAAGAAAGTGGCTTCCGGAGGAGAAATGTCAAGAATTATGTTAGCTATTAAATCAGTTTTATCGAAATATACCAAACTTCCGACCATCATTTTTGATGAAATAGATACAGGTATTTCCGGAGAAGTAGCCAATAAAATGGCAGAAATCATGCAACAAATGGCTGACAATATGCAAGTTATCACCATTACACATCTGCCTCAAATTGCAGCAAAAGGAGTACATCAATTCAAAGTATTTAAGATGGATGATGTTGATATTACAAAAACTCAAATCAGAAAATTATCCAAAGAAGAGCGCATTGAAGAATTGGCTGAAATGTTAGGTGGGAAGTCAATTTCGGCTTCGGCGATTGAACACGCTAAACAGCTTTTAAGTTAAAAAGTTTCAATTTTAAAATATTCGATTAACTTTGCGACCACAAAATACTATTAAAATCAATTTATAAAATAAAACTATGTACAATTTACTCAAAGGAAAGAGAGGTATTATTTTTGGAGCTTTAGATCAAAATTCAATTGCTTGGAAAGTAGCAGAACGTGCCCATGAAGAAGGAGCAATTTTTGTGCTTACAAATGCCCCAATTGCAATGCGTTTTGGGGAAATTAATGCGTTAGCAGAAAAAACAGGATCTCAAGTAATTCCTGCTGATGCAACATCAATGGAAGATTTAGAGAATTTAGTAACTCAATCAGTGGAGATTTTAGGCGGAAAGTTAGATTTTGTACTGCATTCAATCGGAATGTCAATTAACGTTAGAAAAGGAAATCATTATACCGATCAAAATTATGATTATACCCACAAAGGATTTGACGTTTCGGCTTTGTCATTTCATAAAGTGATGAATGTTTTATACAAACATAAAGCGATGAATGGGTGGGGAAGTATTGTTGCCTTGTCTTATATGGCTGCCCAACGTGTTTTCCCGGATTATAACGATATGGCCGATAATAAGGCATATTTAGAGTCTGTGGCGCGTAGTTTTGGATATTTCTTCGGACGCGATTTTAAAGTGCGCGTAAATACCATCTCTCAATCTCCAACGCCGACTACGGCCGGAACCGGTGTAAAAGGATTTGAGGATTTTTTATCATTTGCAGAAAAAATGTCTCCATTAGGAAATGCAACCGCATTAGAATGTGCTGATTATACCATTACACTATTCTCAGATTTAACTAAAAAAGTGACACTTCAAAACTTATTACACGATGGCGGATTCTCTAATATGGGAATTAGCGACGCAATTGTAGAAGATTATTTGAGAGAATAATACTATTTTAAGGTTAATTATAATTAATATTAGCTCCCTTTTAGGGAGCTTTTTTTATTACATTTGAATCAAAGAAAAAATACTTGTTTTGGAACTGAAATTCTCTTTAATAATTCCTGTATACAATCGTCCGAAAGAAATTGAGGAGTTATTGCATAGTTGTATAATACAAACTTATAAAAACGATTTTGAAATAATTATTGTAGAAGATGGTTCAATTTTTAAGTCGGATGAGGTGCTTAAAAAGTATGAAAATCAACTTAACATTAACTATTTTTTTAAGGAAAACAGTGGGGCAGGAGCCAGTAGAAATTATGGAATGCAACAAGCCACCGGCAATTATTTCATCATTTTAGATTCTGATGTACTTTTGCCGACACGTTATTTAGAAGAAGTTCAAAAAACATTAACGCATCAATATACAGATGCTTTTGGAGGATCTGATGCTGCTCACGAATCGTTTACAGCTATTCAGAAAGCGATTAATTATAGTATGACATCGTTGTTAACAACGGGCGGAATTAGAGGTAAAAAGAAATCAGTAGATCAATTTCAACCACGAAGTTTTAATATGGGGATTTCTAAAAAGGCCTTTGAAGCAACAAATGGTTTTTCCAACATGAAATACGGAGAAGACATCGATTTATCGTTGCGTTTACAAGAAATGGGTTTTGAAAGTCAGCTAATTTCAACTGCATTTGTCTACCACAAAAGACGTTCAACTTTTAAACAATTTTTACAACAAACCTATAATTTCGGAACGGCTCGTCCCGTTTTAAATAGAAAATTCCCAAAAACCGCAAAAATAACCTATTGGTTTCCATCGCTTTTTATAATAGGATTTTTACTTGCTATCATTGCTTTTTTATGCGGATATTGGCAATTACTGCTTTTCTATAAAATCTATTTTGTGGCTATTTTTATAGATTCATCCATCCAAAACAACAATATCAAAGTCGGGGTTTTGAGTATTTTCACCGCCTTGATACAATTTTTAGGATACGGAACCGGATTCTTAAGAAGTTTTTTGAGCCATCAAAAACTATAATTCATTTATTTTTTTACCAAAAGCTTTTACCCTGTTCCAATCTGTAAATTCATAAGTTTGCGTTTTATCAGTCGGACCTTTAGTCATTCTCATGATGAGTTGAATCATAAATCGATCAAAAAAACCGTATTTTGGATATTCAATTTTACCGGCAAAAACATCTAACAATTTTGGCTTCCAAGTAATTTGACCCAAAAATTTTTGTAAATATGGATTGGTTTCAGCCGTATTTTTTTCCGGTTTTCGAGCAACCACATTCACAGAAAAAAAAGCATTTTTCTTTTGGTCTAACAAATCTTGATTTTTCTTGATGAAATTAAAAACAGATTTATGATGAAAACCATAACGAATAGAGGCACCAATCACTACTTTATCAAAAAGATTGATATC
Organism: Flavobacteriaceae bacterium; assembly: GCA_030683815.1. Classification (GTDB taxonomy): domain Bacteria; phylum Bacteroidota; class Bacteroidia; order Flavobacteriales; family Flavobacteriaceae; genus JAGXRT01. Next base: position 20,040 of record JAUXPJ010000005.1, read on the forward strand.
AAAATTAGGATGTTCTAAAAGAGATATAATGGTAATTTCATTTTTAGCCGTATCAATTTCTTTTTTAATGGCTTCACAAATTTCCACGGTATGTCCGTCTGTGGTGTGATATAACAATACAATTTTTTCCATTTTTGATGATTTGAAGAAGGTAATTTTGGTATGATTATTAAATGTCTTTCAAAACTACAAATCTCTTTTAAATTAAGAGTTGATTTAAATCAGTTTATCAATTGATATGTAAAAAAAATCCCGATTTTACCCGGGATTTTAATTATTTAATTGAATTTATTTTTTTTTAGTTTTTTTCTTGTCTTGTTGCTCTTGAGCTTGTTTCATGGCTTCACCTAATTTTTGACGAAACTTGCTTACCTTTTGAGGTTTTAGTTTGTTTTCCTGAATTTGAGCGTGAATTTTTTCTTCATCAATAATGAAATGTTTGATCACTAACATTATACCAATTGTTAATAAGTTGGAAACAAAATAGTATAAACTCAATCCACTTCCGTACATATTAAAGAAAAATAACATCATGACAGGCGAAATGTACATCATGATTTTCATCATTTGTTGCATATCCGGCATACCTTCCTGAGCTGGTTGTTGCATTCCCATTTGCTGACTTTGACTCATTTTCATATAAAAGAAAATGGCTACAGACGCTAAAATTGGAAACAAACTTACGTGATCTCCATAAAAAGGAATATAAAACGGTAATTTATAAACGCTGTCGTAGGATGATAAATCATCTGCCCATAAAAATCCTTCTTGGCGCAAAGCAATCATCGCGGGGAAAAATTGGAATAATGCAAAGAAAATTGGCATTTGTAATAAGGCAGGCATACAACCGGACATCGGATTAACTCCTGCTTTGTTGTAAATTTGCATCATTTCTTGTTGACGTTTCATTGCGTTTTCTTTCCCTGGAAGTCTGGTGTTTAATTCTTCCATTTCCGGTTTTAGCACTTTCATTTTGGCACTTGATAAATACGATTTATAAACCAAAGGCGACATAAATATTCGTACTACAATAGTCATTAAAATGATAATCCATCCAAAATTGGTGATGATTTTACTCAAAAAATAAAACACATTTAAGAATACATATTTGTTTAACCAACCAAAAATTCCCCAGCCCAAATTGATGACATTGTCTAAATTTTTACCTTCGTAGCTCGTTAAAATGTGATAATCGGATGGGCCATAATACCAGTTCATGGCGTAATTCATTTCGCCATTTTTGATTTTTAAGGGGATTGAAGTACTGTATTCTTTGGTAAAAACAGTATCAATTTGGTCGTCTTTCACTAAATTTTTAACTCCTAATTTTGCATTTTTAAAAGGAGTCTCTGTAATTAAAATAGAGGAGAAAAATTGTTGTTTGCAGGCAATCCAATTCACATTGTCAACCGTTTCTTCATCATCACTCATCGCGTTGAATTTATCAAACTCATCGCCATTGTGTAACCAACGAAGTGTAGAATATTGATTTTCATATTTTACACTTTTTTCTTGGCTATAACTTTTTAAATCCCAAGTAAGTTGAATTTCTTGTGCCGTGTTAATCATTTCATGAATCCCAACCGATTTAATGTTGAAATCAACCATATAATCGTTAGGTTTCATTTCATACCGATATTCGATAAACTTATCTTCAGAAATTTTTAATTTCATCGATAAAATTTGAGAATCACCACTTTTTGTAGAGGTTGGTTCAAAAAATAAATCTTTAGAATTTAAAACTCTATTATCAGCCGTTGTGAAATTAAGATTAAACAACGCATTGTTATCTTTTATAAGGTACAGCGGAAGTGAATCGTGAGCTCTAAACTTTTTAAGTTGCGCTTCAACTATTTGTCCACCTTTATTGGCAACAGTTAATTTAACTAATTCATTTTCAAGTACAGTTGTATTTTCAGTAGCGCTTGGCAAAGAAGCTGCATAAGCAAAAGCGCCTAATTTACCCTGAATTTTCGCAACTGAAGCAGAATCAGATAGTTGGGTAGTTTTTCCATCTGTTGATGATAATGAAGAAGGTTCTACAGATTCTTTAAGGGTGTCTTGAACTATTTCTTCCTGTTGAGGTTTTTGCGTTTCCGGAGTTGGTTGATTCATGTAGAAATACCACACCATAATCAATCCTAATAGAATAAATCCTATTAATGAATTGAGGTCAAATTTTTTTTCTTCCATTTATATTGAATGTTTTAGACTCAGTTTTGAGTTTTTAAAATCGGGCAAATTTAATCAATCTATTTTTTATCGGACAGATTCGTTCAAGTTTATTCCTGATTAAGTTGATATTTTAACGAAGCTTTCACAAAATCTACAAACAACGGATGCGGATTTAAGACCGTACTTTTAAATTCTGGATGATATTGAACTCCAACAAACCAAGGATGAGATGGGATTTCAATAATTTCAACCAAATTAGTTTCCGGATTGATACCAGTTGCAATCATTCCAGCATCGGTAATTTGTGTTAAATAGTCATTGTTAAATTCATATCTATGGCGATGCCGTTCGTTAATAATTTCAGTTTGATATGCTTTAAATGATTTTGAATCTTTTTTAAGTTCACACTTCCAGACACCTAAACGCATAGTTCCGCCTTTATCGGTAATTTCTTTCTGACTTTCCATTAAATCGATGACTGGATTGGTGGTTGTAGCATTCATTTCAGTAGAGTTGGCATCTTTTAAACCAATAACATTCCGAGCAAATTCAATAACAGCCATTTGCATTCCTAAACAAATTCCGAAAAAGGGAATGTTATTTTCACGCGCAAACTGAATAGCCGATATTTTACCCTCAATACCGCGTTCTCCAAATCCGGGAGCAACTAATATTCCTTTTAATCCCTTTAATTTTGATTGAACATTTTTAGCAGTTATTGATTCTGAATGAATCCAATGGATATTAACTTTAATATCATTCTTAGTTCCTGCATGAATAAATGCTTCAGCTATAGATTTATAAGCATCATGTAATTCTACATATTTTCCAATTAACCCAATTTCTACGGTATTTTTCGGATTTTTAAGTTTATCCAAAAAGATATTCCAAGCAGTTAAGGTTGGTTGATTTTCAGTAGATAACTCCAATTTTTCTAATACAACTTTGTCTAAACCTTCTTTTAACATCAGGTTTGGAACTTCATAAATAGTTTTCGCATCGATGGCTTCTATGACATCTTCTTTATGAACGTTACAAAACAAGGCTAATTTTTCTTTGATGTTATCATTGATTGGATATTCGGTTCGGCAAACCAAAATATTCGGGCTGATACCGCTTTCCATCAATAATTTTACAGAGTGTTGCGTTGGTTTTGTTTTGAGTTCTTTGGCGGCTGCTAAATAAGGAATCAATGTTAAATGGATTACGATAATATTGGTAGAACCTAATTCCCATTTCAATTGCCGAACAGCTTCAATATACGGTAAAGATTCAATGTCACCAACAGTTCCGCCAATTTCAGTAATAATAATATCGTATTCTCCGGTATTTCCTAAAATCTTGATTCTGTCTTTAATTTCATTAGTGATATGTGGAATTACCTGTACAGTTTTTCCTAAAAATTCTCCTTTGCGCTCTTTTTCAATTACAGACTGATAAATTTTGCCAGTTGTAACATTGTTGGCTTGTGAAGTTCTGATGTTTAAAAAACGTTCGTAATGCCCTAGATCCAAATCTGTTTCGGCTCCATCATCAGTCACAAAACATTCTCCATGTTCATACGGATTTAATGTTCCAGGATCAATATTGATGTAAGGGTCTAATTTTTGAATAGTTACAGAGTAACCCCGTTCTTGTAGTAATTTGGCTAATGAGGCGGCTATGATTCCTTTTCCTAACGAAGAACTTACCCCACCAGTAACAAAAATATATTTGGTTTTTTTCATGTTGCCAGGTTTTGCCAAAAGTACAAACATTTAAGGAAGTTGACAAACCCAAATTTAAAAATGTATTTTATCAATAATAAGTTATTGAAAACTTTTAAATTAATATATTTGATGATAATTCTTTAGAAATGAATCTATTAGAAATTGGGACAATGAAAATAAATTTTTTGCAAAATTCTATTTGTTAAACACAAAAGTAGTTGTATATTTGCCCACGCTTTTAGCAAAGGAATTCGCTTTTGAATTTAATAATCAACGAATAGAAGATTTTAACGATATTTTGAAATGAAAAGAACTTATCAACCATCGAAAAGAAAAAAAAGAAATAAGCACGGATTTAGAGAAAGAATGGCGACTGCCAACGGTAGAAAAGTATTAGCCAGAAGAAGAGCTAAAGGTAGAGAGAGATTAACAGTTTCTTCAGATCCTCGACCAAAAAAATAATGAGAATTAATTGTAAAATATAGAGGGTGTTACTAATTTAGTAACACCTTTTTTTATACATTCAAAAAAATAAATAAAAAACATAAAAAATGCCAAAAAACAATCAGATTAAATCGGTTTTAATAATAGGTTCAGGTCCAATCGTTATCGGTCAAGCATGTGAATTTGATTACGCAGGATCACAGTCTGTCAGATCATTAAAAGAAGAGGGAATTGAAGTGATACTTATTAATTCAAATCCTGCTACCATTATGACAGATCCTTCCATGGCAGATTTTGTGTATTTAAAACCATTGACAACAAAATCTATTGTTGAAATTTTAAAAAAACATCAAATAGATGCGGTATTACCTACGATGGGTGGGCAAACTGCGCTGAATCTTTGTATTGAAGCGCAAGAAAAAGGTATTTGGGACGAATTTAACGTGAAGTTAATAGGAGTGGATATTGATGCTATTAATATTACTGAAGATCGAGAGTTATTTAGAAAACTGATGATTGAAATTGGAATTCCAATGGCGCCTTCAAAAATTGCAACGTCTTATTTAAAAGGAAAAGAAATTGCCCAAGAATTTGGATTTCCTTTGGTAATCAGACCTTCATTTACGTTGGGTGGATCAGGAGCTTCGGTAGTGTATAAAAAAGAAGATTTTGATGAGCTTTTAGCACGTGGTTTAGAAGCTTCACCTATTCATGAAGTGTTGATTGATAAAGCTTTATTGGGCTGGAAAGAATTTGAATTAGAATTGCTGCGCGATAAAAATGATAATGTCATCATCATTGCATCTATTGAAAATATGGATCCGATGGGGATTCATACTGGAGATTCCATTACGGTCTGCCCGGCAATGACTTTAAGCGATACAACTTATCAAAAAATGCGTGATATGGCAATGCATATGATGCGTTCAATTGGAAATTTTGCCGGTGGATGCAACGTTCAATTTGCAGTAAGTCCAGATGAAAAAGAAGACATTGTTGCCATTGAAATCAATCCACGGGTTTCTCGTTCATCAGCTTTAGCTTCTAAAGCAACAGGTTACCCAATAGCAAAAGTTGCTACAAAATTAGCGATTGGGTATTATTTAGATGAATTAAAAAATCAGATAACTAAAACAACTTCCGCATTATTTGAACCAACCATAGATTATGTGATTGTGAAGATTCCGCGTTGGAATTTTGATAAATTTGAAGGTTCAGACCGCACCATAGGATTGCAGATGAAATCAGTTGGTGAGGTGATGGGTATTGGACGTTCTTTTCAAGAAGCACTTCATAAAGCAACACAATCACTTGAAATTAAGCGAAATGGTTTAGGGGCAGATGGAAAAAGCTATAAAAATTATGATGAAATTGTAGAGAAATTACAAAATCCGAGTTGGGATCGCGTTTTTGTTATTTATGATGCGGTTCAATTAGGAATTCCTCTCAGCAGAATTCATGACATCACCAAAATAGATATGTGGTTTTTAAAGCAATATGAAGAACTGTATTTATTGGAGAAAAAAATCACTTCCTTTTCATTAGATACACTTCCTAAAGAATTGCTTTTGGAAGCCAAGCAAAAAGGTTTTGCAGATCGGCAAATTGCTCATATACTAAAATGTTGGGAAAGTGAAGTTTATAAAAAACGCGAAGCGCTAAATGTCAAACGTATTTATAAATTAGTTGATACTTGTGCAGCCGAGTTTGAAGCTCAAACCCCCTATTATTATTCTACTTTTGAGAATAATATTATTACAGGGAATCAATCTTTTCCAAAAAATGATAGTGTTGTAAGCGATAAGAAAAAGATAGTTGTTTTAGGTTCAGGCCCCAATAGGATCGGGCAAGGTATTGAGTTTGATTACAGTTGTGTGCATGGCGTTTTAGCAGCCAAAGAATGTGGTTATGAAACAATCATGATTAATTGCAATCCGGAAACTGTTTCTACCGATTTTGATACAGCCGATAAATTGTATTTTGAACCCGTTTTTTGGGAACATATTTACGATATCATTTTGCACGAAAAACCGGAAGGCGTTATTGTTCAATTAGGTGGTCAAACAGCCCTTAAATTAGCAGAAAAACTGGATAAACATGGAATAAAAATAATCGGAACTGATTTTAAATCTTTAGATTTAGCTGAAGACAGAGGTCGATTTTCAGAATTGCTAAAAGAATTAAAAATTCCGTATCCGGAATTTGATATAGCAACTTCCGCCGAAGAAGCTATCAAAGTGGCTGATAAATTGGATTTTCCATTATTGGTAAGACCTTCATATGTATTGGGAGGACAAGGAATGAAAATTGTCATCAATAAACAAGAATTAGAAGAACATGTGGTTGGTTTATTGCGCTCGATACCAAATAACAAACTTTTGTTAGATCATTATTTAGATGGCGCCATTGAAGCTGAGGCCGATGCCATTTGCGATGGAACAGATATTTATATCATCGGAATAATGGAACACATTGAACCTTGCGGGGTACATTCTGGAGATTCAAATGCAACACTTCCTCCGTTTAATTTAGGGGAGTTTGTAATGCAACAAATTAAAGATCACACTAAAAAAATTGCTTTAGCACTCAATACGGTTGGCTTAATCAATATACAGTTTGCTATTAAAGATGATATTGTTTATATTATTGAAGCCAATCCGCGGGCATCTAGAACCGTTCCTTTTATTTGTAAGGCTTACAAAGAGCCCTATGTAAATTATGCAACCAAAGTAATGTTGGGACACAATAAAGTTTCTGATTTTAAATTTAATCCTCAATTGGACGGTTTTGCCATAAAACAACCCGTTTTTTCCTTCAATAAATTTCCAAATGTGAATAAAAAATTAGGACCGGAAATGAAATCAACAGGAGAAAGTATTCTTTTTATTGATAGTTTAAAAGATGATCAGTTTTATGAATTATACTCAAGACGTAAAATGTATTTAAATAAGTAATAACTAATTTCTTAAGTTAAATGATTAAAATTTATTTCTGATAAATTTGGTTAATTAATAGTGAATTTTTCATTGTATAATCACATTTAATTCATTATTAAAACTTATATATTTCCATTTTTATAAAATCGATAATTGAAGTTAAAGATTTCCTGATAGTTGACTTATATCATATTTTTTTAGATTTTTTGTATTAATTTTGCATTATGAATGTGATACTAATAAAAATAGTAGTTTTTAGGATTTAAAAATTTCTATTATAGAAAATCCATTTTAAATGAACATTAACTTGTAAGGAAAAAATTAAATGTAAATTATGAAATGAGCATATAGAGAATTTCAATATCAACCGAAATTAACCTATGCGAATTCCTTGTAATCATTTAAAAAAAATTAAAAATTTTACACATGAAAAAATCGTTTCCAAAATTAATTTGTGATGCCAATGAAGCCGTAGGTCTCATCGCTCATAAAACAAATGAGGTATGTGCAATTTATCCAATTACACCATCTTCTCCCATGGGAGAATATGCTGAATTATTGAGTTCAAAAGGAAAGAAAAATATTTGGGGAAATGTACCGCGTATTGTTGAAATGCAAAGTGAAGGTGGAGCAGCAGGAGCTGTTCACGGTTCATTACAAGCCGGAGCTTTGACTTCAACTTTTACTGCCTCTCAGGGATTATTATTGATGATACCTAATATGTATAAAATGGCCGGTGAATTATTGCCACATGTTATTCATATTTCTGCAAGAACTTTAGCTACACATGCTCTTTCAATATTTGGTGATCACTCTGATGTTATGGCAGCAAGATCTACCGGATATGCTATGTTATTTGGCGGTTCAGTGCAGGAAGCAATGGATTTTGCTTTAATTTCACAAGTATCAACATTGCGTTCCAGAGTTCCGTTTATGAATATTTTTGATGGATTCAGAACCTCACATGAAATTTCAAAAATTGATTCTATTCCGGATGATATCATCAAATCGATGATGCCTGAGGATAAAATAGCAGCATTCAGAAAAAATTCTTTAGATCCAGATTCACCGGTAATTAGAGGAACTGCTCAGAATCCTGATGTATTTTTCCAAGCTAGAGAAGCTTCCAATGTTTATTACGAAAAAGTGCCGGAAATTGTTCAAGAAGTAATGAATGAATTTTATGAGTATACCGGACGTAGATATAGTTTAAATTATTATATCGGTCACCCGGAAGCTGAAAAAGTAATTATTATTATGGGTTCCGGGCAAGGTGCAGTTCGTGAAACAATAGATGCTTTAGTAGAAAATGGTGAAAAAGTAGGTGCATTATTTGTGCGTTTGTATCGTCCGTTCTCAATCCGAGATTTTATTGATAAATTACCTAAAACTGTTAAAACTGTAGCTGTTTTAGATCGTACTAAAGAACCCGGAAGTGTTGGTGATCCATTATATTTAGATGTAGTAACTGCTTTTGTTGAAAATGGTGAAATGATGCCAAAAATTGTTGCAGGCAGATATGGACTTTCTTCCAAAGAATTTACACCTGCAATGGTAAAAGCTATTTATGATGAGTTGGGTAAAGAAAAACCAATGAATCACTTTACAGTTGGTATTAATGACGATGTTACTCATAAAAGTATTTCATTTGATCCAACATTTAAAACAGATAAAACATCAATTAACTGTATGTTCTTTGGATTGGGTTCTGACGGAACTGTAGGTGCTAATAAAAACTCTATCAAAATTATTGGTGAAACTACAGATAATCACGTTCAAGGTTATTTTGTTTACGACTCTAAAAAAGCAGGAGCAATGACTATTTCTCATTTGCGTTTTGGTCCAAAAGAGATATATTCATCTTATTTAATTTCGCGAGCTGATTTTATTGCCTGTCATCAATATAATTTTGTCGAAAAATTTAATTTAATTAAAAACATAAAAGAAAAAGGAACATTTTTACTAAATTCTCCTTTTTCTAAGGATGAAGTTTGGGATTATTTACCAAAAGAATTTCAACAAGGTATCATCGATAAAGAAGTTGAATTTTATGTGATTGATGCAACAAAAGTTGCCCAAGATTCAAATTTAGGTAAAAGAACCAATACCGTTTTACAAACATGTTTCTTTGCCATTTCTGGTGTTTTGCCAAAAGATGAAGCCATTGAAAAAATTAAAGGAGCTATTGTAAAATCGTACTCTCATAAAGGAGACAAGGTTGTTCAGATGAACTTCCAGGCGGTAGATAATTCGTTAGCTAATCTTCAAAAAGTTGATTATCCTAAAAAAGTTACTAATGACAGAAGTTTTAAATCTGTTATGACTGCTGATGCTCCTCAATTTGTTGCTGATATTTTAGGAACTATTCTTGAAGGTAAAGGAGATTCACTCCCGGTAAGCGCATTTAGAGCTGACGGAACTTTCCCAACTGGAACTGCAAAATATGAGAAACGAGGTATTGCTGACTTTATTCCTACTTGGGATGATACAGGTTTGTGTACACAATGTAATAAATGTGTTGCCATTTGTCCTCACGCTGCCATACGTTCAAAAGTAGTTACCAATGATATGTTGGCAACTGCTCCAGAATCTTTACAAAGTGTAGGAGCTAAAGGACGGCCTTTTGATACGGCTTTAGAATCATATATTTTACAAGTTTCACCGGAGGATTGTACAGGTTGTGTACTTTGTGTGGCTGTTTGTCCTGCTGAAAGCAAAGAAGCAGCAAACTTCAAAGCAATCAATATGACAGATAAACGATCAGTTGAAGTTAACGAAAATAAAAATTGGGATTATTTCATCAATTTACCAGATTATGACAGAACAAAATTAGCTGTTGGAACCGTAAAAGGTTCTCAATTCTTAGAACCATTATTTGAGTTCTCAGGTGCTTGTTCCGGTTGTGGTGAAACTCCTTATTTAAAATTGTTAACGCAGTTATATGGAGATAGTATATTAATTGCCAATGCAACCGGTTGTTCTTCTATTTATGGAGGAAACTTACCTACAACTCCTTATACCAAAAATAAAGATGGTAGAGGCCCGGCCTGGGCTAACTCATTATTTGAAGATAACGCAGAGTTTGGTTTAGGAATGCGATTTGCATTAACTAAAAAGCAAGAAGTTGCGGTTAATTTATTAAAAGAAATTGAAAAAGAAGTTGGAAGCGAAATTGTAAATGAGATTCTTTCAAATACAGAAAGTGATGAAACTTTAAGAGCGGCTAAAAATGTTTCTATTAAAAAATTAAAAGAGCAATTAACAACTTTAGATTCAAAAGGCGCAAAAGAATTACTTCAATATGCTGATAATCTTAGAAACAAATCTGTTTGGATTGTTGGTGGTGATGGTTGGGCTTATGATATTGGATATGGAGGTTTAGACCATGCTTTAGCATCTGGTGAAAATATAAACATTCTAGTTTTAGACACTGAGGTTTATTCGAATACAGGAGGGCAAGCGTCTAAATCTACTCCAATGGGAGCAAGTGCTAAGTTTGCAATTTCCGGTAAAGTTTCACCTAAGAAAAGTCTAGCATTACAAGCTGTTTCATATGGTAATGTATATGTTGCACAAATTGCCATGGGAGCTAAAGATTTACAAACGCTTAAGGCATTTGAAGAAGCTGCTGCATATCCAGGGCCATCATTAATCATTGCTTATTCTCATTGTATTGAGCATGGTTATGATATGGGTGATGGAGCTGCACATCAAGAATTAGCTGTTGAAACAGGTTACTGGCCATTATTCAGATTTAATCCGATGAACCCAAAAGGAAAACGTTTTAAATTAGATTCAAAAACGCCTACCACACCAATTAGTGATATGATGTACACAGAAGCTCGTTTTACACGTGTTGTAAAAGAAAACAAAGAACAAGGAGCTCTGTTGTTAAAAAATGCTCAAGAAATTGTTGATTTAACTTGGGAACGATTAGAACTATATCAAAGTATGTAATTAATAAAAAAGCGTTAGGCATTTTTTGCCTAACGCTTTGATATTGCGTTTTTAAAATTTGCGCATATGGAACAATCAGCCGACCACTACTTTAAGATTGCTGCTAAAAAATTACAGGAAGCAAACGAAGAATTATTCAGAAATGGTAATGATAGTGTTGACAAAAAACTTGTTTGTCAAAACGCACATATGGCCATTGAAAATTACTTAAAAGGATTTTTAGCTTTTCATGAAACAAGTCCAACTAATAATTCAATAGCTCAATTGTTTGAACAATGCGTGGCCATTGATATTCACCTTCAAAAGATTGAAATGAAAAATGTTATTTGCAAACACAATGACGCTTTATTTTTAAAATGTGAGGAAATAGAAGCCATAACAGCTTGTTTTGAAGCTGCCGATAATATTGATACTTATTTTAGAAGAATCAATATTCTTAATTAAAACATAAAGAAATCTTTTTTAAATAGATATCATTATCTTTTTAAAATAAATTCCAATTACATTCTTGGTATTAGAGTTTATTTCATTTAATTAAATGATAATCTAATTTTCAATTCTCAAATTATTTTCTTTAATATTTCAATATTTCAATATTTCAATTTTTGAATGTTTTATATTTGTATAAAATCAATAATTGGTTGTTTATGAATTATATTTTATTTGATGGTCCGCAAAGAAATAGTTTATTGCCTTTTACTTTTACCCGTCCGGTGGCTGATATCCGAGTTGGAATTCTGACAATCCGTGAAAAATGGGAAAACTATTTAGGATATACCACTACCACACTTACTGAAGATTATTTGGAAGATAAATATCCGATGGTTGAAATGGAAGAAAATATCATGATTGATGCTAGTTTTATTCCAACCGATTCTTTGGTGAAACGATTAAAGGAACTAAAAAAGAATCAGGTAATTCTATATCAAGATGAAATTGTCTGTTTTTTTACAACAGATTCACAAGAAGAAATCGATTTTGAACAGTTTGAAAAAATCAATTTTGAAGATGAACTTCATCAAATAAAAAATACCTGGGATATTTTCAGGTTAAACGGAAAAGCCATACGGTTAGATTTTGATGCTCTAACCCAAGATAGAACAACCCAAAAAATAAGCAAAACCAACCATGTTTTACATCCTGAAAATATATTTCTTGAAGAAGGAGTTAAAATGGAATTCGCCACTTTAAATGCCACCGATGGACCCATTTATATCGGTAAAAACGCCGAAATTATGGAAGGAAGCTTAATTCGCGGTCCTTTTGCTTTAGGTGATGATTCGATAATAAAAATGGGTGCCAAAATTTATGGGCCAACCACCATCGGATCACATTGTAAAGTGGGTGGTGAAGTAAATAACTCAGTTATTTTCGGATATTCCAACAAAGCGCATGATGGATTTTTAGGAAATTCTGTCATAGGCGAATGGTGTAATTTAGGAGCAGATACCAATAATTCTAACCTCAAAAATAATTATGCCGAAGTTAAATTGTGGAGTTATGAAACCGAAAGATTTGCCAATACCGGACTTCAATTTTGTGGTTTAATGATGGGCGATCACTCTAAATGTGGCATCAATACCATGTTTAATACCGGAACCGTTGTGGGCGTTAGCGCCAATATTTACGGCAGTAATTTTCCGCGTAATTTTATTCCATCTTTTAGCTGGGGCGGCGCGGCCGGATTTACCACTTTTCAGATGAATAAAGTTCATGAAGTGGTAAAAGTAGTCATGAGCAGAAGAAATATTCCTTATGATGAAAAGGAACAAAAAATACTGGAAAAAGTATTTGAACTTACCCAGAAATATAGAAATTTTTAATAGAAATTTTTTGTAAAACTTCTTTAGGGTCAACTTTTAATTTTTTTTAGGATTCCTCTTAGATTTCTTTCAATCAAAAGGAATCGATATTTCTATTATTGTATTTTTCTATATAAAATATGAATATAATAAATTAATAGCATCAAAATTATGAATTACACCTAAAATTCATTGTAATTTTAGTGTATTAAAACTTTAAATAAATTAATTTAGATGTAGTTTTTCAGTTTTAAAAATTAATAAAATATCTATATATGAAAAAATCTATTGCTTATTTATGGTTATCCTGTTTTCTTTTATGGACAGGAACAAGTTTTTCTCAAATAACAACAAAGCAAGAAGTCAAATCAGATGTCACGAGTCTCAAATTAGATTCTGTTCTTTCAGAAGCAAATAAAAAAAGTATCAATAATATCAATGGCTCAATGCCCAATCGCATTTCTATGAATGTTACGGTGCCAAAACAAACACAAGGTGCCACTTTTGGTGAAAAAGTAAATGCAGGATTACATGCTGCCGGTAGTGCAATTGCTCAAGGTGCTTCGGTCACCATTTCTGGAAATTTATGGTGGAATAAAATTGAGTTTCCAAATATCGTAAATAGCGTATCGTCTGTCGACAATTTAGCCGGTGGTTCCGGTGGTGGCGCTGCTGCGGCATCATACGCCAAAATGGGTATATCAAATAATGCTACAGATGAAAAAGCAACAGGAATTTCGGCCTTGTTTTTTACCAGAGAAGCAGGAAGTGGTATGGCAACCGGCAAAAGACAATATCAACCAATTTATATATCAAAAAAGAATAGTACTTGTGACAATTGTTTAACATCGTTAAAAAGTACGGAAACTGTTTATGATTATGATATTAAAAAGAATCAAGTAAAAAGAGAAGTAAATTCGACGTATAAAGATGATAATAAAGATAATGATTGTGACGGTATTACTGATATTCATATATCTTTAATCAATACAGAAACCGGACAAGAAGTTGCGAAAACAGTTACAGGAAAATGCGGAAATTTCTCTTTTCCGAACATCTCAAATGGTACTTATATCTTACAATTAACCGGAAATTTTTTATCCAAAAAAGGATATGATTTTTATATGGCAAAAAGTGTTGATTTCCAAGGGAAAGTGCAGCAAAATGAAGAAACTTTTAAATTGGTTTTGACAAATAATGAAGAAATGCCAACAGAAAACGCCATTATTAAAACCAAAACCAAGTCTAATCAGTCAAATGACAAAATAGCCAATAACAATTCGGAAATTTTTATTGTTAAAATGGACAATTCTTATGGTGATATAGACAATGATGGCACATCAGATTTAATTGTTGGAGGAGCAATTCCCGGTGGGACTGTTATTTCATCTGCATTAAATGCAAGAGCAGGAAATCCAATAGGCGGATTAAATATTAAAGGAGGTAAAAACCCGGGAGGAAATATTTTGAATAAAGTTACTAATGATAAAGGAGAATTTGAATTTTTAAACTTAGAGTCGGGAAATTATAAATTTATAATAGAACGTACTGTTTTTATTAAAAGTGAAGTCCAAATTGAATTGACAACTAAAACAAAACACGATACGGTAAAAAATTCAATTCAGAATATCCGTTAATAATATCAGATTTATATAATAAAATTGCCCGTTGAGTATTTCTAATATTCAACGGTTTTTTGCATTATTAAATATAAGGAAAAGAAAATGTGATAAACAATTGATTCCTATTACAATAGTCTTTTATCTATATTCTTTCGTCTGGTTAATAAACACATAATTCAAATTTATCATTTACCTAAGCTTGATATTCTGCACTCAGCAATAAAACTTTTTGTATTTTCTTAAATGATACAAATGAAAGAACAATCAACACTTTAAATTATTGAAAATTTACGTTGTTTCTTTGGCATAACTATTGTAAATTAATACTATACAAATAACTAACAATTCATAAAACTTTAAAAGATAGTATTTTAAGTAATTTTTGAGTGTTGAATAGTTATTATTTTAAATGACAAAATGACCCAAGATTGACAAATGAGTAAAATTAAATTTTTAAATATTGACAGTATGTCACTTCATCAAATGCTAGATGAAGATGCAGAATTAATTCCGTTAATGACCCCAGAAGATGAAGAAGATTTTAATAAAGAGGAAGTTCCGGCGGCTTTACCAATCCTTCCACTTAGAAATACAGTTTTATTTCCAGGAGTTGTAATCCCAATTACGGCTGGTAGAGATAAATCTATCAAGCTCATCAAAGAAGCTTATGCAGGAAGTAAAATAATTGGAGTAGTTGCCCAGAAAAATGAAAATACCGAAGATCCAAATTTAGATGATATATTTAAAATTGGAACAGTAGCTAAAATTTTACGATTGTTAAAAATGCCCGATGGCAATACTACGGTAATTATCCAAGGTTTAAAACGATTTGAAATTGATGAAATCATCAAAGAAAAGCCCTATATTTTGGCTAAAACTAAAGAACTATTTGAAGATAAATCCAATATTGACGATAAAGAATTTGATGCTATCATTGATTCTATTCGTGATATTTCTATTAAAATAGTAAAAGACAGTCCTAATTTGCCAACAGAGGCATCATTCGCCATCAAAAATATTGAAAGCAAATCTTTCTTAGTCAACTTTATTTCATCCAATATGGATTTAAATGTGGCTGAAAAACAAGATTTGTTAGAAATAAATAATCTAAAAGAAAGGGCGTTAAAAACGCTTAAAAAATTAGATTTAGAATTGCAACGATTGGAAATTAAAAAAGATATCCAGTCAAAAACACGTGTTGATATGGATCAGCAACAACGTGATTATTATCTGCATCAGCAATTAAAAACAATTCAAGAAGAATTAGGCGGACTTTCTCATGATGAAGAAATTGATGAAATGATTCGACTGGCCAAAAAGAAAAAATGGTCTAAAGAAATTGCTGCAGTTTTTGAAAAAGAAATAGGACGTTTGCAACGGATGAATCCGCAAGTTGCTGAATATTCTATCCAAAGAAATTATTTAGACATGTTTTTGGAACTTCCTTGGAATCATTATTCCAAAGACAAATTTGATTTAAATAAATCACAAAAAATATTGGATAGAGATCATTTCGGATTGGAAAAAGTGAAAGATAGAATCATTGAATACTTAGCGGTTTTAAAATTAAAAGGTGATATGAAATCGCCGATTATCTGTTTGTATGGACCTCCGGGTGTAGGAAAAACATCGCTTGGAAAATCAGTTGCAGAATCATTGGGCAGAAAATACGTTAGAATGTCATTAGGCGGTTTACGGGATGAAGCTGAAATTAGAGGGCATCGTAAAACTTATATAGGGGCTTTACCGGGAAGAATTTTACAAAACATTAAAAAAGCAGGAACATCAAATCCGGTTTTTGTATTGGATGAAATTGATAAATTAGGTGCCAGTAATTATGGAGATCCGTCTTCTGCAATGTTAGAAGTGTTGGATCCCGAACAGAATACCGCTTTCTATGACAACTATTTAGAAGTTGATTATGATTTATCCAGGGTGATGTTTATTGCCACAGCCAATAGTTTATCGAATATTCCATGGGCATTGCGTGATCGTATGGAAATTATCGATGTAAACGGCTATACAACCGAAGAAAAAATAGAAATTGCCAAACGTCATTTATTGCCAAAACAGTTAAAAGAACACGGATTAACAGCCAAACATTTAACTTTAAATAAAGCTATTATTGAAAAAGTTATTGAAGCATACACTCGGGAATCTGGCGTTCGTGGATTGGAAAAGAAAATAGCCAAATTGGTCAGATATGCAGCGAAATCTATCGCAATGGAAAAAGTATACAATCCAAAAGTAACGACTGAAGAATTGGCAAAAATTTTAGGTCCTACACATTTAGAACGTGATAAATACGAGAGTAATGAAGTGGCAGGTGTGGTAACAGGATTGGCTTGGACAAGTGTTGGCGGTGATATTTTGTTTATTGAATCGATTATTTCTAAAGGGAAAGGAGAACTTTCCATCACCGGAAATATTGGTAAAGTAATGAAAGAATCAGCCACCATTGCATTGGAATATATCAAGGCCAATATTGATGAATTTGAAATCAGTCCGAAAGTAATTGAAGATTATAAGGTGCATATGCACGTTCCGGAAGGTGCCACTCCAAAAGATGGACCCAGTGCCGGAATTACGATGTTAACTTCTTTGGTATCGGTTTATACCCAACAAAAAGTAAAATCTAATATTGCCATGACCGGTGAAATTACGCTTCGCGGAAAAGTATTGCCGGTAGGAGGAATTCAAGAGAAGATTTTAGCGGCAAAACGCGCCAATATCAAAGAAATCATTTTATGTGAAGATAACAGAAAAGATATAGAAGAAATCAAGCAAGATTATTTAAAGGGATTGAAATTTCACTACGTCAAAGAAATGAAAGAAGTAGTAAAATTAGCTTTACTAAAACAAAAAGTTAAAAATGCTAAAACACTCGAATAAATAAAAAAATCCTGAGAAATCAGGATTTTTTTATGACAATTTTTTCGCTTCATTCCAAAAAACATCCATTTCTGCAAGTGTCATGTCAGTGAGTTTTTTGTTGATTTTCTCTGCTTCTTTTTCGATGTATTGAAACCTGCGGATAAATTCTTTATTGGTACGCTCTAAAGCGCTTTCCGGATTGACATTGATAAAGCGCGCATAATTGATCAAAGCAAAAAAAACATCGCCTAATTCTGCCTCCATTTTGTCGCTATTTTTAGCCACTTCATCTTTAAATTCTTGCAATTCTTCTTCCACTTTTTCCCAAACAGCTTCTTTTGTGAGCCAGTCAAATCCGACACTCGCCACTTTTTCCTGCATTCTGTACGATTTTACCATCGCAGGCAACGATTGCGGAACGCCTTCTAAAACCGATTTTTTCCCTTCTTTTAGTTTTAAATTTTCCCAATTGGTTTTCACATCATCGGCGCTATTGACTTTTACATCACCATAAATATGCGGATGACGATGAATGAGTTTTTCTGAGATAGAATTCGCCACATCTGCTATATCAAAATGATTGGTTTCAGAACCAATTTTGGCATAAAATGCGATGTGCATCAATAAATCACCTAATTCTTTTTTTATTTCATCTATATTGTTCTCAAGAATAGCATCGCCCAGTTCATAGGTTTCTTCGATGGTTAAATGTCTGAGCGATTGAAAAGTTTGCTTTTGATCCCACGGACATTGCGAACGCAAATCGTCCATAATATCTAAGAGTCGATTAAAGGATTGTAATTGCTGTTCGCGGGAATTCATTTATGCTTCTTCTTCTGTTTGAACAGTAGAAAAATCAAAATGAGTATCTACTAATTGATTGTACCATCTAATTACTTTTTTTACGTTTGACGGATAAACACGTTCTTTATCAAAATTTGGCACAATTTCTTCAAAATAAGCCATCAATTCCGGGTCTTTTGCATCGTGGCTGATAGCAGTTTTTCCACCTTCTTTTTCAAATATCGATTTAAAAATTAAACCAAGCGGAAATTCTTCATCATATGTGTAAATAGCAATATCTTTTAAAGCGCTCACATTATGAGTCGCAATAAGTGTAGTTCTTTTTCCGTCAGTTAATGATTCTATTACAAATCCTGTTTTACTTTGGTTAAGTACTTTGTAAAGTCCGGGTTTTCCAGAAATAGCGATGATTTTATCTAATCCCATTGTATGTTTTTTATTTTATGTTTGGAAATTTCATTTTATAATCGGCATCCACAATCCCTTTAGAGATGTTTTCTAATTTTTTCTTTAACAATCTTTTTTTAAGCGATGAAAGTTTGTCTGTAAACATTATTCCTTCAATATGATCGTATTCATGTTGTACCACTCGTGCAGCTAATCCGTTTAATACTTCAGTATGTTCTTTAAAATTTTCATCGAGGTATTCAATGGTAACTTTTTCATTTCGGTAAACATCTTCCCTGATATTCGGAATACTTAAACAACCCTCGGTAAAAGCCCATTCTTCACCTTCTTCCTTTAAGATTTCAGCATTGATAAAAACTTTTTTATAGGTGGCTAAAAATGTTCTTTCATCATCGTCTAAATCTTCATCTTGAGAAAAAGGAACGGTATCAACAATAAAAAGCCGGATATCTTTTCCAATTTGCGGAGCAGCCAATCCAACGCCTTCAGCTTTATACATGGTTTCCCACATATTTTCCAGTAATTGAGATAACTGTGGATATTCAGAATCTATATTTTTTCCTACTTTTCTTAAAACAGGATCGCCATAGGCGATAATCGGTAATATCATATTTTTAATTTAATTAGGCAAAAGTACAAAGTTTGCAACAATAAAGGAATGTTTACAGGTAGTTTGAAATAATAGTTTAACAGATTTTATCTATTATAAAGATACGATTGCAAAATAATGGCAGCACTTATTTCATCTAATAACTTTTTATTTTGACGTTGTTTTTTTGAAAGTCCGCTGTCAATCATCGTTTGAAAAGCCATTTTAGAAGTAAAACGTTCATCAATTCGTACTATGGGGATTTTCGGATAAATAATTTCTAATTTCTGAACAAATGATGAAATGTGAACTTCGCTTTCACTGGCTTGATTGTCCAATTGTTTCGCTTCACCAACTACAAATAAACTTACTTTTTCTGATTTTAAATAATCAGCAATAAAATTAAAAATTTCAGAAGTCTTCACAGTTGTTAAACCCGATGCAATCAATTGTAACTCATCAGTAACGGCAACTCCGGTACGTTTTAAACCATAATCAAAAGCAAGAATTCGACTCATCAGAATTTTTTTACAAAAGTAATTAATAATTACCGACTTGGCTAAAATGACTTCAAATTCTGCAAATGATTCCTATCTTAGCGTTTTAATTCAAATAACATGGAAGATTTACAAAAAATTATTGAAAAAGCGTGGGAAGATAGAACGCAGTTAAAAAATGAAAGCACCCAAAAAGTTATCAGAGAAGTAATTGATTTATTAGATAATGGGAAAATTAGAGTTGCTGAGCCAACTGAAAATGGCTGGAAAGTAAATGAATGGATTAAAAAAGCAGTAGTGATGTATTTCCCTATTCAAAAAATGGAAACTTATGAAGTCGGCATTTTTGAATATCATGATAAAATTCCATTAAAAAGTGGTTATGCAGAAAAAGGAATTCGTGTGGTGCCAAATGCAGTGGCGCGTCACGGTTCATATATAGCATCAGGCACTATTTTAATGCCGAGTTATGTAAATATCGGTGCTTATGTAGATTCTGGAACTATGGTTGATACTTGGGCAACTGTTGGAAGTTGTGCACAGATTGGAAAAAATGTACATTTGAGTGGAGGTGTTGGAATTGGAGGTGTGTTAGAACCATTACAAGCAGCACCGGTAATTATTGAAGACAACGCTTTTATCGGTTCAAGATGTATTGTGGTGGAAGGTGTTCATGTTGAAAAAGAAGCCGTTTTAGGAGCCAATGTGGTATTAACGGGAAGTACCAAAATTATTGATGTAACACAGGAAATTCCGGTGGAATACAAAGGTAGAGTTCCTGCCAGGAGTGTCGTAATTCCCGGAAGTTATACTAAAAAATTTGCAGGAGGAAATTTCCAAGTTCCCTGTGCTTTGATTATTGGCACGCGTAAACCTTCGACTGATTTAAAAACATCGTTAAACGATGCGCTGAGAGAATATGATGTTGCTGTTTAAATTCAGTATTTAAAATAATAATAATTTTTTAGTGAAAAAAAAAATTGATATAACAATAGTCATCGTAAATTATAAAAGCTGGAAACATCTTAGTAATTGTTTAGATTCTATTTTAAAAATTAAACAGGATGAATTTTTGTTAGAAGTCATTATTGTTGATAATCATTCCAATGATGGGGTTTTTAATGATTTTTCAAGTAAATATACCTCCTTTAAATTTATAGAAAACACAGCAAATAACGGTTTTTCTAATGGATGTAATTTAGGCGCCAGAAATGCACAAGGAGATTTTATATTATTTTTAAATCCGGATACCATCGTTAATAAACAAGCAATTTTAACCTTATTTCAATTAGCCGAAAATAATCCGAATTATGGAATTGTATCTTGTAATATCATTAATTCAAAAGGTGGTTTAAATAAGATTGAGAAAATATTTCCATCTTTTTCATCCTTATTCGGCTTTACAAGAGTTATTTATAGAATCATAAATTATAATCAATTAAAAGAAAAATATGATGTTTCTAAAGAAATAGTTTTTCCTGATTGGGTTACCGGAGCGGTGGTTTTTATGAGTAAGGAATGGTTTCAGAAAATTGGTGGATGGAATGAAGATTATTGGATGTATTCTGAAGATGTAGATATCTGTAAAAAGGTTTCAAATAATGGCGGATTAGTAGCTTTAACCAGAAATGCTGAAATTATTCATCACCATGGAGGTGCTGCCAGAATAAATACAAAAACAGTTGCTCTTACTAAAACTGAAGTCATTATTTCAAATCATGTATATATTAACAATCATTTTACTGGATTTTTAAAAGTGTTATCGCTAATAATATTGGTTTTGGTCATTTTGACCACTAATTTTTTATTGGCAATAATTGGAACAATATTCTTTTATATTCCTAAATTAAAGGTAAGACTGCTTATATTTACAAATATCATTAAATATTACACTAAAGCTATAATTAAAGGTACTTGGATGAGTGAAAAAGCAATGAATTTTAAAATAAGACAAATTTAAAACTGATTATTCAAATATTAATATTGGGGATCTTATGGATTTAAAAAGAACAAAATATTATGCAAATTGTAGACCTGAAATGTTGTTTCTTATTCCTTCATCAGCAAAAAAAACACTGGAAATTGGTTGTGCTCAGGGTAATTTTTCGGCACAATTAGTTAAAAAGGGAATTGAAACATGGGGAATAGAACCAAATCTTGTTTCGGCAGAAATAGCGAGTAAAAAACTCTATAAAGTTTTAGAAGGCACTTTGGATGAAATGATTAATCAATTACCAGATAATTATTTTGATGCTATTATTATGAATGATGTTTTAGAACATTTGTTATTTCCTTGGGAAGATATGAAACAGTTAAAAGCTAAACTTGTAAGTGAAGGTGTTTTAATATCATCAATACCTAATGTAAGATATGCCAAAAATTTATTTCATCTTTTATTTATGAAAAATTGGGAGTACAAAGAATCCGGAATATTAGATTCGACTCATTTTAGGTTTTTTACCAAAAAAAGTATTATTTCTCTGCACAAGAAAAGCGGCTATTCAATCCAAAAAATAAAAGGAATTAACATTACAAAATCAGTATTATTTTTCCCATTTGCACTGTTAGTCAATATTGTTTTATTATTTACTCAACTAGATATTTTTTACATGCAATATGCAACAGTAGCAAAAAAACTAAAGTAGAAAACAATAATTATTTATAGTTACAAAATTTTAATTAATGATTTAAATTAATGCAGCAAGAAATTCAAAATACCTTAAAAACCTTAAAAGAAGATAAAATTATTATTTATCCAACAGATACCATTTGGGGAATCGGCTGTGATGCTACCAATAAAGAAGCCGTTCAAAAAATTTATAAAATTAAGGAACGAGAAGAAAGTAAGAGTATGATAATTTTGGTTGATTCCATTCAGATGCTTCATAAATATATACCTGAAATTCCTGAGGTTGCTTATGATATCATTGAACTAAGTGAGAATCCAATTACTATTATTTATGATAATCCAAAAGGACTTGCTAAGAATCTGGTTGCTGATGATAATTCTATCGCGATTAGAATTCCTAAAAATGAATTCTTAATAAAGTTGATTCAGAAATTTAAAAAACCGATTGTATCAACTTCAGCTAATATCAGCGGAGATAAATCTCCTTTGAATTTTTCTGAAATCAATCCAGATTTATTAAAACAGGTTGATTATGTGGTAGATTTAGATCGAGAAAAAGTGGCAACAAAATCATCTTCCATCATAAAATTAAGGTCCAACGGAGAAGTAATCATCATCAGAAAATAAATTTCGATGCAGCAAAATAATTATAGTTCAGTGCTTACATTACCCATTTTTGAGTTGATTTCTTCAGTTTCAGAGGAAATGAATATAGAAACTTTTGTAATTGGCGGATTTGTACGTGATTATTTTTTGAAACGTAATTTTAAAAAAGATATTGATATTGTTGCTGTTGGAAACGGAATTGAACTTGCCGAAAAAGTAGCTTCAAAATTACCTCATCAACCAAAAGTGCAGGTTTTTAAAAATTATGGTACTGCGATGTTTAGATATCAAGATATTGATATCGAATTTGTTGGCGCTAGAAAAGAATCGTATTCAGAGGAAAGTCGCAATCCTTTAGTAGAAATTGGAACGCTGGAAGATGATCAAAAACGACGCGATTTTACCATCAATGCCTTAGCTTTAAGTTTAAATAAAAATAATTACGGAGCTTTATCAGATCCGTTTAACGGAATGTTGCATTTGGAACAAAAGTGTATCAAAACACCCTTAAATCCGGATATCACCTATTCTGATGATCCGCTTAGAATGTTGCGCGCCATCCGTTTTGCTGCACAATTGCAGTTTGAAATCCATACCGATTCGTTTGAAGCCATCAAAAGAAATGCCTATCGAATTGAAATTATTTCCGGTGAAAGAATTGTAGATGAATTGCATAAAATTTTGCTGACCAATCAACCCTCCAAAGGATTTATTTTATTGGAAGAAACAGGATTGTTAGCATTGGTTTTGCCCGAACTTACAGCATTGAAAGGTGTAGAAGAAGAGGAAGGTCAAAAACATAAAGACAATTTTTATCATACGCTCGAAGTGGTGGATAATATTGCCAAACATACCGATGATATTTGGTTGCGATGGGCAGCTTTATTACACGATATTGGTAAAGTGCCAAGTAAAAAGTTCAATAAAACATTGGGTTGGACGTTTCACGGACATGAATTTACGGGCTCTAAGATGGTTTATAAACTGTTTAAACGCCTTCATATGCCGTTGAACAATAAAATGAAATTGGTTCAAAAATTGGTATTATTGAGTTCTCGTCCTATCGTACTTTCACAAGAAGTTACAGATGCTGCAGTTCGCAGATTGGTATTCGATGCCGGCGATGATATAGATGTGTTAATGACTTTATGTGAGGCAGATATTACCACCAAAAATCCTGCGCGGAAGAAAATATACCTTCATAATTTCAAAATTGTTCGTCAGAAAATAAAAGAAGTGGAAGAACGCGATCATGTGCGTAATTTTCAACCCCCTATTTCTGGTGAGTTGATTATGGAAACCTTTAATTTGCAACCTTGCAGAGAAATTGGTCTGATTAAAGAAGCCATTAAAGAAGCCATTTTAGAAGGCGAAATCCCCAATGAATTTAATGCCTCTTATCAATTTATGCTAAAAAAAGCAAAAGAATTGGGTTTGGTAATTTAATTTTGTAATGTTAGAAAGTTGAATTAATATAATTTCCCCTTTTCGCTTAATTCTTTTCGCTATTTGCTAATTAAAAAGACTGCATCGAAACCAATTTTTCGTAAATACCTTTTTTGCCGATTAATTCATCGTGTTTTCCTTGCTCAACAATTTTTCCTTTGTGCATCACCACAATTAAATCTGCTTTTTGAATGGTTGATAATCGATGCGCAATGACTAAAGAAGTTCGGTTTTGCATCATTTTATCAAAGGCCTTTTGTACCAATTGTTCCGATTCGGTATCCAAAGCAGAAGTAGCTTCATCTAATACCATAATTGGTGGATTTTTTAAAACTGCACGAGCTATACTGATCCGTTGTTTTTGTCCGCCCGATAATTTATTGCCGCTATCACCAATATTGGTGTTGATTCCTTGAGGTAAATCAACTACAAATTCATAGGCATTGGCAATTTTTAACGCTTCAATTACTTGTTCATCGGTTGCATTGCAATCGCCAATTTTAACATTGTTTTTGACGGAATCATTAAATAATAAAGAATCTTGTGTTACTAAACCAATTTGTTGGCGCAATGATTTTTTTGTCAGATTTTTAATATCAACCCCATCCATTTTAATCACACCTTTATTAACGTCATAAAAACGGGTAATTAAATTGGCTATGGTCGATTTTCCACTGCCGGATTGACCAACTAAAGCAACGGTTTGCCCTTTCGGAATTGTTAATGTGAAATTTTTCAAAACCATTTCATTTTCATATTTAAATGAAATATTTTCAAAGCTGACCGCATTTTCAAATGATTTTATTTGAATAGCTTCTTTTATATCTGGAATGGTATCTTCTGTATTTAGTATTTCCAAAATCCGTTCTGCGGCTGCATTTCCTTTTCTCACACTGTAACCTGCTTTAGAAATAGCTTTTGCCGGAGTTAAAATGTTGTATGCCAATCCTATATAAGATAGAAAAATAGCGGGTTCTAAACTTTTATCAATAAAAACTAAATTACCGCCATACCATAACAAACCGGCAATGACTAAGATTCCTAAAAATTCACTGGCTGGTGAAGCTAAATTTTGACGATTCAATAATTTATTGGAAATCGTAAAAAATCGATTGGTAGAAGTTTGAAATTTTTCGTTAAAATTTTCTTCAGAATTAAAACTTTTAATCACTTTTAATCCGGTAATGGTTTCATCTAAAAGCGATAAAAAATGTCCTTGTTCTTG
The DNA here is from genome assembly GCA_030683815.1 of Flavobacteriaceae bacterium. Classification (GTDB taxonomy): domain Bacteria; phylum Bacteroidota; class Bacteroidia; order Flavobacteriales; family Flavobacteriaceae; genus JAGXRT01. The sequence goes on from JAUXPJ010000005.1 coordinate 45,763, forward strand.
TTGTGCTTTGTCTGATTGTCGTTTTAATTTTTTACCGATTGCCGAAATAATAAATCCTGAGATGGGAATAAAAATAAAGACAAACAAGGTCAATTTCGGACTCAAAAAGAACATCGTAAAAATGGTAAACAATATAGTAAGAGGTTCTCTTACAATGAGTTCTAATATCGATAAAAAGGAATGTTGTATCTCTAAAACATCTGTAGAAATTCTTGAAATGACATCACCTTTTCTTTTTTCTGAGAAAAAGGAAACGGGTAAAGAAACTACTTTGCCGTACAATTCATTTCTGATATCTTTCAAAACACCATTTCGCAAAAAGGTGATGAAATACATCGCCAGATAATTAAAGATATTTTTCAATAAGAAAATCGAAATAATAACGATTATCATATAAGTTAATACCTGAAATTTTCCGTCAGTTTTGATTCCTTCTGCGATATAAAAATTGAGTGAATCAACAAAGAAATCTTTTAAACTTGAGATTCCCGCATAAATTGGTTTGGTGGTAACCGGATTTAAATCAGTTTCATTGAACAAAACTTTAAGCATAGGAATCAATGCCACAAAAGAAAGCGCACTGAATAAGGCGTAAAAAATATTGGCGATGATATTTAAAATTCCGTAAATTTTATAGGGAATTGCAAATCGAAATATTTCTTTAAAATAATTCATCATATTTTTTATTGATTAGTTTTCAGAACTTCCAAAAAGGGAAGTTTAGAAAATTTATAGATTTAATTCTTTGATAATTCTTTGAATTTTAGCGTCTAAAGTTTGCTCAACAATTGGAGCGTCTTTAACGGTATCTAAAACTGATTTAACGCTGAAATAAAATTTTATTTTGGGCTCCGTTCCGCTGGGTCTTGCCGCCACTGAAGTTCCGTCTTCCATTTCATAAATCAGCACATTGGATTTTGGAATATCAATAGTGATTTTTTCGCCTGTAAGCAGATTTGTTTTGATAGATGATTGATAATCATTGATAAAAATCACTTTAGCACCATCGATTTCGGTCAGCGGATTTTCGCGTAAATCAACCATCATTTGAGCTATTTTTTCGGCTCCATCCATTCCTTTTTTTACGATAGAAATGAGATGCTCTTTGTAAAAATGGTGTTTTTGATACAATTTCAACAGTTCTTCGTAAAATGAACTTCCGTTAGATTTGGCATCTGCAGCAATTTCACAAGCCAGTAAAGTAGCAGTAACCGCATCTTTATCGCGGATAAAATCGCCAATCATAAATCCGAAACTTTCTTCACCGCCACCAATAAATTCTTGATGACTATTTTCTCGAATCATTTTGGCTATCCATTTGAATCCTGTTAAACCAATTTTAGTTTCGACCCCGTAACTCGCTGTAATTTCTTTTACCAAATTGGTAGAAACAATGGTGGAAGCAATAAATTGATTCCCGTTGAGTTTACCTGCTTCTTGCCATTTTTTCAGCAGAAAATCACTCATCATACTCATTGCCTGATTTCCGTTGAGTAAAATCATCTTGCCTTCTAAATCTCGTACGGCAATTCCAACGCGGTCGCTATCAGGGTCAGTTCCGATAACGATATCTCCCTGAACCTTATCGGCTAAATCCAAGGCCATTTTTAAAGCTGCCGGTTCCTCGGGATTGGGAGATTCAACCGTTGGAAAATTCCCATCGGGTTTTCTTTGTTCTTCAACAATAAAAACGTTGGTATAACCTGCTTTGGCTAAGCAATCTGGAATAATTTTGATGGATGTTCCGTGTAAAGAGGTGAAAACCACTTTTAGATTTTCTTTTCCTGAAGTATTAAAAGTACCATTTTTGATGGATGCATCGATAAAAGCTTCATCAATTGCCAAACTTACATATTCAATGAGCGATTCGTTGGATTTAAAATTGATTTCAGAAAATGCAACTTTAGCAACTTCCGCAATAATTTCATGATCTTGTGGCGGAACAATTTGCGCTCCGTCATTCCAATAAACTTTATAACCGTTATATTCCGGCGGATTGTGAGATGCGGTTAAAACGATGCCGGCATCACAACTTAAATATCGAACGGCAAAAGATAATTCTGGTGTTGGTCGCATTTCATCAAAAAGGAAAACTTTGATGTTGTTGGCAGCAAATACATCAGCCACAATTTTCGCAAAAGTATTGCTGTTATGGCGACAATCGTACGCAATGGCTACTTTTAAATCTTTATTGGGAAATGTTTTGATTAAATAATTGGAAAGTCCCTGAGTGGCCTGTCCCAACGTATATTTATTAATTCTGTTGATTCCGGCGCCCATAATTCCGCGCATTCCGCCCGTACCAAATTCCATATTTTTATAAAATCGGTCAGTGAGTTGTTCAGGATAATTATCAATTAAATTTTGTATTTCCTGACGCGTAGTTTCGTCAAAAGTATCAGAAAGCCACAATTGTGCTTTGGCTAAAATTTCTTTATTCATGTTGATTTAAAATATAAACCGCAAAGATATTAAATTGCAGTAAAAGATTAATTTCTTGTGTCTTTCCAGATTAATACTTCATTAGTAGCTGTTTGAAAAAAATCAGAACATCTACCATCACCCATACCGGTAATTCCTCCATCAGGAAAACAGATAACATTACAATTAACATCGTAAAGCGTGTTATATTGATCACAACAATCGGAAGTAATATAAAATACCGTTTTACCTTTGTATTGATAACTATACACAGAACGTGGTGGATTGCTGACTTTTTCTCTTTTAAATTGTTCTATTTTTTCTCTAATACAAGAAGTGGCTCCATCTTCGTCAATAATTTCATCGCAAGAAAAATTGAAAGGGATTAAAAACAATAGAATTAGCAGATAGAATTTCATTTTAATACAATTTAAATATTTACTTCACTTTTTATTTTGTAGCGAGCTTCATCTCGTTTTGTTCTCAAAATAATTTCACCCAAAAAACCGGCTAAAAAGAATTGAGTACCGATAATCATGGTGGCTAATGAAATATAAAACCAAGGATTGTCAGTTACTAAAATAGTTGGTTTGTGTAAATAAAAAAGATAGAAAAGTTTGTGAACACCGATATATGCTGCTGAAAGAAAACCAATTATAAACATTAAACTTCCGATAGCGCCAAAAAAGTGCATTGGTCTTTTGCCAAATTTGGATAAAAACCAAATAGAGATGAGATCTAAAAATCCGTTGATAAACCGTTCCATACCAAATTTAGTTATACCATATTTTCTGGCCTGATGTTGCACAACTTTTTCTCCAATTTTATTGAATCCGGCATTTTTTGCTAAAACAGGAATATAACGATGCATTTCTCCGTAAACATCTACATTTTTAATGACTTCATTTCTGTATGCTTTGAGTCCGCAATTAAAATCATTGAGATCTAAACCGGAAGTTTTTCTCGCCGCCCAATTAAATAATTTGGAAGGAATGTTTTTTCTGATTGCAGAATCATAGCGCTTTTTTTTCCAGCCGGAAATAAGGTCAAAATTTCCTTCAGTAAGGAGTTTATATAATTCGGTAATTTCCTCCGGATTGTCTTGTAAATCAGCATCCATTGTAATGATAACTTCACCTTGAGCTATTTTAAAACCGGCATGAAGTGCTTGTGATTTTCCGTAGTTTTTTTGAAATCGAATACCTTTTACATTTTTATTTTCTGCTGATAAAGATTCAATAACTTCCCAAGAAGTATCAGTGCTTCCATCATCAATAAAAATAATTTCATATAAAAAGCGATTGAATTGCATCACTTTTACAATCCAATCGTGTAATTCACGTAATGATTCGTCCTCGTTAAGTAGTGGAATAACTACGGATATATTCATTTTAAAATATTATTTTTTGTTAATTATTATAAGGATTTTCTTTACTTTTTTTCAAAAATAAAGAAGCAATCAGGGAAACAATCAATCCGAAAAATAAACTACCCATAATGGCAAAAGCAGCCATGGCACCAGATGTAGTAAATTTTTTAGTCATATTTGCTGCCGCTTCTAATTGTTCATCAGTGAAGTCTGGATAACGCTCTAAAATTTGTTCTTGCTGTAAAATTAAAAGTTGATTGGCAAAATCGGGTTCAATATAGGTTACAAAAATGAGGGTGTAAATAACCGAAAGAATACCGCCCACCAAAGCGATTCCAACTCCAATTTTTAATCCTTCACCAATGGTTAAGAAACCTTCATTGGTTTGTTTAAATAAATAAATACCGTATCCAATAATCGCAAACATGGTGATAAAACTGAAAACAGAAACGGTCCAATCTTGCTCAAGATGTTTACCCATTGCATAGCGGATAACGGAAAAAATGATGGATAAAAATCCGAGAATTAATCCGTAATTTAGGATAAGTTGTTGTGTTTGGCTTTTTTGATTTTCCATTGTAATAAGTTTTAGTTAGATAAGCAAATATACTTAAATCGTTATAGCTGAGCGTTATTTTTGTAAAATTATTACTTCAAAAAAATAGGGATAAATTCTGTTGTAAAATTGAAAAATGGTTGTAAATTTGCACGAGGCAAGTCCTACACAACCAGCTCCTTTGGAATCCTCCAGGGCGGGAACGCAGCAAAGGTACTTAGTTGTAGCGGTGTGATGTAGGTAGCTTGCCTTTTTTTATTCCATCCTCAATCCTTCCCAATGTAAATTAAAAATTAAAAATGAAAAATTAGCTGTTTAATCGGTTAATTGATTTTGTATTAATCTTTTAATCTTTCAATCTTTCAACAATCTTTGAGTCTTTTATCTATAATCTTTTATCTTTACAATTTTACAACTTTACAACTTTCAAACATTACAACTGATCATGAAAAAAGTCGTTTTAGTTACCGGTGCTTCATCCGGAATAGGAGAAAAAATAGTGGAATATCTGTCAGAAAAAGGATTTACAGTGTACGGAACAAGTAGAAATCCGAATGTAGAAGTTAACAAATCTTTTGAAATGATTCCGATGGATGTTGTTGATAATGATTTAGTTACAAAAGCAATTAACTATATCGTTGAAATGGAAGGTCAGTTAGATATTCTCATCAACAATGCCGGAAAGGGAGTTGCCGGTCCGATTGAAGAAACGCCTTTAGAGGAAATTAAAGCAGCTTTTGACACTAATTTTTACGGATTAATTAATGTTACCAAAGCGGTTTTACCTCAAATGCGTCAGCAAAAAAGTGGTTTAATCATCAACATCAGTTCTATTGCCGGGTATATGGGATTGCCGTATCGCGGGATTTATTCGGCCTCCAAGAGTGCGGTGAGTGTGATTTCTGAAGCGCTGAGTTCGGAAGTTCAACAATTCGGAATCAAAATAGTTGATGTTGCTCCGGGTGATTTTATGACCAATATCGCCGCGGGAAGATTTCATGCGCCGGTTTTAGAAACATCAGCATATCAATCATCTTATCAAAAAGTGCTGAATCAAATTGATGAAGAAGTCAATTTTGGCTTGGATACTTTAGTGATGGCAAAAGCGATTCATCAAATAATTTTAAAAAAGAATCCAAACTTACACTACAAAATTGGAAAACCCATGCAACGATTTTCAATCGTTTTAAAACGAATTTTACCGGATAGGTTGTACGAAAAACTGATCCTGAATCATTATAAATTGTAAATTTGCACAAACCAAAAAACAAAACTCATGAAATTTTTTATTGATACCGCCAATCTTGATCAAATAAAAGAGGCGCAAGCACTCGGAATTTTAGATGGTGTAACTACCAATCCGTCCTTGATGGCCAAAGAGGGAATTACCGGAAAAGATAATATTTTAAGCCATTATAAAGCCATTTGCGAAATAGTAGATGGCGATGTTAGTGCCGAAGTTATCGCTACCGATTTTGAAGGAATGATTAAAGAAGGCATGGAATTAGCGAACCTTCATCCTCAAATTGTGGTTAAAGTTCCGATGATTAAAGACGGAATTAAAGCCATCAAATATTTTTCGGATCACGATATCAAAACAAATTGTACCTTGGTTTTTTCAGTCGGACAGGCCTTAATTGCCGCCAAAGCTGGTGCTACTTATGTTTCTCCTTTTATAGGTAGATTGGATGATGTTTCTACCGATGGGATTCATTTGATAGAAGAAATCAGATTGGTTTTTGACAACTACGGTTACCAAACGCAAATTTTAGCAGCGTCTGTTCGTCATACCATGCATATTGTTGATTGTGCCAAAGTGGGTGCTGATGTAATGACCGGACCTTTAAGCGCCATTTTGGGCTTGATAAAACATCCTTTGACCGATATTGGACTTGCTCAGTTTTTAGCTGATTATCAGAAGGGGAATCCATAAATTTAAAGTTTAAATGTTAAATGTTGAATATTTAACTTACAGACCGATTAACTAATTAACCGATTAACCGATTAACCGATTGAACATTTCTAGAAACTATAAAATAAAATCCCGAAACTTGACTGAGCTTCGGGATTTTTGTTTGATTACAATTTTAAGAACTTTATTACTTTCCAACTTTATTACTTTCCAACTTCTGTTGAAGTATTTTAATTTGATCGCGTAATTGCGCCGCCGAAATAAAATCGAGGGCTTTGGCAGCTTCTTCCATCAGTTTTCGATATGCTCTGATTTTCTTTTCGATATCCGTTTTACTCCAATAATCCATATCAGCTTCTGCAACAGATTTTAGTTGATGTCCGATAGTGTATTCGGTTTTGGCTCTCACCAAACTATTTTCAATATTCTTGATAATCTGCGTAGGCGTGATGTTGTTTTCTGTATTGTATTGAATTTGTTTTTCGCGTCGTCTATTGGTTTCATCAATCGTGAGTTGCATACTTCGGGTAATTTTATCGGCATACATAATCGCTTTGCCGTTGAGGTGTCGCGCAGCGCGCCCAATGGTTTGTGTCAACGACCGATGTGATCGCAAAAAACCTTCTTTATCAGCATCTAAAATGGCCACTAAAGAAACTTCGGGTAAATCTAATCCTTCGCGTAGAAGATTGACACCGATTAAAACATCAAATAAACCTTTGCGCAGGTTTTGCATGATTTCTACGCGCTCAATGGTGTCAACATCTGAATGAATATAGCGGCATCTTACATGAATTCTGGATAGGTATTTTGTCAATTCCTCCGCCATTCTTTTGGTTAAAGTGGTGACCAAAATGCGTTCATCTTTTTCAACTCGAACTTGAATTTCTTCGATTAAATCATCAATCTGATTTAAACTGGGTTTAATTTCTATAATTGGGTCGAGCAATCCGGTTGGACGAATCACTTGGTCAACCACCACACCTTCACATTTTTGAAGTTCATAATCAGCCGGGGTGGCACTTACATAAATAACCTGATTTTGAATGTTTTCAAATTCTTCAAATCGCAGCGGACGATTATCCATCGCAGCGGGCAATCTGAAACCGTATTCTACCAAATTCTCTTTTCGGGAACGATCTCCGCCATACATGGCATGTGTTTGCGGAATCGTAACATGACTTTCATCGATGACCATCAAATAATCTTCAGGAAAATAATCGAGTAAACAAAAAGGGCGTGTTCCGGCTTCTCTTCCATCTAAATATCTGGAATAGTTTTCAATTCCGGAACAATAACCCAATTCTCGAATCATTTCCAAATCAAATTCGGTGCGTTCTTCCAATCGTTTGGCTTCTAAGTGTTTTCCAATTTCTTTAAAATATTCCACTTGTTTTACCATATCTTCCTGTATGGCATGAATAGCATTTTGCAGTATATCAGGTGAAGTCACAAAAATATTAGCAGGATAAATGGTTAGATTTTCATATTTTTCGATACTCGAATTATTAAGCATATCAAAGTTTTCTATTTCTTCAATTTCATCGCCAAAGAAGTGAATTCTGTAAGAAACATCGCCATAAGAAGGAAAAATGGTAATGGTATCACCTTTAACTTTAAAAGTGCCACTTTTGATTTCGATATCCGTTCTGGCGTATAAACTGGTGGTGAGTTGATACAAAAATTTGGTGCGGGAAATTTGTTGTCCGACCTTGATATTGATGACATTTTTTTTGAATTCAATGGGGTTTCCGATTCCGTATAAACAGGAAACGGATGAAACTACAATAACATCTCTTCTACCGGAAAGTAGTGAAGAAGTTGTTCTTAATCGCAGTTTTTCAATTTCATCATTGATGGATAAATCCTTTTCAATATAAGTATTGGTTACCGGCAAATACGCTTCTGGTTGGTAATAATCATAATAAGAAACGAAATATTCTACCGCATTATCCGGAAAAAATTGCTTAAACTCTGCGTATAATTGTGCGGCTAAAGTTTTGTTGTGCGCTAAAACCAAAGTAGGTTTTTGGGTATTTTTTATCAGATTGGCAACTGTAAAAGTTTTTCCGGAACCGGTAACACCTAATAAGGTTTGATACCGATTACCATGCAAAATACCTTCGGTGAGTTGCTGAATGGCTTCCGGTTGGTCGCCCGTTGGTTTAAAATCTGATACCAATTTGAATTTCATTTGGCAAAGGTAAGGATACTTTTTAAAGTAAAATAAAAAGGCAAATTACCTTCTTATTAAACTAAAATGTCCTTTGATGACTTTTTCATTATCTAATTGTGCTGAGAACCAATATTCACCGGAATCTGTTTGTTTTCCTTTATAAGTTACGTCTGTATAAAAAAGTAAGCTATCATCACACCATCTGAGAATGAAGGACAGCCCTCGTTAGTATATAAACTTTCATTAATAATTGTAGGTGCACTTGTATTTAGATTTAATCCGGTTCCATTACCAAAATACTAAAAATTTGCTTTGCCTTGAGCAAAAATATTTAGTGAATTTAAAATTAATATAACTACAATTAATCTTTTCATTTAGAGGGATTTACAAAAATTTGTCAAATATATTAAAAACAGTTTTGATAAATTAATGAATAGTTACAAGTCCCTTTTTTTAAGAATCCAATAAGAGAAATAAACGAAAATAAATGTCCAAAGAAGAACTATTAAAATATCAAAAAAGTGGACAGAAAAATCTTTTGTTAAATCTTCACCAATTTGTTTAGCTACCGTTTTTACGGCATTCAGTTTGGTAAAAGGTTCTTTGATAAGATTACTCATAGCTTCCAGAGGGAAGAATTGCATAATTGATTCGTAATCTAATTTGAATTTCCAGCGGAGAAGTCCTTTTAATATTGATTCTCCAACCGACCAAATAATCATAAATCCAACAGCAAAAGCAGAGCGCTTGATGAGTATTCCTAAGAACAATCCAAAACCAAAAAATCCGACTAATTTTATAAAAAAGGCTAAAAGATATTCTAAATCAGAAAATATTATTGGTATTTCATTGAAATCAGAATAAATCAATCCTAAAATCAAGGAAACAAAAAATACAAAAATGGTAGAAGCAAACGCAAATAAAACAACGGTATAAAATTTTGAAAGAATAAATTCTTTTTTGCTTAAACCATCAATTAAATTTTGTTTTAGCGTAACATAACTGTATTCATTCGCCATCATAGAAACGATAACCAAGAGCAAAAAGAATTTTAAAATACCGGCGATAAAAGTGTTGAAATGCCAAATAAACGGAAAGTTAAAAATGCCTTGCTCTGCCAAATGAAATTTTACCGGACCGATATCAAATTTTATAGCGGCTGTCAATGCGATGGAAGTCAGCAATAAAAAGTAGGCGATTATCAATAAAATACTCGCTCTGTGGTATCTGATTTTGTGCAATTCTATGGAAATTAATCGAAGCATTTTAGGAATGATTGGTCATTTTTAAAAATTGTTCTTCTAAACTCGGTTTTCTTTTCACCAAATGCGAAGCCACAATTTGATGTTGAAATAACAGTTGATTGATTACCTCTCCCGAAATATCTGTATTTACAAAAACGTGATAACCGCCATTTTCTGCCGTTATTTTTGAAATTCCATTCAAATTTTGAAATACAGTTTCCAATTTCTCTATGGATGTTTGGGCTTTCAGTTCAAAATATCCGTGGGTAAAAAACAGCTCATTGACTTTTCCGTCGTATAATTTTTTCCCATTTTGTAAAACGATTACATGCGAACACACTTTCTCCACTTCATCCAATAAATGTGATGCCAATAAAACGGTGGTTCCATCTTGTCCAATTTGCTGAATTAATTGTCTTATTTCGTGGATTCCCTGTGGGTCTAATCCGTTGGTCGGTTCGTCTAAAATTAATACTTCCGGATTGTTGAGCAGTGCAGAGGCAATGGCTAATCGCTGTTTCATTCCCAGCGAAAAAGTGGAAAACTTGCTGTTTCTGCGCTCGTATAAATTGACTAATTTTAATTTTTCATTGATGTTGTTTTCTGAAATTTGTTTGATTTTACAAACCAATTTCAGATTTTGAACTGCCGTCATATACGGATAAAAATTAGGGCGTTCAATAATAGCGCCCACTTTTCTGAGTGCTTCGTGGGTAGTTAAATTGCCATCAAACCAAGAAAAATTACCGGATGTTTTATTGACGACATTGAGCAGAATTCCTAAAGTGGTAGATTTTCCACTGCCGTTGGGTCCTAAAATTCCATAAACATTTCCTTGTGCTATTTCAAACGACAATTGGTCAACGGCTACTAATTTTCCGTAGCATTTGGTAATATGCTCAATTTTTAAAATATTTTTCAAGAAATGGACTTTGCTGTTAAACGATTGTCAGTTAATAATGTTACAAAAGTTTTTAATACTCGTCATCGTAATAATCATCTGTATCAAAATCATCGTTGTAATCATCTCCAATTTCATCATCTAAATCATCCTCACCATTGTTGATAAAACCAAAATCATCTTCTATTTTTTTAGTTTCAGATTTAAATTCTTTTTTAGGTGCTTTTTTGGGTACTTTTCCAATTGTAGCAACCACTTTTGGATCTTCGCTATGGCCTAATGGCTTTACAATATCGATTAATTCGACAAAAAAGGTCCACATTTCTAAAAAATCATACACATAAATCAGCTTATCTCCTTTTTTGGTCAAAATTTTGTTTAAAACGCAGGTTTGCATGGATGGTTTGTCATCTTCCATTTCAAAAAGCGGAATTTCATCACCTTGATTCCATTGATAATCAGCTTTATAAAAGGAAGCCATTTCCTGACCGTTAAAACCAAACGCTTTAGTAATAGCAAAATGCAGTTGCTCTAAATTAGCATGACCTTCAATTAAGACGTCTCTTAAAACATCTTCTTTTACATCGAGAATTACACGAATTTTAAACATACTTTTTCGTTTTAATACCTCACAAAAATAAGATTTAATCTTTAAAAGTAGTACATTTACCCACAAACAATTTTAAAAAAATGAACAAAACAGAAACCTTGGATTTTTTAAATTCTTTGTCTAAAAATACTTTGATGGAAACCCTTGAAATTAAGTTTGTTGATTTGGGCGATGATTTTTTAACGGCCACTATGCCCGTAAATTCACGGGTTTTTCAACCGATGGGAATTTTACACGGAGGCGCAACCGTTGCTTTGGCTGAAAGTGTTGGGAGTTCTGCTTCTCATCTTTTTGTTGATAATGAAAAGTTTATGGTGAAGGGAATTGAAATTGCAGCCAATCATTTAAAAAGTAAAAGCGACGGAATTATTATCGCTACTGCCAAAATAATTCATAAAGGAAGAACTACCCATTTGTGGGAAATTAAAATTGTTGATGAAGAAAATAACCTCATTTCACTGTGTAAATTAACCAATATTATTCTTGAGAAAAAATAATAGATGAATCTTCAATTTTCCTATCTAATAGATAAAATTCAAATTGCTTTTGAACAAAAAAAAGCTTTTACAGTTTTTAGAAAACCCAATGAAACTATTGTAAAAGCTCAATTTTTGTCAGATGATGAAATCATTACTACCAATGATTTTAAAGAAAGTGGATTTGTGTTTGCTCCTTTTGATGCAAAAGAACCGGCTATTTTTTTTCCATTATCTAAATCTGAACTGTTTGAAAGTAATTTTTCAGGGGATAAAAACATCACAATTCTACCTAAAACAGCTATTCAAAACAGCTTAAACGATAAAAATTTCCATCTCAATTTAGTAGAAAAAGCGATTGATGCCATCAATTCAAATGCATTTAAAAAAGTTGTTTTATCCAGAAAAGAAGAAGTTGAAAACTTAAAGTTTGATTTGATTAAAACCTATCAATCCTTACTCCAAAACTATCCAACTGCTATGGTTTATTGTTGGTTTCATCCAAAAGTCGGGTTGTGGATGGGTGCAACTCCCGAGTTACTCTGTAAAGTAACAAGCAATCATTTTTCTACGGTAGCACTCGCCGGAACACAATTAGCTGATGAAAATAAAAAAGTAGTTTGGACCAAAAAAGAACAAATAGAACAACAATTGGTAACCGATTTTATTGTTGATGAATTAAAATTGGATGTTCAGCAGTTGAAAGTTTCAAGTCCGTATGCTGTTAAAGCAGGTCATTTATGGCATATTAAAACCGATATTGAAGCCGAAATTCCAGAAGAAAGTTCTCTGGAAAAAATCATTCAAAAATTACATCCAACTCCCGCAGTTTGTGGATTTCCAAAAAATTTAGCTAAAGATTTTATCCTTCAAAATGAAAATTATAATCGTGAATTTTACACCGGATTTTTAGGTGAATTGCATATCAATAATAACACAGAGCTATTTGTAAATCTGCGTTGTATGCAAATTTTTGATCATTCAATTTTCATTTATGTGGGCGGCGGAATTACTCAAGACAGTAATCCCGAAAAAGAGTGGGAAGAAACCGTTGCGAAAGCCAAAACCATGAAAAATGTACTTTTATAAATAATTTTCAGTCGGAAAAAGTACTTTTGTAATCCAAAGAGAACAAAATAAATGCTGCAATATCCTAAAAATAAATTAGCACAATTAGTCATAAAAGCATGTGAATTTTATGAGGTTAAAACTCTTGTAATTTCTCCCGGCTCCAGAAATGCGCCGCTCACCATCGGATTTGTAAATCACCCGGAAATGGAAACCTTGAGTGTGGTTGATGAGCGAAGTGCCGCTTTTTTTGCTCTGGGAATAGCACAGCAAACCCAAAAACCGATGGCTGTTGTTTGTACTTCCGGCTCTGCTTTACTCAACTATTATCCGGCAATTGCCGAGGCGTTTTACAGCCAAATTCCGTTAATCGTTATTTCGGCAGATCGACCCAAACACATGATTGATATTGCTGACGGACAAACCATTCGACAAGAAAATGTATTTGCCAATCACAGTTTATTCAATGCCAATTTAGTGGAAGGAAATGAGTTTCTGCAAGCCAATAAAAAATTATTAGAAGAAGCTTTTCAAACGGCTTTGCATCAGAAAGGTCCTGTACATATCAATGTTCCTTTTGATGATCCTTTGTATGAATTGGTTCCTGCGATGGAAGATTTTAATTTTACTGAAATTCAAAAAAACGCTAAATCCTTATTAAATGAAATTCCTTTAGCGGTTAATGAGCTTCAGCAATTTGCCGATATTTGGAATTCTTCCACCAAAAAAATGGTGTTGTTTGGAGAAAATTTTCCTGATGAATTGATTCAAACGCAATTAGCACATTTTACCAAAGATGCGTCAGTAATTGTGTTGACAGAAGTTTCTTCTAATGTTTCTCATTCAAAATTCATCAACTGCATTGATAAAATTATTTTTCCGTTGGATAATCAACAACTGGAGGAATTAAAATCGGAAATTTTACTCACTTTCGGTGGCATGATAGTTTCTAAAAAAGTCAAAGAATTTCTGAGAAATCATCCACCAAGACATCATTGGCATATCAGCAAAACCATTGCCCCCAATACTTATTTTTGTTTAAATCATCATTTTAAAATATCACCTGAGTTGTTTTTTAGTCAGTTCTTTTTCTTAACAAAATCTAAAGAGAGTTCTTATCAAACCAACTGGTTACAACTAAAAAATCACAGAATAAATGCACATCAAGCATATTTAAAAGATGGTATTTTTGCTGATTTAAAGGTTTTTGAAATTGTTTTGGAATCTTTGCCGATGCAAAGTATGTTACAACTTTCCAACAGTTCTGTAATTCGATATGCGCAATTGTTTGATATCAATCCGGCCATTCAGGTTTTTTGCAATCGTGGCACCAGCGGTATTGATGGATCTACCAGTACCGCCATTGGCGCGGCTTTTGCCAATCCAAAACAAACAATTTTTATCACAGGTGATGTCAGTTTTTTTTATGACCAAACGGCTTTGTGGAATCAATACATTCCAAAAAATTTCAGAATTATGTTGATTAACAATCAGGGTGGTGGAATTTTTAGATTTATTCCAGGTCCAAGTTCAACAAATGTTTTAGATTATTTTGAAACACCCCATCAATTATCAGCCGAATATTTGTGTAAAATGTATGGATTTGAGTATGAAAAAGCACAAAATGAATCTGAATTAAAAAGTAGTTTAATAAAATTTTATGAGGATTCAGGTCAACCAAAATTATTGGAAATCGTTACGCCAAGAACTCAAAATGACGTAATTTTAAAAGCATATTTTAAATCACTTTAAATGGAATTAAAAGTAGGAGATACAGTAAATATTGTAATTGGCAGAGCTTCTGGATTGGGAGTTATGGTGTTAATCAATGAATTAGAGGAAGGATTAATTTATCGAAATGAAATTTTTCAACCTCTAGTTGAAGGTGAGAAAATGGAAGCGTATGTAAAAAATATCCGTGAAGATGGCAAAATAGATATTTCACTTCAGCCACAAGGGTTTAGAAATGTCATCGAACTCAATATGGAAAAAGTATTAGACAGTATCAATGAACACAACGGATTTTTGCCGCTTACCGATAAAAGCACTCCAGGAGCAATCAAAAGAGAACTTGAAATGAGCAAAAAATCGTTTAAAAGTGCCGTTGGAGGATTGTTTAAGCAAAAGAAAATCATCATCCGAGAAGATGGGATTATACTCAATAAATAGTTTTAAAAAATACAGATTTACAAAATTCAAAAATATATGACAACAATTAGATGGACTACCGCAATCGAATTTGAAGATATTACCTATAAAAAATGTAATGGAGTAGCTCGTATCGCTTTTAACCGACCTGAGGTGAGAAACGCTTTCAGACCCAAAACTACCTCAGAATTATACAAAGCTTTTTACGATGCCCAAGAAGATACTTCAATTGGTGTAGTTTTACTTTCAGCAGAGGGTCCGTCGTCAAAAGATGGCGTTTATTCTTTTTGTAGCGGTGGCGATCAAAAAGCGCGCGGTTATCAAGGTTATGTTGGTGATGATGGTATGCACCGCCTCAATATTTTAGAAGTTCAACGATTGATTCGTTTTATGCCTAAAGCAGTTATTGCAGTGGTTCCTGGTTGGGCTGTTGGTGGCGGACATAGTTTGCATGTAGTGTGCGATTTAACTTTAGCCAGTAAAGAACATGCCATTTTTAAACAAACCGATGCCGATGTTACCAGTTTTGATGGTGGCTACGGTTCTGCTTATTTAGCCAAAATGGTGGGTCAGAAAAAAGCACGTGAAATTTTCTTTTTAGGAAGAAATTACAACGCCCAAGAAGCTTTTGAAATGGGAATGGTCAATGCGGTTATTCCTCATGAGGAGTTGGAAGATACGGCTTATCAATGGGCGCAAGAAATTTTAGCCAAATCGCCCACATCGATAAAAATGTTAAAATTTGCTATGAATTTAACGGATGACGGAATGGTTGGCCAACAAGTTTTTGCCGGTGAAGCCACTCGTTTGGCATATATGACGGAGGAAGCAAAAGAAGGTAGAGATGCCTTTTTAGAAAAACGCAAACCGAATTTTGAAAAGAAATGGTTGCCTTAATTCAATTGACAATTGACAATTAACCCTTCGACTGCGCTGGCAATGAACAATGAACCCTTTGGCTTGTTTCGACTCCGCTCAACAAACGCCGATCAAGGTGCGATTTTAAAAAAAAACTTTAAACTTTAAACCTTAAACATTTAAAATGAAAATAATTTGTATCGGACGGAATTACACCGAACACATCCATGAATTAGCCAATGAAAGACCTACTGATCCGGTAGTTTTTATGAAACCTGATTCTGCAATATTACTTAAAAATTTTCCTTTTGTCATTCCAACTTTTTCGGATGATATTCATTATGAAGTGGAGGTTTTGGTGAAAATAAATAAATTGGGAAAGCATATTGAATCCCGATTTGCGCATAAATACTATGATGAAATCGGTTTGGGAATCGATTTTACCGCACGCGATATCCAAGCGAAATGCAAAGAAAAAGGATTGCCTTGGGAAAAAGCCAAAGCTTTTGATGGCAGTGCTGTTATCGGTGAATTTTATCCTAAATCGTCTTTTCAGCATGTGAATAATATCGATTTTTTGCTCTTAAAAAATGGTCAAGAAGTTCAAAAAGGAAATTCAGGAGAAATGCTGTGGAAAATAGATGAGTTAATCAGCTACGTTTCTCAGTTTTTTACGCTTAAAATTGGCGACATTATTTTTACCGGAACACCGGCTGGAGTTGGAAAAGTAAATGCTGGAGATGAATTAATCGGGATGATAAACGGAAAAGAAGCGTTTAAAATTAGTGTAAAATAATCAACATAGATGTTAGCTGAAATCATAACCATAGGCGATGAAATTTTAATCGGGCAAATTACCGATACCAATTCGCCGTGGATAGCCATCGAACTCAATAAAATTGGAATTTCAGTATATCAAATTACGTCTATTTCTGATGAAAAAAATCATATTTTATCTGCTCTAAAAGAAGCAGTTCAAAGAGCTGATATCATTATCATTACTGGCGGATTGGGCCCTACAAATGATGACATCACTAAAATAACTTTAACCGAATATTTTGAGGATGAACTGGTTTTAAATGAGGAAGTAGAGCATCAGATTAAACAAATGTTTGAAAAAATAAATTATCCTTTTACAGATATTAATAGGATGCAAGCATTTGTTCCATCAAAATGTATGGTGTTGAAAAATGATTTCGGCACCGCGCCCGGAATGTGGTTTAACTCGGATAAAAAAGTGATTATTTCCTTACCCGGTATCCCTACTGAAATGAAAGGATTGATGTCAGTTAGTGTATTGCCAAAACTTCAAAAAGAGTTTGATTTGCCATTTATCATCCATAAAACAATCAGTACTTATGGAATGGGCGAAAGTATGTTGGCAGATTTGATAAAAGATTGGGAAAATCAATTGCCAAACTTTATCAAACTAGCTTATTTACCCAATTTCGGAAAAGTACGTTTGCGTTTATCGGCTAAAGGTGCTGATTTTAAAATGCTTTTAAAGGATGTTCAAAACCAAGTAAATCAGCTAATTCCCATCATTAAACATATTTATATTGGCGAAGAAACGGATACTATTGAAGCAGATTTGGCTAACTATTTTACAAAAAATAAACTGACTTTATCAGTAGCAGAAAGTGTTACAGGCGGTAATATTGCCAAGATGATTACTTCTATACCAGGGGCATCTCAATATTTTAAAGGAGGTTTGATTGTGTACTCTCAAGAATCCAAAGAAAATATTTTAAATATCAACCCTGAATTAATAGACAAATATTCAACAGTTAGTAAAGAGGTGGCTGAGTCAATGGCGTTAGAAGTTCAAAAATTATTAAAATCAGATTACGCCATCGCGACCACTGGAAATGCTGGTCCGACCACAGAATTGAACAGTAAAGAAGTCGGACAAGTATTTATTGCCGTTGCAACACCAAAAAACCTTATTGTAGAAGAATTTAACTTTGGAAATTCGCGTGAAAAAACGATACAAAGAGCTTCTAATAAAGCTTTTGAAATGCTGAGAAAAGAAATTTTAAAAAACAATGAAAATAGTTTGTGAGTTTTTTAAAATATTCGTTAATTTGCACCTCATTTTAAGAGAATAATAAAACTGTTTAGAAGATGTCTAGAGTTTGTGAACTTACAGGGAAAAAAGCAATGGTTGGAAACAACGTTTCTCACGCAGTAAACAGAACCAAAAGAAGGTTCAATGTTAATTTAATGAAAAAACGTTTTTATATTCCTGAGGAAGATAAATGGGTTACATTAAAAGTTTCGGCTAATGCTTTGAAAACGATTAATAAAAACGGAATCACAGCGGTTCTAAAAGAAGCAAAAGAGAAAGGTTATTTAAAATAATAACATCATCGCATTAAAAGCATTAAGTAATGGCAAAGAAGAGCAAAGGAAATAGAATTCAAGTAATATTAGAGTGTACAGAACACAAAACTTCTGGTGTTGCAGGAACATCAAGATATGTTACCAAAAAGAATAAAAAGAATACACCAGACAGAATGGAGTTGAAAAAATTCAACCCAATTTTGAAGAAAGTAACTGTTCATAAAGAAATTAAATAGATTAGGACATGGCAAAGAAAGTAGTAGCATCGTTACAAACAAGCTCAAAAAGATTATCAAAAGCTATCAAAATGGTAAGATCTCCTAAAACAGGTGCCTACACTTTTGTAGAAGAGATTATGGTTCCTGAAAAAGTAGACGAATTTTTAGCTAAAAAATAAGCTACTTTTTATAAAATATACGAAGCTACTTTCAGTAAAAGAAAGTAGCTTTTCTTTTTTATATTTGCATCAATTGAAATAGATTATAAATAAAACATGAGTTTATTCAGAAATATATTTTCGAAAGAAAAAAAAGAAACCTTAGACAAAGGTTTAGAGTTGACCAAAACTTCTTTTTTTGGTAAAATCAGTAAAATAGTTGCAGGTAAATCTACGGTTGATGATGATGTGTTGGATGAATTAGAAGAGGTGCTTATTTCTTCGGATGTAGGCGTTCATACAACCCTTAAAATAATCGAAAGAATTCAAGCCAGAGTTCATAAGGATAAATATTTGGGAACCAATGAACTCAATCAACTCTTAAGAGAAGAAATTGCGGGTTTACTTTCAGAATCTAATACTAAAGATGAAGTCGATTTTTCTATTCCAAATAACGCAAAACCTTATGTAATAATGGTTGTGGGTGTTAACGGAGTTGGAAAAACAACCACTATTGGCAAGTTGGCTTCACACTACAAAAAAAACGGTAAAAAGGTAATTTTAGGCGCCGCTGATACTTTTAGAGCCGCCGCCATTGACCAACTTCAAGTTTGGGCACAACGTGTTGATGTGCCAATTGTAAAACAACAAATGGGAAGTGATCCGGCTTCGGTGGCTTATGATACACTCAATTCGGCAGTGGCTCAAAATGCGGATGTCGTGATTATTGATACCGCCGGACGGCTTCACAACAAAGTCAATTTAATGAATGAGTTGACCAAAATTAAAATGGTGATGAAAAAGGTAATTTCCGATGCTCCACACGAAGTGCTGTTGGTGTTGGATGGTTCTACCGGTCAAAATGCTTTTGAACAAGCCAAACAATTTACCTTGGCAACTGAAGTTACTGCTTTGGCAGTCACAAAATTAGATGGAACAGCAAAAGGTGGTGTTGTCATCGGAATATCCGATCAGTTTCAAATTCCGGTTAAATATATCGGTGTTGGCGAAGGTATCGATGATTTACAAGTATTCAATAAGATAGAATTTGTAGATTCCTTTTTTAAGTAAAATAACATTTATAATCAGTTAAAAGACCTCTTATGTTTTCAAAAATATAAAAGTTTTTTTGTTTTTATTTTCTACTTTTAATAAAAAATATCACCCATGCAAAAAATAGCATTAATAGTTACCGTAATATTTCTGATGATTTCCTGTAAAGTGAAACAATCCCCCATTGTATTTACTAAATATGATGAAACTTTTGAAATTGCCGAACAGCAAAATCATGAAATAAAAAGAATGCAATTAAAGCTCATCCAATCAAAATATTTGGATATGAATGAAGTTTTTAAGCCCTTTGAAAAAGAATTATCCTATTTTTCCGAAGCTGATTATCAACAATTAAAACCATTGATTGTAGAGCAAGATATTCCTTCCATCCAACAATCAGTAAAAAATGGCATCTTGACGTATGAAAAAATCACCTTATTTTATTTATACAGAATCAGAAAATTTGAAAGTGACAATCAGTTGGCCTTACATACTATTATTGCTTTAAATCCGAATATCATTAAAGAAGCACGAGAAAAAGATAGAAATCGTCCCAAAAACACCATTTATACTTTGTATGGCTTGCCGATTCTATTGAAAGACAACATTAATACCAAAGGATTGCCTACTACTGCCGGCGCTTTTGCTTTGATTGATAATAAAAATACCGATGATGCTTTTATCGTTAAAAGGATAAAAGAAAATGGAGCGCTGATTTTAGGAAAGGTAAATTTAAGTGAATGGGCTTATTATTTTTGTAGCGGATGTCCGGTTGGATACAGCGCTGTGGGCGGACAAACATTAAATCCTTACGGCAGAAAAATTTTTGAAACTGGTGGCTCAAGTGCCGGAAGCGGAGTAGCAGTCGCTGCAAATTTTGCCATTGCGGCAGTTGGAACAGAAACTTCGGGTTCTATTTTATCACCGGCCAGTAAAAATTCAGTAGTCGGATTTAAACCAACCGTTGGTTTGTTGAGCAGAAGCGGAATTGTCCCCATTTCAAGCACTTTGGATACGCCCGGTCCTATGACCAAAAATGTGATAGACAATGCCATTTTATTAGCCTCAATGAACGGTGAAGATGTTGAGGATGTGGTTACCAAAAATGTAATTAGAAATACTGATTATTTACAAGAATTAACTTCTTCAACCCTTAAAGGAAAGCGATTGGGAGTTTTTAAGCAGTTATTAAATGATTCCATTTACGCAAAAACAATTCGTAAAATTAAGGAGGCGGGCGCTGAAATAATTGAATTTGACCCGCCAAAAGTTACTTTAAACAACTTTTCGACCTTGTTAAATATCGATATGAAAAATGACTTACCACATTATCTTCAAAATTTTGCCGATAAAAATATGAAGTTAAAATCGGTACAAGAGGTAGTTAATTTTAATCAGTTAGATTCAATAAACAGAGCACCATATCAACAGCAATTATTAGTCGGAATTGTAAAAGATACCACCTCAACGGCAAGTTTTAATCAAATCAAACAAAATTTAAAAACTGCCGGACTCACTTATTTCAATACTCCGATGGATGAATATAAGTTGGATGCAATTTTATCAATCAACAATAATCATGCGGGTTTTGCGGCAGTTGCCCAATATCCGTGTTTAACAGTTCCGATGGGATTCACTAAAAATGGCGAGCCCACCAGTTTAACTTTTATTGCAAAACCTTATCAGGAAAAACAGCTTTTACAAATGGCTTATGCTTTTGAACAGTTGACAAAAATTAGGAAACTTCCAGAAAATTATCGTTAAAGAGTTAGTGTAAATTGATGGTATCCTGCTGAAAAGTAGTACTTTTGCACTCTTTAAACATTAATGATGCGAACAAAATCACCCAATAAAAATAAAATAAACATTGTTACTTTAGGATGTTCCAAAAATGTGTACGATTCTGAAGTTTTGATGGGACAATTAAAAGCCAACAACAAAGAAGTAGTGCATGAAGATGCCAAAGAAGAAGGTAATATTGTGGTCATCAATACCTGCGGATTTATAGGCGATGCCAAAGAAGAATCCATCAATACCATTCTTCATTTTGTCGATAAAAAAGAACGCGGACTTGTAGATAAAGTTTTTGTTACCGGTTGTTTAAGTGAGCGTTATAAAGCTGATTTAATAAAAGAAATTCCCAATGTTGATGCTTATTTTGGCACTCATGATTTACCGCTGTTATTGAAAGCATTGCGGGCTGATTATAAACATGAATTAGTAGGAGAACGCCTGCTAACCACCCCAAAACATTATGCCTATTTAAAAATTGCCGAAGGTTGTGACCGCCCTTGTTCTTTTTGTGCGATTCCGTTAATGCGCGGAAAACATATTTCTACACCTATCGAAAATTTAGTTATTGAAACCCAAAAATTAGCTGCAAAAGGCGTAAAAGAATTAATTTTAATTGCACAAGATTTAACCTATTACGGGCTCGATATGTACAACAAACGCGCATTGGCAGATTTGCTGAAAGAATTGGTTAAAGTCGATGGAATTGAGTGGATTCGTCTGCATTATGCTTTTCCAACCGGATTCCCGGAGGATGTACTTCAAGCGATGAAATCCGAACCCAAAATTTGTAATTATATCGATATTCCTTTGCAACACATCAATGATGAGATTTTACAATCGATGCGTCGCGGAACATCGCATCAAAAAACCACCCAGTTAATTCATAAATTCAGGACGATTGTTCCTGAAATGGCTATCAGAACAACCTTAATTGTTGGATATCCCAACGAAACGGAAGCGCAGTTTGATGAATTAAAACAATGGGTTCAAGAAATGCAATTTGAACGATTGGGTGTTTTTGCCTATTCGCATGAAGAAGATACACACGCCGCAACTTTAGAAGATAATGTGCCGGATGAAGTTAAAAAACAACGCGTTGCAGAGATTATGGACATCCAATCGCAAATTTCATTGGAGTTAAATCAGCAAAAAATAGGAAAGATTTTTAGATGTTTATTTGATAGAAAAGAAGGGAATTATTTCTACGGAAGAACCGAATTTGATTCTCCGGATGTTGACAATGAAGTCTTGGTAGATGCCACCCAATATTATGTTCAAATAGGACAATTTATTGATATTGAAATAACAGAAGCTACCGAATATGACTTGGAAGGTGTTCCAGTAAAATAAAAAAAGAGGCCATGGCCTCTTTTTTTTGATAGTTTAAAATATTAATAATGGTTGTTGGTTAAAAAAACTGCATTCACAAAAAACAATCTTCCTCCTTCCCAAAATCCTCTAAATAACGAATTATCAACCATATAAATAACACTTCCGTCACCCATAGATTCTTCAGCAAAAACAAAAGAATCTCCTATATTTTTGAGAGCATCTTTTCCTGCATAGCCCGCAAATGGTTGTGGATTATTTCCTAAATAAGAAACGTTAAAGCCTCTTTTTAGATAAGGAAAAGCTTGGCTTCCTAATTTTAAAGTGAAATAATGAGTGCCCAAACCAAAAGCCATTGGATGAGAATTATCTACGATAGTTTTAAATACAGCTCCTGTGATTTCTTTTTTCATCTGCTCATTTTCCACCTCTTTATACGGAGTTAAGGTTGGTTTGTCTTTTTCTTCCTCTTTTTTAAAGTTTTTAATCGCAAAATCAGCATGATCAGCAAATCGATTTAAAGCACTTCCCATCACAATTAATTTCCCCCCATTTTTTATCCAAGTTTGAATTTCAGTCAATTTTAAATCGCTGATAATTTTTTGATAATTGCCTGAAGGTAAAATTAATACCGTATAATTGGCCAATTGTATTTTGTCAAAATAATCGCTTCCAATGATATTAATTGGATACTGAATTTGTTGCTCAAACAAATGCCAAACTTCGCCAAAAGCATACGGACTAACGCCAGATCCTGTTAAAACTGCAATTTTAGCCGGTTGAATTAATTTGACAGTAGAAGCGCCAAAATCGGAACCTGAGTTTACCATTCCAGAATTGACTTCGGTTAAACTCCGTTGGTGTTGGTTAGCAAGGGTTTCTAAAATAGTTGATAAATTAGAAATGTGTTGGTTATCGGTTCTTGTAATAATCAATGAACCTGACTCAAAGGTCTGATTTTGAATGTTAAAAGGAGTTTCACTAAAGCGTACTTTTATGTCATTTTTAATTAAAGAAGCTAAAAAACGTGCATCATTTAAATGATTCCATTTGCTGATATACGCATACGAATTTTGTGTTAAGGTATTTTTAACTTCTACAAATTTTTCAAATGGTTTATCGGCAACTTCCGAATAGGATGCAATGGCTTCTAAACCATGCGCATACGGTAAAGACCAAGCTGTAATAT
The DNA here is from genome assembly GCA_030683815.1 of Flavobacteriaceae bacterium. Classification (GTDB taxonomy): domain Bacteria; phylum Bacteroidota; class Bacteroidia; order Flavobacteriales; family Flavobacteriaceae; genus JAGXRT01. Next base: position 69,586 of record JAUXPJ010000005.1, read on the forward strand.
CATAGGTTTTGATATTTTCCAATTTAGATTGCGGTTCAAAAAGCACTTTTACCATCTTCCCTTTGGGCTGATTGGCTTGAATGACCAAACTATTTTCAGCAATAGAAAATGTCCCGATTGTTCCACTTACATAGTCAAAACCTTTTACTTTGGATGATTTAGTTAACTGATATTCAATTTTATGTAAATCCAACAAGTTGGTTAATGTTTGTAATTGATCTGTATTTTTAGAATTGATTACATAGCTTTTATAAGTATGATTGGTGTTATTTTTAAAGAATTGTTGAAACTCTTCAACCAATTTTTTTCGATTTAAATAAGCCGTTTCTACAGCCGATAAACTGGCAGTTTTTTGATGTTCAATTCGTTCTTTTAAAGTTAAAAGATGTCCTTCTTGGTTTAAGACGGCTAACCCACCTCTGCTATTCCCCGCTTTTTCTAAAGTCATTCCAATAGCGCCCATAAAAGTGGGATAAGTGTCGCCGTAACTTGGATAAAATAAATCGAAGCGCTCTTTGGTGAAATACAACCAGCCATTTTTATCAAAATAATTGGCGGTATTTTTTCCATATTTTTGTTGAAATTCTCGTTGCCAAGGCGTTATAATTTCGTGAAAAGGTTCGGCTGCCGGAGCAAAATAGTAGGGTTCATTAATACCTTGTTCGTGCACATCTGCATGTACATGGGGCATCCATTGTTGGTATAGTTTGATACGATTTTTAGTTTCAGTTTGAGTTGCCCAAACCCAGTCTCTATTCAAATCAAAGAAATAATGATTAGGTCTTCCTCCAGGCCAACGTTCATTGTGTTCTAGAGATTCAATATTTGTGTTAATTTGCTCGTTTCTAACTTCATAGAACCAATTCACATAACGTTCTCTACCATCCGGATTAGAACAAGGATCAATAATAACTACGGTATTATTTAACCAATCGGTATTTTTTGTCAATAAATCATACGCCACTTGCATAGCCGTTTCGGTTCCTGATGCTTCATTTCCATGAACATTAAAACTCAACCAAACTATCGGAATATCGGTTGATGCTGTCGAATTTTTGTCTAATCCGGCACTTTGTAAATGATTTTTTTTGATGGATTCTAGGTTTTTTATATTATTATCCGATGATATAAAAACCGTGTAAAGTGGTCTATTTTCATAGGTTTCCCCGTAATATTCCATGGTAACTTTTGGCGAATTGGCTAAGTATTTAAAATACGATTCTACCTGTGGAAGTCGGGAAAATTTACTTCCTAATTCATATCCTAAGAAGGAATCCGGAGAAACTAAATTTTGTGATTGAACAGAAAAGAAACATAAAATAAAGAAGTAAAAAATTATTTTTTTCATTAGATGGAAAGTTTGAGATGTTTAGAATTCAAACCTATAAAAAAAATATAAGAGAGCTCTTGTAAAATGATATTTTTTTTAAATCAATCTCTCAACTTCTAAATATTGTTTAGGTTTGTATAAAATTTTTTGAAGTTATGACTGAAATTGAATATAAAACCTATTGGGAAAAAGTATATCACAAAACAGCTTTTAATCAGTTGGGTTGGTTTGAAGAAAAAGCCGTTCCTTCTTTAAATTTGATTCAAGAAAGTGGGGTTGCCCAACATGCAAAAATATTAAATGTTGGCGCAGGAGCCACGACTTTAATGGATGATTTACTGAAATTGGGTTATACCAATATCATTGCAAACGACCTTTCAAAAGCGGCTTTAGACGTGTTAAAAAACAGGTTGGCAACAACTGATCTTGAAAAAGTAATTTTTATGGAAGATGATTTAACCAATCCTAAAACTTTGACGCAGATTAATGAGGTAGATATTTGGCATGATAGAGCTGTGCTTCATTTTTTTATTGATGAAAAAGATCAGAATACCTATTTTAAGCTGCTGAAAAAGATTTTAAAGCCGGGCGGATTTGTCATTATTGCAGTTTTTAATCTGAAAGGAGCTTCTAAATGTAGCGGATTAGAGGTGTTTCGATACAATGATGAAATGCTTCAAGATCGATTGGGAGCTGATTTTAAATTGCTCAACTCCTTCAATTATGCTTATATGATGCCTTCGGGCAGTGAGCGTTCTTATGTTTATACCTTATTTCAAAATATCAGAAATGTGTAATTGTTGATGAAAAAAATAGCCGCTATTCCGCTGGTTGAAACCGGATTTTTAACGAATCTCATCACTGATTATTTGACTCAAAAATTGGAGGTAAAAGATTTTTATGGCAATTTTCCAAATTTGGATGGCTTTCAACATCAACTGAAGCATAGAAAAAAATTTGATTCCCAAAAAAGAGCCGAATTGGTTAAACTGCTTCAATCGCAAAATAAATTTTTAGCGCTTTCTGAAATCACCAAAAATAATATTCGTCAACTCAACAATGAAAATACTTTTACGGTAACCACCGGTCATCAACTCAATTTATTTTCGGGACCTTTATATGTGATTTATAAGTTGCTGACAACGATTAATTTAGCTGATGAATTGAAAAATAAGTTTCCTGAAAATCATTTTGTGCCGATTTATTGGATGGCAACCGAAGATCACGATTTTGAAGAAATCAACCATTTTTGGGTTCATCAACAAAAATTACAATGGCATAAAAAAAGTGGTGGAGCTGTTGGTAAATATAATATAGACGGACTGGATGAAGTTTTTTATCAGTTGAAAAATCTTTTAGAAAACAATCCAAAGGGCGATACTATTTTAAATTTATTTGAACAATCGTATTTAAAACATACCAATTTAGCTGACGCCAACCGCTATTTGATGAATGCTTTATTTGGAAAATTTGGTTTGGTTATTATTGATGGAAATGATGCCGGCTTAAAAAATCAGTTTAAATCTTTTTTAGTCGATGAATTAATCAACAATACCTGTGAAAGAACAGTTGGTTTGGCGAATACTGAACTTGAAAAAAAATTCAAGGTTCCGGTAAATCCGAGAGCTGTTAATTTATTTTATTTAAAAGATGGAATTAGGGAACGCATAGTTTTTGAGGAGGAGAATTATAAGATTCTCAACACCGATTTTACTTTTTCTAAAGATGAAATAAGGAAGGAAGTTGAGCAATTTCCGGATCGTTTTAGTCCGAATGTATTGATGCGGCCTTTATTTCAAGAAGTTGTTTTGCCCAATTTGTGTTATATCGGCGGAGCAGGAGAGTTGGCGTATTGGCTGCAATTAAAACCCTATTTTGAAACACAAAAAGTTGATTTTCCTATTTTATTGCATCGAAATTCGGTTTTGATTTTAACCGAAAAACAACAGCAGAAAATTCAAAAATTGGGATTAATTCCGGGAGAACTTTTTTTACCGTTGACAGATTTAATCAATAAAAAAGTAAAAGAACGCTCTGAGGTTGAAATTGATTTTTCAAAAGAGCGAACTCATTTAGAATTGTTATTTAAACAACTGGAAGAAATTGCCGCAAAAACCGATAAATCCTTTATTGGTGCTGTAAAAGCGCAACATCAGAAACAACTCAACGGATTAAATAAACTTGAAAAATGCTTATTAAAAGCAGAAAAACGGCATCAAGAAACCTATGTTTTGCAATTGACGGCGCTACACCAAGAATTATTTCCGAACGGAATTTTACAAGAACGAATCAAGAATATTTCTGATTTGTTGATTCGAAATGATAAGACAATAGCAGAACTGAAATATCAATTAAATCCTTTAGAATCTACTATGGATATCTTCTTATTACCATAAAAAGAATCCGAACTGTCAGGTTCGGATTCTTCAACATTTAATTATTTTTACTTCTTAAAAAACTCATTTAGAAAATCTTCGGCTTTGCTCTTTCCTCCTAAACCAAAGGATAAAGCAAAAGCTAAACAGATAGCACCAAATAGAATTTGGAAAGCACTTACCACTATTTCTTCAGCGATATTTAATTGCACTAAAGTGATAAATATGGTTAATAATATAATGGAATAAAATGCTATACGACTTACCAGTTTGGCGATTTTTTCCTGCATAGAAGTAAGTGAGGCCAATAACATTTGAGAAACTAAATCTGCTAAATACATGCCTATTATGAAAATTGCTATAGCCACAATTACATTAGGAATATAAGATAGAATCATGTAGAATAGTTCTGATGCTTTGTTTAAACCAAGACTATTTAAAACTGCCATGATAACTACAAACATAAAAATCCAATAGAAAAAAGTTCCTATTAATTCAATAGAGGAATATTTCACTCCACCATCTTTGATGAATTTTTCGATGCCGGATTTATCTGTCAGGAAATCAAATTTTACTAAAGTTAGAAGTTTAATGGTTAGTTTTTTTATCAGTTTGGCAAGAATCCAACCGATAATTAGAATGATAATTGCACCAATAACTTTTGGTAAAAAAACTGCAATTTCATTTAGAAAGCTCTTAGCGCTTTCAACGAATAAATTTAACTGTTCATTCATAATTTTAAAATTTAGTTGTTGATTAAAGTTTATATTAATTTTGTTATAAATACTAATGGTAAAACAATAGAACTAAAATTACATAATACCAACTTCATGAAATGAAAAATAAAATCGAACAGAACATTAATGTCAAAATACATTATACCAAATATATAAAAATATTTGATATAAAAAAATCCAAGCTAAAAACTTGGATTTTTAATAAAGAATATGTTAAAAAATTATATATGTATCACTTCTCCATAAGCCGCCGCCACTGCTTCCATCAACGCTTCACTCATGGTTGGATGTGGGTGAACCGTTTTTAAAATTTCATGAGCGGTTGTTTCTAATTTCCTGCCCAAAACAGCTTCGGCAATCATATCGGTAACGCCGGCGCCAATCATATGGCATCCTAACCATTCACCGTATTTAGCATCAAAAATCACTTTTATAAATCCATCAGTAGTCCCGGACGCTTGTGCTTTTCCTGATGCGGTAAACGGAAATTTCCCAACTTTAATTTCAAAACCTAACTCCAAGGCTTTTTGCTCTGTCAATCCGACGCTGGCAATTTCTGGTGTAGCGTAAGTACAGCCGGGAATGTTATTATAATCTATCGGCTCTGTTTTTACACCGGCAATTTTTTCAACACACGTAATTCCTTCTGCAGATGCAACATGCGCTAAAGCGTGCCCGGGAACAATATCGCCAATAGCGTAATATCCTTCTATGTTGGTGCGGTAATATTCATCCACCTGAATTTTATCTTTATCGACTAAAATTCCTACTTCTTCTAATCCGATATTTTCGATGTTTGATTTGATTCCAACTGCCGAAAGTACCATATCTGCTTCTAAAATTTCCTCTCCTTTTTTGGTTTTTACTACCGCTTTTACGCCATCTCCGGCAATATCAACCGATAAAACTTCTGAGTTTACCATAGTTTTGATACCTGCTTTTCGGAAAGAACGTTCTAATTGTTTGGAAACTTCTTCATCTTCCAGCGGAACTAAATTGGGTAAAAATTCAACAATCGTGACCTCAGTTCCCATAGTTTGGTAGAAATAGGCAAACTCAGCACCAATGGCACCTGAGCCGACTACAATCATTTTCTTTGGTTGTTGTTTTAAAGTCATTGCTTCGCGATAACCAATTACTTTTTTGCCATCAATAGGTAAATTGGGCAGTTCTTTTGCACGGGCACCCGTAGCAATAATGATATGATTTGCTTCGTAAGTTGATGCAATTCCGTCAGCATTTGTTACCAAAACTTTTTTGCCCGGAAGCACTTTTCCAAATCCGTCAATGATATCAATTTTATTTTTTTTCATCAAAAATTGAACTCCTTTACTCATGCCATCAGCTACATTTCGACTCCTTTTAATAACCGCTTCAAAGTCTTTTTCAACTTCACTGACTTTAATGCCATACTGTTCAGCGTGTTGAATATAGTCATAAACTTGCGCACTTTTAAGTAAGGCTTTGGTTGGAATACATCCCCAATTAAGGCAGACTCCACCTAAATTTTCCTTTTCAACCACGGCTACTTTAAATCCGAGTTGTGATGCTCTAATAGCAGTTACATAACCGCCGGGTCCACTTCCTATGATGATGATGTCGTATTTCATATGTTTATAATGTTTAAAAGTTTATAAAGTTATAAAGTTATAAAGTTATAAAGTTTGAATGTTTATAAAGTTTATAAAGTTATTCTTTCTTATGTTCTTAAATGATTTAATACTGAAAACTGTTTAATTTTTCATTTCCAAATTATTATCCCATCCTAAATCCTTCCCACACGAGCGACAGCGAACTGGCGAAGCAAAGGGAAGGACTTTTTTTAATTTTAAATTATTTATTATTCATTGTCAATTATTTAGCTCATCCTAAATCCTTTCCAAAAGGTAGGACTTTTATTTTATTTTTGCTCCCTTTCCTTTGGAAAGGGCAGGGGATAGGAAATTTTTACATTCTTTCCGGAACTTCAACGCCTAAAAGTTCAAAAGCTGATTTGATTACTTCTCCTACTTTAAAACTCAGTTGCGTTCTAAATATTTTTTCATTCATAGTGTCAGCATTGAGAATGGGCATGCTTTGATAAAAAGAATTGTATTCTTTTACCAATTCAAAAGTATAGTTTGCAATGAGTGCCGGACTCAAATTTTGCGCTGCATTCTGAATAATTTCAGGATATAATTGCAGCTGTTTAATCAGCGATTTTTCTTTATCGTTGAGTTGATAATTTTCAACAGTTTGACTGAATTCAAAATCTGCCTTTCTCAATATTGATTGAATTCGAGCGTAAGTATATTGAATAAACGGACCGGTATTGCCGTTAAAATCAATGGATTCTTTAGGGTCGAAGAGAATCCGTTTTTTTGGATCAACTTTTAGAATAAAATATTTTAAAGCACCCAAACCAATAATACGATATAATCGTTCTTTTTCCGATTCATTATAATTTTCTAACTTACCTAACTCCTCAGAAATTTCACGAGCTGAATTGGTCATATCTTCAATCAATTCATCGGCATCAACAACGGTTCCTTCGCGCGATTTCATTTTTCCGCTTGGTAAATCAACCATTCCGTATGACAAGTGAAATAGATGATCTGACCATTGATAATCCAATTTTTTGAGGATTAAAAACAATACTTTAAAATGATAATCTTGCTCATTTCCAACGGTATAAATCAAGCTTTCAAGGTTAAATTCTTTAAAACGCAGGATAGCGGTTCCTATATCCTGCGTCATATAAACAGCTGTTCCGTCAGAGCGAAGTACAATTTTTTCATCTAATCCATCGCCTGTTAAATCAATCCAGACAGAACTGTCTTCTTTTCTGTAAAAAACGCCTTTTTCCAATCCTTCTTGCACCACTTCTTTTCCTAATAAATAGGTTTTGCTTTCATAATAGTTTTTGTGAAAATCAACGCCTAACGCTTTATAAGTTTTGTCAAATCCGTCATAAACCCACTGATTCATTTTTTTCCAAAGTGCCACTACTTGTTCATCTCCTGCTTCCCATTTGAGCAACATTTCCTGCGCTTTTAACAAAATCGGAGCTTGTTTTTTAGCTTCTTCTTCCGTTTTTCCTTTGGCAATTAATTCCTCGATCTCTTTTTTGCAGATTTTATCAAAAAGCACATAATAATTTCCCACTAATTTATCGCCTTTTAAACCGGTACTTTCGGGTGTTTCACCATTTCCGAAGAGCTCCCAAGCCAACATGCTTTTGCAGATATGAATTCCGCGGTCATTGATAATTTGGGTTTTAATCACTTTTTTACCGGATGCTTCGATGATTTTTGCGACAGAATATCCCAATAAATTATTGCGGATATGTCCTAAATGTAAAGGTTTATTGGTGTTTGGTGATGAATATTCAACCATCACACTTTTAGCTTTTTCAATTGGATTTGCTATTCCATAATGTTCATTTTGATAAATATCTTTAAATGATTCTAAAAACACAGAAGGATTCGCAACTAAATTTAAAAATCCTTTTACAACATTGAAACCTGCAATTTCCGGTAAATTATTTTTGAGATATTCTCCTATTTTTGTTCCTATTTCTACCGGATTTCCTTTGATAAAACGCAATAATGGAAAAATCACCAAAGTAATATCGCCCTCAAATTCTTTACGTGTTGCCTGAAACTCTACGGAATCAATCTCAACATGATAAATTTCTCGTATGCCGTTTATAGCAGTTATCTCTATTTTTTTCTGAAAATCCATTTTAATCATTATGAAGTGCAAATTTAGTAATTTATAACTATTAACCAGATGAAAGAATATAGATAATAGATAAAAGATTATTGTGATAGGAATCAATTGTTTATCACATTTTCTTTTCCCTATATATTACCTTCGATTTAATATTGTATCTCTCTTTAAAAATTAGGTTTATCTTTGCGCGATGAAATAAAATCAACAAAATTTTAGATATTAATAATCAGAAAAATTCAATTTTGTTTTGCGAATTCCATCTGACCATAAAAAAACAATAGATAAAAACAGATGAATTGGAATTTAGAAGAATTTAAACTAGCAAGTAAGACTCGACTAGCAGAATCAAAATTATACTTTAAAAAATTAATAAAAAAGACGCCCAAAAATCTCGATTTTATCATGCAAGATTTGCACGATGAAGTTTTTGAATATACAGATTGTTTAAAATGCGCCAATTGCTGTAAAACCACCAGTCCGATTTTCACCATTAAAGATATTGCTAAGATTGCAAAGCATTTGCGGATGAAAGAAGTTCAATTTATCAATCAGTATTTAAGGGTTGATGAAGATGATTTTTATATATTGCAACAAGCGCCTTGCAGTTTTTTGATGGCTGATAATGAATGTATGATTTATGATGTCAGACCCAAAGCGTGCAGTGAATATCCTCATACCAATCGCAAAAAGTTTATACAGATTGCTAATTTGACTCTAAATAATACAGAAGTTTGTCCGGCAGTTTATGATATTGTTGAAAAATTAAAACAAAAAGTCCCGTTTAATTAATCATATAAAAGATATTTTCTTCTGATTTTTTTAAACGATTTTAAATCATGTTCCCATGATTTTTTGATTTCATCAATAGAAATACCTTGTTCTATTTGTTGTCGCAATGCATCGGTTCCGGCTAATTTTTTAAAGAAATCGTTAAAGAAGATAGTGTTATTTTCAGTAAGTTGATACGCTTTTTGAATCCATTCTAAGTTGAGTTCTTTTAATTTTGGATAGTTGCTTAAGTCCTCCCCAAAACAAATTTTACCTTGATGTACCGGCGATTTCGCACCTAAATTGGGTTGTGGTACAAAATTATAACTGTATTGATTCTTGGGTAAAAATGGCGAACCATAGATTTGAAATTGTTGTTTGGTTCCCCGCCCAACACTTACATTGGTTCCTTCAAAAAAACACAAACTCGGATATAAATTAATGGATTGGTCATTGGGCAAATTGGGCGATGGTTTGATGGGTAAACTGTAGAAAGTTTGATAGTTATAATTCGCTAAGGGCACAATGGTCAAATCACATTGGACATGATTATTGAGCCATTTTTCACCGTTAATCATCAAGGCATATTCCCCAATCGTCATTCCGTAAACTACCGGAATGGGGTGCATTCCTACAAAACTTTGATGACTCATTTCAAGAACGGGACCATCAATGTAATGAGAGTTTGGATTGGGTCGGTCTAAAACAATGAGCGGAATATTATTTTCGGCACAAGCTTCCATCACATAATGTAAAGTAGAAATATAAGTGTAAAATCGGACTCCTGCATCTTGAATATCAAATATGACTAAATCAATTCCGGCTAGTTGTTCGGCAGTTGGTTTTTTGTTGTTTCCATAGAGTGAAATAATCGGAATTCCGGTTTTTACATCAATACCATCTTTAATCAATTCGCCGGCATCAGCATCACCTCTAAATCCGTGTTCCGGTGCAAAAACTTTTTTAACAGAGACATGTAGACTGGTCAATGAATCAACCAAATGAATAGCGGTTTGATTGTTTTTAAAAATAACTGAAGTTTGATTGGCAACGATGGCTACTTTTTTTTGCATCAATAAAGGGACATAAGCAGTCGTTCTGTTTGCTCCAATTTCCAAAACAGTTGAAGTACTTTCAACAATCGGTACTGCAATTTTAACCGGCATTTTGCTTTTACAGGAAAACATCAGCAAAAACAGTATAAAAACTATCCAAATATGTGTATTTTTGATTTTCATAATTAGTTAAAAATTGAATTTCGAATTATTTATTGCCAAACGATTCATTACTACAAAACAGTATAAAAGTAGTATTTCGGCTCCAATTATAAAAATCGCCATTGTTGCCATCGCTTTGGGAATGATCGTGATGATGATTTCTATCGCTGCAGGAATCGGACTTCAACAAAAAATTAGCGATAAAATAACGGTTTTTAATGGGCATATCCAAATTACCAATTTTGATGATAATCAATCTGATATTACTTTAACTCCGGTTTCTTTAAGTAAAAAGAACTTAACTGATTTAAATAAAATCGGTGGAATTAAACAAATACATCCTTACGCTACCAAAGCCGGAATTATCAGAACCGAAAAAGATTTTGAAGGAATTATTTTTAAAGGAATTGATCAAAAATACGATTGGAATAATTTTAAAGAGTATATTATTGAAGGCAATTTTCCCGTTATTAAAGATGATTTTTCTTTTGAAGTGCTGATTTCTAAAACCATTGCAGACCGATTGGGTTTAAAATTAAATAGTGAATTCAATACTTTTTTTCTGAAAGAAAATCCTGAAAGCCCGCCAAGTGTAAGGGTTTTTAAAGTAGTCGGAATTTATGATTCCGGATTTAATGAGTTTGATTCCGGTATTATTTTAGGCGATTTAAAACAAATTCAACGATTGAACAAATGGAATTCAACTGAAGTAGGAGGGTATGAAATTGTTTTAAATGAATTTGATCAAATCAATCAAAAAGGAGAGGAGATTTATCATGAAATTGGAGCCAAACTCAATTCAAAAACAATTATTGAAAAATATCCCGCTTTATTCGAGTGGATTCAGTTGTTTGATACCAATATGGTCGTTATTATTGCTATTATGATTTTGGTCGCTGGCATTAATATGATAACTGCATTATTAGTGTTGATACTTGAAAAAACGCAATTGATTGGAATTTTAAAATCGATGGGAGCCAATAACTTGAGTATTCAAAAAGTGTTTTTATACAATGCTTCGTATTTAATTTTACTCGGATTATTTTGGGGAAATTTAATTGGATTATCATTACTTTTTATTCAAAAATATTTTGAATTAATTCAGCTAAATCCAGCAACTTATTATGTGACTGTCGCACCCGTTTACATCAGTTTAGATTATATTTTGTGGCTTAATTTGGGTACTTTATTGTTGTGTTTACTGATGCTTTTAATTCCGTCGTTTATCATTTCAAAAATTAGTCCGGTGAAAGCCATTAAGTTTGAATAGTGTTTAATTGAGTTGACAGTTTTCAGTAGCAATGAGCAGTTAACAGTAAGTTTAAAGTTTTTTTTGAAATCACACCATGAGCGACGGTTGGTGAGCGAAGTCGAACCAAGTCGAAGGGTTAAATTTTCATTATTAATTGTTTATCCCATCCTAAATCCTTCCCACACGAGCGACAGCGAACTGGCGAAGCAAAGGGAAGGACTTCTCTTTTTCTTTAATCTTCGATCATTAATTTATATCCTAAATTTTTATTGTCCATTATTAATTATTAATTTTTCATTGTTAATTGTCAATTGTCAATTGTAAAACTTTCTTCTTATTTTTGCATTAAATTATAAAAAATGGAATACGCTAAAAATATCTTAGAAACCATTGGTAATACACCTTTGGTTAAATTAAATAAAATCGTTTCAGATGTTGATGCGTTGGTTTTGGCTAAAGTAGAAACATTTAATCCGGGCAACTCAACAAAAGATAGAATGGCATTAAAAATGGTTGAAGATGCCGAAAAAGATGGACGATTACAGCCGGGCGGAACCATTATTGAGGGAACATCGGGCAATACAGGAATGGGTTTAGCGCTGGTTGCAATTATTAAAGGATACAAACTTATTTGTGTGATGGCAGATAAACAATCCAAAGAAAAAATGGATATTTTACGGGCTGTTGGGGCAGAAGTGGTTGTTTGTCCAACCAATGTTGAGCCGGAAGATCCACGTTCCTATTATTCAGTTTCCAGAAGATTGGCTACAGAAACTCCTAATAGTTGGTATGTTAATCAGTACGATAATTTATCGAATAGTTTAGCGCATTATGAAAGTACCGGACCTGAAATTTGGCGTCAAACGGATGGAAAAATTACTCATTTTGTGGTAGGTGTTGGAACGGGAGGAACAGTTTCAGGAATTGCAAAATATTTGAAAGAACAAAATCCGGCTATTAAAATTTGGGGAATTGATACTTACGGTTCTGTTTTTAAAAAGTACCATGAAACAGGAATTTTTGATGAAAAAGAAATATATCCTTATGTAACTGAAGGAATTGGAGAAGATATTTTACCTAAAAATGTCGATTTTTCTTTAATTGATGCCTTTGAAAAAGTCACCGATAAAGATGCTGCTATTTACACTCAAAAATTAGCTTTAGAAGAAGGTATTTTTGCCGGAAACTCAGCAGGTTCTGCCATTAAAGGATTGTTGCAGTTAAAAGATAATTTTAAGAAAGACGATGTTGTAGTCGTATTTTTTCATGACCATGGAAGTCGATATGTGGGGAAAATGTACAATCCTGATTGGATGAAAAAAATGGGTTATATCGAATAAAAAAAAGCCACGCCTAGCGTGGATTTTTTTTTCAAATAATTCAAACAATGAAAACAAAGTTAATGACGCTTTATTTCCTATTGATGAATTTCAATAATGATGCCAAAATTATAATAAATGTTTTTGAGCTTTATAGGATGAGCGAACTAAAGCGCCACTTTCAACATGTTTAAATCCCATTTCGAGTCCAATTTTTTCATATTTTAAAAACTGCTCAGGTGTAATAAACTCTTTGACTGTCAAGTGTTTTTTACTGGGTTGTAGATATTGACCAATAGTAATAACGTCAACTTTTGAATTGGATAAATCTTGCATTGTTTCTAATACTTCCGCTTCAGTTTCGCCTAAACCGAGCATAATTCCAGATTTTGTTCTTCTCAATCCGCTGTCTTTTAAATATTTTAGAACTTCTAAGCTGCGGTCGTATTTCGCCTGAATTCGAACTTCTCTGGTCAATCTTCTCACCGTTTCTAAATTGTGCGAAACCACTTCGGGAGCTACATTGATAATTCGGTCAATATTAGTTTTGATACCTTGAAAATCTGGAATTAACGTTTCTAAAGTGGTTTCAGGATTCATTCTTCTAATAGCCTGAATTGTTTCAGTCCAAATAATGGAACCGCCATCTTTTAAATCATCTCTATCAACAGATGTAATTACGGCATGTTTAATATTCATTAATTTGATAGAACGTGCCACTTTTTCGGGTTCTTCCCAATCTACGTTTTCTGGTCTGCCGGTTTTAACCCCGCAAAAACCGCAAGATCGCGTGCAAATATTTCCCAAAATCATGAAAGTAGCTGTTCCTTCGGTCCAGCATTCGCCCATATTAGGACAGCTTCCACTGGTGCAAATAGTATGAAGTTTATATTTATCAACCAAACCTTTTAATTCGACATATTTTTTACCGGTTGGCAATTTTACGCGTAACCATTTTGGTTTTGGTTGATGTATATTTAATTCTTGCTCTGACATTTTTCAAAAATTTTGACAAAGATACAAAGATTTTACTGATAAGTTTTATTGATTGAATTTTGAAAATCGATAATATTTACAAACTCCATAAATACCATAAACTAAACCCGATTAAAAAAATAATTCCTAAATAACTAAGAATCTTCATAGCTAGAGATGGATGCCATTCTTTTGGTGTATGTTTACTGGTGATTAAAGTATAATTGGCAATCGCAAAAAAAGGTGCGGTTAAAAATGATAAGATAGTAGCTATTTTAACCAAGAAAATCATATTTGAAATAAAATAAGTTAAAATAAGAATGGTTCCAATCGATAGTAACAGCATCCAAATAAGATAATTTATAGAGATTTTTTCATTAAATAATAAGGATGTTGTTTTAGCCATAACTCTTGGTGAGGCATCTAAAGTTGTAATGGTAGTGCTAATCATGGTGGTAAATGCAGCAATCGATATGATATAAAAACTACCTGAACCCAAGTTTTCTGTATATAAACTGATTAGTTGTTGTGCAAATTTTCCAGCGTTTGAATCAAATGTTTTTCCTGTTTGGTACATCACCAAAGCGCCTAAAGCAATAAATAAAATTCCGACTACAATGGTGCTGATGTAGCCCACGTTAAAATCAAATAAGGCATTTTTGGTATTGTATTGGGCCGTTTTATCTTTATTTTTTTCAATCGTCCAAAGCGATTGCCAAACGGAAACATCTAATGGTGCAGGCATCCAGCCTAAAAAAGCAATTAAAAAGGCAATTTCTACACTTCCTTTTGGTAATATTTGAACAAAAGAGAAATTCTTGTCAGTAGCAGAAATTGCTGTAATAACGGCAATAATTGAACTTATAGTGAGAACAATTACAATAATCTTCATCAATTTATCTAAAAATTGATATTTGCCAATCATCAAAATAAAAAAACTGATGAAGGTAATGACAGCACTCCAAATAATAACATTATCTGTGATGCCAAATAAATTGGCGGCCAAACCGGCAGTTACAATTGTTACAGCTGCCTGAATGGTAAACATAGTGCCTAAACTGAGAATGAAGTATGCAACTAAAATTCCTTTACCTAATCTTTGATATCCTTCAATTAAGCTCTCTCCTGTGGCAGTTGTATACCTAGGAGCAAATTGAAAAAAAGGATATTTGAATAGATTGACCAAAATTAAAGCCCAAATCAATCCGAAACCGAAATCAGCGCCAGCTCTTGTTGATTGTACTAAATGGGAAACTCCGATAGCTGCTCCGGCAAATAATAATCCCGGTCCTAAATTTTTGAAAGAAGTAAAATTTAACTTCATATTTATTTGATTAGAGAGTCGAATTTACTTCTTTTTTTCAATAATTTCTGCCAATAATTTTTTAGCGCGTAAGATTTTGATTTTCACATTACTCATCGGTTCATCTAAAATTTCGGCTATCTCTTTATAACTTTTTTCTTGAAAGTATCGAAGGTTGATAACTTCTTGATAATGTGGTTTTAATAGTTTGATAAAAGCCAATAACTGACTTAAATTTTGGTCAATAATGATTCGATCTTCAGGAGATGGTTCTTTATCAAAAAAATCATAATCGGTTGTTGAAAAACTTTGAGTGGTAATATGTTCACTTTTTGATTTGCGGAATTCATCGATATATAAATTTTTTGAAATGGTTAAAATCCATGTTTTGAATGTATATTGTTCATCATATAGATGGATTTTATCAAAAACTCTTGCAAAAGTTTTAACAGTAATATCTTCTGCCTCAGATTCATTTTGGATTTTCGATAACTGAAATCGCATTACATCATTCCAATAAGTATTCAGTAAAAAGGTATAAGCTTGCTCATTTCCTTCCTTTGCTTTTCTGATTTGAACAAGTATGTCGTTAGATTTTACCAATGTTTGGGTTTTGAAATCAGATTTTGGATGTAGAATACGAATTGTGAAAGTATCAAAAATAATTCCAATATCGGATTAAAAAATACTAAATTTTTCTCTTTTAACTTTTTGGCTGATAGTCCGATAATCAGATAAGTAAAGAAAAAACGGAATCCGATGATCCCTAAAATCCAGTAAAGTTGAAATTGAAAAATCAATAAAATTGTGGCAAGTATCCAAAATAAGATTTGAGAAAAATAGAACAATCCCAACAATAATTGATGGTGAAATTTATAATAACCAGCGGTAGAAATATGACGTCTTTTTTGTAAGAACCAATCGTTAAAACTTGTTTTTGGCTCTGAAATAGTGAATGAATTGGGTGTATAACAAACAGTCGTATTTTTTTTATGCGCAATTTGGTTGATGAATAAATCGTCATCACCCGAACGTAAATGCATATGATTTGCAAATCCTTTAGAGGCAAAAAATTGCGTTTTGGTGTAAGCCAAATTCCTGCCAACTCCCATATACGGCATGCCCATTTTTGCATATGAAAAGTATTGAATAGCAGTCATCAAAGTTTCAAATCGGATGATTTTATTGAGCAAAGAATTTTTGATAAATCGATAACCTCCGTATCCTAAAATAATGGATTTATCATCTGAAAATCCTGCTACCATTTCTTGAATCCAAAGTGGTGAAACCGGTTCGCAATCGGCATCGGTAAATAGCAGTAATTCATTGGTTGCCGCTTTAATACCAAGCGTTAGAGCGTATTTTTTGCTTCCCCAAAATTGTTCATTTTCTTGGATATTGACAATTTTAACCGTGATATTTCTGAATTTTAAGCGCTCTTCGTAGGTTTCTTTAAACGCTTCCATGATATCAAGTGTATCATCGGTAGAGCGGTCATTGATCAATACCAATTCAAATTTTGCATATTGCTGATTGGCAAATAATTCGAGTTTCTCTTTTAGATTTTCTGATTCATTTTTAGCGCAAATAATGACAGAAACCGGCTGGTTATTAACCACTTGATTTTTTGGTTTTGAGAAAGAAAATCTCCCAAAAAGAATTACATAATAAAAAAACTGTATGGCAACAACGGTTGCAAATACATAAAAAATGGATGTTAAAATCAAATTTTAAGATATTTTTTTAATATCAATAACTGGTAAATCGTGTTCTTCAATTTTGTTTTGACAACCTTCAGGTCCGCAACCGCAAGTAATTCCTTTTTCCTTCATTTTGATATTACTTCCGGCGCAAGTCCCGTCAAACTCACCATCTTTTTTTGCCCAAATTTTAATGGCAATTCCTGCAAAACCAACCCCTAACAATATGATGGATAATATAAATAGTTTCATGAAATAAAATTTTGCTACAAAAGTACAAAAAGTAGTATAATATATGATTTATTAAATGTTTTTGTAAAAGAAAAACTGCATTGATAATCCTTTAAAAGAAATTACCCATGCAGTTTTTATGGTAGAATTAGTTGATTTATTTCACCAATTCTTGTTGAATATTGGTCGGAACTTGTTCAAAGGAGGCAAACTTGGTGCTAAAAGTTCCCTTACCTTGTGATAATGAGCGCAAAGTAGTAGAAAAATTATGCAATTCAGCTTGCGGTGTTTTTGCTTTGATACGTTGATATCTGCCAACACTATCCATTCCAATAATAATCGATCTTCTTGCTTGTAAATCGGTCATTACATTCCCCATCATTTCTTCCGGAACCAGCACTTCTAAATCGTTAATAGGTTCCATCAAACGTGGATTTGCATCAAGGAATGCAGCTTTAAAAGCGTGTGCGGCGGCAATTTTAAAGGAAATATCATTAGAGTCAACGGCGTGCATTCTTCCGTCAAAAACCATCACTCGGATATCTCTGGCATAAGAACCGGTTAGTGGACCATCTTCCATCACTTCCATAATTCCCTTCAAAATAGATGGTAAAAAACGTGCGTCAATGACACCTCCAACGATACAGTTGTAGTAAATCAATTTTCCGCCCCAAGGCAAATTAATTTCTTCTTTTCCTCGGATGTTAAATCCGTCCGGCTCAGGCATATCTTGATAGTAAGGTTCAATTTTTAAGTGAACTTCGCCAAACTGACCCGATCCACCGGATTGTTTTTTGTGTTTATAACTTTGAGTTGATGCCCGCTGAATGGTTTCGCGGTAAACAACTTTCGGATTTTCATATTTTGCTTCAATATTGAAATTATTTTTCAAAATCCAATCCAGCGCAGAAAGATGTAATTCACCCTGACAACTCAATAATAATTGTTTTGAATCATTAGAATATTTGGCTTTTAAAGTTGGATCTTGACTGTTAATTTTACGCAATACCTCTGATAATTTTTCATCATCACTTTTATTAACCGCAGAAATAGCTTTTATCAATCTAGGTTCCAGGTATTGAATTGGTTTTACAGTTACTTCATGACCTTTAGCTCTGAGCGTATCATTGGTTTCGGTATATTTTAATTTTAAAGTTGCACCAATATCTCCGGTACTTAATTTTTCAACGGGTTCGCGTTTTTTACCATCCATTATAAACAGTTGGTTAAGCACTTCTGTTTCTTCATTTCTAGAATTGATGAGCTTATCGTTCTGTCTTATTTCTCCTGATTTTACTTTAAAAAAGGTAATCTGACCCAAGTTGGGTTCGTGTAAAGTTTTAAATACAAATAAGGTAGTTGGCGCATCAACTTTGGATAAAATATCTTTTCCTTCAACGCTTTGTTCCATTTTATTATCTGCGGCTGCTGGTGCTACGTGATCAATGAAACCCATTAAACGACCTGTTCCCATATCATTGAGGGCAGAAACGCAGAAGACTGGATATAATTCACCGTTGATCATCCCTTTTTGAATTCCTTTGCGCATTTCTTCTTCATTCAAGGTTCCTTGCTCAAAGAATAATTCCATTAACTCCTCATCGTTTTCGGCTGCTTTTTCAACCAATTCATTGTGTAATTTGTCTGCTATTTCGGCTTGGTCAGCGGGGATTTCTAATTTTTGTGGTTTTCCTCCATTTGAACCAAATTTGTACATTTTCATTTTTAAAACATCAATAATACATTGTGCACCACCAACAATGAGCGGATATTGTATTTTGACTGCATTTTTGCCCACTAAATTTACGATACTTTGAAAACTCATGTCAAAGTTGGCATTTTCATGATCAATCTGATTCACCACAAAAAGCGTTGGCTTATTAAATCGATTGATATAATTCCAAATAATTTCAGTTCCAGCTTCAACACCTTGTTGTGCATTGATTACCATTGCAATTGAATCAGCAACATGCATAGTTGATGCAATTTCTCCAATAAAATCATCCAAACCGGGCGTATCTATAATATTGATTTTATAGTTTCGCCATTCGGTATGTAAAGGAGTTGCATATACACTTGCGCCGCGTTCGTGTTCTATCTCGTGGTAGTCTGCAATAGTATTATTGTCTTCAACTCTACCACGACGTTGCAGTAATCCAGCTTCAAAGAGCATAGTTTCGGCAAGGGTTGTTTTTCCACTATGATGGGCCCCTACAAAAGCTACATTTTTAATGTGTTTATCATCAAATACTTTCATAGAATAAAAATTAAATTAATAAATAAGTTCCCCATAAATATACAAATGTTATACTATTAAAGCATGACTTTTGTTAGCTTTTCAATTAAATTTATGGATTATTGATTAGGATATTAAATTTCACTGTTGATGTATGAAAATTTAACAATTTTGAAAGTGTAAAATATTTAATGGATGACGGAAAAATAATGAGAAATTAACAAAACCAGAGTTCGATTTAAAAAAATCATGTCAGTTCGAGGAATAATTTTTATACTAAAAAAAACAATATAAAATGACGTATGTGAGTTGTAAGCACTTCTAATTCCCCTCTTGTGAGAGTTTATCCCGATTTGGCGGGAGGTTAGGGGTGTGTTTTTTGATTTAATTAAATAATAGATACTCATACAATTAAACAAAAACGTCAATGGTAGTGGTTTTAAAAGAATGAAATTCTTTTAAAAGTATATCGAGAATAGTTTGAGTGTTCCAAATTTGTCAAAATCGTATCCAATACAACTAAATTGTTGGAAAAAAATATGTTTGATTGGCTAAAATAAATGGTGGTTCAAATAAATTATTGATGGATTTTTTAACATTTCGTCCCTACGGGACTTTTATTCACTAACTTAATTTTTTGCTACCAACATATTGCCCCTACGGGGCAAATAATCAATTAAATTTAAAAAAAACCAGCTCCTTTAGGAGCGATATATTGGTAGCAATAGTTATATACATTGATGTTAAGCCCCGTAGGGGCGACATTTCATCGGCAATAAAGATGAAAGGATTTTCAATAATTTAAAATTAATCGAACTCAGGTTAAAAGATATTAACTTCAATCTCTAAATTGATGTCAAAAATTTCTTTAATAGCGATTTGAATTTCAGTGGCTAAGGATAAAATTTCTGCGCCAGTTGCATTCCCATAATTGACTAAAACCAAGGCCTGTTTTGAATGGACTCCGGCATTTCCTTTTTTAATTCCTTTAAACCCGGCTTGTTCGATGAGCCAGCCGGCCGGAATTTTTACTTCAGTTTCAGAAACTGAATAATGTGGAATGGTAGGATATTTTTGTTGAAGCTCTTGAAAATGTTGGGTTGAAATGATAGGATTTTTAAAAAAACTGCCACCGTTTCCAATTGCTGACGGATTGGGAAGTTTACTTTCGCGTATCGCAATTACGGCATTTGAAATATCTTTTATGGCAGGATTTGAAATGTTATTTTTGATAAGTTCTTCATTTATAGATCCGTAATCTACATGAAGTTGGTGATTTTTATGCTTGAGTTTGAAAATAACAGCAGTAATAATGTATTTTCCTTTTAGGTCTTTTTTAAAAATTGAATCCCGATATCCAAATTTACATTCGCTATTAAAAAACACCTTTTTTTGTAAAGTTAAAATTTCTAATGTTTCTACTTCATCAATAATATCTTTGACTTCAACGCCGTAAGCGCCAATATTTTGTATGGGAGAAGCTCCAACATTTCCCGGAATTAAAGAAAGATTTTCTAAGCCACCAAAATCATTTTCAATACACCACAAAACAAAAGAATGCCATTCTTCTCCGGCAGAAACTTTCACAAATACATCATCATCAGAATAATTAAGAATATTGATTCCTTTTAAGTTAAGATGAATAACAAAAGGAACTCGTTCTTTAGTGAATAAAATATTGCTTCCGCCACCTAAAATAAAAAAAGAAGGAGTTTTTTGGATAACTTCTTTCAATTCATCCATGGATAATACTTCTGCAAATTGCTGAGCAATTGCATCAATACCAAAAGTATTAAATGGTTTTAGCGAAATATTTTTTTGGATATTCATCAAAGCGAAGATAAAACAAGTAGCAAAATTTTGCTACTTGTTTTGTACTATTTATTATTTGTTATATTGTTCTAATGCAATTTTCAGCAATTCAACTGAACGAATTAATTCTTTCTGATTCAAAACATAAGCAATTCGAACTTGCTTTTTTCCTTTTTCTTTGGAGGTGTAAAATCCGCTAGCGGGCGCTACCATTACCGTTTCATTTTGATGACTGAATTTCTCCAACAACCATTGTGCAAAATCATCGGCATCATCAACAGGAAGTTCTACCATACAATAAAAAGCTCCTTTTGGCGTGGCAACTTTAACGCCTTCTATTGATTGTAACCCATCAATCAATGTTTTTCTGCGGGCAGCATATTCAGTAATTACTTCTTCAAAATAACTGTCTGGCGTGTCCAATGCCGCTTCCGCTGCAATTAATTCATAGGTTGGCGGACTCAATCTGGCTTGTGCAAAACGCAAAACTGAGGCAATTACTTCTTTATTTTTGGAAACCACACAACCAATTCTGGCGCCACACATGCTGTATCTTTTAGAGACAGAATCAATCATAATGGCATGTTGGTCTAACCCGCTTTCTGCCATAACCGAATGAAATGTCAATCCATCATAAACAAATTCGCGGTACACTTCATCAGCAATTAAAAATAAATCGTGTTTTAACACTATATCTTTAAGCTTAGAAATTTCTTCTTTGGAATATAAATATCCGGTTGGATTTCCTGGATTACAAATTAAAATAGCTTTTGTTTTAGGAGTAATTAACTTTTCAAATTCTTCAATCGGAGGTAAAGCAAATCCTTCATCTAAAGTAGAAACAACCGGTACAATTCTTAATCCGCTTGCTGTTGAAAAACTGTTGTAATTGGCATAAAATGGTTCCGGAATAATGATTTCATCACCAGCATCGGCAATACTTCCCAACGTAAATAATAAAGCCTCAGAACCACCGGTTGTAACAATGATATCTTGATGAGAAATCTCAATATGATGTTTTTTATAATAATGTGTAAGTTTAGTTCTGTACGTTTCTGAACCTTCAGAGCGCGCGTATTCCAATACTTTTAGATTTGAATTTTTAACAGCATCTAAAGCTACTTGAGGCGTAAAAATATCGGGCTGACCGATATTTAAATGATAAACTTTTGTTCCTTGTTTTTTGGCTGTTTCTGCATAAGGAACCAATTTTCTGATGGGTGAGGCCGGCATAGCGGCTCCTTTTTTTGATATTTGAGGCATGATTTATGTGCATTTAGATTTAACTGCAAATTTGCGAAATATATTTGTGTTCAACTTAAATTATTGTTAAAAAGTGGGGGTATTTTATAAATAATTATTGAATCCCCTTTATTTTTTTAGTACCTTCAATTATAATTGTTTTAAATATGACACTGTTAAAAAAAATCCTCATATACTGTTTTTTGTTTGTTGTTGCAGTCTCTCAGTTTTCCCTTCTGGCGCAATCAAAATTTGTCTTAAAAAGTAACTTAAAACATCAAAAAATAAATTTTAAGTTAAACAGTAATTTAATAATCATTCCGATTGAAATCAACGGAAAGGAATTGTCATTTATTTTAGATTCTGGCGTAAGTTCAACGATATTATTTAATTTAACAGCATCAGATTCGTTAGAGTTAAAAAATGTAGAGAAAATTATATTACAGGGATTAGGCGAAGGAGATGATGTTGAAGCACTTTTATCAAGAAGCAATCATTTTAGAATTAAAAATATTCAAAATCAAAACCAGAATTTATATATCGTCATTAACAATAAAATTGACTTATCAGCGAAACTTGGTGAAACGATTCATGGTATCATTGGATATGATTTATTAAAAGATTTTATCGTTCAAATTGATTATAAAAAAAAACAATTACATCTTTATGACCCATCAAAATATGTGTATAAAAAGTGTAATCAATGTGAAGTTTTTAATTTAGAATTCAATAAAAATAAGCCTTATATTGATGCTTATGCTGCTGTTTTTAAAAATCAAAAACCGTTTCCCGTGAAATTGTTAATCGATACCGGCGGAAGCGATGCGCTTTGGCTATTTGAAGACTCAAGAAAGGAAATTCAAAGTCCGCCATTAAATTTTTATGATTATTTAGGCGAAGGTTTAAGCGGCAGTATTTATGGAAAACGCAGCAGAATTCATCTTTTTAAAATTGGCAATTTTGAATTTAAAGAACCAACAGCTTCATTTCCGGACTCTACTTCTGTAGTTTTTGTAAAGACATTTAAAGAGCGTAACGGAAGTATTGGCGGGAAAATACTAAAAAGATTTAATGTGATTTTAGATTATCCAAATCAAAAAATATCTCTTAAAAAAAATCAATATTTCAACGAACTATTTAATTACAATATGAGTGGGATTGAATTAGTACATCACGGTCAAATTTTAGTAAAAGAAAAAGAAACTACTTTTTTTACAGTTGAACAGGGAGGGTTATCAGCAAAAAATGATGTAATTGTTATCTCTTATGATTATAAATATAAATTTAAACCAGCCTATAAAATTAATCAGATAAGAGAGGGTTCTCCGGCGTTTGAAGCAGGATTGATGAAAGATGATATTTTTGTCAGTATTAATGGAGAACCCGCCTATAAATACAAATTAGAAGAATTAACGTACTTTTTTTATCATAATGAGAACGATAAATTGAGAATTGAGGTAAAGAGAAACGGAATTTTGATGAAATTTGAATTTAGATTGAGGCGAATGTTTTAAAAAAAGAATCACGCTAGAGGCGTGATTTTTTTTTGATTAATTCTGAGAAACGATGCTCGATTTTTTTTCTAAAACAACCTCATCGGCTTTACTGACAATTCCTTTTAAACGCAACATTTTTTGCGGCTCACTGGCATTGGAGAAAACGGTAATTACCTTTGTAAATCCACCTAAAATAGCTGTATTATAAGCTATTTCAATTTCACCAGTTCCTCCCGGTTGAATAGCTTCTTTTGAATAACTTGGAACTGTACAGCCACAACTAGAACTTATAGATGTAATTAATAAAGCACTTTTTCCAACATTTTTGAATTTAAACTTACGAACACCATCAGCATTCTGATTTATCTTGCCATAATCAATGACATCAGTTTCAAATTGAAATACAGGAGCGTTAGGATCTGTTGCTATATCAGATTTCACCTCCTGAGCTTTTAACGATAAAACACTCACAAGGACAAGGAATGTTAAGATTATTTTTTTCATGATTACTTTTTTTAGAACGGTAAATTTAAATAATTTATTTTTCATTTTATATTTATTACGCACTTTTTAGTTAATTTGGAGAATTGTACATTTGCATCTTATAAAAATAAATCAAGATAAAACATACTCATGAGTATTCCAACAAAATATAATCCGCAAGCAGTAGAACAAAAATGGTACCAATATTGGATGGAACACAACTATTTTCATTCTGTTCCCAATGAAAAGAAACCCTATACCATTGTAATTCCACCTCCAAATGTTACCGGAGTATTGCATATGGGTCATATGTTGAATAATACCATTCAAGATGTTTTAATTCGCCAAGCGCGATTGAAAGGATTGAACGCCTGCTGGGTTCCTGGTACTGATCATGCATCGATTGCTACTGAGGCAAAAGTAGTTGCTAAACTCAAAAATGAAGGAATAGAAAAAGAATCTTTAACAAGAGATGAATTCTTAAAACATGCTTGGGATTGGACTGGGAAACATGGCGGACTCATCTTGGAACAGCTTAAAAAATTGGGAGCATCCTGTGATTGGGAACGCACCAAGTTTACGATGGATAAAGAATTGAGTGAATCGGTTATCAAAGTTTTTGTCGATTTATATAGAAAAGGTCAGATTTACAAAGGTTTCAGAATGGTTAATTGGGATCCTGAAGCCAAAACAACTCTTTCTGATGAAGAAGTAATTTATGAAGAAAAGCAAGGAAATTTATACTATTTAAAATATCAAGTTGAGGGAAGTAATGATTTTGTAACGATTGCTACAACACGACCAGAAACTATTTTAGGAGATACTGCTGTTTGTATCCATCCAAATGATGAAAGATACCATCATTTAAAAGGTAAAAAAGTAATGGTGCCTATTTGCAATCGGGTAATTCCAATTATTGAAGATGAATATGTGGATATGGAATTTGGAACAGGATGCTTAAAAGTAACTCCGGCGCACGATATCAATGACAAAATGTTAGGAGAAAAACATCAGTTAGAAATCATCGATATTTTTAATGATGACGCCACTTTAAATCATTTCGGATTGCATTACCAAGGATTAGACCGTTTTGCAGTTCGTACGGCAATTACCAAAGAATTAGAAGAAAAAGGATATTTACAAAAGATTGAAAAACATTTACAACGTGTTGGAACTTCTGAAAGAACTAAAGCTGTAATTGAGCCAAGAATCTCAGCTCAGTGGTTTTTAAAGATGGAAGATTTGATAAAACCTGCCTTAAAAGCTGTTTTAGAAGATGAAGAAATTCAGTTTTTTCCAAAACATTATGTAAATACTTACAGACATTGGTTAGAAAATATCCGCGATTGGAATATTTCTCGTCAGTTGTGGTGGGGACACCAAATTCCGGCGTATTATTTTGGCGATGGTGAAACTGATTTCGTTGTTGCCGAATCCAAAGAAGAAGCATTAATTTTAGCCAATGAAAAATCAACTGAAAAATTGACTTTAGCTGATTTGCGTCAGGATGAAGATGCTTTAGACACTTGGTTTTCCTCTTGGTTGTGGCCTATTTCTGTTTTTGACGGCATCAGAAATCCGAATAATGAAGAAATAAATTATTACTATCCGACCAATGATTTGGTAACCGGACCCGATATTATTTTCTTTTGGGTAGCTCGTATGATTTTTGCCGGATACGAATTTAGAAATGAAAGACCATTCAAAAATGTTTATTTCACCGGAATTGTACGCGATAAACAGCGACGCAAAATGTCTAAATCATTGGGAAACTCACCGGAACCCTTAGATTTAATTGATAAATATGGAGCTGATGGCGTAAGAGTCGGACTCTTATTAAGTTCTGCCGCCGGAAATGATTTATTGTTTGATGAAGATTTGTGTGAACAAGGCAGAAATTTTTCTACTAAAATTTGGAATGCATTCCGTTTGGTTCAAGGATGGGAAATATCAGAAATTATAGAACAACCGGAAGCTTCAAAAATTGCCATTGAATGGTATCAAAATAAGTTTCAACAAGTGTTGGAAGAAGTAGAAAAATCATTTGAAAATTATCGTTTATCAGAGGCCTTGATGAGTATTTATAAATTGATTTGGGATGATTTTTCTTCTTGGTATTTAGAGATGATAAAGCCATCTTTTGGGCAACCCATCGATCAAAAAACGTATGATGCAACTATCGCTTTTTTTGAGTCAAATTTGAAATTATTGCATCCGTATATGCCATTTTTAACCGAAGAAATTTGGCAACATATCAAAGTAAGAACACCGCAAGAGGCCTTAATTATTGCAAATTATCCAACAAAAGAAGTGATAAATCAGCAAATAATAACAGATTTTGAAATGGCTGCAGAAGTAATTTCTGGTATCAGAACCATCAGAAAAGATAAAAATATTCCGTTTAAAGAAAGCATTGAAATTTCTTATCTCAATCATGAAAAGACTTCAGATAAATTTAATCCGGTCATTATCAAAATGGGCAATTTAGCTGGGATTATAAAAGGAAAATCAAAAGTTGAAGGTGCTTTGAGTTTCAGGGTAAAATCTAATGAATATTTTATTCCTTTAACGGGTTCTATTGATATTGCATCAGAAATAGAAAAATTGACGCAAGAATTAATTTATACCGAAGGATTTTTAAAATCGGTACAAGCAAAACTTACCAATGAACGATTTGTTAATAACGCTCCTGAAAAAGTATTGGAGATTGAACGAAAGAAAGAAGCAGATGCTTTGGCCAAAATTGAAACCATTCATACGAGCTTAAAGGCATTTCAATAATCAGAAAACCACGCTTTTTGCATGGTTTTCTGATTTATAAAGGGAAATTAAAATTATACTTTTTCGGTTGAAACTGTTTTGTGTATTGGAGTTGCATCACCCGTTAATCCGCAACCTTTACTACTACCTAATTTGTGGCTTGCTCCACACGATGAAAGCGCAATCATAAAAATAAATACTGCTAAAATTAAAACTACTTTTTTCATAAAATTAAAATTCCATCGGTTAAACTTAAAATGATTTTTTGGTTTATTCTCAATTCTTAAACGCTAAAGTACTTAAAATATTTTATTCTACTAACTTGTTAAGTGTATAAAGAATTAATTCTTCGACGGGTTTGTACGGATTTTCGCTAAAAGTTTTATTGGCTCTGTTGGCAATAATAGCGTTCATAGAACAAGCATTATGACCCAATAATTTAGATAAGCCGTAAATGGCAGATGTTTCCATTTCCAAATTAGAAACCCGAATCCCGTTAAAATTAAAACTATCTATTTTTTGGTTCAAATTGGCGTCTTCCAGCGCTAAACGCAAAATCCTGCCTTGCGGACCAAAAAATCCGACTGCTGTGGCGGTCATTCCGGTATAAACTTGATCGCTCCATAATTTAGCTTGTAATTCAGCGCTGTTTTTTACCACATACGGACGCGCTTTTCTGGGATTCCATTGGGTATGTTTGATAAACGCATCTTCGATATCTTTTTCTAAAATATGCTCACAATCGTAGGAGTGAAGCACACCGTCAAATCCGATTCCGTGCGTACCCAACACAAAACCATCTACAGGAATATCGGTTTGTAAAGAACCGGAAGTGCCGATTCTAACGATATTTAATGTTGTATGATTTTCTTTGATAGTTCTGTTTTTTAAATCGATATTAACTAATGCGTCTAATTCGTTCATCACAATATCAATGTTGTCAGGTCCAATTCCAGTTGACATGACAGTTATTCTTTTTCCTTTATAAGTTCCGGTGATAGTTCTGAATTCTCTTTTTTGAATATCAAATTCCTGACTGTCAAAGTGTTTTGCTACTTTCGGAACTCTATTCTGATCGCCCACAAATATGATATCGGTTGCAATATGTTCTGGTAGAAGATTTAAGTGATAAACACTGCCATCCGGATTTAAAACTAATTCTGATGATGCTATTTTATTCATTTTTTTATATTGTTTATTGTGATGAGTTATCCTCCAACTCTTTTTACGTTATATCCTTCATTTTTAAGGATTTCCATTACTTTATCTCTATAATTTCCTTGTATAATAATTTCATTGTCTTTGACGCTTCCGCCAACACCGCATTTGGTTTTAATTAATTTTCCCAGAAGTTTTAAATCCTCTTCGGTTCCAATAAAACCTTTAACAATTGTTGCGGTTTTGCCTGCTCGTCCTTTATTCGAAAAGAGAGCTTCCAAATATTGTTTGTTGGGTGATAAAGTTTCTTGAATTTCCTCTTTTTCAAATACAAATGCCGCATCTGTAGAAAATATAAATCCTCCTAAATCGGATAAGCTATTTGATTTTTTTTTGCTCATAAGCTATAACTTACTGGCTTTATTCCAAATCAGCAATAAAATTGTGATAAAAAGGACAAAGATTCCAACAATTGATAAAATAGTATTTAGAATATTATTTTCAATCAACTGAATTTTTCCTAACACGAAGAAAGAAATTCCTAAAATGAACAATATATAATGTAAAATTTTCAAATTGAATTTTTATAGGTGCAAATCTAACTATTTAACTTTTTTATACAATGGAATTTGATAAGAAACCGTATAATTAAATCCAGCTCCACTATTATTTAGATAACGCTTATTAAATCCGGGGATAAATAAATTTTGAAAATTATCCGGATCATCAGTTTTTATCAGTGAATTGAAACTTACACTTGCTCCGAGAAAAAGATTTTTAAAAGTTTCTACTTTTATTCCTAAAACAAATTCAGCCCAATGCGCAGTTAAATTATCATATTTTATAGGATTCTGAACAAAATATTCATCAAAATAAACACCATTCTGATTGATGGTATAACTATTTACGGTTTGACTAAAAGTGCTAAATCCGTAGCGGATTCCGACAAAAATTTCATTTCTCATGTCCAACCAATTGTTGTAGGCATTGTAATTGGCACCAATCTTAATATAAGAACCTTTTGTAGTGAAATTTAAAAAATCTTCTGAAGTTATTTTGCTGGTATGTCCAATTTCAGAAGCAATGTAATAGCGGTTTGCCAATCTGAAATCTCCTGTAATTTCTAAACCAGATAAATTATTGTCAAAAATACTTATAATTGGCTTGCTCATATCGACACCCAATCTTAAACTATATGGTTTTTTAATCTTTAAACTATCAGTTTTCTGAGCAAAGACAAGACTTCCAAATGATAGCAAAAAAATACTAATGTAAAATTTTAATATGTGAGTTTTTTTCATTTTCAACATTCGGATTGATAATTGTCATTTGTTTTATCCAATTAGATGATGCTTTGGAAGCGTCGATATTTTGAAATACAAATTTATAACCACATGATCTGGAAACAAATACTTCACTTCTTTGATAAGAATATGTTATTTCATCAACTAGATTAGAAGATGAGAATTTATAAATTGTTATATCGGAATCTGTTTTAAGTGGAATTGCGATGGAATCTGTAGCTTTATTTTTGATGATACTATCTTTTCCGTCAACCCAAACATTTAAATTACTCACTTGTTTTTTTGCTGATGGATTTGCAGCATCATAAAAACGGATGATTAATTGTGGAGTAGTAGGTTCTAAACAAATATCATCTACTTCACAACTCAAGAAACTTAAGATGAATCCGAAAAATAAAACAACGTACGATTTTTTCATAATTTGTTATCTCAATTCCAAAAGTACAACATTTTCTACATGATGTGTTTGTGGAAACATATCAACTGCTTGTGTTTTGGTAATTTTGTATAAATCTTTCATCAAAGCCAAATCGCGCGCTTGAGTTGCTGAGTTACAGCTAACATAAACAATTTTTGCCGGTTTGATGGCTAAAATTTGTTCTACCACATTTTTGTGCATACCATCACGCGGTGGATCGGTAATAATTACATCAGGTAATCCATTTTGTTGGATAAAATCAGTAGAGAAAACTGTTTTCATATCGCCTACGAAAAAATCGACATTGGAAATATTGTTAGCTTTCGCATTTGTTTTTGCATCGATAATGGCTTCCGGAACCGATTCAATTCCCACTACTTTTTTGGCTTTTTTGGCAATAAATTGTGCAATAGTTCCGGTACCTGTATATAAATCGTACACCAATTCATCACCTTTTAAATCGGCAAAATCACGCGTAATTTTGTATAATTCATGAGCTTGAACAGAATTGGTTTGATAGAACGATTTAGTATTAATTTTGAATTTCAACCCTTCCATTTCTTCAAAAATATGGTCTCTGCCGTGAAATAAAATTACATCCTGATCATAAATAGTGTCATTTTGTTTGCTGTTGATGATGTATTGCAACGAGGTAATTTGTGGAAACTGATTTTTTAAGGCTTCCATTATCAAATTAATTTGGATTTTATCATCTTGAAAAAACTGAACTACCACCATAATTTCACCCAAAGAAGTCATCCGGATCAATAAAGTTCGCATCATACCTTCCAAGGTTTTAGGGTTGAAAAATGAAATATGATGATCTATTGCAAATTGCTTTACAAAATTCCGAATGGCATTAGAAGGTTCTTTTTGTAAGTGACAAAACTCGATATCCAATATTTTATCCCACATGCCTGCGATGTGAAACCCGCAAGCGTGTCGATTGTCAATTTCATCGGTAATTTTAATTTCTTCGTAAGTTAACCACCGATTGCTAGAAAAGGAAAATTCCATTTTATTGCGGTAATAATAGGGCTCTTTACATCCTAAAATCGGTGTTATTGCTGGAAGTTCTAAATGACCAATTCTGACTAAATTATTAACAACCTCATTTTGTTTGTACGCTAATTGATGTGGATATTGTAAATTTTGCCATTTACACCCACCGCAAACTTCAAAATGCTTGCAAATTGGTGTCTCGCGCTTGTCTGATAAATGATGAAATTTAATCACTTTTCCTTCGTAATATGATTTTCGTTGTCTGCCGGTTTGTACATCAACAATATCGCCTGGAACGGTATTCGTTAAAAAAATAACTCTTCCGTCTGGTGCTTTCGCAATTGATTTTCCTTGCGAACCAACATCAACAATAGTGATATTTTCAAATATTTTATGATTAGTTTTTTTTCTTGACATGGCGCAAAGATAAGATATTCAATAAAAAAAGCCACGCTTGGCGTGGCTTTAAAATTATAAAAGTTGAAATAATTTTTTACTGAATTGTATGCATATATTTTTCAATTGCTTTCAATTCGGCATCTGTTAAATCTTTTACAAAACTGTCAAGATTTGCTTTCATAATGGCTACTTGACCAGGATCTGTATCAACAATTGGACTTAATTCTCCTTTTAAGAAAGACGCAATACTGGCATTATTTTCAATATATATTTTATTGATGTCTTTAATGGATGGGCCAATTAATTTCACATCTGGTTGATGACAAGTAGCACAAGTTTTTGAAGTAAATAATGCTTTCCCATCTTCAACTGTTAATTCTGTCACAGATTGAGGTTCTTTAGAGGTATCTTCTTTCTTTTTATCCCCACAACTCACTGTGATTAAAGAAATAATAGCAAGTGTTAAAATTGTTTTTTTCATGTTATATTATTTGATTCATCAAAATTACGAAAACATACGATCATTCATGCTTCAAAAAATAATATTTCGTTATCAATTCATAACTTAATTCTATGGGAATTGAAAATACTTTTGTTAATTTGTGTAGAATTAAGGATGATTTCTCTCCACTAAGCAGGAATTGCTGATTACTCATTTTAATTTTAATTTTATGATAACGACTGATCAATTTTCATCACAAAAATTAATTGATTTAGAAGATCAATACGGTGCTCATAATTATCATCCATTACCAGTTGTATTAACTAGAGGAGAGGGGGTTTATGTTTGGGATGTGGATGGCAAACAATATTATGATTTTTTATCTGCTTACTCAGCTATAAATCAAGGACATAGTCATCAAAAAATTGTAAATAGTCTTATTTCACAAGCTCAAAGATTAACACTTACTTCAAGAGCTTTTTATAATGATGTACTTGGTAAATATGAACAATTTGTCACCAATTATTTTGGGTTTGACAAAGTTTTACCAATGAATACAGGAGCAGAAGCTGTTGAAACAGCAATCAAATTAACGCGTAAATGGGCTTACGAAAAGAAAGGAATTGATGAAAATGAAGCTCAAATTATAGTTTGTGAAAATAATTTCCACGGAAGGACGACTACTATAATTTCTTTTTCTTCGGATCCGTCAGCATTCAAAAATTTTGGTCCCTTTACACCGGGATTTATTAAAATTCCCTATAACGATGTTGATGCATTAGAGCAAATTTTATCAACTCATAAAAATATAGCCGGATTTTTAGTAGAACCAATTCAAGGAGAGGCAGGTGTTTTTGTTCCGGATGAAGGATATTTAACAAAAGCAAAATCTTTGTGTAAAAAATATCATGTCTTGTTTATTGCCGATGAGGTACAAACAGGAATTGCGCGTACAGGGAAATTATTAGCAGTAGATCATGAAAATGTTAAGCCGGATGTTTTAATTTTAGGAAAGGCACTTTCAGGCGGTGTTTATCCGGTGTCCGCAGTTTTGGCCAATAATGAAATTATGGAGGTTATAAAACCAGGACAACATGGTTCTACTTTCGGCGGAAATCCGATTGCAGCTGCTGTTGCCATTGCCGCATTAGAAGTTGTTCAAGATGAAAACCTTGCAGAGAATGCTGAAAAATTAGGTAAATTATTCCGTGAAGAAATGAATAAACTCATTCAACAAACCGATTTAATTACTTTAGTTAGAGGCAAAGGTTTGTTAAACGCCATTGTAATTGATGATACTGAAGATAGTGATACTGCTTGGAATATCTGTTTGAAACTGCGTGATAATGGCTTACTGGCAAAACCAACTCATGGAAATATCATTCGATTTGCACCTCCATTAGTGATGAATGAAGATCAATTAATGGATTGTGTTTCAATAATAAAGAAAACAATTTTAGAATTTAAGAAATAAAAAAAGCGACCAAATTTTGGTCGCTTTTTTGTTGTTATGAACTTTTAGGTTTTCTACTTCTAAAACCTGCACGATTACTGTCTTTGCTGCTGCCAAAATCTTTCTTCTTAAAATCACCTCCGCTTTTTCTATCACCCGAGAAACTAGGTTTATCGCCACTACGGTTTCTATCTCTAGAGAAACTAGGTTTGTCGCTTCCGCTTCTTCTGTCTCCGGAGAAATTAGGTTTATCACTTCCGCGGTCACTTCTGTTACTGGACGAACTAGTTTTATGATGAAGTATTTTACCGTCTCTACTTCCTCTATCTCTACTGTGAGAACCACCTCTGTCACTTCTGCTTTTCTTAGGAGTTGTAGTAATTTCAACACTTATTCTTCTTCCGTTGAAAGTAGCCTCATTCAGTTTTCTTAATGTATCTTCAGTGTATTCTTTATCAGCTTCAAAAAAAGAGAATGAATCTAAAATATCAATTTGACCAATTTCTAGGTTATTGGCAATATTTTGTTCGTTGATAACGCCAATTAATTTTGCTGGATTGATGTTATCTTTCTTTCCTAAATTGATAAAATATCGAGTGAAATTTTCTGTAGAGAATTTGTCATTTCTGCTTGAATCTCTGTCTCTGTCACGTGGAGTTGAAGTTTTGTTTAAATCTTCAGCATCTTCGTAATAACTTAGGAATGAGTTAAACTCAATAGATACAAATTTTTTGATCAATTCTTCACGATCTAAAGAACCTAATTTTTCATAAATTACGTTTAAATATTCAGCAATTTGTTCATCATTTACTTCAACTGCTTTTACTTTATCGATCAATTTAAATAATTGCTTTTCACAAATTTCTTTACCGTGTGGAATTTGTTTTTGTTCAAATTTTTTGCCTATTATTCTTTGGATTTCTTGAACTTTTCTACCTTCTTTTATATTGATGATAGAAACTGAATTACCTGTTTTACCGGCTCTACCGGTTCTACCACTTCTATGAGTATATACTTCACCTTGATCTGGAAGTTTGTAATTGATAACATGTGTTAAATCATTTACATCTAATCCGCGGGCAGCAACATCTGTAGCTACAAGAAGTTGTATGGTTTTATTCCTAAATTTTTGCATCACTAAATCACGTTGATTTTGTGATAAATCTCCGTGTAAAGAATCGGCACTATAACCATCTGCAATTAATAAATCAGCAATATTTTGAGTTTCCATTCTAGTTCTACAGAAAATAATTCCATAAATATCTGGATTCACATCTGCAATTCTTTTAAGCGCTGCATATCTGTTTTTTTCTGCAATCACATAATATTGATGCTTAACATTGTCAGTACCAACATTTACTTTTCCTGCGCTTACCTCTAATGGTTTATTCATGTAATTCTTAGCAATATTGTGTACTTCCTGAGGAAAAGTTGCTGAGAATAATAAAGTTTGTTTGCTTTTTGGTGTTTCTTCTAAAATTCTGTCTAATTCATCTTTGAAGCCCATATTCAACATTTCATCTGCTTCATCAAGAACTAACCATTTGATTTGTGATAGATCAATCTGTCTTCTTTTGATTAAATCAACTGTTCTTCCCGGTGTTCCGACTAAAATTTGAGCACCTCTTTTAAGACCTCGAATTTGAGTATCAATACTTGCTCCGCCATAAATGGTTAAAGCTCTAAAATTTGGTAAAAATTTAGCGTATTCTTCAATGTTTTTAGTGATTTGAATAGCTAATTCCCGTGTAGGAGCTAAAATGATAGCTTGAGTTTTAGTATTTTGTAAATCAATATTTTGTAATATTGGTAAACTAAAAGCGGCAGTTTTCCCTGTGCCGGTTTGTGCAAAAGCTTTTAAATCTTGATTAGATTCTAAAAGTTGCGGAATTGCTTTCTCCTGAATAGGTGTTGGACTAACATATCCTAATTCAGCTAAAGCCTTTAAAATTTCTGGTTTGAGTGAAAACTCTGTAAAATTGATCATGTATAATTAATAGATTAACAAATACTTATAAAAAAGTAACTTTATCATTATAAAGTTTGCAAATTTACGGTTTATTTTCTGAACAGAAAGACTATATTAATATTTTTCTAAATCAGCAATCTGGTGATTGAAGTGTTTGGAGGCTAGAAAAGTAAAACTATTTTCAATAATTCCGTCACGATTGACAAGAATTGCTCTGGGAAAATTACTGCTAATATGTACTTTGCCTAGACTATTATCAGGGAGAAAAAATTGATTTTTTAAAGGTAAAATCATCGTTCTTTCAATTGAGGATTGACTTGAGTCTATATTTATCCCTATGAGAAGAATAGATGGAAAGTGAGTTTCTAAATAATGAATCCGAGACACCAGATACTCGTCAGACATTGAGTTTGGAGACCAAAAATAGATAATCGTATTTCGTTGCTTAATAAGTGATTTAATATTATTTAATTGTTTTTGAGTGTCAATTAAATCAAAATCTTTTAATAAATCTTGATTCAATAAGGAATTAGAGTCATTAAATAATTTAGAAATTCTTTTTTTATCTTTAGTATTACTGGAAGTATTATTATAAAATTCTAATTCTAAATCTTCAAACTTACAAGGAGAATTTTTGAGAAAACTTTCCATCAGCGTTTGTTTTAATAATAAATTTTTAATGGTTTCACTTTTAAATTGTTGATCAATTAATTGGAGAGAAATAAATGAAAAACTTTGATTTAAAGTGTCCTTTTCTTTAAGTTGTGATGCCTTGTTATAAATTAGACTATTGAGATAATTTTGATAAGGATGAAAATGAATTAAAGTAGTATCATTT
Source organism: Flavobacteriaceae bacterium (assembly GCA_030683815.1). Lineage (GTDB taxonomy): Bacteria > Bacteroidota > Bacteroidia > Flavobacteriales > Flavobacteriaceae > JAGXRT01. Next base: position 105,519 of record JAUXPJ010000005.1, read on the forward strand.
AAATTAATTTGTTTTCGATATTGGTAAAATTGATCATCAATTAAAGGGTAATCGGGTAGGTTTAATAATATTTTATGACCATAAGCGTAATTTTCTTTTTTTCTTAGTGAAGGTAAATAAATTCCGGCCTTTGTTAAATTTAAGAATCCATCAGAAATATTTTGGTTAGCTTTTTTAAATTTTGACATTAGTTTTTCTTTTGAAGAAATGGTTGAATCTATTTTCTTGCTAAATATTTGAGAATCAAAATGATAATTTGGATAAAAATTTCTATCTTCTAACTCGGTTATTAAAAACAAGTTGATTAGAAAATTGTTCTTTTCGGCTCCTTTACCAGTAAATACAATTGATTCGTCAAAATCCCAAGTATTAAGTTTTACTAAAATACTATCATTAGGTTGTAAATATAAATATTGAAATTCGTTACCATGTTTAAAGTGAAAAAGACCTTCTTTTTCTAAATTAAATTTCAACATAAATTTATTTTCGTCATCTAATAAAGTAGAATCAATAGCAATTCCATCTTTAACCAAATAAACATAATCTACTTTTGGATTGGTAATTTGACCTCCAAAATAGGTTAATGAATTTTGGATAGAAGTTTGGTTACAACTAAAGAAAATTATCAATATTAATACGACCAAATATTTTACCATTATCACTATAAATTACGCCAAATTCGGTAAAACAAATATACAATTATCAATAGTTATTGTTGTTAAGGTGATGTTAAAATGAAAATCTAAAATTGATGAAATAAAACAGCTGAATGCTGTGATTGTATTTCAATAAAAATTAAAATTTGTACCTTTGCAAAAAATTTAAAAAAAAATTCATGTTAAGTGTTTCAAATTTATCGCTTCAATTCGGAAAAAGAATATTGTTTGATGATGTAAATGTCAGATTTACCAAAGGCAATTGTTATGGAATTATTGGCGCAAATGGTTCTGGTAAATCTACTTTTCTTAAAATTATTGCTGGAGATAAAACACCAACGACCGGAAATGTTCATTTAGAAACAGGAAAAAGAATGTCAGTTCTAAAACAAGAACACTCCGCTTTTGATGAATATCAAGTATTAGAAACCGTAATTATCGGAAATAAAAAATTATACAATCTTAAAAATGAGTTAGATACTATCTATGCTAAACCAGATTTTAACGAAGAAGATGGAATAAAAGCGGCTAATCTTGGATTGTTATTTGAAGAAATGGGTGGTTGGAATGCTGAAAGTAATGCAGCTTCATTGTTGTCATCATTAGGAATTAAAGATGATATGCATTACACTTTAATGGGCGATATTGATGGAAAATCTAAAGTTCGTGTATTGTTGGCGCAAGCATTATTTGGAAATCCGGATGTACTTATTATGGATGAACCAACCAATGATCTTGATTTTGAAACTATTGCATGGTTAGAAAATTTCATTGCCAACTATGATAACACTGTAATTGTTGTATCGCATGACCGTCACTTTTTAGATTCAGTTTGTACGCACATTTCTGATATTGATTTCGGAAAAATAAATCACTTTTCCGGAAACTATACGTTTTGGTATGAGTCGAGTCAGTTAGCTGCCAGACAACGCGCCCAACAAAACAAGAAATCTGATGAAAAACGTAAAGAATTGGAAGAATTTATCAGACGTTTTTCCGCCAATGTTGCAAAATCCAAGCAGGCGACCAGTAGAAAAAAGATGCTGGAAAAATTAAATATTGATGAAATTAAACCCTCGAGCAGAAGATATCCGGCATTAATTTTTGATCGTGAACGGGAAGCCGGAGATCAGATATTAAATATTGAAAATCTTTCTAAATCGATAGATGGAGAACTGATGTTTTCCAATGTAAATTTCAATCTTAAGAAAGACGATAAAGTAGCACTTATTTCAAAAAATTCAAGAGCTGTTACTGCCTTTTATGAGATATTGAACAACCTTCAAAAAGCTGATTCAGGAAATGTTCAATGGGGAATTACCACTTCACAATCGTATTTACCTTTAGATAATGCACCATTTTTCAATAATAATTTATCATTGGTAGATTGGTTGCGTCAGTGGGCAACTACTGAAGAAGAACGCGAAGAAGTATATTTACGCGGATTTTTAGGGAAAATGTTGTTTAGTGGTGAAGAAGCGCTAAAACAAAGCAATGTATTGTCTGGAGGAGAAAAAGTGCGTTGTATGATTTCTCGAATGATGATGACAAAAGCTAATGTACTTTTACTGGATGAACCAACCAATCACTTGGATTTGGAGTCAATTCAGGCCTTTAATAATTCATTGGCAAACTTTAAAGGAACGGTAATTTTTACAACTCATGACCATGAGTTTGCTCAAACAGTTGCTAATAGAGTTATTGAATTAACGCCTAAAGGAATTATAGATAGATATATGTCTTTTGATGAATATCTAGATGACAAGAAAATTAAAGAACTGAGAGCAGAAATGTATAGTTAATAAAAAAGGAAGCGTGAGCTTCCTTTTTTATTTTTAATTATTTTTTAATCGTCCCATTCGTTCCATTCGTTTTTTACGAAATTCTTCAAGTACTTTTTTATTAAATTCAACTTCAGCTATTTGTAGTTTAATTAATTTTTTAGAACCGATAATTGGTTTCAATTTTAAATACATTTCATTTTTGGTTGCAGCAATTTCGTTGTCAATATCAATTAATCTTTTAAGAATAATATCAGCTTCATTGTCTGAAATTGCCTCAACACCTCCGCTCAATTTTATTTGATGACGTAATTTTCTTGTTTCATGAATTCTAAGATTGAATTCTTTTCCTGTATAGAGATTGTAAATTGGCCAAAATTTTTCAGCCTCTTTAGGAGATAACTCCAGTTGTTCAGTTATAAAAACTACTTTAAGCGCTCTAATATTTTCATTATCAGTATTTTGAGCAGAGCTAAAAAACATCTGAAAAATAAATATTACTGATAAAATTGGTAGTTTTAGTTTCATTATATTTTTAAAGATTAGTTTATTATTCATATAACAATTCATCAATATTTTCATGGTTTAGAAAATTTTCTAATTCATCTTCATTAACTGTTGAGTTTAATAAATTAGGTTGCAGTTTTATTTCTGTATAAACCGATGCAATTTGATAAGCATCTAAATTTAAATTATCTTGATTGATCCATTCTTCAATTTCTGAAAGTCTTAATGAATCAAACGACAAATCATTTGACTGTTGCAATAGATTTAACATAAAAAATAATACTAAAGAAGCTGCAACAGCAACAGTTGCTGATATTTTAACAAATCGGGAACGTAAAGAAATTACTTTTACTTCTTTTTCAACTGTTGTATTCTGAAGTTTTGCCAATACTTTCTGTTCAAAATTTTCAAAATAATTATCAGGAACTTTTAGGGAAGTTTTTAAAGTAATGTTATCCAGATTTTTTAAAGAATCTACAATTGAATCTTCAAAATTTTCAAAATAATTTGCATTTACTTTAAATGGGTTTTTATTACCTGATTTTGATTTTAATTGAGTTTCTAAAAGTTCGGCTAAAACTGAATTTTCTGCATGATCTAATGCTCCATCAGGTAATTTAAATACCTCCGGCTTTAATTTTAAAGCTGCTAAATTGGGAGCAATATTTTTCATTTCTTATCTTTTCATTCTTTTGGTTAGACAAAATTCATCATAAAAAGTTTAATGTGAGCTTATTATTTCTTCTATTTTCTTTACTGCATGAAAATAAGAAGATTTTAAAGCCCCTACAGATGTTTCTAATATCTCAGACATTTCTTGATATTTCATTTCTTCAAAATACTTCATTTTAAAAACCAATTGTTGTTTTTGAGGCAAAGCAGCAATTGCTTTTTGAAGAATTAACTGAATTTCATCTCCTTCAAATAAAGGATCATTGTATAGATTATTAACCATTTTATCATGTAAATCGGTAATGTCTAAATGATTTTCTTTGGCCCTTTTATTGATGAAGGTAATAGACTCATTTGTTGCAATTCTATAAATCCACGAATAAAGTTTACTTTCTTCTTTAAAAGAATCGATATTTCTATAAACTTTTATAAAGGTATTTTGCAAAACATCATCTGCATCATCATGATTTAAAACAATTCTACGGATATGCCAATAAAGTCTTTCTTTATATAAACCCATTAACTCCAAAAACGCACGTTCTTGGGTTAACGGATTTTTAAGATTTATAATTAAAGTTTCTTCGTTAGTCACACTGTTTATTATAATAGCTTTTTAGACCTTGAAAAGATAAGAAGGTTTAAATAGATTTCAAAAAGTAATCGAATTAATATGCCATTTAATGAATTAACTTATGGCTATTTCCATATTAAATAAAAAAGGAGCTATAACAATAGCTCCTCAGATTCTTTTGAAAAATGAAATAATTACATATTTCTTAGTTCGCTGACTAATTCAGTTAAAGCACTTTTAGCATCACCAAAAAGCATAGAAGTTTTTTGATTGAAAAACAATTCGTTTTCGATTCCTGCATATCCTGCATTCATACTTCTTTTGTTTACAATAATATGTCTGGCGTTTTCTACATCTAGAATTGGCATGCCATAAATTGGGCTTGAGGGATCATTATGCGCAGCAGGATTTACTACATCATTTGCACCCACTACTAATACTACATCTGTATTAGGGAATTGTGGGTTAATATCGTCCATTTCAATTAATTTATCATAATCTACTTTACTTTCAGCTAACAAAACGTTCATATGTCCTGGCATACGACCAGCAACCGGGTGAATAGCATAGGATACATCAACTCCTTTTTTAATTAATAGTAATTCAAGTTCGTGAATTATGTGTTGAGCTTGAGCAACTGCTAAACCGTATCCTGGTACAATCACTACTTTATTTGCGTAATTCAACAATATAGCAGAATCACTTGCAGTAGTTTTTTTGATAGTTCCACCAGTTTTTCCTGCCGATACTGCACCTGTTGCAGAATCTCCACCAAATGCACCAAATATAACATTAGAGAGAGATCGGTTCATTGCATTACACATTACAAAGGTTAAAATTAACCCGGCTGAACCAACTAGAATACCTCCGACTAACATTACCATATTACCGTATAAAATACCAGTAATAGCTGCCGCTATACCAGTTAGAGAGTTTAAAAGAGAAATTACCACCGGCATATCTGCACCACCAATTGGAATAACAAATAAGACACCATATGCTAAAGCGGCAAAAAGTAAAAGATAGATTAACACAAAACTATCTGCACCCTGCATCACAATATAAGTGCCAAAAACTATTAGACCTAAAAAGAATACATTATTAATAAGGTTGTATTTTGGCAATCTAATATCGTTCATTGAGCCATTTAATTTAGCCCAAGCTATTAAACTTCCTGTAAAAGTGATACTTCCAATAATTATGGCTGCTAAAATAGTTGTAATGATAGAAGAAGAAAGTTTCATAGAGTCTTCTACACCCACATTTTTACCAAATTCAACTAACCCAATTAACAGCGCACTTCCACCACCAAAACCATTAAATAAAGATACCAATTCTGGCATTTTAGTCATTTCCACTTTTACTGCAATTAGCCAACCTATTATAGTTCCGACTAAAAGAGCAGAACCAATTAATAAATAATTAATTAATGGTACTTCAAAATCGTGAAAAAATATAGTACCAATTATTGCGATAACCATACCAACAGCAGAAATTAAATTTCCTTTTTTGGCAGTTTCCGGGTGCCCCAACATTTTTAAACCGAAAACAAATGTAACGGTTGCAATCAAATAGATAATACTTAATATTATACTCATTATTTCTTCTTTTTAAACATTTGTAACATACGGTCGGTTACGGCAAAACCACCAACGACATTTATAATTCCTAAAACTACGGCAACAAATCCTAAAGCTAACGCTAAGTAATCTTCAGGATTGGCTTGAAGCATTACTAATAATGCTCCGACTATTACAACCCCACTTAAGGCATTTGCCCCTGACATTAGAGGAGTGTGTAGCACGGATGGAACGTTTTTTATTAATTCTACTCCAATAAATATCGCTAAAATTAGGATATATAATAATTGTAGATTATTGCTAATAAATTCTATTAAATAATTCATAATTTATTTACTTATTTAGTTTTTTCTAATTTTTCCTTCGTGAACTATAAGGGTTCCTGTTGTTATCTCATCATTGAAATCCCATTTGAAGTTATTTTCTTCAGTTAAATGCATTACAAAATTGTAAATATTTTTACCAAATAATTCACTTGCATTAGTTGAAACACTCTCAGGTGAGTTTGTAGTTCCAATAATTTTAACACCATTGTGAATAATGGTTTCATTTAACCTGCTTACTTCGCAATTACCACCTTGTCCAGATGCTAAGTCAACAATTACAGCTCCGTTTTTCATCAGCTCAACTTGTTCTTTAGTAATCAGAATTGGTGCTTTTCTTCCAGGAACAAAAGCAGTTGTAATAACTAAATCTGCTTTTGCTAAAGATGCATTTACAGCTTCTTTTTGTCTGGCAGCATAATCATCTGAGGCTTCAGTTGCATAACCTCCAACAGAAGTTTCACCACTATTATCTACTGAAATAAATCTAGCGCCTAATGATTCAGCTTGTTCTTTAGTTTCACTTCTGATATCAGTTGCTTCAACAACGGCACCTAAACGCTTAGCTGTAGCAATTGCTTGTAATCCAGCAACACCGACTCCAAAAATTAGAACTCTAGATGGAGTGATAGTTCCAGCGGCAGTCATCATTAATGGGAAAATTTTCGTCATTTCGTAAGCTCCTAAGATGACCGCTTTATAACCGGCTAAGTTATTCTGAGAACTTAGGATATCCATATCTTGAGCTCTTGAAATACGCGGCATTGCATCTAAAGAAAAAGAACTCACACCTTTAGTAGCCAAATTTTCAACTAATTTGGGGTGTGACATGTGGTAAAGTGTACTGATTGTCACTTGACCTTCTTTTAACATTGCGATTTCATCATCGCTAAATGGATTCATTTTAACTAATAAATTTGATTGGTTAAAAACTTCTTTCTGATTGAGAACTTTTGCACCAACACTTTCGTAATCAGCATCATTATAAGAAGATGTAAAACCAGCGCCTTCTTCAACCAAACACTCGAAACCTTTAGCAATAAAAGCTTTTGCAATTGTTGGAGATACAGAAACGCGTCTTTCACCTTCTCTGTGCTCTTTTAAAATACCTATTTTCACTTTTTTTAAATTTAGTTTGTTTATCTTTTTTATTTTTTCTTGATTGTCAAATCAAGTTTTTAAAAAGTTTTGCAAATATACTCATTTTTAAAAATTAAGAACTGATAAATATCACTTTTATGATGAAAAAAGATTCATTCTTCAATTGTGAATAATTTAAAAAGGATTATTTACTTGTTTGAAAATCAATTATATAATAAATAGTATTTCGATTAAAATATGAATTTGGCAAATGAGGTCTTATAAATGATATTCTAATTTAGAATGATTGAATTTTACCGGCTAAAAATTATTAATTAGTTAATTTGTCTATATTGATATAAATTAGATATTTTTGAATTAATTCATGTTGATAAAAATCAAATGTTAAAAGTAATTTTTTTAGGAACTGGAACTTCACAAGGAATTCCCGTTGTTGCATCAACTAATCCTGTTTGTTTTTCAGAAGATAAAAAAGATAAACGATTGAGGGTTTCTATTGCAATTGAATGGGATAATTACAGATATATTATTGATTGCGGACCTGATTTCCGCTATCAAATGTTGCGTGAAAATATCACTCATATTGACGGAATATTATTTACCCACGAACATGCTGATCATACTGCCGGAATGGATGATCTGAGACCTTTTAGTTTTAAACTGGGCAGAGTTCCAATTTACACCCCCAAGAGAGTTATTGATGATTTAACAAAAAGATTTGAGTATATTTTTTCTGATAAAAATAAATATCCCGGAGCGCCAAGTGTTCATATTCATGAAGTAGATAAGAAACCATTTTTATTGAAGAATTTATCAGTTACACCAATTGAAGCCAATCATGCAGATATTCAAGTTTGGGGATATCGATTTCAAGATTTTGCCTATTTGACCGATGTTAAAACAATTTCATCAGAAGAAAAAGAAAAATTAAAGGGATTAAAAGTGTTGGTTTTAAATTGCTTACGAGAAAAACCACATTTCTCGCATTTAAATGTTCAGGAAGCACTCGAATTAATATCAGAATTAAAACCTGAAAAAACCTATTTTACACACATCAGCATTGATATGGGTTTTCACGCAGAAGCCGAAAAAAAATTACCCGAAAATGTTTTTCTGGCTTATGACGGACTGCAAATTACGATTTGAGTCGCTCTGAAATCCAATTTTTTAAATCGTAAAAATTTTGTGGATGCACGCCATGACCGGCATTATATTCTTTATAAACATTTTTGATTCCTAAAATATTCAAAATTTCTGGAGCCATTCGAGCCCATTCAACCGGCAGCACTTGATCTGAATTTCCGTGAGAAATAAAGAAATCTAACTTTCTGTAAAGCCTATTTTGAATAGTTCCCGGAGCTAAATCTTCATTGATATAACCACTTAAAGCAATCACATATTTAACTTTTTCTGGATATTTTAACGCAATGGAGTAACTTAAAATAGTACCTTGACTAAAGCCCAAAAGAAAAATTTTATCTTTATTTACTTGATATTTCTGAGTCATCTCATCAATAAATGCAGCGATGGTTTCTCTGGCTTCTTCAGCTTCAGCAATATTTGAAAACTTTCCGTTTATTTCATCAAAATTGATAGAATACCAAGCGTAACTATGATATCCTAAAGACATGGGGGCTCTGGCACTTATAATTAATAATTCATCCGGCAATTCATCGGCAAAAGAAAATAAATCCAATTCATTGCTTCCATAACCATGCAGTAAAATTAATAATGGCGGATGTTCAACTGGAATTTTTGGTTGGCGAATTTCGTAATGCAGTGAGCTTTTTTTTGAGTCCATAATTTAATTAAAATTGCTGCAAAAATAGGACTCTTTTAATGAATTTTAAAAATAATTTTTGAACCATTGTTGAAATGCATCGCCTAAAATAGGAACTTTTTTATATTCTCCGTTGATAGCTCCAATAAAACCTATAAACCAAAGCACTAACAGGAAAATATAAAAAGCGAATTTGAAAATTCCGTGGAATGAAAAAGCCGTTAAAATTTCTACCAATAAGAAAATAATTCCTAAGCCCACAGCTTGCCGAATATGAAAAGAGGCAAACTCATTTTTCTTTTGATTGTTTAAAATAAACGCAATAATGGTTCCGATATAGGTTAAATAACTAACAATTGCTAAGATTTTACCTTCTTCAATAGTCTTGTTTTCCATTTTTTATTGATTTAAAATAAGTTGATTTTGAGCAAAAATTCCATACACTTTTCCCTTCAATTCGCTACCAATAAAAGCTGAATTTTTAGAAGTTGACAGTATTTGATTTACAGTAAATTTATAAATTTCATCCGGATTAAATAGTGTTATTTCAGCTATTTCTTTTTCTGCTATTTTCGGAATTGAAATTCCGAAAATCTGGCGAGGTTTCGTTGTAATATTTTCAATAAAATCATCGGTTTTTAAAACAGAATTGAGGGCTCCATAAAAACTTTCTAAACCAATAGTTCCGTATTGTGCTATTTGAAATTCTACTTTTTTATGTTCAATATCGATAGGGCAGTGGTCGCCGGTGATAAAATCAATCGTTCCATCTTTGATCCCTTTTAACAACGCTTTTTGGTCTGACGAAGTTCTTAAAGGTGGAAGTATTTTATAGTTAGTATCAAACTCTTTTAATTCATTATCATTGAGTTTTAAATGATGAATTGCAACGCTACAACTCACATTTAATCCTTTGGATTTCGCTTTTCTAATCAAGTCAACAGAACCTTCAGTAGAAATCGTTGGGAAATGTAATTTTCCTCCGGTATAATCTAAAATAGCTAAATCTCTGGTTATTTGTAATTCTTCGGCAAAATTGGGAATTCCTTTAAGTCCCAGACAGGTACTGTTGATTCCTTCATTGATTAACCCTTCACCGGCAACGGCTTTATTTTGTGGATAACTCATGATTAACCCGCCAAAAATTTGCGCATATTGAAGTCCGATTTTCAATAATTGAGCATTTTCAATGCTCTTTTTATAATCGCCAAAAGCACAAGCGCCGGAGTTTTTCATATCAAATAATTCGGCTAATTCTTTTCCTTCTGATTTTTGTGTAAAACTTCCTATTGGAAATAATTTGGCAGGTGATTTCTTTGATTTATTGATTAAAAATTCAACCGCCGATTTATTGTCAATTATCGGATTGGTATTGGGGTTCAATGCAATTCCGGTAAATCCGCTGTGAGCAGCCGTTTTCAATCCGTTTTCCAATGTTTCGCGTTCTTCATAACCGGGTTCTCCAAAGGAAACACTTCCATCAAACCAACCTATTGAAACGTGTAAATTGGGTAAATCAATTAATTGGCATTTTCCAACATTTTCAATAGATGTCGCTATTTTTTTGATGATTCCGGCTTCAATTAAAATATCTTTTTTTGAATGATGAAGTTCAGAATTTGGCTGAATGATGGTGGCAGATTTTAATAATACATTCATAGTTGAACAGTTGGATGAATTAAAAGATGAAAATAATTTTTACTGTAAATGTTGAAAAATAGAGCCGATAAAATGCTATTTGAATTAGCAATAGTTGAGATTTTATAAAATGTAAAAAAGGTCGACATTTTAGAAAGATTTATCAAAGATAAAAAAATCTGTTGTTAAATCTGTGAAAAATAGTTTTTAAGTATGGCTTTTGCGTAATGACTGGCAATTTCATCGGCAAATTTTTGAAAATCAATATGCGAATTGTCCATCGCTTTATCAGAGATAATTCTGATAATTGAAAAAGGAATGTTGTATTCAAAACAAACCTGAGCAATAGCCGCACCTTCCATTTCTACGCAATCTGCTTGCGGAATCTGCTTTAATAAACTTTCAATTTTTTCTTTGGAGGAGATAAATTGATCGCCGCTTAAAATGGTTCCTTTTATCATTTTAGGTCTTATGATTTTAAAAGTCGCTGCTTTTTCTGTTGGAATTAATTGGGTAAAATTGTTTAAAAAATCTTTGGTTGCATCAATTAAATGTTGATTAGAAACGGTTTCAAATCCTTGTTGGTTTAATAGCGGAATTTCAAATTTTGGATAAAGTGGTGAAGCATCCATATCATGCTGAAACAAGGTTTTTCCGATAACAATATCACCGATATTCAACTCAGCATTTAAAGCTCCGGCAACTCCTGTAAAAATAATTTCATCCAATTCAAAATCATTGATTAACTGAGTTGTGGTAACGGCTGACGCCACTTTTCCCCAGCGCGAAAAAACCAAGACCACTTCTTTTCCGAATAAAATTCCCTCATAATAATCACGCTTTCCTTTGTGATGCACACGAACATTTTGAAGTTCGTGCAGCAGTTCTTGCATTTCTTCGCGCATGGCGCTGATAATTCCGATTTTCATATAAAAGTTAAAAAGTTGTAAAGTTGAAAGTTAAAAAGTTACAAACATTATGAACTTTTAAACATTCAACCAATTTTTCATTATTCATTTTTCATTATTAATTATAATTCCGTCTTTCATTTCAAATATTTTATCGGCCATTTGAGCCAATTCTTTATTGTGAGTAACGATAACAAATGTTTGTCCGAACTGATCTCTTAAATCAAAAAAGAGTTGATGTAAATTTCTGGCAGCTTCTGAATCTAAATTACCACTGGGTTCATCGGCAAAAATGACTGCCGGATTATTGATTAAAGCTCTGGCAACCGCAACGCGTTGTTGTTCACCACCCGAAAGTTCGTTTGGTTTATGATGAATTCGATGTGATAATCCCAAAAAATCTAACAGTTTATGCGCTTCTTTTTCAACCTCTTTTCTGTTTCTATTGGCTATAAACCCGGGAATACACACATTTTCCAAGGCCGTAAATTCCGGTAATAACTGATGAAATTGAAAAATAAAACCGATATGTTGATTGCGAAATTTTGACAATTCCTTATCACTTAAATTTAAAATAGATTGTTGGTTAATTCGTAAAGTTTCTTTAGTTTCTTTATCCGGCAAATCCAACGTGCCTAAAATATGGAGTAATGTTGTTTTTCCGGCGCCCGATGGACCAACAATAGCAATGATAGAACCTTTTTCAACATGGATGTCAACTCCTTTTAAAACTTGAACATTTCCGTATGATTTATGAATATTTTTAGCTGAAATCATGAATTCAAATAAATTGATTGAAGCAAAAATAAAAAAAGAGAAGCGATTAATCTTCTCTTTTCGAATTCTTTTATGAATAGATTAGGCCCGCTTTTTAATTAATCGGTTATAATCTAGATAATAAACCAATCGTAATGAAAATAAATGTTCAGTTGGTTGATTAAATAAATCTTCTAAATTTTCTCTAAAAGAAAGATTTGAAATGCTGTTTTCATTGAAAATAGCGTTTCTGTAAAGCGCCGTTAATTGACTTCCCGGGGCAAATTCCCAGTTATACATGAGGTCAAAATTCCATGAATTAAAGTTGATATTGTGATTAGCTTGATAAGAATTGGAAACTAATAAACCATCTGCAGTTAATTCATAAAACTGATTGTTATATGAAACAGTTGTCCAATTATGTCTAAATGAAAGCGTTAACGCAGATTTGGTGTTAAAATTATACTTACCGGAGAGTGAATTGGTGTAAGTTTCTGAATCTCGATTGCCAAAAATAATCTGATTTCCATCATTGAAAACATATCCTTTTTCATTGTTCACATCACGATATTGTAACGAATAAATCATAGTAAACTGATTGTTAAAACGGTATCTAGGCGCTACATTTAAGTGAAGTCTGTTAGAAGAATCTTCAAAACGATGGGTAAAATATGCTCTTACATCAATTGCAAATTGTTTTCTGTAATCGGTTGAAATAAAGTTGCTTAATTCGAATCGGGGATTTAGGGTTAGATAGCGACCTTCAACTCTCGGCTCGTAATAATCGTATTGTTTGCCAAGACTTACTTCTAAATTTCCGCCAAATGATAATTGTTTTTTGGTTGTTGCAAAGTAATTCAATTCTACATTGTTACCAGTATAATCGTTAGGTTTAAACCTGTTTCTAACTCTCGCCTCTAAACTAATTTTATAAAAATCAAAATGTTTGGTAGGTTCAAAAATACGGTATGAAATATTGGCAAAATAGCTATAGAAATTGTTATTTCGCTGAAACCCCATGTCTTTAATATTAAATTGATCGTCATTCATAAAATAACCAAGTACGTATTCATAGTTTCCGCTCACTTTTTGTAGCCGTAAAAAACCGGCATAACCATTTTCATTGTTTGGTTCTTCGTAAATTTGACTCATTTTAACATCTCCACTTACATTAAAAGTACTTGTTTTATTTTTTAAATTAAAAATTAAACCACTAACGTTAGCATCTCTGACATTGCCGGAACGCATAACATTTGTATTGATAAAACTTACTGATGAATTTTTATTAAACTGTTGGTCTAAAACAACAATATTATAGTTTGCAAGAGGTTCTGTAGTTACTTTTCTACTGGTTTGAGTTTCTGAATTGAAAATTGTAGCTTCGGTTTCTTCTGTGATGGCATTAAAAATTCCAATTCCCAATCCATTTTCTGTTCTTCCGGAAATCTTTACAGCGTTGAGCATAGCCACTTTTTTTGGATTATCGGTTATAGTTTCATTGGCTGTTAAAGAAATATTTCTATAATTGATAGGTCTACTGCCAATTCTACGAGAATAAAATAAATTTCCTTTGTTAAACAATTCAATACCTTCATTAAAGAAACTTCTTTTTTCAGAATAATTTTGTTCAAACGGACTCAAGTTTAATTCTACTTCATCAAAAGCAGCTTGACTAAAATCGGGTATTAAAGTGGCGTCTAAGGTAAAACTATCGTTAATTCCGTATTTAATATCAAAACCAACATTGAAATCTGAAATAGTTTTGCCATTGAATTTTTTTGCGGCAGTGGAAGCAAAAGGTGAAAAACTTAAACGAGTTGGCGTATTAATTTTGGTAATTCCGGTTAATAAACCAGCGTATTGTGAATAAATTCCCTTTGATTTATCAATATAATTCCAGCTGTAATTTTCTTTGGTGCTTTGAATATTTCTAAAGAAGTTGATTCCCCAAACTTGAGTTTCTTGATTTGAAAATCGCAAGGCCGAATACGGAATTTTCATTTCTACAACCCAACCATCATTATTCATTTTAACACTACTTTCCCAAACGGCATTCCAAGAAAAGTCTTCACCTCCTTGATTGGTAACTCTTGCATCTGCTTGTCCGCCGGTACTGAAAACAAAAAACAAGACATCATTTTGTCCATCATTATTTGGATTGATAGAAGCGATAAAGAAATCGGCTTGTCCAAAATTATCTCTTTCAGAAAATTCCATCGGTATAGAAGCAACATTGTTATCAAATAAATAGGCGCCAATATAAATAGCTTCTTCTGTATAGGTAACTCTAACTTCTGTTTTCTTGTTTTTGGGTTCAGATAATCCGTTGCCAGGTTTAAACATAACAAAATCTTTAGCCACTTCAAGTTGGCTCCAAATATCTTCATCAAGTATTCCATCAATTTTGATAGACTCATTGGCTTTTAATGTATTGAAAGATTTTTTTTCAGACAGAAAACCATTATCTGATTTAGTGATTTGACCGTAACTATTTGTAAAAATTAAAAGGAATAGAATAGTTAATTTTACAGTAAAATATTTCATTTGAATAGATATCGTTTTAAAACGCAAAGATTTCTATTTTTTAAAGAACAATCCAATAAAATTTGTTAAATTTTCTTTAAAGAAATTTGAATTTCATGGCTTGTTTAAAAAATCTTTTTGAATAAAATCATTCATTTTTCTAAAATTGATAGTATTTTTGCAACAAATTTAAATAGTCTCATAATGAATTTACACGAATATCAAGGAAAAGCAATATTAAACAGTTTCGGCGTTAGAATTCAACGCGGAATTGTTGCTGATAATCATTTAAAAGCGGTTGAAGCAGCTAAACAGTTAACGGTTGAAACCGGTACAAGTTGGTGGGTTGTTAAAGCACAAATTCATGCCGGTGGAAGAGGAAAAGGTGGTGGAGTTAAATTGGCCAAATCTCTTCAAGATGTTGAAACAATTTCAAAAAACATCATCGGTATGATGTTGATTACGCCTCAAACTTCTGTTGAAGGAAAAAAAGTAAATCAAGTATTGATTGCCGAAGATGTTTACTATCCGGGCGAAGCGCAACACGAAGAATTTTATATGTCTGTGTTACTCAATAGAGCCACAGGTAAAAACATGATTATGTATTCTACAGAAGGAGGAATGGATATTGAAACCGTTGCCGAAGAAACTCCACATTTAATTTTTACAGAAGAAATTGACCCAACATTGGGAATTTTAGCTTTTCAAGCGCGTAAAATTGCCTTTAATTTAGATCTTTCCGGTGATGCATTTAAAGAGATGGTAAAATTTGTAACATCACTTTATACCGCTTATATCAATTCTGATGCAACTTTATTTGAAATCAATCCGGTTTTAAAAACTTCGGATAATAAAATTTTGGCGGTGGATGCTAAAGTTACCATTGATGACAGTTCACTTTTCAGACATAAAGAATACATCAATTTAAGAGATTTACGCGAAGAAAATCCGATTGAAGTGGAAGCCAATGCCGTTGGATTAAACTATGTTGCCTTAGACGGAAATGTTGGTTGTATGGTAAATGGTGCCGGTTTAGCCATGAGTACGATGGATTTAATCAAACAATCGGGAGGTGAGCCGGCTAACTTTTTAGATGTAGGAGGGACAGCCGATGCAGAACGTGTTGAAACAGGTTTTCGTATTATTTTAAAAGACCCGAAAGTAAAAGCCATTTTAGTCAATATTTTTGGCGGAATTGTGCGTTGCGATCGCGTTGCACAGGGAATTGTTGATGCCTATAAAAATATGGGCGATGAAATTAAAATTCCGATTATTGTGCGTTTGCAGGGAACCAATGCTGTTGAAGCTAAAATTTTAATCGATCAAAGCGGATTGGCAGTACACTCGGTTGTTGAGTTCCAAGAAGCCGCCGATAAAGTAAAAGAAGTGTTGGCATTTTAAAATAGTTTAAATCCACAAAAAAATCCTGCAAAAAGCAGGATTTTTTTGTGGATTTGTAGCAAAAGTTGGAATACTTTTATTAGTGCCGTTAGGTACTTGATATCGGTAGCAATAAATAATATTAAAATTTTCACATTCGTGCCATAGGTACGCAACAAATGATGTTTTTAGTGTACCAACGGCAATTTTAATTTGCAATTATTTCTACCAATATATTGCGCAAAATAAAATGACGTTATGCGCTAGTGCGAGCGTCACGCTCGTACAATATAAATATTTAAAAGTTTTTGGAAAGGCACGAGCAAGATGCTCGCGTCAGCGTTGGGCGCTTCGACAAGCTCAGCTTGACAATGTCGAAGACCATCAAAAACTCTGACAAATCTATATTCTTTTGTCCACTTTATTACATCAACGGATATAATTATTAAATTGATGGCGATATATAGAAAATAAAAAATGAGATAAACTGTTGATTGTTATAACAATAGTCTTTTAATCTATTATCTATATTCTTTCGTCTGGTCAATTACATCAACGAACCAAAGAAAACCGCATTCATCAATAATTTATCCGTACCCAACCAAAAAGCTCTAAAACAAGTATTATCGGTAAAAGCAATGACTTTTCCTCTGCCTAAATTGGCGGTTTTAAAAGGAAGTGTATTGCCGATAATTTTTAAATTTTCTTTGGAAATATAACCGCTCATCAACGGATTTTTAGTGTACTGAATCGGGTTTCTTAAATTGGTTGAATCTGCTTCAATAAATAGATTAGTATCTCTAAAAAATGACATTTTATCAGTTGAAATTCCAAAATTGATTGGGTGACTTCTGTCTAATTGAACTTCAAAAATAGCACCCCCAATTTCTTGGGCTCCTCTAAAATTACTTCTATTTTCAAAGGAAACATTTTGAGTTTCGGGTTTGGATGTTTTAAAAGTCAGGTTTATTAATTTTTGTTCATTCAGCCATTTTACACTGTTTTGATATCCTACTAAAATTCCGCCATTTTGAACAAAATCCTTTATTTTTTCAACAATAGCAGTATCCATTTTTCCTGAAAAATTAGGTAGAATTAAAGTCGTGTATTCAGCTAAATTAATTCTGTTCATTCTATTCAAATCAATTTTAGTGATATTCATTTGGTAACGAATATCAAACAAATGCCAAATTTCACCGGCATCATTTCCACTGATGCCATCGCCAACAATCATGGCTACTTTAGGTGTTTTTAAACTGGCAAAATTCGGACTTCCCAAATCAATTCCATCGGTTAAACTGCTGTTAGTTGCGGTAAATTCAATGCCGTTTTCACCAGCAATTGATAAGAGCAATTTGTAAATTTCATCAGCACTCATCAGCTGATTTTGAATCGGAATCAATATAGTTCCGTAATCAAACATTTTGCTGTTTTGTGTAAATTGTTTCAGTGCAGTTTTTACTCTAATTCCCTTTGAAAGAATTTTGTTTAAGGCCGTTGGCGTATTGTAATCATGCCACTCAAAAAGATAGCCCACGTTACTTTTTTCAAATGATTTTTTTGGTTTCGGGTTAAAATCGGTGATTTCTTCGCCAATCAATTGTTTGTTGGCAATACTGTCATAACTCACATTAAAAGCCAGCGGAAGTGTCCAAGTAGAAATATCATAAAAAAGACTGTCGGTAAACTTGGTTCTTTTTTCAAAAAGTGTGGCAATCAACAAATAATTTTTTTGTTGAAGCGGAATTACATAACTATTTTCACTTTTAAATTGTTTCCCTTTAATTTTAAAATCTTCTTTTAATCGATGTATTTTAATGTGATGTTGATTCAGAATTTGCGCCATCTTTAACGCTTTGGCATCATCTTTTTCATCCGTAAAAACAAGCGCTTTTGTTTTATCATTTTCTGCTTTTTTGGCGATATCAGCATAAAAATTCCGCTGATAATTGAGTAAATCGACGCGCAAATTTAAACCGGCTTCTAAAGTTGCCAATGAACTGATTAACTGATTTTTAACAGTGTATGCAAAAGTTACCAGTCCGTTTTCTGATTGTTGCACACTTCCTCTGGAACTGGCTTGTTCAAATAAAATTCCGATTCCGCCATTGATATCAGGATAGGTAGAGCCCTTTCCGTAGAAATAATCATCAAAATTTTCTTCCGTAAAATAAAGTGAACCAAATTTATCTAAATCTTTGGCAAAATAATTAGAAATTTCTTTGGTGAATTTCTGATTTAAAGCGGGCGTTAACGGATTGTTACTCGATGGTTTTCCGGGTTGAAAGAAATAAGTTGAGTTGGTTCCCATTTCATGAAAATCGGTTAAAATATTCGGATACCATTGATGATATGTTTTGATTCTAATTTTAGATTCGGGTTGTTGAATGGCCAGCCAATCTCTGTTCAAATCAAACCAATAATGATTGGTTCTGCCGCCGGGCCAAACTTCATTAAATTCCCGGTCATTGCTATCTGGATTTAAAAAATTACTTTTATGCATATTTACCCAACTGGAAAATCGCTGGTAACCATCCGGATTGAGCGTCGGATCTAACAAAATAACGGTATTTTCTAAAATTTTATCGATGTATTCACCTTCAGCAGCTGCTAAATAATAAGCGAGCAATAAACTGGCGTTGGTGCCACTCGCTTCATTGCCATGCACTGAAAATCCTTGTTGAATAATCAACGGCATTTGATTGACATTCAAATTTTTTGATACAGAACTTTCAGTAAGTTTTAGGTGTTCTTCTTTAATTTTTTGGAGATTCTGATGATTTCTTTCAGAAGTGATTACCAACAAAAGTAAGGGTCTGTTTTCATGAGTAACCCCTCTGTTTTCTAAAGTTATTCTATTGGATGATTTCGATAAAATAGTGAGGTAATTTACAATTTGATCATGAGAAGGATGCCGTTCTCCAACTTGAAAACCCAAAATACTCTCTGGCGTTGGAATGGAAGCATTGTAACGAATGTTTGAAGGTAGATAATAATTGAGGTCAATTTTTTGTTGACCATTTACAGATAAAATTGTAAGTAATAGCAGGAAAAGGAAGAAGTTTTTCATAAATGTGTTTTAAAAAAAGCCACGCTTTCTGGCGTGGCTTTAAAAGTAACAAAAATATATTAATTAGATATCTTCAAAACGAATATCAGTAAAATCTTCGGTAGAAACGCCTTCTTCTTCACTCATATTCTTTTTAAAATCTTTTTGGTGACGTTCACTAATTACTTCATCACCTTTTTCATTAACTACAAAATCAGTAGCTGTTTTCAATATATCCATAAATTCTGAAAAATCTTCCTTGTACAGATATATTTTGTGTTTTTTGTAATGAAATGAACCATCATCATGGGTAAATTTTTTACTTTCTGTAATAGTTAAATAATAATCATCTGCTTTGGTAGATCTAACATCAAAAAAATACGTTCTTCTTCCTGCTCTCAGTATTTGTGAGAAAATTTCTTCTTGTTCTAAATTTTCATGTTCACCCATAATATCGCTCTTTTAATTAACAAACTAGTTTAAGTGTGTCACAAATCTAACAAAATAAATTGCTTTTACAACAATGTTTTATAAAATTAAATTAATTTAGAATGATTAAAAATGATTAGTTTCCCATCAATTGCTCATCATACAAATCTTTATAAAAACCATTTACGGTAAGTAACTCATCATGAGTTCCTTCCTGAATTATTTCGCCTTTATCTAAAACAATAATTTTATCGGCATTTTTAGTAGATGAAACTCGGTGGCTGATAATCAAAGTTGTTCTGCCTTGTGAAAATTTCCCCAGATTTTGTAAGATTTGTTCTTCGGTTTCTGTATCTACAGCTGATAGACAATCATCTAAAATTAAGATAGTCGGATTTTTAATTAAGGCTCTTGCCATTGAAACTCTTTGTTTCTGACCACCAGAAAGCGTAATTCCTCTTTCACCTAAGATTGTATTATACCCATTTTTAAATTCAACAATATTTTGGTGAACATCAGCTAATTTTGCGGCATTTTGAATTTCATCATCAGTTGCATTTTCTGCACCAAATTTGATATTGTTAGAAATGGTTTCAGAAAAAAGAAAAGAATCTTGCGGTACAAAACCAATTTGTTCTCTTAAAGAATTTAAATGATGGTTTTTTATTGGGACATCATCCACTAAAATAATTCCGTCTTGAACATCGTATAAACGCGCAATTAATTGTGCAATAGTAGATTTTCCCGAGCCGGTTTTTCCCAGAATGGCTAAGGTTTTTCCAGATTCAACAATAAAAGAAACGTTTTTCAGCGCTGTAATATGGGTGTCATCATAGGTAAAACTTACATTGCTGAATTCAATTTTTCCTTTTATTTCTCGCTTGTTTTTTTGAGTGTTGACAATTTCAGGTTCAATTTGTAAAAATTCATTAATCCTTTTTTGAGATGCTTCGGCTTCTTGAATAATGGAAGTTACCCAACCAACAACTGCAACCGGCCAAGTAAGCATATTAATATAGATGATAAACTCGGCAATTACACCAATAGTTTCAATTTGCCCATTGATGTAGCGCATTCCGCCTACATAAATTACCAACAAATTACTTACACCAATAAGCAAAATCATCATTGGGAAAAACAGCGCTTGGACTTTATATAAATCGATGTTTTTTTGTTTGCTTTCGTTGGCTAAATCTTTGAATTCATTAAAAGTTTGTGGTTCAATTCCGTATGATTTTATCACGCCAATTCCAGAAAATGTCTCTTGACTGAAAGTAGTCAGTTTTGATAAATATTGCTGAACAATAGTACTTTTTTGGTTGATGATTCTACTTAATATGTATATAGCAATTGATAAAACAGGTAAAGGTAAAAGTGTATATAACGTTAATGAAGCATCAATTCTTAGCATATTGGCAATGACGATAACAAATAGCGTTATCATGTTGATGGTGTACATAATTGCGGGGCCAAAATACATCCTGACTTTTCCTACATCTTCACTTATCCGATTCATTAAATCACCTGTTCTGTTCTTTTTATAGAAATTTAATGTAAGTCTTTCATATTGCTTAAAAATTTCATTTTTTAAATCAAATTCAATCAATCTTGACATTACTATAATTAGCTGTCTCATATAAAAAGTAAAAACACCGGCAATTAAAGTAGCACCGACAATCAATAGAATATTTATTAATAATTGATGTTTGACTTCATTGAGGTCTCCGCTATTTTGTTTGATGTAATTTTCAACAACAGACAAAGAATCTCCCACTAATCTGGGAGTTACCAATGAAAATATTCTTGAAATAACAGTAATAAAAATACCCGCAATTAATCGGTATCTATATTTATATAAATATTTATTTAAGTATTTTAATGCACTCATTTATTGTAATTTGTATTTTAAGATTTCAATTATACAAAAAACAATGTTTGTAATAACTATTAAAATTTTAATTTAGCCGGAATTATTTACTGTAAATAAATTTTCATCCTCCTAAAATTACAACATATGAATGCTGAAATTTTTACCTCTGAACAAATTAGAAAAATGGGACCGGTTTTTAATCATTTTTCTTTTGATAATCACGAACAAATTGTTTTTTGCAACGACGAAGATACAGGTTTAAAAGCAATTATCGGTATTCATAATACAGTTTTAGGTCCTGCATTAGGTGGTACAAGAATGTGGAATTATCAAAATGAATGGGAGGCATTATATGATGTTTTACGATTATCACGAGGAATGACATTTAAATCTGCTGTTGCCGGATTGGATTTAGGTGGTGGTAAGGCGGTCATTATTGGTGATGCCAAAAAACAGAAGAATGACGTTCTAATGAAACGTTTTGCAGAATTTGTTCACTCATTAAGTGGTAAATACATTACAGCAGAAGATATAGGAATGGAAACCCGCGATATGGATATTATGAGACAAGTAACTCCTTATGTTTCCGGAATTTCTGAAAGTTTGGGAGGATCAGGAAATCCTTCGCCTGTGACAGCTTATGGAGTTTTTATGGGTATCAAAGCAAGTTGTAATTATAAATTTGGAAGTGATCATTTAGAAGGAAAAAAAGTTTGGGTACAAGGTGTAGGAAATGTCGGCGAAACTTTAGTTAAATATCTAACAGAAGCCGGAGCTCAAGTTTTTATCACAGATATTTATGAAGAAAAATTAAAAGAAGTTAGCCATAAGTATGGTGCAACAATTTATAAAGGATTAGATGTGTTTAGTCAAGATGTTGATATTTATGCGCCTTGTGCACTGGGCGCGATCATTAATGACCAATCTATTGACAAATTAAAAGCAGGTATTATTGCGGGTGGAGCTAACAATCAATTGGCGGATGAAGATAAACATGGTAAACTTTTAAAAGAAAAAGGCATTATTTACGCTCCCGATTTTTTGATTAATGCCGGCGGAATTATCAACGTTAACGCAGAAGTTGCCGGTTATGATAGAGCAGAATCGATGAAAAGAACAGAAAATATTTACAATACAACTTTAGAAATTTTCAAATTATCTGATAAAGAGGGAATCACAACCCATCAAGCTGCCTTAAATATCGCCTTAAAAAGAATTGACAACAGAAGAAAAGAAAACCTAAAATAACTTAATAAAAATTGTATTTTTGCAGAACGATTGAACTAAATATCATTCGCTTTTTTTCCAATATAACGTTCTTTAAATGATTAATAGAAGACAAATAAGAGTTAAAGTAATGCAATCGGTTTATGCGATGTTGCATTCGGGTAGTGATAATCTTGTAAAAGAAAAGGAGTTTTTAAATTCCAGTATTGTTAAATTGCATGAGCTTTATATTCTTAATTTACAGTTGTTGGTTGAAGTTCAAAAACATTCAAAAACACTTCAAGAAAAATCAAAAAAGAAATATTTGGCCACCGCCGAAGATTTAAATCCCAATAAAAAATTCATCAATAACCAAGTATTGTTAATGCTTAAAAATAGCATTACGCTAAAAAAGCATATAGAAGATTATAAGCTAACTAATTGGAATTTAGACGGTGAATATGTGCAAATTATTTGGGATGAGATTTTTAAAAGCATCATTTATCAAAAATATATCAATTCAAAAGAGCTTTCTTTTGCTGATGATCAATTATTTGTAATTAATATTTTCAAAAATATTATTGCTCCAAATGAAAAGTTATCTGATTATTTCGAAGACAACAACATCGGTTGGGCAGATGATATGCCGTATGTAAACACTTGGATTTATAAACAGTTAAAAACGCTGAAAGAAGGAGATATTTTTAGTCTGGATAAGTTGTTTAAAGATGAAGATGATTATAAATTTGGCAAAGAATTGTTTGAAAAAGTGATGTTAAATCATACTGATTTTGAAAAAGAAATTATTGATAAAACTCCGAATTGGGAAATGGATCGTATTGCAGATATAGATATGATTCTTATCAAAATGGCTATTTGTGAGTTTTTAAAATTTTCATCTATTCCTGCCAAAGTAACCATCAATGAATATTTGGAAATAGCTAAAGATTATTCAACAGATAAGAGTAGTATTTTTATCAATGGCGTTTTAGATAAAATTCAAAAAGATTTTTTTCAGTTTAAAAGAATGGTAAAAGTTGGCAGAGGATTGTTATAATTTTATATTTTTACAAAAAATAAATTAACTACATATGAAAATTAAATCTATATTTTTTAGTATTATTTTGATGATGGCAATTGTGGGATGTAAAGACAATGCTACCTCAAAAATTGATGAGAATAATTTAGAAAACGCTAAAGTTAGAGACTCACAATTTGCCCATGGCATGGCAATTATAAGTTTTGATAAAACAGAACACGATTTTGGAGTGATTAATGAAGGTGATGTAGTTGAAACTACTTTTGAAATTAAAAACACGGGAACGAGTGATTTAGTAATAACCGATGCATTTGCAACTTGTGGATGTACTATTCCGCAATGGCCAAAAGACCCAATTAAACCAAAAGAAAAAGGAATTTTAAAAGTAGCTTTTGATTCTAATGGAAAACCAAATAAACAACAAAAAACAATTACATTAGTTACCAATACTGAAAACGGAAGAGAAGTGGTATCAATCAAAACTTTTGTAACTCCAAAAACAAAATAATTTTAAATTTAAAAAAACAATCGATGAAATTTCTAACAATTTTTTTACAAGCTTCAGGAGGAATCACAGCATTTCTTCCTTTTATTTTAATGTTTGCGGTAATCTATTTTTTTATGATTAGACCTCAAATGAAACGTCAAAAACAAGAAAAACTTTTTCAAAGTTCTTTAACCCGTGGCTCTAAGGTGGTGACTTCAAGCGGAATGCATGGTAAAATAGTTGATATAGTGGAAGGTGAAAATACCGTAATTCTAGAAACTGGCGCCGGTAGAATTAAATTTGAACAATCTGCTATTTCCATGGAGTTGAGCAAAAAATATGCGTCAACTTCTGAGAAGAATTAAGAAATTTAAATTAAACATTTATCAAGTGAGCAACAGCTCACTTTTTTTGTACCTTTAATTTGTATAAAAAATTAAAATTAAGTAATGAAAATAACACTTCAAAAGATATATTCAAATAATAAAATCCGTGTTTTTCTATTCTTTTTAATGGTTTCTACCGGGTCATTGTTACTCAATAAATTATCAAAAGAATATAAAATCACATTACATTTTAAAGTTGTTGCAGATAATATTCCTTCTAATAAGATATTGTTAAAACAGCCTGAAGATGTTATTAGGTTCTATGTAAAAGCAACCGGATTTAATCTTATTGGTTATAAAATAATGTCAAAAAAATTAGCTGTAAATGCAAGTTTTGCGACTTTTATTGATGGCACTACCTATAAAATTGAAACCAATAAATTGATAAGTGATTTTCAACAACAATTATCATCAGATACTGAAATTGTTGAAATCATAGATAAATCAGTATATATTGAAATGGGAAAAATGGTTTCAAAAAAATTTCCGGTTCAATTAAAAAGTTCGATCACATTTGAAAAGGGCTATAAAATAAAAGAATCAATTAAATTATTTCCGGATTCTATAGTAATTTCCGGACCAGAAGATAAAATTGCAAAAATTGATAAAATAGAAACAAAACCACTGATATTGAATAAGATATATGCAGGTTTTGAGGAAGATATCGATTTAAAAATTACAAATGAATTAAAAGGAGTGTCAATGTCAGAATCCAAAATAAACGTTTCGGCTGATGTTGAGAAGTTTACGGAACTTTCTTTTTTAGTTCCCTTTAAAATCATCAATAATTTTAATGGTTTGAAAATTGAAACTTTCCCAACTAAAGTGAAATTAGTGTTTCAAGTTGAATTATCGGAGATTGCTAAAATTAATGAAGATAGCTTTGTAGTTGTTTGTGATTTTAAAAATACAACTCAAAATAAACTCACCTATTTAATTCCAAAAGTTATAGAAAAGCCAAAATCGGTGAACAATTATCATATTGAACCATTAAAAATTGATTATATAATTAGGCAGTAAACAGTAGCAGTAAGCAGTAGCATAGTAAGCGGTAAGCAGTAGCAGTAGATATTATACATTTAAACATTAAAATAAATGAAAGTAATAGGATTAACCGGCGGAATTGGCAGTGGAAAAACTACCGTTATGAAAATGTTTCAAGAGTTGGATATTCCCGTTTATATTGCTGATGTTGAAGCCAAAAAATTGATGCAAACTTTGGGAATATTAAAATATGAACTTATAGCAAATTTTGGAGAATTGGCATTTAAAAACGGAGTTTTAAATACTTCATATTTAGCAGAAATAGTTTTTTCTGATGCTGAAAAATTAAAAAAAATTAACCAAATTGTTCATCCAAAAGTAAGAGCCCATTTTCAGCAATTTAAAGCTTTACAAAATAGTAACTATATAATTTTTGAAAATGCAATTCTTTTTGAAAATGGATTTGATAATTTGTGTGATTATATTATCACCATTACGGCTCCGCTTGAAGATAGAATCAAAAGAGTTCAACAACGCGATGGTCTTAATAGAGCTCAAATTTTAAGTAGAGTTAATAATCAATGGTCTGACGAACAAAAAATTAAGAAATCTCATTTTATTATTGAAAATAGCAACCTTAAAGAAACTCAAAAAAAGGTATTAGAAATCCATGAGAAATTGTTAAAATTTATTGAAATCAATAATATTTAGATTTACTTCTCTTAATTATTTGTTAATATTCTCTTTTTTTAACATAATCACAATAATATTTTAAATTTAATATTCAAATTTTATAAATTTGTCCAATGAGTAAAAGAAATTTTATTTGGATAGTTTTATTGATGACAATTGCCCTTGTGGGAATTATCTCAGTTCAGTTTTTCTGGATTCGCAATTTTATCGATGTGCGCGAAAAACAATTTTCAAATGATGTAAAATTTGCGCTGGCCAAAGTAGCCGATAACATCCAACAAAGAGAACTCAACGAGATATCAGAAACTTATTCCAAACTTATTGTCGAGAAAAAAAACCTCACAACAACCGATATCAAAAGATTTTTATATCAACAAGTTGATACCGTAAGAAAAGAAACATTTACCTACGCCCAAACTATTTTAGAAGAAAATTATAAAGTGCCGATCGATTTTTTTGAGCAAGATTCTATTTTAATCAAAAAAATATTCAGCAAAAAAGATTTCAGAATAGTAAGAGATCAGGTAAATAATAAAGAAATGCTGGCTAATCAACTTCCGCCAGAAGAACGTCTCGTAAGAATTCAACGTTTAAGAGGTGCTGAAAAAGCCGAGTTTGAAGATGCTTTTAAAACTTTGTTGGATAGAGTTCCGCTATATAAAAGAGTTTCAAACCGTGAAATACAACTCAATCTACAAAACGAATTTCAAGCAAGAGGTATCACCACAAATTTCATTTACGGCGTTTACAGCAACGGTTTAGCTACCAAAATCAAAAGCGATTATTTTGCAATCACCAAAGGAAAAGAATATATGATTCCGCTATTTGTATTTGATGAAGGGATGAGCAGATATCAACTCTATGTTGATTTTCCTGAAGAAAGAAGTTATCTGTTATCAACCATTTCGCAAATATTATTGTTATCCATTTTCTTTATTTTCATCATCATGATGGCATTCGGATTGGCACTGTACCAATTATTAGAGCAAAAGAAAATATCAGAAATCAAAACAGATTTCATCAATAATATGACCCATGAATTTAAAACGCCTATTGCCACCATCAATTTGGCTTTAGATGCTATAAAAAATCCGAAAATCATCCATGATAGCGAAAAAGTAAATCGCTATATCAGTATGATTAGAGAAGAAAATAGACGGATGAATACCCAAGTTGAAAATGTATTGAGAATATCAAAATTAGAAAAAAATCAGTTGAGCCTGACTCTTGAAGAAGTTGATATTCATGATGTTATAGAAGAAGCAATTACTCATTTACATTTAGTAGTTGATGATAGACAAGGGTATGTTAAAACTCATTTTTCAGCTAAAAAATCAATTATAAAAGGTGATTATTTTCATTTAATCAATGTTTTTATGAATATGTTAGACAATGCTATTAAATATTCAATTGACAGTCCGAAGGTTGACGTTTATACAGAAAATGAATCTAAATATTTAGTTATTAAAATTGCTGATAAAGGAATGGGAATGTCTAAAAATGTTCAAAAACACATTTTTGATAAGTTTTATAGAGAGCAAAAAGGAAATATTCATGATATCAAAGGTCATGGACTGGGATTATCCTATGTGAAAAAAATGATTGAACTCCATCAAGGCAAAGTTGATGTTGAAAGTGAAAAAGATAAAGGGAGTACGTTTATTGTAAAATTACCATTATTATAAAAATAGAAATTATGGAAAAAAACAGAATTTTATTAGTTGAAGATGATCCTAATTTTGGGACAGTATTAAAAGATTATTTATCGCTCAATGATTATAATGTTGCCTTGGCAAAAGATGGAATTGAGGGTTTAATTATGTTTAAAAATGGAGATTTTGATTTTTGTATTTTAGATGTTATGATGCCTAGAAAAGATGGGTTTTCATTAGCAAAAGATATCCGTTCAAGCAATCAAGAAATTCCAATTATTTTTCTCACTGCTAAAGCGATGAAAGAAGATGTGTTAAGAGGATATCAGGCCGGAGCGGATGATTATTTAACGAAACCTTTTGATTCTGAGGTGTTGCTGTATAAAATAAAAGCAATTTTACAGAGAAAAGAAGTGGAGAAATCAGCTATTGATATTGATGCTGAACAATTTGAATTTATCATCGGAAAATTTCATTTTAATTCAAAACTCCGATTTTTAAATATTGAAAATCAGAGTTCTATTAAATTATCACCTAAAGAGAGTAAGCTTCTTAAGTTGTTAATTTTGTATAAAAATGATTTAATGCCAAGAGAATTAGCTTTGTCTAAAATTTGGCGCGATGACAATTATTTTACCTCCAGAAGTATGGATGTTTACATTGCAAAATTGAGAAAATACCTTAGAGAAGATCCAAATGTTGAAATATTGAATATTCACGGAGAAGGATTTAGGTTGATAGAAAAATAGCCGATTCACCCTTTTTTAAACTTCTATTTTGATAAAAAAAATCGTAAATTTGAGAAACTTACTCAAATTGGAGGTTTTATGGCAACTTATTTAAGAATTTACGAAGAAAATCCCAATCAGAAAGAAATTGCCAAAGCAATTAGAATTCTAAAAAATGGAGGGATTATTATTTATCCAACTGATACCGTTTATGGGTTGGGTTGTGATATTATGAACTCAAAAGCCATTGAAAAATTAGCTCATCTAAAAGGTGTAAAAGTTGAAAAAGCAGATTTTTCTTTTGTTTGTCATGATTTAAGTAATTTATCAGAATATGTTAAACAAATTGATACGCCAACATATAAAATTTTAAAAGCCTCACTTCCTGGAGCTTATACATTCATACTTCCTGCCAACAATAATATTCCGAGTATTTTTAAAAAGAAAAAAACAGTCGGAATTAGAGTTCCTTCTAATAATATTGCGAGAGAATTGGCCAAAGCACTTGGAAATCCTTTAATTTCAACCTCCATTTATGATGAAGATGAAGTGCTGGAATATACTACAGATCCTGAATTAATTTTTGAAAACTGGCAAAATAGAGTTGATTTAATGATTGATGGAGGATTTGGAGATAATCAGGCATCTTCAGTAATCGATTTATCGGTAGATCCACCTGAGATTGTCAGAGAAGGAAAAGGATCGTTAGATTTGTTTAAAATTGTTCAGGAATAATTGCCGTAAAAACTTTCTTTTTTTTAATATAATATTGATAAACTATACTTTTAGTGTGGTAATAATTGATTATTTTATTTGGAGTATCTTTTCTTTTTCGCCAATTTTTCATAACATTTTTATAAAACGAAAAATGCGCTTTAATAATGGCAAAAGTATGTTTTGGCTGTAACTCAAATAAGAATTTAATTCCTGCAATTCCATCTAAAATTAATCGTGAAAAAATAATTCCAATTACCTTATTGGGTGGCAAATTTTTTAGTAATGTTATTAAACTATTTCTGAAATTTAAAAATGTTTTCTTCGGATTGTAGACACTTAAAGTTGCCCCACCAACATGATAAACAACTGAATTTGGAATATATTTTATATCATAACCAAAGTTTTTGGCACGCCAGCAAAAATCAATTTCTTCTTGATGTGCAAAATACGATTCGTCAAATCCATTTAGTTTTTTAAATACTTCCGAACGCACAAAGAAACAGGCACCGGAAGCCCAAAAAATATCTTCAAGATAATCATATCGTGATGTGTCTTTTTCAACCGTATCAAAAATACGCCCTCTGCAAAAAGGATATCCAAATTCATCAATAAATCCGCCGGCAGCTCCGGCATATTCAAAATATTCCCGGTTTTTATAATCTAATATTTTAGGCTGAATGATGGCTGTATTTTGATGATGTTCAAAATGTTCAATAATAGGTTCCAACCAATTGGGGGTAACTTCAATATCAGAATTGACCAAAGCAAAAAAATCAGCTTTAATATGTTTTAAAGCATCGTTATAACCTTTTGCATAACCGCCATTTTCACTATTCTGAATAATTTTTATTGTTGTAAAATGATGTTGAATAAAAAGGACAGAATCATCTGTTGATGCATTATCAGCCACATAAATATCAGTAATTTCAGGATTGCTAAATCGGATAACACTTGGTAAAAATTTTTCTAATAAATCTTTTCCATTCCAATTCAATATTACAACAGCAATTTTAATCATCTAAAATAATTTTATACAAACTTACTTAATTAGTCCAATTAGGAATGTCTTCTAAAAAGAAATATGTTTCATTTTCAGTATCAATCTGACAATAAAAATGTTGTAAACCGTTGGTTACGACTAAAAAACGAGCTTCTAATTTTAGATTATATCGTGCAATTTGGTCAAAAACTTCTTGTGAAATAGGTACATTAGGCGCTTTACATTCTACTATAATTTCAGGTTTTGCATTTTTGTTATAAACCACAATATCTGTTCTTTTAGTCAAGGTGTTGAGTGTCAATTTTTTTTCAACAGCGATAAGAGATGCCGGATATTTTTTTTCTGTAACCAAATACATCAAAAAATGTTGCCGAACCCATTCTTCCGGAGTTAAAACCACCTCTTTTTTTCTGATAAAATCAAAAATGAACAACTTATTTTCGTTACTTTTGATTCGAAATTGATAGTTTGGTAAGTTCAATTCTTGCATGACACAAAAATGATAATTTTTCTGATTATATGGCAGATTTCTCACAAATTATTACCGAAATAAAAAATAATCAAGTGAAACCTATTTATTTTTTGATGGGTGATGAACCATTTTTTATTGATCAACTTTCTAATTATATAGAAGAAAATCTTCTGTCAGAAGAAGATAAGGGATTTAATCAAATGGTTTTATATGGGCGAGATGTTACCATTGATGAAATAATTTCCAATGCAAAGCGATATCCGATGATGGCTGAGCGACAAGTTGTTATCGTAAAAGAAGCACAAGAATTATCTAGAACAATTGATAAATTAGAATATTACGCTGCTAATCCAACACCAACAACAGTTTTGGTTTTTTGTTATAAATATAAAACAATTGATAAGCGGAAAGCTTTAGCCAAAAATATCATTAAAAATGGAGAGCTTTTTGTTAGTGAAAAGCTGTATGAAAATAAAGTAGCAGATTGGATAAGAAGAGAATTATCAAATAAAAAATATCATATTGATCCGAAAGCTTCTAATATGTTGGTTGAGTTTTTAGGAACTGATTTGGGTAAAATCAACAACGAACTAAATAAATTAATGATTATTCTTCCGGTCGGAAGTACTATAACACCCGAAATTATTGAAAAAAATATAGGCATCAGTAAAGATTACAACAATTTTGAGCTTAAAAAAGCAATTGGAGAACGCAATGTTTATAAGGCCAATCAGATTATTATACACTTTGCTCACAACACAAAATCGAATCCGCTAAATATGACTATTGGTGTTTTAAATGGATTTTTTACGCAAATGTTGTTGTATCATGGTTTGTCGGATAAAAATTCACAAGTGGTTGCCAAAGTGTTAAAAATCAACCCATATTTTGTTCCAGAATATCAAACTGCAGCTAGAAATTATCCGATGAAAAAGGTGTCAGAATGTATTGCGCTTTTACGCGAAGCTGATTTAAAAAGCAAAGGAGTAGGAGCCAATTCACTTGCTGAAGGTGATGTTTTAAAAGAGTTAGTTTATAAAATGTTACATTAAACTAGTTTTTCTTCACATCAACTTTAATTCTTTCGGGTCTGTTGGCTAATTCCCAAGCCGTATAAAATACTAATTGAGCTCTTTTAGCCAGCAATTCGTAATTAATTTTATCGGGAGTATCAGTTGGTTTGTGATAATCTTCATGAACTCCGTTGAAATAAAAAATGATAGGAATGTTGTTTTTTGCAAACTGATAATGATCTGATCGATAATAAAAACGATTTGGTTCATTCTCATCGTTATAAGTGTAATCAAAAACCAAATTGGTGTATTTGGCATTTACTTTTTCTGAGATTTGATGTAATTCCGAACTTAACTTATCAGCTCCAATAATGTAAATATAATTGGGATTATCAGCGTATTTTGCATCAACTCTTCCAATCATATCAATATTTAAATTGGCAACCGTATTTTGTAATGAAAAAACCGGATTTTCAGCATAATATTTAGCCCCCATCAATCCGACTTCTTCACCGGTAAGATTGAGAAATAAAATAGAACGCTTAGGTCCATTTCCATTTTCACTGGCTTTTTTAAAGGCTTCCGCAATTTCTAAAACGGCAACAGTTCCAGAACCATCATCATCAGCGCCATTATAAATTTCATTATCCTTTATTCCAACATGATCATAATGAGCAGAAATTACGATTATTTCATCAGGTTTTTCAGTTCCTTTGATAAAAGCTAAAACATTTTCGGAGTCATTTTTTGAACGTCCTTTAAAATAATCAACAGGAATATTTTGCAGATAATTCAATCCGTTGGGCGATGAAATATTCATTGATTTGTAATAATCAACCAAATATTTAGCCGCTTTTTTCTGTCCGGCTTCCCCTACTTTTCTGCCTTCAAATTCATCAGAAGCTATAATGTAAAGATGTTTTTTTAAATCAGTTGAAGTAATAGTTGTCGCAAAAGCAGCAGCAATCTCAGTTGTTGAATTTAAATTATTTTCATCTTGAAACTGATTGACAGATTTAGTTTCGGTTATTTTTAATTGAGCATTTGCAAATTGAAAAGAAATTAAACTAAAAGAAAATAATAACAGGATAAATATTTTTTTCATTTTTCTGATTTTTAAAACATCCAAATATAGCAAATAATTTAAGGTACAGATATTTTAAATTGATTTGATTGAGCATCAAAAGTTACCAAGAGAGAATCAAATAATTCTTGAAAACGTTCCTGATTTTTAAGATTTTCGGGTGAATCGAAATAACAATTATTTGCTGTCATCAACCAAATGGTATCAGCCAGTTCAATAGCCCAATGAATTTCATGGGTAGAAATAATGATGGTTTTTTGTGCTTCTTTTGAGAGTTTTTTAAGCAATAAGAAAGTTTCAATTTTATGATGAATATCTAAATGTGCTGTAGGTTCATCAAAAATGATTATAGGGGTGTCTTGAGCTAATGCTCTGGATATTAATACTTTTTGTAATTGTCCGTCGCTTAATTCAAAAATGTTTTTATCTTTTAAATGAACAGTATTAGTGAGTTCCAGTGCATTATTGACCATGTTCAGATCTTCGACAGATAAGTTGTCAACCCAATTGGTATGTGGTTGCCGACCGAGTGCTACTAATTCAAAAACTGTCAGATTACTTTCCGGCAACCGCTCTGTTAAAACAACACTTAATATTTTAGAAAATAATTTTGAATTAATTTTATTAATCTCATTTTTGTTGATGAGGATATTTCCGGCTAATTTTGGAATTACTTTAGATAATGTTTTTAAAAGTGTCGATTTTCCCACTCCGTTTTTTCCTAATAAACAGATAAATTCACCTTGATTTGCCTTAAAATTAAGTTGATTTTTAACAATGACTTTCTTCTTTTTATCAGCATATCCGATTGATAAATCACGAACTTCAAGAATTATATTTTTTTGATTTTCAGTCATTAATAATTTATTTTACGTTTTCTGACAATCAGCCAAATTACAATCGGAGCTCCAAATAAAGTAGTTATTGCATTGATGGGCAAGGTAAATTCTGAATTGGGTAATTGTGCAATAGTATCACTTATTAACATTAAAATAGCTCCGTTTAATAAAACGGCCGGAATCAAAATAAAATGATTGGAAGTGTTAAAAATTAATTTTGTTAAGTGAGGAACTGCCAAACCCACAAAAGCGATTGGTCCCGAAAATGCGGTTACCAAACCGGTTAATAAACTTGTAACTACTAAGATGCTCAATCGAACTTTTTTGATATTTACACCCAAACTCTGTGCATAATTTTCACCTAATAACAAGCTGTTTAAAGGTTTTATCAAAAATAATAAAGGTATAATTCCGATGATGTAAAAGCCAAAATAAATCCATAATTCCTGAGTTGAATGATTTCCTAAATTTCCGAAACCCCAAGCAATATATTGTTGTAACTGATTTGCCGTACTAAAATAAGCCATAATGCCAATGATAGCCGCCGCAAAACTTCCAAACATCAATCCGATGATTAAAATGGACATGGTGTTTTTAATTTTACCGGCCATAGTTAAAACTACCAGCATAATTAAAGAAGCGCCGATAGCGGCAGCTATTATAAAAGACCAATTAGATAGAAATATTGTGGAAAATCCACCTATAGAAACTAATAAAATTAAAATAGCAATTCCTAAGCTGGCTCCTGAACTGATTCCTAAAATGTATGGATCGGCCAGCGGATTTCTGAATAAAGTTTGCATTAACAATCCGCTTACAGCTAGAGCAGAACCTCCAAAAATGGCAGTAATTGCTTTCGGAATTCGGAATTCGGTTATAATAATTTGCCAATTTTCATTGGATGATGTTTTATTGAAAAGAATATCAAAAATATCCTGTATAGGAATGTCTACAGAACCAAAACTTAAATTCATCATTAAAACGATGATGAACAATAGGAGTAACGAGACAAAGGGTATTTGATATGTATTGTTTGAATTCAAGTTTTATAAACTGTTTAAAAATTGGACAAGTTGTTGAATTGCTTTTCCTCTGTGACTGATTTTTCCTTTTTCTTCTAAATTCATTTCTGCAAAAGTTTTAGAGTATCCATCAGGAATAAAAATCGGGTCGTAACCAAAACCCTCATTTCCTCGTTCTTCTTCGATGATTTTTCCTTTGCAAACACCTTCAAAAAGATATTGTTTGCCCGATAAATTTAGAGCAATTACAGTTCTAAATTGTGCTTTTCTATTAGATTTATCCTTTAAATTAAACAATAATTTTTCGATATTGTTAAACGGATTTGCTTCTTCTCCGGCATATCGTGCAGAATATACACCGGGAGCTCCATTCAAACTTTCCACTTCTAAACCGGTATCATCAGCAAAGCAATTCATCTGAAATTGTTGTGTAACAAAATTCGCTTTTAGAATGGCATTTTCCTCTAGAGTGGTGGCCGTTTCGGGAATTTCAACAAAACAATTAATATCAGATAAAGATTTCAGTTCAATAAAATCAGGTAATAGATCTTTAACTTCTTTAAGTTTATTTAAATTATTAGTAGCAAAAACCAATTGAATTTTATTCATGATGGTATGGTTCATTTTTTAAAATAGTGAATGAACGATAAAGCTGTTCGGCCAAAAATAATCGAATCATTTGATGCGAAAAAGTCATTTTAGACAAGGATATTTTTTCTTGAGCGATTTTGTAAACATCCTCAGAAAAACCGTATGCGCCGCCAATTACAAAAACTAATTGCTTCGCAGCTGCATTCATTTTTTTTTGTAAATATTCAGAAAATTCAATTGATCGGAACTGTTGTCCTTTTTCATCCAACAAAACCAAGACATCGCCACCTTGAATTTTTGAAAGGATTAATTGTCCTTCTTTTTCTTTTAGTTGAGATTGATTGAAGCTTTTAGAATTTTTTACATCAGGAATTATTTCAATTTCAAACGAGATGTAATGCTTTAGTCGCTTTTGATAACTGTCAATCAACTCATTCAACTCTGGTTGATCTGTTTTACCAATGGCTAAAAGTTTTATTTTCATCCGGTAAAGATAAAAATATTTAAAGTTCAAAAAACTTCAACTAAAAAAGTTATTTTTGTTTACCTATATAAATATCGAATGATTACATCACAACAATTTGAAAATGAATTAAAAATCATCATTTCCAATGCGATAAGAGAAGATATCGGCTCTGGTGATTACAGTTCTTTAGCTTGTATTCCTGCTCAATCTGTTGGAAAAGCGAAGCTTTTAGTAAAAGAAAACGGAATTATTGCCGGAGTTGACTTTGCTAAAATGATATTTAATTATGTAGATGCTGATTTAAAAATTGAAACTTTTATAAACGATGGCAAAACAGTTCAAAAAGGAGATATCGTTTTTATAGTAGAAGGAAAAGCACAATCAATCTTAAAATCAGAACGTTTGGTGCTGAATTCGATGCAACGCATGAGCGCTATTGCCACCAAAACCCATCATTTTGTTAATTTGTTAAAAGGAACATTAACTCAAATTTTAGACACCCGTAAAACGACTCCCGGAATTAGAGCTATTGAGAAATGGGCAGTTAAAATTGGAGGGGGAGAAAATCATCGGTTTGGCTTGTATGATATGATCATGCTCAAAGATAATCATATTGATTTTTCTGGTGGAATTACCAAAGCAATCCAAAAAACTAAAGAATTTCTGAGAGAAAATCAACTAGATTTAAAAATTATTGTTGAGGCAAGAAGTCTAGTCGAAATAAAAGAAATTTTAAATGCTGGAGGAGTTTACCGAATTTTAATCGATAATTTTTCTATTGATGATACCGAAAAAGCAGTTGAATTGATTGGCAATCAATGTTTAACGGAATCATCCGGCGGAATTGATGAAACTAACATTAGAGATTATGCCGAATGCGGCGTAAATTATATTTCTTCCGGCGCCTTAACACACTCAGTTTCTAATATGGATTTAAGTTTAAAAGCTACTTTTGATTATGACTAAACCCATCGAAAATAAATTAGAGAAAATACCCATTTTACGAGAAATTGTAAGATTGATCCAAAGGGTTAAAATTCCGGGTTTAGAAGGACTGACACTATACGATTTGTTGGAAATGTATATCATAGGAATTTTACGAGGCGCACTGACTTCAAGAGCAGGTTCTATTGCATTTAGTTTTTTTATGGCGTTATTTCCCTTTTTACTTTTCCTTTTAACACTGATTCCGTACGTTCCAATCGAAGGATTTCAAGCAGATTTTTTATTTATGATTGAACAATTATTGCCCCCAAAAACGGTTGATGCAGTTCAATTGGTTATTGAAGATATTATCAAAAATAAATACGGCGGATTGCTTTCTTTCGGATTTATTGCGTCCATTTTTTTGATGGCAAACGGAGTGAATGCTATTTTTGGCGGATTTGAAATTTCTTTCCATATAGAAAAATCAAGAAATGTTATTAAACAATACGTTGTAGCACTTGGAATTTCTGTGATTATTGCACTATTGTTACTGGTGATTGTTGCCTTCACTGTTTATTTTCAAATAGGAATAGAGCATTTAAAAAGCAGTGGTTGGTTAGATGATGATGTGTTTTGGATAGAAAAAGGAAGACAGCTCTTTTTTGTTATTACCGTTTTGATTTCTGTCGGATTTTTATTTTACTTCGGAACCATACAAGGTAAATACTTAAAATTTTTATCACCGGGAGTCATTTTAACAACGGTTTTATCAATTGTTACTTTTTATTTCTTCGGAATTTATGTCGAAAAATTTGCGAGCTACAATGAATTATACGGTTCCATCGGAACTTTATTAATACTGATGATTTTTGTCTGGTTAAATTCCATTATTTTGCTGTTGGGATTTGAACTGAATGCCACCATCAATCGTATGAAAAGAATCAATAAAGAAAAACATCAATGAAAGTAATTGCCATGATTCCGGCTCGATTGGAAGCCATTCGTTTTCCGGGAAAATTGATGAAAGATTTAGGAGGAAAAACAGTGATTAGCAGAACTTATGATGCTGTTAAAAACACGAATTTATTTGACGAAGTTTATGTGGTAACAGATAGTTCTATTATTTTTGATGAAATTCAAAGACAAGGCGGACAAGTATTGATGAGTCAAAAATCACATGAATCGGGAAGCGATAGAATTGCAGAAGCCATTGCTGATTTAGATATTGATGTCGTCATCAATGTTCAAGGCGATGAACCTTTTACCCAAAAAGAACCCTTAGAAAAACTGATTGAAGTGTTTAAAAATGATGCCAAAAATGAAGTTGATGTGGCTTCACTGATGTTTAAATTAAATGATAAAATAGAAATTAACAATCCGAATAACGTAAAAGTGGTGGTAGATAAAGCTAATTTTGCGATGTATTTTTCAAGAGCGCCCATTCCGTATCCAAGAGATGAACAATTTGGAGTTTATTACAAACATATCGGAATTTATGCTTTCAGAAAAAATGCTTTGCTAGAGATTTCAAAAATGCCGGTAACACAATTGGAAGCTACAGAAAAGTTGGAAAACCTCCGATTTTTAGAAAATCATAAAAAAATTAAAATGGTTTTAACAACGCATACACCAATCGGAATAGATACAGAAGCAGATTTAGAATCAGCAAAAAAATATTTATCAGAACAAACAAAAAATACTTAGTATAAGATGGCACAAAAACCAAGTATTCCAAAAGGAACTCGAGATTTTTCACCAACCGAAGTGGCGAAACGCAATTATATTATACAAATAATCAAAGCTACTTTTGAAAATTTCGGATTTCAGCCTATTGAAACACCATCATTTGAAAATTCAGAAACTTTGATGGGGAAATATGGGGAAGAAGGCGATCGGTTGATTTTTAAAATTTTAAATTCTGGAGATTATTTATCAAAAGTTTCGGATGCATTGTTACTGCAAAAAGATACTAATAAGTTAACAACTCAAATCTCGGAAAAAGCGCTTCGATATGATTTAACCGTGCCATTTGCACGTTATGTGGTGCAACATCAAAATGAAATTGAGTTTCCGTTTAAACGCTACCAAATTCAGCCGGTCTGGCGTGCTGATCGTCCTCAAAAAGGGCGTTTTAGAGAATTTTATCAGTGCGATGCCGATGTAGTTGGCTCTAAATCGCTTTGGCAAGAAGTAGAATTTGTGCAGTTGTATGATGCGGTTTTTCATCAATTAAATTTAAAAGAAGTTACCATAAAACTCAACAATCGGAAAATTTTATCGGGTATTGCCGAAGTAATTGGCGCTGCTGATAAATTAATAGATTTTACGATTGCTTTAGACAAACTCGATAAAATAGGCGAGGAGGGCGTGAAAAAAGAAATGTTGGACAAAGGAATTACTGCAATGGCCATCGAAAAAGTGAGTCCGTTATTTCATCTTTCGGGTTCAAACATCGAAAAATTGCATCAGTTAAAAGAGATTTTAAATGATTCTGTTGATGGTTTAACCGGTGTTAACGAATTAGAATTTGTGATTTCAACCCTTGAAAATGTTGGTTTATATACTTCAAATCTTGAAATTGATGTAACTTTAGCGCGCGGTTTAAACTATTATACCGGAGCCATTATTGAGGTAATTCCGCCTAAAACAGTTCAGATGGGCTCTATCGGTGGTGGTGGAAGATATGATGATTTAACAGGTGTTTTCGGACTTAAAGACATGAGCGGAATTGGTGTTTCTTTTGGTTTAGACAGAATTTATTTGGTGTTGGAAGAATTGAATTTATTCAGTGAAGTTGAAATGCCCAAACCTGAAATTTTATTTGCCAATTTTGGAGAGAAAGAAGCGTTATATGCCACTAAAACCATCAAAAAATTGAGAGCATTAAATGTTAAATCAGAGTTATATCCTGAGGAAACTAAATTGAAAAAACAATTAAATTACGCCGATAAACGAAAGATTCCTTTTGTGGTATTAATTGGTTCAAAAGAATTAGAAAACCAAACATTTACCGTCAAAAATATGATAACAGGAGATCAGCAAGAAGGAGATTTTCCATTTTTATTGCAACTTTTGAAACAATAATCGGTAAAATAAAATTATTTAAATCATAAAATTGTAATTTTGCAAGCCAAATTAATTAAGATGTTGGAGGGAAATAAAAGAAAAATAAACGATTCGCAAAATGATTTTGATGATGATCATCAATCTTCATCTGCAAAAACACCTTTAAGAGCCGATGCTTTTGATATTTCTGATGATGAAAAAATTCAGAAAATTCAAGAAAATGTATATCAAATCCTTCAGACTTTAGGAATGGATTTAAATGATGATAGTTTGAAAGGAACCCCGAAAAGAGTGGCTAAAATGTTTGTAAAGGAAATTTTTGGCGGACTAAATCAAAATTTAAAACCTAAACTTTCAACCTTTGAAAATTCATATAAATACGGTGAAATGTTGGTGGAGAAAAACATTGTTGTTTATTCAACTTGTGAACATCATTTATTGCCCATCATTGGGCGCGCTCATGTGGCGTACATTTCTAACGGAAAGGTAATTGGCTTGTCAAAAATAAACAGAATTGTAGATTTTTACGCAAAACGTCCACAAGTTCAAGAACGTTTAACCATGCAAATAGTGCAATCACTTCAAGAAGCACTCGGAACGGCAGATGTTGCCTGTGTGATAGACGCCAAACATTTGTGTGTCAATTCAAGAGGAATCAGTGATATTGAAAGCAGTACGGTAACTGCCGAATATGGCGGAAAATTTAAAGAGGAAAGTGTAAGACGAGAATTTTTAGATTATATACAGCTCAACACCGTATTTGAATAACAAAAAACCGCGCTAAAAGCGCGGTTTTTTGTTGGTTATCATATCAATTTTAATCTTCAACAACAATCCATTTTCCTTGTTCTAAAAGCGAAATGGCTTGTTTGTATTTCATCGATTTATTTTCGCCGGTCAATACATTTTTAACCGTAACTTGTTCGTTTCGACCAATTTTTCGTTCTGTTCTTACAAAAGTTTCAACAGCTTGTTTTTCTTGTGTATGATGCGTTTGCGTGCTTTCATGAAATTCTTCTTTTGTCAGTTGAACTTTTTCTCTTTTTTGCTCTCTTGCCTGAGAAACATTGTCGGCATTCTGACTTGGCAATTCACCTTTAAACAAGAAGGAAAGCACTTCTTTATTGATTTTTTCAATCGCTTTGCTGAACAATTCAAATGATTCAAATTTATAAATCAACAAAGGATCTTTTTGTTCATAAGAAGCATTTTGAACCGATTGTTTCAAATCATCCATTTGACGTAAATGATTTTTCCAAGATTCATCAATAATGGCCAAAGTAATATTTTTCTCAAAATCATTGATTAAAACTTTACCTTTAGTTTCATATGCTTCTTTTAAATTGGTAATTACTTGAAGTGTTTTGATACCATCAGTAAACGGAACCACGATGCGTTCGTATTGATGCCCCTGCTTTTCATAAACATCTTTAATAACCGGATAAGAAGCAATGGCATTTTTCTCTAATCGATTTTGATAATGTTGATATACAAAAGCATAAAGTTGATTGATTAATTCATCTTCGGTTTTATGGATAAATTCATCCTCGGTAAAAGGTGCCGTTTGTGATGAAAATAGAATTAATTCAAACTCAAAATTTTTAAAATCTTTGATTTCTTTATTTTGAACGATGATGGCTTCACAAGTGTCATAAATCATATTGGCCACATCAACCTGAAGCCGTTCACCATAAAGTGCGTGTCTTCTGCGTTTGTAAATAACTTCGCGTTGGGCATTCATCACATCATCATATTCTAACAATCGCTTGCGAACTCCGTAGTTGTTTTCTTCTACTTTTTTCTGCGCACGTTCAATAGATTTGGTAATCATAGAATGCTGAATTACTTCGCCTTCCTGAATTCCCATTCTGTCCATCATTTTGGCGATGCGTTCAGAACCGAACAATCGCATTAAATTGTCTTCCAAAGAAACATAAAATTGTGTAGATCCAACGTCTCCCTGACGACCGGAACGACCTCTTAACTGACGGTCAACGCGACGGGAATCATGTCTTTCAGTTCCGATAATGGCTAAACCGCCGGCTTTTTTAACTTCCTCAGTCAGTTTGATATCCGTACCGCGACCTGCCATATTGGTTGCAATGGTTACCACTCCGGGTTTTCCGGCATCGGCTACAATATCAGCTTCTTTTTTGTGCAATTTGGCATTTAATACATTGTGTTGAATTTTGCGTAAATTCAACATCCGACTCAATAATTCAGAAATTTCAACCGAAGTTGTTCCCACCAAAACGGGTCTTCCTTGACTTACCAATTTGGCAATTTCATCAATTACGGCATTGTATTTTTCGCGTTTTGTTTTGTAAACTAAATCTTCACCATCGATACGAGCTAAAGGTCTATTGGTCGGAATTTCAACAACATCCAATTTATAAATTTCCCAAAATTCGCCGGCTTCGGTAACCGCTGTTCCGGTCATTCCCGCCAATTTGCGGTACATTCTGAAATAATTTTGAAGTGTAATAGTGGCGTAAGTTTGGGTTGCATCTTCAATCTTCACATTTTCTTTGGCTTCAATGGCCTGAT
Source organism: Flavobacteriaceae bacterium (assembly GCA_030683815.1). Classification (GTDB taxonomy): domain Bacteria; phylum Bacteroidota; class Bacteroidia; order Flavobacteriales; family Flavobacteriaceae; genus JAGXRT01. Next base: position 147,962 of record JAUXPJ010000005.1, read on the forward strand.
GCAATCCATCAGAATATCTTCGCCCTTCCATGATACGGCCGGTTTGCTCATCAACAATTTTTACGGCGCCTTCCATCAACACATATTCTACATCTTTTTCAAATAAAGTATAGGCCTTTAACAATTGATTGAGCGTGTGGATTCGTTCACTTTTGATGCTGAACTCACGGTATAATTCGTCTTTTTTATGAGCCAATTCAAGAGGTGGTAAATCAGAAGCGTCTAATTGTCCGATTTCTACGCCGATATCGGGTAGTACAAAAAAGTTTTTATCTTGATCTCCGCTCGATAAATAAGTAATCCCTTTATCGGTTAATTCGATAGAATTGTTTTTTTCATCAATTACAAAGTACAATTCGGCATCAATAAATGGCATTTCTTTGTAGTTATCTTGCATAAAATGTGCTTCTGTTTTTTGAAGCAATTGACGAATACCTTCTTGACTTAAAAATTTGATTAAGGCCTTATTTTTGGGCAATCCTCTGTAAACTCTTAATAATCTGATACCTCCATCTTTATGATTTCCTTCTTCGATTAATTTTTTGGCTTCGGCTAAAACACTGATTAAATAGGAATTTTGAATTTGAACAATTTTATCAACTTTTGGTTTGAGCTCATTAAATTCATGACGATCGCCTTGAGGCGTTGCACCTGAGATAATTAAGGGCGTTCTGGCATCATCAATTAAAACAGAGTCAACCTCATCAACAATGGCAAAGTTGTGCGGGCGTTGCACTAAATCATTTGGAGAATGCGACATATTGTCGCGCAAATAATCGAAACCAAACTCATTATTGGTTCCGTAAGTAATATCAGCATTATAAGCATTTCTTCTTTCGGCTGAATTTGGTTGATGATGATCAATACAATCAACTCTTAATTGATGGAATTCAAAAATGGGTCCCATCCAGGCAGCATCACGTTTGGCTAAATAATCGTTCACCGTAACCACGTGAACACCTTTGCCAGAAAGTGCGTTTAAGTATAATGGGAGTGTAGCAACTAACGTTTTCCCTTCACCCGTCATCATTTCAGCAATTTTACCATGATGTAAAACGGCACCGCCAATTAACTGAACATCGTAATGAATCATATCCCAAGTAACCGGTTTCCCTGCGGCATCCCATGAGTTGCTAAAGATAGCTTTATCATTTTCTAAAGTAACAAAATCACGTTTTGCAGAAAGTTCTCTATCAAAAGACGATGCGGTAACGGTAATTGTTTTATTGTTGGTAAATCTTTTGGCGGTTTCTTTGACTACTGCAAAAGCAATGGGCTGAATCTCATTGAGGGTTTTTTGAGTTTGAGCGTACATTTCATTTTCTAAACGATCAATTTCATTGTAAATTTCTTCTTTTTTAGAAACTTCGGCTGTTTTAGCTTCTTCAGTAAGGGCTTCTATTTTTGAAAGAATCTCTTTGTTTTTTTCTTTTATTATTTGACGAAAATCTAAGGTTTTCTGACGAAGTTCATCGTTGGTTAATGAGGCAATTTCATTTTCAAAAGTATGTACATGATCTACAATAGGCTGCAGTTCTTTTAAGTCTCTTTTTTTCTTGTCGCCAAGAAATAATTTCAGTACAGAATTTAATAAATTCATAAGTAAATATATTGTTTTTCAAAGGTTCAAATTTAAACAAAAAAAAAGCCTCATTGGAGACTTTTTTAATTCTTTTTTATTTACAGTATTTAGTACTCATCCTCATTCCACAGATAATCTTCATCTGTAGGGTAATCAGACCAAATCTCTGTAATTGATTCATAGATTTCATCTTCGTCTTCAAGCTCTTGAAGATTTTCAGCAACCTCAAGCGGAGCTCCGGTTCTGATAGCGTAATCTATCAATTCGTCTTTTGTTGCCGGCCAAGGGGCATCAGCTAAATATGATGCTAATTCTAACGTCCAATACATATCTTAATAGGTTAAAATTTCTGCAAAAATAAAAATATAAATGATATAGTCAAGTTATTTAAAATAAATATTTTAATGTTAAAGAACTTATTTGTTTTTTGGTTCCCATTTTATTTCAGAAACTCCGAAATCAAGGGTCAATTTTCGTGCCAACACAAAGAAATAATCTGACAAACGATTTAAGTATATGATGATTTCTTCAGAAACACCAGATTCCTCGTTTAAATTTACACAAATACGTTCTGCTCTTCGGCAAATAGTGCGACAAATGTGACAAACTGACACAGTAGGATGTCCGCCTGGTAGAATAAAATGAGCTAAATCGGGTAGTTTTTTATTGAAATTATCCATTTCATTTTCTAATATAGAGATATCTTCAACAGTGATATTTAAGGTTGAATATGGATTCTCTTTAGAACGAAATTTCTCATTTTCAGGATCTAAAGCTAATAAAGTGCCAATTGAAAATAAATTATTTTGAATGTTTAAAAGCGTATTTTTAGTATCTAAATCGACGGATTGATCTCTTAAAAATCCGATATAAGCATTTAATTCATCTATAGTTCCGTACGCTTCAATTCGCAAATTAGATTTAGAAACTCTTTTACCTCCTATTAAAGAAGTTTTTCCTTTATCGCCTGTTTTGGTATAAATTTTCATGGGTCTTATGTTTGTAATGTTGAAATGTTAAAATGTTAAAATGTTTTAATGTTTAAAGTGAACTTGTTACCGCGTACTTTTCACTTCTCACTACCTGCCCTGAGCGGAGCCGAAGGGTCACTTCTAACTTCTCAAATCTCACTTCTATTTCAAACTCTAATAATAAAATGTTCTTTTTCCTGTTCTTTTCTAAAGAAAATAATTCCCCATTGAAAGGTATCAATACTTACGGTTACCAACGGGTTTTTTTGAATGATTTCCCAAGCTTTTCCCATTTCTTCTGACCAATGGATATCGTCAAAGATAATAATAGAATCGTTATGAACAGATTTTAAACATTGTTCAAAATAAGAAATAGTGGCCTCTTTTTGATGATTTCCATCGATATAAATGAAATCAAAGGTTTTGTTTTTAAGTGATATTGGAAGCGTTTCCTCAAAATTTCCAACATTTAGAGTAGGTTTAACACCAAATTTATGGAGTTGATTGATAGCAATTCTAGCGATTTCCAGGCATCCTTCAAGAGTTTCAATATTGGTTTGTGGATTTCCTAAATGCAAACAATAGGTTGATAAGCCTAAAGAAGTGCCTAATTCCAACAGATTTTTCGGTTTGAAATATTGCACAAGTCTAATTAATAAAGCGGCTCTTTTAGTGGAAATTCCTGCATTTTTAGCGATGGCACTAATAGCTCTTTTATTTCCTTTAAAACATCTTGAACCCGCGCCAAAATCAGTAATATTAATTTTTTCATCCATCCATAAAAGCTCCTTTTTGTATTTTAAAAAAGCACTTTTTAAGGCAAGATTTGTATCAGCATAAAAACATTGGGTAACCAAATTATAAACAAATGGAGAATGGACTCCATGTTCATTAGTCGATTTTAGCAGAAAAGTGAAGTATGACTTAAACTTATGAAACACCTTTATTTTTAGCACGAATTTAATAGAAAAATTGTTGAAATATATCATTTACCGTTATATTTGTGAATAAGTTAATCGAGTTATGAAAAAAATATTTATTGTTTTTATATTGATAGGTCTTTTGTCATCTTGTTTATCAAAAAAACAAATTACTTATTTTCAAGGTGATCCTATTCCTAAAACAGCAATATATAAGTTGTCAAATCAACCATATCGTTTGCAAATTAATGATGTAGTTTCTCTTGATATCAAAGCAGAAGATGAAAATTTGGTTACCCTTTTTAAAACCGAAAAGAGTGGAGGTTCGGGCGATTTATATTTTGGTGGATATACAGTCGATAGACATGGAAATATCAGAATTCCGTATTTAGGCGAAGTCAATATTTTAGGATATACTGAAAAAGAAGCAAGAGAAAAAATTGAACAAGAGTTAACAACGTATTTTAAAAATTCTAAAGCGCTGTTTGTTACTTTAAAATTAGCCGGAATTAAATTTACCATAACAGGAGAAGTGGGTTCACCTGGGACAAAACATTTAATGCAAAATCAAGTTTCTATTGTTGATGCACTTGCCAATGCCGGTGAAATTAAAGATATGGGAAATAGAAAAGAAGTAATTGTTATAAGAAAAACGTTGGATGGTGTTCAAAAATATACTTTAGATTTAACGGATATTGCTATTTTTAATTCCGAATATTTTTATATTCAGCCCAACGATGTGATATATGTAAGTCCGCTACCTCAAAAAACTTGGGGAACTGGTACTAACGGATTGCAGACATTTACAACTTTAGTTTCTATTTTATCTTTCATTGCCAGTTCTGTTATTTTAATTAAAAATCTTTAATGCTAACACGAAATAACCATGTTTGGAAAACACAATTGCGAAGCACTAAACAATATATTAACTGCATATGAATCAAAAAAATAAAGAACCCAATAAAGTTTCAGATCCAATTACTGATATCAGACACTATATTTTTAAAGTTTTTTCTAATTGGATTTGGTTTTTAATTACAATCCCAATTGCTTTGGCGTACGCTTATTATGTTAATATTTCAACGCAGCGTATTTATGGATTAGAAACTGTAATTTCAGTAAAAGAAAAGCAAAATCCACTATTTTCCAGCGGTACTAATATTGCATTTAACTGGGGAGGTGTAAGTGATAAAGTTGAGAATATTAGGAGGGCTTTAAACTCACGTTCTCATAATGAGAAAGTTGTAAGAAAGATGCAATTTTATGTTGATTATCTTGAAGAAGGAAGATTTAGAATGGAAGATGTTTACGGGAAAACACCCTTTACCATTCAGTTGGAAGAAAATCAGCCGCAAATTCTAAATACTTTAATTAAAATTGATTTTTTTGACAATCTAAATTATAAATTATCTATTTCATTTCCAGAAAAAAACAGACAAACCATCTATAATTATGAGCAAGATATTACTGATTTTTATCAACCAGAAAATGAAGAATTTACAGTAAATGCACAATTAGGAGTCAAACTTAACCTGCCGTTTTTAAATTTAAAATTAGTTGCAAATCCGGAATTTGCAGGTAAATCCAAAACATATTTTATTAAGTTCAATCCCATTAATGGAGTTGTTTCTAGGTATAAAGATATTAGAACAACAGCAATTTCTGGAACCTCATTAATTGAGATTTCTTTAATGGGGCCCAATAAAAATAGATTGGTAGATTACTTAAATACCACTGTTACAGTTTTGGCTGAAGATGAATTGAAAGAAAAGACAAATTTTGCCCATAGTACACGTGATTTTATAGATTTTCAATTTGCATCTGCATCAGACAGTTTAAAGAGTTTAGAAAGAAATATTGGAGATTTTAAAGAACAAAACGCTATTTATGATTTATCTGCAGAAGGACAATCTATTTTTAGTGAAACCAAAGGATTAGATAAATCCTATCAACAATTTAATGACAGACTTCAATATTTTAACAATCTGGAAAAATATATTCTTACCTCTAAAGATTTTACCAAAATTCCGGCTCCGGCAATTATCAATATGGAAGATGCTTCCATTTCAAATGCTGTAACTAAATTAACAGAATTATCGATTAAAAAAGAACAATTAACAAAAAATGTTACAACAACTCATCCGTCGTACATTGCTGTAAATCAAGAAATAGAAACCACTAAAAATGTATTGCTGGAGAATTTAACCTCTTTAAAAAATACCACACAAATAAGTGTCAATAATATCAAAAATAGAATTGGAACTTATGGTTCAAAATTAGCTTCCCTTCCAAAAAAAGAACAGAAATTATTAAATTATCAACGTAAATATGAGTTAACAGAAGCAAATTATATCTTCTTAATGCAAAAGCGTTATGAAGCCAGTATTGCCATTGCCGCAAGTGTTTCTGACATAACTGTTTTAGATCAGGCAAAAGATGTTGGTCAAGGTTCTTCAATTCCTCGTACTTCTTTTAATTATCTGATTGCTTTGTTGTTAGGCGCTTTAATTCCGATTTTTCTAATTATAGCCATTGATTTAATTGATTCTAGAATTTATACTGTTGAAGAAATCGAATCACTATCGCAAATTCCTGTAATTGGGGTCATTGGAGTTAATACCGAGAAAACCAATTTATCGGTATTTACGAATCCAAAATCATCTATAGCCGAATCTTTTAGGGCTTTACGTTCTAATATCCAATTTTTATTTGATAGAGAAAAATATCAAGATTCTAAAATTATTTTAGTTACATCTTCCATTGGCGGAGAAGGGAAAACCTTTGTATCAATGAATATGGCGTCTGTATTGGCAATGGGAGGCAAGAAAATAGTTTTGGTTGGATTGGATTTAAGAAAGCCTAGAATTCATAAAGAATTTAATTTAGTTAATGAAAAAGGTGTTTCCAGTTATTTAATTGGTCAAGATAATTTGGCTGATATTATCCAGAAATCCCCCATAGAAAACCTAGATGTAATTACTTCCGGACCGGTTCCTCCAAATCCATCAGAATTAATTCTAAAACCCGCTGCTGTTGAAATGATTAGCTTTTTAAAAGAAAAATATGATTATGTAATTATTGATTCTCCACCAATTGGTTTAGTTTCTGATGCCAATGATTTGTTAAGATTTTCTGATACAACGCTGTATATTTTGCGTCATGGATTTACACGTAGAGAAATGCTGAAAATTATCAATAATAAATATGATAAACAAGAAATAAAAAATGTGAGCTTTGTTTTAAATGAATTTAAACTCAAATCAAAATATGGATATAGCTACGGTTATGGCTACGGATACGGTTATGGCTACGGATATGGTTATGGAAACTATGATGAAAATAAAAAATCATTATTAAAAAAAATATTTAAAAAGAAATAAGAATGCAGTTAATAAAAGATAGAGCAATTAAATTTGCGGTTGTTGGATGTGGTCATATTGGCAAACGTCATGCAGAAATGATTGATAGAAACCCTGAAACAGAATTGGTTGCACTGATAGATATTAAACCTAAAGCAGCATTAAAACTGGATTTATTTACTACTCCTTTCTTTAATAGTCTCGAAGATTTTTTAAAAAGTGGAATAGAAACTGATGTGATTACGATTGCAACTCCTAACGGATTCCACGCTTCACAAGCCATACAAAGTCTTGAAACTAAACATCATGTGGTTATTGAAAAACCAATTGCTTTAACAAAAATAGATGCTGAAAAAGTGATTTTTAAAGCACTAAATGTTTCCAAACATGTTTTTGCAGTAATGCAAAATCGTTATTCGCCACCGTCAGTCTGGGTTAAAAATTTGATTGATGAAGACGTTTTAGGCGATATTTATTCCGTACATATCAATTGTTTTTGGAATCGGGATGAGCGTTATTATACCCGAAAAAATTGGCATGGTGATAAAAAGTTAGACGGAGGAACACTCTTTACGCAGTTTTCTCATTTTATCGATATCATGTATTGGCTATTTGGCGATATCAAAAATATCAATTCAAAGATGAAAGATTTTAATCACCAAGAATTAACAGATTTTGAAGATTCCGGTATTGTATCTTTTGAATTTGTCAATGGAGGAATCGGAAGTTTAAATTACTCAACATCAGTTTGGGATAAAAATTTAGAAAGTTCTATGACCATTATTGCCGAAAGAGGTGCCCTGAAAATTGGCGGACAATATATGAATGAAGTCGAATATTGTCATATTAAAAATTATGAAATGCCTAATTTAGAACCAACAAATCCCGGAAATGATTATGGTGCTTACAAAGGTTCGGCTCAAAATCATCATTATGTCATTCAAAATGTGGTAGATGTTTTACACGGCAAAAAACCAATTACAACCAATGTTTTAGAAGGAATGAAAGTGGTTGATATGATAGAGCGTATTTATCAAAGTAATTCAAATGACCTTAAATAAAGGAAAAACAGCAAAAAGATTATTCGATATTTTTATCGCTTTCATAGGAATCGTAATTTTTACCATTCCTATTTTTGTTTTGCTGATATTCGCCGGTTTTTCTACAAAATCATTAGGAATTTATATTCAAAAAAGAGTTGGTCAATTTCAAAAACCGTTTTATATCATTAAGATTAGAAGTATGGAAATCAATGAAGATAACAATACTTTTACTTCTTTGGATGATGAACGAATCACTCATTTTGGAAAATTTATAAGAAAGTATAAACTGGATGAATTACCACAATTATTCAATGTTTTATTGGGGTCGATGAGTATAGTTGGCTCTCGACCCGATGTTTCAGCAATGTTATTATTGCTTTCTGAAAAACAAAAAATAATTTTTCAAATGAAACCCGGACTGATTAGTAATGCTACCATAAAATTCATCGATGAAGAAGGATTACTGTCAACAAAAACAAATCCGGCTCAATTTTATCTGGCTGAAATTTGGCCGGAAAAAGTGAAGTTAAATGTTGAATACGTTCAAAATTGGAGTTTTGTCAACGATTTGAAAATAATACTGCAATTTTTTCAACTCCTTTTTAGTAAATCTACTTCATTATATAAGAAAAACAGAATGTGATAAATTATTGATTAATAACTCAACTTTCAATTTTCCATTGACAAGTTTCAATTTTTACTTTAGACAATAGGTTAAAATGTTGAAAAAATTTTAATTTCTTGCCCTAAGCTAGTTAAAGGGTTTATTTCTAATTATCAATTCTCAATTTTTGGCAGTATCTTTTTTTACTGTTTTCTTACCTAAAATTCCTTTCAACAAATCTTGAGAAGTCTTTTTAATAACCTCATCAGTTTTGGTTTTTACAGCTTCATTAACAGTCGTTTTTATAGCTTCTTTAGAAGTAGTAGCTACACTGTCTCTGGTTCCCTCCACTTTTTTTCCTGTAATTAAAGTTGAAAGTGCATCGGTACCTTTTCCAATGAATTTGTCTTTTTGAGTACTGACCATTTTCTGTGTGAGCGCTGACATAGCTCCTTTCATATCCGGTTTAATTTGAATGGAACTCAAAGAACCACTGATAATTGTAGAAAGCGGAACGGTTATTTTATCTTGTTCTTCTGCTGTCATTTTTGATAAAAATTGAGAAGCTTCTTTTCCTAGATATTTAGCCGGTAATTCCATTTGCAAATTATAGTTCAAAGTTTTATCAAATCCATGAGAGCCCATTATTTGCATAGAAATATCATTCCATTTCAACGTAATAGGTTTCAAGGTAACTTTTCCATCAGCAAAAGTTATGGCTGTTTTTAAATCTTTTAAATTGAGTTTATTAACATCCAAAAAATTCAACTGACTTTCTCCCAACAAACTCAATACTTTCGATTCTTCAGCATCAATTTGATCAACCAATAGCTGCGCTAGAGCATTTCCGCTCAATGAGTTGAGATTTGGAGTCATATCTTCTGATAAATTACCTTTTAAAGCAAAAGAGGTATTAATTTTGCCTTTTAAGGCTTTTGCGATAGGTGCTATTGATTGAAAAGTTTCTAATACTTTAAAAGATTCGCCAATATCAAAATTTTGAATTCCTAAATCCATATCAAATGTAGCCGGTTGCGTTTTAGTACTTACAGATCCATTGATAGCAATGGCGCCACCTAACAACTGTGCTTTGGTATTAGTAAAAGTTACTTTTTCATCTTTTACCAATAACTGACCGCTTACCTCTTTCATCGTTATGTTATCATACTGCACTTTATTGACGTTGATATTAGCTGTTAAATCGAGATTTTTCGGAATTTTAAACGTTGTTGTAGGAGTTGGAGTTTCTGACTTAACAACAGTTTCTGCTTTCAAAAAATCAGCTATAATGAACTGATTGGACTGTGCATTAAATACACCTTTCAATTCTTTATCCTCTAATAAAAAGGCATAAAAATTATCCAATCGGCCACTAACAGATAAATCACTCTGACCAGTATTAGCTGCAAATTTTGTCAATTCTACGGTGTGCATATCAAATTTTAATCCGGCTTCTTTGATAAAAAATGGTTTCGGAGAGGCATCGCCTTTATATTCAAAATCTTGCAATGAAATAGTTCCTGAATTTTTAATGTTCTTAAACTGATTGTTGGTGATGGATTGTTGATCAACTTTAAGGTTGACATCTGCCTTCAAAATTCCCTTAACAGGTAAAGTTGTAGGAACCGGATATGCTTTTGACAAATTGGCTAAATTGATGGTTCCTTTGAAAAATCCGTCAACGGTTGGATTGTTGATAAAATTAGTTACCAATCCTTTGGCTGAAAACTGATCTTTGTTGATGGTAAATCTGAAATCATTGATATTTAAATAAGTTGCCTCTAATTGTCCGGTTTCATTTTTAACGGCACCATCAAAAGAGATATTATTAACAGCCATTGGTAAATTTGGATATTGAAATTGTGCTTGTTGTGTTTGAATTAATACTTCAAAAGCAGGTAAGGAAGTATCGGTATATTTTCCTTTAAAATAACCGGACACATTGGCTTTTCCTGATGCCTTAACTCCAGCAAAATTTTCACTATAAGCCGATGGAACCAAAGAAAGTAAACTTTTAAAATCAGCCTGAGGAGCTTTAAAATTTAAGTCGATATCCATATCGTTTTCATTCATTTGCACTGCTCCTTCAAACACAAGAGCTAAGTCATTGAGCAATCCTTTATTATCTTTAAACGTAAATCTCATCAAGTCAAAATCAACTCCTAATAAAGCGTCTAAAGTTATTGTTGCTTTGTTGATAAACGGAATTTTATTCATTATAAAAGTCAGTTCATCGGCTGTCGAATTAGTTTGAATATCCGCTTTAGACAAGGTAAAATCACCTTTTCCTTGATGTTGCAATCCTTTAATTTTGAGTTCCATTCCGCTTTCTTCATCCAAATAGAAAACGCTTGAATTTTGAATTACATATTGATTGATATTCATCTGAAATGTAGAAACTTCATCGGTTTTTGGTGTTGTTGATGGCTTAGTAATATCCCAATTAGAAATACCATCGGCATTTACTTTTAGCTTAACAACTGCATTATTTACAGCAATATCTTTAACTGCCAGTGATTTAATTTCCTTTTTAAAAAGTTGTTTTACACCAAAATCTAAATTAATTTGTTCTGCATAGAACAATGAATCACCCTCAAAAGGAGCGTTATTGATAATCTTAACTCCTTTTAATTGCAAAGTAGCATCCGGGAAACTTTTAAATAGAGTGATATCCACATCATCAAAATCAACTGTTGCCAATAAATCTTTATTGACTTCTTTTTTGATAAAAGCAACTATGGTATCTTTAAATAAATAAGGTATAGCGACTAGACTTCCTATCAAAACAACAAATAAGACGGCTGCGGAAATGAGGATTTTTTTCTTCATAGTTTGTGAATTTTGGTAAGAATTACTACAAAAATACGGCCAAAAAAGTAAGTTTTACAATTAAATAGATTGATTTTTACTATCCATCTATGATAAATATTGAAGGATTTAAATACAAATTGTTTTGCTGATGAAAATGACTATTTTCTTAACTTCAAAAAAGCTTCAATGGCTAAATCATAAGAATTTAAGCCAAAACCAGCAATAATTCCAACAGCATTTGGAGCTATATAAGAAGTATGCCTAAACGGTTCGCGAGCCGTTACATTAGAAATATGCACCTCAATAACAGATGTTTTGATGGATTTTACTGCATCTCCAATTCCGATAGAGGTATGAGTATAGGCCGCTGCATTCAGAATAATTCCGTCAAAAGAAAAACCTACTTCCTGAATTTTATCAATGATTTCACCTTCTATATTTGACTGGAAATAATGTAAATCTACTTGAGTAAACTGTTTTTTTAAAGTTTCGAAATAACTTTCAAAAGTGGTAGTACCATAAATTTCAGGTTCTCTTTTACCGAGTAAATTTAAATTAGGACCGTTGATGATGATGAGTTTCATATGAAAATTTTATTTATTTTAATTGGTTATATAGAATATGCCAGTTCGATATTCAATTTTCATTGGTATTTGTATTTTCGTCAAACATGGTTATTTCATATACAGTAATTCTATGGTAAATATATTAATTATTTTTGGAGATAAACCGTATATTCGAGCTTATAAATGAGCTCATCATGAAATGGCAAAATGCACTTAAAGATTATCAATATTATTTAAAGATTGAAAAAGGACTCTCAAAAAATTCCATTGAAAGTTACACACGTGATGTGCAAAAACTCATGCGTTTTTTGGCTGACAATGAATCTCCTATAAATCCTATTCAAATAAATACTGAAACAATTCACAGTTTTATTTATGAAGTTTCTAAAATAATCAATGCTCGTTCACAAGCACGTTTAATTTCCGGTTTACGCAGTTTTTTTGATTACTTAATAGCAGAAAAATACCGAACTACCAATCCGACTGAGTTGATTGAACAACCCCGGCTTGGAAGAAAATTACCGGAAGTTTTGAGCGAAGCGGAAATTGACCGAATTATCAAAGTTATCGATTTAAGTCATCCGCAAGGGGAACGAAATAGAGCCCTACTAGAAACACTTTATGGAAGCGGATTGCGGGTTACAGAACTCATCTCATTAAAATTATCTGATTTGTTTTTTGAGGATGGATTTATCAAAGTGCACGGAAAAGGGAATAAAGAACGTTACGTTCCTATCAATGCATTAAATCAGAAATATATTGAAATTTATATCAAAAATATTCGCGTTCACCTCCCTAAAATAAAGGGTTTTGAAGACACGCTATTCTTGAATAGAAATGGCAGACAACTCTCCAGAAATATGGTTTTTATCATCTTAAAAGACTTGGCTCAAAAAGCAGGGATTAAGAAGAAAATCAGTCCGCATACCTTTCGGCATTCTTTTGCCACTCATTTATTGGAAAAAGGAGCTGATTTAAGAGCCATCCAACAAATGTTGGGACATGAAAGTATTACCACTACAGAAATTTACATGCATTTAGACCGCACTTTTTTGAAAGAAGTTTTAGAAAAATTTCATCCGAGGAGATAATTAAATGAATTTTGAAAATTTGGAAATGTTTTTATCACTGTAAACTGCAACTGCGTACTGAAAACTACCTACAACTTACTTTTAAAAACCTCCCGATACAACTCAAAACTATCTTGTAAAATTTGTAGAGCAGTTTCTCTATTTAGAAAATCTTCTACCACCACGGTTTTATTTTCCAGTTTTTTATAATCTTCAAAAAAATTACGCAGTTCTGAAATAAAATGTTGCGGTAACTCTGAAATATCATTGATATGGCTTACACTGGGATCTCCAACTGCTACTGCAATAATTTTATCATCGGCCTCGCCACCATCCAACATACGCATCACACCAATCACTTTTGCAGGCACAATACATAAAGGAACCACATCAATTTGAGATAAAATTAAAATATCTAAAGGGTCTTTATCATCGCAATAACTTTGCGGAATAAATCCGTAATTGGCGGGATAATACACCGAAGAATACAAAACCCTGTCAAGTTTTAACAGGCCACTTGCTTTATCGAGTTCATATTTTGCTCTGGTTCCTTTCGGAATTTCAATAATACCGTTTACAATTTCGGGCAATTGGTCTCCTGGAGACACGTGATGCCACGGATTAAAATTAGTTGTCATATGGGTTATTTAAAATCTATTGTAAAAGTAAAAAAATATGTTATTAATCATTTAATATTGATTACTCAAGATAAAAAAAGCAACGACTGTTTTGAAATAAAAGGCAACATCTATGCTTTTGATTCCTCAATTATTGACTTGTGTTTGAGTGTATTTTGGTGGACTCATTTTCGAAAAACAAAAGCGGGAATAAAGCTTTACACACTTTTCGATATTAATACGCAAATCTCTGTGTTTATTCATATTACCAAGGCAATTATCTACGATGTAAATGCAATGGATATAATTAATTACGAACGTTTTGCCTATTATATTTTTGATCGTGCTTATGTAGTTTATGAGCGATTTTATCGTATAACCAAAGCAGCTGCTTATTTTGTTGTTAAAGCTAAATCAAATGTAAAATTTAAAAGAATATATTCTAAAAAAATGATAAATCCACAGGAGTTATATATGATCAAGAACAAAAAATCGATGAGTTTTATATATCAAAAGATTATCCTGAAAAGATACGAAGAGTTAAGTTTTTCGATAAAGAAAATAAAAAAACGCTACTTTTTTTGACTAACAATTTTAATTTATCACAACAGAAAAAAAAACTTGCACAATTCAATAGATTTGTTTTTTTTTGTAGATGATAACCAAATCTTTAACTTTTATTAACTTGTTGGAAACTTCCCAACTAAAAAAATCAAATAAGATGATGAAAACTTTAAAATTAATCGTTTTTTCCTTTATTTTCTCCCTCACTTCTACAATTATCTCATCAGCACAACCCAAGATAGACGAAAAAATACAGGACGCTATCCTTGGAGGTACATCACAACTTGAAGTGATAATAACCTTTAATGGAGATACAGCTCCATCGGTGTTACAGTTAGCCTCACTCAAGCAATTGGGTATACTTAACGCCTTCAGTTTCAAATCTTTGCCAATGGTAGGCGCTGTCGTAACGCCATCACAAATAAATGCTTTGGCACAGAATACACAAATAATATCTATATACCTGAACGAAAAGTTAGAATATTATAATTACGACGCAACTGCTCTTACTGGTGTTAAAAGACTTAGAAAGGATGGAACAATAACAGCTAAAAACGGGGGACTCCCTGTTTCCGGAAAAGGAGTTACAGTTCTTATTATTGACAGTGGTGTCGATGGAACTCATGAAGATCACAAATTAGGGAAAAATTTAATTCAAAATGCAATAGGTTCAACAAACCCGCACGCATACTCGTCCCTTCTCCCTGTTGTATACCTTGAAAACATTCCTAACACAGATAACAATTCAGGACATGGAACACACGTTGCAGGTTCAGTAGGAGGTACAGGAACAAAATCAGCAGGGAAGTACGAAGGTGTTGCTCCTGGCGCTAACTTGGTAGGATATGGTTCCGGTGCAGCATTATTTATTCTTGGTGCTGTTGGTGGTTTTGATTACGCAATAACAAATCAATTCTTATATAATATTAGAGTGATAACAAATTCTTGGGGATCAACTGCTGCATTCGATCCGTTCAATCCAATTAACATAGCATCAAAACGAGCTTATGATCGTGGAATTACAGTTCTTTTTGCGGCCGGTAATGCGGGCCCAGGGGAAAACACTCATAATCCTTACGCAATTGCACCGTGGGTTATCTCCGTTGGGGCAGGCGATAAGTTTGGTGGATTGGCAAAGTTTTCATCGCGCGGTGTTAAGGGTCAAACAGGCACTTTCCAAATGGATGGAAAGACCTGGACATATGAGAACAGACCAACCGTAACAGCGCCTGGTGTTGATATAGTTTCAACTAGAGTAATCGCTCCTGTCACTTCTCTTGCGGCAGAAAAGGATGCCACTACAATTGAACCCGCATTTTTACCATTCTATACTACAATGAGTGGCACTTCAATGGCAACTCCTCATACAGCTGGAATAGTAGCGCTTATGCTCGAAGCTAACAAGTCTCTTTCTCCAGATCAAGTTAAAGATGTATTGCAAAAAACAAGTACAAACATGCCAGGGTATGAAACGTGGGAAGCGGGTTCTGGTTATGTTAACGCGTATGCCGCTGTAGATTATGTTTTAAATAACAGAAATTATAGCTCGCTCGTTAATATGTATCAACAATTTAACAGCAGTGTTAATAATCAGAGTATTTATCAGAATTTTAATATACAGTATAAGACAAACGCTGTATTATCCCCAACCGGAAATAAATATTCATTTAATGTAAGTTCCGGTACTTCAGCTATCGAAGCCAGTGTAGATGCTTATGGTTTTTGGGGTGAAACAGGTAATCCGGTTAACTTAATTCTTATTTCGCCAAGCGGCACAGAATATTCATCGGGAATATCTCTTTTATTTGCAATTACTTATAAAAGAACAGTGTCGGTTACAAACCCTGCTGCGGGCACCTGGATAGTTGAGTTGAGAGGTTTACGTGGAGATACTGCAAATCCAACAAGCGGGGTTTCATTTGATGAAAATATTAACGGTAAAATTAAATTTTTAACATTTTTGGGTCATTCCGGACTTAACGATATAAGCGGTCACCCTGCAGAAGCTTCTATAAAATTAGCTGTTACTTCAAGATTGGTAGATGGATTCCAGGATGGTAATTATATGCCTGATGATCCTTTAAAAAGAATAGATATGGCAAAATATTTTATGATGGGTCAGGCGATTAGACAGTACTTTCCTACAAACGGCGTTCTTAATTATAGTGATGTTAGCGCAAAAGATGCTCTGTTAGTTGAATCAATAACAAACGATGGCGCTGCTATTCGAGATAGATTTCAAATATTGAAAGGTGTAATGCTTCCAACCGATGCAAAAAAGTTTTCCCCGAAAGTAAAAGTTAAAAGAATAGACGTTGCTTATTCACTCGTTCAAAGTTTAGGGCTACAACTAAAAGCAGATGAACTAGCGGGAACACAAGTAAAAGTTACTTTCAATAGTCAAGTAATTACACTTGAAGATAATAACGAAATTCCCGCTAACTTAAGAGGATACGTTCAATTAGCTCTAGACTTAAATTTAATAAACGCTTACTTTGCTCTAACACAAGGTCCATACGATTTAACGCCAACTATGAAGGCCACTTTTATGCCAAACCAAATAGTAAGTAGAGGAGACTTTGCTGTAATTATAACTAGAACATTTGACGAATGGAAAAAGAACGATGCATTAGGTGGTAAGTTGGGTAATAATCTGGAGATAGAGACCTCGGCTCCAACTAACTTTAAGTTAGAACAAAATTATCCAAATCCATTCAACTCATCAACAACAATAAACTTTTCTTTAGCTAAAGATGGAGTTGTAAGTTTAGAGATATTTGACATGTTTGGTAAAAAGGTTGCTACACTTCTTAATGGTTATAAACCTGCTGGAAATTACTCCGTTTACTTTGACGCAAGCAATCTATCATCAGGTATTTATCTGTATAGAATTAGTTCAAGTGAATATGTAAAAACATTAAAGATGAAACTCATTAAATAGTGGTTGACTTTATTAAGTAAAGTATAAGTATATGGTAAAAGCGTCGAGAATAAATTTCTCGACGCTTTACGATTAATAAAAAAAGTAATGAAGATGACAAGAGCAATCTCACATCATTATTAACATAGAAATCGATGAGATAAGTGGGGTTAAATCCGACTTTTTAGACATCCTTATAATTTATTTAGCGATATTAACTGCACGTGTTTCTCGAATCACAGTAACCCTAACCTGACCCGGATAAGTCATGTCATTCTGAATTTTTTGGGTAATGTTAAATGATAACTCCGCAGCTTTTGCATCATTAATTTTATCACTTTCTACCAGTACGCGTAATTCTCTTCCTGCTTGTATGGCATAGGCACTTTGTACTCCAGAAAAACTATGAGCAACCTCTTCTAAATCTTTTAATCGTTGGATATAAGAATCTAACACTTGTCTTCTCGCTCCAGGTCGTGCTCCAGAAATAGCATCACATACTTGAACGATGGGTGCAATCAGTGTTTTCATTTCAACCTCATCATGGTGAGCTCCAATAGCGTTGCAGATATGTGGTTTTTCTCCATATTTCTCAGCCCATTCCATTCCTAATAAAGCGTGTGGTAAGTCACTTTCCATTTCAGGAACTTTACCGATATCGTGTAACAATCCGGCGCGTTTGGCCGATTTGGCATCTAAACCTAATTCAGCCGCCATCACTCCACATAAATTGGCAACTTCGCGTGAGTGTTGTAATAAGTTTTGTCCGTATGAAGATCGGTATTTCATACGTCCGATGATTTTAATTAATTCCGGATGTAAACCATGAATTCCTAAATCGATAACGGTACGTTTCCCTACTTCAATAATTTCTTGCTGGATTTGTTTTTCAACCTTTTTCACCACCTCCTCAATCCGCGCCGGATGAATACGTCCGTCAGTTACCAAACTGTGCAATGACAAACGGGCGATTTCTCTTCTAACCGGATCAAAACATGATAAAATAATGGCTTCCGGGGTATCATCAACAATAATTTCAACACCTGTAGCAGATTCTAAAGCCCTGATATTTCTACCTTCACGACCAATAATTCTACCTTTAACATCATCCGATTCAAGATTAAATACCGATACGCAATTCTCCACTGTTTGCTCTACACCTATCCGTTGAATAGTGTTGATTACAATCTTTTTAGCATCTTGTTGCGCTGTTAATTTGGCCTCTTCAAGTGTTTCCTGAATATAGCTCATCGCATTGGCACGGGCTTCTTCTTTTAAAGATTCGGTCAATTCTTTTTTAGCATCTTCTGCAGAATAGCCGGAAATCAACTCTAATTGTTCTACTTGCTTACGGTGTAATTTATCAAGTTCTGTATTTTTGCGTTCAAAATACTCTGACTTTGAATTGAGTTCAGTAATTTTTGATTCTAATTCTGAAGTGATTTTTTTCTGCTGATCTAGCAACTGAGATGTTTGTGACTCTTTATCTCTAATTCTTTTTTCTGCTTCCGCTGTTTTTTTCTCACGACCAATAATGACCTTTTCATGCTCTGATTTGAGCTCAATAAATTTTTCTTTGGCTTGTAAAATTTTATCCCGCTTTATAGCTTCTGCCTCTTGGTTGGCTTCTCTCAAAATATTAAGCGCTTCTTTTCTGGTATTTTTCTTGATCTTATTGGCCCTGCTTTTTTCAAAAAAATGAGCAAATAAACCTCCAACAGCAATTCCAATTACCGCTCCTATAACTATTAATAAAATATTTTCCATACGTATTGTTTTAATAAAAAAACCCACATTAGAATGGAATCATAAACTCCATATGACAGGTTTAGGACTAACAAACTGATCAAGAATCCTGTTAAGGCGTGCTTTTACAAATTTGACTCATCCTCTTTAATGTAATAGTGTTGAGTTTAACTAACAAATAACTAATGTGGGCAGTACTTATTTATTTTAAAGAACTTATTCAATATACTTATTTAACATTAACTGAAGTGTTTCAATTTTTTTCTTCGCTTCCTCCATTTCCTGTTCGTTTGCAATGGCTTTAATTTCTATGAGTGATGCAAATTGTAGAGCGCACATCGCTAAAACATCTTGTTTATCACCTACTGCATAATTTTGTTCAAATTGAGCAACCAAATCATTGGTTTTCTTCGCCGCTTTTCGCAATCCTTCTTCTTCATCCGGATTAGAGATGGTGAGCGGATAAACGCGATCTGCAATGGTTATTTTAATTTTAAAACTATCAGCCATTTAAAAGAACTTACTCACTTAATTGAACAATACACTGATCAATTTCTCGAATTAATGTATTAATTTTCAGTTTCACGCCTTTGGTATCTTCACTACTGCCTTCCATAGTTCTGGCAATTTTCAAATAATTCATCTCTTTACTCATCTGCTCCATTATTTGATTTTTTGATTTCAGTTCTGTTTGTAATTTTACAACTGATTGATTTAAAAACTCATTTTCTTCCAACAAAAACTCATACTTTTCTAACAAAACTTTGAGTTTACTCTCTAATAAATCAGCTTCTTTTAAAATTACATTCATGAACCTTTTCCAAAACTATTTTTACAAATTTAGTGTTCCTTTTTTAATTTAACAACTGTTCAAGATTTATTTTAAGAAAAACTTCTGATACTTATCACTAATGATATGAGTGTAAAACAATTAAATTTTATATTTTAGCTAAAATTCATTGTCCTTGAAAAAATATTCTCTGCTAATTTTAATTAGCATAAATGTCAATTTATTTGCGCAAACTATCTATCCAACTGATTATTTCGGAGTTCCGATGGATATTCCTTTGCTGGTATCAGGCACTTTTGGTGAATTAAGAGAAAATCATTTGCATTCCGGTATCGATTTAAAAACACAAAAGTTAGAGGGATTTCCAGTGATGGCAACCGCCGATGGCTATATTTCTCGAATTAGAATTGCGTTGTTAGGATTTGGAAAAGTAGTTTATATTACACATCCAAATGGATTTACAACGGTGTATGCCCATCTACAAAAAATGAGTCCGGAGATAGAAAAATATGTCAAAAACGAACAATATAAAAAACGAGATTTTGAGGTTCATTTGTTTCCGAAATCAACTGAATTTATTATTAAAAAAGGGCAGATTATTGGATTTTCCGGCAGTACCGGCGGCTATGTTGATCCGCATTTACATTATGAAATCAGAGACACCAAAACAGAAAAACCTATCAATCCGCTCTTGTTTGGTTTGTTGATAAAAGACACTATTGCCCCCGTCATCAAAGAAGTGGTTGTTTATCCTTTAAGTGATGAAACCCAGATAAGTCATGCCGCTTTTCCTTATCAACTTTGTCTGAAAAAGAATAAAAATGGCTTTTATGAAACCGAGAAAATTGCGGTATCAGGAAATATCGGAATAGGAATTAATGTCATTGATTTATTAAACGACGCCAAAAATGAAAACGGAATTTATACCTTAGAATTGTATGTAAACGGACAATTATTTCATCAGCAAATATTTAATTCTTTTTCATATGACGAAACAAAATATTTAAATCTATTGATTGATTATGAACGCTATATGACTACTAAAAAAAGGATTCAAAAAGCTTTTATTGATTTAAACAATCCTCTTTCTATAATTAATCCTGCTTATCCCGGAAAAATTGCAATTCAAGATGGATTTGATTATAAAATTGAAATCATCGTTAAAGATTTTTCCGACAATACTTCAAAAGTGATCATTCCTTTAGAAGGTAAAAATCAAGAAATATGGCAACCCAAGAAAAAAATAGAGACGCCTTATTTTATAAAAGCCAATGAGTTTCAAAAATTTTCTATCGAAAATGTTACGGTTGCTTTTCCAAAAAATACTTTTTATGAAGATGTTTATCTTCAATTTTCGGCAGCAAATAATAAAGCGATTGTTCATCAACCAATCATTCCGTTAGATAAAAATTATACCTTAACCTTTGAGGTGTCAAAATACGGCGAGTTAGAAAAAAAACAACTTTTCATTGCTTATATCGATGAAAAAAATAAAATAAGTTATCAATCAACCACTAAAAAAGAGAACTCCTTTTTTACTACTGCTAAAAATTTAGGTACTTTTGTTTTGATGAAAGACAGCATTCCTCCAACCATCAAATTACATAATTTTGAAGCCCGGAAATGGATCTCAAAATTAAAATTGATGGAAGTTAAAATAGAAGATGATTTGTCAGGAATCGATACTTATTCAGCTGAAATTAACGGAGAATGGATTTTAATGGAATATGACCTAAAACGCAAAATGTTGGTGTATGATTTTAGCGATAAAATTTTAAAAGGACACCAACATCAATTGAAAATTACAGTTACAGATAAAGTTGGTAATACGAATTTGCTGGAAACAACGTTTTATAGAATAGAATAAAAAAGTATCTTTTGAAAACAATAAAATGTATTATTCCCTTTTTACTGATGATTCCTTTGACTGTTTTATCACAAACGGCTGTAGTTGAAGGCACTGTAAAAAATGCAAATGGAGAACCAATCGAAGAAGTTTCTATTGTGTATCAAACAACTGGAACCGTTTCAGATAAAAACGGATTTTATTCTCTCAAAGTAAAAGCAGATGAAGAAGTAATATTACAATTTACACATATCGGTTATCATCCTTTTTCTAAAAAATTAACAGTTCCTAAAGGAAAAATATTTCGTTATTCACCTCATTTACAGTTAAAAACGGAATCGATAAAAGAAGTTAACATCCGCAATAATAAAAGAGCTTCTCAAGGCATGACACCCGTAACTATTGAAAAAGTGAAAAGAATTCCAGGCGCCAATGCCGGAATTGAGAATATTTTAAAAACTTTGCCGGGAGTCAATTCTAGTAACGAATTAAGTACCCAATACCAAGTGCGCGGTGGAAATTTTGACGAAAACTTGGTGTATGTCAACGGAATTGAAGTGTATCGTCCTTTTTTAGTGCGCTCCGGACAACAAGAAGGTTTGAGTTTTGTAAACGTAGATATGATTCAGAATATTCAGTTTTCGGCAGGCGGATTTCAAGCAAAATACGATGATAAATTGTCATCTGTTTTAGATATCACTTACAAAAAACCAATTGATTTTTCATCCGCCATTGATGTGAGTTTTTTGGGTTTTAACGCCACTTTAGAAGATGTGTTTTTTCAAAAAAAAATGGCAGTTTTAACCGGAATTCGATATCGCGATAACAGTTTATTGGTGAACAAAGGAGATGTTCAAAGCAATTTTAATCCACAATTTACCGATGTTCAATCATTTATCACTTACGACTTATCACCTAAATTATCCTTTCAATTTTTAGGCAATATAGCTATCAATAAATATGATTTTCAACCAATTAGCCGAAGAACAAAATTTGGAACTTTGGACAATCCGTTAGAATTAATCATCAATTATGAAGGACGGGAAAACAATCGGTATCAAACTTATTTTAGCGCCTTAAACACCATTTATCAGCTCAATGAAAACACCAAACTGCAACTGACAACCTCCAGTTATAACACCCAAGAATCAGAATATTTTGACATTCTAGCCAATTATAATATCGGCAAAGTTGACACCGATTTAAGCTCTGAAAATTTTGGAAAAGTCAGTTTTACAGATGCCATTGGTTCACAGTTAAATCATGCCAGAAACGATTTAGATGCTTTAATTCAGCAAATTTATTTGAGAGGCAGTTACTTTAAAAATAATTCGGCATTGGAATGGGGATTAAAATACCAACATGAAAATATAAAGGACAAAACCAATGAATGGGAAATAATCGATTCATTGGGATTTGCTGTTAGACCTCCGTTACATTTACCTAACAATCAACCATACACAGCTTACGAAGGACCCATTGTTCCTTTTAATTATATCAATTCATTCAATGAAATTAACATCCAACGTTGGAATGGTTTTGTGCAATGGAGTAAATCATTTGAGTGGAATCAGTTCCATTGGTGGATTAACTTAGGAAACCGATTTCATTATTGGAATATTTCAGGAGATAATTTAAACAGCCACTCAACTATTGTTTTCAGTCCACGATTTCAATTGGCCATAAAACCAAATTCCAATGAAAATTTACTGTTTAGAATTTCGGGTGGATTTTATCATCAACCACCATCTTATAAAGAGTTAAAAGGATTTGACGGACAAGTAAATGAAACCGTAAAAGCACAACAATCCATTCATTTGGTCATCGGAAATGAATATGTTTTTCAATGGTTTGAACGACCGTTTAAATTGATTTCTGAACTTTATTACAAAGATTTATCCGGGGTAAATACTTACACTTTAGACAATGTCAAAATTCGGTATGTGGCCAATAACAATGCTGATGCTTTTGTTTATGGATTAGATTTGCGTTTAAATGGCGAGTTTGTTCCGGGTACAGAAAGTTGGGTAAGTTTTGGGTATTTAAAAACGGAAGAAAATACGGATAATCGGGGATATATAGCCCGACCAACCGATCAACGACTAAAATTTGGAATCCTTTTTCAAGATTATGTTCCCAATATTCCGAATTTAAAAATGTATTTGAATTTGATTTACAATACAGGTGTTCCGGGGGGGTCTCCATCTTATGCGGATACTTATTTATTTCAAAATCGATTGAATGATTATAAACGTGCAGACCTCGGGATTCTTTATGTTTTAAAAGATGATTTAAATACCAATGATCGAATCTGGCTTCAAAATGTTCATGAATTATCTTTCGGATTTGAGATTTTTAATATGTTTGATGTACAAAATTCCATCACCAATACTTGGGTTCGAGATTCCTATTCTAAACAATCTTACGGAATCCCTAATTATATGTCCGGCCGCATTTTTAACCTGCGATTGATGTTGAAAATTTAAAGTATTTGCGATGAGTGGTTGTTGGTCTTAACTTCAGTTATAACTTCCTCAATAAATCCATTTTCATCGATGGTAAAAGTAGTTCTATGAATTCCGTCATAGGTTTTTCCCATGAATTTTTTACCGACTTCCTCACTTTTTAAGTTAAAAGTTTAATTCGTTTAAAATCAATTATTTATTTTAATATTTTTGAATGTTTTAGGTGTCCAAATAAGGAACTCAGGAAAAAGCAGTTCGTCTGGGTTATGTTACTACCGAAGAATACGACCAATGTGTAATTCCTTCTGAAATGATTGGAAGTTTAAAATAATTTAAATTTTTTTATAACAAAAAATCCCGCTTCTGGAGATTTCTTTTTGTTCGGTTTCCAACCGCTCTTTTAAAGCATCAAATAAAGCAAAAGATTAAGAATTGTCCATAAAAGTAAAACGAGTGTAATTGATTTTCTTATTTAAACTATTGATAATAAATGTGAAACAATAATATCTCTATACAATCATAAAAAAATTTTACTATTTTTAAGGTAAAAAACTATGATAAAGAGAACTCTTTTCTTTGGTAATAAAGCATCTTTAACTACCAAAAATGAACAGCTTGTTATTAAAACTGATCTCAAAGAAACTACCATACCTATTGAAGACATCGGTTATGTAGTAATTGAACACCCGGAAACTTTTGTATCTATCCCATTGTTAACTAAATTAAATGCCAATAATGTTGCAGTTATTCTTTGTGATGATAAGCATATGCCGGTATCAATGATGTTAAACCTCAACGGACACTATTTACAACAGGAATTGTTTAGTCAACAAATTCAAGCCACCGAACCTCTTAAAAAACAATTGTGGCAACAAACGGTAAAATCTAAAATAAGTAATCAAGCCCATTTATTGGAGTTAACCGGTAAAAACCAACATCCGCTAAACCATTATGCTTCTAAAGTATTGAGTGGAGATAGTGATAACCGCGAAGGAGTTGCAGCTGCTTATTATTGGAAAAATTTATTTGACTTTGATTTTACACGTGAACGTAATGGCATATTCCCTAATTTATTTCTAAACTATGGATATATTGTATTAAGAGCTGCCGTTGCCAGAGCCATTACAGGTAGCGGGTTATTACCAACCTTGGGAATACACCACCATAACCGATACAATGCGTTTTGTTTAGCCGATGATATTATGGAACCTTATAGACCATTGGTGGATGCCAAAGTTCTTAATATTCTTCAAAAATATGATGAACGGGAATTGACAACACCTATTAAAGCAGAACTTTTACAGGTATTAACACAAACGGTTTATTTTGAAGACCGTGAAAGTCCGTTAATGGTAGCCATAAACCTTACCGCCAATTCTTTACAACAATGCTATGCCGGCAAAGTGCGCAAACTTTTGTATCCCCAATTATGGAACTAAATGCCTACCGTATTATGTGGTTATTTGTATTTTTTGATCTACCAACCAACACTAAGAAAGAACGTAAAAATGCTTCTTTATTTCGGAAGAATTTGTTAAAAGATGGCTATGGAATGATGCAATTTTCAGTATATATGCGCCATTGTGCCAGTAGCGAAAGTGCCGATGTTCACGAACGACGCATTAAAAAGATTTTACCGCCACTGGGCAAGGTTAGTGTACTTCGAATAACCGACAAACAATTTGGAAGCATTATGAATTTTTGGGGTAAAATGATGGTTGAAAATGAACCTACTCCTTTACAATTAGAGCTCTTTTAAATCAATAAACTTCTTGCTGTCAAATTGTTTTTCTATCACAATGCCTTTCCATCTGTCTGCATTGGTTTCTATATAAGTAGAAATTCTATTATATGCCGCTTTATTTCTGATGATGTTGTCATGAAATGAACGCTGCCACGAAAAATCTGTAAAACCAGCTAAATGGATTTTCTTTGAAGTAGTGGTTTTAAATGCGCCGATTAATTCAGAAATTGATTTTATTTTTACGGAATTATCCGAAACTAAATTCCGGTTAATTTCAATAATACCATGCACATGGTTGGGCATAATAATAAACGAATGTAATTTTACATAAGAATACTGTTCACCTAACCATTGCCATTGCTTTTGTGCAATACTCCCATATTCATTTAATTGCATTTGAATAGATTTATAATGATTGTTGAACGATAATTGATTCTGATTTTCATGATTCTGTATTACGGTCAACTCGCGAGTTGACGCTTCGTTACCTTCCCTGACAACATTTCCAAAACAACATCTTTTATTTTGAACACAAATCGTGATAAAATACAAATTATCCTTTGAATAATCATATCCTAACATTCTATTTCGCTTTCTATTTTTCATTTGATTTTGAATTTATATTCATAAATATATTAAAATATTCGTATGCATGGGCAAGATACGGGCAACTCGTGAGTTGCCCCTATCCGCGCGATCTGCCCCTATATCATAATTTCCAAAACCCAACACCAATATTCACTGAATATAAAAATTGAATTAAAAAAATGCTCCAATCTGGCCTATATGACACCAAAAAGGAACATTTTATAACGACGATATTTTATTCTATTTTCTTGATTATTATTGCGCACCGAACGGGCAGCTCGTGAGTTGCCCCTATCCGCGCGATCTGCCCCTATATCATAATTTCCAAAACCCAACACCAATATTCACTGAATATAAAAAAATTGAATTAAAAAAATGCTCCAATCTGGCCTATATGACACCAAAAAGGAACATTTTATAACGACGATATTTTATTCTATTTTCTTGATTATTATTGCGCACCGAACGGGCAACTCGTGAGTTGCCCCTATCCGCGCGATCTGCCCCTATATCATAATTTCCAAAACCCAACACCAATATTCACTGAATATAAAAAAAAATTGAATTAAAAAAATGCTCCAATCTGGCCTATATGACACCAAAAAGGAACATTTTATAACGACGATATTTTATTCTATTTTCTTGATTATTAGAAGGGTACAAACCAACTAATATCGTCAATTCTAATCTTTAATCAAACCACAACTGTTAATGTTTTGTTGTTAACTTGTCATTGAATATCGTCAAT
>JAUXPJ010000023.1 GCA_030683815.1 Flavobacteriaceae bacterium
AAAAATAAAAAGACTTATAATTCTCATAAAATTTAATCAATAATCTTTACGAAATACCCATAGTGGGCGGACGTGTAATCGGTTCCGTTCAACAGGAGTTTCATTGTTCGTCCGTTGAACGCAACGAAACTCTATTTATTATCAGCATAAAATTTTATTCATCTAAAAAATCAATTTCATTTGTTGATTGAAAGTCGGATTTTCCAATTCCAACAGTTTCATTTTTGTAGTCAAACCACCGGCATATCCAATTAAATCACCATTACTTCCAATAATTCTGTGACAAGGAATGATGATTGAAATGGCATTAGCTCCGTTGGCAGCAGCAACGGCTCTAATCGCTTTTTCATTCTCTAATTTTTTAGATAATCCCAAGTATGTTTCGGTTTTTCCAAAGGGAATTTCCATTAATGCGTTCCAAACACTTTTTTGAAAATCGGTTCCAACTAATAATAACGGAATGTCAAATGTTGTTCTTTCCTGCTTAAAATATTGTGTTAATTGTTTTTTAGTTTCCTCCAAAACAGCATCCTCTTTTGCTGCATAAATAGCATTTAATGCTGTTTGAATTCTTTGGTCAATTTGTTTTCTCATCTTGCGGCAACGCCAATCGGCAATACATAGTTGATTGTTAAAAGATCCTAAAAGAATTTCGCCAAAAGGACTTTGAAAATAACAAATATTGATTTGTTGTTGCATCATCTTAAATTATTTAACCAATAATATGAAGTACCCAAGCCATTCCTAAACCCAAATAATTTCCCAGAATATATCCCAATAAACCTAAGGCAATTCCGTAAATAATGAGTTCACGATTGTTAATAGCTCTGGCAATAGGAATAATAAATGCAGGGCCGTATAAAGCCGCAGTTGAGCTAATCATCAAAGTATCAACATCAGTTTTGGTTATTCGAGCCAATAAAAAATGAATTAAAACAGTGCCAATAAATATAGCGCCCACTAATAAATAAATCTCTAAACCGTTCGATAAAAGTGTATTCAAATCAATTTGCAATCCAATTGCAAAAGAGAATATCAGTAAAAGAAAATCTGCTGTTTCAAATTTACAGGAAATATTTTTAATGATAGAAAATTGAGCTCCGATGATACTTATAGTAGTAAGTAAAATCAGAAAAGCCGGTATATTTAAATAACCAAATAGCAACAATACCAATCCGAATGAAAATCCAAGAATTACCATAGCCGCTATTAATCCGAAAAATATCATTTTAATTTTTATTGATAATGGTTGATTTTGCACAACTTCACCCTCTTTTTCCGTGCTTATTTTACCTTCAGTATATTTTGGAAGAAATAAGGAAAGTAAGGGTTTGATGACCGTTATGAGTAAAAGAAAATAAATACCGCCCAGTGTAATTTCTGCGGTATTGACCAAAACCAAGGTTTCATTTGGAACTTGTAATGCCATTCCAATTGCATTGAGATTGGGCGTTCCGCCAACATAAACACCAACCAACATTCCCATGATGTCAGCACTTTTTTCACTGGTAAAACCAAAAAGAAAATAAGTTAAAAAGATGGCTATAAATAAACTTAAAATACTTAAAAAGAATGATTTAAGAAGCGGTTTCAACAAAATTCTGAACTTATCCAGATTGGAACCCAAAACCAGCAAACAGATAGAAATTGCAATGCTGAACTCGGTAATTTGTATTAAAATTTCTGTGTGAATGGGGATAGAAGTGTATGAAAATAAAATACCTCCGGCATAAGCCAAAGCAACCGGACTGACAATGGTAACCAACTTAGTTTTTTCTGATATTTTCAGTAAGACGGGAACAAAAAATAAGAGAAGAGGTGTAAAAAATAAGTCCATAATTAAATTTCCAAATCAGATTATTTTCCTTGTACAACTAAAGCTATTTTTTTACCATTAGAACTTACAGCTAATCGGGTGATGCCGGATAAGTTAAATGGTTTTAAGGTGACCACTTCTTTCCAATTTTTGGTGTCAGGTTCGTATAAAAATAAGGCATCGTTGTTGGAAATGAGAATTTTACCATCCGGTGTCCAAGTTAAATCTTCTATTTGAAAAGGAATTTTTGTAATCAATTTAATTTCTCCATTTAGCGGATTTAAAGAATTGATTGACCATATAGAATCACTTTTACTCACAAAACTAATTAATTTTTGATGTGGGGTTTTATGTAAGGAGCGTCCAATTTGCTGACTGACAATTTGATGCGTTTTTGAATTTAAATCGCTTATTTGTAAGGTATTGGGTTCTCCTAATACAAAAGATACAATGGTGTTTTCATCAAACCAAACATGATATCCGATTTTTAAATCAGGAATTAGAATAGTTTCTTTTTGGGTCTTTAAATCAAAAGACCACAATAATTGTGTTCCGTTTTCTTCTAATTTGATGTAAGAAACAGCGTCATTTTGGGGCGTTAAAGTGGGCGAATACTCACTCGCAGAAGTATTGATGAGCCATTCTTTTTGATTTGTTTTTAAGGAATACTTTACCAAATCTGTTTGTCCGTTTCTGTTGGATGAGAATAAAATTTCATCAACATTGGGCAGAAAAAACGGCTGACTGTCATATCCTTCATTATCGGAAATATTCACAGGATTTGTAAGTGTTATTTTTTCATCGGTATTTTTAAAATCAAACACATAAATTTCTGTTGAAGATTGTGCTTGTGTATAAAATCCGAATAAAAAAAAAATAATTGACGGCAACTTATTTTTCATAAATGCTATTTTAACTTTATTTTTTTAACGAATTGGAATAGATTCTTAAAATGATAAAACCAATAATTCCAGAAATTAAAGAACCCATTATAATTCCAATTTTGGAAGCATCAATTAAAGCAGCATTACCTTGAAATGCCAAATTTGACACAAAAATGGACATCGTAAATCCGATTCCGGCTAAAAATGAAACGCCAATAATTTGTTTAAAATTAATATCTTCCGGTAGAACTGCCAAGCCCAGTTTTATACCTAAATAGGAGAAAAGAGCTATCCCGATACTTTTTCCAAAAATTAAGCTAAGCGCTATGGTTGTTGAAATCGCATAATCTATATTTTCTGTTCCTCCAAACATAATTCCGGCATTTGCCAGTGCAAAAACAGGTATAATAAGGAAAGCCACCCAACTGTGAATACTGTGTTCTAAATGCTGTAAAGGTGATTGAACTTTTTCAGTCCAATCCTGTAAATCATCAATTAAATAAATCTGTTTTTTAGAAAGAATTGTATTTTGGGTATCCTCAGTACGGCAAATATTTTCAGAAATTAATTTCAGTTTCTTGGAATAGGTAACAAAATTAATTTTTTGCCTGATAGGAATTGTAAAGGCAATCAAAACACCCGCAACTGTTGGATGAATTCCAGATTTTAGGAAAAGCAGCCAAATGATACACGATAAAATAAACACTATGAATTTATTAAATACTCCTTTGTAAGATAAAAATAATAAAGCGGCGAAAGGCAACAGCGTATAGCCAATTAAAGTCCATTCTATAGTGGCACTATAAAATAGAGCGATAGCAAAAACAGCTCCTAAATCATCTACAATAGCGAAAGCAGTTAAAAATATTTTTAAACTTAAAGGAATTCTTTTGCCTAACAATTGTAAAATTGCCAATGAAAAAGCGATATCGGTTGCCATAGGAATGCCCCATCCTTTTGCGGTTTCAGGATTTTGATTCAATACAAAAAATAAAGTGACGGGTATTATAATTCCGCCGAAAGCGGCAAAAATAGGAAGTGATGCTTTTTTTAAGGTATTTATCTCACCTACTAAAATTTCCCGTTTAATTTCTAATCCAATTAGAAAAAAGAAAATAGCCATTAAGCCATCATTAATCCATAAGATTAGGGGTTTTGATAAATTAAAATCTTGAATTTTAAACTCGAGATTGTAATTCCAAAGTTCTTGATACAAGTTGCCATAGGCAGAATTAGCCCAAATTAAAGCGATGATGGTTGCGCCAAAAAGTAACAAACCGCTTAAACTTTCAATTTTAAGGAATTTTTCAAATGGCGTAATCACTATATTTTTAATCTTTTTGCTGCGAGATTTTATATTCATGGTTTACTTAATTTAGTGTTTATAAGCTGAAATTATTGATTTATGGAACTCAAATTTATTCAGCAACAGCAAATATAACTTACTAACAGTTAGTAAATATAATTTACTAATTGTTATTTGGGTATTTTATAATAAGTTTTTTTTATAAAGCAATTCAACAACTTCCTTATAATCAAAAGACAACGGAAGTTTATTTGCTTGATTATAGGTAAACCAATTGTAATCTATCACTTCAAGTTCTTGAATTTTAATGATTCCAGACCAATTTCCTAAAAAACGGTAGAACGCTCTATCCTGCCAAATGCCGGTTTTTAAAATTGAGGTAGGAACAAAATCTAAATTACATTCTTCTTTGACTTCTCTAATCACATTTTGTTCGGCAGTTTCATCTTTTTCTGCCATTCCGCCGGGGCAACCTCAAAAACCGGGATAATTTTGCGTGTAATTAGAACGTTGAAGCAGTAAAATTTTCTTTTCTTGTAAAATAATACCAGAGGCGGCCAAAATCATAACAATCTAATTTTTAATAATTCCAAGCGTTGCAATAGCACCAGTTGGTAAGTTCCATTCTTTAGAAGAAATGATCGTTCCTGTTTCGTCGTATACAATTAATTCAGCAGTGTTTGGACCCGAAAATCCCTGATTTAGAGCTTGAAAATCAATTCTATTATAACCTGGTTCTAAATTAATATAGACAAAAAAGTAATTTCCATCTAATATTAAATTGGAGCTTATTACTTTTTCGTTTAAGAAGATTCTTATCCGATCTCCATCAATAGCGCTGTGGTCTCTACATTCAATTTTAACTGTTTTTGATTTGCTGTTAATAGTTCCTAAACTTAAATTGCTTTCCAATTTTAAATTGGTTACATCTTTACCCATCCAATATTTTTTCTCAATGATATCTTTATCCTTTGGCAATTTTTCCATTACCAATGGTTGATTCGAAATCGGTTTTTTATCGTTTAAAGCATTTGAAATAGCTTTTTCGTCTATTTTATCAGGATTGTTTAAATCGATATCGACAGGTGGAATTTTTTTTTCTTGCGATTTAACAGCATCAATTTTTGTATTACCAATTAAAACTTTTTTTTCATCACCCAATAATTGAATTTTGGAACTATCCTTTTGTGAAAACCCATCAATGGTATAGCATAAAAGTAAAACGGATATGATAAGCGATTTTTTCAATTGAATAATGTTGATTTTATTATGGGATAAAAATAAACAAAAATGCTTCAAGATTTTTGAAGCATTTTATAATTGTTTGTTAAACTCTTAGATAGACAAAATCCTATCCCCAGCCCTTCCCACACGGGTGACAGCGAACTGGCGAAGCAAAGAAAAGGAAGCAAAACAGCATAGATAAAAAAAGTTGCAATAATTTTCCATCGATTTGCTATTTAAAAGATACCTACAAATATTGATTCAATGCTGCCACGGTTTTATGGTAATCTCGTTTTAACTCAAGTAATTTATTGACACTTTCATAGTAAACGCTCAGTTCAATAATATAGTCAATAAGGTTCATTTCGCCTTTTTCTAACGCTTTATAGAGTAAATTGACATTATTGAAAAGCTGCAATTTTGATTGATATTCATCAGTGTTTTTCTGTAATTCAATTACCTTTTGATGTACCGTTTTTAGATGATTATAAAGTTGTAATTTCCGATCTGTTTCCAAATTTTTGACAGCTATTGCGTTTGCTTTTGAATATTTTACCGTGTTTTTATGTTCCCATAATGGAATGGATATGCCTACGGTAAATCCCTGAAATTCTTGTCCAACAACAGACTCACTTATATAACCAGCTTCAAATTTTGGCAAACTCAATGCGTTATTTAAGCTCAATTGTTTTTGACTGATTTCAACTTCTTTTTTTAACCAATTTAACAGCGGATTGCTTTGTTCTTGCTGTTGATACCATTGTTCGAAATTTTCAGATATTACGGTAACAGGATATTCACTTGCTGTAAAGTCGATAAAAATGCCTCCATTTAATTGCGTTAATTCACCCAACAAAACATTTCTTTCGATGTTTAGCAATTCCATTTCATTACTCAGATTCAGCAAATTTAATTGCGCTTTATTGAGTGCTAAAATATTGGTTTCGCCCAAATCAAATTGTTTTTGATAGGAAGTTGCCATATTTTGGGCATGACTGAGCCGTTTTGAAAGTTCAATCTTTAAGCTATTGGTATAAACCAAATCAAAACAAATTAAACGTGATTTTAACAGCAAATCTTTTCTTAGTTGATGATATTCCAGATCTACTTGTTCATTTTTAATATCAGCAATTTGATTTTTATAGCTGTAAGTTGTCGGAAAATCAAATGTTTGCTTAAAGTTTATATCTGTTCTATTGCCGGTGGCAGCAGGACTTCCCCATAAATAGTTAAAGGCAATTTCGGGGTTTTGAAGGTAAATTCCCGTTTTATTTCCAATTTTATCAGCTTCAACTTTTTTTCGCAGTGCTGCTAGTGTAGTGTTATTGGTTTCTATTTCAGACAAAATTTTATCGATATTTTGTGAGAAAAGATTAGTGTTAAACGCTATTAAGATGACTGAAATTATTATTAATTGTTTCATTTCTTTTCTGTATTAATGATTCCACGATTATTTAAAATGCTGTAAACGATGGGCACAATATAAATGTTGAGTAGGGTAGAGGTGAGTAATCCTCCTAAAATTACTTGTGCCATCGGACTTTGAATTTCATTACCGGGTAAATCTCCTTGCATTGCCAAAGGGATTAATGCCAAAGCAGCCGTTAATGCTGTCATTAAAATAGCATTTAACCGATCTGTTGAACCATGTGTAATCGTTTCATTTAATGTAACACCTTTGTTTTGTAGTCTTTGGTAATTGGAAATCAGCAGAATTCCGTTACGCGTTGCAATGCCAAAGAGTGTTATAAATCCAATTATTGCAGGGATGCTTAAAACACCAGAAGTGATATAAACTGAAAATACACCTCCAATTAAAGCCATGGGCAAATTAAGCAAGATGATTCCGGCTAAATTGTAATTCTTAAATTCTTGAAATAGCAAGAGGAAAATGACTAGAATGGCAAGAATGGAAGCTATCAACAAAGTTCTTGAGGCCTTTTCTTCGCTTTCAAACTGACCTCCGTATTCAATTCTGTAACCTTCGGGCAGTTCAATATTTTGATTTATTTTTGTCTGAATATCCTGTACTACACTGCGTAAATCGCGTTCTGCCACATTCGCCGCAATTACAATTTTTCGCTGTACATTCTCTCTGCTTACAGCACTTGGACCTGTAACGGAAACAATCTCTGCAATTTGTTCTAACGGAATTTTTTTACCGTCATGTGTATCAATTAATGCAGATCGGATACCATCAATAGTTTGCGTATAATCATCATTGAGTCGCAAAATCAAATCAAATCTGCTCTGACCTTCGTATATATCAGCCAGTTTTTCACCCCCAAAAGCAATATCAATAAATGCATTAAATTGTTCAATGGTAATGCCGTAATGAGTTAACATCTCACGATTTGCACGAATCTGAATTTGCGGTATTTCTACTTGCTGGTCAACTGTAACATCCACTAAACCTTCGGTATCTACAATAGTACTTTTAATCTGATTGCCGATGATAAACATTTTGTTTAAATCATTTCCAAAAAGTTTTATGGCAATATTGGCTCTGGTTCCAGATAGCATGTGATCAATTCTATGACCGAGTGGCTGACCAATAGTTACTGCAATACCAGGAATTCGTGCTACGGTTTCTCTAACATCAGCCATAAATTCTTCCCGACTTCTATTTTCGAGTTTAAAATTGGCATC
The DNA here is from genome assembly GCA_030683815.1 of Flavobacteriaceae bacterium. Lineage (GTDB taxonomy): Bacteria > Bacteroidota > Bacteroidia > Flavobacteriales > Flavobacteriaceae > JAGXRT01. Next base: position 7,880 of record JAUXPJ010000023.1, read on the forward strand.
AATTTCTGCGCTGTTTACCGTTTGCGCATGTTCATCCAATTCTCCTCTACCGGTTCTGCGGGCAGTACTGCTGATTTCTGGAATGGAAAGCAATTCAATTTCTACCAAATTTCCCAGTTTATTGCTTTCATCTAAGGATGCCCCCGGTTTTGTAACAACAGACAGCACCAGCGAGCCTTCATTAAACTCAGGTAAAAAACTGCGTCCCATTTGGGTGACGGCTAACAATGAAATGATGAACAAACCAAATGTTGAAAACAGTACCGCCTTTTTGTGTTTCAATGACCAGACGAGTGATTTTTCATAGTAAAACTTCAGTTTAAGAACCAACCATTTATCTTTTTCATTTTTCGCAAGATATTTATCATCGGTAAGCATCAATTTCGTTAGCAAAGGTGTTAAGGTCATTGCCACAATAAGCGAAACAAATAAGGAGACTATAAATGATATTCCAAGTGGTTGAAGCATTCTGCCTTCCATCCCCGAAAGAAAAAATAAGGGCAAAAAAGCAACGATGATAATTAAAGTGGCATTTAAAATGGATGCCCTGATTTCTTTGGATGCTTCAAATACAACGGTATAGGAAGATGCTCTTTGTTCTAGTGGTTTCTGATGGTTTTGTCTTAACCTTTTATACACATTTTCCACATCAATTACGGCATCATCAACCAATGAGCCAATAGCAATAGCCATCCCCCCTAAACTCATGGTGTTGATGTTTAACCCCAATCCTTTAAGAACTAAAATTGCACCGAGCAATGATAAAGGAATTGCTAAAAGAGAAATAAAGGTAGTTCTAAAACTTCCCAGAAATAAAAACAAGATGATAATTACAAATATACCACCTTCAATTAAAGCGTTTTGTATATTGCTAATAGAAGTTTCAATGAAATCTGCCTGACGAAAAATTTTAGTATCTAATTTTACATCAGTCGGCAGTGTTTTTTGAAGTTTGGAAAGATTTTCTTCAATCGCTTCGGTTAATTCGAGGGTATTGATATTGGGTTGCTTAGAAATGGATATTATGATTGCAGGTTTTGCATTTTTTGATGCATGCCCCATTTTTATGGCACTTCCAATTTTTACTTCAGCAATATCTCTAACTCTGATAGGCTTCTTATTTTTTGATTTGATAAAAGAATTTCCCAAGTGCTCTATATCAGCTGTTCGTGCTATGCCACGAACCACATATTCATTGCCGTATTGACGCAAGGCGCCACCGGTTGAATTTTGACTGATTCCTTCACAAACCGCTGCAAGTTCTGCCATAGAAACATCATAGTATTTCATTTTTTGAGAATTGGCTAAAACCTGAAATTGCTTGTAATCGCCTCCTATGATGGTTACTTGTGAAACGCCTCCGGTTGCAAGAATCAATGGTTTTACATTCCATTCGGCTATGGTTCTCAAATCCATCATACTGGTACTATCGGCTTGCATGCCAATCAGGAATATTTCACCCATAATGCTGGATTGTGGAGCCATTGTTGGTTGTCCGACCCCTAAAGGCATTTGTGTTGAAACACTGATTAGTTTTTCACTTACTATCTGACGTGCTTTGAAAATATCGGTTCCCCAATCAAATTCAACCCAAACAAAAGAGAATCCCTGTGAAGAAACAGATCGTACCCGGCGTACATCAGTAGCACCGTTAACAGCAGTTTCTATTGGATAGGTTACCAGTTTTTCCACTTCTTCCGATGCCATTCCGTGAGCATCTGTCATGACCACAACGGTTGGTGAAGTAAAATCAGGAAACACATCAACATCCATATTGATGGCGGTTCTTGTGCCGATGACCAGCAACAATACCGAACTGAGCAAAACGATGTATTTGTTGTTCAGTGAGAATTTTATAATATTATTTAACATGATTGTATTTTAAATTTTAAATTATAAATTTTGAATTTTGAGTTTTAAATGATAATCATAAATAATTCAACATTCAACATTCCAATTAGTTGTTTTGTGACGATTTTACAATGGCAGTGAGAATATTAATAATTTGTTCAATTTCATCGAGGTATTGTTTTACATCAACTTTTATCAAATTGCTTTTGTCAATTAATCGGAGCCAGTATCGAGTTTCCCGTGCTTCTTTGGATGCAATTGACATTTTGGCAATAAAATCTTTTTTTGAAATTGCGGCTGTTGCTTCTTCAACATTTGCTCCAATACTTGTTGCGCTTCGAAGTATTTGTTTTGATAAAATATATTCTTTTTGTTCAGTCATTTGTTTATATAACTCAATGATTTTTAGTGAAAAATCAAAGGTTTTATCGAGTATTATATTATCTTTTTTCATTGTTATAATTTTATTAATTCAAAACGATAGAAATTATAAATTTTGAATTTTGAGTTTTAAATGATGATTATAAATAATTCAACATTCAACATTTAACATTCAACATTCCTTTAGTGATTATGACCTGAATGTGTATCTAAAGTACCGGTTGCCTGAGCCAGCTTAACCGAAATAGCACCTAGGGTAACAATACGCCCTTGCGGTGAAATGCCTTTCAGTATTTCAGTTTTTAAACCATCAGTACCACCTGTTTTTACTTCTCTTTTTTCAAAGAGTTCTGGGGTAATTTGAACAAAAACAAAATAAAGTCCCTGATCTTCCAATAAAGCATCATTAGGAATTGTCAATGCCTGATTGTTGGTGATGGTTTTTAAGTAGAGTTCCACAAATCCGCCAGTTAAGAATGTTCCTTTATTGTCTATTTGCAAACTGATTGGAATCAGATAATTATCACTGTTGGTATTTCTTCCAAACGATACAATTTTACCGTTTAATTGTTCTAAGGTATAGATTTCATTGTTGTGCAAGGTGCGAATATTAGCCGATTGAATCATCCCCAAAATTGGAGCGTATTTCTGTTGAACTTCCGCTTTTAACAGCAATGTTTTGTTTTGAGAAATCATCGCAATGGGTTGCCCTGCTTCTATATATTGTCCGTTTTGAACAAAAAGTTGTTTAACAAAACCATTCATCGGACTGCTAATACTTTGTCCGGACTTGTTAAAGTTTTTATTCAGATTATCGTAAATTACTTTGGCGTTATCATATTGGTTTTTGGCATTCTGCAAATCTCTTTCAGAAACAATCTTATCTTTTGCCAGTTCTTTTGATCGATGATAGTCAGCGCTTGCTTTTTCATAATTATTTTGAGCTTCTGCAAATCGGACGGTGGCATTGTTATTGGCTAAATCACTTCCGGAAATTGAAAATAAAACTTGTTTGTTGCTGACATTTTTTCCTTCCAACATATTTTCTGATGAAAATTGCACTACTCCATTTGTTTTTGCAGTAATTAAAATCTCATCACCTTGAGCTGATTGCACCTGAGCGGTAGTTTTTATAACCTGACCGAATGGCTCTACTTTTGGCAATTCGGTTGCAAAATCAATTTTCCACGATTGTTCTTTGGTAAAAACCGTAGTATTGGCTGTTGAGGTAACAGCTTTTTCTTCTGCTAGATGTACTGCATCATGTTGATTTGTAAATACCTGCACTTTCGGAACAATGAGTTGAAAACTTCCTTTGTCAGTTTTTATATCAAATACCAATTGCCCTTCGCCTTTTTCTGTTGGAATCAAATTAAAACTGTAAATCCCTTTTCGAGTGGGTTTATCCAAGGTTTGATTTGTTTCTTTTCCATTGACAATCAATCGGATATTTATACTTCCGGCTTCCATCGCTTTAAAATCGGGTAAATGCGAAAAATGCGATAGAATATTAGATTTTTTTCCAACCACAAAAGGGTCGGCTTCAGCAAAAAGTTCAAATTCGTTGCTGTAAGCGGTAATTTGCAGATTGATGTCTTCATGACTTGTGTCTACTACTTCATGTGAATGATTGCTGTTGCAGCTTACCAAATACAGGCTAACTGCTATGAATAAAAATAGCTTGATTTTCATTATATATAATGGTTTGAATTTTAATAAATATTGATGAATAAATACACTGCTTTAGGTGATAAACGGTATCACACAACAGGTATCAAAAAAGGAGAAAATTAAATAACAGGAGGTCCCCGTAAGGATAAAGCATTGGGATTAAAAAGTGACCTTATTTGAAAAGGGTCGTTATTATAAACAGATCTTAGCGCAGGTTCTGCGTATAAATCATTAAGTTCAGTAATGGAAAAAACGACAACATCAGCTTTTTTAATTGGTTTTGATACAGCTGTTTGATTTACTGATTTGACAACAAAGAAATCGGTTAAAACCGTATGACAATGTTGCGGAAAATCGTGCTCATGTTGCGTATTTAACGGATTGTCTTGTCCGTTTTCAATTGGAGATTGATGCTGATGATGGTGCTTGTTAGAATGATTTGTGTCGTAATTTGGCGTATAATGTGTGGCATTCTCAACCGCTAAATAATCATAATGATGATGTATTTTTACAGAATGAGCCAGCAATATAATATTGGCTAACAGTATAAAAAATAGGGCCGAAATCCTTTTAATCATTTTTTTAAATAAAATGTAAATGTAATACAAAAACTGTTGATAATTTATTTCAACTATTTTTTTATGAAATGCTTTTTAATCAGACGTAAGAATATAGATAAAAGATTAAAGATAAAATTCTTGAGAGAGTTTTCCGATTTAGTTGGAGGTCAGAGGTGTGTTTTTCTTCAAAAAGAGAAATAATAATTTAAATAACCCGTTGGGTGTAATTAGTTTTTGATAATAATTTTTTGTCAGTTCGAGTGATGCTGCTATGCAGCATCGTATCGAGAACAAGAAAAATTTCATTAAAAAAAAACGGTTCTCGATACATTCCGATAAATCGGAATACTCGAACTGACGTTTTTAATAATTACACCCAACGGGTTAAAATTATTTTATTTAATCAACTCAAAACTGCGTTTGATAAAATTGGTCAATTCTTCTCCGTGCAATAAATTTTGTGATAAACGCGCCAAGTCGAACGATTGTTTGATCAGTTTTTCTTGTTTCTTTTTGGTTTTGGTCTGCAAAATTTCACTCACCAACTCATTGTTGGTATTCACCACCAAAGTGTACATTTCAGGAAAATTACCCATTCCAAACATTCCTCCTCCACCGGTAGCGCTCATTTCTTTCATACGGCGCATAAACTCGGGCTGGGTAATGATAAACGGATTGGCAGTAGAGTCCATCGCTTCCATCTGAATAATGAAATTTTTGTTGGCAATGGTTTCTTCCAAAATCGGTTTTAATGCTTTTTGTTCTTCTTCGGATAATTTACTGATTTTAGGTTCGTCTTTTTTGATGAGGTTATCAATATGATCTGCATCAACGCGGGCAAATTGAATTTTCTCTTTGGAGGTTTCCATTTTTTGGATGAAATGCGAAACGATGGGCGAATCCAACAACAACACTTCATAACCCTTTTCCTGAGCCGTTTCAATAAAACTGTGTTGCGCTTTTTTGTCAAATGCATAAAGAATTACGGTTGTTCCGTCTTTATCCGTTTGGTGATTTTTAATTTTTTCAATCAATTCATCCCAAATATAATAAGCACCATCAACGCTTGGATACAGCGCAAATTTATCCGATTTTTCAAAGAATTTTTCTTCGGATAACATGCCGTATTCGATGATAATTTTGATGTCTTCCCATTTTTCTTCAAATGATTTTCGATCTTCTTTAAAAAGTGAAACCAATTTATCGGCTACTTTTCGGGTAATATAAGTCGCTATTTTTTTCACCGCCGCATCCGATTGTAAATAAGAACGCGACACATTCAGCGGAATATCAGGCGAGTCAATAACACCGCGCAACATCTGCAAGAAATCGGGTACAATGCCTTCTACATTATCGGTTACAAAAACCTGATTTTGATACAATTGAATTTTATCGCGCTGCGGATCAATGTTTTTACTGATTTTCGGGAAGTATAAGATTCCGGTTAAATGAAACGGATAATCAACATTTAAGTGGATGTTAAAAAGGGGTTCTTCAAACTGCATAGGATACAATTCGTGGTAAAACGCTTTGTAATCATCCTCGGTTAAATCGGTTGGGGTTTTAGTCCAGGCCGGATTCGGATTGTTGATAATGTTATCAACCGTAACTTTTTCTTCTTTAATATCATCACCTTCACCGGTCGAAATACTTTCTTCGCGGGTTCCAAACTTAATCGGAATAGGCATGAATTTATTGTATTTTTTCAGCAAAGATTCAATTCTGGAAGTTTCTAAAAACTCGGTAGAATCTTCTGCAATGTGTAAAATAATTTCGGTTCCGCGTTCGGTTTTGTCGGTTTCTTCAAGCGTATATTCCGGACTTCCATCGCATTCCCATCTTACCGCTTTAGCATCTTCCAAATAAGATTTGGTAAAAATTTCTACTTTTCTCGCCACCATAAAAGCCGAGTAAAAACCCAATCCGAAGTGACCGATAATACCATTTTCCGGAATTTTTTCTTTGTATTTCGCCACAAATTCTTCTGCGCCTGAAAAAGCAATTTGGTTGATGTACTTTTCTACTTCTTCTTGTGTCATACCAATTCCTTGGTCAATGATATGAATTTTCTGATTTTCTTTATCCACTTTAATTTCAATCATCGGATTACCATATTCCACTTTAGCTTCGCCTATGGTTGTTAAATGTTTTAACTTCATGGTGGCATCGGTGGCATTGGAAACCAACTCTCTTAAAAATATTTCGTGGTCAGAGTACAGGAATTTTTTGATGATGGGAAAAATATTTTCCGCCGTGATACTGATATTGCCTTTAGTCATCGTTTTATATATTTTGATTTGGTAAAGTGTAGTCAAAAAAAATACCAAAATAATTGGTGTGACAAGTTGGCATTGATTATTAATGAACCACCTCTTTTTATTGAAAATAAATAATTATCAAATAAATAAAAATGACAATTATTTTGCTTAGTTATTTTTTTATTATATATTCAACTAGAATTAGTATAAAATTCTCAAAAATTGCTCAAATTTAATGAAAAATATTCAGTTCAAATTTATAGATGATAAAATTGGTGGATTTTGTTTAAAAGGAATACTTATGTGCATTTAAAAAAAATAAGATTAAATAAAAAATCCTCTGTTTATTAAATTAAAAAGTACAATTACGCTTAATAGATTGTTTAACTTAAAACCGTTCGCTATGAAATAACCAACCAATAAACAGAGGAAAGTGTTACAAAAGTAATACAACTCGCCGGCATAACCAAATATTAAAAATGAGTACTTATGCTCTATTAACAAATTTAAATCTTATAAAAATTAAAAAAATAATTTTAATTCTCGTGGCGGTTTTTACCTTAAATTCTTTTACATTATTGAATGCTTCATCCAATATAGAGGATACTATAATTGAAACAACTTCACCTAGTTGTTGGAGAGCTGCTAATGCCGCAGAAACTTTTGTTTGTGGTTCTGTAGGTTGTAACTTTGATCTTTGGGATGCGGTGTACGCTGCATGTATGGGTTATCAAGATAACTAAAATGTTGTACCCAAAATAACTTAAGATTAATTCTTAAGTTATTTTGGGTTATGTAAATAGTATAATTTTAAAAAAAACTAAAAAAATGAAATTCTTATTCTATATTTTCTTAAGTATTATTCCTCAAACTATTTATTCACAACTAAACGCTATTTGTGTTTATAAAATTTCTCCAGTTGAAGAAAACTTTGAAATAAAAAAAAATGATGATGAAACGGTTAAAAACACCAAATTATTATTAATAAAAGCTTTTCAAGTGGCTCAAGATTTTGAATACGTTTTAAAATTCAATCAAATTGAAAGCATTTCTCATATTGATGAAAGTATGATAAATGAAGGAATTAAAAATAAAAGTCTCTATCCTATTGCCGAAGCAATGGTAGGAAAAGGGATTTATTATCAAAATATGGAGACAAAAATCAAATTAAGACAAGTAGAAACGATGGGTTCCTTATTTCTGATTAATGACGCTATGATATACAATTGGAAAATAACCAATGAAAGAAAAAAAATTGGTGACTATAATTGTATCAAAGCAGTCAAAGATTGTAATTCATGTGATATGCCTGATGAAGTGTGGTTTACTACTGATATTCCTGTTCCTTTTGGACCACTCGGATATAGTGGTTTGCCTGGTTTAATTATAGAAGTTAAAAGAAATGGTTCAGTACTCCAATTAAAAAAAATTACATACACAAAAGAAAAAGTAAAAATAAATAAACCCGTTAAAGGTAAAGAAATAACCATGGATGTTTATAATGAAATGATATCAACTTCCCGATTAAATGCCAAAAAATTTGAAAATTAAGGGCAAAACATTTTTCAATCAAAAGAATTCTTCAAAGTTCAGCTTTGGGCTTACCTAGTTGAATTAAACAAATATTTTAAGAATGTCTAAAAATAAAACTCCATTTGTATTTATCTTGCTTTTTTATATTTTCAATTTAAATGCACAAAACTTCACGGTAAAAGGCATTGTAAAAGATAGTTTACAAAATCCGTTGGCTTATGCCAATATCATTGCGCAACCGGCGGACTTATCCAAAAACTTAAAATTTGCCATTACCGATGATGGAGGTTTTTACAGTTTAAATCTTATAAAAGGTGATAATTATACCGTAACTGCAAGTTATTTAGGTTATAAAACAGCAAGTTTTGAGCTTATTGCCGATAAAGATTTTACAAAAAACATCACCCTTTTAGAATCCCCTAATCATCTAAAAGAGGTCGTAATTGAGTTACCAGTAACAGTAAGTGAAGATACAATTACCTACAATACCAAAAAATTTGTAACTGGCGAAGAACGCAAATTAAAAGATGTGCTCAAAAAATTACCTGGAATTGAAGTTGATAAAAACGGTCTCGTTAAAGTACAGGGCAAAAATGTTACAATCCTATTAGTTGAAGGAAAAAGATTTTTTGGAGGTGATACCAAATTGGCCATTGATAATATTCCTGCGGATGCAATTGATAAAGTTCAAGCAATTGATAATTACAATGAAGTTGCTTTTTTAAAAAATGTATCCAATTCTGATGAAATGGCCTTGAATATTCTATTAAAAGAAAATAAAAAGCAGTTTACTTTTGGTGATATTGAAGCGGGTAAAGGAAATGATGAATATTATAGAACTCATGCAAATTTGTTTTATTACAGTCCCAAAAAAAACATCAACTTCATAGGAAATTTGAATAATAACGGCGAAAAAATATTTACCTATAAAGATTATTTGAATTTTCAAGGTGGAATAAACGCCATTTTAAAAGGAGATGGTTCTTTATACAACATATCGGGTAGTGATTTTGCATCGTTTTTAGAAACTCAAGATTTGATTCGTAGCGAAAATAAGTTTGGAGCTTTAAATATTACAAACACAATCAATGAAAAATGGACGCTTTCCGGATATGCTATTTTTTCAAATTCATCTTCTAAAACATTTGCCCAAACAATGAATCAATATACTACCGATATTTCAAATTATAGGGAAGATAAAGAAAGCAGCAATGCTACAAAAAATATATTGGGAATTGGAAAATTTAAAATTGAATATACACCCAACAATCATGAACAATGGTATTTTAATACTCAGGTTAAAAAAACCGATAATCTAAGTAATAACACTATTTTATCTATCATCAATGCTGAAAATAAAAATATCTTCACCACCAAAGATGCGGAGCAATTTTATGCAAATCAAACGGTGGAATGGCACAAGAAAATATCTAAAAATCACACCTTTTCATCTGCTGCATCTTATACTGTAGATACAAATAATCCGAATACCTATTGGAAAACCAATCAACCAATTTTACAGGGTTTAATTCCACTAATCAATGAAAATATTTATAATTTAAGTCAGCTCAAAGAAAACAATCGGAATAACTTGGAGGTGGTTTTTAAGTATTATTGGGTGCTAAATCCCAACAATCATATTTATACAACCTTAGGAAATAAATATGTAGCCGAAGAATTTTACACCAATGACAGTCAGCAATTAGAAAATAATGCAACACACAATTTTAATAGTGATGGTTTTGGCAATGATTTGGAATATCAATTCAATGATTTATATGCTGGTATTCATTACAAATTTAAAACCGGAATAGTCGAATTTAAACAAGGAGCTTTTATACATCATTATCAATGGGAGGTTAATCAACTCAATACTTATCAGAAAAATAAATGGGTCGTACTTCCAGATTTTTTAGCAAAAATTGAATTTACCAAATCGAAAAAGTTGCAACTCAATTATCAACTTAAAAGTGCCTTTTCTGATGCGGCAAAATTAGCCAATCGTTTTTATTTACAATCGTACAATACGGTATTTAAAGGAAATGAACAATTGGAAAATGAGTTGTTTCATACTGCAAGGGTTTATTATAGCCGGTTTAGTTTGTACAGAGGTTTGCTTTTATTTAGCGGTATTAATTATTTAAAAAAAGTGGATGGTATTCAACACACTGTACAATTTGAAAATATCAATCAATATTTAACTGCTAAAATGATTTCAAATCCTGAAGAACGTTGGGATTTTAACACTACCATTGATAAGAAAATCAAATCAATTAAATACCGTTTAAATATTAATATAAGCACAGCTGATTTTTTACAAACCATTAATAAAACAACTGTAAATAACAAAAACAATAATGTTTCGTATGAAATTTCTGCAAAAACCTTACATGAAAAATACCCAACGGTTGAGGTTGGTTTAAGACAAAGTTTCGGTAATTATACTTCAAGTAATCTAAAATCAAAATATATTACAAACGAACCCTTTGTAAACATTGATTATGATTTTTTAAAAGGATTTGTGCTCTCTTTTGATTATACAAGATTTGATTATCAGCATAAATCATTAAATCAGCAAAATACTTATGAATTAGCTAATTTAACACTGTCCTATAAAAAGGAAAATAGCGCATGGACTTATAAACTGAGCGCTCAAAATTTAATGGATGTTAAATTTAAAAATCAAAATAGTTTTTCTTCATACATCATATCGGATAGCAAAACTTATATTTTACCGAGAATTATAATGGTTTCTTTAGGGTATAATTTGTAAAAAAAAAGGAGTTGAATTCCTTCGTTTTATAACAATTTATTCCAAGATATTTGTAAAATTATCCACTATTAATATCACCTAAAACAAAAAGTTGGCATAAAAAAACCACGCCAATTGGCGTGGTTCATAAGTCTTATAATTATCGTTTATTTTTCACATAAGTTTCTAACCATTGGTCTTGTTCCCACAACAAATGCAAAACTGATTCTTTAGCGCGGTAACCATGACTTTCATTGGGTAAAACTACATACCGAACGGTAGCGCCTAATCCTTAATTGTATTAAAATAAGTTTGTCCGGTGGCAGAATTAATGACAGGATTTATTCTAATTCCGGCGATTCTTAGTTCTTTTTCTGATACTTCTTCAATGCTTTTGAAATTTTCTCGGAAAAGTAATATAGCAAATTCTCCTTTTTCATCAATTCGAACTGTAGGTGCTAAAGGAGCATCAACTAAATCTAATATTTCTTTTGGCGGTTTTTGATAGGTAATATTTTCTTGTGCTTGGAGTTGGAAAATCAATAAGAGAATGCTTAAGAAAGTTATGATGTGTTTCATTTTAAATTTTTTTAGTTTGAATATTCAATATTAAATATTTCTTTCATTATTTAATCTATATTTTATCTTATTTATTAGTTAAAATTTTAATGAAAATAAAATTGTTAATAATAGATCCTCATAAATTTAACTCATTAAGTATTAAATTGTTGATATGGAGAAGTTTTTTTCTATTTTTGCTAATGAAACTAAATGAAACGCCCAAGACTAAACATTAAACACAAAGGGGAATGATTATTAGGGCGTTCCATCTGACCATTAGAAAATAAATAAATATAAACAGATGAAATAATATGTACAACTCTAAAATTACAGGACTTGGTTACTATGTCCCCGATAATGTAGTAACAAACGCAGATTTAATAAAATTAATGGATACTACCGATGAATGGATACAAGAACGTACCGGTATTCAAGAGCGTAGATGGGTTGTTGAGGGAAGTGGAGATACAACTGCAACGATGGGCGCTAAAGCGGCAAGAATTGCCATTGAAAAAGCGGGATTAACTCCTAAAGATATTGATTTTTTAATTTTTGCAACTTTAAGTCCGGATTACTATTTCCCAGGTTGCGGAGTTCAAGTTCAGGATTTGTTAGAAATGAATACCATCGGAGCATTAGATATTAGAAATCAATGTTCGGGCTTTATATATGGGATTTCTATTGCTGATCAATTTATCAAAACCGGAATGTATAAAAATGTTTTGGTGATTGGTTCTGAATTTCACTCAGGAGGTTTAGAAATAAATGACCGAGGTAGAAATGTATCGGTCATTTTTGGTGATGGAGCAGGAGCTGCAGTTTTGTCAAGAACTGAAGAAAAAGAAAAGGGAATTTTATCTACTCATTTGCATTCTGAAGGAGCACATGCGAAGGAATTAGCGGTTTTAAGTCCAAATATTACCCACTGGGTTGATGATATTTTGAAAGAAAATGATCCTGATGACGTTTCTTATTACCCATATATGAACGGTCAGTTTGTGTTTAAACACGCCGTGGTTCGTTTTTCAGAAGCCATTATGGAAGGATTACAAGTCAATGGATTGCAGTCTACTGATATTGATATGTTAATTCCGCATCAGGCAAATTTAAGAATCTCACAATTTGTACAGCACAAGTTCAGATTATCGGATGATAAAGTTCATAACAACATCCAAAAATATGGAAATACAACGGCTGCCTCTATTCCAATTGCTTTAACTGAAGCGTTGGATGAAGGAAAAATTAAAGAAGGAGATTTAGTAGTTTTATCGGCTTTTGGCAGCGGATTTACTTGGGGCAGTGTAATTATGCGCTGGTAAAAGATACTTTTTTATAAAATGATTAAACCACGCTTTGCCGTGGTTTTTTTTAATAATTGATTTTTAGTTCTTTAAAATCAATCATCAATTGTTGGGTTATTTTACCAATTTTTCCTTGATTTATGGTAGATGAATCAATATTGGTAACAGGCATAATTTCGCGGGTAGTACTTGTTACAAAGACTTCATCAGCCAGCAATAATTCAGCTAAACTAACTTCTTTTTCTTCTAAAATAAATAGATTTTTTTGAATCAAATCGATGATAATACTGCGTGTTATTCCTTTTAAAACTTCTATTTTTGGGGTATAAATAATGTTGTTTTTAACGATAAAAATATTGCTGCGTGATGTTTCTCGGATGAATTTTGAGTTATGGTATAAAACATCGATGGCTTGTTGTTGCTGCACTTCTTTTTCCCAATAAACGTAAGCGATATAATCGGTCGTTTTGGCTTCGGGTAAAAATCGACTGTATTCTTTCAGTAATAATTTTGCGCCGGTTTTAGGAAAAATAGTTTCTTTTACCGAATTGATAATCGGAAAAATAAATAAATCACCTTTAAAACTATCAAACTTGGGATGGGGCTCAGGAATTACAAAAATTTTATAGAATATATTTTCTATAGGATTTTTTTTGGTGAGTTGATGAATGATTTCTGTTAATTTATTTTTGTCATAATCAATCTGAATCCTCAAAATTTCAAGCGTTTGAAACAATCGATTTAAATGCCTGTCCAAATAAAACGGTTTGTGATTCACCAGCGTAAAAAACTCAAAAGCGGCATAACTTCTGTTAATTGTATTTGAAGTTATAGGGAGTGATAAGTTACTAATAGCACTATAATTTCCGTTGTGAAAACCAATCATAAAAACATCGTTTAAACAAATATAGAAAGAATCAATTAAACCATTTTTAAAAAGTGAGTTATATCATATTTTGAGAATATTAAATTAGTTAATTTTACCACAATTAATTAATAATATAAAAAATGAAAAAATTGATAGTTTGGAGCGTTGCGAGTTTAATGACGCTGTTAGTTTTGGTTCAATGTAAATCAAATAATGAAAATTACGAACCCATCCAAAAAGTTGAAAATACAAATTTACATCAAGTTACAGTTAAAGAGGTCTTAAATGCAACAGCTTATACGTATCTTTTTGTTGCAGAAGGTGAAAAAGAATATTGGATGGCCATTCCGTTAACTGATATTGAGGTTGGAAAAACCTATACTTATGAAGGCGGAATGGAAATGAAAAATTTTGAGAGTAAAGATTTAAACAGAACTTTTGAATCTGTTTATTTTGTTGAAAATCTGATAGATTCAGATGCGCCGGTTAAAACTGAACCTAAAACGACTGAAGACCCACACGGAATGACTAAAAAAGTAGAAGTGGGAGAAACTTCTACAAAATTAATGGATGGAGTTACTTTGGCAAAAGGCGCCATTTCCTTACACGATTTATTCTCCGGGAAAGATAAATTGGCCGGCAAAACGGTTATTTTAACAGGGAAAGTGGTGAAATTTAACCCGGATATTATGTTTAAAAACTGGATTCATTTACAAGATGGAACAAGTTTTAAAGGTTTGAATGATATTTTAATTACCACTTTGGCAAAAATAAACGTTGATGAAATTGTTACTTTAAAAGGAACTGTTTTTTTAAACAAAGATTTAGGAGCAGGTTATAAATATGACATTCTTATTGAAGATGCCGTAATTGTAAAATAACCAAAAAACTCCGATTCGTCGGAGTTTTTTTGTTTAAAGTTTCCTCCATTTGAATCCTGAATGGAGTCAAAGGGTAATCCCATCCTAAATCCTTCCCAAGGGAAGGCTTTTTTTTGGTTCTCTAATCTTTCAATCGCTTGCCCTGAGCCAGCCGAAGGGTTCAATTTTTCAATCACTTAAATAAATCATCCAGCGCTTTTTCAATTTCCGGATAGTTGAATGTAAATCCTGTTGATAATAGCTTTTTGCTACTTATCCTATTTCCTTTTAAAACGATGCTTGCCATTTCTCCCAAAATAAGTCGCAAAACGAATTTAGGAATTTTAGGTAAGCAGATTTTTCTATTCAATTTTTTGGCTAGTAAATAAGTTAGTTCTTTATTAGTAAGATATTGAGGAGCAACAGCGTTATAAACACCATTCATTGCCGTATTTTTGAGTGAAAAAAGTAATAGTTGACATAAATCTTCTAGATGAATCCAAGGTATGTATTGTTGCCCGTTTCCTAGAACTGCTCCAAATCCCATTTTAATTGGTTTTATCATTTTTGCCAATGCTCCACTACTAGAATCCAACACCACTCCAAATCTTAATTTTACAACCCGTACGTTTTCTAAAGCTGCAAAATGCTCAGCTTCCATTTCCCATAATAGACAAACTTCAGCTAAAAAATCATTTCCATTAGAGGATTCTTCAGTAAATAAAACATTTTCTTTTGGAGTTCCGTAATATCCAACAGCAGAGGCTGTAATAAAAGTTTTTAATGAAATATTTTCTTCTTTAATTTTTTCATAAAGTAACTGAGTGCTTTGAACTCTACTTTCTAATATTGCTTTTTTGCGATTATTGGACCATCTTTCATCACTGATATTAGCACCAGCTAAATGAATAATATGCTCAACATCTTTTAACGCATTTGGGTCTATAAATCCTGCAGCAATATTCCAAATAAATTGGTTGGCGTTTTTTTTAGTGCGACTTAAAAATCGGACTTCATAATTGCTTTGTTGCAGCAAAGTAGCAAGTTTTTTTGCGATCATTCCTGACGCTCCGGTGATTAAAACTATTTCTTTATGAAGCATATTTTGAGAATTATATTTGGATTAAATTTCTTTAAATTTACGAATTATAATAAAGAATCTTAAACATTGGATACTTTACTCTTTTTAGATTTAAATATAATATGGAAGTTATCTTAGTTAGTGCTGTAGCATTTGGGGCAGCGATGCTCACCTTTTTTTCCGGATTTGGATTGGGCACCATTCTTTTACCCGTTTTCGCACTGTTTTTTCCAGTCGAGATTGCCATTGCTATGACTGCCATTGTACATTTAATTAATAATGTGTTTAAACTCTTTTTAATTTGGAATCATATTGATAAAAGTATTGTAGCCCGATTTGCTGTTACTGCAGCCATTTTTGCTTTTTCAGGAGCATTTGTTCTAAAAATAATGAGTGCAGATTCTCTATTCTATACTATTGAATTGTTTACTTTCAAGTTTAATGTCACCTTATTAAAATTGATCATAGGATTTTTGATGATTATTTTTGCTATAGTGGAGCTCAATAAGCAATTGCAAAATATCACATTCCCAAAAAAATACCTGCCTTTAGGTGGTGCTTTATCCGGTTTTTTTGGAGGATTATCGGGTCATCAAGGCGCTTTGCGCTCCATGTTTTTAATAAGATCAGGATTGACTAAAGAAGCTTTTATTGCAACGGGTATAGCTACTGCAGTTATAATAGATATTTCAAGATTAACGGTTTACGGAACTTCTTTTTTTACAAAACACACCTCATTAATAATGCACCCACAGGCAACACAAATAATTGTTTTTGCTTGTTTATCGGCATTTTTAGGATCATTTTTAGGTCAAAAGCTTCTTAAAAAAGTTACGCTGGAAATAGTTAATAAAGTAGTTGGGTTGATGATTTTACTAACAGCTTTCTTATTAATCTTTGGAATTATTTAAATTTAATTGAACTCCGGCGGTTAAGTATATGAATTTTCCTTTTGTAAATTAAAAAGCAGTTTTTTTGAGGATTCTTTCTCTGTAATAAATCTCACACTAATTACTTAATAAATAGGTGTTTTTATTTTGATAATTAATTTTTTTATCATAAATTTGTTTATTATTAAAAGAGAATGATTCTCCAACAAGTATAAATCTTATGAATTTATTGCTTAATGAAATTAAACAAAAACTCCTCGAAAAAGGATTAAAAGTTACACCTCAAAGATTGGCTATTTTACAGGCACTTATGACTCATAAAAATCATCCGACAGCAGAAATGATTATTGAATATATTCGGTATAATCACCCCAATATTGCTACAGGAACGGTTTATAAAATATTAGAGGTATTGGTAGAGAAGGAGTTAATCCGTAAAGTACAAACCGAAAAAGATATAATGCGGTATGATGCTATAATGGACAAACATCATCATTTATATTGTTCAGAATCGGAAAGAATAGAAGATTATGTTGATTCGGAATTGGATGAATTGCTTGAAGCGTATTTCATCAAAAAAGGAATTCCAGATTTTAAAATTGAAGATATCCGATTACATCTCAACGGAAAGTTTTTGAATTTGGAATAATCAAAATGGTAAAAAATTAAAAATCAAATAAACAATAAAATGAATACACTAAACAGAATCGGATTGGATGCCGAAAAAAGCAACGAATTAGCCAGTTTGCTGAATGATTTATTAGCCAATTATTCTACACTATATCAAAATGTACGTGGCTATCATTGGAATGTGAAAGGCGATAAATTCTTTGAATTTCATCTGAAATTTGAAGAGTTGTACAACAATCTTTTTATCAAAATTGATGAAGTTGCCGAACGAATTTTAACCTTAGGTTTTGCACCTAAACACAAATTTACCGATTATTTGAAAGAAACTGCCATTACCGAAAGCAACGAAGTTACCAACGGTTATAAGTCTGTCGAAGAAATTTTAGAGGCCTTTAAAATTTTATTGTCAAAACAACGTCATATTCTTAGTTTATCAGGAGAAATTGATGATGAAGGAACCAACGCGCAGATGAGTGATTATATCCGCGAACAAGAAAAATTGGTGTGGATGTATTCTGCTTTTTTAAATAAAGTGTAATATGCTCTGTTAAACAGAAACAAAAAGGTATTGTTAGTTAAAAGTTAACAGTACTTTTTCTATTATCAGTTTTAGTTCCCGAGCGAAGTCGAGGGACAGTTCTAAATTCTAAATTCTTTCTAAAACTTCCTCAATTGTAAATATTGGAGCACTGCAACTGTTGTTTTTACACAAATAAATGCTTGTTTTCCCCTCAATCAGTTTATCCTTTAAATAAGGAATATTTTCTTTAATTCCGCCGCAAATTAATATAGATGATGTTGATTTCCGTTGTATTTCAAGTGCCATTGCTAATGATTTTGGTCCGATAACCGCTAAAGTTGGAGCGCCTGACACCATAAATCCGAGTAATGAAGCCCATTTGGCCGTATATGGACCGCTGTTTTTTAATTGAGGCATCATACGTTTCAATAATTTTTCACCAATTGAAATATATGGCTGATGATCAAATAATAAGCCCAATCGATATAAAACATTTGCCATAACGGCATTTGATGAAGGTGTAACATTGTCAAAAACTTCATATTTTTTTACGTAAAGCGATTTTTCTAAGTTGGAAGTAAAAGCAAAAACTTCATCAGTTGAATCGTAAAAATGAGTGATGCAATAATCAATTAAATTTTTGCTGATTTCAAGCCAATGTGTATTGAAGGTTACTTGATATAATTTTAAAAAAGCATCAGCCAAGAAAGCGTAATCCTCTAAAAATCCCGTTATAGATGCTTTACCGTCTTTAAAATTTCTATATAAACTAAAGTCATCTTTTAAAAGATTATTTCCCAAAAAATAAGCATTTTTCAATGCGATTGCTAAATATTTCGGATTTTCCAAAGCGATAAAAGCATCTAAAAAACCTTGCAACATCAATGCATTCCACGCTGTTAGAATTTTTGTATCGGTTGTAGGATGAATTCTCTTTTGACGATAATTAAATAATTCATCAGTAGCTTTTTGTAAAAGAATGTAAACTTCTTTAGTTGAAATACCTGTTTTTTGAGCATAAGATGCCGGAGAATAAGTTGTAAACAGCGTATTTTTTCTGTGTTCCCAATTTCCTTCTTCGGTAAAATGATAATAGTCGATGATGAATTTGGCAATATCCACATCAAAGTTTTTTTCAATTTCTTCTTGAGTGAAAATGTAAAAAGTGCCTTCTTCTCCTTCGCTATCAGCATTTAATGAAGCGTAAAATCCGCCATTTTTATCCATTAATAAATCTTCGACAAAATCCAATGTTTGTGAAATTACTTTTTTGTAAAGCAGATTTTTATCAACTAAATAAGCATTTGAGTATAAGCTAATTAATTGACCGTTGTCATACAACATCTTTTCAAAATGAGGAACACGCCAATAAGAATCAACCGAATAACGCGCAAATCCGCCTCCAATTTGATCGTAAATTCCGCCATTTGCCATAGCAGTTAAAGAGTTGTTGACTGCTTTTAAAACTTCAGAATTGTTGGTTTGTTGGTAATATTCGAGTAAAAAATTCCACCCAACCGGAAGTGGAAATTTCGGAGCAGTTCCAAATCCGCCACGCAATAAATCAATTCTGCCTCTCCAAGCAGCAAACAGTTGTAAATACAATTCTTTAAGTTCCGATTTTTCTTCCGTTTTTACCAAAGGCAGTAATTGTTGTTTTTGAATATTATTGGACAATTGCAAAGCTTCATCAACTAATTTAAGATGTTCATTTTCATGCAGTTGATGAATTTGTTGCAGCAAAGATTTCCAATGTTGAGTAGGGTAGTAAGTTCCGGCATAAAAAGGTTGGCCGTTGGGTAAGGCAAAGGCATTGAGAGGCCATCCGCCGGTGCCTTTGATGGCTTGAACCGCTTCCATATAAACTTGGTCAATATCGGGTCTTTCTTCACGGTCTATCTTGATGCAAATAAAATGTGCATTCATCACTTTGGCAGCTTCTTCATTCATAAAAGTTTCGCGCGCCATGACATGACACCAATGACAAGCGGCATATCCAATACTAATTAATAATGGCTTGTTTTTATCTTTCGCCTTTTGCAAGGTTTCTTCATTCCATTCATGCCAATGAACCGGATTATTGGCGTGTTGTTGCAGATACGGACTCGAAGCGTTGAAAAGTTGATTCATACAAATGATTTTATCAAAAGATAGGTAATTTTTTTGAAAGCGTTATTTTAACCAAAATTTTTGGTTGTTGGGAATCTCTTTTTTGAAATCGATTTCAAATGGATTATATTTTAAAGCACCGAATAAATACCAAACCGAACTGGAAATACTTGGCTCCGCATCGGCATTTTTCCAAATGATTTCTCCTCCAAAGTTAGTAGCGTTGTTGGATACATAGGGCAATCCTTTTAAATCCGGATTTGATGGACTTGCAATGATTGTTTTAGTCATCTCATTCAGATAAAATTGAGCTGTTTTATTGTTTTTTGAAAATTGATAAGCAACTACCATTTGTCCGGTACCTTCTAACCAAACACAATCATTATCAGCATCGAAACAATAACCGGTCATCGGTTTTTTTGTGTTGGATATTGTTTGTGTAGTTAAAAATTTTTTGGCTTTTATAAGTGAAGATTTTGAGAAATCTTCAAGAATACAATAGCTCCATGAATGCAAATCTAAGGCGATTGAATATTTGTAACTTTCTTCGGTAGTCGTTAAAAATTGTGCTGCCGAATTCCATCGATTGTCTTTCAAAAATCGCAATATATTTTGATGAAAATCGTCAAAACCGCGAACCGCATGAAAGGCATCCAGCATCCCTTCTGTATTTTTGTGAATGTGCTGACCGTTGGCTTCATATCCGCCCCATAATCCGCCATCTTTATCTTGTAAAGAGCGCAACCAATTTTCAATAACATTTGCCAAATGTCGGTATTTCTGAGTTTTAGTTTGATGATGGTAAGTATTGATGGCGATGAGTAACCAAGCATTATCACCCATCCAAGTTCGATGATTGGGTTCTCCATTGAGATTTCTCATCTGTGAAAATCCTCCTTTATTTTTAGAAAACTCTTTTTTGAGCTGTTTTTCGAAGTAATCAAAAATGGCTTCGGCTCTTTTAAAATCTGACTGAGAAGTAAATAATATAGCTGCCAAAGCATTGTTATATAAAGATGAATTAGTACTGTTATCGGTATTTTTAATAAGTCCGTTTGGTAATTGTTGATGTGAAATCCATTGGTAAATGGATTGCTCGGTTAGATTTAGTTTTTGAACTTGTTTCAACTCAATATTTACATTTTGAGCACTTACTTGAATTGAAAGCAGCAAGATAAATTGGCTGATAAAATGTTTCATTAATGAGTAAGTTGGTTTAATCTTTTATTTCTATTTTCCTAAATCGATTTTTACCAATTATAAATCATCTCCAATTACTGGATTGTTTGGCTGATAATTGATTAATTTTTACTTTTAGAATCACGACAAATTCTACTTGCTTTTTTTCAAAATTTTGCGTTCCGGTAGCTCCATGTTGTTTCATGATAATTTCCAGCGCTTCTTTTTTCAATTCAGAATCATGGATAAATTCTACAGTTCCGTACCCTATAATTGAACGATATTTTTCTGACCATTTACAAGGAATTTCATGCTTTATGGTGGCAGCCGTCGATTCAATTTCAAAACAAACCTGATTATTTTCTTTCAGGATTTCTATTTTTTTACCTTCCGGTGCAGAATGAATATAAATAAATCCATCGTTAAAACCATAATTTAAAGGAATTATATAGGGTTTTCCGTTATCAACCATTGCGATTCTGCAAATTGTAGCGGTTTTTAATATTTCTTCAATGATATTTGGATCATTAATTTCTTGATTTAGTTTTCGCATAGGTTTGACAAGAATTAATATTAGAAAATTATTTTAGGGTAAAGTTAATCAGTTTATTTTACAGTATTTATTGATGCCTTACTTATTGTTAAATGATTTACAGTTCCGAATAAGATCAGCAAAAAGACTGTGATGAGTTGTCAATTTTCAATGCTGATTTAATTGGATTCATTTAAAAAAGCATCAATAATTTTTGAATAATTTTGAGCATCGGTAACATAGGGAAAATGTCCTTCATTGTGAAAAGTGTAAATTTTAGCATTCGGGTATAATTTTTTAATTTCTTCACGTAAAATCGGCGGAACAAGAGGGTCATTATCCGATTCAATAATGAGTTTTGGGATAGTATTTATCTTTAAATTGGAAGGTGAAACATAAAATGAATCGACAACCACATCAAATCGGCCGACAAGTTGTTTTTTGCTAAAAGGCAAATTCAACAACATGGCTTCCAGTAATTTACTATTTTTTGAGGTGGGTAAAATAACATTTTTCAGTTGTTTTTCACTGAGTTTAAAAAG
This sequence comes from Flavobacteriaceae bacterium, assembly GCA_030683815.1. GTDB lineage: Bacteria > Bacteroidota > Bacteroidia > Flavobacteriales > Flavobacteriaceae > JAGXRT01. Next base: position 29,959 of record JAUXPJ010000023.1, read on the forward strand.
GATAATTTCAGGTAAAAAGGGTAAGAATTTTCGTTTTCCGGCATTTTCTTTTTTTAATAGTGAATTTGGCGGAAATGTATTGCTTAAAACCACTTTTTCAATACGTTCAGGAACTGAATACACCATATATTGGGCAATATAACCACCCATAGATGTCCCGACAAGATGAAACCGATTCACCCCTTCTTTTTCGAGTATTTTTAAAATTCCTTTTTTAGATTTTTCTAAAGAATTAACACTCACAGGTAAAGTAAAACTGATTACTGTATAATCATTTTTAAAATAGCTGAGTTGATTCCACCACAAATCATAGGTACCTCCCATACCGTGTATAAATAAAATGGTCTTTTTACCTTTTCCATCCATAAAATAATTCCAAGTAACTCCATCAACTTCAATGGTTTTTAAGGGAGTATTTCTTATGATTCTCAAAGATGATGAATAAGAGTCGTTTTTGGTGTATTGTTGAAAGAAATCAGTTTGAGAAGCAGGAATAAGATAAAGAATAATGACTGCTATGAGGAGCATGAGGAGTCCGAAAATCATACGCTTTTTTTTCATTTTTTATCAATCAGTTGCAGCTAACCTAAGTAAAGGTATTGAGAACCCATTAAATTTCAATGGATAGCACTGCTAAAATAAAAATAATACCATTATTTAATATGAATTAGTCCAATATTATTTGGTATAAAACGGAGATTATTAGATTTTTATAGTTGACATTAATAATTTATTATTCATAGCCAAAAGTAAGCGAACCCCAATAACTTTGCCAATCAACAGTTTGTTCTTTGGATGGAATCATAGTTACGACACTAATCATCCATTTTCCTGAAGGATTAATTTGAAATCTCACATTACCCTCTGTATCTGTCCATTGTTTTTTTACAGATACTTCATTGTTATTTTTGTGCCAAACACTTACCAGTGCTTCATTTAACGGATTTCCACTAAAAAGTACTTTAAATTCGATAAAAGTTAATTTATCGATTGCATAGGGGTTGGTTGAGGGGATTATTTCTAAAGGCATTCCGGTAATTGTGCGGTAAGTTTCATCGTATTTATTACCAACATTCAGTAAGGTTTTGACGTTTCTTGCATAATTTTCAGTGGTTTTCTTTTCCAAAAGTCCCATTTGGTTTCTGTGCCTTAAAACGTTCAGTAATCCATCTTCAATAAGGTAGGAATTAAATTCTTTGCTTTCTAACGTTATAAAAGCGCTATTGGTCTCTAATACAATTAATTTTGTTCCGGGAGTCTCAAATGCCATAGTAAGATTGTCTCCTTTTCCTTTTTTGGCTTTATTAGTTAAATCAATTTTTCCTGAATTTTCAAATACCTTAAAATTGATAATTCTAGAATCGGAATACTCCCAAAGTTCTCCATGATATTCTTCACCAACTCGGATATCTAACAAAAAGGATTCTCCGGTTTGTAAATTAAACTTGTTGGGTTGTAGCCAGAATTCATGTGATTGAAGTAAAAAACTTAGCATAAAAATTACTGAGATTAACAAGATTTTTTTCATAAGATCTGTTTTTATTCTTTAAAGATATAAATTTTAATAATGCGCTGAACTTAAAATGCTGATTGTAAAATTTAAATTAAGTCCAACCCTACAAAGGTTTCGCAAACCACAGTCAAGTCGATGAAATAGATACATTGTTATGGTAAGTACATACTGTTATTCAAATAGATTATTGCATGACAAAAAAACAGCCAATAGAATTGGCTGCTTTCTTGTTTAATTAAATTAATCAGGGAATGCGACCGGATCAGCATTAGCTTTATAAAGATCTTTCATTTGGGTAAGCGTAATATTAAATTTTCCTGCCATAGAAGAACCTAGCTGCCCGTATTTAACTTTATGCTGTACTTCGTGACTTTTAGTACGAACAAATTTACCTAATGTCAAGCCTTCCAGAATTAATTTTTTACCATCAGCGCCGTGACATCCTGAACAATTTGTAGTATAATAAGTATTTCCATTTGTAGCATTTCCGTCTTTACCAACATTTGAAATAGTCATTGAGCCTGTTGGATATGTTCCGGAATAAGTAGCGTCATATAACTGGGTAACATCAAACATTCCCTCTTTCATAAATTTTACAATATCCCAAATTTGAGCATCTGTCAGAAGTTGATTAAGATTTGGCATTTTGTCACCTTCTGTATTATTTGTTGTTGGGTTATAAGTGGATAAATCATATGAAATATATCTTCTTCCAGTAGTTTTTTTCAAGGCTTCAAATAATTCCTTTGCAGTTTTCGTTTTGGCCAATAAATAAAAGTTTATTGAGGAAATATTTGGACGCGTAGTTTTAGGAGCTCTGTTAATATAGGCTCCTTTGGTTCCTAATCCATCCCAACCATGACATTGCTTGCAACGGAAAAAGTCACTTGATGTACTTAACTTGGTTAGATTTGGATTATTTTGATCAAAATTAGATTCTGAACTCCAAAACTTGTCATACATAATGCCCCCGTTTGAAATACTTGCATTGTTGTAGGCTTCAACCAAGGGATCAATAGGATCATCACTCGTACAACTTGTGAAAATTGAGACAAAAATTAATCCGGTCAAAAGTAAATTCTTTGTTTTCATAATAACACACTTTTTTATTTATAAATAGTTTTTTGTGATAATTTGACTATAAAGGTATGTAACAATAGTTACATAAAGTATGATTTATATCATGAATATCAATTTTCGTATATTCGTTTGGGATTGGAACGATTTACTAAAGTTAACTCAAGCTAAAATGCTTGGCAGATTTCATAAATCGATGTTTTACTTGGATGTCTTGACAAAACAGGATCCACTACTTTTATCTGAATAATTTACTATTGAGCCGATATTTCTTAAATCTGTAATTACGGAATCAAGATACTTTGACAAAATTGGTTGAAGTTCCGAGATTCCTTCTTGTAAAATTCCGGATGAAGATTCACTTTCGGCAATTTCTAACGTGGCTCTTAACCCATTTCTGATTTTCAATCTGCCTTGATAATTAGCATTTTAACCTAAGCAGTCTCTTTAATATTTTCCATAGGATATTCTTTAATTTTAGCAGTTTATTTCAAAATATACTATTATTTGTCCGATGCGTGTAATAAGTTTATGGGTGTTTTTTTGCTAAAAATGTTGAAAAAGTATGGGTTTAAATTTTATATTTGCACCACTATTCGGGGTGTGGCGCAGATGGCTAGCGTACTTGCATGGGGTGCAAGAGGTCGGAAGTTCGAGTCTTCTCACCCCGACTTTTAAAAGGATTTTAAATATCGTTTAGAATCCTTTTTTTGATAATACTGATAGGCCAAATTTTAAATGCCACCCATAAACATTTAAAAGACAATTTATTGATATCAATTCTAAATTAACTGCAACTATTTTGCTTGTAAAAATTTAATGCTATATTCGTATTCTCTCAAAATTATAATGAATAATTGCTGTAACTTTCTTTGATAATTTGAAAGATTGATTTTTTTGATGCTTTTTTAAGAAGTTTAAAGAAATTTTATAAAAAGCTAGAGCCAATTTATCTGTAATGATTAAATAAAAAAATGAAAGAAATGAAAAATAATCTACTATTTAAAACAGCATTAATTATAGTAATTGCCCTTTTACTATTAATTCCAACGGCAATGATTAATGATTTAATTTATGAACGAGAAAACACTCAACAATTAGCTGTTGAGGAAGTGAGTTCAAAGTGGGGCGCAGAACAAACACTCACAGGGCCTATTTTATCAATTCCTTATTATAAATACATAAAGCAATATTCAAAGAAAGATTCAGCCGAAAAAATTATCCAGATTAAAGAATACATTCATTTTCTACCCGATGTTTTGGATGTTAACAGTTCATTAAAACCAGAAAAACGTTATAGAGGTATTTATGAAATTGTAGTTTATAATTCAAACATTCAATTTTCGGGTAAATTCAATAGTATCGAACTCAGTAATATTGATATCCCAATCAAAGATATTTTGTTTGATAAAGCATTTGTAACTATTGGAATCAATGATTTGAGAGGAATTGAAAAACAAATTGATTTAAATTGGAACAAAGAAAATGTATCATTTAATCCGGGAACCGTGACAAATGATATTGTTAACAGCGGAATCAATGCTGATGTTAAAATTGGAATTAATGATAAAACTTCATACGAATTTAGTTTTAATCTTGACTTAAAAGGCAGTCAACTACTTCATTTTATACCTGTCGGAAAAACTAGTGATTTTAAAATGGAATCTGTGTGGAATAATCCAAGTTTTAATGGCGCTTTTTTACCCGACTCTAGAAATGTAAGTGAATCAGGATTTAATGCACATTGGAATATTATTCATCTAAACAGAAACTATCCGCAAGTTTGGGTTGGTAGCAATCATTCTGTAAAAGATGCTGCTTTTGGGGTTGATTTATTACTTCCAATTGATAACTATCAAAAATCAACAAGAACAATAAAATACGCCATTTTATTTATCGCATTAACTTTTATGGTTTTTTTCTTTGTTGAAATATTGAATAAAAAATTTATTCATCCAATTCAATATATTTTAGTTGGTTTTGCGCTCATAATTTTCTTTTCTTTATTATTAGCACTTTCTGAACATATTAAATTTAATTATGCTTTTATACTATCAGCCATTTTAACTTTAATTTTAATTACAGGATATGTTAAAGCTATTTTAAAATCAAACAACTTAACATTTTTAATATCAGGGGTTTTAGCCATCTTATATACTTTTATTTTTGTTATAATTCAACTTCAAGATTATGCCCTTTTAATAGGAAGTATAGGGTTATTTATCATTCTTGGCATCGTAATGTATTTTTCAAGAAAAATTGATTGGTATAATATAAATTTGGATAAAAATAATTAAAAAATAGCGCTGTCAATGCTTATGATAGACTTAAACTGTGAGTTAAAAAAAACCATAGCAATACAATAAATAAAACTTTTATACCCATTCTATGAATAAATAAAAGTGTAATACAGAAAAGTGAATTAATATATTAAATCGACGGAATTATATAGGGAAAAGAAAATAAGATAAACTGTTGATTATTAAAATAATAGTCTTTTATCTATATTAGAACCCTGAGCGGAGTCGAGGGGGGTGAATCTGGTTAATTACTCACTCATCAACACTCATGCGTGCACGAGCAGTAACACTTTGATCAGAAAAGGAATGGTGTAAATATTTTAAATATCCAACAATACCAATCATAGCGGCATTATCAGTTGTAAATTCAAATTTGGGGATGTAAGTATGCCAACCATATAAAGCTTCTGCAGCTTTTAATGTTTTTCTGATTTCAGAATTGGCACTAACGCCGCCGGCAATGGCAATATGGGTAATTCCCGTTTGTTTAACCGCATTGTGAATTTTTTCTATCAGAATTTCAACTATCGTTCGTTGAACAGAGGCGCAAATATCAGGTAGATTTTCTTCAATAAATTGTGGATTCTCTCGTAGCTTTTTCTGAATAAAATATAAAATCCCTGTTTTTAAACCACTGAAACTAAACTCCAAATCGCCCACTTTGGGCTTTGAAAAACTAAAAGCATCTGGATTTCCTAATTGAGCATATTTATCTACTAAAGGCCCGCCGGGGTAGGGAAGTCCTAATATTTTAGCCGTTTTATCAAAAGCTTCACCAACAGCATCATCAGTAGTTTCGCCTAAAATTTCAAAATCGAAATAGTCAGTCACTTTTACCAATTGCGTATGCCCGCCACTAATTGTTAAACAAATAAAAGGAAAAGGCGGAATTTGCTGATTTTCATCTTCTATAAAATGCGCTAAAATATGCGCTTGCATATGGTTGACCGCAATCAATGGAATATCTAATGACATTGCCATCGACTTGGCAAAAGAAGTTCCCACCAAAAGAGAACCCATCAATCCGGGACCATTGGTAAAAGCAATGGCAGACAACTGTTTTTTATCGATATTTGCTCTAAGTAACGCTTGATGAACTACCGGAACTATATTTTGTTGATGAGCACGCGATGCTAATTCTGGAACTACACCCCCATAAGCTTCATGAATTTTTTGACCGGCTACAACATTAGACAGCATTTTTCCGTTATAAATTACGGCAGCGCCGGTATCATCACAGGAAGATTCAATGCCTAAAATATAGAGATCCTTTTTGCCCATAGATTTAAAATAAAGCGTTAATATTGTGTAACAGTTTGCAAAGGTAAAAGTTATTAGTCGAATAAAAAAAATAGCAGTCCGATTGGTTGTTTTAACAATCCTATGCTTGGGAGCATTGAGTTTGATGTTAATGCTTCCAAAGGTGCAAACGGTGTTGGCACACTTGGTTATGAATCAGATCAATGCCGAATTTAAAACCGAGATTTATATTGATAAAGTTGACCTTTCTACTTTGGGATTGATAAAACTTAAAGGATTTGAGATCAAAGACCATCACCAAGATTCTATGGTGTACATTCAAAAACTTTCTTCACACATTCTTAGTTATAAAAAATTATTAAAAGGAAACTATGATTTTAGAAATGTTTCTTTGGATGGATTATACTTAAAAATAAAAGTTTATAAAGGTGAAACCGATGATAATTTTTCTCATTTTTTGAAGTCTTTTGATAAATTATCTGATAAAAAGCCCAAAAAAGAATTCTTATTGATGACCTCAACCATTCACTTAAATGATGGGGAAGTTTTCATCATTGATGACAATAACAAAAAACCACTCAAAGCTTTTTTCAAAAAAATAAAAGGCAGCGTTAAAGATTTTAAAATTGAAGGTCAAAAGGTTTTTGCCACCATTCAAAAACTCAATTTAATTGATAACAATTCCATTGAAGTCCAAAATTTAACGGCTAATTTCACTTACAGTCCCGAAAAAATTGAATTATTAAATGCCGTATTAGAAACACCCACCTCTACTATTAACGCCGAATTGGTTTTCACCTATAAAAGAGAGGATTTACGCGATTTTAACAATAAAGTGAACATCAATGTCAATATCAAAGAAGCGTCAATTTCATTAATTGATGTACGGAAATTCTATGCTGAAATTGGCGATAATGACCAAATACAAATTTCTGCTCAGATGAGTGGAACCTTGAATAACTTATTCTTGAATGACTTTCAATTAACTTCAACTTTAAATGCGAAATTGAGCGGAAATCTCCACTTAATCAATAGCTTTGAACGTGAAAAACCATTTAAATTAAATGCAGATTGGAATCAGCTGGAAACTAATTACAAGCATCTTTCAAAATTATTGCCCAATATTCTAGGAAAAAAACTTCCTAAAGAATTTCAAAGTTTGGGTCAAATAAATTTACACGGAAATACCACTGTTACTAAAAAACAACTCAATGGAAATATTTTTGTGATGACTGATTTGGGCGAAATTGTTGCCGATGGAATTTTAAACAATATTCATCAAATAGAAAATGCCAACTACGCCGGAAAAATATCTGTTTACAATTTTGATTTAGGAAAGTATATCAACAATCCGGATGTCGGTTTATTTTCCATGGATGCAAAAGTGAAAGGTAGCGGTTTCACGCTTAAAAAGCTGAATACAATTGTTGAAGGAACAATTACCCAATATCAATTTAAAGGATATAATTATAAAAATGTCAGTGTAAATGGTATTTATAAAAATATGCAGTTCAACGGAACAGCGGCTATGGTTGATGAAAATGTTAAACTTCAGTTTGATGGTTTGGCCGATTTAACAGGAAAAATATACACCTATAAATTCAACGCAAAAGTTGATTATGCCCATTTAAACAAACTCAATTTATTTACCCGTGATAGTTTATCTCTTTTAAAAGGAAACCTCCTTTTTGATGTTGAAGGAAATTCATTGAATGATTTGGTGGGAAGCATCAACTTCAAAGGAGCCTCTTATCAAAACGAAAAGGATACTTATCAATTTACAGATTTTACCATTTCATCGGCTTTTGAAAATGGAATCAGACATATTAATATCAATTCAAAAGATATTATAGAAGGAAGTTTATCGGGGGAATTTAAATTTGAAGAATTGATGAAAATAGCTCGCAATTCATTGGGAAGTATTTACACCCATTATAAACCATATAAAGTTTCTAAAGGTCAGTATATAGATTTTCAGTTTAATATTTACAACAAACTTATTGAACTGTTTTATCCTGAAATAAAATTAGCTTCCAATACTTTTATAAAAGGAAGTATTGTCTCTGATAAGGGGCAGTTTAAACTCAATTTCAGATCTCCAAAATTAGAAGTTTATGAATATGGTTTTAATGACATTCGACTGCAAATTGATAATAAGAATCCGTTATTCAACACCCAACTTTCTGTTGAACAATTGAATATTGATCAGTTCAGTTTCCGTAAAATATACATGGTAAATAAAACGTTGAATGATACTTTGTTTATAAAATCTTCAATGGAAGGCGGATTAGAAAAGAATGATACTTACCAATTATCATTTTATCACACCATCAACGAAGATAATAAATCAATCATTGGAATTGAAAAATCGAACGTTATTATTAGAGATAATGAGTGGATTATCAATCCTAAAAATCAGGAAAGAAGTCAGTTAGTCTATGACGATGTAACTAAGAATACTGATATTAATTGGATTAATATTGAATCAGGAAATCAAAAAATTGATATTACAGGAAATCTAAAAGGAATTGCCAAAAAAGACATCCGTTTGCAATTTGAAAATGTTGATTTAGCTAAAATAATTCCACCGATCAAATACATAAAATTAGAGGGAATTTTAAACGGATTGGTCAATATTTTGGAAGATAACAAACAAATTACGCCTATTTCAAAAGTAGAAATTTCTGATATAAAAATAAATGATTTAGCGTATGGAAAGCTAAAATTAGACTTACTGGGAACCAATTCTTATAAAAAATATCAAGTTAATTTGGCTTTGCAAAGAAGAACTTTAATTAGTTTATATGCAGATGGTTTTATTGATTTTAACCCTAAAAATCCCACCATAAATCTAGATGTAAATCTTGAAAATTTTGAAATAGATGCATTTAGCGCCCTGGGAAAAAGTACTATTACCAATATTAGAGGAGATCTTTACGGTGAATTAAAAGTCACCGGATTATTAGAAAACCCTGATGTTTTTGGATTTTTATATCTGGATAAAGCTGGAATGGAAATTCCATATCTTAATGTAAATTATGAACTTGACGGAACTTCTGTTGTTGAGGTAAAAGGTCAGTCATTTATATTTCAAGAAGTTGATTTAAAAGATAAAGCATTCAATACAAAAGGAATTTTAAATGGCTCAATTACCCATAACAAGTTTAAAGATTGGTTTTTAGATCTTTCGGCAACTACAAAAAATTTATTGGTTTTAAATACTAGACAAACTGAAAATTCATTGTATTACGGCACAGGTTATTTAGCTGGAGAAGCCTCTATTATTGGATTTACAGATAGATTAACCATTGATGTAAACGGACAAACCAAAAAGAATACCCATTTTGTAATTCCATTAAGTGATGTAAAAACGGTAGAAAATTTCAAAATGATTCATTTTAAAAGTGAACAAATTGTTGAAGAATCTAAATCTTTTAAAGAAAAATATTTAGAAAATTTAAAAGGATTATCACTTAATTTTAATATCAGCGTAACCAAAGATGCTGTTGTAGAAATGGTGCTGGATAAATCTACCGGAAGTTACCTCAAAGGAAGTGGAACAGGTTATTTACAAATTGAAATCAATACGCGTGGAAAATTTAATATGTATGGCGATTTTATTGTTGATAATGGAAACTACAATTTCAAATATGGCGGAATTATTGATAAACCGTTTAAAGTAGTGAAAGGCGGAACAATTTCGTGGAGTGGAAGTCCGTATAGCGCGCAAGTTGATATTGAAGCTGTTTATAATCTTAAAGCGAATCCCAGAGTTTTTCTGGAAAATATCGCTACCAATAGAAAAATCCCTGTCAATTTAATTACTCGTTTTAGTGGAGAATTATTTAATACACAAAAAGAATTTGACATTCAAATTCCTAATTCCAGTACCGCTGTAAACTCAGAGTTAGCTTTTAAACTCAATGATAATGACCAAAATAAAAAAATGCGTCAGTTCTTTTCGTTGTTGGTGACTAAAAGTTTTTTCAATGAAAACGAATTTACTATTGACGGAACTTCAGCATTATCAGGTACAACTTCTGATGTATTTTCAAGTGTTTTATCCGATGTTTTTAACAGTAAAGATGGAAAATTTCAGATTGGAGTTGATTACACCGCAGGCGATAAACGTTCAACAGTAAATCAACAAATTGAAGACCAAGTAGATATTTCTGTAGATACACAAATTAATGACAGAATATTAATCAATGGTAAAATTGGAGTTCCTGTAGGTTCAAGAACCCAAAATAATGTAATTGGAGAGATAAAAGTAGAATTTCTAATGAATGAAGAGGGCTCTTTACGTTCAACTGTTTTTAATCGACAAAATGAAATTCAATACCTCGATGAAGAAGATGGATATACGCAGGGAGTTGGTGTTTCTTATCAAGTAGATTTTGATAATTTTAATGAATTATTAGAAAAAATTAGATTAAAAAAGAAGAAAAATGAAGAAGAAAAAGTTTCTACAACTAAAGAAGCAATTCCGCCAAGAAAAACTTTTGTAATTCCAAATAAAACTAAAATGGACACATTAAATAATAAACTTCCTCTTAAATGAAATTAGTCAGACCCAGAAACTATATAACAATTCTTATTTTAGTGAGTATTGCACTCTTTTTTTCACACTTAGAAGTGTTATTTGCAAACATAATGGAAGCGCGTAATTTTATAACCGCCAAAGAAATGGTAACTTATGACAATTGGTTGTTAACCACCATGAATCTGGAACCACGCTATGAAAAACCACCACTTCCAACATGGTTATCAGCACTTACCGGAATGTTGTTTGGGTTTAAAAATATGTTAGCAATGCGCGCACCTGCGGCTTTAAGTGGCGTGTTTTTAGTGTTGATGTTGTATTATTTATCAGTTTCATTGTTAAAAGATAAAAAACAAGCCTTTATAAATGCACTCATCGTAGCCACTTCATTTTATATCATTTTTATAGCAAGAGATGGCTCTTGGGATGTATTTACACATGCATTTATGTTGGGGGCAATTTGGTTTTTATTTCAATTTTTTGAAAGTGATGAACATCGATGGAAGAATAGTTTAATGGCAGCGGTTTTAATTGGTTTATCATTTTTAAGTAAAGGTCCGATAGGAATGTTTTCGTTGCTTACACCATTTCTGGTTGCCTATGCAATCATATTTAAATTCATAAATTTCAAACAAAAATGGTGGCCAATAACAATAGGAGTGTTGGTTGTAATTTTAATAAGCAGTTGGTGGCCCTTATATATTTATTTTTCTGATACCAATACTGTTGAATTGATAGCCGATAAAGAAATGGCAGCAAGGTCAAACAGACACGTGAGACCTTGGTATCACTACTGGAGTTTCCCTGTTCAAACAGGAATATGGGCAATTCCGGCTATTATTTCATTGATGTATCCTTACCTTAAAAGCAGAGTAGAGAATTTAAAAGGATATCAATTTACACTGATTTGGACGTTAGTTGGAGTAGTTTTATTATCGATTGTTCCAGAAAAAAAAGAACGTTATTTAGTGCCGGTTTTAATCCCGATGGCCATCAATATTGGATTTTATGTTCGATATTTAATCCAAAAAGGAGCTGATTTAAAAACTAAAAAAGAGTTGTTTCCGGCGTATTTCGGATTTGGAATTATAGGTGTCATTGGAATCGCTTTTCCTTTTGTCGGATATATATTTTTAAAAGATAATTTAATGAGTTATTGGAGTTGGTTTCTACTTACGTCCATTGTTGTTTTTTTAAGTGGAATCTTTATTTTAATTCAACTAAAGAAGAAAAATTTTGGAAAGGTTTTTACAGCCATTATTGTTTTTCAGTTAAGTATTTTGGTTTTTGGTTTTCCATTAGCAAAATCATTTTATAATAATGATGCTTTTAAAAACATCAATGAATTACATATAATAGAACAAGAACAGCAGATAAAATCTTATTCTTTTGGAGTGTTATCTCCAGAATTGATTTGGAAATATGATGGTGTGATTAAAAATATTTATCAAGACAAAAAGCTTCAATTGCCTGCCGATATTTCATTCGGATTATTGGTTGCTGAAAACCAAAAAGAGGAATTTCTAAAATTGTTTGAAAACGGTTTTGAAATAAATTACATCACCCGATTTGATGTCAATTATATCGTAAACAAAAAGAAAAAACATAGAAATACCAGATTAACCAGTGATTTTTATATACTCAAAAAAAATAATTTTAATTAAAAAAATAATCAACCGCTAAACCTCGAAGGGGTGAAATGATTATAGAAATAATAATTATAGATGATTGACCTTCTATCATATTAAATTGTTCTTTTTAAATATTTCCAAAGTTTTATCAAAAGAAATATAGAAATAATGACTATTGATGTAAAAAGTAATGCAACAGTTGTGTTTCCGTAAATCCAATGCCCTGTTGCAAATAACATACTATACACCAAAACGGTACTGATGAAAACGGCTAAAATGGCCTGCGGAAAACGAGTGGTTTCCTGCGGTTTTTCAATTGTAATTCCGTTATCTTGAGCATCTTTTACTACTTTTCTCCAACCAATTCCACCCGGCTGAATAGTCAGGTAAAAATGTTGTAAGGTTTTAGAAGTTTCAGGTTTAGTTAAAAAAGTGACAGTTAGCCAAGTCAATGTAGTTAATAAAACCACTAACGGAAACTTACTCCAAGTTGGCAAAATACCTTCAACTCCAAATAAGTAAGCAGCATTTTTTTCCAAAGAAATAGCAATTATTCCAGAAGCAAGCATTGCGGAAATTTCACTCCACGCATTAATTCGCCACCAAAACCATCGTAAGATAAAGAGCAATCCCGTTCCGGCTCCAAAGAGAATAATTACTCCAAATACTTGTTTGGCATTTTGAAAAAATAATGCTAACAGTGCGCTAAAAACCATCAGTAAAACGGTAGAAAATCGACCAACCATAACCAATTCTTTTTCGGGAGCATTAGGTTTAATAAATCGTTTGTAAAAATCATTCACCAAATAAGAAGCTCCCCAGTTGAGGTGGGTAGAAATTGTACTCATATAAGCGGCTGTCAAAGAAGCCAAAACTAAACCCAACAATCCATTAGGTAAAAAATTTAACATGGCAGGATATGCTAAATCATGCCCTAATTTTCCGGCTTCAATATGCGGGAATGCGGTTTGTAAACTCGCTAAATCTGGGAAAACAACCAAAGAAGCTAAGGCCACTAAAATCCAAGGCCACGGACGTAAAGCATAATGCATAATATTAAAGAAAAAAGTAGCTCCAATGGCATGACGTTCATTTTTGGCTGCCAGCATTCGTTGAGCAATATAACCTCCGCCACCCGGTTCAGCTCCGGGATACCAAGTACTCCACCATTGGACAGCTAAAGGTATGATTAGAATGGTAATTACCAATTCAGTGTTATTAAAATCAGGAAGAATAGATAGTTTAGCAGCCACAACTTCATTGGCTAATAACGCTTCTAAACCACCTACTTGCGGAAGATTTACAGCATAATAAGCAGCAGCAATAGCACCAATCATAGCAATAATAAACAAAATAAAATCAGTGTAAACTACACCTCTAAATCCGCCAATAGTGCTAAAAATAACGGTGATAATTCCGGCATAAACCACTACTTCCCATGGTTTAACCCCTAACATTACTCCTCCAATTTTGATAGCTGCCAACGTAACGGCAGACATTACCAATACGTTAAAAACCAATCCCAAATAAACGGCTCTAAATCCTCGAAGAAATTTTGCCGGTTTCCCGCTATAGCGCAATTCATAAAATTCTATATCGGTTGTAACACCACTTTTTCGCCAAAGTTTAGCATATAAAAAAACGGTGAGCATTCCGGTGAGTAAGAACGCCCACCAAATCCAGTTTCCGGAAACGCCATCGGTTCTCACAACATCAGCTACAAAAAGGGGTGTATCGGCAGCAAAAGTTGTCGCCACCATACTAAATCCCAAGAGCCACCAAGGAAGGTTTCTTCCGGATAAAAAATATTCGGAGGAACTGCTGCCTGATTTTTTAGAAACGATAATTCCTATTGATAAAACCAACGCAAAGAAGAAAATTAATATACTATAATCCAAGCTTGTCAGGTGCATAATAAATAGTTTATATAATTGAAAATGTCAATAAAATAAGGGGTTTTAACCCGAAAACGATTTCGCATAAATGTATAAAATATTCATAGATAAATGAATATTCTTCCTATTTTTACATAAAATTTATGTTTATGGGCAAAAAACTTAAAAGAATTGGATTATTGACATCGGGTGGTGATGCTCCGGGAATGAATGCTGCCATCAGAGCAGTTGTTCGTACTTGTACCCATTATAATGTAGAATGTGTAGGAATTTACCGAGGATATCAAGGTTTAATTGAGGGTGATTATATGCTGATGAATGCCCGAAGTGTAAATAATATTATCAACAAAGGCGGTACCATTCTTAAATCTGCCCGCTCTGATGAATTTAGAACAAAATCAGGTAGGAAAAAAGCTTATGAGAGCTTAAAAGAAGCTAATATTGACGGACTAATTATGATAGGTGGAGATGGTACTTTTACAGGAGCTATTAAGTTTAATAATGAGTTTAATTTTCCGGTTATAGGGATTCCCGGAACAATTGATAATGATATTTTTGGAACCAATTTTACCATTGGATATGATACCGCACTTAACACCGTTGTTGAAGCCATCGATAAAATCAGAGACACAGCCAGTTCACACAATCGATTATTTTTTGTTGAAGTGATGGGCCGTGATGCCGGATTTATTGCTTTAAATGCAGGAGTTGGCGCAGGCGCTGAAGAAATTTTAATCCCGGAAGAAAACCTAGGGTTAGAGCGATTGTTAGAATCATTGAAAAAAAGTAAACGATCAGGAAAATCATCCAGTATTGTAGTGGTTGCCGAAGGCGACAAAACGGGTAAAAATGTTTTTGAGTTAGCCGATTATGTAACTGCAAATCTACCTGAATACGAAGCCAGAGTTTCTGTTTTAGGTCATATACAACGCGGTGGTTCACCAAGTTGTTTCGACAGAGTACTGGCGAGTAGATTGGGAGTTAAAGCTGTTGAATTAATTTTAGACGGAAAAACTAATTTAATGGTTGGTACTATCAATAATGAAATTGAAACTACTGATTTAGAGAAAGCTGTAAAAGGACACCATTCCATCAACAAAGAATTATTAAGAGTATCAGATATTATGTCAACATAAATAACAATAATTAATTAAGTATAAAATGATAAAAATAGGAATCAACGGTTTTGGAAGAATTGGACGTATTGCCTTTAGAGAAGCTGTTAAAAGAGAAAATGTTAGAGTAGTAGCAATCAATGATTTATTGGATGTTGATTACTTAGCTTATATGTTAAAATATGATTCTGTTCACGGTAAATTTGACGGAACAGTAGAGGTTAAAGATAATGTATTGTATGTAAATGGAAATCCTATTCGTACAACTGCTGAAAGAAATCCTGAAAATTTAAAATGGAATGAAGTTGGCGCTGACTATGTAATTGAATCTACCGGCATTTTTACAACTTTAGAAAAAGCAGGATTGCATATTCAAGGAGGAGCCAAAAAAGTAATTATTTCAGCTCCATCCAAAGATGCCCCAATGTTTGTGATGGGAGTGAATCACACTAAACTAAAACCTGAAGATACGATTATTTCAAATGCTTCATGTACCACCAATTGTTTAACTCCAATCGCAAAAGTTTTACACGATAAATTTGGTATTGAAAGTGGATTAATGACCACCGTTCACGCTGCAACAGCAACTCAAAACACGGTTGATGCTCCATCTTCAAAAGATTGGAGAGGTGGACGCTCAGCAATCCATAATATAATTCCAGCTTCAACAGGAGCTGCTAAAGCTGCGGGAAAGATATTACCTGAATTAAAAGGAAAACTTACAGGATTGTCATTTAGAGTTCCAACGATGGATGTTTCTGTGGTTGATTTAACGGTAAATTTAAAAACTGCAACTACCTACGAAGAAATTTGTAAGGTGATGAAAGAAGCATCAGAAGGTGAAATGAAAGGAATTTTGGGCTACACAGAAGACGCTGTAGTGTCTCAGGATTTTGTTGGAGAAACCAATATTTCTGTTTTTGATGCTACTGCGGGAATCGCTTTAAACGATAAATTTTACAAATTAATAGCTTGGTATGATAACGAATATGGCTATTCAACTAAAATTGTTGATTTAGTAGAATATTCCGCATCAATTTAAAAAATAGTTTAAGGTTTAAAGTTTAAATGTTAAAAGTTTAAAATATTTAGCATAAAGCATATAGCTTACAGCATATAGCTTATTCGAATTAGGGTTTAGCTTTACTAAAGTTGAGCCCTTTTTTACTTTTTAACATTATTACTTTATAATATTCAAACATATCTTTTATACCTTTACAACTTTACAACATTATAACTTTAGAACTTTAGAACAAAAAATATGGAAATAGCAATCATAGCACACGATGGCAAAAAAGCCGAAATGGTTCAGTTTTTAATGGAGCACAAATCAATTTTACTTCATAAAAATATAACATTGGTTTCAACAGGAACTACAGGAACAAAAGCAGAAAAATCTGGATTTGAGGTATTAAAACTGATGTCAGGTCCTTTAGGAGGTGATGCTCAAATTGCTGCGCGAGTTGCAGAAGGTAAGACAGATATGGTTTTCTTTTTTAGAGATCCATTAGGTATTCATCCGCATGAACCAGATATTTTTATGTTGATGCGCCTATGTGATGTTCACGATGTTCCGCTGGCAACAAATCCTGCAACAGCTGAGTTGCTGTTAAAAGCAATTTCTTTCAGTTGATTTTAGAAATTATCAAATGGATAATATCAAAAAAGTTAAATTAATTATATTTATATTCCTTTTTTCCTTTTTAAAAATAAATGCTCAAAAGATAGAATCGGATTCTATTAAGATTGATAAAAAGCCTTCATTTAATTATCAATCGTTAATTGTGCCGACAATTCTTATAAGTTATGGAATTGTAGGTCTTGAAAATGATGGATTAAAATCGATAAATGAAGATATTCACAGTCATATAATTAATCAAAACTATCATAATTCAAGAGTAGATAATTTTACTCAATATGCTCCGGCTTTGTCAGTGTACGGATTGAATGCATTAGGAATCAAAGGGAAAAATAATTTTAAAGACAGAACAATTATATTGGCAACAGCATCTTTAATCGTGACCACCACAACACTTGGTTTAAAATCAATGATAACAGTTAATAGGCCAGATAATAGTTCAGATGATTCTTTTCCTTCTGGTCATGTTGCCAAATCTTTTATGGGAGCAGAATTTTTATATCAGGAATATAGAGAAGTTTCACCTTGGTACGGAATTACAGGATATATAGTTGCTGCGGGAACAGGAGCTTTGAGAATTTACAATGACAAACATTGGTTAACAGATGTAGTTGCCGGAGCAGGAATCGGAATTTTAAGTACAAAAGTGGCTTATTTAATAAAGCCTTTTTTGGATAAAAAAATATTGAAAAGCAAAACTATTTCTTCAACAATATTACCAACTTATGATGGTGAAAATTTAGTAGTAGGGATATTTGTTTCCTTTTAAATTAATCGTAAATAAAAAAAAGCCACGCATTGCGTGGCTAAAATATTTTTGGCTGTAAAAGAATTAATCTCTTCTAGGAGCATTAAACTTGCTACGGTTGTTGTTACCGTAACCACCTCTGTTATTTCTGTTTCCAGTATCAGCTTTTGGTTCAGCTTTTTTAACAACGATAGTGCTCTTGTCGTATTCGCATCCGTCAAGTTCTTCGATTGCTTTTAAACCATCCTCTTGGTTTTTCATTTCAACAAATCCAAATCTTTTAGATTCATTTGTAAATTTGTCAATAATAACTTTTGCAGAAACTACTTCTCCATACTCTTGGAATAATTCTTGCAAGTCCTCGCTAGTGATTGCCGGACTTAATTTTGCTACGAAAATGTTCATGTGATAAATAAAATGTTTATATAAATTAAGTTTTAAGATATTGAAGAAAGCAATTCTAAAGAAGTACAATGCTAAAATAATCTATTTCGGGCACAAAGGTAATGATTAAAACCACATTTGGTTGCAAATACCTAAAAATCTTTTGTTTATTTGATTTTTAAAAATGAAAACGAATGAGAAATCTATATTTTCTGTAAGAGTAAAGTTAATAATCTTGGCAGATTTGCTGTTTCATCATCAAACCATTCATCGATTTTAATTAATTTAAAACCTGTTTTTTCAGCTTCTGATAAATAGTCCGATAAATGATGCAAATAACTTTCAACCAAAGTGTCTTCAAATTTTGCCTGACTTCCAACAAATCTTTTCATCGGATGAATTTCACTGATAAAAAAATACCCCTTATTTCTTAAAACTCGATTAGCTTCATAAAAAACTGTTGACAAATCTTTTAAATGTTCTAAAACTAAATTACAACTAATCAAATCGGTGAACTTACTTTCAATGTTCCATGGTATAGAAATATCAGCTTCCATAAATTTCACATGATTTTGTGAGATCTTTTTTTTGGCAATAGCTAACATTTCTGATGAAAAATCAATGGCAACAATATTTTTTGCTTTATGTGCTAGCCATTGCGTATTTTTTCCGGTTCCACAACCAATTTCCACAACAGATTCAAATGGTAAGTTTTTTAGAACAGCTTGAGTAGCCAATAAATCTAGATCTCTGGTTTTATTCTCATTTTGGTCATAAATTATTGACCAAGATTTATAGGCTTTTTTTACACTCATGATTTTATTTGATGGCAATCATCGAAATTTCTATATTCACATTTTTGGGTAAACCGGAAACCTGAACAGTTTCTCTGGCCGGAGCAGTTTCACTCTTAAAATAAGCACCATAAATTTCATTGATAGCCGCAAAATTATTCATATCAGAAATAAAAATTGATGTTTTTACCACATTTTCAAAGTTCATTTCAGCAGCCTCTAAAATAGCTTTTAAATTTTCCATAACTTGTTTGGTTTCAACTTGGATAGAATCCATCACCAATTCACCGGTTTGTGGATTTAACGGAATCTGACCTGAAATATAGACAGTGTTTCCAAATAATATCGCTTGATTGTACGGTCCGATAGGAGCCGGAGCATTTGGTGTGTTTATAATTTTTTTCATTTTTTTAATAATTAGTTTATTGTTTTAAAATAATCTTCTGTCGGGAACTTGGCGTTTATCGTATTTTAAATCACTTAAAATAGATGATTTTACACCAATATAGAAATAATAGGTTTGGCGAATACCGAAAGGAATCCAGTTGAAACTCATTCTCCAACTGTCTAAATCGCGTTGAAAGCGAAGTTGCGTATAGGTAAATCCGTGACTTTTAAAATCATATCCGGATGAAACGCCAACACTCCATTTAGGCGTTAATTCTGCATCACCACTAAACATGAGTGAATTGGAAGAAATTTCACTTTCGCCTTTAAAATTGGAATAACCCATTGTATAAGCCAAAGTCAATTTCCACGGGATTATAGCATTATACAGTTCTGCTTTTTTAGGTTCTTTTGATTCATCTTCTTCAGGAGAATTGGAAACTCTCATATTTTCTCCAAAAAGCTCATCGGATGGTGGTTGATGAGGTTCATTGATATTATCGGTGGCGGTTTTTTTATCTTTTTTGAAACTTTCACTTGAAAATGAATAATTCATAGACATATTAGCATTGGTTAATCTGAACAGACCTCCACCATCTTTTATATTAAAAGTGTTGATTCTTTGCTTGTTTTCATCCAACGCATAAGGATCTAAAGTCCCGCCAAAATTAAGTGATAATTTATTATCAAAAAAAGAAGTTCCGCCAGAAAAGTTAAGTGAACTCCAACGCAAAGAATCAGCTTCTAAATTATAATTAGTAGAGAAGTTTAAACTATTGAGCAACATAATTTTTTTAAATTCTGTTTTGGCAGAATCTTTTTCTTTTACTTTGGCTTCAAAAGTATTACTCAAATTAAATCCTAAGCTATTGGAGATTCCACGACCCGGAACACCATAAATTCCGCCTTCAAATTTGGTGTATTCAATAATATCACTCGGGTCTGCAGTTTGTTGAACTTTCTCGTAATATTGATTAAAATCGGGTCGATATCCATAAGAAACGGAAGGATTCATGGTATGTCGAATAGCTTGCATTCTGCCTTTCTTAAAATTGAACATACCGTAAATAGTGGTTGACATTGATATTCCTGCGCTATATTCTCTAAAAACGGCAAATCCATTTACGGTATCAATGGCAATTTTTTGGGCAATTGGTTCATAATTTTTTCTAATGCTTTCAAGATACCAGACTTCGCGATAATTAACTCCGGGAGATAAAGTAAAAAAATTGAGTAATCGCATATTGGTGCTTAAACTTAGATCGTGTTGTACACCAGATTGTGCTCCTTCAAACATTCCTTTTTTCAGAAATAAATCATCAGTTGTATTGATGCGATTATCAGCTTTAAAATTATAGGTCAATCCAATTTTTCTGAATGCATTGTCTTGAGCGCCTTCACTTGCAAAAGGATACAATCGATCCATTCCTATTTGCAAAGAAGGAAGCGTCATTGTTATACTTTCTGTATTGGTATTTTGCGAATGGGTTACACCAACAGTCATATTAAAAGGTGTTCCTACAAAATTCTTGAAATAGGAAACTGAAGAACTCAAAGTGTTGTTTAAGAATGCATTAGAGTTATATTCGTTTAAAGATTCACGATAATATTTACTACTTCCCATATTTACAGAAGCTGAAAAACGAGAATTTGGACTGGCTTTTGAGTCTTGACTATGACTCCATCGAATATTGAAATTAGTAGATTTTCCATAATTAGGAAAACCACGCAATTCATTGATTAAATTTTCATAGCGAAAATTAAAATTTCCGCTAAATCGATATTTAAATAAATAACTGGATTCTGCTCTTAATCCCCAGCTGCCATTAGAATAAATATCACCTAAAACAGTTAAATCAGCATTATCACTTACTGCAAAATAATAACCTCCGTTTTGTAAAAAATATCCTTGTTGGTTGTTTTGACCCCAAGAAGGAATTAAAAAACCTGAAGTTCTTTCTTTCTCCAACGGAAAATAGGCGAAGGGCAAAATAGCCGGAGTAGGGACATCTGCAATATACAATTGTGTTGGGCCCGCTACAATTTTTTTATTGGGAACCAATTTAGCTTTGTCTATTTGTAAAAAATAATCGGGGTTTTCTTTTTTTGAAGTGGTAATTCTGATTTTTCTGATGTATAAAGTAGAATCATTTTCTTTTTTTGAAAGCGCGCTAGAAACAAACATTCCATCAGATTGTTCTGATTTTAACCCCCAAACCAAGGCCTTTTCAGTTTTGTAATTCACCATAATAGAATCTTGCTTAGATTCTTCTCGACCTTGTTTTACCCAAGGAATTTGATGATAACCAATACTGTCTTTAATTCCTTTTGCCTTTACCGTATTTAATTTATAATCAATAATAATAATACCTGCTTTTACTTCGATATCTTTAAACTTCACATAAGCATTGTTGTGCAGTGTAATTTGATTATTGACAAAATCTTGGCGAATATAATCATCAGCAGTATGGGTAATAATTGCTTCTAAAACTTCTTTTTTTACTGCTTTTGGAGGAATGGAAAGTGAGTCTTTAGATTTATTTTGTGCCACCTTTAGCATTTCAGACAACGGAATACTATCACTCAATTGTATTGTGGTTTCTGAATTAGAAACTGTTCTTTTCGGAAGTTCTTGAGAATTGGCAAAAAAACTGATTCCAAAGAATACGAAAACAAAAGAAAGTATATGATATATATTTGTTTGCAATGCTATAAATGCTATTTTTGTTAATTAATGGTACTGATTTTTATCTTTACTATTAACGATGCCAAAAATAATTAAAAATATCGATGAACTTGCTAAATAACTCTAAAATTAACAATTCTTATAAAGGAGTTTTTCTACTTATTTTTCTGCTATTTACCCTAATTTTTGATGGTTTCTCACAATTAAAACCTTTTACTGTGGTGTTAGATGCCGGACATGGAGGTAAAGACCCCGGAAAAGTAAGCAATCATAAATATTATGAAAAAGAGATAGCTTTGAATATTGTTTTAGAAGTTGGGAAATTGTTGGAACAAGAGAAAAATATCAAAGTTATATACACCAGAAAAACGGATATATTTCTAGAGTTACGAGAAAGAGCACGAATTGCCAATAAAGCAGATGCCGATTTATTTGTTTCGATACATTGTAATGCACATCATTCTCAGGCAGAAGGTGCTGAAACATGGATTTTAGGACTGCATGCCAACAAAGCTAATTTTGAAATTGCCAAAGCAGAAAACTCAGTTATTTTATTAGAAGATAATTATGAAATGAACTATAAGGGTTTTGATCCAAATTCTCCAGAGTCGTTTATCGGATTAACTTTAATGCAGGAAGAATATTTAGATCAAAGTATTGCGCTGGCTAGTTTTATTCAAGATAATTTTACCAATGAACTAAAACGCACCAATCGAGGTGTTAAACAAGCAGGATTTTGGGTATTGCACAATACCTATATGCCAAGTGTGTTAATAGAAACCGGTTTTATAACCAATAATAATGAAGGAGCTTTTTTAAATTCAGCAGATGGACAAATAAAATTTTCTCAATCTATTGCATCCTCTATATTAAAATATCATAAAAATCAATCTATAAATTCTACAAATAACAACGGTAAAGCAATTTTAACTTCCAAAGAATCGGCAATTAAAACTGATAATAAAAGCAGTTCAAAATCTGTTATCGATGAAACTCCAGTCAACTCAGAACCAGTTAAAAATGAAGTTATAATTAAAGATGAAATAGTTTATAAAGTACAAATTGCTGCGAGTTCTAAAAAAATTGCAACGGAGTCTTATAACTTTAATGGACTGGAAAACGTCACAACAATGTTAGAAGGAAATCTTTATAAATATTATGCGGGAATTTCTTCTGATGAATCCGAAGTCAAAAAATATTTACAAATTGCGAGAGCAAAAGGATATAATCAAGCGTTTATTGTAGCGTTTAAAAATGGGATTAAAATTACATATAATCCTTGATAAATAGTCGAATTTTAAGTAGTACTCCCAAAATAATTTGTAATATTGTTTAACAAAATTGAGTTTGAATTATATGAAATAACCATGTTTACAAAACACAATTGCAAAGCAATCACTGAACACCAAAACAAATAAAATATTTACATATGAAATAAACATGTTTGTATTTATTGCACAGAAATTATTATCAAACAGAAATATTCCATATATCAAAAATAAAATTATAAAAATCTACTTATGAAAATTTCAAACGAGTTTAAAACGGGATTTATTGCCTTACTTGTAATTGCTTTATTTATATGGGGGTTTAACTATCTAAAAGGTAAGAATTTATTCGAGCCGCCTTCGCGTACTTTTTATACTGAATATAACAATGTACAAGGTTTGAGCAAAACCAGTGAAGTTACTATCAACGGATTGGTAGTTGGACAAGTAACTAAGATTTCTTTTAGTACCAATCCGCTTAAAAAAGGAAAATTGTTGGTGGAGTTTAATGTGGCCGGAGATTTCGAGTTTTCTAAAAAAAGTATCGCCAAAATTTATAGCGCCAGTTTAATGGGAGGAAAATCATTGGCCATTATCCCTGATTTTAATGGCGATTTAGCTGTTTCCGGTGATTATCTTTCTGGTGAAATTGAATCGGATATTTTATCTTCTTTTTCTGATAAAATAAATCCACTGCAATCTAAAGTTGAAAATGTAATTGTCAGCGCCGATTCTTTGTTGGTTGGATTGAATGAAATTATCGATAAACGCGCCAGAAGAGAAATCAGAATGAGTATTACAGAGATCAATACCACTATTGATAATTTTAAGAACATGTCGATTATCTTAAATGAAATCATCGAAAACAACCGTCAGAAATTGAGCAAAACAATGACCAATGTTGAAAAAGCATCCGCCAATTTTGCCAAAGTTTCCGATTCTTTAAATACCTTGGAACTGAACAAAACCATGAAGAAATTACAACTTACCGTTGATAATTTTAACAATGTAATTCATAAATTGGAAAATGGTGATGGCTCTGTGGCCAAGTTGTTAAACGATAAAGAATTGTACGAAAATCTTAAAAATACTTCCAAAGAAATGGAAGAATTGTTGAAAGATGTGAAAGAAAATCCGAAACGCTATGTTCATTTTTCCATCTTCGGGAAAAAAGAAAAAGAAAATACTTCAACTGAAAATAATACAAAACAAAATCAACCTTAATTAATCAATCAAATGCACTTTATACCTAATTTACTTTTTGCACTCTTACTGGTAGTAGGAGTAAGCATATTTGTAAAAAATATCCAAAAAATTATCAGGAATATAAAGCTTGGAAAAGCAATTGACCGAACTGACAACACCGATAAACGCTGGAAAAATATGCTTTTAGTAGCCATCGGTCAATCAAAAATGGTTATCCGGCCACTTTCAGGAATTCTGCATATCATTGTTTACGCCGGTTTCATCATCATCAACATTGAAGTGATAGAAATTTTAATCGATGGATTATTAGGAACCCATCGTATTTTTAGATTTGCCGGTACTTTTTACACCGTCTTAATCGGCTCTTTTGAAATTTTGGCCTTTTTGGTGTTTATTTCAGTCATTATTTTTTGGATGCGAAGAATGGTAGTTCGCCTTCCTCGTTTTTGGAATAAAGAAATGACTTCTTGGCCCAGAAATGATGCCTTGAATATCTTGTATTTTGAGATGGTTTTAATGTCATTATTCATCATCATGAATGCAACTGATATGGCTTTTCAACAACTCAATTCAGGAAATCCAATCAGTCAATTCATTGCACCTCTGTTTTCAAATTTTTCAGTAGAAACGCACCATTTTATTGAAAGAACCGCTTGGTGGATACACGTAATAGGTATATTTATTTTCCTCAACTATCTGTATTATTCCAAACATTTACACATTTTATTGGCTTTCCCCAACACTTATTTTGCTGATTTAAATCCAAAAGGTCAATTAGATAATTTAGAATCAGTGACCAATGAAGTTAAATTGATGATGGATCCGAATGCCAATCCTTATGCAGCGCCTGCGGATGATGCAAGTCCGTCAAAATTCGGTGCCAGTGATGTAACCGATTTGAATTGGATTCAACTGATGAACGCTTATACCTGCACAGAATGTGGAAGATGTACCTCGGTTTGTCCGGCAAATATCACCGGAAAAGAATTGTCTCCGCGTGCCATTATGATGAAAACACGTGACAGAATGGAAGAAGTTGGAAAAATCATCGACCAAAAAGGAAGTTTTGAAAACGATGGAAAACAATTGCTGAACGATTATATAACTCCGGAAGAATTATGGGCTTGTACCAGTTGCAATGCTTGTGTAGAAGCATGTCCGGTAAATATCAATCCGCTATCCATTATCATTGATATGCGTAGATTTTTAGTGATGGAGCAATCTGCTGCACCACAAGAACTCAATGTGATGATGACCAATATCGAAAATAACGGAGCGCCGTGGCAATACAGTCAGATGGATCGATTAAATTGGAAAGACGAATAAAATAGACCATTAAAAATATTTAAAATATACAACCATGAATGTACCGACAATGGCAGAAATGATGGCACAAGGAAAACAACCGGAAGTGTTGTTTTGGGTAGGTTGCGCTGGAAGTTATGACGATAGAGCCAAGAAAATTACAAGAGCATTTGTAAAAATTCTGAATGAAGCAAAGGTAGAATTTGCAGTTTTAGGGACCGAAGAAAGTTGTTCCGGAGATCCGGCAAAACGCGCTGGAAATGAGTTTTTATTCCAAATGCAAGCCATGACCAATATTGAAATTCTCAACGCTTATGAAATCAAAAAAATAGTTACTGCTTGTCCGCATTGCTACAATACGTTGAAAAATGAATATCCTCAATTAGGCGGAAAATATGAAGTAGTTCATCATACTGAACTGCTTCAATCCTTAATTAATGAAGGACGACTCAAAATTGAAGGCGGCTTTTTTAAAGGTCATCGCATTACTTTTCATGACCCTTGTTATTTAGGTCGTGCCAATGATGTTTATGAAGCTCCAAGAGAATTGTTAGAAAAAATGGAAGTTGAGTTGGTAGAGATGAACAGATGCAAATCTAACGGATTGTGTTGTGGTGCGGGAGGTGCACAAATGTTTAAAGAAGCAGAAAAGGGGAACAATGAAATTTTTATAGAAAGAACAAATGAAGCTTTGGCAACTAAATCAACTATTATTGCAACGGGTTGTCCGTTTTGCAATACCATGATTACCGATGGCGTTAAAAATGCCAACAAAGAAAATGAAGTTCAGGTATTAGATATTGCCGAAATGATAGTTTCTGCCAATAAATTATAAGATTATAAATTAAATATCAAGTTATTTTAACATCTTTTAATATGTCTTTTCGAGCGCAGTCGAGAAATTTAATGTTCTAATTTACATCCCATCTCGACTGCGCTCGATGTGACAAAGGTGTTTACATATAATTTAGACACCATTTTCTAAAAAATATTTTATGCGACATTGGATAGAAGCCGCTCGTTTAAGAACTTTACCTCTTTCAGTTTCCGGCATTATTGTCGGAACCTTTTTAGCAGCTGATAAAGGATTTGTAAATCTGAAAATCACCGTTTTGGCTTTGCTCACAACGGTCGGATTTCAAGTACTTTCTAATTTTGCCAATGATTATGGAGATGGCGTTAAAGGAACCGATAATGATAATCGTATCGGTCCAAAAAGAGCGATACAAAGCGGGAAAATATCTCCAAGACAGATGATGAAAGCCATAATAATAACCGCTTTAATCACTTTAATTATTGCCGTATCATTGATTTATATCGCTTTTGACAGAGAAAATTTTGCGATGTCACTCACTTTTTTTCTGTTGGGAATAGCCAGTATTGCTGCAGCAATTAAATATACAGTTGGCAGTAAAGCGTACGGATATGTTGGTTTAGGTGATTTATTTGTGCTGATATTTTTTGGTTGGTTAAGTGTTGTTGGCAGTTATTTTCTGTACACCAAAGAATTGGATTGGTTTGTTTTCTTACCGGCAACTTCCATTGGGTTTTTGAGCATGGGAGTCTTAAATCTAAATAATATGCGGGATTATGAATCGGATAAAAAATCAGGTAAAAATACTTTAATTGTTAAAATGGGAGTTAAGTTTGGAAAAATTTACCACTTCATTTTATTGAATTTGGCTATTTATTTGGCTTTGTTGTACACCCTTATTTTTTATTCATCGACGTATCAATTACTGTTCTTGCCGGTATTAATTCCTTTAGGAATTCATGTTAACAAGGTTCTTCAAAACGAACAACCGAAAGAGTTGGATCCGGAACTTAAGAAATTGGCTATAAGTACTTTTTTGTTTTCAATTTTATTTGGGCTGGGTTTGGTTTTTTCTTAATAATTAGTGATATTTATCACATATAGATTAAAAAATAAAAGATATATTTATCCTTTAATTTAGCAGATAAGTGAAAAATCAAATTATAGTGATTTTTTTCATCTTTCTTTATCTGGTTGCAATGGTACGTCCATTGAAGCCAATAATTGAGTATTATATCAATTACGATTATATTGTTAATGTTCTTTGTGAAAATAAAGATAAACCAAAGTTAAAGTGTAATGGTAAATGTTATCTAAATAAGCAAGTTAAAGAAGCTAATAACACCAAAAATGAACAAAAATCAACTGTCCCAAAAATTAATTTAGATGATTACCCTATAAGTACTTTAAATCAGTTTGTGTTTTGTGTAAATGAAGTTACATTAAATAATTCAAAACAATTATTTATTATAAAAGACTCCTCACAAGATTTTATTAATACAATCTTCAAACCGCCACGAATACTCTCTTAATTTGTTACACATTTTTAGATTAGCAGTATCCTTTTTTTGTATTGACTATGTTAATTAATTTATTCAATCGCAAGTCAGCTAATCTAAGGTGTATTCGCGCGCGTACTATTTACTGCTTAAGATGTCTTTTACAAAAGGTCAGTTAACTTTAAATAGTATTAGCAAAAAAATCATATTATAGACTCAGAATTAATTCAAATTATAAAATGAAAAATAAGTTAATACTTAATTTTTTAGCAGTTCTTATTGCTACAGTTTCATATTCACAATCTACAAGTGTCAGTGGGTTAATAGTTGACAAAAATACGAACAATCCTATAGGGTATGCTACTATTAAAGTTTTAAAAAACAATATTTTAGCTATAACAAACAGTAAGGGAGATTTTACTATTCAAGCTGAAATTGGGGATAAAATTGAAATTTCGCATGTGAGTTACAAAACGGTTACTACATTGTTGGGAAATCAACTAACAATAAAATTAGAATCAGCTCAAATCGATTTAAATGAGATTATTGTTTCTGCTAATCCGTTACAAGATATTTCACAATCTATAGTTATAAATGATGCAGAAAAAAAAATAAGTCAACCGCGCAGTGTGGGTAATTTATTTAGAGATATAAAAGGGTTTGGAATTGTTAAAAGAGGAGCCTATGCATCAGAACCCGTTTTTCGTTCGTTTAAATATGAACAATTAAATATTCAATATGATGGCGGAATGAAAGTACTCAACGCTTGTCCCAATAGAATGGATCCAATTACTACACACGTTATTCCTGAAGAAATTGAAAAAATTGAAATTGTCAAAGGGCCGTTTACAGTACGTTTCGGGGAGAATTTTGGTGGGATTATAAATTTAGTTTCAAGAAATCCGACAAAAAACCAGTTAGGATTTCACGGAAGTGTTGAAGGTGGCTACGAAACTAATGGAGGTAATTTAGTAAATGGAGCTACATTATTATACGCAGATAAAAAATTTGATGTTCTTTTAAATGGTTCTTATAGAGATTTTGGAGACTATGAAGATGGTAATGGAACCGAAGTTCCTTCATCATTTAGAACAACGGATTATTCTGTTAAAGTAGGAATAAATCCTACCGAAAAACAACGTTTACAGTTAAGTTGGAGACAATCATTTGCCAGAGATATAGATCATGCCGGTTTGGCAATGGATTCACCTTATGACGATAGCTTTTTAGCAGGAGTGGATTATAAATTAAATGATATATCTGAGAAAATTAACAGCTTTACAGTGAAAGCATTTTACTCTTATGTAGATCATCTAATGACCAACGAAAACCGTCCAAATTTTAAAATAACTGATTCTCAATCTCCAGTAGAATCGTGGACGTATGGAGGAAAGGCAGAATTAGTTTTAACCCCTTTAGAAAACCTAAGAATTTATACAGGTTTCGATGCTAATTTAATCGATAGAAAAGGTGATAGAACCAGAATAGTTAAGATGATGAATGGTATGATGTTGCCTACACCTAAAATTTTTATTGATAAAATTTGGCAAGATGCCAGTTTAAATGATGTTGGCGTTTTTGCAGAAGGAAAAATAAAAGTTAACAATTACACAACCGTTACAACTGGTATAAGAGCAGATTTTATTTCTGCGTCAATTA
Organism: Flavobacteriaceae bacterium; assembly: GCA_030683815.1. Classification (GTDB taxonomy): domain Bacteria; phylum Bacteroidota; class Bacteroidia; order Flavobacteriales; family Flavobacteriaceae; genus JAGXRT01. The sequence goes on from JAUXPJ010000023.1 coordinate 59,682, forward strand.
GCGATCCGGAGGCAGATTTTCTTGTCTTATATGGAGGAAATATAAAAGATGGGACAGAAACAAATGTAAGTGCCAACACATCAATTAAATATCAAAGAAATGGTTTTCAAACTCAGCTGGCATTTGGTAGAGGCGTACGTACTGCTTCGATGATTGAACGTTATATAAATCACTTTAATGTTGGTGTTGATCCATATGAGTACGTAGGTAATCCAAACTTAAAACCTGAAATTAATAATCAAATTGAATGGTCGTTTATGAAGAAATTTGAAACAATTGAAGTAGGTGTAACTGTTTTTTATTCTTTCTTGATTGATTATATTACAGCAGAGGTTAACACAAGTATCCCACGTAAATTTATGCCGACTGCTCCGCCGGTTTATACCAAACAATTTATAAATATTGATGAAGCTTCACAAACAGGTGTTGAATTTACATTTAACGTAAAAGTGTCAGATAAAATCACTTTTACATCTGATGTTTCTTATACACATGCCAAGAATAAAGATTTTAATGAACCATTGGCGCAAATACCTCCATTTATGGCAAACTTAGGGGTAAAATATGAAGAATCTAAATTCTGGGTAGCTCTAAATTCGAAATTGGTAGGAGCTCAGTCAAGAGTATCAACATCTTTTATAGAACAAGAAACTCCCGGTTTTGGAACAATGGATTTAAGAGTTGGTTTTGAACCATATAAAGGATTCTCAATAGGTGCGGCAGTATTAAACATATTTGATAAAGTATATTATGAACATTTAAATTTTTCATTTAACAATTCAGACACACTATCTGGTAAAATTTATGAGCCAGGTAGAAATTTCACAACTTATGTCAAGTATAAGTTCTAAAAGTTAGGTTATACCTGTTTATTTATTTGTTAACCACGGAAAATTGGTTTTTCCGTGGTTTTTTATGAAAAATATTTTTTAAATTGCGATAAACCTCCTAACACAATTTTACAATGAAAATTACCTATTTAGGTCATGCCTGTTTATCAATTGAAGTTGAAGGAAAACATATCATTGTAGATCCTTTTATTTCCGGAAATGACTTGGCTTCACACATCGATTTAAGCAAAATTAAGGCAGATTATATTTTAATTACGCATGCACATCAAGATCATATTCTTGATGTGGGAACTATTGCTGAAATTACCGGTGCAATGATAGTTTCTAACTATGAAATTGTGACTTATTATGGACAAAAAGGATTTAGAGGACATGCAATGAATCATGGTGGGAGTTGGAAATTTGATTTTGGAAAAGTTACTTTTACCAATGCCGTTCATTCAAGTTCATTTCCGGATGGAACTTATGGAGGACAGCCAGGTGGATTTGTAATTGAAACAAAAGCGGCTAATATTTATATCGCTGGCGACACTTCATTAACGATGGATATGCAGTTAATTCCGATACATACTCAACTAGATTTAGCTATTTTGCCTATTGGAGATAATTTTACTATGGGAATTGAAAGCGCCATTTATGCGTCAGATTTTGTTCAGTGTGATCGTATTTTGGGCTATCATTATGACACTTTTGGATATATTAAAATTGATCATCAAGAAGCCAAAAAGCAATTTTTAGAGGTTGATAAAGAATTAATTTTGCTTCCTATCGGAGAAAGTATAACTTTGTAAGAATCAATAACCAAACTATATTATGACAACATTTTTAATAATCGCAGGTACAATGATAATCGTTTATGCCATGTTATATTTGATGGCACCAATTAAATATGAAATTTTTAGAAGTGTTATAATTGAAAAACCTTTACCTGAAGTTTTTTCTTTTATATCCTTAATAAAAAATCAGGATATTTGGTCTCCATGGGGAAGAAATGTTTCAGAAGATGAAAAAACATTTACCGGCACCGATGGTGAAGTTGGATTTATCTCTGCATGGGAAGGAAGTAAAGAAATAGGCAAAGGCGAGCAAGAAATAATGAATATTGTTCCAAATAGAACCATTGAAACACAACTTCGATTTATTAAACCTTTTAAAGTAACATCAGACTCTTATATTAAAGTTTATGAAGCTGGAGAACACACTGAAGTTTTATGGGGTTTCAAAGGAGTTTATAAGCGCCCATTGAATGTTGTGGTTTTTTTTATGGGGATAGATAAAAAATTAGGACGTGATTTTGAAGTGGGCTTAAGCAAATTGAAACACTATATAGAAGCATAGTTCTTCATGAGTATAAATCCCATTGATGATGGGATTTTTTATTAAAAATAGATTTCATTAATTTATAAAACAAATTAAAATATTTAAAAGTGATAGCTCATTATATCAAATATACACTTCAATTTAAAATACCTGCGGGAACTTCTAGGGGTACTTTGCAATCAAAAGACACTTATTTTTTAATCATAGAAAATAAAGGAAAAACAGGAGTTGGTGAATGTGCAATGTTTAAAGGACTTAGCATTGATGACCGACCAGATTATGAAGAAAAACTACAATGGGTTTGTGATTCTTTATCGAATAATGACTTTATGGTTTTGCATAAACTAACTGAATTTCCATCAATACAATTCGGGATTGAACAAGCTATTATTTCTTTAGGGTCTTCTAATCAGTTTGATTTATATCCATCAGAATTTACCCGAGGAAACGCTTCGATTTTAATCAATGGACTTATTTGGATTGGTGATGAAGCATTTATGCTGCGTCAAGTTGATGAAAAAATAAAAGCTGGATTTACTACTATCAAACTAAAAATTGGTGCATTAGATTTTGAAAAAGAACTCAGTATGCTGAAATCTATTCGAGAAAAATATACTTCAAATGATATCGAAATCAGACTAGATGCTAACGGAGCATTTACGCCTGAAAATGCTTTGGACAAATTAAATCAATTAGCCAAGTTTTCCATTCATTCCATTGAGCAACCCATCAAGCCAAAACAATGGAATATAATGGCGCAATTGTGTGAACAGTCGCCAATTCCAATTGCTTTAGATGAAGAATTAATCGGTGTTTTTAATCAACATGATAAAATTGAATTATTGGAAACGATTAAACCTCAATTTTTGATATTAAAACCAAGTTTATTAGGTGGAATTGGAGGATGTAATTCATGGATTCAATTATGCTCTAATCAGCGAATTGGTTGGTGGATAACTTCTGCATTAGAAAGCAATATCGGTCTCAACGCCATTGCGCAATACACTTTTAATTTAGGAAATACTTTACCTCAAGGATTGGGAACCGGCGGATTATTTACCAATAATTTTGAGTCGCCTTTAACCGTTCAAAACGGGTATTTAAAGTATAATCCTTCTATTTCATGGAATGTTAATTTATAATTTTATGCATCAATTTATTAAACAAGCAATATCAGGAGACAATCAATGGTGGAAATATATTTTAACCATTTTCATCGTTTTCTTTTTGATTCAAATAGGCACAATTCCGCTAATTTACATAGCTTTTACCCATGCTGCCGACCTTGATGAATTTATGTTGTCGGCCCAAACTAATTTTATGAATTTGGGAATTGATTCCAATCTCTTCCTGTTTTGGATGATATTTTCATTTTTGGTTGGATTAATTACATTATTTGTTTGCATAAAATGGATTCACAAACGTGCTGTAAAAACTGTTTTTACTTCAAGAAATAAAATTGATTGGAATCGTGTATTTTTCGGATTTCTATTGTGGGGTTTTATAGCAATAGGAACAATTATAGTTCAAATAAATACTTTTCCAGATAATTACGAGTGGAATTTTAAACTCGTTCCGTTTCTAATTTTAGTGATTATTTCCCTTTTATTCATTCCATTTCAAACCACTTTAGAAGAGCTTTTATTCAGAGGTTATTTGATGCAGGGTTTGGGTTTGTTGTTTCGTTCTGCTTGGATGCCATTGTTGATTACTTCAGTCGGATTTGGATTATTGCATGCTGCCAATCCAGAGGTTCAAAAACTCGGAAATATTGTTATGATTTATTATATCGGTACGGGTTTTATGTTTGGAATTACCACTTTAATGGATGAGGGAACTGAATTAGCTATCGGAATGCATGCCGCCAATAATATTGTCGCCGCAGTTTTGGTAACATCAGATTGGATGGTTTTTCAAACGGATGCACTTTATAAAGATATTTCTGAACCAATTGTTAACATGGAAGCTTTATTTCCGGTATTGGTAGTTTACCCAATTTTATTGTTGATTTTTGCCAAAAAATACCAATGGAATCAATGGAGTGAACGATTATTTGGCATGTTTTCTGAAGAAAATTAAGACTTATGAATATTATACTTCATCCACAATTTAAATTAAATGGTCATCAATTTAAAACTGCTGATGAGGTTATTTTTTTTACAAAATTGATCAATGATGAAGCGCATCAATTTTTAATTAATTGGTTTGATGAATCTCCTTTTTTAAAAGTTACAACTTCTGGTTCTACGGGGCATCCTAAAGAAATTAAGTTAAAAAAGGAATACATGATGAACAGCGCAAAAGCTACCGGAGCGTATTTTAATCTTGCTGAAAATACAACTGCTTTATTGTGTATGTCGCCCAAATATATCGCAGGAAAGATGATGTTGGTTAGAGCTATGGTTTTGGGTTGGGATTTGGATATTGTTGAACCTGAATCAAATCCGCTTGTAAATAATAAAAAACACTATGATTTTTGCGCGATGGTTCCTTTGCAAATGGTTGCATCACTCAATGAATTACATCGTATTAAAATTTTGATCATTGGCGGAGGAACGGTTTCAAATTCATTAAAAAATAAATTGCAAAATCTTAAAACTGAGGTTTACGCTACTTACGGAATGACCGAAACCATTACCCATATTGCCATTCAAAAATTAAATCATCAGCAAACAGACTTTTTTGAATGTTTGCCGGATATAAAAGTTTCGAAAGATGTACGAAATTGTTTGCTGATTGATGCGCCAAAAATTGCCGATGAAAGAGTTATAACAAATGATATAATTGAGTTAAAAAATGAAACCACATTTAAATGGTTGGGTCGTTTTGATAATGTAATTAATAGTGGAGGGGTAAAATTGTTTCCTGAACAAATTGAAATGAAATTAGCTGAAATAATTGAAAATAGATTTTTTATAGCTTCAGTTCCAGATGAGTTATTAGGTGAAAAAGTAATTTTAATTATTGAATCATCTCCTTTTTCAGATGCTGTTTTACAGATTATAAAAGACAAAATAAAATCAAAATTATCAACCTACGAAGTTCCAAAATTGATTTACTTTACACCCCATTTTATTGAAACGGGATCAAAAAAAATCCAACGTTCAAAAACATTGGATTTGATATGGAATCGACCTAAAAATTATTGATTGATAAAGATAATTTTATAAATCACCAATACTTTTATAGCGATTAATCCGGCGAAAAACCAAATCGGAATTTTAGCAGTTTCTTTTAACTCAAAATAAGCCAATTTTAAATCGTGTTGCATTTCCTGATGAGGTAAAACTTGTTGGCAATGACTACATTTTGATTCTCCTCTTTTTCCTTTGGAGATAAACGGAATTTGAAATAAATGACCATAATCACCCAAAATTTTAAGGGTTATAGTTGCTGTTTTTTGGCATTTCGGACAAGTTATTTTTGGATTTTCACTTTTAAGAATTCTGGTTTTTTTTCCAACAATCATATTATTCATTTTTTATTTAATCATTTAACACTTATAGTGAGCTTGTCGAACTATTTAACATTCAACATTCAACATTTATCCCATGGTATGATATACATTCATTACATCATCATCATCTTCAATTTTCTCCAATAATTTTTCAACATCTGCCATTTGTTCTTCCGTTAATTGAGTTGTATTTTGCGGGATGCGTTCAAATCCGGAAGATAAAATTTCAATATTTTTTTCTTCTAAATATTTTTGAATAGCGCCATAACTTTCAAAAGGTGCGTAGATTAAAATTCCATCTTCATCTTCAAAAATTTCATCAATATTAGCATCAATTAATTCCAATTCCAATTCTTCCAAATTCATAGGCAAACCCTCTTTCGGAATTCTAAAATTACAGGTATGATCAAACATAAAAGATACCGAGCCCGATGTGCCCAGCGCTCCATGACATTTGTTAAAATAAGAGCGGATGTTGGCAACCGTTCGGTTGTTATTATCGGTAGCAGTTTCTACTAAAATAGCAATTCCGTGCGGTGCATAACCTTCAAATAATACTTCTTTATAAGTGCCAGAATCTTTTTCTGATGCTTTTTTAATGGCTCGTTCAACGTTGTCTTTGGGCATATTTACCGCTTTGGCGTTTTGGATTACGGCTCGTAATCGTGAGTTGGCTTCCGGATTCGGACCACCTTCTTTTACGGCCATCACTATGTCTTTGCCAATGCGTGTAAACGCTTTTGACATCGCTGACCATCGTTTAAATTTTCGTGCTTTTCTAAATTCAAATGCTCTTCCCATAAGTCACTTTGTTGTAAATATTTATTTTGATGTTAAACTTGAATGATTCCTAAATTAAATTGTTTTTCGATAGGCGCATGATTGGCCGCTTCAATTCCCATACTCACCCATTTTCTGGTATCTAACGGATGGATGATGGCATCTGTCCACAAATGAGCCGCAGCATAATAAGGCGATGTTTGCTTATCGTATCTTGATTCAATGGTATGTAAGATTTCTTCTTCTTTTTCCGGAGTGATTTTTTCACCTTTTTTCTTGAGTGAGGCAACTTCAATTTGAAGTAAAACTTTGGCGGCTTGAGCTCCGCCCATCACTGCGATTCTGGCTGATGGCCAAGAAACAATTAATCGAGGATCATACGCTTTTCCGCACATCGCATAATTTCCGGCTCCATAAGAATTTCCAATAATGACGGTAAATTTCGGAACGACCGAATTGCTTACCGCATTTACCATTTTAGCGCCATCTTTAATGATTCCTCCGTGTTCACTTTTGCTTCCAACCATAAATCCGGTAACATCTTGTAAAAAAACCAACGGAATTTTTTTCTGATTGCAATTGGCAATAAATCGGGTTGCTTTATCTGCACTATCAGAATAAATGACACCACCAAATTGCATTTCGCCTTTGGCATTTTTCACCACTTTCCGCTGATTGGCAACAACACCAACTGCCCAGCCATCAATTCTGGCATAAGCACAGATGAGGGTTTTCCCGTAATCTGCTTTGTATTCATCAAACTCAGAATTATCCACCAATCGGTTGATAATGTCGTACATATCGTATTGATCGGTTCTTAACTTGGGTAAAATTCCAAAAAGATCCTCCTGATTTTCTTTCGGCTGAACTGATTTTACTCTGTTAAAACCTGCTTTATCATAATCACCAATTTTAGCAATGATATTCCTGATTTTGGTAAGTGCATCTTTATCATCTTTTGCTTTATAATCGGTAACACCCGATATTTCGCAATGCGTTGTGGCGCCGCCTAAAGTTTCGTTATCAATACTTTCACCAATGGCTGCTTTAACCAAATAACTTCCTGCTAAAAAAATGCTTCCGGTTTTATCAACTATCATCGCTTCATCACTCATAATCGGCAAATAAGCGCCACCGGCCACACAACTTCCCATCACTGCAGAAATTTGGGTGATTCCCATACTGCTCATAATGGCATTGTTGCGAAATATCCGTCCGAAATGTTCTTTGTCGGGAAAAATTTCATCCTGCATAGGTAAATAGACTCCGGCACTATCTACCAAATAAATAATTGGTAATTTATTTTCAATCGCAATTTCTTGAGCTCTTAAGTTCTTTTTAGCGGTGATTGGAAACCATGCTCCTGCTTTAACAGTAGCGTCATTAGCCACTACTACACATTGTTTTCCATGTATATATCCAATCATAACAACTACACCACCTGATGGACACCCACCATGTTCTTGATACATTTCATAACCTGCCAATGCTCCGATTTCTATGGAATCTAAGTTTTTATCGAATAAAAATTCGATACGCTCACGAGCCGTCATTTTTCCTTTTTCGTGATGTTTTTCAATACTTTTAGTTCCTCCACCTTTGTAAACTTTGAGTAACTTCTGTTTTAAATCAGCTACTTGGAGTTTATTAAAGTCTTCATTGATATTAAAAGTTAAATCCATGCAGTACATTTTTGTGTTGCAAAAGTACAAAATTGAAGTGTAATAGAAATATATACATTACATGGAAATAAATACCAAGGTAAATAAAAATATTTTTATATCTTTGCTTAAATTTAATAGATCATAAGATGAAAAAAATATTAGTTTTTGCAGGAAGCAACAGTAAATCATCTATCAATAAACAGCTTGCAATTTATGCTGCTTCACATTTAAATAGTGTAGGGATTCAATTGGCTGATTTAAACGATTTTCCACTGCCAGTTTATGGTGTAGATGATGAGCAAGAGGAAGGAATTCCGAGTAATGCACATTTGTTTTATAAATTAATTGAAGAGGTTGATGGCATTATTTTGTCATTAGCGGAGCATAATGGCTCATACACAACAGTTTTTAAAAATTTATTTGATTGGATTTCTAGAATTAATTCAAAGCCATGGAATAATAAACCTATGTTATTGATGAGTACATCGTCAGGGTCAAGAGGGGGGCAATCTGTTTTAGATGCAGCCAAATCCAGATTTCCTTATATGGGGGTTAAGATTGTTGGTACATTTTCATTGCCTTCTTTTTATGATAATTTTTATGATGGAAAAATTATTGAAGAGTTTCTAAATAATGAATTACTAGATGAGGTAAAACAATTTGAATTAGCATTGTAAAGTTGTGTATATGAAAGAGCAAATAAATTTACCAGATTCGTTATCGGAAAAAGTTAAAGCAATATTTCTTTTAAAAATAACAGCTAATTGGTTAGATAGTGTTGGAAACGACATTTTAAAACCTTTTCAAATAACAATTCAACAATATAATATTTTGCGAATTTTAAGAGGAGCAGGTGAATCGTTAACAGTACAAACGGTTAAAGAAAGAATGATAGAGCGGTCTCCTAATGCCACAAGACTGATGGATAAATTAATTAGTAAAAAGTTAATTGACCGCACAAGATGTAAAAATGACAGAAGAGTAGTTTATGTAAAAATCAATAAAAATGGTCTGGCATTACTCCATAAAATTCCAATAGAAAATTATAAAGAAAGTTTGAATATTTTAACGGATGAGGAATCAAAAATACTGAACAATCTTCTCTTAAGAATAAATCAAAATTAATGAAAACAACTATCTATAAATCAAATGCCCGAGGCTTTGCCAATCACGGTTGGTTAAATGCGCATCATTATTTTAGTTTTGCCGGATATTTTAATCCAGAACGGATTCAATTTGGAGCTCTTAGGGTTTTAAATGATGATATTATTCAAGGAGGAACCGGATTTGGAGAGCATCCGCATGACAATATGGAAATTATTACGATTCCCTTAAAAGGAGATTTGCATCATAAAGATTCTATGAATAATGAATGGATTAAACTTTCTGTTGATGAAGTGCAGGTAATGTCGGCTGGAACAGGATTAATACATGCAGAAAAGAATGCCAATTCAGATGAAGAATTGAGTTTATTTCAAATATGGATTTTCCCGAATCAACAAAATGCAACCCCAAGATATGATCAAAAAAAATTTGATAAAGAATTGAGAATTAATCAATTACAAAAACTTGTTGCTTCATTTAATGATGAAGATTCATCAGCTTTAAAAATTCATCAAAATGCAAAGATTTCAAGAATTGAATTATCAGAAAACCAAGAATTTGTATATGAGTTGATGGATTGTAAAAACGGTGTATTTGTACTTTTAGTTGATGGAACTATACGAATTAATCAAGAACTTTTGTCTTCTAGAGATGCTGTAGCAATTTCAGAAACTGAAAAATTTACAATCCAAATTAAAGAGAAATCGGATATTTTGTTTATTGAAGTACCCATAGAGTTGTATTAAAATCATCATTTTTTTTACGATATTTGCACCCAAATTTAAAATGATATGTCAGACGATAAGAAAGTAATATTCTCCATGTCGGGTGTTAATAAAACGTACTCAACCAACAAACAAGTTTTAAAAGATATTTATCTAAGTTTTTTTTACGGAGCTAAGATCGGAATTTTAGGTTTAAATGGTTCCGGTAAATCTACCTTGTTAAAAATAATTGCTGGAATAGAAAAGAATTACCAAGGTAATGTCGTTTTTGCTCCGGGATATACTGTTGGTTATCTTTCTCAAGAGCCCGAATTGGATGAAACCAAAACTGTGATTGATATCGTTCGTGAAGGTGTAGCCGAGACGATGGCAATTTTAGAAGAATACAACAAAATAAACGAACTATTTGGTTTGGAAGAAGTTTATTCTGATGCCGATAAAATGGATAAATTGATGGCGCGTCAAGCAGAATTACAAGATAAAATTGACGCTTCTAACGCTTGGGAAATTGATACCAAATTAGAAATTGCGATGGATGCTTTGCGCACTCCTGAAGGTGATACTCCTATTAAAGTGCTATCAGGTGGTGAGCGAAGACGCGTTGCTTTATGCCGTTTGTTATTACAACAGCCCGATGTATTATTGTTAGATGAGCCCACCAATCACCTCGATGCAGAATCCGTACATTGGTTAGAACATCATTTGGCACAATATGCTGGAACCGTAATTGCCGTAACACACGACCGTTATTTCTTGGATAATGTAGCGGGCTGGATTTTAGAACTCGATAGAGGCGAAGGAATTCCATGGAAAGGAAATTATTCTTCTTGGTTAGATCAAAAATCTAAGCGATTAGAACAAGAAGAAAAAACAGCTTCTAAAAGAAGAAAAACCTTAGAACGTGAGTTAGAGTGGGTACGAATGGCGCCAAAAGGACGTCAAGCAAAACAAAAAGCGCGTTTAAGTAACTACGATAAATTGTTAAGTCAAGATCAAAAACAATTGGAAGATAATTTGGAATTGTACATTCCGAATGGGCCACGTTTAGGAACCAATGTGATTGATGCCGCTGGAGTTGCCAAAGCTTATGGAGATAAATTGTTGTACGAAGAGTTGAATTTCAAGCTTCCGCAAAACGGAATTGTAGGGGTTATTGGTCCGAATGGCGCCGGAAAAACTACCATATTTCGAATGATTATGGGTGAAGAAAATGCTGACAAAGGAACTTTTAATGTGGGTGATACTGTTAAAATTGCTTATGTAGATCAAGCGCACTCTAAAATTGAACCGGAAAAAACAATCTGGCAAAACTTTTGTGATGAGCAAGAATTGATGATGATGGGCGGAAAGATGGTCAATTCAAGAGCGTATTTAAGTAGATTTAATTTTAGTGGAGGCGATCAAAATAAAAAAGTAAACACGCTATCGGGTGGTGAGCGCAACCGTTTACACTTGGCGATGACCTTAAAAGAAGAAGGAAATGTATTGTTGTTAGATGAGCCAACCAATGATTTGGATATCAATACACTTCGTTCTTTAGAAGAAGGTTTAGAAAATTTTGCCGGATGTGCCGTAGTTATATCGCACGACCGTTGGTTTTTAGACCGAATCTGTACTCATATTTTAGCATTTGAAGGCGATTCTCAGGTGTATTTCTTTGAGGGCTCTTTTACCGATTATGAAGAAAATAAAAAGAAACGATTGGGTGGCGATTTGATGCCGAAACGAATCAAATACAAAAAATTGATTCGATAAAAACTTAAAAAATTCCCTCGCACATCGGAAAATATTTAGAAGTTGAAAAGATTGATTTAAAAATAATATCCAAAATTTAAATCAGAATCAAATCAACTCACATCAACATTGTTGTGAACTTACACACATAATCCTTATCTATTTTAGCGGATGGTTTTTTTTCCATTGTCTTGTTCATTTTAGCATAAAATTTATTTTTTGGATTTAACACTAAAAAGCATGAAAAAATAAAAGCAGTTTTAGAATTTTCTAAAACTGCTTTTTGATTTGATAATTCTAATTTTTTACTCAATTATAATTAGATGGGTTTCTACTACACTATTATATGCTAATTTCAAGATATAGTTTCCTGCTGGAATGTTTTCTACATTTAATGATGCTATTGAATCCAAGACTTCTACTTGTAGTATTTTTCTACCCAATAAGTCGTACAAAGTTGCCATAATTTTAGCGTTTGAAACGTCCTCATTCACTTTGATATTCAATACCCCATTTGCCGGATTTGGATAAATTTTGGTATCTAATAACAAAGTTGCCATAATTTCAGCGTTTGAAATATCTACTTTCTCTTTGATATTTGATACCGCATTTGCCGGATTTACATAAATTTTGGGATTTAATACTTTAACAGGGTTTGACAATCTTGGTATTGCACCATCACTACCGCCATGGGCTACACTTATTATTCTCGCACCTCCAATACCGCAATCATTTACCGCCATCACTTGAACATAACCTGCTGTACCGGCATAACCTGTAAATACTTGTATGGAACTATCCGCAGAGTTAGTCAGTTTTTGCCAATTTTCTCCAAAATAATCAAATTGTTCAACTGTTTCATAAGGGTATGGCAGCCACCATTCATAAGAAGTTGCACCAGACACCGGACTTGTTTGATAATTGACCAAGGCACCCGATTGTACGCTGGCAGGATCCGTTATGGTTGTTGGCGAATCTAACAGACCTATATAAATTGTTCTTACAGGTAAAGTAAATGTTTGACCGCATAAGTTGGTGATAGTAGCTGTTAATGAAACTGTGCCATTACCAAATCTTGTTAAAGTTGTTGTTGGCCCTGTTGTTGTACTTAGTGTTGCTACCGGACGACCCTGAATACTCCAACTGACTGTTTGCTCTGGGAGCAGATTGCTAATTCCGTACGTTGCAGAAGATCATAAAGTTGTTGGTCCTGAAATTATTGCTGAACTTGTAAAGGGTGTAAAACTTGTTGTACAAGTTTGTGTAGCCATACTTACACCATTTAAAATTGGCGTAACATTTACCGCAGAAGGTAAAATATTCCCGTTTGCAGAAGTTAAATTAATTGTATTTGTAGTAGTTGTGATACTTTCAGGAGCAGGACTTCCATTGTATAGCCATCCATTATTTGTTCCAAGAGACCAAGAATATGAAATAGGACAAGATAATGTATTGGGGTACTTACAGTAAAAGTTCTTGTTTGCGGTGTACCGCATACAAATGCTAATGATGTAGGTGAAATAGTGAATGTTGGATTTGGTCTTGAAACAGGAATATATTTTATATTTCCCTTAAAAAAAGCATTACTGCAATCATTTATTGCCCTATATTGTATTGCTGAACCGTTCCCTGTATTTATATTAGGAGTCAATGTTATGTTGCCACTTGCAGTTATCCAATTATTTCCATTTGAGAGTGTTGAGTTTAAATACCAACCGGAAGGTATTATGTATTCATAAGAGTTAATAGAACCAAAACTTGAATAAGGATTTGTAGAAGTATTCCAATATTGGTCACCAGTAATATTTAAAGCAATTGGTGTTGTTTGACAAATTGGTGCAACAATTTGACTTGGAGCACTGCCTACTTTATAACCACTAAAAAATGATTTTACTTTGGTGAAATTAAAATCATATGTTAGAATAGTATTTGAGACAACATATTTAACAGCAAATCCTTGGATACCACTAACATCAGCAAATTTACCTTTAAAAGTTATACTTCTTTGATTACTTGATACAGTTATAGTAGTTGTAATAGTAGCTTCCCCAATAGTTGTAATAGATTCATAATTACCAGGCAAAGATGAAACAGTAAATGTATATTCCTGATTGGGACACATTTCAGTTGTAAGTAAAGGATCAATTGTTTGTGCAGTTGCAAACGTTGTTGCAATAAATGCTAAAATGTAAAGTATTTTTTTCATAATTTTTGTTCTATAATTTTTCTAAATGAAATTGAAAACCAACAGATACATGAAATCCATTATTTTTGGTCGTTCCCAAGAATGTATTATCTAATTTTTCTTTATTATATTTATAACCAAGTAAAACTTCCATTCCAACAGATGAGTTAAAAAATATTTCTGAACCAACTAAAAAAGTGTATCTATTTATAGATCCTTTCTCTTTAGGACTGCTATGAGCGCTTAAAAATCCTAATTGATAATTCGCCTCTGCAAGTATATTAAAAGGTTTATCTTTTTTCAGAAAATAATATCGTGCAAATGGACCAACAGAAAATTTGTTTGCATAGTAGGCAGTTGTATTATTAACTCTTGATATTACTTTAGAGTAACTGAAGGTAGGGGTTATTCCTATTGCTAATTTATCAATAAAAAAATATCCCACTTTTGGTGATAATTCTATTACTTTAAAATCATGTTCTGTTATTACGTGATTATTTGTTTGTTGCGAAATATAAGATTGTTCTCTTTTATATGAATCAAACGAACCTGTTACACCTACCAGCCAAGTTTTTTTATCTAACTGGGAGTAAGTGTTAATGGTTATAAAAAAAACGGTAATTGTAAAAAAAAGTATTGTTTTCATGATATTATATAGGTTTAAAGTTTAAATGTTAAATGTTAAATGTTAAATGTTTTCTATTCTTAGTATTTTTTTGGAGGGCTGTTTACCAGCAGCAGCATTTTTTTTAGTAATTTCATCTGTTTATATTTATTTTTTGTTAATGGTCATACCGAAAAATCGGGACAAGTTATGTAGCGCCCTAATCATCATTTCCCTGTGTATTTAAGATATTAATCATGGGCGTTTCATTTGTCAAAATATTTGGGTTAAAAATTTCTATAACTTTTTAAATAATGCGCATGTATTCCATAAAAACAGACTCAACAATCACTTTTCATCCATAAAATTAAACTGAATATTTTTCATTAAATTTGAGCAATTTTTGAGAATTTTATACCATTTCTTGTTAAATATATAAAAATATAACAACTGTGCATAATATTTTTTACAAGCGTAGGTTGTTTAAAATGAATGTATATTTTGCCAGTAAACTACTGCTATAAAAGCGCAATATTTAGGATTTAATAAAACTAAAATTGTGCTAATATCGAAAGTGTTGGGCTTTGGGATTTGTTTAATAAAATAAAGTTTGAATGCATAAGCCCAAAACTGAGCTTTGGGCATTTATATAAAAATTAGCACTGATATAAATCAGTACTATCGGAGAGATTTTTGTATTAAGGGGGAAGTTAGCAACTATTTTACTTTAGAAAACAAGATGTTATTTTCTAAATGGATATGTTGATACAAATCATTGATAAACTCATCAAGTTTGTAATAAAGAGCTTTAAATGTATTACAAGCCCATTCTGGTGTGGTGAAATGATTACTTAAAAATGTGATTTTTTTAACAATATCTCCGGCATGCTCGTGCTCATCTTCTAAAATACCAATAACATTTTTATCATATTGATAATTATTGTCTGATGCTTTCATTTTAATAGCAGGAAATAAAATGTTTTCTTCTTTTTCCAGATGTGAATATAATTCTTCTCTAAGGTTTGAAAACAATTCAGCAATTTCAATAGTTTCAGGAGCGTGATGACCGTGAACAGTAGCTACTTTGGTAGCGAATTCATTGATAATTTCCATATTTTCCTTCACATAGGTATGATGAACGTTAACAATATAATCTGCTAAAAACTCAGCGGCCCAATCTTTAAAGTTTAAAGAGGGCGTGTTATTTTTAGGTGTATTATTGATTAAATCATTGATAACATCATCAACATTTACCTTTGCTTTTATACAAGCATTTTCAACTGTTTTTCCGCCACCACAGCAAAAATCGATATGGTATTTTTTAAA
This sequence comes from Flavobacteriaceae bacterium, assembly GCA_030683815.1. Classification (GTDB taxonomy): domain Bacteria; phylum Bacteroidota; class Bacteroidia; order Flavobacteriales; family Flavobacteriaceae; genus JAGXRT01. Next base: position 75,432 of record JAUXPJ010000023.1, read on the forward strand.
AACGGATGCAGTGCTAATATCTTCGCTAACTATTTCAGCGATGGTTTTATTTTTAAGTTCAATCATAATTTATAATTTAAGGTACAAATATAATAAAAAAAGATAAAATAGTCTTTTATTTTAAAAAGATAAATTTAAAAGTAATCATTATTTAAAATAGAAGGAGTATAAAATCTAAAAACTAATTTGCTGATTCTCCAGATAATTAAGGGCATTAGGTCCTTCCATAAAAAGTAAATCTAGGATGCTGAGGTTAGAAATAAATCCAAATTTATCATCAAAAACTTGAGTATAAGGAGTTAAGTTAATTTTCTTTTCTTTTTTAGCTTCAACCAAAAATCTGTAATCTTCACCCTTTTTTGACTCAATTTCATAATCTGATGTATAACAAATTTTTAGTTTCTCTTGCAGTGCATCTATGATAAACTCGTGCGTTTTGAGGTTAAAATCGAGTAAATGAGTATAGGTTTTATGGTATAAAGGTGCCAAATCATCCTCATAAAATTCAAAATAAGGCGATGATCGATAAGAGTTTTGAAAAGTTTTAAAATGATTTTTTTGCCAATGAAAATCATTATCAATTAATACCTCTTTTGTTTTCTGACGTCCATTAGATTTATTGTGTTTAACCGGTATGTTAAGTAGAAGCTTTCCGTTGGCACCATAAATATAAGAACGATTTCTATAGGTTTGTTTTTGAAAATTATCGGCTACTTCAAAACAAATTTCCTGATGTTGAAACATCATGATATAATGTGAAATTGGTCCAAAATAGGTAGGGTGCAATAAAATCATTTCTTATTTTTTATTTCTTTTTTTACGATCACTATAAACAGAATATCCATACAAAAGAATCATGGCAACGATAAAATATTTAAAGTAGGAAATGGGTTTTCCGGATCCGTGAACTGTGGTAAACAAGCGTTCCCATCTAATTTTATTTTGAATTCCTTTAGCTTCGCTATCCCAACTAAACCAAATAAAAACAGGTTTTCCTACCACATGATCAAAAGGAACATATCCCCAATAACGGGCGTCTTCAGAATTATGACGGTTATCACCCATCATCCAATAATAATCTTGCTGAAAAGTATAAGAAGTTACTTCTTTCCCGTCAATCAGAATTTTATCCCCCTCAACTTTTAACTCATTATTTTCATATTCTTCAATAATTCTTTTGTAAAAAGGAAGGGTTTTTAAAGTTAAAGTAACCGTTTTTCCTGCTTCCGGAATATAAATCGGTCCGAAATTATCTCTACTCCAAGGATATTGTTCATTATGAGGAAAAACAGAACTGTCAAAAGTGCCTTTTGGTTCATTGTAACGCGTGACACTTTTAACTAATAAGTTAGATTTTATCTTATTGGCATCTTCATCAGAAAGGTTTAAAATATATTTTCCATCTCGAGTTAAACCTTCACGAACGTGATATCTTTCCCTGATAGTTCGTTCACTTAACTGTTGACCATTGGTGTCAACGGTATAGAAAAACTGAATTTTAGTACGATCGGGCATCTGACTTAATTCACCGTTTATATATACATGACCATCTTTAACTTCTAATGAATCACCGGCAATACCTACGCATCGTTTTACATAATTTGATTTTTTATCGATTGGTTTATCAACGTGAATTCCGGAATGATCTCTAAAATACCGAACGGTATCGGTAGGCCAGTTAAAAACAACAATTTCATTGCGTTTTATTTTTTGAAATCCGGGAATCCGGAAATAAGGCAATGAAGGTTTTCTTAGATAAGAAGGCAATTTTAAAAATGGAATAGTATCGTGAACCATCGGCATTGCAACAGTAGTCATCGGCGTACGGGCACCATAATGAAATTTACTTACAAAAAGAAAATCGCCCACTAATAACGATTTTTCCAAAGATGAAGTCGGAATAGTGTAAGGTTGCATAAAATAAGTGTGAATGATGGTAGCTGCGACAATCGCAAAAACAATAGAGCTAATCCATTCACCGGTTTCCGTTCGCGGAGTTAAACTTCTGTTTTCGATGTATTTTTCATCAGTAAAATAATTGATATAAATGATATACAATCCGAAGGTGAAGATGGCTAAAAGGGTATCTTTTCGATGATGAAATCCGAAACTTCTGATGGTTTCTACCCAAATAACCGGAAACATCAACAAATTGATAATCGGGATAAATAACAATATCACCCACCATTTCGGCCGGTTGATAATTTGCATCAAAACAATGGCATTATAAATAGGAATAGCTGCTTCCCAAGCTTTTCTGCCGGCACGTTGATACAATTTCCACGTTCCGATAAAATGAATTACTTGTATTATTAAAATGAAGATTAACCATTGTGTAAGTATCATATCCTAGATTTTTTAGTTTCTAATTTTTAAATTCCCAAGACGTCTTTCATGGTAAAAACACCTTTTTTGCTTAAAAGCCATTCTGCCGCGATGACAGCTCCAAAAGCAAAACCTTCTCTGCTATGTGCGGTGTGTTTTATTTCTATCTCGTCAATGTCCGATTTATAAAAAACCGAATGTGTTCCGGGAACATTTTCAATGCGTATAGCGTTTATCAATAATTGATTTTCATTTGTTGGATTTAAAGACCATTCAGTTTTATCAGAATTTTGAATGATTTGTTCTGCCAAAGTAATAGCCGTTCCGCTGGGTGCATCTAACTTTTGTGTGTGATGAATTTCTTCTAAACTCACATTGTATTGTTTAAATTTATCCATCATTTTAGCCAATTGAGTATTTAACTCAAAAAATAAATTGACGCCTAAACTAAAGTTGGAAGCATAGATAAAAGCGCTCTTTTTTTGGAGGCATAAATCCTTCATTTCTTTATAATGCTCAAGCCATCCGGTTGTTCCGGAAACAATTGGGATTTGATTGTTTAAACAAAGTTTGATGTTTTCAACTGCTTTACTCGGAGCACTAAATTCAATGGCAACATCAACTTTTGTAATGTCAAAATCAGTAGTTGAGCTATCAACTCTTAAAACAATTTCATGACCTCGTTCTAAAGCAATTTTCTCAATTACTTTTCCCATTTTCCCATATCCTAATAAAGCAATTCGCATAACTATAAATCGATTTTAAGTGAAGCTCCAACAATAGGTTTATTTAAAAAATCATTCTGTATTAACTGCGGATTAAATGATAAATTTTCATCAATATTAAATTGCATCAAATGCGCGTTAACACTTGCTTCTACTATTTGAAGGATGTAAAATGCTGTTGTTACCAACAATGATAAATCACGATCTTTTTTAAAACCTTTTTGGGCGGTAATTAAGGCATTGACCGATAAAGTTACTTTTCCGTTATCGGTTGTAAATTCATCTTGTTTCCCTGCTAATCGTAATTTATAAGCCGTCCGATACCGATTGTAAGCCGTATTGTTAAAGTCATACACATAAATGGAAGTTCCGATAGCTGCGTAAACAAAAGGGATTTTCCAATATTTTTTATTGTAGGCCTGACCTAATCCGGGTAAAACAGCTGAATAAAAAGCAGCTTTTGCAGGAGATAGCGGGTTGTATTCAACACTTTTTTTAGAACTTAATTCTGTTTCTTTTATGCTAATCTCTTGAGCTTGAGTCGTTGCTGAAAAGAAAAGAATTAAAATTGAAAAAAATGTGATTTTTAATTTCACTATTGAAATAAATTTTTGATCTTGTCAAATTCTTCTTCGGATGAAAAGGGGATTGTTACTTTTCCTTTTCCTTTTCCATTCCATTTTATTTCCACTTTTTTTCCTAAAAATTGAGAAATATGATGAGCACCATCTTTTATATTTGAAGGAGTCTCATTTTTTTCAGTAGAAACACTTTCTTTGGGTGAGCCCTCTTTTAATTTCTGAACCAATTGTTCAGTTTGACGAACCGATAAATTGTCTTTTATAATGCGCTCGTATATATCTAACTGAATTTCAGTATCTTCAATATTGATTAATGCGCGTCCGTGACCCATCGATAAAAATCCGTCTCGCATACCCGTTTGAACGATTGGGTCTAATTTTAATAAACGCAAATAATTGGTAACAGTTGAGCGCTTCTTACCAACACGTGTACTCAATTCTTCTTGAGTTAAGTTAATTTCCTCAATCAAACGTTGATAAGAAAGAGAAATTTCAATAGGATCTAAATCTTTACGTTGGATATTTTCAACCAAAGCCATTTCCAACATTTCTTGGTCATTAGCAATTCTGATGTAAGAAGGAATAGTATCTAATCCTAGATACTTCGATGCTCTATATCGACGTTCACCTGATACCAATTGAAATCTGTTTCCTTCTAATTTACGAACTGTAATTGGCTGAATTACACCTAGTTCTTTAATAGAATTGGCTAGTTCTTGAATGGCTTCTTCATTAAAATTACTTCGTGGTTGAAAAGGATTTACTTCAATCGAGTTTAATTCAATTTCAACAATACTTCCAACAATTTTGTCAGCATTTTTATCTTTTATAGAAGTAATATCAGCACTTGGGTCTTTTAATAAGGCAGATAAACCGCGACCTAAGGCCTGTTTTTTAATTGCATTTGCCATTTTATGAATACTTTTTTAGAATTTCTTCTGCTAAGTTAATATAATTTACAGCACCTTTACTAGTGGCATCAAATGAAATAATACTTTCACCAAAACTGGGTGCTTCTCCTAATTTAATATTGCGTTGGATGATTGTATTAAATACCATTCCTTGGAAATGTTTTCTAACTTCTTCAACAACTTGATTTGATAATCTTAATCGAGAATCGTACATGGTTAGCAATAATCCTTCAATTTCCAATTCAGCATTGTGGATTTTTTGAACACTCTTAATAGTATTTAAAAGTTTTCCTAAGCCTTCTAAAGCAAAGTATTCACATTGTATCGGAATGATAACAGAATCTGCAGCTACCAATGCATTTAAAGTGATTAAACCCAGTGATGGCGGACAATCAATTAAAATATAATCATAAGAATCTTTGACTGATTGTAAGGTTTTTCTGAGCATATATTCCCGCTCTTCTTTATCGACTAATTCAATTTCAACCGCCACCAGATCAATGTGCGAGGGAATAATATCTACGTTTGGAGAGTTAGAAGGAATGATAGCTTCACTGGCTAAAACGGTATGTTCTAAAAGTTGATAAGTGCCAATCTCTACACTTTCGACATCAATTCCCAAACCAGATGAAGCATTGGCCTGCGGATCGGCATCAATTAGAAGCACTTTTTTTTCTAAAACACCTAGCGCAGCAGCTAAATTGATAGTTGTTGTGGTTTTGCCTACTCCACCTTTTTGATTGGCAATTGCAATAATTTTTCCCATGAAAAGTTTATCAATAAAATAAGGCGTAAAAATACAATATTTTATGGTTTATTAAAATCTAAGATATTAACAAAAACTTAAAGTTTTACAAATAAAAAACTCACTTTTAACTGCTTAAAAGTGAGTTGGTATTACAGTTAGTTTTTGTTATTTTTCAGGAATATTTTTAAGTACTTCTAAAAAGAATTTCCAAAATTTCTGAGTTGAACTGATGCTCGCTTTTTCATCAGGAGAATGTGCTCCATTAATGGTTGGTCCAAACGAAATCATTTCCATAGTTGGATAATTAGCACCTAAAATACCACACTCTAAACCGGCATGACAAGCCACAACATCAGCGTTAGATTGAAACATATTTTTATATACTTCTGTCATCGTTTTTAAAATGGATGATTGCATATTTGGTTTCCAACCGGGGTAAGAACCTGTAAATATTACGTTGAAACCACCCAATTCAAAAGCGGATTTTAAGGCATTTGCTAAATCCGTTTTTGAAGATTCAACAGCTGAACGGGTTAAACAATGAATTTGAGTTTTTCCATCTTTTACAATAACTCTGGCAATATTGTTAGAAGTTTCAACCAAATCTTCCATATCTGCGCTCATGCGATAAACACCATTATGAGCTGCATAAATAGATTTTATCAGCAACTCTTGAGCGTTGCGTTCCATCGCTTTTGAAGGAAGTTGGGTTTCATATAATTCAATTTTCAAACCACTTTCCATAGTAGCCAATTCTTCTTTGATGTATTTGGAAGTCTTATTAAACTGCTCTATAAAAGCAGCTTTATTATCGTTTTGAACAACTATGGTGGCAAAACTTTCTCTTGGAATGGCGTTTCTTAAACTGCCGCCATTAATTTCAACAATGGAATAATTAAAAGGAAGTGTTTCAAAAAATAATCGGTTTAAAATTTTATTGGCGTTTCCTAGTCCCTTATGAATATCCATGCCGGAATGACCACCATTTAATCCGTTAACCACAATATTGAGCGCAGTTGAATTTGGATTTACATCAACTTCAATATAAGATTTAGTTGCTGAAACATCAATTCCTCCGGCACATCCAACATCAATTTCACTGTCATTTTCCGTATCGAGATTCAATAAAATATCGCCTTGTAAAAAATTGGCTTGCAGTCCTTTAGCACCTGTCATGCCGGTTTCTTCATCAATGGTAAATAAAGCTTCAATGGCAGGATGTGGAATATCTGATGCCTCTAAAACACTCATGATTGCCGCAACTCCAAGTCCGTTATCAGCTCCTAAAGTAGTGCCTTTTGCCTTAACCCAATCTCCATCAACATACATTTCGATACCCTGGGTATCAAAATCAAAGTTGGTAATGGCATTTTTTTGATGCACCATGTCTAAATGTGATTGTAATACAACGGCTTTGCGATTTTCCATTCCGTGGGTTGCCGGCTTTCTGATCAATACATTTTGAGTGGCATCAACCAAGGTTTCCAGTCCTAAACTCTTGCCAAAATCAACCATAAAAGCGATGACTTTTTCTTCTTTTTTAGAACCGCGCGGAACTTGGTTTAACTGATAAAAATGATGCCATAATCTTCGGGGTGACAGTTGCAATATTTCATCTTTCATGATGTTGATTTTTTTAAATTTAAAGTTAATAATAGTTTTTAAAGATACTGTTTTTTGATTTTTTGAGTCGCAAATAAACGATAAATATTGTTTATTAAAATCAAAAAATTGATTGTTAATTAATTAACAAGTTTGTTTATATTTACGAGGTTTATCGTTAAAAAAATTGCATTGAACGAAAAAGTTTTACACTTTATTTGGAAATATCAGTTATTTTCGGATATATCTTTAGAAACAACTCAAAATGAATCTTTGATAATTTTGAATGCGGGATTGCTAAATGACAATTCCGGTCCTGATTTTTTGACGGCTTCCGTCAGAATTAACGACCAACTTTGGGTTGGAAATGTAGAAATTCATCAGAAATCATCAGATTGGTATTTGCACAATCATCATATTGATGAACATTATAAAGCCGTTATTTTACATGTTGTTTGGGAGCATGATAGAGAAGTTTTTAATCCGCATCAACAAATAATTCCCACTTTTGAACTTAGTAAATTTGTAAAATCTGATTTTTTAAAACGATATACTGGTTTTAATTCAAACAATCCGAAATGGATTTTATGTGAAAATGAACTTAAAAATATTTCAAAATTCACTTTACAAAATTGGATGGAAGTCTTGTTTTTGGAGCGTTTAGAAAGAAAATCGGTTGAAATTAATCAACTATTATTAAACTATAAAAATGATTGGGAGGCAGTTTTATGGGTTCTGTTATGTAAGAATTTTGGGGCAAAAATTAACAGTGAAGCTTTTTTGCAATTAGCACAATCGGTCGATTTTCAAATCATCAGAAAAGAAAAAAATAATTTATTGGTTTTAGAAGCTTTATTATTTGGACAAGCTGGTTTTTTAATCAATGATATAGAAGATGCCTATTATCAAAAACTCCAAAATGAATATCAGTATTTGATTTCTAAATACAGTTTAACAACTTTATCATCAAGTACATTTCATTTTTTCAGATTAAGACCCTTGAATTTTCCGACAATCAGAATAGCGCAATTAGCGGGAGTTATTTACGCTACTCAATCGTTATTTTCTAAATTGATGGAGACTACCACCAAAGATGAGATATATGCTGTTTTTACTACACAAACTTCAGCCTATTGGGATACCCATTATACCTTTGGAAAAGAATCAAAAAGTAATAAGAAAAGGATTTCAAAAGCATTTGTAGATACTTTAATGATCAACACCGTCATTCCGTTAAAATTTGCTTATTCAACTAAAAAAGGAACAGAATTGATTGAACATCTATTAGAATTAATGGAATCTGTAAAAGCTGAAAAGAATGCTATTATCGATAAGTTTTCACAATTTGGAATAATTGCAGTAAATGCGATACAAACCCAATCAATGTTAGAGTTAAAAAATGAATATTGCCTTAAAATTCGCTGTTTAGACTGTAGTATTGGAAATGAAATTTTGAGAAAATCAATATGAAAAAAGCCCCGATTTATCGAGGCTTTAAAGTCTAATGAGTACAAGAATTTGATTAATTCAAACCTCTTTTTTCTAAAAGCGCTTCAATTTTAGGTTCTTGACCTCTGAATTTTTTGTATAAAATCATAGGATCTTCTGTTCCGCCTTTTGAAAGTACATTTTCTCTGAAAAGTTTAGCTTTCTCTTGATTAAAAATATCGCCGGTTTCTTTAAAAGCTTTGAAAGCATCAGCATCTAAAACAGCTGCCCAGATATAAGCGTAATAACCGGCTGAATATCCTCCGCTAAAAATATGATTAAAATAGCCACTTCTGTAACGAGGAATAATTTCACCAATCAATCCGATTTCATCCATAGCATTTTTCTCAAAAGCCGCCGGATTTTGTAATTCATCAGTGGTTAAAGTATGCCATTTTAAATCTAGTAATGAAGCAGCCAAATACTCGGTAGTAATAAATCCTTGGTTAAAACGACTTGATGCTTTTAATTTTTCAATCAATTCATCAGAAATAACCTCTCCAGTAAGGTAATGTTTGGCGTACATTTTTAAAACTTCTGGCTCTCCAGCCCAATGTTCCATAATTTGAGATGGAAGTTCGACAAAGTCGCGTGGAACAGCAGTTCCCGATAGTTTATTGTAAGTAGTGTTGGCTAATAATCCGTGTAAACCGTGACCAATTTCGTGATACATCGTTTCTACTTCGTCAAAAGTTAATAAAGCAGGTTTATCGGCAGTTGGTTTGGTGAAATTTAAAACATTGGTAATGATTGGAGTAATCATTTGACCATTTTTTCTCGATTGTTTGCGATAAGAACTCATCCAGGCTCCACCGCGTTTGCTTTCTCTTGGATGGAAATCCATAAAGAAAATACCGATATGTTTTCCGTTACTTTCTTGAACTTCAAAAGCCAAAGCATCTGGGTGTGGTAATGGGACATCGCTTCTAGGTATGAATTTGATACCGTACAATTTTCCAATTACTTGGAACAAACCTTTTCTAACATTGTTAATTTCAAAGTAAGGTTTAAGTTCTTCCTCATCTAAATCATATTTAGCTTTTCGAACTTTTTCGGTGTAATACCACCAGTCCCATGAGGCCAATTTAAATTTTCCACCTTCTGCATCAATCATCTTTTGCATTTCTGCAACTTCATTTTTGGCAATTGGTAAGGATCTGTTCCAAAGGTTCATCAATAATTCGTTGGCGCCTTCCGGACTTTTAGCCATATTGTCTTCTAAGATATAAGAAGCCCAAGAATTGTAACCTAAAATTTGAGCTTTTTTAACTCTGAGCGATGCCATTTTAGCCACATTAGAATTATTGTCAAACTCATTTCCATTATTTCCTCTATTCATCCAACCTTTGTAAACCTTCTCTCTAATTTCACGGTTTTCAGCATATTGTAAGAAAGGAATCCAACTAGATTTATGTAAAGTGACTAACCATTTTCCTTCTTGTCCGGCCTTTTTTGCATCTAAAGCCATGGCTTGTTTGGTAGATTCTGGTAAACCTGCCAAATCACTTTCGTTATCAATAAAATGTTTCCAACTGTTGTCTTCTTTTAAAGTATTCTCCCCAAATTGAAGTGATAATAAACTTAAATCTTTGTTGATATTTCTTAATTCATCTTTTTTGTCATCGGCAACATTAGCACCGCTTCTGATAAAATCTTTATAGATTTCTTCGATTAATTTCTTTTGTTCAGGATTTAAGCCCGCCTGTTGTTTTTGATCAATTCCTTTTGATTTAGGATTTGAAGCAATGATATTTCTATCATTATAAACACTTTTAATGCGTTCAAATAGTTTTGCGTTCAGCATAATATCATCGCGGTGTTTACTCATTTTTGGAGATAAATCTTTAGCTACTTGCTGCAATTCTTTATTGGTATTGGCAGAGGTTTGATTACCAAAAACACTTCCTACTTTTTCCAACAAATCATTGCTGTATTCTAAAGCCTCGACAGTGTTTTGAAATGTTGGTTTTTCTTTGTTGTTGACAATCTTTTCAATGGCAGCATTTTGCTCTAACATTCCGCGTTCGAATGCGACCATATAATGCTCTGGTTTAATTTTGTCAAAATTTGGCACTTCGTATGGTGTGCCGTACTTGCTAAAAAACGGATTTTCAGCAGCTGTTTGTTGTGCGATTGCAGTATTCATCACTAATATAAGTGTTACTGTTAAATTAATTAGTTTCTTCACGATTAGTTTGTTTAAATTAAAATCAAAATTAATGTTGGCTAATTTAGGCATTTTAGTATTTAAAAAATGTTAAATATGTTTTAAAAAAGCGAACTAATTATAAAGAAATTAGAGTTTTATTTGAGGTTGTTTTAAAAAGAAATTTTAGTGAAAAAATACTCACTAAAATTCGGTAGAGATGGCAAATGTCAAAACTAATGAATGTGAGTCATTTTTAGAAAGGGTGAAATATCCATGATGTTTTTGAGCTATAAAAGAGATGTCTTGAAAGTTGAGGAATTTTTCTTGTTTTAGGTTAAAAACAGCATCGTTTTCAAATAATTTTCCGGTGATATATTCTTCAATTTTTTCATCACATTTAGCACACTGATTGCTTTCAATATTTAATATTAGCAACTCATTTTCAGTTTTTAAATTAACTTTTAAATTGGTGTTATTCCCTGAATGTAATAGAAAAAATTGTATTAATCCGTGTAAAGTATGTTTTATAAACTTGCGGTCTAAATTAATCTTCATTTCGCCTTCTAAAAATGAAACCTCAATAGTAAAATTATTTTTAATGAAATTATTTTTATTGTCTGAAAGACAATTTTTGATTAAATCGGAAAACAGCGTTTCTTGTAAAAATAAATCTAATTCTTTAATTTCAATTTTGGATTCAATAAGTAAAATATCCAATTGATTTAAAGCAGCTTCACAAGAAGATTTGATGATGTTTAAATGTCGTTTTAGTTTTTCTGGCGAATAGTTATCTACATCTTCTAAAATCATATCGCTAAAAGAAAGTGCAGAACCCACAGGATTTTTGAGGTTATGCACTAATTGACCTAAAAATTGACTCTTATCTTTCTTGATAGAATTGATAGTTTCTTTGGATAAATGTAATACTTCCTGATGAGAGGTAATTTGTTGATCTTTAGAATTCATAACTTTTTCCCTTGCTTGGAAAAGCTAATTTAAGAATTTAAAATCAATAATTTATAAAATATAAGAGAAACGTATTTCTAAAAATTCTTAATAAACGGCTTGTTAATTAAGTTAATTTCTTAAATTGACTAATTCAGTTTGGACTCTGACAATCTTAATCTTAATTTTAAGTTGGAAAAAAAGGTCGAACGATGAAGCTTGACCTTTAAATAAAAGTAACGTATATATTAATTTAAAACGGAAACTTCGTTAATAGTTACCAAATTATCCATTCCTTTTTGAATGGCTTCCACATTTAACGGGATTAAATTATGATAGCGTTCCGGTAAAGATTTTTTTAAACCTTCAACAACATTATCCAGTTGCACTACAGGTTTTACTTTAAGGTAACCGCCCATTACAACCATATTATAAACTTTTTTATTGCCCATTTCTGAGGAAAGTTTATTGGCATCAATTTGATAAATATGAATATCTTTTCTCTTTGGATGAATGGTGATTCCGTTGGGATCATAAATTAAAATTCCGCCCGGTTTTATACTGCTTTCAAATTTATCCATCGATTGTTGATTCAGGATAATAGCGGTATCAAATAATTTTAAATAAGGAGAACTGATTCTTTCATCGCTTAAAATAACGGTTACATTGGCTGTTCCGCCGCGCATTTCAGGACCGTATGAAGGCATCCAGCTCACTTCTTGATTTTGCAGAATGCCTGAATAAGCTAAAATTTTACCCAATGATAAAACTCCTTGTCCGCCAAATCCGGCTATAATTAATTCTTCTGTCATGATTACTGCTTATTTACCAATTTACCATTTACTTTAATATCGCCTAATTCATAATAAGGGAACATATTTTCTTCCATCCAAGTATTAGATTGACGCGGTTGCATTTTCCATCCTGAATTACAATTCGAAACAATTTCAATGATAGAAAGACCTTTTTTTAATCGGGTATCTTTAAATGCTTTTTCAATAGCTTTTTTAGCTTTACGAACGTGTTTGTGTGTATGAACTGCATGTCTTGAAGCACTGTAAACTCCAGGTAAATTTGCAACTAATTCAGTAATTTTAAGGGGAAATCCGGTTGTTGCAGTATCTCTACCGTAGGGCGATGTAGAAGAAGGCATGTTTGGAAGAGTAGTAGGAGCCATTTGCCCTCCGGTCATTCCATAAATACCATTGTTCACAAAAATAATAACAATATTTTCTCCACGGTTACAGGCATGGATAGTTTCTGCAGTTCCAATGGCTGCTAAATCACCATCACCTTGATAGGTGAAAACATATTTATCAGGCCAAGTACGTGCAATTGCTGTAGCAACTGCAGGAGCTCTGCCGTGCGCTGCCTGTTGCATGTCAATATCCATGAATTCGTACGCTAGTACAGAACAACCAACGGGAGCAACACCAATGGTATCTTCAACAATACCCATTTCTTCAATAACTCCCATCAGTACGTTATGAGCGGTTCCGTGTCCGCATCCAGGGCAATACGAAAGTGTATTGTCTGTCATTAATTCAGTATTTTTATAAACTAAATTTTCTGGTTTTATAATGTCTTTAATATCCATTAGCCCTTGATTAATTTTTGTTGTAATGCTTCTAATATTTCTTCCGGAGTATGTATAATACCTCCGGTTCTTCCAAAATGTTCTACCGGAACTTTATGTTCAACTGCTAAACGTACATCTTCTACCATTTGTCCGGTATTAAGTTCAACACTTAAAATTCCTTTTACTTGTTTGGTTAGTTCCATCAATTGTTTTTTAGGAAAAGGGAATAGGGTGATGGGCCTTAATAAACCAACTTTTATTCCTTTTGCTCTTGCTAAATCAACTGTTTTTTGAGCTATACGAGCACTTGAACCGTATGCTACGATAATATATTCAGCATCTTCACATTGAATTGTTTCATAACGCAGATCTTCTTCTTCCATTTGTGCATACTTTTTATAAAGTCGATGCACTCTTTTTTCCATTTTTTCTGATTTTAAATCGAGCGAAGTAATGATGTTGCGTTCTCTTCCGTTTTTTCTGCCGAAAGTAGCCCAATCGTTGTGCATTTTATAAATTTCTTCATCAGTCCAACGTGGTTTTTGTTCTTTTAAATATACTTTTTCCATCATCTGACCAATTAATCCATCCGATAAAATAAGAACCGGAGCCATGTATTTAAAAGCGATGTCAAATGCATCTTCTACAAAATCGGCCATTTCTTGTACGGATGCCGGTGCTAAAACATATAATTTATAATCGCCATGTCCACCACCTTTAACCGATTGAAAATAATCAGCTTGCGAAGGTTGAATAGTTCCTAAACCTGGTCCACCTCGTACTACATTTACTACAACAGCGGGTATTTCTGCTCCTGCCATATAGGAAATTCCTTCTTGTTTTAAGGATATCCCAGGACTTGAAGAAGAGGTAAATACTCTTTTGCCGGTTCCAGCTGCACCATAAACCATATTAATTGCTGCGACTTCACTTTCTGCCTGAAGAACTACCATTCCGGTTCTTTTTTCAGGTTGTTCCATCATTAAATATTCAATTATTTCAGTTTGCGGGGTAATAGGATAACCAAAATAGGCATCAACTCCGGCGCGAATAGCCGCTTCAGCTAAGGCTTCATTACCCTTCATTAATTTTAATTCTGCCATTATAATAAGGTGTTATAAATAATTAATTAGTCTTCAACTTTCATTCTATATACAGTAATTGCTCCGTCAGGACAAACGATACCGCAGTTGGTACAACCGGTACACTCTTGAGGAGTTTCCATATATGCGTAATGATAGCCTTTTAAATTTACTTCAGATGACATTCTAATAACATCGGGACCGCAAACGGGGATACAGACTTCGCACCCTTTGCATCTCTCATTGTCTACTACAATTGCTCCAATTACTTTCGCCATAGAATTTGTATATTTAATTATTGATAATTTCGATTACAAAATTACGAATTATTTCAAGAAAACGTTTTCGGATTTCAAAAAAGTTAAAAAAAAAGGCAAACTTTCGTCTGCCATTGTGATTAATATAATTTTTTGAATTTTATCGGATTGACTTCGCTTAAAATTTCATAAACCTTTTCAAAAATATCTTCGGCATTGGGTTTAGAGAAATAATCGCCATCATCTCCATAAGCTGCTCTATGTGGTTGAGCAGTTAATGTAGCAGGTTTACTGTCAAGATATTGATAACTGTTTTGAACTTCAAGGATTTGTTGTAGCATATAGGATGAGGCACCTCCAGGAACGTCTTCATCAATTACAAGCAATCGATTTGTTTTTTGAATACTTTTAGAAATATCATGATTGATATCAAAAGGCAATAAACTTTGAATATCGATTAATTCAACGTCAATTCCAACTGCTGCTAATTCTTCAACAGCTTGTTCAACAATTCTTAAAGTTGAACCATAGGAAACTACGGTAATATCTTTTCCTTCTCTAATCGTTTCAACTACGCCTATCGGAGTTCTGAATTCTCCCAAATTGGAAGGCATTTTCTCTTTCAATCGATATCCATTCAGATTTTCAACAACCATTGCCGGTTCATCACTTTCTAATAAAGTATTGTAAAAACCGGCGGCTTTGGTCATATTTCTAGGTACCAATATATGCATTCCTCTAAGTAGATGAATCATTCCGCCCATTGGTGAGCCAGAATGCCAAATACCTTCTAATCGATGTCCGCGCGTACGAACAATTAAGGGCGCTTTTTGTCGCCCGCCAGAACGATAACGCAAAGTTGCCAAATCATCACTCATTACTTGCAGTGCATATAACGCATAATCTAAGTATTGAATTTCTGCAATGGGTCTTAATCCACGCATTGCCATTCCAATACCTTGGCCAATAATGGTGGTTTCACGAATTCCGGTATCGGTTACTCTTAATTCTGAATATTTCTCTTGTAATCCGACCAATCCTTGATTTACATCACCAATATTTCCTGAATCTTCACCAAAAATAAACACATCATCATGTTTAGCTAATATAGCATCAAAGTTACTTTTAAGAACTACATAAGCACTTTCAAGTGCATTATCATCATTATAAATTGGTTTAACTTCTTTAATATTAGCTGCTTTATTTTCAAAATCATTTTGAAAATGGGAACTGTAAAGATGTTGGTATTTTTCTTTAAAATTAACAATCCAATTTTGCAGTGTATTTTTAGAAGAGAATTCTTCATTACTAATCAAACGGGTTATTTTACGCGCTGCACCAATGATATTTTTCCGCTCCGGATCTTTAATTGAAGCTAGATTTTGATTAATTTTAATAATCTCACCCTGATTTTTGCTTTGTTTAGCAACTTCATTTAATAATAACAGTAACTCTTTTTGCTCTGCTCTAATTGGATTTAAAAAAGAGTTTCTAGCTTGATTTTTAGCTTCTTTTACAATATTTTTGGAATCTTCATCAATCCTCAAAACTTCTTCTTCAGTCACAAATTTGGCAGTTTCACCATTTTTCAGAGGAAATTCTAACTGAAGCATCCAATCACGCATTTGTTTAATGCAATCAATTTCATCTTCCCACGCTAATCTTTCTTCAGTTTTGTATCTTTCATGAGAACCTGATGTTGAATGTCCCAAAGCTTGCGTTAAATCTTCGACGTGAATTAAAACAGGAACATGCTCTTCCCGGGCAATTTTTGAAGCTTTTTCGTAAGTTTCAATTAGTTGCATATAATCCCAACCTTTAACGCTGAACAATTCATATCCGGCTCCATTTTCATCTCTTTGAAATCCTTTAAGAATTTCAGAAATATTTTCTTTCGTAGTTTGATATTTTGCGGGAACTGAAATTCCGTAAGCATCATCCCAAACACTTATAACCATTGGAACCTGCAAAACTCCGGCGGCATTGAATGTTTCAAAAAAGTGTCCTTCACTTGTAGAGGCGTTTCCAATGGTACCCCACGCAACTTCGTTACCATTAATAGTAAAGTTGGTTCTGTTATTTAATTCATTTGAATTTCTATACATTTTTGAGGCATACGCCAAACCCAATAAACGAGGCATTTGACCGGCAGTACAAGAAATATCTGAAGTGACATTTTTTAATTCTGTCAAATTTTTCCAAGATCCATCATCATTTAAAAAATGAGTGGCAAAATGGTTATTCATTTGTCTTCCGGTTGATGAGGGTTCAAATTCTATATCAGCATGCGCATAAAGAGCAGCAAAAAATTGAAGAGGAGTCAATTCTCCAATGGCCATCATAAAGGTTTGGTCTCTGTAATACCCTGCTCTAAAATCTCCCTTTTTAAAAGCTTTAGCCATCGCTAATTGAGGCACTTCTTTTCCACCGCCAAAAATTCCGAATTTAGCTTTACCGGTTAATACTTCTTTTCTGCCTAATATACTGCACTCACGAGAGATTACGGCTGTTTTATAATCGTTTAAAACCTCATTTTTAAATTCTTGAAACGAGATTTTATCGGAAGATAAAGGATTGTTTTTTACTGACATAATATCAAATTTTTGTATCACAAAGGTACTTCATTTATAGATATATCAAAATTGTTATATTTTATATAAGGATAAATAAATAATATGGAAAAGAATGATTCTGTACTTTCGATTAAATAAAAAATAGACATTTAAAGCGTAAATATTAGAAAAATCCGCGTCTGAAAAAGTTAAATAACAAATCAAGATTTGTTGTAAACACAAACCTCATTTTTGTTGAATAATCAGGTTGAGAAATTTCCCATCCATTGTTGGAGTGAATAGGAAAATATAACTCAAAATAGTTGTTTACAAAGTTAAGCCGAATTCCATTTTCATGAGCGAAATAAAGGGATTGATTTTTGTTTTTAACCAACCCAACATCGTTATAAAGTTCAATCCATCGCCAAATACCAACACTTGTATTTAAAGTAGTAATCCATTGATTGGCGGTTGAAATGGGTAATTTTGCTTTAAAGCCACCTTCGTTAATAATGATTTGCTGACTGAAAATTCCGGAACTTTCAGAACGTCCTAAATAATCATATTCAAATAAATAATCGGTAGCATTTCCCAATGAAAAATCAAAAAAGTTAGTGTTGGTGTCATTGTTTAGAAAAGCACCCGCAAAAAGCCGTATATCAAATTGACGATTATGACGATCAGTCAACTTTCTATATTGCGCTAAAAAGGAAATTTTGCTAAAATGATCAGACAGCTGATAATTAGCGCTATATTTTAATTCATCAATAATATTTGGATTTGAATATCCATATTTTAAACTGAAAACATTGTAATTTTCAGAATCAAGAATTACAGTTTGAGTTATCGGTTGCTCTCTTTGAATCATCACGTATTTAGCCAATAAAGCACTTCCTCCAACGTCTCTTAATGATTTCCGGTTAAATTCTACAATGGCATATGGGATAAAAGTCTGATAACTTAAATTGGGCGCATAATGAAATTTGCTGCCAACTAATCCTGTTCGGTATTTATATACATTAAAGATTGAGCTCTCCGGCAAAAAATCATATTCAGTCGAAAATGATCCGGAGAGTGTTTTGCTTTTTATGCCCATACTGGGCAATATTTTATATCTAAAATTTTTATCAAGCATTGTTTTGTTGTGAAATCCCAATCCGATAATTAAACCATCATAATAATTATACCTAAATTCCGGGCTAAAAAACAATTGATTGTAATAAGGATTATCTACATCTTTTACAAAACGCAATTGAATCGGTCTCTTAATAATTCGGTTGTTGATAAATTTCCAGTTGTTGCGCAGGTTATTTTCGGGATACTGAAATTCATAATTTAAGGCTAAACGATCAAACCCGTTTTTTGGAATTGTAATGGTTAAAGTGGAGTCAATATTTTCAAACCATTCTTGATACATAATATTTTGTTGATGTAAACCGTAAAGCCGGATTGGAGCTGTGAAATTACTGTTGTTTTGGATAGTGATTTTAATAGAATCTTGCTGTTTTTCAACCTTTTTTAAAGTGTAATCTATTTTTTTATTGCTTGTAATATATTCATTTTCAAACCAATCAATATTTTTTGAGGTTTTTGTTTTAAGCAATGCTAAAAATTCTCTTCCTGAAATATTTTGCAGCGAGTTTGATTGATAAAACTCAGCAATCGTTTTTGAAATGATGGAGTCTGAAATAAAATGATCGAGGTAATTTAAACCCAAACCTGCTTTGTATTTATTGATAATTTTTCTATTGAAATTAGAAAGTGAATCGGATGATGTTATCAAAGCCTGATCTAGATTGGCATGGGTTGTTAACTGAAAAAGATAAGCATATTTATCGTTAAATTTTAATTTAGAAATATTGAATGATTTAATTCCCCAAATTTTTGAAATATTTCCAATCGCTTTAATTTCAGGATAATAAGTGTCAACATATTTCATCATCAAAAAAGTTTGAAGTCCGTCAACAAGCCAATAATCAGTTTGTTTTTGATAATTGAAGGAGTTTTCTAAATATTTTTTAGAAAGTGTTTTAAATAATTTGATATCCCACTCAAAAACTTCAGAAAATGGACCTAAAATTTTGGGAAGTTGATTCAATCCGTAAACGGGATATTTATCATACTCAATTTGATTGATTAAAATGGATTGATGCGGATAATTGCCTAGATTTTCATCTAAAAATGCCAAAGCTCTTTGGGCAACTTCTTTTTTAGTTTGTGTAGCAAGATCTGCCTCAATTAAATCAGTTTTAAAAGTTATTTTTGGAGTTTTTAAAACGAGATAATCTGTCTTTTTAGTAATGCTTATGGTAATATCCTGTCGTTGATTTCCATATAGTTGATATACTTTTTTCCGATTGTTTTCCGTTTGATTTTCAATCAAATCACTGTATAAATGATAATCATGAGGAATACTGAAATTGATTTTATAATTGGTAAAATCGACCATCAAATCATCCATATCCAAATTATTCTGAAGCATCCATTTTTGTTGATGAACTGCCGGAACTAAATACCAATAACGCAAATAATAGTTGTCTTTGCTGCGCCCATATCCTGTATAACGATTCAACGGAATTTTAACAGTGTAAGAAAAATGAATGCTGATTGAATCTTGTGGTTCTAAAGATTTGGGTAAAGCAATTCCGATGGCATCAGAAAAGTTTTTTGGGGTAAAATAATCAATAGAATTATTTTCTGAATTGATGTTTTTTATAGTGGTAAATCCTCTATTTTTTTCAGATGAAAAATAAAAAGATTTATCATAACTTTCAATCAACCGTTTAGATAAAGGTGTAAATTTATCCTTATAAGCGTTGGGCCAGTTGTGAAAATAAATAGTGTCTAAATTAATTCCGGAATTATTGTAGAAAGTAATTTTTTGCTCAATATAAAGTTCGTGTTTTTCAATATTTAGAGATGTGTTTATCTCTATTTCATTGGTTTGTCCAAAGAAATAAATCGGAAAAGAAAGAATAAAAAACGATAAGATATACTTTAAATAGCCCAATTAATTTTTGATAAATTTTAGAGATTTCTTCATCAACATTTCTGAATTGTTGATAAAATAGACTCCGTTACTCAAATTATGAACGTCAATATAAATATTTTTATTGGATGAAGTTTCATTGGTAATCGGAATTTTTTTGACGATTTTCTTTAGAATGATTTTATATCCAATTTTTAATTTATTAAAAATTAGGTTTTAAACTGTATTTTTCATAAAATCTATTTAAATGATCTACCACCTCATCGGCAGTATCTACCAAAACAAACAACTCCAAATCTTGCGGATTGATATTGTTGTTTTTTTCTAAAATAGTTTCTTTAATCCAATCAAGCAAACCTTTCCAATACTCGGTTCCAACCATAATAATGGGAAACCGGCCGATTTTATCGGTTTGAATGAGGGTAATCGCTTCAAACAATTCATCTAGAGTACCAAAACCGCCCGGTAAAACAATAAATCCTTGAGAATATTTTACAAACATCACCTTGCGAACGAAAAAATAATCAAACTCCAAATTTTTGTCTTTGTCTATATAAGGATTGAAATGTTGTTCATGTGGTAATTCGATGTTCAAACCGGCAGAAGGTCCTTTCCCACGGTGTGCTCCTTTATTACTGGCTTCCATAATTCCCGGTCCGCCTCCGGTTATAACTCCGTATCCGTGCTGCGTTATTTTATAGGCAATTTCTTCTGCCAATTGATAATTAGGATTGTTATCTTTGGTACGCGCAGAGCCGAAAATACTGACACAAGGTCCAATTCTACTTAAATTTTCATACCCATACACAAACTCTGACATAATTTTAAATATAGCCCAAGAGTCGTTGGTCTTAATTTCATTCCAAGTTTTGTGTTTTAGTTTTTCGCGTATTTTGCTATCGTCGTTGGTCATAAAAATTATATAAAATATGGGAGTGCAAGGTATAAAATATATTATAAATTCAACTCTTTTTTAAGATATTTAGCGGTATAACTTGTTGGATGTAAAGCTACTATTTCCGGAGTTCCTTCGCAAATAATGACTCCGCCATTTTTGCCACCCTCATAGCCCAAATCAATAATATGATCAGCTAATTTAATAACATCCATATTGTGTTCGATGATGAGTACAGAATTTCCTTTGTCGGTTAATTTATTGAGTACGTCCATTAACACCCGAATATCTTCAAAATGGAGTCCGGTAGTTGGTTCATCTAAAATGTAAAAGGTATTTCCGGTATCTCGTTTGGCGAGTTCTGCAGCTAATTTGATGCGTTGTGCTTCACCGCCGGAAAGCGTGGTAGATTGTTGCCCGAGTGTAATATAACCCAATCCTACATCTTCAATAGTTTTTAATTTTCTGTGGATTTTAGGAATCAATTCAAAAAAAACAACGCCTTCTTCAACGGTCATTTTTAAAATATCAGAGATAGATTTTCCTTTATAACGGATTTCCAACGTTTCTTGATTAAATCGATTTCCTTGACAAGTTTCACATTCAACATAAACATCGGGCAAAAAATTCATCTCAATAACTTTCATTCCTCCACCCTGACAAGTTTCACAGCGACCGCCAACTACATTAAATGAAAATCGACCTGGTTTATAGCCGCGAATTGCCGCTTCGGGAGTGTTGGCAAACAAAGCGCGAATTTCATTAAAAACTGCGGTGTATGTTGCCGGATTGGATCGGGGTGTTCTTCCAATGGGTGATTGATCAATTTCGATAACTTTGTCAATATGTTCAATTCCTTTTATGGCTATGTACTCTAAAGGTTTTTGAACTCCATTATATATATGATTATTGAGTATTGGATAAAGGGTTTCATTAATCAAAGTTGATTTTCCACTTCCCGACACACCCGTTACACAAATCATTTTACCGAGCGGGAAAGAAACAGTTACATTTTTTAAATTATTTCCTTGAGCGCCTTTTAATTCGATAAGTTTACCATTCCCTTTTCTCCTTTTTTTAGGAATTGAAATAGATTTGGTTCCGTTGAGATAATCGGTGGTTAAAGTGTGATGTTTTAAAGTTTCAGCATAATTTCCAATACTGACTATTTCACCACCATGAATACCGGCTCCCGGACCAATATCGATAATATAATCAGCCCTTTCAATCATTTCTTTATCGTGCTCAACAACAATTACAGAGTTGCCGACATCTCTTAATTTTAATAAAGAATCGATGAGTTTTGCATTATCGCGTTGATGTAATCCGATACTTGGCTCATCTAAAATATAAAGAACTCCCACTAATTGGGATCCTATTTGTGTTGCCAAACGGATGCGTTGGGCTTCACCGCCGGATAAGGTTTTTGATGTTCTGTCTAAGGTTAAATAATTCAGTCCAACATCCAATAAAAATTGAACACGAGTAGCAATTTCTTTCACCACTTCTTCTCCAATTTGGAGTTGTTTTTTTGATAATTTTGATGGAAGATTTTTTATCCAATTTGCAAATTCATCGATATCAAGTTGAGCAGCTTCTGCAATATTGATGTTGTCAATTTTGAAGTTTAAGGATGCCGGTTTGAGCCGTTTCCCTTTACAAACACTGCAATTAATTTCATTCATATAGTTGGATGCCCAACGTTTTATGGAAGTAGAATCACTTTCTTTAAATTGATTTCCGATAAAATTAACGATGCCTTCAAAATCGATTTCATAAGTACGGGTAATTCCCATCGCTTCCATTTTGACATCGAATTTTTCGTTTCCGCCATATAAAATTACTTGAAGAGCTTCTTCCGGAATTTTAGAAATGGACTCGTTTAATTTGAATTGAAATCGCTCGGCAATCAGTTGTAATTGTTTAAAAATCCAGCTGTTTTTTCGTTCACCCATGGGGGCAATTCCGCCATTATTAATGGATAAATTTGGATTGGGAATTACTTTTTTTATATCCACTTCATTTACAATTCCCAAACCGCTGCAATGTGGGCAAGCACCTTTTGGAGAGTTAAACGAAAAGGAATTCGGCTCTGGACTTTGATAAGAAATTCCGGTTGTCGGACACATCAATTCACTGCTGAAATATCGAAGTTTATTGGTTTCAGCATCAATAATCATTAATACATTTTCGCCAAAATCTAACGCAGTTTTAATGCTTTCTGAAAGTCTTTTTTCTGAGGTTTCATCTATTTTAATTCTATCGATAACAACTTCAATATCGTGTGTTTTGTATCGATCCAAACGCATTCCTTTTTCAATGTCGACTATTTCACCGTTCACCCGAACTTTTAAAAATCCTTGTTTGGCAGTTTGCTCAAAAAGTTCGCGATAATGTCCTTTTCGCGATCTGACTAAAGGTGCCAGCAAAATTATTTTACGGTCATCAAAATCTTGAATAATCAAATTTTTAATTTCATCTTCAGTATAACTCACCATTTTTTCGCCTGTTTCATAAGAATAAGCATCAGAAATTCTGGCAAATAATAATCGCAAGAAATCATAGATTTCAGTAATAGTTCCGACGGTAGAACGTGGGCTTTTATTGGTGGTTTTTTGTTCAATCGAAATAACAGGCGACAATCCATTGATTTTATCAACATCAGGTCGTTCAAGATTACCTAAAAACTGACGTGCGTAAGCCGAAAAAGTTTCGATATATCTACGCTGACCTTCGGCGTAAATAGTGTCAAATGCCAAAGAAGATTTTCCGCTACCGCTTAAACCGGTTAATACAACCAATTTATTTCGAGGAATATTAACATCGATATTCTTTAAATTATGAACTCTAGTTCCGATAACTTCTATGAATTCTTCTGTGTTTTGCATTTGATTTTTAAAAGATTGCAAAGTTAATCAATAGAAATTACAAAAAGTATGACTCAAATAGTTAAATTTGTTTTTTGTAAAAAATATATAATATGCAGATGATTCATTCACTCCGAAATTTTTTTGAAAGGCATGGTTATGATGTTTCTTCAAGATTGGCTGACAGACTTGGAATGAGAACTACTAATGTTCGCTTGTTTTTTATTTATTTTTCTTTTGCGACGTTGGGAATTTCTTTTGTGTTCTATCTGTCGTTGGCATTTTTATTAAAACTAAAAGACATGTTTTACACCAAACGCAGTTCTGTATTTGATTTATAATTGATATGAAATTCATACACATTAAACTCTATAAAGCTGTCTTATTATTATTTTTGGTAGTTACAATCGGGGTAATTGGACATATGTTTTTGTCTGATTTAACTTTTGTAGAAGCGCTTTACATGACCATTATCACCATTTCCACGGTTGGTTTTGGGGTATTGCGTCCTTTAAACGATATCGAAAAATTATTTACCATATTTTTAATACTTTTAAGTATTGGAGTGTACGGTTATGTTGTTTCAGTTTTTACTGAATACATCGTAGAGGGTCATATTTTTAAGCAATTAAAACTAAAAAAAGTGCAACAAAAAATTCAAAAATTAGCCAATCATACCATCATTTGTGGTTATGGAAGAAACGGAAAACAATCAGCTGTTAAACTGATGACATTTAATGAACCTTTCATTATCATTGAGAAAGATGCCCACATCATTAAAGAATTAGATAAAAATGGAATTCTATTTGTAGAAGGCGATGCAACCGATGATAAAGTTTTATTACAAGCGATGATTCAAAATGCCAAAAATTTGATAACGGCATTACCGTCGGATGCCGATAATTTATTTGTTGTACTTTCTGCTAGTCAACTCAATAAATCACTTAAAATTGTAAGCAGAGCATCTTTAGAAACCTCTAGCAGCAAATTAAAAATCGCAGGAGCTGATAATGTAATTATGCCTGATAAACTGGGCGGTGATCATATGGCATCACTTTTAGTAACACCAGATTTAATAGAATTTGTTGATAAACTCAATATAGAAGGAGATTGCTCCACCAATTTAAAAGAAATAGCAGTGAATGATTTGCCAAATCACTATCTCCATAAAACCATTTCAGATACAGATATCAGACGAAAAACCGGCTGTTCTGTCATCGGATTTAAAACAGCTGAAAATGAATATATTATCAACCCGGAATCAGATACTATTTTGGAAGAAAACACTAATTTAATATTGTTAGGCCGCCCAGAACAGATTCAAAAATTACACGAACTATTTTAATGTATAAAGTTTGGTTTTCGAAAATTAATATTTTATCCGTTCTTTATTTATAATAAAAGCTCATAAAAATTTGTAGTAAGAACTATTTTTATGATATTGCACACTATTTAATTCAAAAAAATATATGGCAAATAAAGTAGAATCCTGGGGAACCAGGGTAGGATTAATTTTGGCTATGGCAGGAAATGCCGTTGGCTTAGGTAATTTCTTAAGGTTTCCGGTGCAGGCTGTTCAAAACGGCGGCGGTGCATTTATGATTCCCTATTTGGTAAGTTTTTTATTGATGGGAATACCATTGTTGTTTATTGAGTGGTCAACAGGAAGATATGGTGGGAAGTTTGGAAATCACAGTACACCTTTCATTTTAGATACTATGGCCAGAGGTAGAGCTTGGAAATATGTTGGCGTTTTTGGAATATTTACCAATATAGCCGTAGTTTCCTACTATTGTTATATTGAATCTTGGACGATGTCTTATGTGTTTCATTCTCTAAAAGGAACCTTTGTAGGATTAAGTCAAGGCGAAGTAGCTGCCTTTTTTAATAATTATGTTGATATTGCACATTCTACCACAGGAATACCTTTTGAAGCAGTTGTTTTTTATGTGATTGTATTGCTGTTAAACACTTATGTTCTTTCAAAAGGAATTAAAGGAGTTGAAAAAGTAGCCAAAATTGGAATGCCTTTATTGATATTGTTTGGGGTAATTTTAGCAGTGAAGGGATTGACATTAGGAACTTCCGGAGCATCAGCTATGTTTCCAAACGCGAATGCTTGGGACGGATTAAACTTTTTATGGACTCCACAATTTGATTCATTAACCAACCCGAAAGTTTGGTTAGCAGCCGCCGGTCAAATATTTTTCACTTTATCAGTTGGTATGGGTACCATTCATTGTTATGCTGCTTATGTCAGATCAAAAGATGATATCGCTCTAAATGCCGTTTCAGCCGGATTTATGAATGAATTTGTTGAAGTGGTTTTAGGAAGTTTAATCGTAATTCCTATTGCAGCCGGATATTTAGGTTTGGATTGGGTTAAAGAAAATGCCGGATTTGGAATGGCTTTTCAAACTATGCCTTATTTATTCCAACAATGGGGAACTGTTTTAGCCGCAGTTGCCGGTGTTTTATGGTTTGGATTATTATTTTTTGCAGGAATCACATCATCCTTAGCCATGGGAACTCCTTGGGTAAGTTTTATGAAAGATGAATTTAATTGGTCCAATGCCAAAGGCGCTTGGTCATTTGGTTTGATTACTTTATTGGTGGGTTTACCAACCGTTTTCTTTTATCAACAAGGTGTTTTTGATGAATATGATTATTGGGGAGGAACCGTAAGTTTAGTAATTTTTGCTTTATTTGAAACCATTTTATTCTCGTGGATTTTTGGAATCAACAAGGGATGGAAAGAAATCAACTACGGAGCCGATATCAAAGTGCCTTTAATTTATAAATTCATCATCAAATATATTACGCCTTTAATGTTGTTATTTGTTTTTGTTGGAGCAACATTTACGCCATTAGGCAACGATTGGACTGGAAATATAACGAGTTTATTTACCGGAAATGGATGGTCTTTAGACAACGCTTCTATTATAAAACAATTAACACATGCCGGATTAAACGAACAATTAGCCGCTGCAACCGATCCTCAAATAATTGATAAACTGAATGAAAAAATGTTCTTTTCTAATTTAGCAAGAATCATCCTTTTATCGCTGTTTATTTTTATTGGATTGATGGTATATGTAGCATATTTAAAACGTAAAAAAGAAGGGAGAGTAACTTTATGAACACAACAGCATTAATTATGATGGTTGCAACACAAGGAATTGTGATGGCCATTACCGGATACTTTTTTTACTTAGTACTTACATCGCCAAAAAAACCGGAACCAGATTCTTATGATGAAAATGATGAGGTTGAAGAAGGTAAAAAAGAATAAAAAATAAGATGGATAAAATAAAATCCCATTTGTTGTTCAATGCCCGTCAACGAAAGGGGATTTTATTATTGTTATTGATCATTGTTGTAATACAAATTGCCTATTTCTTGGTAGATTTTTCTGTTCCTAAAGAAAAAGCAGTAATTGAGAGAGAAGAAATTTTTCAACAAAAAATAGATTCATTAAAAGTTTTATCAACAAAGAAAATCGCCTATAAGATAGTTCCTTTTAATCCAAATTTTATTACCGATTTTAAGGGATATCAATTAGGGATGTCAACCGAAGAAATTGACCGATTGTCAGCATTCAGAAAAACTGATAAATTTGTAAATTCTGCCGAAGAATTTCAACAAATAACGAATGTAAGTGATTCTTTATTGCAAAAAATAAGTCCCTTTTTTAAATTTCCAGATTGGGTTAAAAAAGTAAAAATTGTGGATTCAAAAAATACAAATAACAATCAATCATCTGCCAATAAAATAATTGTTAAACAAGATATCAACAAAGCTACGGAAGCTGATCTGATTAAAATTAATGGCATTGGAGAGGTTTTATCTAAAAGAATAATTGAATATAGAAATAAATTAGGCGGATTTAACTTTGATAACCAACTTTATGAAGTTTGGAATTTAGATAAATTAATGGCTGATAAAGTTTTAGAACAATTTAAAGTAACTGAAAGACCTGAAATTAAAAAGGTAAATATCAACACAGCGAGTTTTAAAGAAGTGTTAGCAGTTGTTTACATTGATTATGAATTGTGTAAAAAAATATTTGATTATAAAAAGGAAATAGCAGCATATCAATCACTTGAAGAATTAAGGAAAATCAATGGATTTCCGTTAGATAAATATGAACGAATAATTTTATATTTGGATGTTAAATAATAAAAAAGAGGAGAATGAATTTTGAAACTACAGAAACAAGAGAGTTAATTGCACAATCCATCAAAGATTTTGCGGCAAAATATATCAAACCACACATGATGGAGTGGGATGAAAACCAAATATTTCCAATTGAACTGTTTAAAAAGCTCGGAGAAATGGGATTTATGGGCGTTTTAGTTCCGCAAGAATACGGGGGGTCAGGTTTAGATTATCATGATTATATCCGAATAATTGAAGAAATTTCTAAGGTAGATTCTTCCATTGGTTTATCTGTAGCAGCTCATAATTCGTTGTGTACCGGTCATATTTTAGCTTTTGGAAATGAAGCGCAAAAAAGAAAATGGTTGCCAAAATTAGCTTCTGGAGAAATTGTTGGCGCTTGGGCTTTGACTGAACATAATACTGGTTCTGATGCTGGAGGAATGAATACCACTGCCGTAAAAGATGGAGATTATTATATTTTAAACGGTGCCAAAAATTTTATCACACACGCTATCAGTGGTCAAGTAGCGGTTGTAATTGCCAGAACCGGTGCCAAAGGTGATTCCAGAGGAACATCGGCATTTATTGTTGAAAAAGGTACTCAAGGATTTTCATCAGGTAAGAAGGAAAATAAATTGGGAATGCGCGCCTCTGAAACCGCCGAATTAATTTTTGATAATTGCAAAGTTCATAAAGATAATTTATTAGGATTGGAAGGGGAAGGATTTATCCAATCGTTAAAAATTTTAGACGGAGGAAGAATTTCTATCGGTGCCTTAGCACTCGGAATTTCAAAAGGAGCTTATGAAGCTTCCTTAAAATATTCGACAGAACGGGAACAATTTGGACAACCCATCAGTAATTTTCAAGCGATTGCATTTAAGCTAGCCGATATGGCTACAGAAATTGAAGCTTCTGAACTGTTGCTTCATAAAGCAGCTTATTTAAAAAACAATAATTTGCCAATGACTAAGTTGGGTGCGATGTGTAAAATGTATGCATCAGAAGTATCCGTAAAAATTGCCAATGAAGCGGTTCAAATTCACGGTGGATATGGATATACTAAAGATTATCCGGTAGAAAAATTTTATAGAGACGCAAAACTTTGTACTATTGGTGAAGGAACAACAGAAATACAAAAACTGGTAATTTCCAGACAATTATTAAAAGATTTTAAATAAATAAATCTTAAACCGAATATTATTTATAATTTTGCACATCGAAATCAAAAACTAAATAAAGAGCAGTTTGAAAGGAGGTGACTATATATGCTAATAATTCCTATTAAAGATGGTGAAAACATCGATAGAGCTTTAAAACGTTTCAAAAGAAAATTTGATCGTACTAAAACTATGAAAGAATTACGTAATCGTCAACAGTTTACCAAACAATCGATTACCAACAGATCTAAAATGATCAAAGCTAAATATATTCAGAGAATTAGAACTAAAGAAGAATAGTTAATTTTTTGAATTAAATTCATTAACCGTTAGTTTTCAATAAATACAATTTGTAATTTTGTTAATTAACGGTTTTTCTATGCTTATCAATTCCTTTTTAAAGTACTTATCATTCGAAAAAAAAAGTTCACCACATACTGTAGCAGCTTATTTAGTTGATTTAAGAGCTTTTGAAAATTTCTGTAAAGATCATCTTGAAATTACAAATGTCACTGAAATAGACTATGTCCATATTAGATCCTGGATTGTCAGTTTGTCAGAAAAAGATAATTCACACCGAAGTATCAATAGAAAAATCAGTGCTTTAAAATCCTTTTATAAATATCTGCTTAAGATACATGAAGTCGATAAGAGTCCTTTAACACAGCATCAATCACTTAAAATAGGTAAAAAAGTAATCGTTCCATTTTCAGAAAAGGAAATAGTCGCTGTAATCAATTCTTTTTTGGGCGATGATTTTAAATCGATTAGAAATAAATTAGTCGTAGAATTGTTGTATTCAACCGGGATGAGAAGATCAGAATTGATTAATTTATCAGCATCCAGCATTGATTTATCCAATAAAACAATCAGAATTTTAGGAAAAAGAAACAAAGAAAGGATTGTTCCGTTGTTAGATTCAATCATAGAAAGTATAGAAAGA
Source organism: Flavobacteriaceae bacterium (assembly GCA_030683815.1). Lineage (GTDB taxonomy): Bacteria > Bacteroidota > Bacteroidia > Flavobacteriales > Flavobacteriaceae > JAGXRT01. The sequence goes on from JAUXPJ010000023.1 coordinate 105,391, forward strand.
TATCAATTGGAAAGAGGTAAAATCAGCACCAATTCTAATCATTTTTTTATTACATCTAAAGGAAATAAAATATACGAAACACTTGTGTATAGAATAATAAATGATTATTTTAGTAAGATATCATCCAAAACAAAAAACAGCCCCCATGTAATAAGACATTCATTCGCCACTCATTTATTAAATCAGGGCGCAGACCTAAATTCTGTGAAAGAATTGTTAGGGCATGCCAGTTTAGCATCAACCCAAGTTTATACTCACAACAGCTTAGAAAAAATTAAACAAGTGTATAACCAGACTCATCCAAGGAGTCACAAATCAGATTAATATGAAAGTGTTCGTGCAAGCAGTGAATTTTAATGCAGACAAAGAGTTAGTAACTTTTGTAGAACAAAAAGTAGCTACATTAGAAAAATATTACGATCGAATTGTAGATACTGAAGTATTTTTAAAGGTTCAAAAAACCAGTGAAAAAGAAAATAAATTCATAGAAATAAAAGTAAATCTACCTGGAGATGATATCATTGTTAAAAAGGAATGCAAACACTTTGAAGAAGGAATAAATCTTTCAATTGATTCGCTAAAACGAATGCTCAGTAAAAAGAAGTTAAAGCCTAAATCAGACACCGTAAAAAAAATATAAAAATATTAGAAAAAAGTTTTGTTAAAATAATAAATCGTTTTACATTTGCACACCGTTAGAAATAGCGGTAACACATAAGATATGTGTAATGCCGATGTAGCTCAGTTGGCTAGAGCAGCTGATTTGTAATCAGCAGGTCGTGGGTTCGAGTCCCTCCATCGGCTCGTTCTTTGAAGAAATTGGTGAGATACTCAAGTGGCCAACGAGGGCAGACTGTAAATCTGCTACGCAAGTTTCGGAGGTTCGAATCCTCCTCTCACCACTTTTCATTATTGCGGGAGTAGCTCAGTTGGTAGAGCTCCAGCCTTCCAAGCTGGTTGTCGCGAGTTCGAGCCTCGTCTCCCGCTCTATTTTAAGCCGGTGTAGCTCAGGGGTAGAGTGTTTCCTTGGTAAGGAAAAGGTCACGGGTTCAATTCCCGTCATTGGCTCTTTTTTATTACCTTTACATCAACAAATAAAAAAAGTAACACTAAATATATTAAACTAAAAATTAAAATTAACAATCATGGCAAAGCAACAATTTGATCGCTCAAAACCACACATGAATATTGGTACAATTGGGCACGTAGACCACGGTAAAACTACTTTGACTGCTGCTATCACGACGGTATTAGCATCAAAAGGTTTGTCAGAGGTGAGAGATTTCTCATCTATTGATAATGCTCCGGAAGAAAAAGAAAGAGGTATTACAATTAATACAGCACACGTAGAGTATTCTACAGCTAATCGTCATTACGCACACGTTGACTGTCCAGGTCACGCGGATTACGTTAAAAACATGGTAACTGGTGCTGCTCAGATGGACGGTGCTATTATCGTTGTAGCTGCTACGGACGGACCTATGCCGCAAACTCGTGAGCATATTTTATTGGGTCGTCAGGTAGGTATTCCTAGATTAGTTGTATTCATGAATAAAGTGGATATGGTTGATGATGAGGAGTTATTAGAATTAGTAGAAATGGAAATTAGAGAATTACTTTCTTTCTACGAATATGATGGTGATAACACACCAGTAATTCAAGGATCTGCATTAGGTGCTTTAAATGGTGAGCCAAAATGGGTTAAAACTGTTGAAGATTTAATGGATGCTTGTGATTCTTGGATTGAAATGCCTATAAGAGATGTTGACAAACCATTCTTAATGCCTGTTGAAGATGTATTCTCAATTACAGGTCGTGGAACTGTTGCAACTGGTAGAATTGAAACTGGAGTAGCAAATACCGGAGATGCTGTTGAAATTATTGGTATGGGGGCTGAAAAATTAACTTCTGTTGTTACTGGAGTTGAGATGTTCCGTAAAATATTAGATAGAGGTGAAGCAGGAGATAACGTAGGTATCTTATTAAGAGGTATTGCAAAAGAAGATATCACTAGAGGTATGGTTATTTGTAAACCAAAATCAGTTAAACCACACGCTAAATTCAAAGCTGAGGTTTATATTCTTAAAAAAGAAGAAGGTGGACGTCACACTCCATTTCATAACAACTACCGTCCGCAATTCTACGTTCGTACAACTGACGTAACTGGTACAATTACTTTGCCAGCAGGTGTAGAGATGGTAATGCCAGGTGATAACTTAACAATTCACGTTGAATTACACCAAGCAATTGCTTTGAACATGGGATTACGTTTTGCAATCCGTGAGGGAGGCAGAACAGTAGGAGCTGGTCAGGTAACTGAAATTTTAGACTAATTTCATTGAAATTATAAAGTAAATTTTAGGTGCTTCTTTTTTAAGGGAGCACCTAGCATTTACGGGTGTAGCTCAGTTGGTAGAGCACTGGTCTCCAAAACCAGGTGTCGGGAGTTCGAGTCTCTCCACCCGTGCAAAACAAAAAAGATGAATATAATTAATTACATAAAAGAATCTTTTGATGAGCTCAACAACAAGGTAACATGGATATCTTGGGAAGAAGCTCAGAAATCAACTGTGGTAGTAGCTGTTTTTTCAACTATATTTGCTTTAGTGATTTTTGGTATTGATAAATTATTTCAATTAGGTTTAGGAGAATATTTTAAACTATTCTAAAAACATAAAGATATGACTGATTCAGTATTGAAATGGTATGTAGTAAGAGCAATAGGTGGTCAAGAAAATAAAGTAAAAACCTATATTGAAAATGAAGTATCTCGTTTAGGAATAAACGATTACATTAAGCAAGTATTGGTACCTACAGAAAAAGTCATTCAAATTAGAGAAGGGAAAAAAATAAATAAGGAAAAAGTATATTTTCCCGGTTATATTATGATAGAGGCTAACTTGAGTGGTGAAATACCTCATATCATTAAAAATATTCCGGGAGTTATTGGATTCCTAGGAGAAACAAGAGGAGGAGAACCTGTACCGATGCGTAAATCTGAAATTAACAGAATGCTAGGAAAAGTAGATGAATTGGCTATTCAAAATGAAAACGTTATCATTCCGTTTGTAATGGGTGAAACCGTTAAAGTAATTGATGGACCATTTAACGGATTTGACGGAACCGTTGAAAAAGTGAATGAAGAAAAAAGAAAACTAGAAGTAATGGTGAAAATTTTCGGAAGAAAAACCCCGTTAGAACTTAGTTTTATGCAAGTAGAGAAAATATAAATGTTACATAAATAATCGTCGATGTTTTTGCTTCCACATTAATATCGCATTTAAGTACAAAAGATGGCAAAAGAAGTATTCAAAGTAGTAAAATTACAAGTGAAAGGTGGAGCAGCGAATCCATCTCCACCTGTTGGGCCTGCTTTAGGTGCTGCCGGTGTTAACATCATGGAGTTTTGTAAGCAATTCAATGCTAGAACTCAAGACAGACCAGGTAAAATTTTACCCGTAGCAATTACGGTGTTTAAAGATAAATCGTTTGACTTTGTTGTTAAAACACCACCAGCAGCTATACAATTATTAGAAGCGGCTAAATTAAAAACTGGTTCAGGAGAACCAAACCGAAAAAAAGTAGCCAATGTAACTTGGGATCAAATCAAAGCAATTGCTGAGGATAAGATGCAAGATTCAAATGCATTTACTATGAAATCGGTAATGTTAATGATTGCAGGAACTGCAAGATCAATGGGAATTACTGTGAAAGGTAATCCTCCAGTGTAAATTTTATAATAAAATAAAATGACGAAGTTAACTAAAAAGCAAAAAGAAGCAAATGCAAAAGTAGATAGTGCAAAACAATATACTTTAAAAGATGCTTCAGCTTTAATAAAAGAAATTACAAGTGTTAATTTCAATGCATCTGTTGATATTGCAATCAGATTAGGAGTAGATCCAAGAAAAGCAAATCAAATGGTCAGAGGGGTAGTAACTTTACCTCACGGAACCGGAAAAGATGTAAAAGTATTAGCATTGGTAACCCCGGATAAAGAAGCAGAAGCATTAGAAGCTGGAGCTGATTATGTGGGATTAGATGAATACCTTCAAAAAATTAAAGAAGGATGGACAAATGTTGATGTTATCGTAACCATGCCAAGTGTTATGGGTAAATTAGGTCCGCTAGGTCGTATTTTAGGACCACGTGGTTTAATGCCAAACCCAAAAACAGGTACTGTAACCATGGAAATTGGTAAAGCAGTAAAAGAGGTAAAGGCAGGTAAAATCGACTTTAAAGTAGATAAACATGGTATAGTTCATGCAGCAATCGGAAAAGTATCGTTTGATATTGATCAAATCACTCAAAATGCACATGAAATTATTCATACTATTGTTAAACTTAAACCAACTGCAGCAAAAGGAACTTATATCAAGAGTATTTATTTATCAAGTACAATGAGTCCTGGAGTTGCCATTGATACTAAATCAGTATAATAGGCAGTTAAAACTTATACGTATGAACAGAGAGGAAAAATCAAGAGTAATTGAAGATTTGACAGCCCAATTAGCTGATAACAATAATATCTACTTAGCTGATATATCAGGATTAAATGCATTAAACACTTCTAATTTAAGAAGAGCATGTTTTAAAGCAGATGTATCTTTGGCTGTAGTTAAAAATACCTTGCTTGCAAAAGCAATGGAACGTTCAGGAAAAGATTTTGGTGATTTACCTTCAACATTAAAAGGTAATACATCTATCATGTTTTCTGAAAACAGCAATTCACCTGCAAAAGTAATTAAAGAGTTCCGCAGAAAATCGGATAAACCGATTTTAAAAGGAGCCTATATTTTAGAATCAGTTTATGTTGGAGACCATCAATTAGATGCGCTTGTAAACTTGAAATCTAAAGAACAACTTATTGGAGAAATTGTTGGATTATTACAGTCACCGGCTAAAAATGTTATTTCGGCATTACAGTCAGGTGGACAAAAAATTTCAGGTATTCTTAAAACATTATCTGATAAATAAATAAGCACTAAATAAAACTAATAATAAAATTAAAAACGAAAACAAAATGGCAGATTTAAAACAATTCGCAGAACAACTTGTTAATTTAACTGTAAAAGAAGTAAACGAGTTAGCCGATATTTTAAAAAATGAATATGGTATTGAGCCTGCTGCAGCAGTAGCAGTTGCTGGTCCGGCAGCCAGCGCTGAAGTAGAAGCAGTAGAAGAGCAAACAGAATTTAACGTAATCTTAAAAGCAGCCGGTGCATCTAAGTTAGCAGTTGTTAAATTAGTTAAAGAATTAACTGGTTTAGGATTAAAAGAAGCTAAAGATGTTGTTGATAATGCTCCATCTGCAGTAAAAGAAGGAGTATCTAAAGAAGAGGCTGAAGGTCTTAAAAAAGCTCTAGAAGATGCTGGAGCTGAAGTTGAGCTTAAATAAGCCTTAACAGAGCTTAAAACTCAAGGTTTAGGTCTTAGGAAATTGACGTCCTTAGACCTAAACCATTTTGCGTATATATTCGCACTTAAATTTAACAGACTATTAATTTAAATTTTGCGTCCTTTGGCAACGAATAATACAACCGAAAGAATAAGCTTTGCATCTGCAAAATTGTTTACAGAATATCCGGATTTTTTGGATATTCAAATCAAATCTTTTCAAGACTTTTTTCAGCTACAAACTAAAGCTGATGAACGATCAGACGAGGGCTTATACAAAACTTTTACCGATAACTTCCCAATACAAGATACTAGAAATAATTTTGTTCTAGAGTTCTTGGACTATTTTGTGGATCCTCCAAGATATACCATTAAAGAGTGTATTGAAAGAGGATTAACTCATAGCGTTCCGCTTAAAGCACGCTTAAAATTGTATTGTACAGATCCTGAACATATAGATTTCGAAACAATCGTTCAAGATGTATATTTAGGCACTATACCTTACATGACTCCAAGTGGCAGCTTCGTAATCAATGGAGCTGAACGTGTTGTAGTGTCACAATTACATCGCTCACCAGGTGTGTTTTTTGGGCAATCTTTCCATGCAAACGGAACAAAATTATACTCAGCCAGAGTAATTCCGTTTAAAGGTTCTTGGATTGAATTCGCCACAGATATTAACCAAGTGATGTATGCTTACATTGATCGTAAGAAAAAACTTCCAGTAACTACATTATTTAGAGCAATTGGATTTGAAAGAGATAAAGACATTTTAGAAATATTTGACCTTGCAGAAGAAATCAAAGTTTCAAAAAGTGGACTTAAAAAATATATTGGCAGAAAAATTGCCGCTCGTGTTCTAAAAACATGGATTGAAGATTTTGTTGATGAAGATACAGGAGAAGTAGTATCCATCGAAAGAAATGAAATCATTTTTGACCGTGATACTGTTATCGAAAAAGAACACATTGATGAAATAGTTGATGCAGATGTAAAATCAATTCTTTTACACAAAGAAGATATGTTATCTTCTGATTATGCTATCATTCATAATACCTTACAAAAAGACCCAACAAATTCGGAAAAAGAAGCAGTTGAGCATATTTATCGTCAATTGCGTAATGCTGAACCACCAGATTTTGAAACTGCAAAGGGAGTAATTGATAAATTATTCTTCTCTGAGCAACGATATAATTTAGGTGAAGTTGGTCGTTTTAGAATGAATAAAAAATTAAACCTCGATGGTAATAGCAATGCAATGGTATTAACCAAAGTTGATATTATTACAATCATTAAACATTTAATCGAGCTCATTAATTCAAAAGCAGAGGTTGATGATATTGATCACTTATCTAACCGTCGTGTTAGAACAGTAGGCGAGCAATTAGCTTCTCAATTTGCCGTTGGTTTATCAAGAATGGCACGTACAATCCGCGAACGCATGAATGTTCGTGATAATGAAGTGTTCACGCCAATAGATTTAATCAATGCCAAAACATTATCATCTGTAATCAATACATTCTTCGGAACCAATCAGTTATCACAGTTTATGGATCAAACAAATCCATTGGCTGAGATTACACACAAACGTCGTTTATCAGCCCTAGGACCAGGAGGACTTTCACGTGAAAGAGCTGGTTTTGAGGTTCGTGACGTTCACTTTACGCACTACGGCCGTATGTGTCCAATTGAAACTCCGGAAGGGCCAAATATTGGTTTGATATCTTCACTTTCAGTGTATGCTAAAGTAAATAATTTAGGTTTTATTGAAACACCTTACCGTACCGTTTCTAACGGAAAAGTAAACATTACTGATGAACCGGTTTTCTTAAGCGCTGAAGAAGAAGAAGGTAAAAAAATTGCCCAATCAAACCTCCCAATGAATAATGACGGTTCGTTTATTGAAGAAAGAGTTATTGTGAGAGAAGAAGGTGATTTTCCTGTAGTTAACAATACAGAAGTTAATTATATGGATGTTTCTCCTAATCAAATTGCATCAATTTCTGCATCATTAATTCCGTTTTTGGAACATGATGATGCCAACCGTGCATTGATGGGATCTAACATGATGCGTCAAGCAGTTCCATTATTAAAACCAGAATCTCCAATTGTTGGAACAGGATTAGAGAGAAGAATTGCAAAAGACTCTCGAATCTTGATCAATGCCGAAGGAAAAGGAGTCGTAGTATATGTTGATGCTGAAAAAATTACCATTAAGTACGATCGTACTGATGAACAAAGAATGGTAAGTTTTGATGTCGATGAAAAAGTATATGAATTAATTAAATTCCAAAAAACAAATCAAGGAACAACAATCAACCTAAAACCAATTGTTAAAAAAGGTGACAGAGTTGAAAATGGTCAAGTTCTTTGTGAAGGATATGCAACTCAAAATGGCGAGTTAGCTTTAGGAAGAAACTTAAAAGTGGCATTTATGCCTTGGAAAGGTTACAACTTTGAAGATGCAATCGTAATTTCTGAAAGAGTAGTCCGTGAAGATATTTTTACTTCAATCCATATCGATGAATATTCATTAGATGTTCGTGACACCAAATTAGGTGAAGAAGAATTGACCAATGATATACCGAATGTAAGTGAAGAAGCTACAAAAGATTTAGATGAAAACGGAATGATTCGTATTGGTGCTGAAGTTAAGCCGGGTGATATTTTAATCGGTAAAATTACACCTAAAGGAGAATCAGATCCAACACCTGAAGAAAAATTGTTAAGAGCTATTTTTGGCGATAAAGCAGGTGATGTAAAAGATGCATCATTAAAAGCAACACCTTCATTAAGTGGAGTTGTTATCGATAAAAAATTGTTCCAAAGGGCTACTAAAGATAAAACGAAACGTTCTCGTGAAAAAGATGAATCATCTAAATTAGATGCTAAATTTGCCGTTGAATTTGAACAACTTAGAGATAAATTAATCGATAAGTTATTTGAATTGGTAAACGGCAGAACTTCGCAAGGAGTCGTAAATGATTCAGGTGAAGAAATATTCCCTAAAGGAAAAAAATTCACTCAAAAAATGCTTCAAGGAACAGTTGATTTTATCCATTTAACAAAAGGAGCATGGACAACCGATGAACATGTAAATAAATTAATCAATGAGTTAATTCATAACTATAAGATTAAATTAAATGACCTTCAGGGAGTTTTAAAACGTGAGAAATTCACCTTGTCTATTGGAGATGAATTACCGGCAGGAATCGTGAAATTAGCGAAAGTTTATATCGCTAAAAAACGAAAACTGAAAGTTGGAGATAAAATGGCCGGACGTCATGGCAATAAAGGTATTGTTGCCCGTATCGTACGTGCAGAAGATATGCCGTTTTTAGAAGACGGAACACCGGTTGATATCGTTTTAAATCCACTTGGAGTACCATCGCGTATGAACATCGGGCAGATTTATGAAACGGTACTTGGTTGGGCCGGACAAAAATTGGACAGAAAGTTTGCAACTCCTATTTTTGATGGAGCTACGCTTAATCAAATCAACGAATTAACAGAAGAAGCAGGCGTTCCGCTATTTGGACATACCTATCTTTATGATGGAGGAACTGGAGAACGTTTTGACCAAGCCGCAACTGTTGGTGTCATTTATATGATTAAGTTAGGTCATATGATTGATGATAAAATGCACGCCCGTTCAATCGGACCATACTCTTTAATTACGCAACAACCTCTTGGCGGTAAAGCACAATTTGGCGGTCAGCGTTTTGGAGAGATGGAGGTTTGGGCTTTAGAAGCTTATGGAGCATCCAGCACCTTGAGAGAAATCTTAACGGTAAAATCTGATGATGTGATGGGTAGAGCTAAAACTTACGAGGCAATCGTTAAAGGTGAAGCAATGCCAGAACCAGGTTTACCAGAATCATTCAATGTATTGATGCACGAACTTAAAGGTCTTGGACTAGACATCAGATTAGAAGAATAATATTTTTTATAAACTGCGAAGAAAAAAATACTTCGCAGTTTTTAACCTTTTTACATACTAAATCGATACCATAAATCATGGCAAAACAAACCGATAAATACACTGTAAAAAAATTTAATAAGATTTCCATTGGTTTAGCTTCTCCGGAATCTATTCTTGAAGTATCAAGAGGTGAAGTTTTAAAACCGGAAACTATTAATTACCGAACTCACAAACCTGAAAGAGACGGGCTTTTCTGCGAAAGAATTTTTGGTCCCGTAAAAGACTTTGAATGTGCTTGCGGAAAATACAAACGAATTCGTTATAAAGGAATCGTTTGTGACCGTTGCGGTGTAGAAGTAACAGAGAAAAAAGTACGAAGGGATCGTATAGGACATATTAATCTTGTAGTTCCTATCGCTCATATTTGGTATTTCAGATCACTTCCAAATAAAATTGGTTACTTATTAGGATTACCATCTAAGAAATTAGATATGATTATTTACTACGAACGTTATGTAGTAATTCAAGCGGCAGGTGTTAAAAATGCTGATGGAGAACCATTGAAAAAAATGGATTTCTTAACAGAAGAAGAATACCTTGATATTCTTGATACACTTCCACAAGACAATCAATATTTAGATGATTTTGACCCCAATAAGTTTATCGCTAAAATGGGTGCAGAATGTTTAATTGATTTATTGGCGCGTATCAACTTAGACGAACTTTCTAATAAATTAAGACATAAAGCAAATATTGAAACGTCTAAACAGCGTAAAAATGAAGCTTTAAAAAGATTAAATGTTGTTGAAGCATTTAGAGAGTCAAGAAAAAATCGTGAAAATAAGCCGGAATGGATGATCTTAAAAGTTATTCCAATTATTCCACCGGAATTGCGTCCGCTAGTGCCGCTTGATGGTGGTCGTTTTGCAACTTCAGATTTAAATGATTTATACCGTCGTGTAATCATCAGAAACAATCGTCTAAAACGATTAGTGGAGATTAAAGCACCTGAGGTAATTTTACGTAATGAAAAACGGATGTTACAAGAATCTGTAGATTCTTTATTCGATAATACCAGAAAAGCATCCGCAGTAAAAACAGAATCAAACAGAGCACTAAAATCTCTTTCTGATTCCCTTAAAGGAAAACAAGGTCGTTTCCGTCAAAACTTATTAGGAAAACGTGTTGATTATTCTGCCCGTTCAGTAATTGTTGTTGGACCGGATTTAAAATTATTCGAATGTGGTCTTCCAAAAGATATGGCAGCAGAATTATACAAACCATTTATTATTAGAAAATTAATTGAAAGAGGTATTGTAAAAACAGTAAAATCTGCCAAAAAAATAATCGATAAAAGAGAGCCGGTAGTATGGGATATTCTTGAAAATGTATTGAAAGGACATCCGGTATTGCTAAATCGTGCTCCTACGCTTCACCGTTTGGGTATTCAGGCATTCCAACCCAAATTGATTGAAGGAAAAGCAATTCAATTACACCCATTAGTGTGTACGGCTTTTAATGCCGACTTTGATGGTGACCAAATGGCGGTTCACCTTCCTCTAGGTCCGGAAGCAATTTTGGAGTGTCAATTGTTAATGTTAGCATCACACAACATCCTTAATCCTGCCAATGGAGCACCAATTACGGTTCCATCACAGGATATGGTACTTGGGTTATACTACATGACAAAAGAGCGTTTGTCAACACCAGAACATAAAGTAAAAGGTGAAGGTCTTACTTTTTATGCGCCAGAAGAAGTACAAATTGCTTTCAATGAAAAAGCAGTAAACTTAAATGCCAGAATAAAAGTAAGAACCAAAGATTTAAACGAAAATGGTGAGTTAGTTACCAAAATTATTGAAACAACTGTAGGCAGAGTACTCTTTAACGAAGTAGTACCTGAAAGAGCAGGATATATCAATGAGGTCTTAACTAAGAAATCATTAAGAGATATTATCGGTAAAATTTTGAATTTAACCGATGTTCCAACAGCAGGAAAATTCTTGGATGATATAAAAGACATGGGATTCCGTTTTGCATTCCAAGGTGGATTATCATTCAGTTTAGGTGACATCATTATTCCACAGGAAAAAGGACAAATGATAGCTGATGCCGTTGAACAAGTTGATGTAATTAGAGCCAACTACAACATGGGTATGTTAACCAATAAAGAGCGTTACAACCAAGTTATTGATATTTGGAGTTCAACCAACAACCGTTTAACAGAACTTTCGATGAAACGCTTACGCGAAGACCAACAAGGATTTAACTCAGTTTATATGATGTTAGATTCAGGTGCAAGGGGTTCAAAAGAGCAGATCCGTCAGTTAACCGGGATGCGTGGTTTGATGGCAAAACCTAAAAAATCAACTTCTGCCGGTGGTGAAATTATTGAAAATCCGATTCTTTCTAACTTTAAAGAAGGTTTATCAATTTTAGAGTATTTCATTTCAACTCACGGTGCGCGTAAAGGTCTAGCCGATACGGCTCTTAAAACTGCGGATGCCGGGTATTTAACGCGTCGTTTGGTAGATGTTGCCCAGGATGTTATCATTACCGAAACTGACTGTGAAACATTAAGAGGTGTTGAAGTCTCTGCTTTAAAGAAAAATCAAGAAATAGTAGAATCTTTAGGAGAGAGAATTCACGGACGTGTTTCTTTACATGATGTTTATGACCCTATTACTGAAGAATTATTAGTTAAAGCCGGTCAAGAAATTACAGATGAAATCGTTGAGAAAATATCAGAATCAGCTGTAGAAAGTGTAGTAGTACGTTCAGCTCTTACTTGTGAGTCAACTCACGGTATTTGTGCCAAATGTTACGGACAAAGTTTATCGTCTAAGAAAATGGTTCAACGTGGAGAAGCAGTCGGAGTAATAGCTGCCCAATCTATTGGTGAACCCGGTACTCAGTTAACATTAAGAACTTTCCACGTTGGAGGGGTTGCCGGTAATATTTCTGAAGAAAATAAAATTACAGCTAAATTTACCGGAAAATTAGAATTCGAAGATTTACATACTGTTGAAGGAGAGGATAATGCTGGAAATAAAGTTAATATTATCGTATCAAGAACTTCAGAGGTGAAGATAGTTGATGCTAAAACAGGTATTACTTTAAGTTCTAATAATATCCCTTATGGTTCTAATATTTTCGTTGCAGATAAAGCAGAAATAAAACGCGGCGATGTAATTTGCCAATGGGATTCATTTAACGGTGTTATTGTTTCTGAATATGCAGGGAAAGTTGGTTTTGACAATATTGAACAAGGTGTAAACTTTATAGTAGAGATTGACGAACAAACCGGATTCCAAGAAAAAGTAGTTGTTGAATCTAAAAATAAAAAACTGATTCCTACATTAATCATTGAAGGAAAAGGTGGCGAAATAATGAAATCGTATAATTTACCTGTAGGTTCACACTTAATGGTAAGTGAAGGCGACAAAATTAAAGCAGGTAAAATCTTGGTGAAAATTCCAAGAAAATCTGGAAAAGCAGGTGATATCACCGGTGGTTTACCAAGAGTTACTGAATTATTCGAAGCCCGTAATCCTTCAAATCCGGCAGTAGTTTCTGAGATTGACGGTGTTGTAACTTTGGCTAAAATTAAACGTGGTAACAGAGAAATCATTGTAGAATCCAGAACTGGTGATGTACGCAAATATTTGGTGAAATTATCAAATCAGGTGTTGGTTCAAGATAATGATTACATCAAAGCAGGTATGCCATTATCAGATGGAGCCATTACTTTAACAGATATTTTAACAATTCAAGGACCTTCAAAAGTTCAAGAATATATTGTAAATGAAATTCAAGAAGTGTATCGTTTACAAGGGGTTAAAATTAATGATAAACATTATGAAGTAATCGTCCGTCAAATGATGCGTAAAGTACGTATTATTGATTCTGGTGATACTTTGTTCCTTGAAAATCAATTAGTTCATAAAAATGATTTTATCGAAGATAATGATAAAATATTCGGAATGAAAGTAGTTGAAGATAGAGGTGATTCAGAAGATTTACAAGAAGGCCAATTAATTTCTGCTCGTCAATTGAGAGATGAAAACTCAAAACTAAAGCGTGCTGATAAGAAATTGGTAATTGCACGTGAAGCCAATCCTGCAACTGCAGATCAAGTACTGCAGGGGATTACCAGAGCATCGTTACAAACGAAATCATTTATCTCGGCAGCATCATTCCAAGAAACAACAAAAGTATTGAATGAGGCAGCAGTAGCCGGTAAAGTTGATTTCTTAGACGGATTGAAAGAAAATGTAATTGTTGGTAAGAGAATTCCGGCCGGAACAGGATTAAAAGAATACGATCGTATTTTAGTCGGTTCTAAAGCAGAAATGGAAGACGAAAATTAATAAGAATATGGGCGAAAATCAAAATCAAGAAGGGCATTTAAATATTGAATTGGATGAGAAAACTGCTGAAGGAATTTATTCTAATTTAGCCATTATCAATCATTCAGTTACAGAATTTATTGTTGATTTTATCAGCATTATGCCGGGAACCCCGAAAGCCAAAGTGAAGTCGAGAATTATTCTGACTCCGCAACACGCTAAACGACTTTCAAAAGCCATTGCAGAAAATGTGAAACGGTTTGAAAAAGCGCATGGAGAGATTAAAGATTATGAAGATCATCCTATTCCAATGAATTTTGGTCCAACAGGAGAAGCATAATTCAATAAAAAGTCCCGATTTAATCGGGACTTTTTTATTTAGAATAATGATAAATAAATTCTTAGTTTTGCCGGCAACTTTTAAAACGTATATATGAAATTATTTAAAATCCTATTATTGGTTGTATGTATTTCCCCAATAATGAATGCTCAAAATGATACCATAAATCTAAAAGAAGTTTTGGTAACATCTACCAATCGTATTGATTTACCTTTCGATGAGACTTCAAGAACGATTGCCATTATTTCATCAGAACAAATTCAAAAAAGTGCGGCACAAAATGTAGCCGATTTATTACAACATTTCGCCGGAATCGATGTGCGTAAAAGAGGAGTTGATGGGATGCAGTCTGATTTATACATTCGTGGCGGTAGTTTCGACCAAACCTTAGTTTTAATAGATGGTGTAAAAATGGATGATGCTCAAACCGGTCATCATTTAATGAATGCTATGATTTCTTTATCAACAATTGAGCGTATCGAAATAATTAAAGGTCCGGCAGCTAGAATATATGGTCAAAATGCATTTACCGGCGCCGTAAATATTGTCACCAAAAAACTCGATAAAAATGCTGTTAAAGCAAATTTCAGTATCGGTTCATTTGAAAACTATCGAATAGGTGTCGGATTGACAAAAGTTTCCCAAAACTCCGGATTTCAGTTTTATTTCGATAAACAACAATCAGACGGATATCGATTTAATACTGATTTCGATAATTTAGGAATTTATCTGAAAGGATTTATAGGTAAATTTCAGTTGCTATCATTTTTTAATGAGCGAAAATTTGGTGCTAACGGATTTTATGCCAATCCTAATTTTAAAGACCAATACGAAGAAACTCAAACCAGTTTAGTGGCGCTGACAACTGATTATTTTGCTGATAATTTAAAAATTACTCCGCGAATTTATTGGAGAAGAAACCAAGATATGTACTTGTTTTTACGCCACAATCCGCCGTATTACAGAAATATGCATATTTCCAATAAAGTAGGAGCGGAAGTTAATACGAG
Organism: Flavobacteriaceae bacterium; assembly: GCA_030683815.1. Taxonomy (GTDB): domain Bacteria; phylum Bacteroidota; class Bacteroidia; order Flavobacteriales; family Flavobacteriaceae; genus JAGXRT01. The sequence goes on from JAUXPJ010000023.1 coordinate 120,409, forward strand.
TTATCAATCTGATTATGGAACTACCGGATTTGGAATTGATATCAACAAAGTTTCTTTAGAAAGTAATAATTTAGGTGCACATAATCGATTGGCAATTACCTCATTTTTAGAACATCGATTTGAATTGCTGGATGCAAAATTGGATATCACGCCAGGGATAGCCGTTTCCTATTATGATGATTTTGGCACCAAAGCTTTTCCGGGAATTGATGTGGGGTATAAAATCACTCATCAACTAAAAACCTACGCCAATATGGGTTATACCTATCGTGTTCCAACTTATACCGATTTATATTATAAAAGTTCCATAGAGCAGGGAAATCCAAATTTAAAACCGGAATCTGCGCTATCGGAAGAATTAGGTATAACTTATTTCAATAAAAATATCAATTTTAACTTAGCTCTTTTCAATAGAAATTCTGATAATTTAATTGATTGGACTAAAGATAATTTAACCGATAAATGGCAATCCAGAAACTTTAGTGAAGTTACCACCAAAGGATTTGAATCATCTGTAGATTATCAATTTAAATGGGTTGATTATACTCAAAAGTTAAATTTGAGTTACACTTATATTGATGACAGTATAAAAGATTTAAACGTTGCCTATACGCGTTATTCCATCAACAGTATGAAAAACCAATTTAATGCTCAATTATTGACACAATTTCTACCGTTTTTAAGCCAGCAGATTGCTTATAAATACGCAGAGCGCGCCAATGGTGAAAATTATAATGTAGTTGATGCTAAATTGATGGCCACTTTTAAACAGGTTGAACTCTTTATGGCTGCCAATAATATTTTTGATGAAATTTATACAGAAACCAATTTAGTACCGATGCCTAAATCTAATTTTATGTTTGGGATAAAATATAGCAAATAAAATAAAAGCCCTAGAAATAGGGTTTCTTTTACGGATTGTAGTGTGTTATTTTTTTGTAAATTGAAATCAATAAAATGGAAGAAAATATTTTTAATCAACAGCGGGAAATCATTCAATAAAAAGATAAAAAAGATGAGAAAACTATTAATTTTATTAGCATTAGCAGGTGGATTTAATGCCCTTGCACAAATAGACAATGTTTCTTTAAAGATAGGAGACAAAGCACCAAAATTTAAAGGAATAGACCAATTTGATAAAACAATTAATTCAGATCAAATTCTCAAAAATAAACCTATTTTAATGGTGTTTTACAGAGGAAGTTGGTGTACCTACTGCAAAAAACACTTAACCGAATTGCAGGAAAATCTGGAGGCATTTACTCAAAAAGGATATTACGTTGTAGTGGTAACTCCGGAAAAAGTAGAAAAATCCAAAGAAATTACCGATAAATTAAAATTAGGATTTTCTATTTTGCATGATGCTGACAATAAAATAATGGCAGATTATAAAGTCTTATATGATGTAAATGAGCAAAATGTGACCGATTATTATGAAATCATCAAGCAAAAAGTAGCGGAATACAATGTGTCCAATAATTTAGTTTTGCCGGTAACAGCTACTTATATCATCAATAAAAAAGGTAAAATTGACTATGTTCAATTCAACCCGGATTACTCAAAACGTGCCGATTTTAAAGAGCTTTTAAAAACTTTATAGTTTAGAAACTTTATTGAGTAAATAAAAATCGGCTAAAACCATCGCGGTTAGTGCCTTAACAATTGGAACGGCGCGAGGTACAACACAAGCATCGTGTCGTCCTTTCCCTTCGAGTCGGATAATTTCACCTTCCGAATTGATAGATTCTTGAGTTTTCATGATAGTAGCAACGGGTTTAAAAGCGACTCTGAAATAAATATCCATTCCGTTAGAAATTCCACCTTGAATTCCGCCGGAAAGATTGGTTTTAGTAGTCCCATCGGCATTAAATAAATCATTGTGTTCGCTGCCTTTCATTTCAGTGCCGCAAAATCCGCTTCCATATTCAAAACCTTTTACGGCGTTTAAACTCAACATCGCTTTAGCCAATTGCGCTTGAAGTTTGTTAAAAATGGGCTCACCCAAACCAATCGGAACATTTTGAATCACGCAAGTTATTGTGCCTCCAATGGTGTCACCTTGCTTTTTAATCGATTCAATTTCAGCAATCATTCGTTTTGCGATACTTGCATCCGGACAGCGAACATCATTGCTTTCAATCTGTGTAAAATCGAGTGCCTGATACGGTTTGTTGATATAAATTTTTCCTACGGATGATGTAAATGCATGTATTTTGATGGATGGAATCAGCTGTTTAGCGATGGCTCCGGCAACAATCCAATTGGCAGTTTCACGGGCAGAACTTCTTCCGCCGCCATTATAATCACGATGACCGTATTTTTGCTGATAGGTAAAATCGGCATGAGAAGGTCTGAAAGTATCTTTTAAATGACCATAATCATTAGATCGTTGGTGTGTATTTTTAATCTGAAATCCGATAGAGGTTCCGGTTGTTTTCCCTTCAAAAATACCGGACAAAAAATGTACTTCATCTGCTTCTTTGCGCTGGGTAACTATTTTGGATTGACCCGGTTTTCTTCGATTGAGTTCTTGTTGAATTGCTTCAAAATTAATAATTAACCCCGCCGGACAACCATCAATAATTCCTCCAATAGCCTCACCATGAGATTCTCCAAAAGTGGTAAGTGTAAAAAGTTTTCCAAATTGATTATGGCTCATATAAAATGCTTTTAAACAAATGTAAGAAAACTTGAATAAATCTATTTTTAAATTTTGAAAAGAGTTTACAGATTGGTTTTAAATATTTAAAATTGACTCATTCAGCCATCGATAAAAAACGAGAAAAAACTAATCAAAATGTTTTGCAGAAACCAAAAGGTGATTATATTTGCACTCACGTTTGAGAAATCGAATGTTGACCGGAGAAATGGCAGAGTGGTCGATTGCGGCAGTCTTGAAAACTGTTGACTGTAACAGGTCCGGGGGTTCGAATCCCTCTTTCTCCGCTGAGCAAGTGCTAAAAATGACTAAAACCCTCTAAATCGTACGATTTAAAGGGTTTTTTCTTTTCAAGAATGTCTAAAATGTTCGATTGTAACTGATACAAGAGGTACACTTAAAGGTACACCTAACTATTCAAAAACAAGGTGTACCGATTTTGAACTTAAATACCTGTTTAGTAACTAGTTCAATCAGCTGTACCACTATTGAACATCTTGTATGATTATGTTTTATCGGCTAGATTTAATAGTAACCAACGGTACACATATCATGAAAACGAAAATCGCCATTCTTTTCTTTCTAAAGAGAACAACCATCAACAGTAACGGAGAAAGCCCAATTTATCTTAGAATTACCATTGATAAAAAGAGAATTCAAAACAGTACAGGTTTATTTGTAAAACCAGAATATTGGTCTGTAAATAAAAGTTTAGCCATTGGTAAAAACAAAGAAAGCCGACTAATTAATGAACAGCTAGAAATGATAAAACACCGTGTTGTTGAGGCTAAAAACGAACTTTTTATAAAAGATACTCCACTAACTGCTGAAACCCTTAAAAATCTACTGTTTGGAATCCAACAGAAAAAGCGAACCCTTGTCCCTATCTTCCAGGACCATAATAACAGAATAGAAGCATTGCTAGGGCAGGAGTACGCTCCCGGAACACTAGAACGCTATAAAACATCGCTTAAACATACGCAGGAATTCATAAAGTGGAAGTATAATGTTAGCGATGTAGAACTCGATAAAATCGACCATGCCTTAATTTGTGATTATGAGTTTTACTTGCGTTCAGTCAGAAAATGCGCCAACAACTCCGCTATTAAGTACATCAAAAACTTTAAGAAAATCGTTAAACAATGCATGGCGAACGGTTGGATTTCCAATGATCCATTTGCAAACTACAAATCCAAAGTCAAAGAAGTAGAACGCGTATTCTTAACCGAGCTGGAAATCAACTTGATTGTCAATAAAAAATTCGTGAGTGACAGACTCAGCATTGTCCGAGATTTATTCCTCTTCAGCTGCTTTACCGGATTGGCTTATGTCGATTTAAAAAACTTGACCACGAACCACATAAGTAAAGGTATAGACGGAGAACAATGGATTTTCACTCACCGTCAAAAAACGGAATCTGCCTCTAAAATACCACTGCTGCCAATACCGCAGGAAATCATCAATAAATACAAACACCATCCGCATTGTGAAATTCAAAACAAACTCTTACCAGTGCCAAGCAATCAGAAAATGAACGCTTACTTAAAAGAAATCGCCGATGTATGCGGTATCAACAAAGATCTGACCTTCCACATTGCCCGCCATACCTTTGCCACTACGGTCACGCTTACCAATGGAGTTCCAATCGAAAGTGTAAGCAAAATGCTCGGTCATAAGAGCTTGAAAACCACGCAGCATTATGCCAAAGTTTTGGATAAAAAAGTAAGTGAGGATATGAACATCTTAAGGATGAAGTTCCAAAAAACAACCGAAGAACAAGCTAAAAAAGCTGAATAAGGTTCCCCCGAGCGTAAATCACCCCATTTTTACCTCTACAAGAATCTAAGCAATTATTTATTTTAGGTTAATAATTAACAAACTAACTTAAACTAAAAATTGTATGAAAAAACACCCGTCTGAAATTCTGGACGGATTAGAACAGCATTTGTTAAACCTCAGTATAGAGGCTGAAAGTCCCCTAAAATGCTATGAAGAATCCATCCTGTATTTATATCAAATCATCCAAGATCTAAAGTCAGATATTGTCAGTCACGATTTCGTTACCCAGAAAGACGAAATCCATTTTTTCAAAAATGTTAAACCTCAGTTCGTTTCCAAGCTCATCTATTTCAATGCTCTCTATCAAATCGAATCTGAAAAATCATTACTCTTCGGTAAAAAACTCAACAAGTTTTATAAAAGACAACTGCATCTATTACATCTTTTTTTAGAAGAGAATAAGGAATTTTATAATTACACCAACTCTGGCGGTACCCATTTAGATGTATTTTATTACTGTAGAAACAAGTTCAATATTCGTTTAAAATTAGATGCTTCCCTAATCGACTCAGACCCTTTATTTACTACTTCACATGGGCTTAAAAAGGCGCAATTAATGGCTAATGAAGAACTTAAAACACATTTTAAATCACAACTGATAGCTGACAATGAATCAGATTTTATCCCTTTAGAAATGCAGGGTAGTACCTTGTTAAAATGGACAGCTACTAAAGCCGAATTGATAGAACTCATTCACGCTTTACATGCTACAGGTGTTTTCAATTTCGGCGCAGCAACTATAAAACTGATAGCCGAAGTTTTTGAAGAATTATTTGGTTTATCACCTGGTGATGTTTATGGTGGTCTTGATGGTATGAAAAATCGAAAAGGAGATCCAGCATTTTTTTTGATTAAACTTAAAAATGGTTTTTTACGAAAACTAGGATTTAACATTTAGGCTTATTAACAAAACACCTAAAGTTATGAACAAAATCACCCCATATTGACCCCATATTGACCTCATACGGCTTTTTTAATTACTTCATATTTAGTTGTTTTGCTTTCATAAAAAATAAAAATATATGACACATCAAACAAATTCAACAACCGTAAACCAATTACTTACCAAAGAAGATTTAGTAGAATTTCGTAAAAACGTAGTAGCCGACATTCAGGAACTTATCATTAAAAGTACGGAGAAACCAACCTGGTTAAAATCAGGTGAAGCACGTCAATTGCTGAAAATTTCCAGATCAACACTTCAGCTTTTACGAATCAACGGAACCATTTCCTTTACCAAATTGGGTAATATTTTTTATTACAACTATGATGATATTAACAAGATAATGAACAAATCAAGATAACAATTTTAAACATCTAACATCCATGAGCAATTTATCACACTTAACAGCTTTTTTTAATAAATCGATGCATGACAATCGATTGTTTCCAACACACATCAGTTTATATGTAACCCTTTTTCAACATTGGAACCATAATAAATTCAACAATCCTTTGGGTGTAGTACGTGAAGAAATAATGCAACAATCAAAGATAGGATCTAAAGCCACTTATCACAAATGCATGCGCGATTTACAAGAATTTCAGTACCTAACATACCAACCTTCCTTTAGTCCATATCAAAGTAGTACAGTGCATATGATAAAACTTAAAGAACCAATTCACAAGTTAAGCAGCAGTACCAAAAATGAACAGGTAAAAAAGCACACTAGTTCAATAAATGAACAAGTTGAAAAAGAGGTATATATATATAATACTAATACTAAAAATAATAAAAATATATTTATTGATACAGCTGTACCAAAAATGAACAGGTCTAACATAAAATCAGGTACAAAAAAAAGTCAAACTGGCGGCCAAAAATTTGAAGAACCATCGATCCAAAAAGTAAAGCTCTTTTTTGAAGAAGTAAAAAGCACGAAGGATGAAGCAGAACGTTTTTATAATTACTACAGCAGCAATGGTTGGTTAGTAGGAGGAAAGACCCAAATGAAAAACTGGGAAGCTGCCGCCCGTAATTGGATCCTCAACTCCGATAAATTCCGTCCCAAAGAAACATCCAAAACCTTAAGACCAGACCACCTCCACGTCAAAACTGATAAAAACTATGGAGAACCGCTTTAGTGGCTATAGGCTTTTAGCTTTAAGCCATAAGCTTAAAAAAGAATAAAATCATGAAAGAAGTAAACCCGACATCTTTTAAATTCCGTAGCAAAACCATCATTTTCGCAGGTGCTGGCAGTGGAGCCTTCCCTAGTGAAACGGATTGGAAGGCGCATGATAAGAAAATGAGCCCGTTTTCAAGGAATGTAAAAGCAGTCTTGACCTTTTGGTTCTTTGCGGTCAAGCGAAAAGAACAGAAGATAAATACAAATCAATCTAGCATCTAAAATCATTATCGAATAATAAAAATACCAACAACAATTAACCAGTTAACCATTTAAACAATTAACCATCATGACACCAGAAAACCCACTCAACTACAACTACTCTCATCTCCTACATTACCTCCATCACACAGGAAAAGAAAAATACGGTCCACAATTTTTCATTAGAAAAACCGATGTTCCTTTAATCCTGCAGCTGATGTATTACTTTACCAACAACGAAGAAAAAGCCAAAGAGCATAATATTGACCTCAACAAAGGCATTATGCTTTCCGGACCGATAGGCTGCGGAAAAACAACTTTGTTAGAACTCATGAAACTCATTGCCGTTCCCGAAAAGAAATTCATGCTAACCACTTCCAGAGAAATCAGCTTTGAATTTATCAAAGATGGATTTGAAGTCATCCAACGTTACAGTAAAGGAATCCCCGGACAACAAACCCGAAGAAACATCGCTTTTGACGACCTCGGGACAGAACGAAACCTCAAACACTACGGTAACGAATGCAACATTATGGCAGAAATCCTGCTCTCCAGATACGACCTGTTCATTCAAAACGGATTCACAACGCACATTACCACCAATCTATCTGCTACTGAACTCGAAGATTATTACGGGAACCGTGTTCGATCCCGATTAAGAAACATGTGCAACCTCATCTTTTTCGATAAAGAAGCGCAAGATAAAAGGTAAGAATTAAGCTAATTTTAATAAATTAACAAACTCATAAAAATTAATAGAAAGTCAATAAAATGAAGTATAAAAAAACAGTGAGTCCATCAGCTATTTTAAAAATAGATGCTTTCTGGAAATGGTTTGATAAAAATAGCGTACAGATAGAAAATGCCGTGAAACATGGTATAAATTCATCAGAAGTTTTGGAAACCTTAAACAAAAAAATCAAAAACATATCCAATTGTGTTGGTTTTATGATAAAAGGTAGTAACAGGGTTGATAGGCAATTTCTCACCATCATTTTCACGGTAGGTGGACAATTAAAAAAAGTTCGTTGGGTAACTGCTTTTGAAAATCGTGCGCCTTCCTTCCCAAATTGGAAAATTCAAGCTTTAGTACAACCTTATGAAGATTTAGAAAAAATAAAATCAGGTGATGATAAGCCCTTCAAATTCCATGATTTTGAACTCAAAATAAGTGAAATGTATTTTAACATGGTCGATTATGACATCCATAAAAGAACCATCAGCATAAAAGTGTACCTTCAAAACTATAAATTTCATTACGATAATCCCTTTTTGAAAGAAGCCGTAGAAGATGTTCTGGAAGAAATTTTGGGTGAAATAGCCTTGAAAAATTCCATTTCAGAAATACAACTGGCTCAAATTCCAAACGAAAATGACGATTTAATCCCATTGTGTGAGCTTCCCCAATACATTATTTTAATCAACAATTCAAACCGTAAGTTGAAAATTTAAAGCATGTTAAAATAAATAAAAGGGTCGAACTTCTCAGAAGTTTAGCCCTTTTCACCACACACTTTACTTCCCTAAATAGTGTTGTCCGGTTTTTTGATTTTTCACTATTCACTATTCACTATTCACTATTCACTGCATACTGCTGCTGCCAACTGCCAACTTATTAATACCCATTCTAAATTACATATCAACTGCTTAAACATTAAAAAAAATTCCTACATTCGAACTCCTCCAAAATTGAATTGATTACCTTCAAGAACTTTCCTTATTAAATTTGCTATATTTGAGAAATATAAAAACTGACCAAAAACAGACCGATCTACCCATATTGTAGTTGGAAAGGAAGAAAAAGTCAGACGTATAAAGAAGTTAGCTGCAACCGTAACAGAACAATTATCATATGACATATTCAAAAATTGAAATACTTGGACTAAGAGGTTTTAGCGACAAGCAGACATTAAATTTTGGACAACCAAATAATGAACTTGGAAGCGGACTGACGGTTATTGTTGGACCAAATAATTCTGGCAAGTCGACAATATATGAAGCATTTAGAGCCATTTCTCAAAATAGCCCGCCCAGCTTTACAGAAGGTAGAAGAAATAAAATTGCAGGAGATAAAATAGAAATCTGTATTACTCAAAGTGACGGAACTACTTTAATTCTAAAAACTGAAACAAGTGGTGGAAGTGAAACAAAGTTTGAGCAAAATGGATTAAATGAAAATGATGTAAAGTTTTGCACACTTCCGTCAAGGCGAACATTTGCACCATTTTTTGGAAAAAGCATTTGGAATCGAGATCAATATATTTCAAATTCCCCATTAGCAGCGGTTAGAGGATCACAACTTGACCACTTTTCATACAGACTGTTTACAATTCAACAAAATCAAGTTGCATTTAATAAAGTTTTAAGCAAGGTATTAGGACAAATTCCAAATTGGTATATAGAACAGGCTGATAATGGACAATACTATTTAAAATTTAATTACAATGGTTCAATTCATAATAGTGACGGAAGTGGCGAGGGACTTCTAAGTATTTTTACTATTGTCGATACACTGTATGATAGTAAACCAGGAGACTTAATTTTTATTGATGAACCCGAACTTTCATTACATCCATCATTGCAGAAAAAATTAAATAATCTACTTGTTGAGTATTCTGCTGACAGACAAATAATAATATCAACCCACTCACCTTATTTTATTAGTTGGCAATCCTTACAAAATGGAGGTAAAATATCAAGAACAGTGAAAGAGGAAAATGGAACTAAAATTTATGAATTAAAAGACAATACTACCAAACAAATTCTTTCTTTAATTCAAAATTTAAACAATCCTCACATTTTTGGATTGGACGCAAGAGAAATTTTCTTTCTTGACGATAACATCATTTTAGTTGAAGGTCAGGAAGACGTGATCTTTACAGACAGAATATTATTATTAAAAAATAAAAAATTAAACGGAACATTTTATGGATGGGGTGTTGGTGGTGCAAGCAATACAGACAAAGTAGCGCAAATGCTTGTTGACTTAGGATTTAAAAAAGTAGCTGTAATTTTAGACAACAATATGAAACAACTAATTCCAGACTTACAAAAACAATTTCGGGATTATAAAATGTTCAGCATACCAGCAGACGACATAAGAGAAAAGAAGGCGACTCCTGCTAAAATGGCTGTTGAAGGCTTAATTGACATTAGCGGAAAAGTAATTAACGAAAAGTTTCAAGGCGATATCGACAAATTATTTGAAGACATTAACGCTTACTTAAATTGAAAAGAACGGCAGCAGCTAATAGCTAGAGTTTCGTTGGGCTTGAAAAGCCAACAATGAAACTCCTGTTGAACGGAACCGTTTCCACGTCCGTCCACTATGGGTTTTTCGTTATGTTTTTATAGAGAATTTCAAGAGGATCAGAAGTCCTCTTTTTTTTGAGTAGTTATTTCTTGCTATTTAGTGTGTTTTCCTTTCCCGAATCGTCGGGATTGGGCACAAGTTCCCTTACCCGCAAAACTAGTTTATACAGGCAATTGCTTTTTGGCTATCGCCAAGATACCATGCTGGTGGTCCTCGTTTATCAAATATTAGAATCGTATGTAAATGGCCTTTTTTACAGCATTGGCATTTTCTGATTTTAGTTCCTCTGGTGGTTTTTACAGTGGGCTGCACTTGGAGTTTGGCTTGTAAAACACCCAGTTTCTGCCGCTTCCACGTGCTGCTTAAAAATCCGTAATGCCGTATTTTTACAAATCCTTTAGGCAAAATATGCAAGGCAAATCGACGAATAAACTCCTGATGCGTCAGGGTCATTTGCTTTTTAATTCCGTTTTGCTTGTACTCTTTGTAATCAAAAGTGACGTTCTTGTCGTCGATGGCTTTGATTCGGTGATTACTTATGGCAATTTTATGGGTATATCTTCCCAAATATTCCACCACCGATTTAGGACTTCCAAAGGGTCGTTTAGCAAATACCACCCATGGATTTTGCCATAATTTTTGACGGATTTTCTCGTATTGTATAAGCTCTTTGCTTTTTAATTTTTCACAATACTTGGCCCTAAAAACTTTCGACAAGGATTTGACAGGAAATAAAAATTTACCGTCAGCTCGAATGTTCTTCCAATTGCCCTGCTTATCGATACCACCACCGGGAACAATACAATGCAAATGCGGATGTAAGCTCAGGTTCTGTCCCCATGTGTGTAAAATGGCTATCATACCCATTTGTACGCCTTGGTTTTTACCATATTGGAAGAGGGTTTCCCAAACGGCTTCAAACAGGATTGCATACACCAACTTTGGGTTATGTATAGCCAAAGCATTGATACTTTCAGGCAAAGTGAACACCACGTGAAAATACGGCACAGGTAAGAGTTCACCTTCTCTGGTTTGTATCCAATCTTCCCGGTTTTTCCCTTGACACTTGGGGCAATGTCGGTTGCGGCAACTGTTGTAGCTAATGGTAAGGTTTCCACAATCGTCACAGGCATCAATATGACCACCCAAGATAGCAGTACGGCACTTTTTTAGAGCATAAAGTGTTCGGAGTTGCCACGAGTTGAGTGGGATAGCTTCAATATTTTTACCTAAGCGATTTACTACATCGGCTACTTCACAGTCCGGCTGCATTTGGCAAACAAGGTATCAAGCGGACTAAAAATGTGCTGGGTAGGCAATTGTGCAATTTGAAGGTATTCCATGGTGGTCTCCAGATTTTCATGTCCCAAGAGGTTTTTTAGTGTGATGATGTCCATACCGTCTTCGAGCAGATGCGTGGCAAAGGAGTGACGAAGGGTATGCACATGTACTTCTTTGTTGATGCCGGCTTGTTTACTCACTTGTTTGATGGCCCATTGTACGCCTCTTTGGGAATACCGACTATCAAAATCACCACCGGAACGATTGGGCATGGGTTGTCCGTTAAAAATCCAATCAGTAGGTTTTTCAGCTTCAAGATATGCTTTGAGTCCGCGAATTAAATGGCTGGATAATGGCACATAGCGGTCTTTTTTGCCTTTTCCTTGCACCACACGAAGTTGTTTGCGATCGAAATCTAAATCGCCAAGGCGTACATTTCTAACTTCCATA
>JAUXPJ010000020.1 GCA_030683815.1 Flavobacteriaceae bacterium
ATTATAAAATTATCTAAAGATTATTCATTTGACTTTTTTTATTGGCTATTTTTCAATGAATTTTCTATCAATAATTTTGATAGACCAAAACCAAACTTAATAAATTTAAAGTTTTAAAAAATCTTTTTCAGCAAACCCTAATTACTTGTCCGACACCCAATGTAAATTCAATCGGCTCTTTTCTGGAGTAGGACGAATCAAAAATACTTCCATCTAACAACATCCCTTTGTAATGAACAGAAACTGTTTTTCCTTTCTCTGCATTTTTTCCACTTCCTTTTTGGATGATTTTATAACGCAATCCGCTATTGGTTTGGTCATAACCCGCCGATACACTTTCTAACAAATCTTCTTGTTCCTTTTTGACTGCTTCTGCTCTCTTTTCTAAACTTTTTTCAAAAGTTCTGAAAGTTTCAACAGCTTTAAATTTTTCGGCTAATTCACCAACCCTAATAATTTCAATTGTTTCTAAAATATCATTTTGAGCGATGGTGTCAACAACATCTTGTCCTTCAATAACTTGTCCGAAAACAGTGTGTTTATTATCTAACCATGGCGTTGCAACATGAGTTATAAAAAACTGGCTTCCATTAGAAGCAGGTCCAGAATTGGCCATCGATAAAATTCCTGCTTTGTCGTGTTTTAATGTTGGATGAAATTCATCATCAAAACTGTAACCAGGAGATCCTGTTCCTGTTCCTAACGGACATCCACCTTGTATCATAAAATCAGCAATAACACGGTGAAATTTTAATCCGTTATAATAAGGAGTTCCTTGTGGTTTCATTTTATTTTCTAAATTTCCTTCAGCCAAAGCCACAAAATTTCCTACAGTACCGGGAGTTTTCTCAAATTCCAAGTTGATGAGAATTGTTCCTTTTGATGTTTTAATTGATGCGTATAATCCGTCTTTCATATGTGAATATTTTATTTGTTTTAATAATGTCATATGGAATAAGCCAGTTTGATGAAAATATTTTCATCAAAGTTTACTTCACAAAATTTTATTTGTTTCAGTGTTCAGTGATTGCTTCGCAATTGTTTTTTTGCAAACATGGCTATTTCATATGTAAATATTTTAATTGATGTTATTATTTTTTTAAAGAGTCAAATTCACTGGTAAAGTGTAATTTAACCGATGGATATTTTTGTTGTGTCATTTGAATAGTAAAAGCAGAATCAGCCAAAAATACTAATTGATTTTGTTTATCCTTTGCTAAATAGCGTTGCTTTACTCTGAGAAATTCTTTAAATTCTTCATTTCTTTCATCATCTGGATGAACCCAGCAAGCCTTGTGTATATTGATATTTTCATAAGAACATTTGGCTCCGTATTCATGTTCTAAACGGTATTGAATTACTTCATACTGAAGCGCGCCAACGGTTCCGATAATTTTTCTTCCGTTGTAATCTAAAGTAAATAATTGTGCCACACCTTCATCCATCAACTGATCAATTCCTTTAAATAATTGTTTAGATTTTAGAGGATCCGCATTGTTGATGTATCTAAAATGTTCAGGAGAAAAACTTGGAATTCCTCTAAAGTTGATTTTTTCACCTTCGGTTAAGGTATCTCCAATTTTAAAATTTCCGGTATCGTGTAATCCAACAATATCACCGGGGAATGATTCTTCAACAATCTCTTTTTTCTCGGCAAAGAAAGTATTTGGACTCGAAAACTTGAATTTTTTATTGTGACGAACATGTAAATAAGGCGCATTTCGTTTAAAAATACCGGAAACAATTTTAATAAATGCCAGACGATCCCGGTGATTTGGATCCATATTGGCATGTATTTTAAAGACAAATCCGGTAAAAGTTTTTTCATCAGATCGAATCAGGCGTTCTTCTGCCTTTTTAGGAAGTGGAGTAGGAGCGATTTCAATAAAACAATCGAGCAATTCATTTACCCCAAAATTATTTAAAGCAGAGCCAAAGAATACGGGTTGTAAATCGCCGTTTAAATATTCGTCTCTGTTAAATTCAGGGTAAACTTCATCAACTAATTCTAACTCGTCACGCAATGTTTTTGCCGATTTTTTACCAATTAAATGCTCTAATTCTGAACTCTCAATATCTGTAAATTCAACACCTGTAGATATTTTTTGCTTTAAATCGGGTGAAAATAAATTCAGTTTTTTATCCCAAATATTATAGATTCCTTTAAAATCGTAGCCCATTCCGATCGGAAAACTGAGTGGAGTTACACGTAAACCAAGTTTTTGTTCTACTTCATCCATCAAATCAAAAGCATCTTTTCCTTCACGGTCTAATTTATTGATAAAAACAATCATCGGAATATTGCGCATTCTGCAAACTTCAACCAATTTTTCGGTTTGTTCTTCCACTCCTTTGGCAACATCAATTACAACAATCACACTGTCAACAGCCGTTAAAGTTCTAAAAGTATCTTCGGCAAAATCTTTGTGACCTGGAGTATCTAATATGTTAATTTTCTTTCCTTTATATTCAAAAGCTAATACGGATGTTGAAACAGAAATTCCACGCTGCCGTTCAATTTCCATAAAATCGGAAGTAGCTCCTTTCTTAATTTTATTGCTTTTTACCGCACCCGCTTCCTGAATTGCACCACCAAACAACAATAACTTTTCGGTTAAAGTTGTTTTACCGGCATCGGGATGCGAGATAATTCCGAAGGTTCTTCTGCGTTGTATTTCTTTTAAAAAACTCATGAATTTTTAATTGAGGTGCAAAGATACATCAATCTGCTAACTTCCAAAATTATATGAATTTATTTTGATGATTTCTAAAACCGATCTATAAAAACTTTAAAATTTAAATTCATAAAAATTTGTAAATTTGTTTAAAATCAAAAAAATATGGCAGAAGAACTGGTAATTTTAGTAAATCAAAATGATGAGCAAATAGGACTGATGCCTAAAATGGAAGCGCATGAAAAAGGAATACTTCACAGGGCTTTTTCGGTTTTTGTATTTAATAAAGCCGGTGAATTGCTATTGCAACAGCGTGCAGCTTCAAAATACCATTCTCCATTATTGTGGACCAATACTTGTTGTAGCCATCAACGTAATGGCGAACGCAATATAGAGGCCGGCAAAAGAAGATTGCAGGAAGAAATGGGATTCGTATGTGAATTAAGAGAAGTTACTTCTTTTATTTACAAAGCTCCATTTGAAAACGGATTGACAGAACACGAGCTGGATCATATCATGATTGGTTATTTTGATAAAAATCCTGAAATAAATAAGGATGAAGTAGCGCGTTATAAATGGCTGACTTTAGAAGATGTAAAAAAGGATATTTTTGAAAATCCAGATCAATATACAGCTTGGTTTAAAATCATTTTTGACAATTTTTATCACTATTTAAATAGTTAATTTATGAATGTAACAGTCAGTAGAAAAGCGCATTTTAATGCCGCACATAAGTTATATAACAGTGATTGGACTGATGCAAGAAATGCTGTAGTTTTTGGCAAATGCAGCAACCCAAACTTTCATGGCCATAATTACGAATTAATTGTGAGTGTTAAAGGTTCTGTTCATCCGGAAACAGGTTTTGTGATGGATATGAAGGAATTAAAAAAGATGATCAATGCTGAAATTATTGATGCTTTTGATCACAAAAATCTCAATGAAGAAGTCCCGGAGTTTAAAAAGTTAAATCCGACAGCTGAAAATATAGCTGTAGTTATATGGAATAAATTACGTTTAAAAATAGCAATAAATTTAGCATTAACGATTACCTTGTACGAAACACCAAGAAATTTTGTAACTTATACAGGAGAATAATATTTTTTGTATCTTTATTAACCAATAAAAACTAAGAATATGGGTAAAGAAAAATCGCCTTCAAAAAATAGCCCTAAAAAACAGGCTGAGAAATCTTTAAAAGAAAAAAGACTTGAAAAAAAAGCGAAACAAGCTGAAAAAAGAAAAACTGATTAATAAAAAATCCCGAAAAAATCGGGATTTTTTATGCATTTGATTTGAAATATGCTGCTAATTCTTGTAAATATTTGTTTTTAGTTTCGGGTTCTAACAAGGAATATTCAAAAGAGTTTTTGGCAATTTGATATATATCTTCTTTGGTTAAATTCAATGCTTCCTGAATGGCTTCATAATTTTTGTTGACTTGTCCGCCAAAATAAGCCGGATCGTCAGAATTTACAGTAACTTTCAAGCCTAAGTCCATCATTTTTTTAAGTGGATGATCTTTTAAATCATCAACCACTTTTAAAGCTAAATTGGAGAGCGGACAAATAGTTAAAGCCAAATTACGTTTGATAATTTCTGTCACTAATTGTTCATCTTGTAATGAATTGTTTCCGTGATCAATTCGTTTTATTCCCAATAAATCAATAGCTTCCCAAACGTAATCAGCATTACCATCTTCACCGGCGTGTGCTAAGGGGATATAACCTTCCAAAACAGAAGCTTTAAAAACGTTTTGAAACTTTGATGGAGGATTCCCTTTTTCTGAAGAGTCTAATCCGATAGCTTTAATTTTATGTTTAAAGGGTAAAGAATCTGTTAAAGTTTTAAAAGCTTCTTCTTCAGATAAATGTCTTAAATAACTCATGATTAAAAACGAAGTTATACCGAAATTCTTTTTGGCATCTTCTGTGGCACGTGAAATGCCGTTAATCACCGTTTCAAATGAAATACCTCTGTCTGTATGTGTTTGTGGGTCAAACATTATTTCGGTGTGACGCACATTTTGTTCTTGACATTTGGTAAGATAACTATAAGTTAAATCGTAGAAATCTTGCTCATGGATTAAAACACCGGCGCCTTGATAATAGATGTCCAAAAAATCTTGTAAACAACTAAATTGATATGCTTTAGCTAATTCTTCTACCGATGAATACGGAAGTTTTATCTGATTGCGTTGCGCAATTTTGAACATTAATTCAGGTTCAAAAGTGCCTTCAATGTGAAGATGCAATTCTGACTTGGGTAAATTTTGGATAAATGATTTCATTTCAAGAGAGATTAAGAGTAGTTTCTTTTGCAAAAATAGTACAATCAACTCAAAGCTGTTTATAAAATAAATATTTTTTCAATTGAATATTTTATACATAAATTAATATTATCAGTATCATTAATACTTTAAAAGCAAACTATTTACTTCTATCAAATTCTTAAAAATTTACTGTAAATATTTATTAAAATGTACTACATTTGCGCCATAAAAATAAAACTATGGCAAGCGTAAAAAATTTAAAGAAAGACATTAATTATGTTTTAGGTGATATTGTTGATGCAATTTATTTATGGGAAATGTACAATCCTAAAGCTGATAACAAAGCATCTCAAGCCGTTGTAGAAGATGCATTTACATCGTATGATCAATTGATTGAGAAAGTTAATCAAAAAAAGATTGAAAATAAAAAAGCGCATTTTTCTTCAGTGAGAAAAGAGTTGGAAACTGTGGCTAATTCACTTGTAGAAAAAGTAAACGGCTTATAATAAATAAGAAAAACTTTCGTTATAGTTTTAACTAATCTTATTTGATTAAACCCATGGCAAGAGCAATATACGATTACACTAAAACAGTACTGGAAAGAGTCAGTTTCGATGTGGAGTTATTTTGTAGAGAATTGTCCAAGGCAGTTCAAAGACTTTTGCCTTTTGAAATAAATGAATTACGAATTTGGTTATTTGAGTTTACCAAAGACAAACCACAACTTTATTCGTGTATTCACATCATAGAAAATAAAAAATAAAAGGAGTTAATAAACTCCTTTTGTTTTTTGCAGCGGACTGATGATTTTGACATCATGAAAAGCAATTGCCCCTCTTACAACTCCATCAATCGTAGTTTTTAAAGCTTCAATTAATTGCATTTTTAATTGAGATTTATGATGAATAATACTTACTGCTCTGGCAGGAACTGGAGTTGTAAATTCTCTCAAATATTTTTTATCACTATCATTTAAATCAAAAGTTGTTAAATACGGAAGCAAAGTCATACCCATATTTTCTTTTGATAATTTAATAAGTGTCTCAAAATTACCGCTCTGAAATTGAAATCCGGGTTTATTGTTATTTGGTAAAATATTGCATAAATTGATAATGCTGTCTTTAAAGCAATGTCCATCTCTTAAAAGTAGGATGTCATTAAGATTTAATTCTGATGGATCAATTTTTTGTTTACTGTATAATCGGTGACTTTCAGGAATAAAATTTACAAATGGTTCGTAATACAAAATTTTTTCTTTGATGTTTTCATTTTCAAGCGGAGTTGCAGCGATAGCAGCATCCAAATGACCATCGGTTAGTTTTTTGATAATTTCTTGAGTGGTAAGTTCTTCAACAATTAAATTGACTTTTGAATACTTTTTTAAAAAAGTTTTTAGAAACATCGGTAAAAGTGTAGGCGTAATTGTTGGAATAATTCCCACTCTAAAATCGCCGCCGATAAATCCTTTTTGCTGATCAACTATATCAGCTAAACGATTGCTTTCATTGACAATTGTTTTGGCCTGTTCAACCACTTTTTCCCCAATCTCGGTAAGTGCAATTGGTTTTTTATTGCGATTAAAAATTTGGATTTCCAATTCATCTTCAAGCTTTTGTATTTGCATACTTAAAGTAGGTTGAGTAACAAAAGAATGCTCTGCAGCAATGGTGAAATTTCTATATTCAGCAACAGCTAGGACGTATTTAAGTTGTGTAATAGTCATCGTTATCAATATTTGCGATAAAGATATAAAAACTATTGATAATGCTTATAGAAAAAAGTGATTGAATTTTAAAGAAAAAAATAATAAGAGAAATAACTACTTAATACGATTGCCAAAAATCACGTTTTTTATTAAGTTCTTCTTCACTTTTAACATATTCTTCAAGCGGTGTAACTTTTAAAAATGATGGATGCTGTTCAATAGCAAATTCAATTTTTTCAATGATACTTTCAACTTTTTCATTTTCATAGTCAATCTCCAGTGGAGCTTTGATTACCATTGACTGTAAAATTCCGCGTTTTTTCAAAAACAATCCTTTTTTATCAAAAGAACGTCTAAATCCGTCAATTACAATTGGAACAACAATTGGTTTGTAAGTTTTTATAATGTGAACGGTTCCTCTTCTAATTGGCTTAAAAGGTTTTGTAGTTCCTTGAGGAAAGGTAATGACCCAACCATCATTTAATGCAATACCAATATTGCTGATATCAGACATTTTAACTTGTCTATTCACCTCTTTGCCCGAATTTCTCCAAGTTCTGTCGATAGAAACTGAACCGGCATAGGCAAAAATCTTAGGTAAAATACCAGATTTCATGGTTTCAGAAGCGGCTATAAAATAAATATTCAGTTTTGGATGCCAAATATATCCTATGTTTTTTATGGTATCTACACGTCCTTTAAGCGATGCATTGAATACGTGCATCATGGCTGCAACATCAGCAAAATAGGTTTGATGATTAGAAACAAACAAAACATTATTAGGAGGTAAATCTCTAATAAATTCTGAACCTTCAATTTTTAGCTGATTAAAACCCCGGTAACGTTGATGAGAGATAATGCCAAAAAATCGAATTAACCACTTTTTTAAGAGCAAAATTTGTCCAAAAGGATTCCGTTTAAATATTGGCATAAATAGTTAAGTTAGTCTTTGCAAATTTAATAAGAAAATCGGATTATAATAATTTAATTAAATCATTGATTTCACTTAACATCATCGCTGTTGCTCCCCAAACTATTTCTCCATTTAATTTGAAACATGGAACCTCCGTATTTTTAGCGTAAGATGTGTTAAGTTTTATAGTTGATAAATTGTTAATATTCATTAAATCAGCTAGTTTAACTTCTATCACATTTTCAACTTCATCATTTTTGTAAAAAAACGGATGATAATTTATATGACCAAGAAAAGGTGTTACACAAAAATTACTTGGCGGAATATAAACTTCAGTAATCGTTCTGATAAGATGTACATCTTCTTTGTTGATGCCAATTTCTTCATTAGTTTCTCTTAATGCGGTATTTTTCATTAAAATATCGGCATATTCGTGTTTTCCCCCCGGGAAACTTATTTGAGCTGAATGCGTTCCGTTATATTTTGCCCGTTTGGTTAATAATAACATTGTTTCATTTGATTGGTTTGGATAAAAAAGCACTAAAACCGCTGCTTTTTTTGGATTCAATCGTTTTATTTTTTCTTTGTCAAAAAGTTTTCTTAATTCGGGAGCCATTTTAAATTGAGAATCTAATCCGCCTAATGGCAATTTTTTTAATTTTGAAATGTTGGAAAGGAAAAAATCAAATTGCATATTATTCTTGTTTTCGGCAATTGCATCAAATTTAGGGAATCAAAATTAAACAATTCATCTTCGTTTTTCGACAATTCGGATTTATTATTTTTTAAAAAAAGAGGTCTAGTGACATTGAGGTATTATAAATAAAGAAATTATATTGATACTACAGATAACAGCAGTTATTTAATTTTCAGTTATTTATTATCGGTAGTTATTTAGTATTTCCAGTAAATCAGTTGGAGTTTCAATTTCAAAATCGGGTTTGAAAGTCCAAAATTTTGTGTCAGCACCACTATATTTTGCTGCTATTGAGATTACTTTACTTTTTTTGCATAATTCCTTTTCAATATTCCTGGCAAACACGACATCTCCTTCGTGGTCTCCAATGTAAAAAATAGTTTTATCAAGAGCAGTTCCAAATAGCTGCTTCAAACATTTTATACCTCCAAACGGAAAAGGTTTTTGAGCATTACCGGGAATATCGTCATACCCGACAATTGACTTAAATTTATGGATTAAATTATTTTTTTCTAAAACTCTGTTGATGTTTTCAGATGAATTTTGAGAACAAATTCCTTGGGGTAAATGAATTTGATTGATGGTTTGCTCAATTTTGGAGAATAATTCTACCGGAGTTGAGTTTTTGAGTTGATATTCAGTCCACATAGTTCCTGCTTCGATTATTTCATTTTCTGTCATTCCGTAATAATTTGTGTATAGTTCTTGCCAATTTTTAGATTGATGATTTACTATATGATATGCTTCTTCACTTTTTAAATAAACGGGTAAATTTTTTCCTGTCAGTCTTGGTGCTACAACTGAAAGAATTTGTTTAGTAATATCAATGTTTTTTGGCACAGAATTTACTAAAGTTCCATCGTAATCCCAAAGAATAGCATCTATTTTCATTCATGTCAGTTTTAATTACAGAAAATATTTTTCAACACATCATTTATAAACATAATTTAAAAGTAACCCACTTTTGTATTTGCATACTTACCATATGAAAATTGAATCCAACATCTAATATACCAGAATTGTTGTTTGTATTAGAATTCTTATTTTCATTTTCATCCAATTAATTCATTCAATATCTTTTTGTTATATAGATTTTAATTTAGTAAATTTGCACGCCTTTTAGCGATAACAGATTTTAAAAGGTTTAAAAAAGAAATTTATATAACAACTCTGTAAGTTTCATCGCATTAAAAATCTGAAAAGCCGACAGATACAAAACATTAATCATCAGCATATGTCTGAAGAAACAACAAACATGGATGAGCAAGTAGAAGCTCAATCAACAGAAACAGCAACTCCTGAAGTAAAACCAGCTGTAAAACAAGTAAATCCTCAAGAATTTTTAGCAAATTTTGATTGGCACAAATACGAACAAGGTATTGAAGCCATTGATGAACAAAAACTAAAAGAATTTGAAGACGCTCTAGTTGGAACAATCGGTTTTGTGAATGAGAATGAAGTAATTGAAGGTATCGTTATGAGAATGACTGACCGTGAAGCAATTATCGATATCAATTCAAAATCAGAAGGGGTAATTACTTTAAATGAATTTCGTTACAATCCACACCTTAAAGTAGGTGATAAAGTGGAAGTTTTAGTTGACAAGCGCGAAGATTCATACGGTCAATTAGTACTTTCTCACAAAAAAGCAAGAGTTATCAAAGCATGGGATAGAGTTATTCATGCACATGATAACGGTGAAATAGTTAATGGTTTTGTAAAATGCAGAACTCGTGGTGGTATGATTGTAGATGTTTTCGGAATTGAAGCATTCTTGCCAGGATCACAAATTGATGTGAAACCAATTAGAGATTACGATCAATATGTAGAGAAAACTATGGAATTCAAAGTGGTGAAAATCAATCATGAGTTTAAAAACGTAGTGGTATCTCACAAAGCACTTATTGAGGCGGATATTGAATCACAAAAGAAAGAAATTATTGGTCAATTAGAAAAAGGACAAGTGTTGGAAGGTGTTGTTAAAAACATTACTTCTTATGGTGTGTTTATTGATTTAGGCGGTGTTGATGGATTAATTCACATCACTGATCTTTCTTGGAGTAGAATTAATCACCCAAGTGAAGTGTTAGAATTAGACCAAAAATTAAATGTGGTAATTCTTGATTTTGATGATGAAAAAACAAGAATCCAATTAGGTTTAAAACAATTACAAGCGCATCCTTGGGATGCTTTAGATGCTAACATTGCTGTTGGTGATAAAGTAAAAGGTAAAGTTGTTGTAATTGCTGATTACGGTGCATTTATTGAAGTTGCAAACGGTGTTGAAGGATTAATTCACGTTTCTGAAATGTCATGGTCAACTCACTTACGTTCTGCTCAGGATTTTGTAAAAGTGGGTGATGATGTTGAAGCGGTAATCTTAACTTTAGATAGAGAAGGTCGTAAAATGTCTTTAGGAATGAAGCAATTACACCCGGATCCATGGTCAAATATCGCTGAAAAATATCCAGTAGGTTCAACTCACACCGGAACTGTAAGAAATTACACTAATTTCGGAGTATTTGTTGAGTTAGAAGAAGGAATTGATGGTTTAGTTTATATTTCAGATCTTTCTTGGACTGAAAAAATCAAACATCCATCAGATTTTGTTAAAATAGCTGATAAATTAGAAGTTCAAGTTTTAGAATTAGATGTTGAAGGCCGCAAATTAAATTTAGGACACAAACACACTGAAGATAATCCTTGGGAAGCTCACGAAAATACTTATACTGTTGATTCTGTTCACGAAGGAACTGTAAAAGAAAAAACAGATAAAGGAGCTATCGTAATCTTAGGAGATGGTATTGAAGCTTTTTTACCGGGTCGCCAAATGGAAAAAGAAGAAGGTGGAAAACTTGGTAAAGGTGATAAAGCAACTTTTAAAGTATTAGAATTTAACAAAGAATACAGAAGAATTGTTGTATCACATACGGCTGTTTACAAAGAGCAAGAAGAGAAAAATGTAAAAGTTGCCAATCAAAAAGCTGAAACTGCTTCAGAGAAAACAACATTAGGAGACATCTCTGATTTAGCTGATTTAAAGAAAAAAATGGACGCCAAGAAAAAATAATTTTTTTTGATTCCAAATAAATAGAACGCCGTTAAGAAATTAGCGGCGTTTTTTTGTTGATTTTTACATATAAAAGTATCTTTGATAAAAAATAGACTGGAATGACTCTAATAAAATCAATATCAGGAATAAGAGGTACCATAGGCCATAAAGTAGGAGAAAATTTAACTCCTCTTGATACCGTAAAGTTTACATCAGCTTTTGGCTTTTGGTTAAAACAACGCAATAATAATGAGAGAATAAGAGTTATAATCGGAAGAGATGCTCGGATTTCCGGTAAAATGATCAGCGGATTGGTTTCAGAAACTTTAATCGGATTGGGAATTGATGTGCTTGATTTAGGTTTATCAACAACACCAACTGTTGAAGTTGCCGTGGCTCTTGAAAAAGCGCAGGGCGGAATTATCATCACCGCATCTCACAATCCGAAGCAGTGGAATGCCCTAAAATTATTGAATGAAAAAGGAGAGTTTATCAATACAAAAGATGGAGAAGAAGTATTGAAAATTGCAGAAGAAGAATCCTTTATTTTTGCTGAAGTTGATGATTTAGGAAAATTTTCAAAACGAACTGATTATATAGAAAAACACATCGATGAAGTTTTAAAATTAAAATTAGTTGATGTTGAAGCGATCAAAAAAACACAATTTAAAGTGGTGATAGACGCCGTAAATTCAACGGGCGGAATTGCAGTTCCCGCTTTATTGGACAGACTTGGAGTAAATTATGTAAAACTGTACTGTGAAACAAACGGGAAGTTTCCACACAATCCGGAACCTTTACCTGAACATTTAACAGAAATTTCGTCATTGGTTGTCAAAGAAAATGCACATCTCGGAATCGCAGTTGATCCTGATGTAGATCGATTAGCCTTTATTTGTGAAGATGGTTCCATGTTTGGTGAAGAATATACACTCGTTGCTTGTGCTGATTATGTGCTTAAAAACAATCCGGGGAATACCGTTTCTAATTTATCATCTTCCAGAGCATTGCGCGATATTACCGAAAAACACAATAGAAAATATAATGCTTCTGCCGTTGGAGAAGTTAATGTGGTAGAAATGATGAAAGCTACCAATGCCGTAATTGGCGGCGAAGGAAACGGCGGAATTATTTATCCGGAGTCTCATTACGGACGTGATTCTTTGGTTGGAATTGCCTTATTTTTATCGCATTTGGCGCATATGAAAATGAGTTGCAAAGAATTGAGAAATACATATCCTGAATATTTTATGAGTAAAAATAAAATAGAATTAACGCCTGTGGTTAATGTTGATATGATTTTGAATGAAGTCATTAAAATGTATGGTTCAGAACAAATTAGCACAGTAGATGGTGTTAAAATCGATTTTGAAAATGAATGGATTCACCTTCGAAAATCAAATACAGAACCGATTATCAGAATTTATACAGAAAGCAATTCTCAAGAAAATGCCGATGCTTTAGCCCGTAAAATCATGTATGAAATTCAAGAAATGTCTTTAAAGAATATTGTGTAAAAGATGAAAAAATCGCTAACTCCATCAGAAGAATATTTTAAACCCTTCAGAGAAAATATCATTGGAATTGATCAAACATTTCAATCTCCTTTTGGAGAAAAAAAAATAATTTACACTGATTGGACTGCCAGTGGGAGATTATATAGACCAATTGAAGAAAAAATGTTGGAAGAATTTGGTCCTTTCGTTGCCAACACTCATACGGAAACATCTATTACTGGAGCCGCTATGACTTTGGCTTATCACAAAGCCAGAGAGATTATAAAGAAACATGTAAATGCCAATAAAAATGATGTTTTAATTACTTATGGAACGGGAATGACAGGTGTTGTCAATAAATTTCAACGGATTTTGGGACTTAAAATTGCAGAAAATTTACAACCGTTCACGCAAGTTCCTCCCGAATTAAAACCGCTGGTGTTCATTTCGCACATGGAACATCATTCCAATCAGACGTCTTGGTTAGAAACTATTGCAGATGTTATCATCATTCCGTGTCAAGAATCCGGATTAATTTGTTTAGAAAGTTTTGAAAAGTTAGTTAAAGAAAATCAAGATAGACCTATCAAAATTGCCTCAATCACAGCTTGTTCAAATGTAACAGGAATTAAAACTGAGTATCATCAAATTGCTAAAATAATTCATCAATACAACGGCGTTTGTTTTGTTGATTTTGCTTGTTCAGCCCCTTATGTTTCGATTGATATGCATCCGGATGATGATCGTTATTTAGATGCTATTTTCTTTTCTCCGCATAAATTTTTGGGAGGTCCCGGAACTTCTGGTGTCTTAATTTTTAATAAGAATTTATACCATAATATGATTCCGGATAATCCTGGTGGAGGAACCGTAAATTATACCAATCCGTGGGGAGATAGAGATTATATTGAAGATATTGAAACTCGTGAAGATGGCGGAACTCCCGGATTTTTACAAACCATTAAAATTGCCTTGGCAATACAGTTAAAGGAAGCAATGGATCCGCAAAAAATTGGAGAACGTGAAGATGAAATTAACAAAATAGTTTTTGAACGATTATCGGGCATTCCAAATCTTCATTTATTGGCAGAACAACACAAACACCGATTGGGTATTTTTTCTTTCTTTATTGATAATGCGCATTATAATTTGATTGTCAAACTTTTGAATGACCGTTTTGGAATTCAAACAAGAGGAGGTTGTTCTTGTGCCGGAACTTATGGACATTTTCTTTTACATGTTGATATTCAATCATCTAAAGTAATCGAGAATCAAATAATGGAAGGTTGTTTTATTGATAGACCGGGGTGGATTCGGATGTCAATTCATCCAACCATCACCAATGAAGAAGTTGAATTTGTTTGTGAAAGCATCCAATTAACTGCTGAAAATTTTGAAACTTGGAAAGAAGATTATAATTATCACTCTTTAAATAACGAATTTGTACACAAAAGTGGAGTGAAAATAGAAGAAGATTTAGTTAAAAAGTGGTTTAATTGAGAGGCGCTTTATCTTTGTGTTTCCAACGTCTGTGAGTCCAAAAATAAAGCGATGGTTTTCTTTTAATTTGCTCTTCAACTAATTTTAAGAACTGATCTGTGATTTCATAGTTCTTAAAAGTTGAGGGATCATCAGCTAAAGTCTTAAGAGTAATTTCGTAATAACCACGTTTTATTTGTTCTACACTAAAATATACAACAGCTAAATTATATTTTTTTGCGAGTACTTCAGCACCTGTATGAATCGGTACTTTAACTCCCATAAATTTATTCCAATAAATCGCTTTTTGAACCATGGGTGATTGGTCACTTAACAAGCCGTAAATACTTAATTTTTGATTTTCTGTATTTTGTATGATGGTAGGAATAGTTTCGTTAGTCGGTACCAAAACTCCTCCAAATCTTTCTCTAGATTTGCGAATCAACTCGTCAAAATAGGGATTCATAATAGTATTATAAGTACCATAAATTGTGTGTGATGTATATTGTGCCACATGAATAAACCATTCCCAATTACCATAGTGAGAACCAATCATTGCGACGCTTTTGTTTTTCTTGAATTGGGCTTCAAAAATATCCAAATTTAAAAAACGATAACGTTTGGCAAATTCTCTGTCAGACATTGAAAAGGCTTTAATGGTTTCCATCAAAATATCACCAAAATGAAGATAAGAATCTTTGGCAATTTTAGTAATTTCTTTTTCCGATTTCTCAGGAAATACCAATCGCAAGTTGTCAAAAACTACTTTTTTACGATATCCAATAATATAATAAGTGAAAAAATAAAGAATATCAGAGATGCAATAAATTACCCAAAAAGGCAATCGTGACATCAACATGATGATTGGATACAGTATTATGTAGGAAATTAAATACATCATTTATAGGCTGCAAATATCGCACTTAATTTTATCTTTGAAATAAAAATTATCAAAATGAATGTATTATTAATTATTGTCATTGTTGCAAATGTGTTGGTTTCTATAAAGGGCTTTAAAGATTTGCATTTTTTTAATCGATATAAATTCCAAATATTAAACATCAATAAAGGAGAAAAGTATAGAATGTTTACCTCTGGTTTTCTTCATGCAGATTGGTTACACCTCATTTTAAATATGTATGCTTTGTATTTATTTGGCAAATTTGTGATGATGGAAGGAGGTAACTTTAATTTCATGATTATTTATTTCGGAAGTTTATTAGCAGGAAGTTTATATACTTTATATGTACATAAAAATGAACCTTATTACAGTGCGGTTGGAGCTTCTGGAGCTGTAATGGGAATTATTTATGCGTCTATTTTATATTATCCGGAAATGACTTTATATATTTTTCCGCTTCCAATTCCTATAAAAGGGTATATTTTCGGAATTTTATATTTGTTATTTTCTATTTATGGAATGAAAAAACAATTGGGAAATATCGGTCATGCAGCACATTTAGGAGGAGCCGTTGCGGGTTATGGACTCACTTTACTATTAAGTCCGTATTTATGGGATGAAAATACATTGGTTATCACACTCTCATCCCTACCGATTTTAA
Organism: Flavobacteriaceae bacterium; assembly: GCA_030683815.1. Classification (GTDB taxonomy): domain Bacteria; phylum Bacteroidota; class Bacteroidia; order Flavobacteriales; family Flavobacteriaceae; genus JAGXRT01. Next base: position 15,852 of record JAUXPJ010000020.1, read on the forward strand.
TTTTATTCATTCTAGAAAAAACAGGTAAAATTTAGTTTGGTATTATTCTTGAAAAGTTCATTTAATCTAAAAATATAATTCTATGAAATAGCCATGTTTGACGTAAACGCAAATACCAATGAAAATCTAATATCAAACTGACGTATTCCATAACCTGTCCCGATATATCGGGATAACAAATAAAAAAACAATAAATTATCTACATATGAAATAGCCATGTTTGCAAAAACACAAACTTTGATGAAGAAATTTTAATCAAACAGGCGTATTCCATATGACCATTAAAAATAATTAAATATCTACATATGAAAACAACATTCATACTTTTCGTTTTTTTAATTTCCTTTAGTTCTATCGCCCAAATGACCGACACAAAACCGATGATTTCAGTGGTTGGTGAAAGTACTTTGAAAGTAATTCCAGATTATGTAATTATTAAAGTTAGGGTAGAAGAAATTGCTAAAACTGCTGCTGAAGCCAAAAAAAGACATGATATCAGTGTAAATACAGTGATAAAATTTCTTAGAAAAATGAAAATTGATTCAAAAGATATAGCAACACAATACCTGAATTTGAACAAGGTATATGACTACAGTACAAAAGAGTATAATTTTACAGCAAATCAATCTATTGATATTGTTTTGAAAGATTTAACCAAATATGAAAACTTGATACAAGGTTTGTTAGAAAGCGGTATTAATAGAATTGACGGAATTCAATTTGCATCAACAGAAATAGAAAAACACCAATCAAATGCCCGTAAATTAGCGATACAAAACGCTCAATTGAAAGCTTTAGAATATGTAGGTGAATTAAGACAAACTATTGGAAAAGCAATTCATATATCAGAAATTAATGTCGCTACATATCCGGTTTATAATACAAAAATGATGATGAATGAAGCCGTAACCGCTTTTTCTGGAACAGAAACGATTGCTATTGGAGAAATTGTTATTTATGGGAAAGTCAATGTTAGTTTTGAATTAAAATAAAAAAATCCCAAACAAAAAGTTTGAGATTTTTAGAGCGGGAGACGAGGCTCGAACTCGCGACAACCAGCTTGGAAGGCTGGAGCTCTACCAACTGAGCTACTCCCGCAAAAGTGCTGCAAATATATAAATGCAATTAAAATTTGCAAATAAATTATCAATAAAACAATTGGTCTTCACGCAAGATTTTTACAAAGTGAAATCCGTAGATTTCATAACCTTCATTATAATAAAATTTATGCGATTTTCGATTTTGAACGTAGGTATTTAATTCGCTCGCCTCACATCCTTTGCTTTTGGCGTGCTCATAAATCCAATCAAATAACATTTTACCCAATCCTTGATTTTGATAATTTTTATCAACCACCACATGATCAGGTTCAATACTTTTACCGACATAATGTCGGGTTATATACCACAAACCGCTTATCCCAATTAAATCTTCTCCATCATACATTCCAACACATTCATAATTCTCATTAACCATCGCCAATAATCGTTCTGTTAAAATAGAATCAGGGGTGGTTGTGTTTAAAGTTTTTAATAATGGTAGGATGCTTAAAATTTCTTCTTTTGGAATTATTTTTATCGTAATATTATTCATCTTTGTAATGTTTTTAACAAATATACAAACTTGACAATGACTGTTAAAATTATAAAACCAGAAGACACTTTTGAAATTCGTAAAAAAGTATTGCGTGAAAATATACCATTGCCTTATGAGTTTCCTGGTGATTTTGATGAGTCTACTACTCATTTTGGTTTTTTTATCGAGAATAAATTAGTGTCAGTTGCTACCGTTTTAAAATCATCCAATCAATTATTCAGCGGAAATCAATATCAATTAAGGGGAATGGCAACTTTATCAGCATATCAAGGAAAGGGATATGGAAGTGTTTTATTGCAATCAATTATAGAATTTTTAAAGGATAAGAAGGCCGAAATACTTTGGTTCAATGCTAGAATAATTGCTTTAAACTTTTACCAAAAATTAGGATTTCAAACCATAGGAGAGTTGTTTGAATTGCAATATGTTGGAGAGCATTATATCATGTTTAAGAAATTTAAGAATTAATCTAAAGAATTTCCCAAGGTTCTACCCCAGAGTTTAGAGGAAAATTTAAAAACCTAAGGTTTTCATAAAATGATAAAAGATTATTGTTCAGTTGAATACTCCGATGGTTCTGCCTCAGGACAGTTCATTGTCGAAAATTTACTATAACCAATCTTAGCAGATGAAATAATCGTCTAAAATTATGAACTAAATCCCTACATATTTTTTATCTTGGATGCATATTATAAAAATTAAAACATGGATAATTATTCCTATTTGAGTAATGCTGACGGAAAAGTTATTGATGACTACTATCAGCAATATCTGAATAAGCCTGAAACAGTTGGTGAAGATTGGAGAAATTTTTTCGAAGGATTTGAGTTTGCGAGAAAAAACTACGATACCGATATGCCTGAAGGTTTCGATAAAGAATTTAAGGTTATTGACCTTATCAACGGTTATCGCTCGCGTGGTCATTTATTTACTAAAACAAATCCTGTTCGTGTACGCAGAAAATACACCCCTACTCTTGATATAGAAAATTTTGGATTAAGCCAATCTGATTTGGAAACTGTATTTCAAGCAGGAACTCAAATTGGAATTGGATTGGCAAAATTGAAAGATATTATTGCCCATTTACAACAAACCTATTGTCAATCCATTGGTGCAGAATATATGTATATTCGTACTCCTGAAATTATCGAATGGTTTCAGAAAAAAATGGAGAGTTCCTTAAATACACCGGCATATTCGGAGGATGAGAAGAAAGAGATTTTAAATAAATTGAATAAAGCAGTTGTCTTTGAAAATTTTTTACACACCAAATTTGTGGGGCAAAAACGATTTTCATTAGAAGGAGCAGAGGCAATAATTCCCGCTTTGGATGCTGTTTGTGAAAAAGGTGCTGATATGGGAGCTGAAGATTTTGTGATTGGGATGGCGCATCGTGGTCGATTAAATATCTTGGTAAATATTTTAAACAAAACATATAAAGATGTTTTTACTGAATTTGAAGGAATCGAAAACGAAGATTCTTTATTCGATGGTGATGTAAAATATCACTTGGGTTATTCCAATGAAAGATTGAGCAAGAATGGAAAAAAAGTTTATTTAAGTTTAGCTCCTAATCCATCGCATTTAGAAACTGTTGATGCTGTAGTAGAAGGGATTTCACGGGCCAAAATTGATTTTGCATACCATAATGATTACAATAAAGTTTGTCCGATTTTAATTCATGGCGATGCGGCATTGGCAGGGCAGGGAATCGTTTATGAAGTAATACAGATGAGCCAGTTAGACGGTTTTAAAACGGGCGGAACTATTCATTTTGTTATCAACAATCAAGTCGGGTTTACTACCAATTATCTGGATGGTCGTTCCAGTACCTATTGTACAGATATTGCAAAAGTGGTTTTATCCCCGGTTTTTCATGTTAATGGTGATGATGTTGAAGCATTAGTTTATGTTTCACAGTTAGCAGTAGAGTTCCGCCAACAATTTCATCGTGATGTTTTTATTGATGTTTTATGTTATCGCAAATATGGTCATAATGAAGGAGATGAACCCCGTTTCACCCAACCATTATTGTATAAGGCAATTGAGAAGCATCCCAATCCAAAAGAAATTTACAGCAAACAATTAATTTCTCAAGGTATTATTGGAGATGATCTTGTAAAAGAAATGGAGAAAAAATTTAAAGATTTACTTCAGGAAAAATTAGACGAAGCAAAATTAAAAGAAAAAGTGTCAATTTCGTCTTTTTTCCATGGATCCTGGACTGGTTTAAGAACAGCTGTTTCCAAAGATTTTGAAAAATCACCTGAAACAGCCATTGATAAAAAACTGTTTTTAGAAACCGCCCAAAAAATTTCTGAATTGCCAAAAGAAAAGAAGTTTTTTAATAAAATTCAAAAGTTATTTAAAAATCGTATTTCGATGATCACAAATGATAATTACGATTGGGCAATGGCTGAATTAATGGCGTATGCAACATTGATGAATGAAGGGCACAATGTTCGTTTCAGCGGACAGGATGTGGAGCGTGGTACATTTTCACACCGCCATGCGGTCGTAAAAGTTGAAGATTCAGAAGAAGAATATGTTCCTCTTAATAATATAGGTGCAAAAGGAAAATTGAATATCTACAATTCATTACTTTCTGAATATGGTGTATTGGGTTTTGAATTGGGCTATGCACTTACAACACCAAATTCATTAACTATCTGGGAAGCGCAGTTTGGCGATTTTTATAATGGAGCACAAATAATTATTGATCAGTATATAACTTCAGCAGAATATAAATGGAGAAGAATGAATGGCTTGGTTTTATTGTTGCCACATGGTTATGAAGGGATGGGGCCAGAACATTCAAGCGCACATATTGAACGCTTTTTACAACAATGTGCTGAAAATAACATACAGCTTGTTAATTGCACCACACCGGCAAATCAATTCCATGTTTTGCGCAGACAGTTGAAACGAGATTTCCGCAAACCATTAATTTGTTTTACTCCAAAAAAATTATTGCGATATCCAACATGTGTTTCTTCAGTAAAAGATTTTACCTCTGGTGGATTTCAGGAAGTAATTGATGATCCCTCTACTTCGCTCAGGACAGGTTCCACAGCTAAAGCAAAAACGGTTCAGAAAATTGTATTCTGTTCAGGAAAAATTTATTACGATTTAATGGAAGCTAAATTAAAAACAGGAAATGATCATCTCGCCATTGTACGAATAGAACAGTTGTACCCTTTCCCTATCATCCAATTAAAGGAGATAATAGCAAAATACAAAAATGCAAAAGAATATGTGTGGGCACAGGAAGAACCTGAAAACATGGGAGCTTGGACATTTATTTACCGAACTTTTCGCGAAGTACAATTGAAATATATAGGGAGAGATGAAAGTGCAAGTCCGGCAACAGGTTATAGTAAAATGCACGCCCGACAACAACAAAATATTATCGATAGCGTTTTTTTAAAATGATAACTAAATGAACTCAAAATATTTGATTCAAGAAACAATACTAATTTTGATTCTTCATCCTAAAAAAATAACAATATGGCAATTATAGAAATGAAAGTACCGAGTCCGGGCGAATCAATTACAGAAGTGGTGATTGCCCGTTGGTTAAAAGAAGATGGAGAATTTGTAGAGAAAGATGAAGAAATTGCTGAGATTGATTCTGACAAAGCTACCTTAACCATTAACGCAGAAGAAGCTGGTACTATTAAAATTTTTGCTGCCGAAGGAGATACTGTAGATGTTGGAGAAGTAATTTGTTCAATTGATACGAGTGTTAAGCCGGATGTTAAAAAAGTCATTGATTCCAAGAAAAAGCTCGTTGAAGAGACTGATGTAAAAACACCGGATAAGCATGAAAATAGCAGCCAAAAATTTTTGGAGAGTAATAGTGGAGAAATTACATTTACTAAAAAAAATTCAACACCATTGGCCAAAAAAATAATGGAGGAAAATAAAATCTCTGCCAATAAAATAATAGGGACAGGTAGAGATGGCCGTATTATGAAAGCAGATGTTTTAAATTTATTATCAGCCGGTTTTAATTCGTCATCTGCTGTAGTATCTTCAGGAATGAGAGAAACAGAGCACTCCAAAATGTCCCCTTTACGGAAAAAGTTAGCGCAACGATTAGTGGCTGTTAAAAACGAAACAGCGATGTTAACTACCTTTAATGAAATAGATATGAGCGCAATTTTTGTAATTCGCACAAAATATAAAGACAAGTTTAAAGAAACATATGGTACAAATTTAGGTTTCATGAGTTTCTTCACAAAAGCAGTTACTGAAGCATTAAATTTATTTCCTACTGTAAATGCTATGATTGAAGGAGATGAAATTATTTATCACAAATATGCAGATATAGGAATTGCCGTTAGTGCTCCAAAAGGGTTGATGGTTCCTGTAATTCGTAATGCAGAACAAATGAGCTTTTCACAAATTGAAATTGCAATAAAAGATCTTTCCACAAAAGCCCGTGATAATAAAATCACTTTAGAAGAAATGACAGGCGGAACATTCACAATTACAAATGGTGGTGTTTTTGGTTCAATGATGAGTACACCAATTATTAACCCGCCTCAAAGCGCTATTTTGGGAATGCATAATATTATTGAACGGCCTGTTGCCATTGAAGGAAAAGTGGTAATACGACCAATGATGTACGTAGCATTAAGTTACGACCACAGAATTATTGATGGTAGAGAATCAGTAGGGTTTTTAAAAACAGTAAAAGAGATGCTGGAAAACCCAATCTCCATTATTTTTGGAGGTAAAGATCCTGAGCAAGTGCTGTTGAATTTATAGTCTGAATAGAGGCATCTAATTTATTCAGATGTTGCTACGCCCATAAATCAAAAAAGCTTCCTAGAGAGTTTTTCTTTTAATACGCTATAAGTATCACGCTTTCCGAACCCATCGGCTGCGAAAAAACAAGCTTGCTGGAACTGATGAAATTTATAGCAGTTCCTGAAAAGAAATTCCTTTTAACCACTTCCAGAGAAGTCAGCTTTGAATTTATCCAAGACGGTTACGAAATTATCCAACGCTACAGCAAAGGAATCCCCATGCAACACACCCGAAGAAATATTGCATTTGACAACATCGGTACTGAAAGAAATCTCAAACACTATGAAACAAATGTAACATCGAGGCAGAGATATTACTCTCACGTTATGATATTTTTAAAAAATCAATAGAGGTTGCTGAGCGGGGTCGAAGCAAAACCCACATCACTACCAACATCTTCGCCAACGAGTTAGAGGACTATTACGGTAACCGTGTCCGATCCAGACTCCGTAATATGTGTAACCTCATCGCTTTCGATAAAGAAGCGGTGGATAAAAGATGAAAAAATAAAGCCTTGATTATGAAAGAGCAACTAAAAATTCCTATATTAGAACTCCCTCAAAATTGTATTAAAAAAATTTCTAAAACTTTCTTGGAATAAAGAATATTATACTCTTTTGGGTGTATATACTAAAATATTTACATTTTTAAATTTAATCACTAAAAAAATGACATAAACTGAATAGCATGAAATTACTTAAAAAAAACATCTTTAAATTAACATAAACAAGGGTTATTATTAAATAGAATAATTCAAAGAAATATACCATAATCATTTATACCAATATAATTCATTACAATTAAAAACTTAAATTAGCAGTCAGCTAATAACAAAAAATACGTACCAATTAGAATGGCAAAAAAGAATACCACCGCAAAAGAGGAGCCTCTAGAAAAACAACTTTGGAAAGCAGCAGATAAACTCCGTAAAAATATTGATGCAGCTGAATATAAACATGTTGTACTTGGTCTTATCTTTTTGAAATATATTTCAGATGCCTTTGAAGAATTATATGCACAACTAAAAGCAGAAGAAACACAGGGCGCTGACCCCGAAGATAAAGATGAATACAAAGCAGAAAATGTATTCTTTGTTCCTCAGGATGCTCGTTGGTCTTATTTGCAATCGAAAGCGAAACAACCTGAAATTGGAAAGTTTGTTGACGATGCCATGGATGCGATTGAAAAAGAAAACGCTTCCTTGAAAGGGGTGTTACCAAAAGTATTTGCCCGACAAAATCTCGACCCGACCAGTTTGGGCGAACTGATTGACCTTGTTGGAAACATCGCCTTAGGTGATGCCAAAGCAAGAAGTGCCGATGTGCTCGGACACGTTTTTGAATATTTCTTAGGCGAGTTTGCCTTAGCGGAAGGTAAACAAGGTGGACAGTTTTATACACCTAGAAGTATAGTAGAGCTGCTTGTAAAAATGCTTGAACCATACAATGGCAGGGTGTTTGACCCTTGCTGCGGATCGGGTGGAATGTTCGTACAATCTGAAAAACTGGTGATAGAACACCAGGGAAAAGTAAACGACATCTCTATTTACGGACAGGAGAGTAACCAAACCACTTGGCGACTGGCTAAAATGAACTTGGCTATTCGGGGTATTGACAGCTCTCAAGTTAAATGGAACAACGAAGGTTCTTTTTTGAACGATACACACAAAGACCTGAAAGCAGATTACATCATTGCCAATCCACCATTTAACGTTAGTGATTGGGGCGGTGATTTAATGCGAACCGATGGACGTTGGCAATACGGAACACCGCCAACAGGCAATGCCAACTTTGCTTGGATGCAGCATTTTATTTACCACTTAGCACCAAGCGGACAAGCAGGTGTAGTGTTGGCAAAAGGAGCTTTGACTTCTAAAACATCAGGAGAAGGCGACATAAGAAAAGCATTGGTAGAAAATGGTTTGATTGATTGCATTGTAAACTTACCTGCTAAACTATTTTTAAATACACAAATTCCTGCTGCCTTATGGTTTATGAGCAGAAACAGAAAAAACGGAAAATTCAGAGACCGCAGCAATGCAATTTTATTTATTGATGCCCGAAACCTTGGTCATTTGATAAACCGCAGAACCCGCGAACTTTCAAAGGAAGATATAGACAAAATCACCAGCACTTACCACAATTGGAGAAACCCTGATGGAACCTATGATGACATTGCAGGCTTCTGTGTATCAGCCCCGATAAGTAAAGTTAAAGAGTTGGATTATGTATTAACGCCAGGGCGTTATGTGGGCTTACCCGATGATGAAGATGACTTTGATTTTAAAGAACGCTTTACAGCTTTAAAAGCAGAACTGGAAGAACAATTGAAAGAAGAAGCAAAACTCAATGAAACAATTGCAGCTAACCTACTGAAAATTAAATTTTAGAAATATGGCAAAAGAATTATCTAAAAATACCGCATCCATATTTGAGCAAATCAAGCAAACCGATGAAAAAGGTAATGAATACTGGATGGCAAGACAACTATCCAAGGTTCTTGAATATGCAGATTTCAGAAATTTTACTTCGGTAATAACAAAAGCCAAAGAAGCCTGTAAAAACAGTAGTCAGCCAGTCGATAACCATATCGTTGAGTTCAACGAGATGGTGTATATTGGTTCGGGAGCGGTAAGGGAAATGTCTAGTTATAAACTCTCTCGGTACGCCTGTTATCTCATTGTCCAAAATGCCGACCCATCTAAAGAAGTAGTGGCGTTGGGTCAAACCTATTTTGCCGTGCAAACCCGACTGCAGGAAATACGGCAAATGGATGAGTACAACCGACTGAGTACCGAAAATGATAAACGATTGTTTCTGCGGAACGAAATGGCAAAGCACAACATTCAACTGGCGGCCGCTGCCAAAGATGCCGGTGTGATAGAGCCGTTGGATTACGCTATTTTTCAAAACCATGGGTATATGGGCTTATACGGTGGTCTGGATGCCAAAGCCATACACAAAAAGAAAGGATTAAAGAAAAGCCAGCAAATACTAGACCACATGGGCAGTACCGAACTGGCAGCCAACCTCTTCCGTGCTACGCAAACCGAAGAAAAACTAAGACGGGAAAACACCAAAGGCAAACAAAAAGCCAACCAAACCCATTACGAAGTAGGCAAAAAAGTACGCAAAACCATACAGGAACTGGGTGGCAACATGCCCGAAAACCTGCCGGTGGCAGACAGTATCAAAAAATTAGAAAATACCCATCAAACCAAGAAGTTAAAATCTAAAAAGAAGGATAACAATGAGTGAGTGGAAAGAAATAACTTTAGGTGATTTAATCTATACAAATAGACAAAGTATCGGCCGTGATTATCCCTATACAGAGATTCAGTATCTAGACACAGGTTCAATTACTCGAAACAGAATTGAAGAATTACAAGCATACAAATTAAACGAAGCTCCAAGTAGAGCAAAACGTTTAGTGCAAAATGGTGACATTATCTATTCTTCTGTTCGCCCAAATCAATTACATTATGGATTTATTGAAAACCCAAAAGAGAGTTTAGTTGTATCAACAGGTTTTGTTGTTATTACGTGCAAAAAAGAAGCTATAGAACCAAAATTTTTGTATTATTTACTTTCACAAGAATCAACAACTGAATATTTGCATTCAATTGCAGAAGCTTCTACATCAACATATCCTTCGTTAAAACCAAGTGATATAGAAGCTTTAGAATTTTCCTTGCCCCCTCTCCCCGAACAAACCGCCATCGCCTCTGTCCTCTCCAGTCTCGATAACAAAATAGACCTGCTGCACCGCCAAAACACCACCTTAGAAAAAATGGCCGAAACGCTGTTTAGACAGTGGTTTGTGGAAGAGGAGAAGGAAGAGTGGGAAATGGGGAAGGTTTCTGACTATGCTTTACATTTTAAAGATTCCATTCATCCTCAAAAAAATCAATCAACGCTCTATTTTCATTTTAGCATTCCTTCTTTTGACAATGGAAAAAATCCAGTTAAAGAACTTGGTTTGGAAATTCAAAGTAATAAGTACAAGGTGCCCGAGTATTGTATTCTCTTTTCAAAATTGAATCCTCATAAAGATAAAAGGGTTTGGCTTCTTCAAGATGAAGTAGAACAAAACTCAATCTGCTCGACAGAATTTCAAGTTGTTTTACCTAAAAAGAAAGAACATTTATATTTTTTATATGGTTGGCTCAATTTAAACGAAAACTACAATGAAATAGCCTCAGGAGTTGGTGGCACTAGTGGAAGCCACCAAAGAATCGACCCTAATACAATTTATGATTTTCAATGCCCGCATGTTTCAGATAGTGTTATCGAAAATTTAACGGTTAAAATAGAACCACTCTTTAAAAAGCAAGTAATTAACCAGTCCCAAATCCGCACCCTCACGGCATTGCGAGATACTTTGCTACCGAAGTTAATGAGCGGTGCCGTAACGGTAGAATTATAATGCTTATACGATGTTTGATCAATTAAAAAAATATAAAAACAACGGTCACTTCTTCTTTAAAAAAGGCGATCACTTAAGTAAAGTAAGTGCAGCAGTACCCGAACTCCCTGAGGTGTATTACATTCTTAGATTAGCTAAAGGTAAGGTAGATTTGGTTTATATTGGAATGTCGGGTTCCATGCTGCAAAATGGTCAGTTTAAGTCACAATTACTTAAAAAACTCTTGAACAATATTCAAGGTGGTGTAAAACGTCAATTGTTTTTTGAAAACAAAATAGCCTTAGAAGAAATAGATGCTTTAGATATCTATTGGTATGTAACCTTTGATAAAAATAATCAAGATTTACCTGCTTATGTAGAAGGTCAATTGATGCAAGATTATTTCCGGGTACATGGCACTTTACCTGTATGGAACAAAGATTTTTAAGCTTATTGAGTTATAAGAACAATAATATATCACTTTAAGCGCATATCTATATTTATATCACTTTAAGCGCATATTTTTGGTTATATCGAAAAAAGCGCATATTTTTAAAGAAAAAAAGGAAGTTATGGTAAGTATTATTACAGGAGATATCGTTAACTCTAGAGCTATAGACACACAATTATGGCTCCATGAGTTAAAAGAAACGCTAGCCAAATATGGTAAAGAACCCCAAAAATGGGAAATATTCCGCGGCGATAGCTTTCAATTAGAAGTTAGCCCGGAATATGCCTTGGAAGCAGTAGTAGTATTAAAAGCGACAATCAAGCAATTCAAAGAACTAGACATTCGTATAGCGATAGGAGTAGGCGAAAAAACATATGCAGCTGCTAAAATTACAGAATCAAATGGCAGTGCTTTTATCAGGTCTGGAGAATGCTTTGAACAACTAAAAAAGCAAGCCTTAGCCATTAATACACCAAGTAACGAGTTAAACCAAACCTTGAATTTGATGTTTGAATTAGCCTCATTAACCATAGACGGCTGGTCACCAACTTCAGCATTTATTATTAAAACAGCTATTGAAAATCCGGAAATGAACCAAAAAGAACTAGCAACAATACTGGGTATGAAACAAAGTAATATCAGTAGAGGTTTAAAAAGAGGTGGTTACGATGAAATTATTAAAATGAATGAATATTATAAAAAAAATATCCAAACCTTATGATAGATTTTATAATTAAATTAGTGTTAGCACACCTCATAGGTGACTTTTTATTACAACCAGCCAATTGGGTAAAAGACAAAGAGGAAAAAAAGTATAAATCAAAGTATTTATACTGGCACATTGGTATTCATGCTATCACCTTGCTTACTGTACTGCAATTCAACTTAAAGTATGTATGGGGTATAATATTGCTGCTATTCTCTCATTTCATTATTGACTTAATTAAAATAAAACTAAGAAATCGCTTTAATGAACGATACCTCTTCTTTGCAGATCAATCAGCACATATGCTGGTAATTGCAGGTATCGTTTATATATATGTTCCCTACTATATCAATACAGAGCTTCTTTTTTCAACAGCTACATTAGGTCTAATTACCTTCTTGTTATTGGTCACAGTAGTTTCATCCGTTATAATGAAAGTACTAGTGTCAAAATGGGATGTAAACACCATCAAAGAAAATAATTCATTGGTAAATGCAGGAGCTTATATAGGAATGTTGGAAAGACTTTTTATTTTCGGATTTATTCTATTAAATTTTTGGGAAGGCATCGGGTTTTTACTGGCAGCAAAATCTGTTTTTCGTTTTAGCGATTTGTCAAAAGCTGGCGATAGAAAATTAACAGAATATATCCTTATTGGAACGCTGCTTAGTTTTGGACTAGCTATGGCATCGGGTTTAGGATACCAGTATTTTATGTCTATAGCAAATACATAGTATGTCAAAAATTACTGAAAACGCCATCGAATATTTAGCAATCCAACGTCTAGAAGAACTGGGCTATAATTATATTTATGGTCCAGAATTGGCGTCAGATGGCATAAAACCTGAAAGAGAAAACTACCAGCAAGTACTATTGCTCAATCGTTTACAAAAAGCAGTTAATAGGATAAATCCAACTATTCCTTTTGAAGCTCAGAAGGAAGCAATCAAAGAAATCCAACGTATTTCATCTCCTGAATTATTGACGAACAACGAAACATTTCATCGTTTGCTTACCGAAGGTATTCCAGTTTCAAAAAGGGTGGATGGAGACGACAGGGGCGACAGAGTTTGGCTGATTGATTTTAAAAATCCATTCAACAACGATTTTGTTGTAGCCAATCAATTCACCATCATTGAAAACGGAAACAACAAACGACCAGATATCATTCTTTTTGTAAATGGAATTCCGTTGGTAGTTATTGAACTGAAAAACGCAGCGGACGAAAACACCACCATCAATTCTGCTTTCAAACAAGTAGAAACCTATAAAGCAATTATTCCTAGCCTGTTTACTTACAACGGCTTTGTTGTTATTTCGGATGGTTTAGAAGCTAAATCAGGTTCATTATCGGCAGGTTTTACACGTTATATGACATGGAAATCAGCTGATGGTAGAGCTGAAGCCTCTCATTTAGTGAGTCAATTGGAAACCCTTATTCAAGGAATGTTAAACAAAGAAACCTTGATTGACCTCATCAGACATTTCATTGTATTTGAAAAATCCAAAAAAGAAGATCCTAAAACGGGAATAACAACTGTAACTACAGTTAAAAAGCTGGCTGCCTATCATCAATACTATGCGGTAAATAGAGCTGTGGAATCTACTTTAAGGGCATCAGGTTTTACAGTAAAAAAGAAAAATACATTTGATGTCATAATTGAATCCCCTGAAAGTTATGGTGTTGCTGGTGTTAAAAATCAACAAGAGGGCGATCGTAAAGGGGGAGTGGTTTGGCATACACAAGGTAGTGGAAAATCCTTATCAATGGTATTCTATACAGGTAAAATAGTTTTGGTACTCGACAATCCAACCATACTGGTTATAACAGACCGTAATGACCTAGACGATCAATTGTTTGACACCTTTGCGGCATCCAAACAATTGCTGAGGCAAGAACCAGTTCAGGCAGACGACAGAAATCAATTAAAAGACTTATTGAAAGTTGCTTCGGGTGGTGTGGTATTCACAACCATTCAAAAATTTCAACCCGAAGAAGGCAATGTTTACGAATTGCTTTCCGACAGAAAGAACATTGTAGTAATTGCAGACGAAGCACATAGAACTCAATACGGCTTTAAAGCAAAAACCATTGATGCTAAAGACGGACAAGGAAATGTGGTTGGAAAGAGAATCGTTTACGGCTTTGCAAAATATATGCGTGATGCTTTGCCAAATGCAACGTATTTAGGATTTACAGGAACACCTATTGAGAATACAGACGTAAACACACCAGCCGTTTTCGGAAACTATGTGGACATTTACGATATAGCACAAGCCGTTGAAGATGGTGCAACCGTTCGTATTTATTACGAAAGTCGTTTGGCAAAAGTCAATCTTAGTGAAGAAGGCAAACAATTGGTTGACGACCTTGATGATGAACTGGAACAGGAAGATTTGACGAACACACAAAAGGCAAAAGCAAAATGGACACAACTTGAAGCCTTGGTTGGCAGCAAAAATCGAATTAAAAATATTGCCAAAGACATTGTAACACACTTTATCCAAAGACAGGAAGTATTTGAAGGTAAAGGAATGATTGTTTCTATGAGCCGCAGAATTGCAGCCGATTTGTATAAAGCAATTATTACCTTAAGACCCGAATGGCATTCAGATGATTTGAATAAGGGTGTGATTAAAGTGGTAATGACTTCTGCATCGTCAGATGGTCCAAAAATTTCAAAACATCATACCACCAAAGAACAAAGAAGAACCTTAGCCGAAAGAATGAAAAATCCGGATGACGAATTACAATTGGTAATCGTTCGGGATATGTGGTTGACTGGTTTTGATGCGCCAAGCTTACATACACTCTATATTGATAAACCCATGAAAGGACATAATTTGATGCAAGCCATTGCAAGAGTGAATCGTGTCTATAAAGATAAACCAGGCGGATTAATTGTAGATTATTTAGGTATTGCAGCCGACTTGAAAAAAGCATTGGCATTTTATGCTGATGCAGGTGGTAAAGGCGACCCAACAATTTTGCAAGAACAAGCAGTTCAATTGATGTTGGAGAAATTGGAAGTCGTTTCTCAAATGTATCATGGTTTTGCTTATGAAAATTATTTTGAAGCGGATACAGCACAAAAACTCTCATTAATTTTAGCTGCCGAAGAACATGTTTTGGGATTGGAAGAAGGTAAAAAGAGATACATCAATGAAGTAACCGCTTTATCAAAATCATTTGCAATGGCTATTCCTCATGACCAGGCAATGGATGTAAAAGAGGAAGTTTCATTTTTTCAAGCAGTAAAGGCAAGGTTGGCGAAATTTGATAGAACCGGTTCTGGAAGAGCGGATGAGGATATTGAAACCACAATCAGGCAAGTAATTGATAAAGCATTGATATCAGAAAAGGTAATAGATATATTCGATGCAGCAGGTATTAAAAAACCAGATATTTCAATTCTATCAGAAGAATTTTTGATAGAATTAAAAGGAATGGAACATAAAAATATTGCACTCGAAGTACTTAAAAAACTGCTGAATGATGAAATCAAATCAAGAGCTAAAAAGAACTTAGTAAAAAGTCAAACCTTGATGGAAATGTTAGAAAACTCCATTAAAAAATATCACAACAAAATTCTAACAGCGGCTGAGGTTGTAGAAGAATTAATTCATTTAAGTAAAGAAATTGTTAAAATAGATGAAGAAGCTAAACACCTTGGTTTAACCGATTTTGAATATGCCTTTTATACGGCTGTTTCTAACAATGAAAGTGCCAGAGAATTGATGCAACAAGATAAATTACGTGAATTAGCAGTAGTTTTAACAGAAACAATCCGTCAAAATACATCGATTGACTGGACTATAAAAGAAAGTGTAAAAGCTAAATTAAAAGTAGCAGTAAAACGCTTGTTAAGAAAATATGGTTATCCACCAGACATGCAATTATTGGCAACCGAAACCGTTTTAAAACAAGCAGAGATGATTGCCAATGAAATTGCAACCTTTTAATTAAGTCCGATGAATCTCAAAATCTGTATAAGTTTAAAATTTCATGGTATAATTTGGTGCTTAACAGGCAAACACTGAAATTATTTCTATAAAACAATTCCTTTAAAGGTTTGATAAACAAAACAATAACATTTTACTGAATTTTAAGTAGCATTTTTAATTACTGTAACTCCTCATTTATCATTTCAACCGTAATATAATGGGCTAAAAGGATTTTATTAGTTGAACGAGTTGGTATTCTCACATCGTAAGAACAAAGAAAAGGTATTTTCTTCCAAGTACATAAAATTTCAACATGTGGCTCTCCAACATGCGCGTGTTCATATTTGAAAATTACTTTTTCAACAAAAAAATAACAGTGTTCAATGGCTGGCTTTTCTTCAATTAAATATAAAAACTGATAGGTGCTAAACAACGATCCTTGTTCCACGATTTTAGCAGACTTGTGGGTAGCACTTAGCAGTATGCCAATAATTAAGTTCTCGGTTTTTTTATCCATAGCTTTTTTAATTTTAAAGAAACCAAAATATAAGTAACAATAGCATTAAAGCACCAAAATACTCAATTATTAAATACAGTCATACTTTTTATTTATTAAATTGACGGTAATATATAGGGAAAACAAAATGTGATAAACAATTGATTCCTATCACAATACGATTTTATCTATTGTCTATATTCGAACCCCGAGCGCGGTCATTGAATGTGACCGAAATTCAGCCGAAATGGAGTCGAGGGGTAAGTCTGGTTAATATTCAAATCCCATGAAATCCTATTAGACATTTCATATACTTTTTCTTGGGAAAAAGTAGGCAACACTTCTTTTGTTGAAAAATAAGAGTAAGTTTACAAATAAATAAAGGACAAGCATAAAATCTGCTTTTCACTTAAGAAATAGTAACTTTCAACAATAAGTATATTAACTATGAAATAGCCATATTTGCAAAAACACCAACTTTGATGAAAATATTTTAATCAAACTGGCGTATTCCATATGATAAATAAAAAACAATAAATATCTACATATGAAATCGCCATTAACCAAGCTGTTTGCGTAAGCAAACACCAATGAAGATAAGCGATACCATATGACCTTTAAAAAACAAATAATTATCTACATATGAAAAACATATTTTTACTTTTATTCTTCACCTCAATTTTATTGACAAGTTGCGGTACTGCAACCGGAACTGTTAAAGGGACTTTATGTTATCCTTCTGACTATATTCCGGCAATGAATGTTTATTTAAAAGACAAGGAAACTAATAAAACCTATTCGTTGGTCATCAAAGAAAATCAACAAACATTTAAATTTAAAAAAATTCAGGAAGGAAATTATGTTGTTTTTGCCTATACAATTACTGAAACCATCACTGACTTTAATAATAAATCATCTAAAGCCAGTGGTGGATATACCCATGCCGTTCCCTGTGGCTTAACAGTTAATTGCAACGACCATACATTGATAAATTTCAAAGTTAAAAATGGTAAAACAACAAAAGCAATTGATATTTGTGATTGGTATGGAGCAATCGTTCCGAAAGAGTAATAAAAAAAACAATAGCTTTCTAATGTTTGAAAGTTTGAAAATTTGAACTTCCTTAACCTTTTTTATTAATTCTTCATTATCAATTGTCAATTGTCCATTGAATAGATGTGTGAATTATGCAACTTATCCTTAAAGTTATGTAACACTTTTATTTTTTATAGTACGCAACTTTGTATAGATCTCTTAAATAGAGAAATCGATATAATTTAAAATCAGAAAAAATGAAAACTTTAAAATTAATCGTTATCGGAATAGTCTTGTTCCTTGCAAACAATCTGCAGGCGCAAGTTTCAGTGAATATTAATATTGGGTCGCCTCCGCAGTGGGGTCCTGTCGGATATACTGATGTGCGATATTACTATCTGCCAGATGTAGAGGCCTATTACGATGTGCAAACCGCTATGTTTATTTATTATGTCGGAGGAACTTGGATTCATAGAACATATCTTCCTACGCGATACAGAAATTATGATTTGTACAGCGGATATAAAGTGGTGATGGCAGATTATCACGGTAACACTCCTTACGTTCATTTTAAAGATTACAAAATGAAATATGCAAAAGGATACCGAGCTAACGGACAAAAAACTATCGGTATGAAACCAACTAAAGGAGATAATCACTCAAAAATGAATATGAAAGGAAGCTCCAAGGGAAAATCCAATAAAAAGAATTAGCCAGGAAAATAGTAAATAGTATAAAATTTTATACGGTTTAATGTGATTAAAAAAAATCATTTACGCCAAAAAGTAAATAAAATTACACTGCCTAAGTCAACACTCTAATAGAAAGTTGGCAAGAGCAGTGTATTTATTAAATAATTAATTCCCTATATGACATTAAAAATTAAAAATCTGTTCAAACCTAAATGCTTCACTATAAGATGTTTTTTTTGTAACTTGTGAAAAAAAGAGCAATTAGTTGAAGTTATATATCAAATATATGGTGAGCAACCGCTGTAAAATGGTGGTGAAAGATGCCTTAAAAAAACTTGGACTGCATTTTACCCCGGTTGATTTAGGCGAAGTAGAGATTATGGAAAATATTTCTGATGAAGAAAGAAATCTGCTTAATGAAGAGTTACTCAAATCAGGTCTTGAATTGATGGATGATAAAAGAGCGATACTGATTGAAAAAATAAAAAATACAGTTATAGAAATGGTTCATAATAATACAGAAGAAACAATCAAAACAAAATTTTCTTGTTTTTTAAGCGAAAAATTAAATCATGATTATACCTATCTGGCAAATCTATTTTCAGAAGTGCAAGGAACTACAATTGAACAATTCATTATCTTTCATAAAATTGAACGGATAAAAGAATTGATGATTTATGATGAGCTGAGCATTACAGAAATTGCGTGGAAAATGAATTACAGCAGCGTGGCACATTTATCCAATCAATTTAAAAAAGTTACCGGACTTTCCCCGTCTCATTTTAAACAATTGAAAGATAAAAGGCGAAGTCCGATTGAAGAAATTGGAAATTTGAGAAATGCCCCTCGACCTCGCTCGGGGTACAGAAGTGAGAAATAAAATTTTTCTAAATACTCAATACTAGTAAATAAATCAAATTTGAAAGATTAGCATATGACTAAAATAAATAAATCAGATAAAGCAGCGTTATTGATGGCTAACAATGAACTTGTCTTTCAAAATAAAGAGAAAGAAAAACGGGCAGAAGAGTTAATCATTGCCAACAAAGAACTTATTTTTCAAAATAAAGAGAAAGAGAAACGGGCGGCAGAATTAATCATCGCCAATAAAGAACTTGCTTTTCAAAACGAAGAGAAAGAAAAACGGGCAGCAGAATTAATCATCGCCAATAAAGAACTGACATTTCAAAATAAAGAGAAAGAAAAAAGAGCAGAAGAGTTAATCATTGCCAACAAAGAACTGGCTTTTCAAAATGAGGAGAAAGAAAAGCGGGCAGCAGAGTTAGTCATTGCCAACAAAGAATTGGTATTTCAAAGTATATTGAAAGAAAAAAGAGCATCAGAAAAAGAAAAGCGGGCAGCAGAGTTAGTCATTGCCAACAAAGAACTGGCATTTCAAACCAAAGAGAAAGAAAAACGGGCGGCAGAGTTAGTCATTGCAGACATAGAACTTGATTTTCAGAACAAAGAGAAAGAAAAACGGGAAATTGCCAATAAAGAACTGGAAGCGTTCAGCTATTCTCTAAAATTAGCGTCTCAATATTCGCTCAGCTTAATTGAAGCAAGTCTTGACCCCTTGGTAACCATCAGTACCGAAGGAAAGATTACAGATATGAATGAAGCTTTGTCAACCATTACTGGCTTGGCGCGCGAACAACTTACAGGTTCCGACTTCTTCGATTATTTTACCGAACCACAAAAGGCGCGTGAAGTATATCAGGAAGTATTCGCAAAAGGATTTGTTGCTGATTATCCATTGACACTCCACCATAAGGATGGAAAACTTACAGATGTGTTATTCAACGGATCGGTTTATAAAGATGATGGCGGAAATGTAATGGGTGTGGTAATTGTTGCCCGCGATGTTACCGACCAAAAAAGAATTGCAACAGAATTAAACGAAGCAATCGTATTTGCCGAGTTGGCAACGGGTATTGCTGAAACAGCACAAAAAAAAGCCGAAAGTGCCACATTAATTGCAGAAGATGCCGTAAAAGCAAAACAGCAATTTTTGTCAAATATGAGTCATGAAATTCGCACACCAATGAATGCAATCATCGGATTTACAAAAGTGCTGTTGAAAACAGAATTGACACCAAGACAAAAAGAATATTTACAAGCCATAAAATTAAGTGGAGATGCCTTAATTGTACTCATTAATGACATACTCGATTTGGCAAAAGTAGATGCCGGAAAAATGACCTTTGAACAAGTGCCTTTCAAAATGTCAGTATCCATTGCTGCCATGCTCCATTTGTTCGAAACAAAAATTCAGGAAAAAAACTTAGAGTTGGTTACCCTTTATGATCCAAAAATCCCAGAGGTATTAGTGGGCGACCCCGTACGTTTACATCAGATTATTTTAAATTTGGTGAGCAATGCGGTTAAGTTTACCAACCAAGGAAAAATTACCGTAAATGTTCGCTTACTGAAAGAAGATGATGAGAATGTAAGCATCGAATTTGCAGTTACAGATACCGGAATTGGAATAGCAGAAGAAAAAATAGCTTCCATTTTTGAAAACTTTCAGCAAGCATCCAGCATTACTTCAAGATTATATGGAGGAACCGGTTTGGGTTTAGCCATTGTTAAACAATTAGTAGAACCGCAAGGAGGTAGCATCAGTGTAAAAAGTAAAGTTGAAGAGGGCTCTACCTTTAGTTTTATGTTAAATTTTAAAAAAACTACGGAAGAAGCGGCCTTAGATACAGAAATATTGGAATTGGATACCGAAATGGATAATATAAAAGTTTTGGTGGTAGAAGACATAGCGCTGAATCAATTATTGATGAGAACTTTATTAGATGATTTCGGATTTGAATGTGTTATTGCTTCCAACGGAAAAATTGCCATCGAAAAATTAGAAAACGATATTTTTGATATTATTTTGATGGATTTGCAGATGCCCGAAATGAATGGGTTTGAAGCAACAGACTACATTCGCAATACCATGAATACTAAAATACCCATCATCGCTTTAACCGCCGATGTAACCACGGTTGATTTAGCAAAATGCAAAGCCGTTGGTATGAATGATTATGTAGCTAAGCCCGTTGACGAACGATTATTGTACAGTAAAATAGTGGGACTTGTAAAAAAAACAACATTAATTAACGAACTGGAAGTGGATGTAAATAATTTAATAGAAAAAGTTAAATACACCGATTTGACCTATTTAATCCACCGAACAAAATCGAATCCAATATTGATGATGGAAATGATTGCTCTTTATTTAGAACAAACACCCCCATTAATCAACACCATGAAACAAAGTTTGAGAGAAAAAGATTGGGTTTCATTGTACGGTGCAGTTCATAAAATGATACCATCCTTTGCCATTATGGGGATGAGTACAGAATTTGAAAATATGGCAAAGAAAGTGCAAGAATTTGCAAGCACACAACAACAAACCGATGGAATACCAAACTTGGTGCGGCAGCTTGAGAATGTTTGTACACAGGCATGTATAGAATTAAAAGAAGAGTTTAACACCATGAAAAACAACTTATGATAAACGGAAATAAAGTAAAACTGTTTTTAGTAGATGATGATGCCGTGTTTTTAAAATCCTTGGAAATAGATTTTTTGCAACATGCCGACTTTAGCATCGAAACCTTTGCTACAGGTGAACTTTGCTTGGCGCAGTTATCACAAAACCCGGATGTAATCATTTTAGATTATTATCTGGACGGAATTGTTAAAACCGCGATGAACGGGATGTCAACATTGGATAAAATAAAAGCGTTTAATCCGGATATTCCGGTCATAATGCTTTCATCTCAAGATAAAATTGAGGTAGCAATCAGCTGTATGCATCACTTAGCTTTTGATTATGTGGTAAAAAGCGAAACCGCTTTTGTACGCTTACAAAAAATTATCACCACCATTTTCAAATACAAAAAAATGGAAAAAGAATTGAAATGGTATATGGATACGATGTAGCAAATTTATAACTAAGTTCAATTAAAAAAAATCGATAGAATTTAGTGTTCAAAAATAAATAACAGTATCTTTGATAGTATCAAATGATAGTATCGCAATGAAACCACCTTACGAGATTACTTCGAATATATTAAAGTTAATAACTTCCATTTCAGAAAAAATAGGAGCAGTTAATGCCAGTTTCCTAAACAAACCATCACCAAAATTGAGGAAACAGAATAGAATCAAAACTATTCATTCTTCATTAAAAATTGAAGGAAACATATTAACCGAAGAACAAATTACTGCTATTTTAGAAAATAAAAGAGTAATTGGACCACAAAAAGATATTAAAGAAGTTTTAAATGCTATCGAAATTTATGAGAATTTAAAACAATTGAATCCGTATAATGAGAAGTCATTTTTAAAAGCACATCAGACTTTAATGCACAACCTCCTTGAAAAAGCTGGTAAGTATAGAAATCAAGGAGTAGGAATTGTGAAAGGATCAAAAGTTGAGCATTTAGCGCCTCCTTTCGAAAATGTTCCGTTTTTAATGAAGAACCTTTTTGATTACTTGAAAAATTCAGACGAAATTGAATTAATCAAAAGTTGCGTGTTTCATTATGAAATGGAATTTATTCATCCATTTTTAGATGGAAACGGTAGAATGGGACGCTTATGGCAAACTTTGATTTTAATGGAAAAATATCCCGTGTTTGAATATTTGCCTTTTGAGACACTTATCAGCAAAGACCAGAAGAAATATTATAGGGCATTATCAGAAAGTGACAAATCTGGAAATTCAACAAAATTCATAGCATATATGTTGAACGTTATTGATATTTCACTAAGTGAATTATTAAAATTTAATAACCGAACGCTTAATGAAAAAGACAGACTTGAATATTTCATTGCTCTCAATAAAATTGAATTTACAAGAAAGGATTATATGGATATTTTCAAAGATATTTCTTCTGCCACAGCTAGTAGAGATCTAAAAAATGGAGTAGCAATTAATCTATTTGAAAAAATAGGAGAAAAGAACAAAACAAAATACAGATTAGTAACTGGGCACAACAATGGTTAAAAAAATACTATTAAATCGACGGTAATATACAGGAAAAAGAAAATGAGATAAATTGTTGATTATTAAAATAATAGTCTTTTATCTATTGTCTATATTCTTTATTCTGCTTAATAAATTCAACTAAATAGAAAAATTAAACTAACTTTAAACTGATACAAATTCCAAAAAATGCGATTTCAAACACGCGAATAAACAATAAAAATATAGATATGAACATCAAAAGAATCTTTGGGTCAATACTTACTGTTCTCGGAATAGTAGGTCTTATTTATGCGGCAGCACTATTTGTAGATACATCAAGCAGTACCCGTGAAATTAAAATTGTGGTCATTTACGGAGTACTTGGTTTGCTGTTTTTTATTACCGGAATTAGCTTGGTTCGCACCACAAAAGACGAATCTTAAAGCGTGAATAAAGTGATGAAAAGTTAAAATGCAGTAAAGTTGAAAAGTGCTGCTTTATTCTTTTTGAACTTCCCCGATTAATTTTATTAAATCGACAGTAATAAATTGGAAAAATAAAATGATATAAATTATTGATTATTAAACCAATAATAGTCATTTATCTTTTGTCTATATTCTTTCGTCTGGTTAATAATTATTGATATAACACTATTGCCGGCTTTCCAATTTCAAAATCTCGGAAGCCAAAATCAGTACTCCTAAAAGAGTTTATTTTAAAAATATCCTGTCCTTTTCCTGGAATTGAGGGATAAAATGCAATAGACAGTTGAAAGGTATTGAGAACCAAGTTTTCATTTTTTATTAAAACGCCCAATCCTATTTGTGAATACACTTTGCTGTTTTTAAAGCCAATTTCATTATTGCCCAGCATACCAAATGAATAAATAAAATAAGGGGCAAAACGAAATCCAATTAAATTCATCGGAGCATATGCTTGTGTTTGCACCGTAAATAATAAGCGGCTGGTACCTTTCAATCCAGTGCTGTTAAATCCATCTAAACCATAACCGTCATTGATTGTTAAACTATCGCCAGAAAAGCGGTTTAAGCCAATAATAAGTTGCGGTTTTACAAATTGTCTGAATTTCCATTTTCCTATTTCAAATAATCCGGTAAAATAAGTGGCGCCAACCGCAATAACTCCCTGCTGTGGCTGTGATTTTTTAATATAAGTTCCATATTCAAAATTGGGACTCAAATATCCACACGGATAATAATTACCGGCAGCAATTTTTGCGCCTATATAAAACCGATCGCTATTATTTTTTTCCTGATACCCGCCTGTAATGCTGAAAACCTTACCAATAGGAACATCTTCTATGACACCAAATTTAAAAATATAGTTATCCTGCACATAGTTCCGTGTAGAAATACCGATGCTTGTCAGGTACAAATTTTCATCAGTAAATCGATTCCTTGTATCAAATATTTCCAGTGGCTTTTCAAGATAGCGTATTCGATAAAATCGAGCAGTAGTAATAAAATTAGTGGTGCGATTAAAAGCTGAATTGATTTTGAATAAACGTATGGCATTACCCGCCCAATAATCTTGTGTGTTAAATTTAAATCGTTGCTGCATAAAAAGTGAATTGCTGCTCCAAACGGAATCCCTGCGAAATTCCTGCGTAAAATTTACGCCTGCCGCCCACTTTGCCAAGGGTGAAAAAAACGGACGGTCCATCGTAAAACGCTTGTTGAAATAATTATGTCCGTCAATTTTGTAGTGTAATGTTGAATTGATGAAGGTATTTCTGTAGTTCGGAATGGTATAGGTTGTATTAAAAGCATTAGTTCTTTCGGTGTAATTATGGCTAAAACCATTTTGAAATTCGTGACCCAATCCTAAAAAATTTTTATCGGTTAAATCAATCGTACTGCGAGAAGAAGAAGTGGCAACTTTAGGAATAAAACTCCAATTATCCAGTTCGCGAATAAAAATATCAACAGAATCTGGATTTGTTGGGCTTGCTTTAACAAAAAATGACACATCGCGTATATAGCGCTGACCGCGCACCAATCGTTCTGATTCTTTTACCAGTAATGAGTTGAATGCTTGGTTTTTCCGGAAAAGCAATAAGTTTCGAATGGTGAGCTGTTGGGTTTTAATATGCAAATTATTACCGGTTTTAGATAAAAAATCCTGAGGTACCAACTGGGTGTTCTCAATCGAATAACCAAAAGGATCCAGCGTTTCTATGTTAATATGCCGAATGGTTTTTCCTTCAAAGGTGTTATATGGTTTTTGAATTGGGTTTTTATGACCTTTTATTTTAAGTTCCTTTTTTTTAAAGAGTCCTTTTACAGGTTTAAAAACTAAGCGATGTACAAATTTGGTAAATTTACTTTTGTGTGCATAAGTTTCTATATCCTTATAAACAGTTGTTGAATCTTTTTTAACAGATGTTTGCTGCGCTATTGCAAAATCACTTATTAAAATGGAAACAAATAAAAGGATATAAATATTTTTGAATCCCATGGGCATTGATCATTTTGAAAATTATAAAGAGGCAGTTCCAATATCCTGTAAATAATTAGTTCTTCTTGGAAATTACTTTTACTTCAGCCGCTTTTTTTTCTTCAGCGTCTTTTTTCTTTTTTTCTGCTTCTTTTTCTTTCTTATTAAAATAACCTTTTAATAGGAAATTATGTTTGGCGGCTTCCATATTTTCATCTAATCCTTTGCTGCTTCTTTTAAGATTTAACATTGTCTGATTAAAATTTTCAGCAATGGTTGTATCCTGAATTAAACGGCCAAGTGTTCCTTGTCCACTGTTTATTTTAAACATAATTTCTGCAAGTTGCTGTGAAATAATTTCTGCATTTCCTGCTGTTATCTGCAAACTTGCTATAATAGCATCTGTTTCAACCGGTTCTATTGACATAAGACTTTGTCCTGCTTTTACCAAAAGTGCATCAGCACTTCCTTGCGTAATAATTAAAAGTCGGTCACCAATCAATCCTTCAGAACCAATGGCCACTTCACTGTTGGCTTTAATAAATTGCTTTACATCTTTTTTAATCAACATATTAACCCGCACTGTTGAATCATTAATGATGTTGATGTTATCAACAGTTCCAACATTTATTCCGGAGAAACGGACGTTACTCCCAACCTGCAATCCGCTTACATTATTAAAAGTGGTGGTAAGTTTAAAAACAGGATCAAATAAGTTTTTTTGTTTTCCGATTAAAAAAATGCCGATTACAAAAAGTGTCAATCCTCCTGCAACAAAAAGTCCTAACCGTACTTTAAATTTGTGTGTATGTGTTTCCATAATGTGGGTTTAAAGTTTAATGTTAATTGTTTATGTTGATGATTTATTTTTAGTTAAAGAATGATGTAATTAAAGGGTCGGTAGAGTTTTCAAAGTCTGCTAATTTACCTTCCTTATAAACGGTTCCATCCGTTATCATGATTATTCGGTTGGCTGTGTTACGGGCACATTTAAGATCATGGGTGATGATGATAGAAGAAGTCTTGTATTTTTGCTGAACATCATTAATGAGTGTGCTTATTTCATCGGAAGTAACGGGGTCAAGTCCGGTGGTAGGTTCATCATACAGCATAATCATCGGGTCAACAATAATGGTACGTGCTAAACTGATTCTTTTTCGCATACCGCCGGAAAGTTGTGAAGGCATTTTATGCAAGGCATCCGCCAAACCAACATTTTCCAAAACTTCTTTTACTTTTTCTTCAATTTCTTTTTCAGTAAGATGCTGTTTGATTCTTCGCAATGGAAATTCTAAATTCTGTTTTACGGTCATAGAATCATACAAAGCACCACTTTGAAAAAGGAAACCAATTTTCTGCCGCATCTTGTCCAATTCATTTTTGTTTAATGCATTCATATTTTCTCCAAGTACATTAATTGATCCGCTATCAGAATTTAACAAGCCGACAATACATTTTATCAAAACAGATTTCCCGGATCCTGATTTACCGAGTACCACCAAATTTTCGCCCTTAAAAAGCTGTAACGACATATTTTTTAATACTTCTTCTTTACCAAATGATTTTATAAGGTTATTTATTTCGATAACCGGTTCATGGTGCATCGATTTAACTGAAACTTCTTTCAAATCTACTTTTTCCATTTTTAAATTAAATTAACATATCAGTAATTTGTACGGCAATCACATCTACAATGATCACCAGAAGTGATGCTGACACAACTGCAGAATTGGCAGCAATACCAACGCTTTCTGTCCCGCGACCGGCATTGTATCCTTTATAGCATCCTACCAATCCAATGACTGCTCCGAAAAAAAATGATTTGATGACCGCCGGAAAAAAATCCATAAAATCAACAACGCTGAATGCCTGTGAAAAAAATAATACAAAGCTTACATCGCCTTTGATATTGGCGCCTGCCCAGCTTCCTATGATGCCAAGTGCATCTGCATACAAAATTAATAAAGGAATCATAAGCGTTGCTGCCAACACTCTTGTTACAACCAAAAACCGTATCGGATTGGTTGAAGAAACTTCCATAGCATCAATTTGTTCGGTTACTTTCATAGAACCTAATTCAGCTCCTATACCCGAACCAATTTTTCCTGCACATATCAATGCCGTAATCATGGGACCCATTTCTCTGATGAGCGATACAGCAACCATTCCGGGAAGCATCGTTACGGCTCCGAAATCAACTAGAACCGGACGCGACTGAATAGTAAGCACCAAACCCATAATGATTCCGGTAACTGAAATTAACGGTAAGGTTTTATATCCAATTTGATAACATTGATGCAGAAATTCTTTAAATTCAAAGTTGCGCGAAAAAGTTTCTTTTAAAATACACGTTATAAACAGGGTAACATCTGCAAAAGTTGTTAAAAAGTTATTGGCAGTTTCCGTTTTTGCCATTGTTTTTTCACTGAGCTTTACAAATTGCTTAGTTGCACCCTGAATGTTTGGGATTATTTTAATAATTGGACTGAATTTTACCATTTTCAAGGATGCTTTTGTTAGTGTTGTTAAAAATGATTTTACGTAGAACGGTATTTCAAAAAAGGCATTCATGGTATTTGTCCCAGAATGACCTAAAATTACTTCCCCATTGCATTTATACAAATTTAAAGGTCTTTTCTAGCGAAGGTGTTACAAAACTTTTTAAATAACTTACATGATTCACACATAAAGGCGAAGGATTCATAGCCGGGTGCTGTTAAAATACAGAACTCTTTGCCGGTTAGAATGGCAGTTGAGCAATTATAGAATCCTAAAAAATGAATAGAGCAAATTCATGAACCAATAAATAGTTTTTGACATAATTATTTTCTAGTTACTTAATACCAGATACCAGCTACCAGCTACCAGATACCAGATACCAGTTACTAATGTGTGAATCATGTAAGTTATTGCGGAAATTATGTAATACATTTTTTCTTTAAACACTTCACATTTGCCTTGTGGTTATGTTAATGATTATTTAATAAAAAATCGTGAATAATACCCATAAAAATAGTGGAGACCAGAACCCACTTTAAAAACGGCTTGCTTGATTGTTTAAATCTTACATCATATTAAGGAAGGGTAGTATCAAAAAACCAAAGTATAAGAAACAATTTAAAGATTTAAAAAACATGAAAAAATTAATTTTAGTAGCAGCAGTTGCGTTAATTTCTGCGGTTTCGTTTAGTCAGAGTCCCTTATCAGTTGGAAAAAATCAACTTAATGTCGGTGTTGGATTATCAGAATGGGGTGTTCCCATTTATATAGGATTAGACCATGGTATTAGTAGAGATCTGACAATTGGAGGTGAATTTTCTTTTCGTTCTTATAATGAGAATTGGAATAACAATGAATATAATCATAACATTGTAGGAATTTCAGCAAATCTAAACTATCATTTTAACACAGTGTTAAACATTCCAAATCAATGGGATTTTTATGCCGGTCCAAATTTAGGATTTTATTCTTGGTCATCTCCTGAAGGTTATACCGGTAATAAAAATTCTGGTTTGGGCTTAGGAGCTCAAATTGGCGGGAGATATTTCTTATCCGATAAAATGGCTTTAAATTTTGAATTTGGCAGCGGAAATGCCTTTTCAGGTGGAAAACTCGGACTTACTTTCAAATTATAACCTCCCTTATTATTGAGTAAAACATTGGTTTTATGAGGAAATAAACACCCGCAATCTCCAATGTTTTAGGCATTTATATAAACAAGGTTTGATAAAAATATATTTAATAAGATGCAAACAAGAAATTTAGGCGTCGCCATCATTACAATTGGTATAATAATGATGATCTACACGGGCTTCAATTATATAACCATTGTAAGAGCAGGTGACGAAGCGTCCATCAAAATAAACACAGAAAAAAATAACCCAACCCAATGGTGGTTGCCCATTGTTGGTTTAGTACTTATTGTTGGTGGGATTAAAGTAGTTGTTGATAACGAAAAAAATAGCTTAAATTAAATCGCCGGTAATATATTAAGGAATAGAAAATGTGATAAACAATTGATTTCTATCATATTTTAACTTCCCTGAATAGTTGACCGTTTTTTATCCCATCCTAAATCCTTCCCAAGGGGAAGGACTTTTTGTTTATATTATTTAAACTTATTTTTTATTTATCATTTTTAATTGTCAATTGTTCATTATCAATTGTCCGTTGATTACATGTGTGAATTTTGTAAATTTCAATTAGAATTATATAACTCATTTTTGAATGATATAAACCATCTTTGTATAATTAATAAGGGATGACAATTAAGTCACTCATAAAAGTAACTATTATAAACCCTAAATTTTAAATCTTATGAACAAAAGAATTTTAGTATTATCAATTGCTTTTATAGCAATGGTATTTTATGCAAACGCGCAAAGTGGTTTTGGAGTAAAAGCCGGATTAAGTTATAATACCACAGGCGAATTAAAACAGTTTACCAATGAAACCGGAACTATTATTGATAATAAAGGAAGCGGAAAATCTGGATATAATGTCGGTATCTATGGTAAATTAGGACTGGGTCCCATTTTTTTGAGACCAGAATTGGTTTATACAAAAACCACTAGCGAGTACATTCTAAATTCAGAATCCGTAGATTATAAAATGGCTAAATTAGATATGCCTGTTTTAGTTGGTATTAAACTGATTGGGCCATTAAGTGTATTTGCAGGTCCGGCATTTCAATATGTGTTAGACAATGATTTAAAAGGATTGGAATTTAATAAAATTGAAAATGATTTTACGGTAGGGTTTAACTTGGGAGCTTCATTAGAACTCGGAAGATTAGGTCTGGATGTCAGATACGAAAGAGGATTTAGCCAAAATGAAGTAGAATTTACAGGGGTGGGTCCTAATGTTACTTATCGACTAGATTCGAGACCGGAACAAATTATATTTGGTTTATCATATCAATTATCTGCTAAAAAATAATAATTGCTATGAAATGGAGTGTTAATGTATTTTAACTTCCTTTAAACTCCGATTTTTTCGGAGTTTTTTTATGATTAAATCTGCGGTAATTAATAGGAAAAGAAAATGCGATAAACAATTGATTCTTATCATAATGAACTTCCCTGATTAGTGTTGACCGTTTTTTATTAAATTTTCATTATCAAAAATAGTGAATTTTAGTTTGTTAAAATACTGATTATTGAACTCTACTGTTTAATGTTACTGAAAACTGCTTACTTAATAGTCTTTTGTCTTCTATCCATATTCTTTTATCTGATCAATACCAATGTGTGAATGATGTAACTTATTTTCAAAATTGTGTAACGCTTTTCATATCTAAAGAATTTATCTTAGTACACCACGCTAAATGAGTGGTGATTTAAAACAATAAATATCTACATTATGAAAGCACAAATTAAAATTTTTATGCTGTCCGTTATACTTTTTTCAAGTATATGGATAACGCCGCAAAAAGCAACTGCACAGATAAGTGTCAGTTTTCAGATTTTTTATGATGAATTAAGTCCCTATGGAACTTGGGTAGACTACCATGATTATGGATATGTTTGGATTCCCGATGTAGAACCGGGATTTACTCCTTATGGCACTAACGGCTATTGGGTATATACTTATGATGGTTGGACTTGGGTTTCTAATTATTCATGGGGATGGGCGCCTTTTCACTACGGTCGTTGGTTATTTGATCCTATATATGGAC
Organism: Flavobacteriaceae bacterium; assembly: GCA_030683815.1. GTDB lineage: Bacteria > Bacteroidota > Bacteroidia > Flavobacteriales > Flavobacteriaceae > JAGXRT01. The sequence goes on from JAUXPJ010000020.1 coordinate 47,098, forward strand.
CTATGTGGGTTCCTGATGATGAATGGGGTCCCGGATGGGTTACATGGAGAAGTTCTAACGGTTATTACGGATGGACACCGATTGGACCTGGAATCAGCATCAGTATAGCGTATAGCAGTCACTATAATGTGCCTTACAATCAATGGACTTTTGTAAGAAGTAGAGATTTTGGAAGAACTGACATTAATAACTACTACATCAATTCTTCAAACAATGTTACAATCATCAACAATTCAACCGTTATTAATAATACTTGGGTCGATAAAACACGCAATGTAACCTATAATACCGGTCCCGATAGAATGGAAGTAGAGAAATATGCTGGTAAAAGAATTATGCCGATTACTATTAGAGAAAGTAATAATCCCGGTCAGAATTTGAGCAACAATCAACTTTATATATACAGACCGCAGATACAAAAAAATAGCGCTGCCGGACAAAAATTTGCTCCATCCAAAGTGGCTAATTTAAGAGATGTAAAGTCGGTAGAACAAAGAAGTCCGAAAACCCAGCAACAAAGAGAAAATCAGCCGGTTAAAAAAATACAGCAACAGCAACGTACTGAGGAATCGGCTAAGCAGCGGCCATCACAACAAACAAATCCTGCCAAAAAAGAGGGAAGAGAAAAACAGCCGCAACGTACTGAAGAACAAGCTAAGCAACGTCCATCACAACAAACAAATCCTGCCAAAAAAGTAGGAGGAGAAATGCAACAGCAACGTACTGAGGAGCAAACTAAACAAAGGCCATCACAGCAAACAAATCCTGCCAAAAAAATGGAAGGAGAAAAACAGCCACAACGCACAGCAGAACCAACTGAGCAACAGCCATCACAACAAGTTAAGCCAGTTAAAAAAGTGGAAGAAAAAAAGAACGTTCGCATTAAACAACCAACTAAAAAGCAGCGTAAAGACACTTTAATTTAAAAGGGATTTAAAAGATGAAAATATATAGGGAAAATATAAAGTGATAAACAATAGATTGCTATCACAATATGTCCTTTATCTATGATTTATATACTTTCGGCTGGTTAATATAAAGCTATAAAAAACATTTTAAAATTAATAATATGCAAACAAAAAGCTTAGGAATCGTCCTCATTATCATTGGAATACTGATGATGATTTATACCGGATTCAATTTTGTAACTACTGAAAAAGTAGTTGACATAGGCCCAATTGAAATCAACCAGGAAAAAAATCATCCCGTACAATGGTCGCCAATCATCGGTTTAGTCCTGATTGTTGGAGGTATTGTAATTGTTGCTCGTGATAAAAAAAATAGTTGATAAACCAGTTGAGCAAGACATAGTAATATTATTGAATGTGTGAATGATGTAACTTATAGCTAAAGTTGTGTAACACATAACATGTTAAAGAGACGCACCTTTGTTTTGTGAAAATAAATTCACCCCAAAAGATTAAAAAACATGAAAAATTTAACTGAAATAAAAGGAAACTGGAACGAGACAAAAGGGAAGCTCAAACAAAAATTCGCCATGCTTACAGACAGCGATTTGCTGTTGATTGAAGGTAAACAAGATGAAATGTTAGGTCGGCTTCAAATTAGACTCGGGAAAACAAAAGAAGAGATACAGAAACTTATTTCTCAATTATAAAAGCTGCATTCCATCCCAATAAGATTCATTAAATAGCAACCAATTAAAACCAATCAATATGAAAAAATCAATTTTACTAATGGCTGCCTTCACGTTTATAACAGGCGCAATCTTAACAAGTTGTAATACCCCTGCCGAAAAGGTAGATAATGCAGAAAAAAATGTTGTAAAAGCTAATAAAGATCTGGATAAAGCCAACCAGGAATATTTAGCTGATGTTGAAAAATACCGTAAAGAAACGGCAGATAAGATTGCGGCTAACGACAAAAGCATCGCTGAATTTAAAGCGAGAATAGCACATGAAAAAAAAGATGCTCAAGTTGCTTACCAAAAGAAAATTGCTGTATTAGAACAAAAAAACAGTGATTTAAAAAAGAAAATAGATGCTTACAAAGCAGAAGGGAAAGAGCAATGGGAAAAATTTAAAATAGAATTCAGTAAGGACATGGATGAGCTTGGAACAGCATTTGTCAATTTTTTCAGTTCAAAATAATCAATAAACCCAATATCAAAAATTAACAATTTAAAATCAAAAATTATGGGAAATCTACTTTATACCATCGCAGTAATATTAGTTATTCTTTGGGCAATTGGATTCGTAGGATATAATCTTGGCGGATTAATACATATCTTATTAGTAATAGCAATTATTTCAGTGATATTGAGAATCATTCAAGGAAGAAAAATCCTTTAAAATCATTCAGGATTACAAACGCTTATTAACCAGACGAAAGAATATAGATAAAAGACTATTGTGTTAGGTATCAATTGTTCAACATATTTTCTTTTCCTATATATTACCATCAATTTAATAAAATAGAAAATATGGAAGAATCAAATAACTCAGGAGAGCTAAATGGAGCATTGTTAATAGGAGTTGTAATTGGCGGAGTGTTCGGAATTCTTTTTGCTCCCTATAAAGGCAGTAAAACACGTCAAAAAATCATAAAAAGATCTACAAGATTTATGGATATAGGAAAGAAAAAATTCGACGAATTTCTGAAAGAAATCCAACAGGAGGTAGAGATAATGAAAGAAGAAACCAATGAATTTCTAGAAATGGAACCGCAAAATTGGAGAAGTTAAACTAAAATAAAGAGCACATAAAAAGCGAACGCTTGCAAATTAAAGACCGTATAGCTGAATCCGGATGCAGTAACTATGAAATCGACAGTAATAGAAGGAGAAAATGTGATAAAAATGATTCCTATCAATAGTCTTTTACCTATTATCTATATTCTTTTATCTAGTTAATAAATCAATTATCAATAAAATAATTTTGTTTGCATCGGATATGGAAAAAAGAATAAAATTAACAGAGTTAACCAATGCTGACCAAAAATCTCCCATTCAAATTGAAGAAAAAGAAATATTGGCAGCAAAACTTATCATTGCCAACAAAGAGCTTGCTTTTCAAAAGGAAGAGAAGAAGAAACGGGATGCAGAGCGAATCATTGCCAACAAAGAATTAAGCTTTCAAAACAGGGAAAAAGAAAAGCGGGCAGATGAATTAATCATTGCCAATATAGAACTTGCCTTTCAGAATAAAGAGAAAGAGAAACGCGCTGCCGAGTTAATCATTGCCAACAGAGAGCTTGCTTTTGAAAATAAAGAAAAGGAAATTAGGGCTGCCGAGTTGATTATTATTAACAAAAAACTTGCTTTTAAAAATCAGGAGAGAGAATTAAAGACAGCAGAACTGAATGTTGCCAACAAAGAATTGACCTTTCAAAACGAAGAAAAAGAAAAGCGGGCTGCCGAGTTAATCATTGCCAACAAAGAATTGGCCTTTCAAAACGAAGAGAAAGAGAAACGGGCTTCCGAGTTAGTCATTGCCAATATAGAACTTGCCTTTCAGAATAAAGAGAAAGAGAAACGGGCTGCCGAGTTAATCATTGCCAATAAAGAATTGACCTTTCAGAATAAGGAGAAAGAAAAACGCGCAGCAGAATTAATCATTGCCAATAAAGAATTGACCTTTCAAAACAGGGAAAAAGAAAAGCGGGCAGATGAATTAATCATTGCCAACAAAGAATTGGCCTTTCAAAATGAAGAGAAAGAAAAACGAGCAGCAGAATTAATTGTTGCGAACGATGAAATTACCTCTCAAAATAAGCAGTTGCATAATCAAAACAAGGAGTTGGAACAGTTTACTTATATAGCTTCTCACGATCTTCAAGAACCCTTACGTACCTTAATTAGTTTTACAGAACTTATTCAGCTGGAATATACAGGTAAATTTGACAAAAATGCCGACACCTATTTTAATTTTATTACTAAATCAGCTGAACGGATGCAAGAGCTGGTCAAAGGATTATTGGATTATGCACGAATTGGAAAAGAGAGAAAATTAACTTGGGTTGACTGTAACCAAATCATCAATGATGTACTTTGTGATCTGACAGTTTCCATAAAAGAAAGTAATACCAAAATAACGGTACAGGAGTTGCCAAAATTAAATGGCTACGCAACAGAATTAAGACAATTATTTCAAAATTTAATCAGCAATGCATTAAAATTCAGAAAAAAAGACGGGGGCTCAGAAATTAACATTTCTGCTATAAAAGAAAAAGATACCTGGCTTTTTTCGGTACAAGATAATGGTATTGGTATTGCTGAAAAGGATCAGGACAAAGTTTTTACAATCTACAAACGCTTACACAATCGGAATGAATATAAAGGGGTGGGTATTGGCTTAGCGCACTGCAAAAAAATAGTAGAGTTACACCATGGATCTATTTGGATAGACTCAGAACTTGGCAATGGAAGTATTTTTAATTTCACAATCCCTAAACTTTAGACAGTTATGAAAAATAAACTAAATTGTATATTATTGGTTGATGATGATGAAGGAACCAACTTTTTCAACGAAATTGTCATTGATAATGCAGGAATAACAAACCATATTGAAATTACCTTAAACGGAAAAGAGGCCATTGAATACATTACCTATAGTGGGGAAGATAATGAAAATGCCACCATTCATCCCAAACCTGTGTTAATTTTATTAGACATCAATATGCCGGTAATGGATGGCTGGGAATTCTTAGAAGTGTTTCAGCATCTGAAAGAGAAACATAAAGGAAAAACCATTATCGTAATACTCACCACCTCTTCCAATCCGGATGACAGAACAAGAGCTGAGTCTATTTTAGAAGTCGCTGACTTTAAAAATAAACCATTATCGGCTAAAACATTGGATGAAATAATGGAAAAACACTTTCCAGACTATCTTTAAACTGCTAAAACGCACAAAAACTAAATCCAAAATAAAAGATAGAATCTAAAGTGAGAGATAAAAAGTGCCGACAGTGAAAAAACTGCTCAGTTTTACACTTATCAGTTAAACACAACGAGTTTATTTTAGATTGACGGTAATAAATAGAAAATGTGATAAACAATAGATATCTAACATAATAACATCAGTTCGATATAAAAGTAATACAAAATTGTAGTAAAAATCCGAAGGTTTTCCAGAAATAGCTGTAAATCAAGCGAAAATGCGTTCCGTTTTATCGGAAAAGAGTATGAAGCGCAGATTTATCAGCGGTTTGAGGATGAAATCCTCAAAATTTAATTAAAACCTTCTTGACTTTTTTGGTTCGTTTTTGTGTCAAGACAAAAATGAACGGAATAAAAACTTAATTATCAGTATAATATGAATTGCTGCTTTTTAAAAATTACATCGAACACAGGTTAACAGTCTTTTATCTATTATCTATATTCTTTCATCTATATAATAATAGCTAAATTTAAACCTAAAACACCATAATTTGAGAAAGTACTTAAAGAAAAGTTTAAAGATTTTCCTATGGACTTTAAGTTCAGTAGTTGCTTTGTTTCTATTTTTAGTGCTTGTTATTCAAATTCCTTCGATTCAAAATTTTGTTAAAGAAAAAGTCGTAACGTATATTGTAGAAAAAATACACACTAAAGTTACCATTGATAAAATTGAAATTGGGCTCCCCAAAAAAATAATTCTTGAGGGTTTTTATATTGAAGATCAAAAAAAAGATACGCTGTTTGCCGGTGAAAAATTAGCGGTTGATATCAGCTTATTCAAACTGCTGAATAATAAAGTCGAAATCAATTCTGTGCAACTTAAAGGTGTTATTGTAAATATAAACAGAGATGAAAATGCTGTTTTTAATTTCGATTATATCATCAAAGCTTTTACTTCACCAAATAAACCGAAAGACGACCCGGTTCCTTTGCAGTTTTCGGTTGACAAAATAAATCTAGACAGAATAAAATTAAAATATACCGATGCCGTTTCAAAAAATGACTTCAAACTTAAGCTGAATCATTTTGAAACCCGCCTAAGAACTTTTGATTTGGAACAAATGAATTTTGATATTCCAACAGCTGAAATTGATGGATTAAGGTTGTATTTAAAACAAGGATTGGCTCAAAAATCAAATGAAACAAAAGCAATTTCCCAAAAAAATATTTCAGTATCGGACTTCAAATTAAAACTGGGAAAAATTGATTTATCTAAAATTGATATTTATTACGAAAATGAAAGTACAAAGTTGATAACTAAATTTTTACTGCAAAAAACAACGTTGAAATTCAATACAATTGATCTCAAAAACCAATTGCTTGATATAGAAAATATAGCGGTATCAGACATAAAAGGGAATTTGGTTTTAGGTAAATTGGATAAACTAATTCCAAAAAAAGAAGCTGTTGCCAATGAACCAAACAATTGGGAAATCAACATAAAAAAAACCAATTTTAAACAAATCAATTTTCGCTTTGATGATGAAAATACGGTTGCTTTAAAAAAAGGAATTGATTACAGACATTTGAATCTTCAGAATTTAAACTTCAATGCCGATAATCTGAATTACAATCCGGTAAGTATTTCCGGAAACATCAATTCTTTCACTGTTAAAGACCAAAGCGGTTTGGAAATTCAATCTCTCAAAACAGATTTTTTCTACGGCAAAAAAAATACTTCCCTTAAAAAATTATACCTAAAAACACCTCAAACGGTATTAAAAGATGAAATTATTATTGGATATCCTTCTATCGAATTTTTGAGTGAAAATTTAGGAGAATTGGACATTAAAGCATCTTTAAACAACAGTAAATTGGGATTTAAAGACATCTTGCTTTTTGTTCCAACATTGGCAAACACCGATCCTTTTAAGAGCGATCCCAATGCGATACTATTGATAAACGCCAAAGTTTCGGGTAAATTAAAAAACATAGAAATTCCAAATTTAGAAATGAGTGGTATTGGAACAACCAAAATTACGGCAAGCGGAAAAATTACAGGTTTGCCGGATGTAAAAAAGGCCTATTTTGATTTAGTGATTAAAGATTTTCAATCCAGTTCAAAAGATCTCAATGAATTTTTGCCCAAAGAAACAATTCCTGATGCCATTCAGTTGCCTTCACAGTTGAACGTAAAGGGAACATTTAAAGGAACTATTGATAATTTTAACACCGATATGAGTTTGCTGAGTAGTTTTGGTGACGCGAAAATCAAAGCCACTTTTGATCAAAGCAGCAAAAATCAGGAGCAATATGATGTCCAAACGGAACTCGATAATTTTGATTTTGGGAAATTAATCAAAAACGATTCGATTGGAAAAATCACTTTAAAAGCCCATATAAAAGGCATTGGATTGAATCCGAAAACGGCAACTGCAACTGTAAACGGAACAATTTTAAAAGCTGGTTACAACACCTATACCTACCAAAATTTAAACTTAGATGGAAAAATCAGTGACGGATTGTTCCATGCAACCGCCGATATAAAAGACCCAAATCTGACTTTTGATTTGACAATCAGCGGAAGTTTTAAAGATCAATATCCCTCAGGAAAGTTAAAGTTAACCATTGACAGTGCCGATTTTGGAAAACTGAATCTATACGCTGAGCCCTTGAAATTAAGAGGTATTTTAGAGGCCGATATTCAATCGGCAAACTTAGATTTTCTTAACGGAAAAGTGACTGTTCACCATATAACAATAGCTACTGCAACAGATCAATTTGTGTTGGATTCCATAAATGTAACGGCAGCATCAACTTTAGAAAAAAATTCTTTGAGGTGGAATTCTCAATTTTTAAAAGCTGAAATGAATGGGAAATACAAGCTGACAAAAATAGTGTCCGCTTTAAAGAATTCTGTTGCAAAATATTATGATTTCAATCCATCTTCTCCAAAAAAAATCACAGAACAACAACAATTTGCATTTAAAATAGATATTAAAAGCAGTCCTCTTTTATTGAAATTTATTCCCGAATTAAAAAGTCTTGAACCCATCAATTTTACGGGAAGATATAATTCTGTCAACGATTCCATAGTTTTAAACGGTGCTATTCCAAAATTGATTTATGGAAAAAATACCATTTCTAATGCGATTATAAAAGTAGAAACGAAAGAAAATACTTTGAGGTACAGCATTGTTGTAGATGATATTAAAAACGGGCAATTTCAACTGCCCTACACCAATATTTCCGGAAAAGCAGCAAATCAGCTGTTGGAGTACGCCGTGCAATTAAAAGATCTTAAAGACAAAGAACGATATTTGATTGCCGGAACACTAAAAGCATCAAACGGAAATAACGAAATGAGTATTGACCCAAAAAAGCTGTTGCTCAATTATGAATCTTGGAATATAGCTTCTGATAATGTAATCCGATTTGGTAAAAATGGAATTTATGCGAATAAATTTGAATTAAATAAAGAAAGAAATAGTTTAAAAATACAATCGAAGTCAGCTATGCCAAATGCGCCATTAGCGCTGGATTTCAGTAATTTCAAAATAGAATCATTGAGCAGTATCACACAAAATAGCGATTGGGAAATGAGCGGGGAAATCAATGGAAAGGCATTGATAAAAAACCTGCATACGATTCCTGTTTTTACTGCTGATTTGACTATCGAAGATTTTACATTCAAAAAAGACACCGTCGGTATCATTAATATCAAAGTCGATAATGAAATTGCCAATATATACAATGCTGAAATTTCAATTAGCGGTCAAGAAAATCAGGTCAATTTAAACGGAATATACAAAACCGGTGACAGTAGTTTTGATATGAATTTGAGTATTGAAAAATTGAACCTGAAAAGCATTCAAGGTTTCGCCATGAATCAATTAACAGAAAGCAGCGGTTTTTTTACCGGAGATTTCAAAATAACAGGAACTGCTTCTCAACCTAAAGTGATGGGCGATTTACAATTCAACGGAATTGGATTTAAAGTAAGGCAACTCAATGCAAAATTCAAATCCATCAACGATAAAATTGTATTTACAGCCAATGCTGTTACATTCAATCATTTTATCATAAAAGATGAAAAAGACAACAAATTAGCCATCAACGGAAAAATTAACAGTCAGAATTTCAGCAATTTTGGTTTTGATTTGGCCATTGATGCCGCTAATTTTAAAGCCATAAATTCGAAGGCAAAAGACAATGATTTGTATTATGGCGAATTGTATTTGGACAATCATTTGCGCGTCAAAGGTGATTGGAATAATCCTATCGTTGATGGAAATATCAAAATTAACAAAGACGCAAAATTTACCATCGTTTTACCGCAAGAAGATCCATCAATTGCTGATAGGGAAGGTGTTGTAGAATTTATAGACCAAGACAATCCACTCTTAATTCAAACAATTGCTGCCAATGATGCTATCAGTAAAATTGTTGTAAAAGGCATTAATGTATCGGTAAATATTGAAATTGATAAAGACGCAGAATTATCCTTAATTATTGATAAAGCCAATGGTGATTTTCTAAAATTAAAAGGAGAAGCCCAATTAAATGGTGGTATTGATTCATCAGGAAAAACCACTTTAACAGGAAGATATGAGTTGACAGAAGGTAGTTATGAAATGAATTTTAGTGCTATTAAAAGGAAATTTGATATCAAAAAAGGAAGTTATATTCTTTGGACCGGTGAGCCAACAACGGCTGATATTAATATTACGGCAATTTATAAAACAGAAACTGCTCCAATAGATTTAATAAATGACCAATTAGGAAATGTTACGGCTGAGGTTAGAAATACCTATAAACAGAAAATCCCTTTCGAAACTGTTTTAAAAATGAAAGGAGAATTGATGAAGCCAAGTATCTCATTTGATATTATTTTGCCCGAAGGAAACAACAGCGTTTCTACAGAAATTATCAATGCCACTCAAGCAAAACTGGCACAATTGCGTCAACATCCTGATGAGCTTAACAAGCAGGTTTTTGCTTTGCTGTTATTGAATCGTTTTATTGGAGAAAATCCTTTTGCCAGTGAATCGGGTGGTACATCGGTTTCCACCTTAGCCAGAGAAAGTGCCAGTAAAATTTTATCGCAACAATTGAACAATCTGGCAGGAGATTTAATCAATGGAGTTGACATTAATTTTGATTTGAGTTCCTCGGAAGATTATACAACCGGACAACTCGAAAACAAAACCGATTTGAACGTGGGAATTTCTAAGAAATTACTAAACGATCGATTAAAAGTTACTGTTGGAAGCAGTTTTGGGATTGAAGGTCCGCAACAAATAAATCAAAATACCCATAATATTGCCGGTGATGTTTCTTTGGATTATCAACTTTCAAAAGATGGGAAATATAAACTGAGAGCATACAGAATCAACAAATATCAAGTGGCATTGCAAGGTGAAGTTGTAGAAACCGGCATCGCTTTTATAATTACTATTGATTACAATAAATTTAAAGAATTATTACGCAGCGGTAAAGAACAAAAAAACTTAAAAAAGAAATCTGATGAATAAAAATCATATACTGTATATTCTTTTTATACTATTGTTTACGGCATCGTGTAGCAATACAAAATTTTTACCGGATGGTGAACTGCTTTATACGGGTGCAAAAGTAAAAATGGAAAGTTCGGGTACTTTAAAAAAAGAACACAAAGCATTAAAGCCCCAATTAGAGCAATTAATAAGACCAAAACCAAATTCAAAAATGCTTGGATTGAGACCAAAGTTGTACCTCTACAATTTAGCGGGAACGCCAAAAAAAGAAAAAGGACTGCGCCATTGGTTAAAATTTAAAGTTGGTGAGCCACCCGTTTTATACAGTCAGGCAGATTTAGAATACAGCAAAAGTGTGTTACAGAATTTTACCGAAAACAATGGTTATTTCAACACACAAACTTCGGCAGTTTCTACCATCAACAAAAAAAGAGCAAAAGCTGTTTATACGGTTAAACCGGCAAAACAATATATAATTCGTAACGTTATTTTTCCTGATGATTCATCCAATGTTGTAAAAGCTGTTTATGCTGCAAAACCGGAAAGTTTGTTGAAAAATAATCAAGGATATAGTCTTAATACGATTAAAGAAGAAAGAATCCGCATCGACACACGACTGAAAGAAAACGGTTTTTTTTACTTTAAGCCCGATTATCTAAAAGTACAAGTTGACAGTACCGTGGCAGATCATCAAGTAGATTTGATTGTAAAGGTAAAAAAAGAAACTCCTGAATTGGCTAAAATCCCATTCAAAATCAATAAAATTATTGTTTACCCTAATTATTCAATCGGTTCCGACAGTATAAAATCGACGCTTGATGCTACTGAAAAATACAATGATTTTACCATTATTGATGCTGAAAAATTGTTTAAACCGCAGATTTTTGATCGAACTTTATATTTCAAAAAAGGAGATTTCTACAATCGCACCAATCATAATCTATCATTAAACCGATTGGTAAATTTGGGGACTTTCAAGTTTGTGAAAAATCAATTTAAAGTTTCTGATACCACAGGAAATTACTTGGATGCCTATTATTATCTCACTGCTTTACCAAAAAAATCAATTCGCATTGAAGTTTTGGCAAAAACCAATTCTGCCAATTATACCGGAACCGAATTGAATGTAAACTGGAGCAACAGAAACACTTTTAGAGGTGCCGAATTACTTACTGTTACTGCTTTTGGCGGACTAGAAGTGCAGGTTTCAGGACTTAATGACGGTTTTAATGTTTACAGGATCGGTTCAGAAGCTAATTTGGTATGGCCAAGATTTATATCACCATTCCATCATCAATCTTCCGGTGGTTTTGTTCCAAAAACCAAGGCAACCGTAGGTTATGAATACCAGAACAGAATCAAACTGTATTCGTTACAAACATTCAAAGCATCATTTGGTTATTTATGGAGAGAAAATGAACGGAAAGAACATCAATTGAGTGTTACAGAAATCACTTATGCGAGTCCGCAAAACGTAACAAATTTGTATCAAGAACAAATGACGGCCAATCCATCTCTTGGAAAAGTAATCGAAAAACAGTTAATTTTTGGACCAAGCTATTTCTATACATATACCAATACGATGGAAAAAAGGAAAATGAACACCTTCTACTATAAAGGAAGTGTATCCCTTTCCGGAACTATAACCGGAGCAATTGCCGGTGCAAACAGTGAAAATCCTGTCAAAATTTTTGGTGTTCCGTTTAGCCAATTTATAAAAGCAGAAAGCGATTTCAGGCATTATTTAAAATTAGGAGATGATTCCCAATTGGCAAGCAGAATAATTGTTGGAGCAGGATTTGCTTACGGAAATTCAGAAGAATTGCCTTTTATGAAACAATTTTTTATTGGTGGTACGAATAGTCTAAGAGCTTTCCGCGCACGTTCTATTGGTCCGGGAAGTTATGATGGTTCAGCGAACAGCAGTTCTTTTTTGGCAGATCAATCAGGAGATTTAAAACTGGAATTGAACACCGAATACAGAGCCAAGATTTACGGTCTTGTCAAAGGCGCATTGTTTATTGATGCCGGAAATATTTGGCTCATGAACGATAATCCGGAAAAACATGGCGCTCAATTTTCTAAAAAATTCTTAAACGAAATAGCGGTTGGAGCGGGAGTGGGACTCCGTTTTGATTTTTCATTTCTGATTCTTAGAACAGACCTCGCTTTTCCGATCAGAAAACCTTATTTACCTGATGGACAACGATGGGTTTTAGATCAAATTAATTTTGGCAACAGTTCGTGGCGCAAAGATAACCTGATTTTTAATCTTGCCATCGGTTATCCTTTTTAAAGAAATAGGAAATAACCAATTATAGGGGGTTGTAAAATAAGTAGTTAAAACCAATTAAGCATCAAAAACACAGAAAAACAAAAAATTAAATAACATTATTTTGTTATCAAAGAATAAGATTGGCTAGGAGGAAATAATAAACTTAAAGCATTAGGTTTTAACTTAAAATTGCATCCTTTATCAATTACTGAACCGTCTGGCAGTCTTTTGATTGGATAATCAAGAGTAATGGCGCCTATATCAATTAATAGCCCAAATTGATTTAACAAAGGTTTTCGGGTATGTTCAGCTGACTTAAATAAAAAATATTCTTTATTGTCTTCGAATTTTGATTCTGCTTTAATCCAGAATGTTTCTTTGTGTTTTATAGCTAATGCGTCTTTTAAAACTTGCAACTCCCAAACCAAAAAATCTCCGATTTCTTTTCTATCTGAATTTTCAAATAAATAATCCAACTCATAATCAGTTCTCAAAATCAAACCCTGAGCATTTCTACCAGTTCCTCTAATTGTATTATACAATCTAAATATTCCACTTTCCCAATATCCAAAAGTATCAAGAATTTCAATTCTACTTTTAAACTTACTCAATTCCCAATTAGGCGTTTTCCCAAAGAGACCTTTTCTTGTTCCTTTATTTTCTCTTGCTGATTTTAGTTCGATGCCTTTATAGTCAGGCGTCTTAGATGAATTCATTTTTATATCAAGCAGATGTTCTAAAGTTCGACCTATTGAAGTGTCTGCTTGCAATAAAGCAGGAATAAATCCTCTTGAAGCTAATTCTTTTAATTTGAATAATAATTCATCCGCAACTTCATTGGAGATATGGTTGATTTCATTGACTAATTCTTGTAGTGGATTTAGAATCTTGGAATTTAACAGTTTATACAAATCAATTTGAGTTATGTTCAACACATATAATATTCCTTCAAATTCAATTATTCCAAGAATATCATTAGCTTTCGAATAATTGCCTAATCCTTTGAACCAAATTCTAGGGTCTCCATTTTTTGTATTTGGACGATATAAAGAAGCAATTGAATCAACAAATTTATCAACCTCAATTAGTTTAGAAACTATTTGAACTTTACTTTCTTGTCCTTGATTTTGCAATCTAAAATCGTGTATATTTTTAGATTTCAAAAAATTTCGAACAGAACCGGTTGCATCCATTATTGATTTAATTAAACCTGTTTCTGTTGGTTCAATCAAACATAGTTCAATAGCGTTTTCGGTTAAAAGTTTTATTCTGTCAATTTCAATAAATGTAAGTTGTCGCATAAACTATTATTGAATGTTCTTTAAAATCTCAAGTGCAATTGCTCTTGCCATTAGTGGAGGAACTGCATTTCCAACTAATGTAAATTGAGGAACTTCAAATTTACGTTTATTTCCGCCAGTTGAACGTTTTCCTTGAAAAACAAATGAATCATCAAATGATTGAAGTCTTGCCATTTCACGAACAGTCAAAGCTCTTGGGTTTGAATAATGAATATAATCGTCAGCAATAGTCATAATTGTTGAACTTTGTCCTTCAGGTTTTAGTACGGTATAACTTCTTTTATCTGATTCTAAACCAATTTCTTTAAGATTCGACTTTGCAGATTCATAATTTCCAGATTTTAAAATAACATTTAATCTTTTAATTACATCCTTATTTTGCTTGCTTGTTTTATGATTTTGTAATGGCGCAACTAAATGTGTTAATGCGTTTTGAAGTTCTTCAAAGTTCCTTACGTAAAAAGGATTTTTAGCATTCAAAAAACGACCATTTAATCTTCCTTTTTTTGACCATTCAGAATAACTTAATCCATTATTTTCATTGGGCTTTCCATCAATATTTCTTTTCTGAATTAATGCTTTCATTTTTTCAGAAGAACCGTTGTATTGCGCTTTTAAATTAATTTTTTCATAATCAAATCTTTCGTCATCATTTCCAACAAAATCTAAATCATAAATTGCCTCAAAAACATTTACTTTTTCATTATGTTTTACTGTTGCAGGAATATCATTTATAAGTTTTTGGTCTTTTCTACAACCAATAAACAAAACTCTTTCACGGTTTTGAGGAACTCCATAGTTTGAGGCCAATGCTACAAAAGGTTGCTCAATATTATATAATCTAATTTTCGATAAAATCGTTTCAAATTCTTTCTCTTTATTTGCCTTTACAACAAAAGAATTTAATCCTTTTACGCATTCATCAAAAGAGTAATCAAATATTTCAAGGGCTGTAATAATTTGTTTTATATCCTCTAAAAAGACGACATTTGGCTTCAAATTATTAAAAGCAGTATGTATTTTTTCAATAATCGTTTCAGATTCAATTGAAGTTAAAAATGAATCAAAATCAACAGCGAAAAAATCATTGTCTAAATTAGAAAATGCTTTTTCATTGATTACTTTTTTCCTAATATATTCAAGTTCTTTAACACGTTTCAAAAGATTAAATCCGTGACGAATTGTGCTGATGTTTTTATCGGTTTTGCTTGTCTTATAATCAACAATTTTAGGAGTTAAAAGTCTAAATTTATTCTCTAAATTATTAATATAATTGTTCTTTAGATTATATGATTCTTTATCTGTAGCTTTTTCAAATTGTAAACGTAAATTGTAACATTCTAAAATAAAAGATTGTTCAATTTCGACTTTTTTGAGTTGAGCAACAAAAAAAATAAGCTGACTAAATTCTTTTAAATCAACTATTGATCTAATTTCTTGAAGGATCATTTCCTTAATCTTGCCTTGCTCTTTTGTTAAAATCCCTTTGACATTTTCCATTACAAAATATTTGGGACGCAATTGTCTTATAACTTTTAAGTAATGTGCAAATAAATCATCTTTTTTATCAAATTTTTTTCTTTTTCCAGCCAAACTAAAACTTTGACAAGGTGGACCACCACAAACAATATCAATTTCTTTATCTCCAATTTTCTTAAGAAAGTTATCTAAAAAATCTGGTTCGGTAATATCTTGTCGAAGAAATTCTGCATCTAAACCTAGTTGATAATTGTATCTTGCTAAATGGGTAAGTTCGCAATTTTCATTTATATCGCTTCCAAGTCTAAAATCATAATATTTGTTGTCATATTCAGCTTGAAGAAAACCTTCGCTAAATCCGCCAGCACCTGCAAATAAGTCCACAAAAGTTACTTTAGATTTATTTTCATATTCTGATGAAAGTTCTGAAACTATATTAATATCCGTATTTTCTCTTCGTCTATTTACTAAAGATGTTATTTTTTCTTTAATTTTTTTATCAGTAAAATTAGAATGTAATTCCATTTCAAAATATTTCTCAACCTCGTGCTTTAAAAAAATTAAAAACTTATTTATTGATTTATGAGAATATTCGGTATCCTTAACCAATTGATTTGAGTTATCCCAATCTTTCTTCATTATCTTTTCTCCAGTTGCAACTTTGATTTGCAAATCTTTTTGACGCAATACAAGATGAATCGGAAATCTTTTACTTTTATCTGCTTTATCGAGGTAGAATTTTACATTTATCATTTTGCGGACATTTTTACGGATACGGACAAATTTACGGACAAATTCTAAATACGCAAGAAAAACCGAGATTATTTTCGAAAAGCTAGGAAATACTGGAATAAATTATAAGAACGATTAAAAACTGAAGGAAATGAACTGGTGACAAATAGTTACCAGTTGAAAATGGTATTAAATTGACGGTAATATATTGAAAAAAAAATGTGATAAACATCTGATAGCTATCATAATAGTCTTTTATCTTTGATCTATATTCTTTAGTCTGGTTGAGACTTCTAAAAATGATTTTTTTGATAAAAAATGTGTGAATAATGTAACTCTTTTTCGAAATTATGTAATACAAATCCGTATAGATAAAACCAACTTTGTACTTATTATTTAATCAAATAACACTTAAAACATAAAATTATGGGAACTGGTAAAATTTTATTAGGCGTATTAGCAGGAGTAGCCGTTGGTGCTGCATTGGGTATTTTATTTGCACCTGATAAAGGAGCTAACACACGAAAAAAAATCGTTAAAAAAGGGGATGATTATGCTGATGAATTAAAAGAAAAATTTCAAGATTTTGTTGAAAACATAACAGAGAAATTTGAAAATGTAAAAGAAGAAGCTTCCAACTTTGTTGAAAAAGCCAAAAACAAAGCGGAAGAAATGGAAGTAGCAGCAAACGATGCTGTTAACTCAAAAATGCAATAATTAGAATATTAGAAAAGAAAATTTAAAAGTTAGATTTAACCTCATTTTTGTTAATCAGATTTTAGATAATTTTGTAAAGCATATTTGGTTAAATCTAACTTTTAAATCTTCATTATTTTAGGGAAATGCAAAATTGATTATTATTTTAATAAAATTTTCGTTTATCAAATTTAATGCTTGTTTATGCGCTTTTAGCCCTTTTTTTCTAATTAATATTGTTTTAAAATCTCATATTATGAATAAACAAGAAAGTTTAATAGAATCATTATTTGAAAGAGCTGAAGCTTATGGCAAAACAACCTATGAGCTTTCAAAACTCAAGTTATTAAAAACAACCATCATTGTGGTACCCTCATTGGTATCGCGACTGGTTGTAATTTTAATGTTGACTTTGTTTACTCTGGTTTTTAACATAGGAATTGCGCTGTTGCTGGGAGAACTACTTGGCAAATTATACTATGGTTTTTTTATAGTTGCAGCATTTTACTTGATCGCAGGGATAGTATTGCATTTTTTTCTTCATCATTGGATTAAAAAGCCCATCAGTGATTTAATTATCAAACAAGCACTTCAATAAGCATCGTATGGAAAAGATATATTCAGAAACCGATCTTAATATAGCCATTCTGCTATTAGAAAGTAAACAGGCAGCAGAGGAAAAAATGTTGAAAGAACAATTTCACCTAACCTATGAAAGTATTAAGCCCATCAATATTATCAAAAATATTTTCAAAGAAGCAACCGAATCACAAGAAATAAAAGAAAATCTCATCAATACTTCGGTTGGTTTAACGGCTGGTTATCTCTCTAAAATAGTATTTGAAAGGGTAGCCAACAGTCCGTTAAAAAAACTAGTTGGCAGTGCGGTCATGTTTAGTGTTAAAAACGCAGTAGCCAATAATCCGGAAGTTGTTAAATTGTTGGCAAATGGATTTTTAAAAATGATCAGCGGTAAAAAGAGTGAAAATTTACAATAGCAGACTAAAACAGACCCGATAAAACTATTTCCCGGACTTAAAATGGATACGTTACTTAAATTTCCCCGTTATGCAAAGGCATCCCTTCTTATTATAGGCTTGTATGTTTTAATAAGCATATTATTGATTGCTCAAGATATTCTTGTCCCACTCATTTTTTCAGTGATGATTGCCGTTTTACTTCATCCTGTAGTCAACTTTTTTGTGAGAATACGTATGAACAGAGTTGTCGCTATCATTTTAACATTAGTTCTTACTTTTATAATTACAGCGGCACTTGCTGCGCTAATATTCAGACAAATTGCCCAATTTAGCGAATCGTGGCCAATATTAGTAGATAAGTTTACTTTGATGCTCAATGAAATTTCTAGATGGGCTTCACGTTATTTTGACCTAAGCCAATGGAAAGTAAATAGATGGATAACTAATGCAAAAACCGAAATGCTCAGTATGAGCAATGCTCAAGTTGGACAAACGCTCTATGCGTTAGGCAATGGGATAGTAACCTTGCTATTGATTCCTGTTTACGTATTTTTAATATTGTATTATAACAAACTGTTAATTGAATTTATACACAGAGTGTTTGGCAACAGTGATCAAAATCGGATTAGTAATATAATTTCTGAGACTAAGACTGTTATTCAACGCTATCTTGCCGGACTCGTTATTGAAGCTGTTATTGTAGCAATACTTAATATCACAGCTCTTTTGGTACTCGGAATTGAGTATGCAATTCTCCTTGGTATTATTGGAGCATTGCTCAACGTTATCCCATACATCGGTGGTATCGTAGCTGTGGCCTTACCAATGGCGGTTGCTTTAGCAACTAAATCAACACCTATGTATTCTTTTTATGTTCTGGCACTCTATTATTTTATTCAGTTGATTGATAATAATATTATTGTCCCATTAATTGTTTCCTCAAAAGTGAAAATCAATGCTCTTTTTGCAATTCTGGCAGTATTGGCAGGAAATGCATTATGGGGTGTATCTGGCATGTTTCTTTCTATTCCGCTTCTTGCTATAGTAAAACTCATTTGTGATCATATAGAATCTCTAAAACCCTGGGGCTTTTTATTGGGTGATACGATGCCTCCCATATTAGACATTGAACCAATTTTGAAAAAAATTAAGATTAAAATAAATCCAAAAGATAAAAAATAAAAGGAAATCGTTTTTTAATTGATTTTACATCCTAAGTCCTTTCTAAATGGAAGGACTTTTTGTTTAAATTATTTTAACGATTTCTTTATTGATGATCCTGTTACGCTCCCTTTCCCGTCATTGCGAGGCACGAAGCAATCAAAGGGTTAAGGATAGGATTGTCCCTCATCCTAAATCATAAAAATGTGTGAATTATGCAACTTCTTTCCAAAGTTTTGTAACACCTATCATCTTAAATGCCATTAACTTAGTACTGTAATAATTTATTAATCATTAAAAACCAATAAAATGAAAAAATTAACAGTAAGTATTCTGACAGTATTTCTGTCATTAACATTTGTTCCAACACAAATGAATGCTGCAACACCAACCAATCCGGTTACAACTGTTTCAACTGAGACTACAGTGGCAACTGAATCAAATGCCTTAGTCATTAGATTAGACGAAATCAAAGCGATGGATAAATCCACGTTAAATTCAGCTGAAAAGAAAGAATTACGCAAAGAAGTGCGTGCCATAAAATCCGAACTTAGAGAAACTGGCGGTGGTATCTATTTATCAGCTTTAGCAGTGCTTATAATTGTGTTGTTAATTGTATTACTTTAATCTTTAAGCAGGATAGTAAAATACCAATTACGATTTTATAAATAAATCAACTAAATTTTAAAATGAGGGTAACTGACAAATTTTCTATAATAGGAACTTTGTAAGTTGCTCTTATTGCTTATAAAATCAATTTTAATCAATATGATTAATTCTTAATATTCCATTTTTACAGGATATATTCAATTAAACTTCCCTGGTTAGTGTTCACTGGTTTCTATTAAATCTTCAAGCTCGTCTAACTGAGTATTATGAAGAGTTTATTTTTTATTGTCAATTTTAAAGTGACTAACAACTTCAAAATATGTGAATTATGCAATTCTTAACCGAAATTGTGTAATAATTTTCAACATTTTAGAACACATCTTTGTTGTATAAAAATAATTTCACTCTAAAAAACAAAAAAGATGAAAGTTAAAAATTTACTTTTACCCTTTGCAATACTGTTTATTGCATTGTTTTCCAGTTGCGCAAAAGATGATTTCGAAGAAATTGAATTCGTTTGCCCACTTGTGATATCAACAGACCCCGTAAATGGCGCTACCAGTGTAGTTCTTAATAAGACAATTACGGCAACCTTCAATGAAGCGATGAATGCTTCAACGATTACTCAGACCTCCTTTATCGTAAAGGAAGGCGCAACGGCAGTCTCGGGTACTGTAACCTACGCCGGAACAACGGCGTCTTTTACACCTGCCAGTCCACTCACACCCAACACCGTTTATACCGGTATGGTGACCACATCAACTAAAGATGTTAACGGCAATGCCTTACAGGAAGATTATGTATGGAGTTTTAGCACCAGTACAATTCCTGCAGTAGTTTCTACCGATCCGGAAAATCTAACTACAGGCGTGGTACTTGATAAAGTAATCAGTGCTACTTTTAGTGAAGCAATGATTGCTTCAACGATTACCGCTGCATCGACCTTTACCTTAAAACAAGGGACAACGTCAATAGCAGGATCTGTTTTGTACTCTGGAAATACGGCAACTTTTACACCAAGCAGTAATCTTTTAGCAGGCACTGTTTATACGGCCACTATTACTGCCGATGCTAAAAATTTGGCTGGAAATTCAATAGTGAACGACTATGTATGGACATTTACAACGAGTACAATTCCAACAGTGATTTCAACCGATCCGTTAAATCTGGCTACGGGCGTGGCACTCAACAAAGTAATCAGTGCTACTTTCAGTGAAGCGATGACTGCTTCTACAATTACCGCCGCATTGACCTTTACCTTAAAACAAGGGACAACGTCAATCGCGGGTTCTGTTCAGTACACAGGAACAACGGCTAGCTTTACACCAAGTAGTAATCTTTTATCAGGTACCACTTATACGGCTACCATTACTACCGCAGCTAAAAATTTGGCCGGAAATTCAATAGCAAATGACTATGTATGGACGTTTACCACCGTTGCACCTTCTGTACCTCCAGGGTCAATGGGTGTTGATCTTAAAACGGCTGGCCAATTTGGAATTCTTGCAGGAGTAGCAGTCAGCAACAACGCCGGATTCAGTGAAATTAGAAATATGGATGTTGGATTATATCCAGGTGCTCGTTCTTCGATTACCGGTTTCCCTCCAGCAATTGTTGTGAATGGCGCCATTTTTGCCGCTGATGATATAGCTCCTCCAGGTGTTCCTGCCATGTTATTACAAGCAAAAACAGATTTGACTAATGCATATCTTTTTGCAGAAGGAGCAACTTCTCCTGCACCTGCAACAGTATCAGGCGATCAAGGTGGCTTAACATTAGCTCCGGGTATCTATAAATCAACCTCTACACTTTTAATACAATCAGGTAATTTAACATTGGATGCGCAAGGTGATGTAAATGCAGTATGGATTTTCCAAGTAGCATCTGACTTTACCACAGTAGGCGGAGCAGGTGGAAGTGTTATCCTTACAGGAGGTGCTAAAGCTAAAAACGTCTTTTGGCAGGTTGGCAGTTCAGCAACGATTGGTGACTATACCTCATTTAAAGGAAACATATTGGCCTTAACCTCTATTACGATGAATGCATATGCAACTGCAGAGGGTAGAATGCTTGCCAGAAATGGAGCAGTAACAATGACAAGTACAAACATTATCAACAAACCGTTAGATTAGAACTCATATGAAAACTAAAACCAATTCAAAAAAGGGATCACGTAGTACGTGGTCCCCTTTTAACCTGCCAATTAAAAGTCTTATGATAAGTGCTTTGATTTTGATAGGTATGCACTCACCACTTCAAGCACAGGAAGCCCAATATACAAAACCTTCATGGAAGTTTGGAGTAGCTGTTGGTGCAAATTTTAACTTCTATCAGGGATCAACTCATGAGTTGAGCACAACTTTTACCCCTCCGGTTGTTTTTAATGATGGCAATGGCGTAGGACTTTATCTTGCACCACTTATAGAATTTCAACGTCCTGATTCAAGATTTGGGTTTATGCTACAGGCAGGTTATGACAGCCGTAAAGGTGCATTTGATCAAAAAGAAACTGCTTGTAATTGTCCGGCAGACTTATCCACAGATCTTAGCTATATTACAGTAGAACCGAGCTTGCGTTTAGCTCCATTCAAATCTAATTTTTATTTGTATGGTGGACCACGCTTTGCTTTTAATCTGGACAAATCATTTACATACGAGCAAGGAATCAATCCTGCTTTTCCAAATCAAATTGCCAATCCCGATGTTGAAGGTGATTTTAGCAATGTTGAAAAAACGATTATTTCGATGCAAGTAGGAGCAGGACTTGATATTCCGCTCTCTTCACAGAATAATAAGACACAATTTGTACTATCTCCTTTTGTTTCTTTTCAACCCTATTTTGGTCAGGATCCACGTTCAATTGAAACATGGAATTTAACAACTGTTAGAGCAGGTGTTGTACTTAAATTTGGTCAAGGCCGTAAAATTCAGGAACAAGAAGAAGAAGTTGTTGTTGTGTATAAAGAACCTAAAGTTGAGTTTACTGTTGATGCTCCTGGTAATGTCCCTACCGAGCGACGGGTAAGAGAAATGTTCCCACTTCGTAATTATATATTCTTTACTATCGGATCAACCGAAATACCAAGTCGTTATAAGTTGCTTAAAAAAGAGGAAGTAAAATCTTTCAGAGCAGATCAACTGGAAACAGCTTTGCCTTTAACCCAATCAGGTCGTTCAGCAAGACAAATGAATGTTTACTATAATGTTATCAATATACTTGGTGATCGAATGGTAAAATATCCTTTAACTACTATTAATTTAGTTGGATCGTCAGAAAATGGACCTGAAGATGGTAAAAAAATGGCTGAATCTGTAAAGGTTTATTTAGTAAATGTTTTTGGAATTAATGCTTCAAGAATAGGTGTTAAGGGTCAGTTTAAACCGGATACGGCATCTGAAACATCAGGTAAAACAAGAGAACTTGAATTGTTGTTGGAAGGAGATCGTAGAGTCTCTATTGAAAGTAGCTCTCCAGATTTATTAATGGAGTTCCAAAGTGGTCCAAATTCACTGCTTAAACCAATGGAAATTGTCGCTATTCAAGAAGCACCGGTTGATAGTTATGTAATATTTAATGTTAAAGGTGCCGATGAAGCTTTCACTTCATGGTCATTACAACTTACGGATTCAGATGGAATATCACAAAACTTTGGTCCTTATACCCAAGAAAGTATCAGTATGCCAGGTAAATCAATTTTAGGAACACGCCCTGAAGATACCTACAAGGTAACAATGACAGGACAAACTAAAAACGGTACTGTCATCGTAAAAGAAACAACTACGCATATGGTACTGTGGACTCCATCTGAAATTGAAGAAGGATTGCGATTCAGCATCATTTTTGAATTCGATGAATCTAAAGCGACTTCTATTTATAAAAAGTATTTAACGGAGGTAGTAACACCTAAGATTCCTAAAAATGGAACGGTTATTATTCATGGTCATACTGATATCATTGGCGATTTATCTTATAATCAAAAATTATCTGTGAAACGCGCCAATGAAGTGAAAAGTATTATTGAAAAGAGTCTGGCAAAATCAGGCAGATCTGATGTTAAATTTGAAATTCGCGGATTTGGTGAAGATGAAAATGTATCCCCTTTTGATAATAAATTACCGGAAGAACGTTCTTATAACAGAACTGTAATCATAGATATTATTCCTATTAAAAACTAAGGAATTTATTGAATCGATTATAAAACTTTTTTAAAGTTTACATAAAAGGATAGAGATTTAAAAACCTATCCTTTTTTTAATGTGTGAATTTTGTAAGTCTTTCTAAAAAAGATGTAACATATTACTTCTCTTTATATTGCACATTTACAGTGTGAAAATTTATATAACAAATCAATTAGCAATTTTTTAATTTGAAATCAAGTTATTAATGCGAATCAAGGGTTAAAATAAATACAAAAAAATGAAAACGCTAAAATTAGTAATATTCGGATTAATTTTCTTACTATTTAGTTCCGTAGAAGCGCAAGTTTCTATAAATGTACAAATAGGAAGTCCTCCATCTTGGGGTCCTTCAGGTTATTCGAATGTAAATTATTATTATTTACCGGATGTTCAAGCATATTATGATATACGAGCTTCGCGATTTATTTATTTTAGCAGAGGAAAATGGTATAAATCAAGCCATTTGCCAAGCCAGTATAGAAATTATGACTTATATAATGGTTATAAAGTAGTCTTGACCGATTATCATGGAAATAGACCATTTACTTATTTTAATGATCATAAAGTAAAATACTATAAAGGTTATAAAGGGAAACCTCAAAAATCAATAGGTAACAGGAATAATAAACATAAAAAAAATAATGATAAAAAATACCGTGGGAATGGACATAATTAATGTTGATTTTAAAAATTTAAAATATAAAGTATAGTTAGTTAGTTTGAATTAAGTTTGCTAAAAGTATCAAGGATTTAAACCCTTGATACTTTTTTTAAAATTTACCTTTTTTATAACTATTTTAGAATTAAATATATGAAGCTTAAAAATCAAAATCATATCAAAAAAATTCTTAAATACATAGCTGTATTTATATCCTCAATAATCCTATCAATCGGATTGTTATTTTTACTGGTATATATTGGTATTTTTGGTTCTTTGCCTGATAAAAAAGCATTGTCATCCATCAGTAATGAAGAGGCATCACTGGTATTCTCTTCTGATAATATTTTAATAGGAAAATTCTTTGCGGAAAACCGTACCAACATTCTTTGGGAAGAAGTTCCGGTTCATCTTAAAAATGCCCTGATTGCAACGGAAGATAAGCGTTTTTATATCCACAAAGGATATGATACCCAAAGTTATTTACGTGTATTATTGAAAAGTTTACTGTTTGGCAACACGAGCGGAGGCGGTGGAAGTACACTTACCCAACAGTTGGTCAAAAATCTTTATGGTCGTAATGATTTCGGATTTTTAAGTATTCCTGTTAACAAAATAAAAGAAATTATTATTGCATCCAGAATCGAAGCGCTTTATACCAAAGAAGAACTCTTATTGTTATACCTCAACTCTGTACCTTTTGGAGAAAATGTTTACGGAGTAGAATCAGCATCACACCGATATTTTAACAAATCAGCCAGTCAATTAAAGATAGAAGAATCTGCTGTGTTGGTAGGTTTATTAAAAGCTAACACTTATTTCAATCCTCGGCTAAATCCCAAAAATTCCCTTGAACGTCGAAATATGGTTTTAAATTTGATGGAGAAGGAACATTATCTATCGGCCGAAGCAGCAGATAGTCTGCAAAAATTACCGCTCAAACTGAATTATGAAAACCTTGATTTAAAAGCTACGGCGGGCTACTTTGTTTATCGGGTAAAGAAAAAAACCTTGGAGTTGCTGGAAACTGTCAAAACCAATACCGGCAAAGAATATAACCTGGAAAAAAACGGACTGAAAATATATACCACCCTAAATATGCAAGTTCAAGAGTTGGCTTCAGAAGCGATTAAAAAACAGCTGACCAGCATGCAGCAACTGCTCGATAAAGAACTTGAAAATCATCAATTTAAAAAACAATGGTATGCTAAACAAAAGCTGCAAGCTCAGCATAAGGATCTGCAAAAAAGAAAAGTTGAGGTGCTCGATTGGAAAGGTATGCAAACCAAAAATATCAGTAAGCTCGACAGTTTATGGCATTATTATAAGATGTTAAATGCTGCGGTACTGATTACCAATCCTAAAAATGGAGCAGTTATTAGCTGGGTCGGAGGCAATCATTTCAGAACACTTCCTTTTGATATGGTTCTTTCGCACCGGCAAATTGCTTCCGCTTTTAAACCTGTTTTATATGCCACAGCGCTGGAAAATGGTTTTACACCTTGTACATATCTCGAAAATGAAGAAAAAAAATATCCGGAATTTGAGAATTGGGAGCCAAAAAACTTTGACCATACCTCCAGCCCTGACAGCACCGTTGCTTTATGGTATGCATTAGTCCATTCCATGAATCTTCCAACAGTTGATTTATACTTTAAACTTGGCAGAGAAAACCTCTTCAATACCTGTAATAAGCTGAACTTTCCGCTAACTGCAGATGATGCGCCATCCATTGCCCTAGGCACACTCGATTTATCTCTTTACGAGATTGTCAAAGCTTATGGCGCTTTCGCCAATCAGGGTCAAACTAATGAACTGCTGATGATTGATAAAATTACGGATGCTAAAGGCAACATCTTGTATATGGGAGATACTCCAAAACCTAAAGAAGTTTTTAGTATTGAAACCAGTCAGTTGATAACAGCCATTTTACAAAAAGCGATTGACGAAGGCACCGGAACTAAAATACGCAATCAATACGGAATTGAGGCAGCACTTGCCGGTAAAACAGGAACGGCTCAAAACTATTCTGATGCTTGGTTTATTGCATATACGCCTGATTTGGTGTTGGGTACATGGGTAGGCGCCAGTACACCGGATGTTCACTTTTACAGTGGTAACGGATCGGGGTCGTCTTTGGCATTGCCTATTGTTGCCCAAGTGCTGAAAGGAATTGAAAAGGATGATGTATTAAGAAAAAGGTATCTCACTTCGTTTGCATTACCCGATGATATTTATTCCTTTATGCAATGTGAACCTTATCGGGAAACCGGTATCGAAGGTTTCTTTAATAGATTGTTTAATAGTGGCTCAAAGAAGGGTGTGGATAAAGATAAAAAAGATAAAAAGAAGCCGGTAAAGAAATCATTCTTCGAAAAGCTCTTTAAAAGAAATCAATAACTGCAATTAGCGATTATGAATCTTAACTATGAAGTCCACACCGGTAAGTCAAAAAAACCTAAATCCTCATAAAGCTTTGAAGAGTTAATGTTTTCAATATGACTACAAGTGGTGTTGTTAAGAAGAAATAAAAAGACCCGAAACAACTCGTTTCGGGTCTTTTTATTATTAAATCGATGATTATATAGAGGTAAAAGAAAATGTGATAAATTATTGATTTTTAATACAATAGTTTTTTATTTGTATTTGAACCCCGAGCGGAGTCGAGGGGTAAGTCTGATTAATAAGCATATTATTTTATCAATTTTTAGCTGCTTCTTTTTTGGCATCCTCAACCATTTTTTTATTGGGAACAATGGCGATGTTTACTCTGCGATTCTTAGCACGTCCATTGGCGGTGGAATTATCGGCTATGGGTTGACTTTCTCCAAACCAACTGGTAGTGAAACGAGAGGAATTTAACCCTTTATTTTGAATAAAGTAATTGGTTACGGCATATGCTCTTTTTTCTGAAAGCGTCATATTATAGCTACTTGAACCGACACTGTCTGTGTGTCCCACTACAAGTACGTTGGTATCGGGATACTCTTGTAAGATACCCGCTAATTTATGGAGTAATGTTGCAGAAGCTGGGGTGATATTGTATAAATTGGTTTCGAAGTGAACACCGCTGTTTTCATCAAACGTAACCAAAATACCATCGTCAATACGCTCTACCTTGGCTCCTGGAATTTCCTGCTCAATTTTTTGAGCTTGTTTATCCATTTTATTTCCGATCAGTACACCTGCAGTTCCGCCTACAACGCCTCCAATAACAGCACCTAATGCGCCTCCATCACCTTTTTTACCGACATTATTGCCGATAATAGCACCTAATATAGCGCCACCTGCAGTGCCAATCACGGCTCCTTTTTGTTTGTTGTTGGCATTTTTGGCAGCTTCACAACTGTTGAGACCTGTAATAATTACCAAGGTCAAAGCCACTAATGTTAATTGTTTAAAGAATGTTTTCATCTGTTTCTATTTATTTGTTTTTTATTGGTCATATGGAACGCCCTAATAATAATTCTCTTGTGAATTTTAGATTTAATCATGGGCGTTTCATTATTTGTCGGTTTTAGAAAAGTTCATATAAATGATAAAAGGTTTGCCGTTTAATAACACGGTTTGTTCCCATCGCATGGTGGTTTCGGTCAATTGTGTCAATTGGAGTCTGAAACCTGCATTGTCTTTAGATTTTCCTTTAGCATTGGTTGGTTTCAGTAAGAAATCATAAAGCCCTGTATCAGCGTTAATTTGCTGAATGGTAAAAATAAAATAACGATTGCCTGTTGCGTTGCAGTTTGCTTCATTGATAGTGTATGTTCCGGTATTGTTATTTGGAATAAAACGCCAGACACTGCCCGCGAAACATTCTTTAGAAGCGTCATTAAACAGAGCTACATCAAATGTTCCCGGTTGACTGAAAGAAATGGGTTCTAGTGTCCAGGATCCTTTGATTACTTTTTTAGACTGGATAACTGTTTTTGGTGTTCCACAGGAAAATGCTATGGAAGCTAAAATGATGAACACTGCGATTTTTCTCATATGGTTGTTGTTTTAAATGGTAAAATTATAATTATTACAAATTTGCAAAATAATAAAAAAGAGTGTGTTACATATTTTTTATTAATTGTTGCAAAATTCACACATCATAAAAGATATGGTAAGATGGATCTGTAAAATAAATTGTGTTTTAGCTTTTAATTAAAAAAGTGTAATCGAAATTTTGTTGGTAAAAATTTTATTTAAAATTTTATTAAATAGACGGTAATATATAGGAAAAAGAAAATGTGATAAATTATTGATTTATCTATTGTCTATATTCTTTCATTTGGTTAATAAGCATAAAAAAACTCCTAATTTCTTAAGAGTTTTAAGTAGCGAGGAGCAGATTTGAACTGCCGACCTTCGGGTTATGAATCCGATGCTCTAACCAACTGAGCTACCTCGCCGTGTTTGAGGTTGCAAATATAAAACAAAATTATAGTGTTGCAAGAAATCATTTTAAAAAAAATAGATAAAAAAGATAGGTGGTGAAAACAATTTTTTACATATATTGTGCATCGATTTAAAATGAAAAAATGGCTAAAAAACAAAAATATCAATTAGAATTTCCAATAAACGCTTCCCCTCACTTTATTTATCAGTTTTTTGTAACTCCATCTGGTTTGTCAGAATGGTTTGCTGATAATGTAAACTCTAGAGGTGAGATATTTACATTTTTTTGGGAAGGTGTAGATGAAGAAGTGGCGAAATTATTAGCTAAACGACAAGATGAGCGCGTACGATTTAAGTGGCTTGAAGATACTGAAGAGGAATATTATTTTGAGTTTAAAATTCAAGTTGATGAAATTACTAAAGATGTATCTGTAATTATTACAGATTTTTCTGAAGCTGATGAAATAGACAGCGCCAAAATGCTTTGGGAAAATCAGTTTGATGAATTAAAACATATCATTGGAGCATAATATAAAGCCTTTTTAAAAGGCTTTTTTTAATTATTATTATGGAAAATTTTAATGGAAATATATCTTTAAATGCCGGAAATTTAACTTCTAATAGAGCTTTTAAATATGGAGATGCACTATTTGATACCTTAAAATATGCTAACAATCAACTTGAATTTTTAGAAGATCATTATTTTAGATTAATGGCTTCTATGCGTTTGTTGCGAATGGAAATTCCGATGAATTTTACTTTAGAGTTTTATGAAGCTACAATTTTAAAATCAATTGATTTTTCATTGAATTCTAACCAATACAGAATTAGAGTTACCGTTTTTAGAGCAAATGGCGGACTTTATTTACCCGATTCAAATAAAATAAATTATCTCATTGAAACATCTCCGTTAAATTTAATTCGGCACACAAAATATGAAGTTGATATTTTTAAGGATTTTTATATTTCAGCTACCTTTTTATCAACTATTAAAACTTCCAATAGAATTCTAAATGTTTTAGCCAGTATTTATGCTGATGAAAATCAGTTGCAAAATTGTTTATTATTGAATGAAAATAAGCAAATTATTGAGTTTATAAATGGAAATATTTTTGTTATAAATGAAAATCAAGTTGTTACACCGCCTTTATCAGAAGGATGTATCAATGGAATTTACAGAAGAAAATTAATGGAAGTTATCCAAAATAAATCAACTTATGAACTTATTGAAAAACCGCTTATTTATACAGATTTGTTAAATGCATCAGAAGTTTTTTTAACAAATTCCATCATCGGAATACAACCAATTACGCACTTTAAGAAGAAAATATATAAAACTGAAATTGCGTCAAATTTTAAAAAATTAATGGAAAATCAATTAATTTAAACTCGGATTTAAAGGCGCATTTGCCCAAATAAGATAATCTCCTCCCAATTGAATCATTTGATCTTTCCAAAGGGTTGTATCATCTGCATTTAAAATATTAGGAAAATCATTTTCCAAAACAATCCAAGAATCAACCTCCAGTTCTTCATTTAACTGATCAACTTCCCATCCGGAATAACCTAAAAAGAATCTGATTTCATCAATCCTAATTTTAGATTTATTAATCAATTCTGCTATAATTTCAATATTTCCTCCCCAATAAAATCCCTTCCCAATTTCAATACTTCCATCAATTAAATGAGGTGTTTTATGGATAAAATAAAGATTTCCCTGTTCAACCGGTCCTCCAAAATAAACCGGAAAATCCATTAAAATTTCAGGTACCAAGTCATTTAATCTGAAATGGGAAAGTTTATTGAGAATAAAGCCCACAGAACCTTCTTCATTGTGTTCGGTTAAAAGCACAACAGACCTGTTAAATGAAGGGTCATTTAAAATGGATGGCTCGGCAATCAGTAATTTTCCTTTGGATGGTTTCAGCATTTTTTTAAATTTAAATTATTCAATTCTTCTATGGAGTGTCCATTTAAAACTGGAAGTGTCACCTTCTTTTGTAACGATTATATAATCGGAGGTTCTAAAATAATCAATAAAATAGCGATCATTATTGCCATCTTTAACAAGATATGTAAAACCTCCTTTATCAGTATCTTCATAATCATAAAAGTCAACAATTTCAAATTTTATCCATTTGGTTTTAGCATCATCCGTAAATGAAACTTCTAAAATCTGAGTATTATCGGTGTTTGCTTTTATCATAACATTAAAAGCATCACTGTCATAAACATAATATTTTTGTGCATGCGCACTAACTGTAACAAAAAATACAATTATTACAAAAATGAGGGAGAAATTTTTCATAAGGCATTTATTTTAAGATGTTTATATTGATATAAATATAAAAAAAAATTCCCTAAAAGGGAATTTTTATTAAAATATTATACTTAGTTTAGTTAACGTCGCCGCTAAATCCAGCTCCCGCTTTAAATTTTACTACATTTTTAGCAGCAATTTTAATAGTTTTTCCAGTTTGTGGATTTCTACCACTTCTAGCAGCTCTTTTTGAAATAGAGAAAGTTCCCCATCCTACTAAAGTAACTTTGTCCCCTCCTTTAAGAGTTTTTGTTACGCTGTTAGTGAATGATTCCAGTGCAGCTTTTGCAGCAACTTTTGAGATTCCTGCGTCAGCAGCCATTGCATCAATTAAATCGGATTTGTTCATAATCTAATTTTTAAAAATTTGGTTAAACATTAATTTCTATAATAAATAGTAGAACAAATATAACAGGAATAAGGGTTTACACAAGTTTTAGTGCCAAAATATGCAGTTTTTGTTAATAACTATTTTTAATTGTTAATAAAATTAGCTAAAATTGATGGATTTTAACATTTATACTTAGTAAACATCAAGAAAAATAAGCAGTTTCAGCAATCTGAAAACCATTGAGTAAACTTTGGATATCCATTTTTTTCTTCCCAGCCAACTGTAATTCTTCTACCACTAAATAGCCATTTTTTACTACTATTTTTAATGTTTTGTTTGATACTATGATGGCTCCATTTTTTAAAGAATGTGAACTAAATTCTAGATACGATTTAAATATTTTTACGTTTATTTCTTGATTATTTTGATGTAAAATTGTCCAAGCAGCAGGATAAGGTGAAAGTCCTCTTATAAAATTTTGAATATTTCCTAGTGAATCATTCCAATTAATTCTACAAGTCTCTGAAAAAATCTTAGGGGCCTCTTTCAAATCATTTGAGGTTTGAGCAACAGTTACCACTTTGTTATTTTCTATCAACTTAACAGTTTTTAGGGTAACAATACTTCCTAGTTGCATTAATTTATCATGTAAAGTTCCTGCGGTATCATTTGGTTCAATGGCTATTTCCTCTTGTAATATAATTTCACCGGTATCAATTTTTTCTTCAATAAAAAAAGTGGTCACCCCGGTTGTTTTATCACCATTTATAATTGCCCAGTTGATAGGAGCTGCACCCCTATATTGTGGTAATAATGAAGCATGTAAGTTAAACGTTCCATATGTTGGAAGTTGCCAAATTACTTTGGGCAGCATTCTGAAAGCAACAACAATCTGTAAATTGACTTTTAACGCTTTTAAATCATTTATAAAGATTTCACTTTTTAAATTTGTAGGTTGTAAAATGTTAAGATTTTGACTTTTGGCATATTGTTTTACAGCTGATTCATGCAGTTTTCTGCCTCTCCCTGCAGGTTTGTCAGGTGCAGTTACTACTCCAACTATATTATAATTATCTTCTACCAAGGTTTTTAATATACCTGCGGCAAAATCAGGCGTACCCATAAAAACTATTCGTAAATCGCGTTTCATTATTTTAATTGAAATTTATTTTGCAAATTTAAGTTTATAATATTTCTTTCAATCATTAAATGTAAAATGTCTAACAAGGTTTTCCGGTCAATATCAATAAAATCATTTAATTCATGAATCGATTTTGGCTGCTCGTTTAATATCTTTATTAATTGATTTTCAATTTCTTTTGTTGAATTTTTATTTTTAGATACTTTTTCATCCAAACAAACATCACAAATGGTACATTTTGTAGGCTTCTCCTCTCCAAAATAATGTAATAACTGTATATTTCTGCATGTTGTATCATTTTTTAAAAACCGGACAATCTCATTGAACTTTTGCTGCTTTAAATCATTTCGTTGAGATATTCGAGTTGATTTTAAATTAACAGTTCTCTCATCTTCTCTAGGAACCAAAAATGTGAGTTGTAAATGAATGTTGGATGGAACATAGTTAATCATTTCATCTTCAGTTAATTTAACGAGCTGATTTTTGAGTAAATCAACCGAGATTTCTAATTTTTTGGCTAATGAAGTTTCATTTATCGTTGATGGAAAATCTATAATTCCACCATAGGTTCTTAATAATAGTTGTAGAATTTTTCCTAATTCTTCATTTTTGTCAACATAATTAAAAATTTCATGATTGTTGGCTAAAAAAGTAACAGTAGATTTCCGGTTAAAATTTTCATCTAAATTGATAATTTTTACATTTTCCAACATTTTCAAAGCATAAAATACATTGTTTTTATGAAAGTTATAATGGGTGCAAAATTCATCTAAATCAAGAGATAACCAATCTTGAATCCAATCGCCATAAGGAATTTTAAGATACTGATTGAGTTTAAAATACACCTCTTTTATAAATGAAACTGTAGGTAAAGTTCTCAATAATTGTTGTTCACCTTGGTAATAATCACCCTCATCAACTAAAACAACAGAAAACGACTTTTTACCATCTCTACCGCCTCTTCCGGCTTCTTGGATATAATTTTCAATACTACTTGGAATATTTAAATGGATAACAGCCCGAACATTAGGTTTGTCAATTCCCATTCCAAAAGCATTTGTTGCAACCATAATTGACGTTTCTTCTTTAACCCATTGGTTTAAAGATTTTTGCTTTTCTTCAACTGTTAATCCGCCGTGATAGAAATTGGTTTTAAAGCCAAAATTTTTTAATTGCAGACTCAATTCTTTTGTCATTTTTCTGTTCTGAACATAAATGATTGCCGGCGCATTTATTTTCTGAAGTATTTGCTTTAGCTTCGTTAATTTATCTTCTAAATGATAGATTTGATAAGCTAAATTTTTTCGATAAAAAGATTTTTTAAAAACCTGAGGATTGTCAAATCCTAAATATTGAATAATATCTTTTAATACCAAATGTGTAGCTGTAGCTGTTAATGCGATAAATGGCACCTGCGGATGAAGTTCCTTTAAGATCGAAATTTTTAAGTAAGAAGGTCTAAAATCATGTCCCCATTCTGAAATACAATGTGCTTCGTCAATGGCAACTAGAGAAACCGGGAGATGTTTTATTTTTTCTTGTATAAATTCTGATTGTAATTTTTCTGGAGACAGATATAAAAACTTGTAATTTCCAAAATGAAGATTGTCAAAAATAATATTTATTTCATTTGTTGACAGTTGTGATGAAAGTAAGACGGCTTTAATTCCTTTATTTTCCAAATTGTTAATTTGGTCTTGCATTAAAGCAATTAAAGGAGAAATTACAATGCAGATTCCGTCAGCCAATAATGTGGGTATTTGATAACACAATGATTTTCCGCCACCGGTTGGAAGCAAAGCAATGGTGTTCTTATTTTCAATGACTGACTTTATGATGGCTTCTTGCGGTTCTCTAAAAGTAGAAAAGTTCCAATATTTTTGAAGTATTTCTAAAGGAGTACTCATGCTGTTTTTAAATAGAGTCCAAGATAAAATCAGTTCTAATCTCAATTGAACCTACAGGAATTTCAATCAAATGATACCCTAATTTTTCATACGTTTTCCGCAAGTGATTGAAAATAGCCAATGATTGTTCAAAATTTTCATATCGTTCACTATCTGTGATATAAATTTCTTGCCAAGGCGGAGTGATAAAAATAGTATTATAACGATATTTCATACTTTTTTCTATGTAAATAGGAGGATAGTCAATGCTAATATAATTCATATAAGCATGAACATCGGGTATTCCTCGATCAAAAAACACTAAATTAGTTTCTATTTTATCAGCAATTTTATATTGATTTTCTCTGCCTTCTAAAAGCATCTCACTAAAAAGTAACGGATTTTTTAAAAATAATTGTTCAATTCCATTTCTTCTTGTCATATCTGTAATATCTCTTGATATTTCCGGCAAACAATTATATCCTCTTTTAATAAGTTCATCAATAAGTGTTGATTTTCCAGTTCCGGGACCTCCGGTAATTACAATTTTATTCTGCATAGTGCAAATTACTAAAAAAAGTGAATATTAAAATGTATTTTTGCAATTATGATAAGGTAATAAAAATGGATAATCAAGAAGAATTTTATCAAAAATTGAGACAAACACTAGTTGAAAGTACAACTTTCCCAACAACTTATATTTATAAGTTTATCGTTCCCAATGAAGAATCAGGCATTAATCAATTAATGGAATTTTTTGATTATCAAGGAGCCGTGATTATTTCAAAAGATTCAAAAACAAATAAATACAAAAGTTTTACAATCAATGTATTGACAAATTCTGTAGATGAAATAATTCAAAAATATATAGAAGTTTCAGTTATTGAGGGTATCATTTCTTTATAAAGTTGAATTAAAAATAAATCAGTAAATTGATCGTTTACCATATACCAAATAACTTATTATGATTGTGTTTAAAGTATTTTATAGTTCTAATTATCAGAAATTTTTATTTTTAGTATTTATCATTGCTTTTAGTCAATTTACCATAGCTCAAAAATCTTCTAAAGCAGTTTTGTTAACGATTGATAAACATCCAATTTCTGTTGAAGAGTTTGAGCAGGTTTATAAAAAAAACAACGATGTAATTGTAGATAAATCACAACAAGAGATAAATACTTATCTTGATTTATTCATCAATTTTAAATTGAAATTAATAGATGCCAGACAAATGGGGTTGGATACTTTAAAGAGTTATCAATCTGAATTGTCAAAATATAGAGATCAATTAGCAGAACCATTTTTAAAGGATGAACAAACAGTTGAATTACTTGTAAAAGAGGCCTATAAACGATTAGAAAGAGATGTAAGTGCCAGTCATATTTTGATACAATTGTCTTTAACTTCCAGCCCGACAGATACTTTAGCGGCATTTAATACAATAATTGAAGCTCTCAATAAAATACTTCAAGGAGCTTCTTTTGAAGCTGTTGCAACTGAATATTCTCAAGATCCATCAGTAACTGAAAATGGAGGGAATCTCGGATATTTTACTGCTTTTAATATGGTTTATCCATTTGAAACAGCATGTTTTAACACAAATATTGGTGAAATTTCTAATCCTTTTAGAACCCGATTTGGTTATCACATCGTAAAAGTAAATGATAACAGACCAACTAAAGGTGAAATTGAAGTAGCTCACATTATGTTAAAAAATACTGATGAGGAAAGTAAAATTAATGAGATTTATCAAAGATTAATAAAAGGAGAATCATTTGAAACATTGGCAAAACAGTTTTCTGTTGATCAAAATTCTGCGCAAAATGGCGGAAAAATGACAAAATTTAGAGCGGGTAGATTGGTGAAAGAATTTGAAGATGTTGCTTTTAATTTAAAAGAAGGAGAATTTTCCAAACCATTTAAAACGGTTTATGGTTGGCATATACTTAAATTATTGAAGAAATACCCATTGCAAACTTTTCAAGAGATGGAAGCTGAGCTAAAAAACAAAGTTCAAAATGACCAGCGATCTGAAATTATTACGAAGTCATTGGCTAAAAAGTTAAAACAAACCTGTCAGTTTAGAGAAAATCAATCAGTTAGTTCAAAAATCAGTGAAATATATTCAATTCCATCTGAAGAAATTCTTTTTAGCATTAATCAAAAAAATATTTTTGTGAAGCAATTTCAAGAATATCTGAATGCAAACCGAAACGAAAATATTTATGATAATTATAATGATTTTAAAGATTTTCAATTGATTGAATATCACAAGAATAATCTTGAAAATGAAAATTCAGCATTTGCAGCAGTCATGAAAGAATATGAAGAAGGTTTGTTGCTTTTCGAAATTTTGCAACGCAAAATTTGGGATCAATCAGAAATTGATACTTTGGGTTTGAAATCTTTTTACCATCAACATCAACATAATTATAATTGGGAAAAAAGAGTAGAAGGAACCGTAATTAGTTGTCAAAATGAGGCAACTGCAAAAAGTATTATTCAATATTTAAATGAGGGAAATTCTATTGAAAATATTAAGAAAGTTTTCACTAAAAATTCGGAGATTATTGAGATAAAATCAGGTATTTTTGAGCAAGAAAGTTTACATTTACCGAAATCTTTTGATTTTATTGAAGGGATTTCTAAAATCTATCATGATAATGGAAAAATGAAGTTGGTTGTTGTTGATACTATTTTAAATCCATCACCCAAAACATTTGATGAGTCAAAGGGAAAATTAATGAATGATTATCAGCAATATTTAGATCAGCAATGGATAACTGAATTGCGAAGAAAGTTTAAAGTAAATATCAATAAAAAAGAATTGAATAAACTAATCAATAAGTATCAGTAACAATAGTGAAATTTATAAATATATACATTGTACTTATCTTATTAATGACTTCGTGCGAATTTTTGAATTTCAAAAGTTCTCCTGAAAATGAAGCTATTGCCAGAGTTCATGATAAATATTTATATCAATCGGATATCAAGGATTTGTTTCCGGAAAATGTAAGTGAAGAAGATAGTATTGCGATTGTAAAAAACTATATCTATTTATGGGCAAAACAACGTTTGTTGCTTTATAATTCTGAACTGAATCTGAATATTAATAAAGATGAATTTGAGCAATTAGTAAATGAATATCGAGATGATTTATACATCAATGCATATAGAGAAGCCGTTGTAAATCAATATACTGATACCATTATTACCTCAAAAGAAATACAAAATTACTACGAAACCAATAAAGAAAGTTTTCATTTAAATGAAGAATTGGTAAAATTGAAATACATTGTAATTGGTAAAGAAATTCAAAATCCAAAAGAATTTACTCAGTTATTTTCATCAGGAAAACAAAAAGATATTGAAAAAATAATGGAAAATGAATACAAACTAAAATCATATAATTTTAATGATTCAACTTGGATTCGTTATGCTGATTTACAACAAAAATTACCAATTCTTAAAAAAACGGAAAGCGCCTCCATTTTAACAACAACTACAGTAATCCAAAAACAAGATAGTGCAGGAATTTATCTTTTAAAAATCAGTAATATATTGACAATTAATGATATAGCTCCTTTGAATTATGTTTCATCAAATATTAAACAGATGATTTTACATAAACGAAAGCAAGAATTACTCAAGAAAATAGAAGAAACACTCGTACAAGATGCAATTAAAAACAACCAATTTGAAGAATATAAATAATATGAAAAATAAGTTAATAATCCTATTTATTTTATTGTCAATATCAATAAATGCACAACAAAAAATTAAAATTGATGGCGTAGCAGCTGTGGTTGGAAAAAATGTTGTTTTAAATTCTGATATTGAAAAATTTAAACAAGAAGTTACCCAAAGAAGTGGCGGTAAAGTTACTATTTCTGACTGTGAGATGTTAGACGAAATTATGACACAAAAACTTTTGGCACATCATGCAGTTATTGATAGTATGAAAGTTTCAGATGCTGAAATTCAATCTGAGGTTAACAGAAATATTACTTATTTTAAACAACAACTTGGTTCAATTGAAAAAGTTGTTGAAATGTATGGTTTTAATGATGAAGATGATTTAAAGAAAGAATTAACCATCATTCAAACAGAACAAAATCTTATCAGAAAAGAACAAGAACATGTTACTGAAGGAATTGATGTTACTCCGGAAGAGGTGAGAACATATTTCAAAAGCTTAAAAGAAAAAAATGAACTTCCTGAATTTGGAGCTGAAATTGAGTTGGCACAAATAGTTCTTTATATTGAACCAACTGCTGAAGAAACGAATCGGGTAATAGAAAAACTTAAAATTATTAAGAAAGAGGTAGAAGCAGGAAGCAGTTTTAGAATGAAAGCGATTTTAAACTCCGACGATCCTGCCGTAGCTCAAAATGGAGGAAAATATACATTAACTCGTGAAAGTCCCTTTATAAAAGAGTTTAAAGAAATTGCTTTTAGTTTAGATGAAAAAGAAATTTCAGATCCATTTAAAACGCTTTATGGCTTTCACATCATTCAGGTTGAAAAAATCAGCGGACAGGAAATTGAGGTGAGACATATTTTAATTCAGCCACAAATTGCTGATGATGAACTGAATAAAGCTAAAAATTTATTGACAGATTTAAAAGCAAAAATAATCAGCAGGGAAATGACCTTCGAAGAAGCAGTTAAAAAACACTCACAAGATGATGCTACCAAAAACAACAATGGTTTAATTATAAATCCGCAGACCAATGATACTTCATTCGATTTAACACGTATGGATCCTGCTTTATATGCACATGTAAATCAGTTAAATACCAATGAAATTACAGATCCTTTTTATGATGAAAACCCAGGTGCTGAAAAAATGTATAAAGTTATTTTGATGAAAAATAAAATTCCGGCACATACTGCAGATTTTTCAAAAGATTATGTAAAAATCCAGAGATTAACTTTACAACGTAAAAAAGAAGAAGCACTGGATAAATGGGCAAATAATAAAATTAAAGATACTTATATCAAATTAAATGATGCTTATAAGGATTGTAAATTTGATAAGAATTGGATTAAAAAATAAAAAAAGGAGCGAAGCTCCTTTTTTTATGGATTCAATTCAAAGAAACTAAACAAACTTCCGCCGTATTTTCTAGTATTTGAATGATTTGGATGATTTTCAAAATCAGTATTTTTTGAATGCTCAATAACTAAAATTCCATCATCATTTAACAACTTATTTTGAAATACTGAATTAGCGATACTGTCAAATTGTAATTGTTCAAAATCATAAGGAGGATCAGCAAAAATAATATCAAATTGTTGGGAAGTTTTTTCAAGATATTTAAAAATATCTGACTTTATTACAGTAATTGGGAAATCAAACTCTTTAGATGTTTGTTGTATAAATTTGGTACAACCCGCATTTTCATCAACAGAAATAATTTGCTTAGCGCCGCGTGATCCAAATTCATAACTGATATTTCCCATTCCGGCACATAAATCTAAAACATGCAAACTTGAAAAATGATACCTATTATTTAGTATGTTAAATAGTGATTCTTTAGCCAAATCAGTTGTTGGTCTGATAGGTAAATTTTTAGGCGCAGTAATTCGCCTCCCTTTGTATTTCCCTGAGATAATTCGCATTAAAATTGATTTAAAACGATGAAATTTTGATGATTTGGGATGTTTTTAAGTATTTCTGATTGATATAAAAAATCATATTTTAAAAACTCAATGTTTCTAACGTATTTATAAATTAGTTTGTATAAATCGCTGTGTTGATCAATATTGCCTAATAATATAATTTTGTCAGATTCTCTATCTAATTGCAGTTGTTCAAAAGTGAACAAAATAAAGTAACCAAAATCTTCAAGAGTATTTAATGCAAACGAATTGTAAAAAATAAGCTCATTTTGTTTAATTACAATAACTTCAAAATCGTTTTTTGAAACATGTACATAAAACCTTAATTCAGTATTATCTTTATTAAGATTTAATAGTTTCTCAACTAAAACAGTTGCAGCATGTTTGTAGTTAAAGGGTCCAAATTGATCTAAAAAGTAATTGGTGATATTTACATAAGGAATATAAACGTTCACCAAATTGTTCTTTTCTAATAGGTCATTCGCAATAAAATCATTAGAAAGCACTTTGATATTATGTTGAAGATAACTTGCTGATAGTTGCTCATCAAAAAGTTCCAGCGGAACAAAAGTGTTTAATTTATTTTTAAAAGTAAGGTTTACAGATTGATATTGTTTTTGAAGCAATGGCTCTTCTGAAATAATTTGCTGAATATTTTTTAAAACATGATCTAAGGATGAATGATTTTCAAAATATTCAAAAGTATATAAAGCGGTAATTTCTTTTAAATCTTCATTTAAAATACAAAAAGAAAATCCATCCAAATTAATTTGGATGGATAAGTGACTGTTATCAAGATAATTAAAGTCTAAATTATTATTAATTTTTTTTATCACCTGCGTCATAAAATGGAGGCCAGTTGCCATTAGTGCTCACTTCTTCCAATGAACCTACAGAAATAAATGCACCTCGAACTTGTTCACCGCCAAAAGCTTCTTTCTCTTGTTTAACTAAAGGGAGATCCATACCGTGAAGTACAATAGCTTTATCAACTTTAACTTCAAATACTGGAGACATTAATCCGGTTACTTTTTCTACCATTCCTAAAGAAATTGTGAATTTAGCTTCAGTTCCGGGAACGGTAAACATATTTTTGTAATCTCTGCCTTCAAAAGATTTTTTAACATCTTCGTGGCCAATAGTATCGGTAACTTTTACATCAATATCAACTACAATTCCGCCACCGATATTTTTCTTTTGAACGACATATCTAGATTCTGTTAAAGGAAATCTTCCATTTTCAACAAAACTAATCAATTCTTGTTCGTTGTCAGTATATCTGCCTTTTACTTGGTAAAAAGCAACCTGAGCATCACGAATCATTTTTAAGTTATTAATAACTTTTTTATATCTTTTCTCTTTTTCTTGGTTAAAATTGATAGGACTCATGATTCCATTATAAATTTTAAATCCAAGGAAAGCTATTGCTAGCCATAAAAATGCAGATAGAATCCATTGTTTATCTAAAGGCACATATTTAATTACTGTATAAGCTAAAAACGCCACAGCAATTATTGATACGATAATAATTAAAATTGTAATCATTTTTCTGGTTATTGTTTGTTATTGGATGTAGGCAAATCTACAAATTTTTTTCAATGCTAAAAATTTTTATGCATAAATCAATTTGTATCTTTGAGAAATTATTTTCAATTCATGATTTACAACTCAAATAATTTTTTTAACCAGCTAACGAAATCTTTTCCGCATACACCTACCGATAGTCAACTTAATGCACTTCAGCTGTTGAGTGAGTATATTTTTTATCCCTCTAATGATTCTATTTTTGTTTTAAAAGGATTTGCCGGAACCGGTAAAACAACAACTATTTCTGCATTGGTAAATAGTTTATGGAAAATAAATAAACAAGCGGTTTTAATAGCTCCAACTGGTAGAGCTGCCAAAGTGATGTCTAATTATGCCAAGAAAAAGGCATTTACCATCCATAAAAAAATTTATTATCCGAAGAAAAATAAAAATGGCGGAATTCAATTTACTCTACAACCCAACAAATATACAAACACCATATTTATAGTTGATGAGGCATCTATGATACCGGATGATTCTGGAAATGTACTGTTTGATACGGGTTCTTTGTTGAATGATTTAATTCAATTTGTTGATGCCGGTCATAATTGTAAAATAATATTTATTGGTGATGAAGCTCAATTACCACCTGTTAAATTGGATGTCAGTCCGGCATTAGATGTTGGGAAACTAGAAATTAACTATCAGAAAAAAGTATATGAAGCTTTGTTGAATGAAGTAGTCAGACAACAAAAAGATTCTGGAATTCTTGAAAATGCCACACAATTAAGAGAAATTTTAAATCAAAATTTGTTTGCTGATTTTAAGTTCGACCTGAAAACAAATGAAGTTCATAAAATTCAAGATGGTTTTGATTTACAGGAGCGAATTCAACAATCATATGATGAGTACGGAATTGACAATACAACTGTTATAGTTCGTTCTAATAAAAGAGCCAATATTTATAACGAACAAATCAGAAATAAAATAAGAGGATTTGTCGGAGAAATTACCGCGGGTGATTATATCATGGTAGTAAAAAATAATTATTATTGGTTAAATGCTTCGGATGAAACCGATTTTATAGCCAATGGTGATATTTGCGAAGTTTTATCAATTTATAAATTCAAAGAACTTTACGGATTTAAATTCGCTGAAGTAAAAATCAGAATGATAGATTATGATGAACTTCCTCCTTTTGATACCGTAATTTTATTAGATACTTTGACATCGGATACTGCTTCTTTGAGTTATGAAGAATCGAATAAGATGTATCAGGAAATATCGTTGGATTATGCTCATATTAAAACAAAATACAAAAAATTGCAAGCTATTAAAACGGATAAGTATTACAATGCTTTGCAGGTAAAGTTCTCATATGCAGTTACTTGTCATAAATCGCAAGGAGGTCAATGGAAGAGTGTTTTTGTAGAACAGCCTTATAACGCATCATTAGAACAACCGGAATTTGTAAGATGGTTGTATACAGCTGTGACCAGAGCCGAAGAAAAATTGTATTTAATCGGATTTAATGATTCATTTTATGAGTAATTGGTCAATCAAATTTGTTACTTTTATATTATAAAATTTAACTAACCTAAATTTATTAACTATGAACAAGATGTCATTTTGTATAGGATTAACCATTATTTTTGGCATCACATCTTGTAATCAAAACAATCCAATGGATAAAAATATACAACCGCCTGTTGCAGAAAAAATTGAAAAGAAATTAGAAATTCACGGTGATATCAGAATTGATCATTATTATTGGTTAAATGAAAGGGAAAATCCGAAAGTTATAGCTTATTTAAATGCTGAAAATACTTATTATGACACTATAACATCACACACCAAAGCTTTTAAAAAAGAGCTGTTTGAAGAGATGAAATCTCGAATTAAAGAAGATGATGAAAGTGTGCCCTATTTTAAAAATGGATTTTACTATATCATTCGTTTTGAAAAAGGAAATCAATATCCAATATATGCCCGCAAAAAGGGAACTTTAGAAGCAAAAGAAAAGATACTTTTCAATGTCAATGAAATGGCTAAAGGTTCTGAATATTATAAACTTGCAGGGCTTACTGTAAGTAAAGATAACAAATTGGCCTCATTTGGAGTTG
Organism: Flavobacteriaceae bacterium; assembly: GCA_030683815.1. Lineage (GTDB taxonomy): Bacteria > Bacteroidota > Bacteroidia > Flavobacteriales > Flavobacteriaceae > JAGXRT01. The sequence goes on from JAUXPJ010000020.1 coordinate 90,860, forward strand.
ATAAAGTTAGCAGAAGACAATTTACTTTACAATTCAAGAATTTAGTAACAGGTGAAATTTATCCTGATAAAATTGAAAATACTACAGGTGGTGCAGTTTGGGCAAGTGATAACAGAACAATTTTTTATACTAAAAAAGATCCGGTTACTTTAAGAAGTGATAAAATTTATCAACATGTTTTAGGAACTGATGTTTCAAAAGATAAATTGGTTTATCATGAAAAGGATGAAACATTTAACACTTCGGTAGGTATTACAAAATCAGAAAAATTTATCGTAATTGCTTCTTATAGTACTTTATCTACAGAATATCAATATTTAAACGCTGATAAACCAAGCGGTAAATTTAAAATAATTCAACCGCGTGAACGCGATTTAGAATACAGTGTAGAGCATTATGATGGTCATTTTTATATTCTCACTAATTACCAGGGTGCCAAGAATTTTAAATTAATGAAAACACCGGAAACTGAAACTTCTAAAGAAAATTGGAAAGATGTAGTTCCGCATAGAGCCGATGTACTTCTTGAAGATATTTCGATTTTTAAAAATTATCTGATTTTAGAAGAGCGAAATAACGGTTTAAATAAAATCAGAATCATCAAATGGGATGGAAGCGCCGATTATTATTTGCCTTTTGATGAAGAAACCTATTCGGCTGGCGTGTATTACAATCCGGAGTTTGATACTGAAATTTTGAGATATAGTTATAATTCACTCACAACGCCTACCTCTGTAATTGATTTTAATATGGATACCAAAGCCAAAGAAATCAAAAAAGAACAAGAAGTTTTAGGCGGAAAATTTGACAAGAAAAATTATGTAAGTGAAAGATTATGGGCAACAGCCCGCGATGGAAAAAAAGTAGCTATTTCACTAGTGCGTCATAAAAATACCAAACTCAACAAAAATACACCATTGTTATTATATGGGTATGGATCTTATGGATATACTTTGGATCCAAGTTTTAGCACCAATCGTTTAAGTTTGTTGGATCGCGGATTTATCTATGCCATTGCTCATATCAGAGGTGGTGAATATCTTGGAAGAGCATGGTATGAAGATGGAAAATTGCTTAAAAAAATGAATACGTTTACCGATTTTATTGATTGTGCAAAATTTTTAATCAATCAAAAATACACTTCACCTAAACATTTATATGCTAACGGAGGTTCTGCCGGCGGATTGTTGATGGGTGCTGTGGTGAATATGAATCCTGAATTATTTAACGGTGTTATTGCAGATGTTGCTTTTGTTGATGTTGTAACTACCATGTTAGATGACAGTATTCCTTTAACGACCGCAGAATATGATGAATGGGGAAATCCAAATGATAAAAAGGACTATGATTATATGAAATCCTATTCACCCTATGACAATGTGACTGCTAAAAATTATCCGAATATGTTGGTAACAACAGGCCTGCATGATTCACAAGTTCAGTATTTTGAACCGGCAAAATGGGTAGCCAAATTAAGAGAATTAAAAACAGATAAGAATATTTTGTTACTTCATACTAATATGGAAACTGGTCATGGCGGAGCATCAGGCCGATTTGATGCTTTAAAAGAAATAGCCATTGATTATGCCTTTTTATTTGACTTAGAAAATATTAAAAATTAACAAAAACCTATTTATTAATACATTAATGATACACGATTCAATTTACAGAAATATCTTAGAATTAATAGGAGATACCCCTATTGTTCAACTTCAAAAAATAACAAAAGAATTACCAGGCACTTTTTTAGCAAAGTTAGAATTTTTCAATCCCGGTAATTCAATGAAGGATAGAATTGCACTTCATATCATTGAAAATGCAGAACAAAAAGGTCTTTTAAAACCCGGAAGTACTATTATAGAAACGACCTCTGGTAATACAGGTTTTAGTATTGCGATGGCTTCTATAATTAAGGGATATCATTGTATTTTGGCAGTAAGTTCAAAATCATCGACAGATAAGATTGATATGTTAAAAGCGATGGGAGCAAAAGTGTATGTTTGTCCGGCCAATGTTCCGGCCAATGATCCACGCTCATATTACGAAGTTGCCAAACGATTACATCAAGAAACACCCAATTCAATTTACATCAATCAATATTTTAATGAATTGAATATAGAATCACATTATGCCACTACCGGTCCGGAAATATGGGAGCAAACGCAAGGTAAAATTACCCATTTGATCGCTGCTAGCGGAACTGGCGGAACTATTTCAGGCTCAGCACGTTATTTAAAAGAAAAAAATCCAAATATTAAAATATTAGGAGTTGATGCTTATGGTTCTGTTATCAAAAAATATCACGAAACGGGTGAGCTTGATGAAAATGAAATTCATTCTTACCAAATTGAAGGATTGGGAAAAAATTTAATTCCGACGGCTACTGATTTTAAAGTGATTGATCAATTTGAAAAAGTGACTGATGAAGACAGCGCTTTTACAACGCGCGAGTTGGCATTAACTGAAGGTATTTTTGCCGGATATACAAGTGGAGCTATAATTCAGGCCATAAAACAATACGCTGCAAAAGGTTTTTTTGATGAAAACAGTGTTGTTGTGGCAATTCTTCCTGATCACGGATCTAGATATATGAGTAAAGTTTTTAGTGATGAATGGATGAACAATCAAGGGTTTTTGAAACAAAGAAAATTAGAATCACAAGAGGTTATTTACATTGAATAAATATTTTCTGTTCCTAAATAATCAATTTAAAACTGATAATTAATCTGATAAAAAATTACTTAATTTGTACCAATTAAAAAAGTAAAATACGATTTAAAAATAAAGCTATTATGACTGATTTATTTGACAGAATTTATAAAGATAAAGGTCCCTTAGGAAAATGGGCAAAACAAGCTGAAGGATATTTTATCTTTCCCAAATTAGAAGGTCAAATTTCCAATAAAATGCATTTTAACGGCAAAGAAGTAATCACTTGGAGCATCAATGATTATTTAGGGTTAGCCAATCATCCTGAAGTTAGAAAAGTAGATGCACAAGCTGCACAAGATTACGGAATGGCATATCCAATGGGTGCTAGAATGATGTCTGGTCACACCAAATACCACGAACAATTAGAGCAAGAATTAGCTGCTTTTGTACAAAAAGAAGCTGCCTATTTATTAAACTTTGGATATCAAGGAATGGTTTCAACTATTGATGCGTTGGTTTCTAAGAACGATGTAATAGTTTATGATGTAGATTCTCATGCTTGTATTATTGACGGTGTTCGTTTACATCATGGAAAACGATTTACTTATATGCACAATGATATTGCAAGTTTTGAGAAAAATTTACAACGGGCAACTAAAATGGTTGAAGAAACCGGTGGAGGAATTTTAGTAATTACCGAAGGCGTTTTTGGAATGCGTGGTGAGCAAGGAAAATTGAAAGAAATCATTGCTTTGAAAGAAAAGTATAATTTTAGAATATTAGTTGATGACGCACACGGGTTTGGAACTTTAGGTAAAACAGGTGCTGGAGCAGGTGAGGAGCAAGGAGTTCAAGATGGAATTGATGTTTATTTTTCTACTTTTGCAAAATCAATGGCCGGAATTGGTGCTTTTGTAGCAGGTGATAAAGAGGTAATTCAATTCTTACAATATAATTTACGTTCTCAAATATTTGCAAAATCGTTACCAATGCCAATGGTACTAGGTGCTCTTAAACGATTAGAGATGATACGTACAATGCCGGAATTAAAAGAGAAACTCTGGGAAAACGTAAATGCTTTACAGAACGGTTTAAAAGAAAATGGATTTAATATTGGCAGCACAAATACCTGCGTTACACCAGTTTATTTAGAAGGCGAAATTCCTGAAGCAATGGCTATGGTACATGATTTAAGAGAAAATTATCGAATTTTCTGTTCTATTGTGGTGTATCCCGTAATTCCAAAAGGGATGATTTTACTGCGTTTAATACCAACGGCAATCCATACCTTAGAAAATATAACTGAAACAATAAATGCTTTCTCATCAATAAGAGAGAAATTAGAAAAAGGTATTTATAAAAGAGTAGTCGCTTCTATGATGTAAATAACCTAAATAAAGACACTATCCTGTAAAGTGTGTAAATTTAAAATACCAAGGTTTAACTTTTTAATTAAAGTTGAACCTTTTTTTAAGTATAGTTAAAAATTGATTAAGAATAATATCCCAATTTTGAGTTGGCATCGACCATTTTTGCCTGCTTCTCTTACGGCTAAAAAACGGACTTCATAACGACTTCATCGGCAGGGAAAGACAACTTATTTTTTAGTGTACTTTTTAATCTCACCATTCAGATTTTCAATCAGGCTAGTGGTATATATAATTTGTTTAATTTGTATTTATTTTTAAAGGTGTCAATTACCGAAAGCATCGTATGTCCTTCAAAAATATCATACGCCAACGGATATCCATTTTTACTCACCAAAAGTCCTAAAACAATTTGTGAGTTTTTAAAATAAATAATTGATTTTAAACTAATTAAATTTTTTTACTTAAAAAAGTGAAGAAGTCAGGAAAAAGTTTTATGATTGTATAGAGATATTGTTGCTTCACATTTATTATCAATAATTTGAATAAGAAAATCAATTACATTTGTTTTACTTTTATGGACGATTCTTAATCTTTTGCTTTATTTAATGCTTTAAAAGAGCGGTTGGAAACCGAACAAAAAGAAATCTCCAGAAGCGGGATTTTTTGATATAAAAAATTCAAGTTATTTTAAACTTCCAATCATTTCAGAAGGTATTACACATCGGTCATATTCTTCGGGAGTAACATAACCCAAACGAACTGCTTCTTCTTTTAAAGTAGTCCCGTTTTTATGAGCTGTTTGTGCAATTTCGGCTGCTTTATAATAACCGATCTTCGTATTTAAAGCCGTTACCAACATTAAGGAGTTGTTCACTAATTCATTAATTCTGGCATGATTTGGTTCAATTCCAACAGCGCAATTATCATTGAAAGAAACACAGGCATCTCCTAATAACCGCGCTGATTGCAAGAAATTAGCAGCCATGATTGGTTTGAAAACATTCAATTCAAAATGTCCTTGAGTTCCGGCAATGGTAATCGCCACATCATTACCCATTACTTGGGCACAAACCATGGTTAGCGCTTCGGGCTGAGTAGGATTTACCTTTCCCGGCATAATGGATGAACCCGGTTCATTTTCGGGGATTATCAACTCTCCAATTCCGGATCGAGGTCCAGAAGCTAATAATCGAATGTCGTTGGCAATTTTATTTAAAGAAACCGCCAATTGTTTTAATGCACCGTGTGATTCTACAAAGGCATCATGCGCTGCCAAAGCTTCAAATTTATTTTCGGCGGTTATAAAAGGCAATCCGGTAAACTCAGCAATTTTTTGGGCCACCAAAACATCGTAACCTTTTGGCGTATTCAATCCGGTTCCAACCGCTGTTCCGCCTAAAGCCAATTCTGATAAATGTGGTAAAGTATTTCTCAGTGCTTTTAATCCATGATTTAACTGGGAAACATATCCGGAGAATTCTTGCCCTAAAGTTAGCGGTGTCGCATCCATTAAGTGTGTTCTGCCAATTTTAACAACATCTTTAAAATCAATTACTTTTTGTTGTAAAGTATCTCTTAATTTTTCAATTCCGGGAAGGGTAACTTCAACAACCATTTTATAAGCCGCAATATGCATACCAGTAGGGTAGGTGTCATTGGATGATTGTGACTTATTAACATCATCATTGGCTTTTAAAATAGATTCTTCGCCAATTTTTTTTCCGCCTAAAACTTGAGCTCTGTTAGCGATTACTTCATTAAGATTCATGTTGCTTTGAGTTCCTGAACCGGTTTGCCATATTACTAAAGGGAATTCACCATCCAATTTCCCCTCTAAAATTTCTTCACAAACTTGAGAAATCATGTCTCTTTTTTCAATTGGTAAAACGCCTAATTCATAGTTGGCGTGTGCGGCAGCTTTTTTAAGATATGCAAAAGCATAAATAATTTCAAGAGGCATTGAGCCGGCGGGACCAATTTTAAAATTATTTCTGGATCGTTCCGTTTGAGCCCCCCAATAGTTGGCAGCAGGCACTTTTACTTCACCCATCGTGTCTTTTTCAATTCTATATTCCATATGATTTAATGATAATGATTAATGTATACTTACAAATTTAAGGATATGATTTTTAATAAGTTTATTCTATGACTAGATAAATTAAAAATATTTCAAATTTAGCTTGATGAATTGATATTATATGCTATTTTTGATACAAATAAAAAACATAACAAATGGATTTTTCGCAGTTTATCGGGATTTTGGTTTTTCTGACCGTTTTCACCATAGGATTTTGGTTGATGATATTATTAACTACTTTCATTTTACCATATTGGATTTTTGGTGCTATTAAAGAAAAGTTAACAGAAGGAAAAAAGTCTAAAGACACTTAATTAGCATATTTTAAACTTATATAAAAAGAGGTCTGAATTTTCAGACCTCTTTTTATGTGTTAGAACATTTCTTCTTCTCCACCATTACTTTCGCGTTGCATAGGTCGTTTTTTTACCTGTTTAAAACGGTAGGTAAAGTTCAATAAAAATTGACGTTGTCTCCATTGAAATTCAGTATCGGTAATAGTTCTGTCAGTTGTAGAAGTCATTTGGCGTTTACGGGTATTAAATACATCGCTAATGTTAAATGCAAGTGTGCCGTTATCTTTCATAATATCTTTGCTCAACGCAACATTGGCAGAAAACATCCCTTTACTATCTGTAAAAGCACTTTCCTGAGGCCCCATATACATTAAAGTAGTTTGGAAATCAATTTTATGGGGTAAAGTAATTCTTGAATTAAAACGTGAAATTGATCTTAAGTCTTCAGAATCATAACTTTTTCCTTGATATTCACCTTCAGTAATAGATTTAAACATATTGAAGCTGCCATTTAAACGCAACCATTCCAGTGGGTTGTAGCTTGCTGTTAATTCAAATCCGTAACGATCATTCGTTGATAAATTGATAAATGATCTAATTAAGATAGGTAATCCATTATAGGTATCGCCACTTTCTGTAGTTACCATTTCATAATTAGCTGTTGAGTGGTTGTAATATATAGATGAATTTAATGTGAATTTACTCCATCGTTTTAAGTAACCTAAATCAAAGGCGTTGGTATAGGTTGGATTTAAATCAATGTTTCCTACAAAAATATTGGTTTCGCTGGTTTTGCTCTTAAACGGATTTAGTTGACGTGAGTGTGGTCTTCTCAATCGACGGCTATAACCAAAAGTAAAGCTTTCTTCTTCGTTTAATTCATAGCTAAAGTTGGCTGTTGGGAAGAATCCGTCATAATTTTTATCAAAATTCTCATCAGTTGTTTTCAATAAAATTTTCACATCAGAAAACTCATAACGCATTCCCAATAAGTAAGAAAACTTACCTGTTTTACTTCCGTATTGAGAGTATATTGCATGTACATTTTCTTCAAATTCCAATTCATTAGAAAAATTTAAATCATTAATCCATGTGCCATTTAGGTATTCTACAACATAATCAGTATTGTTGGCAGTAAAGTTACTTTTAGTCCCAAACTCAAACTGTGACATGGTGCCAATAGGCAATACGTAATCTAATTTTGCCAAATACGTTTTTTGGTTGGTTTCAGTTGTAGATCTGTCGTATTTTGGAAGTACAGGTATTGGAAATATATCGCGATCTGAAATTAGGGAATAGGAATCTTCATTGGTGTCTTGTGATTGTAAATCGATGGTTAATTTATGTCCGTCTTTTACGAAATTTTTGGTGTAATTAACAGAAAACTCTAAAGTGTTATTGTTAGAATCTTGATTTTCTATACGCTCGTTTTGCTTGGTGATTATTTTTGTAGGATTTAAATAATCAGTAAAATTATTGGTTTTTCCATCTCCATCCGATTTTCTATAAACAAATGAAGTGGTAATAGAACTCTTATTTTTTAAAAGAAATTCAATCCCGGCATTGGCGTTAAATCCATTTCGTTGATTGTAATTTTTACGTTTTTCATCTAAATAACTTGATGTTTCTCCATTGTTTAAAAATTCGGTATAATTTTTGGCATTTCCTTGAGTATCGCTGTAATTATATCCAAAATTGGAGAATAAATTAACTTTATTGCCTCGGTAGTTTTGGTTAGTGGCAAATCCGAAGTTATCCGGAGTACCAACAGTGGTAGTTACAGAGGCGTTATATCCCAAATTGGTTCCTTTTCTCAAAATGATATTCAAAATTCCGGCGGTTCCTTCAGCGTCATAACGAGCTGACGGACTGGTAATTACTTCCACTTTTTGGATGGCATCGGCAGGAAGTTGGCGCAAAGCATCGGTAGAACTTAATCCAACTAAACCAGAAGGTTTTCCATCAATCAAGATGCGTACATTTTCATTGCCACGTAAACTCACTTTTCCTTCTACATCAACACTTACAGAAGGAACATTGTCTAAAACATCGGCAGCTGTACCTCCTTTTACGGTCATATCTTTTCCAACATTGTAGATTTTTTTATCCAATTTAATTTCTACCGTACTTTTTTCGGCAATAATTTCAACTTCATTCAGTCTTTGAGCATCTTCTTCTATTTTTAGGATTCCTAAATTAGTGTGTGCTGTAATTTTTTGATTTTTAATTTGAAATGGTTTAAAAGATAAAAATTCAATGGTGATATTGTACTCACCCTCAGTAACTTCAATTCCAAATTCTCCTTTCTGATTGGTAATGCCACCGGTAACTTTTTTGGTTTTGAGTGGTTGAATGATAATGGTAGCATATTCTAGTGGCTGATTGGTAGCTTTATCAACTATTTTACCAGTGATATTATATTTTATGGGAGCTTTTTGTTGAGCAAATAAGCTTACAGTCACTAGTAAAACCAGTGTAAACAAAATAAATTTTTTCATAAATGATTGATGTTTTTACATTCTGCCCATCCCTGATTTTTTAGCGGGATTTGCACTTCGGTTTTTAAATTCTTCTTGCAATTTTTTGTATTTTTCCAGTTGTTCTTCGGATAAAATGTCTGATAATTCAGCGTCTTGTTTAACAGAAATTTCTTTATTTTTCTCAATAATTACGTCTCTATCTAGATTTTGATTTCTTAATTCCATGCGCTCTTTGGTATATTTAATCAAAATATTTTTGACTAAAATTGCTTCAAGATTATCTAAATCCAGCGCCGGTTTTATTTTTTCCATTTGCATATTAATCATTTCTTCCGGATTCATAGTTTGGCCTTGTTGAGCAGTGATATTACTCAAAGAAAAGAATCCAAAAACAATCATTAAAAAAGTTAGTTTTTTCATTATGATTTTTTTATGTGTTTATAGTCCTTTAGACCAAGCGAAAATACGTTGGTTTAAAGGGGTTTTAGTTAAAGATTTGTTAAATGGCAGCAAGAAAAAAATTAGAACATGATTACTTTATCTTTATCTATTTCCAGTGGTTTCTTTTCTTTTTGATTAAATCGATAGTTGAAATTTAGGACAAAAAATCGTTCACTCCATTGAAATACATTATCGGTAATACCTACAGCGGTATTGATAGTTCGTTTCAGTTTATTGGAGTTAAATAAATCGGAAACGCTAAAAGTAAGGGTCGCATTATTATTCCAAAATTCTTTACTGAGTGATGCATTCACAAATTGATAGGCGAGGCGTTTTGAAATAGCTCCTTGTGAGAGTGCATTATATCTGTAATTGGTTTGAAAACGCCATTGTTTTGGAAAGTTAATAGTTGTACTTGCATTGGCTGAACCTGTGGAATCATCAGAATCTAAATTAATTGTTTGCGGCACATTAAAAGCATCTACAAAATTAAATTTACCTCTTTGTTTAGAGTCATATACATTAAATCCACCTGAAAGTTGCCACCATTTAAGCGGTGTATAATTGGCGAAAAACTCCAATCCGATTTGTGTGATGGTCGAAATATTTTTATAAGTGGTGATTTCGATGGGTTTACCATTGATGGTTTCTCCTTTTGAAAAGGTAATTCTATCCGGAACATCGGTATAATCTTTAAGATAAATGGAAGTGCTAAACGTTAGTTTTTCCCATTTTTTGAGGTGTTTTAAATCATAAATATCACTGAAAAACGGAATTAATGCTGGATTTCCAATCACAATATTTTGCTCGCTAATTTTGGTTTCAAACGGGTTAATCATCCAAAAATTGGGTCTAAATATCCTTTTACCATAACTCAATGATATACTTTGGATATCAGAAAATTCGTAAGAAAGATGCAAAGATGGGAAAAAATCGGTTTCTTTTGATTCATAGGTATTGGGGCTGTTTGCCAAACCGAAACTGATATCAGAAATTTCTGTACGCAATCCAGTCGAAAATGAAAGCTTTTTATAAGAGGTTTCTATTTTTGCATAAAAAGCATAAATTTTGTCGATATAATTAAAAATGGTGGAATAATTAGGATTTAAAACAAATGTTTGTGAAGCAATACTGAAATTTCTTAAATCATAATCCGTTTTTAAATCACCCAAAGTATTTTCATTTCCAATTTCTAATAAGGTACTTTTACCCATCGGATGGTTATATACAAAACCAAAATTTTGATTGTTGGTGGTGCTTTTATCATTTATCCAAAGTTTTTTTGAAAGATCTTCATCGGTTGACGGAAAAGTATTGAAATGATTGATAACCGAATTGGATTGCTCATCAGACTTGCTATATGAATAATTTAAGTTGAGATATTGTCCTTCTTTGCTGAAATTTTTAGTGTAACTGAGCGATAATTCGTATAAATTATCTTCTTTTTGATTGCGTTCCTTTTTTTCAAACGATTCTATCAATAAATTATTGGCATCAGCATAATGTGAAATATTGGATGTTTTATCTACGCCATCCACCATATTAAGTGTAAAAGCAGCATTTAAAGCAGTAGTCGGGTTGATATCATAATCAAAACCCAAGACATTGTTGAACACATTTTTATCGCGTTTATAATCACGGTTTTCATGAAGATTTCCAACAACTGCATTATTAACTATGTACTGATTGTTAATCATGGCGTTTCCGGGTGAATTTCTAACAATATAACCGGTTGAATTAAACAAATTAAATTGGCCTTTTTTAAGGTTAATATTGGTAGCAATTCCGTAATAATCAGGATTCCCGGCGGTTAAATTCAACGATCCGTTGAATCCGTATTTTTTATTTTTTTTAAGTATAATGTTGATGATTCCGGCAGTTCCGGTAGCGCTATATCGCGCGGATGGAACCGTAATAACTTCTACTTTTTCAATGGCTTCTGCCTGTAAGTTATTCAGTACGTTTGAATTTCCTAAAGCAGAAGGTCTCCCGTTGATTAAAATTTTCACATTTTCATCATTTCTCAAGCTTATTCTTCCTTCCGGATTTACCGCAACACTCGGAATATTACTCAAAGCACTTAAAGCGCTTGCGCCGGCAGAGGTTAAATCTTTATCAACATAATAAACCAACCTATCCAATTTTAATGATACTGACTTATTGGTTCCGGCAACATTGACTTCTTCCAGCCCTTCGACCGCTATTTTCATCGCAAAAGTATCTAAGGTGAGGTTTTTTTGAATAACAACTTCTTTTAAATAAATAGGTTGAAATGATAAAAAATCGATAGTAATATCATAAATCCCTTTAGGAAGTTCTATCTTAAAATTTCCTTTTGCGTCTGTAATAGTGCCAATGGGCATTATTCCATCAGATTTTTGCTGAAAAGAAACCGTTGCAAATTCTAATGGAAGATTGGTTTCACTATTGATCACCTGTCCTCTGACAGTGTGAAAAACAGTCGCTTTATTCTGTGAATAAAGAGTTGATAAACTAAAAAATAAAATTATAACGAGGTGAAAATTTTTCAAAATACAGCAATTATATTAACTAAAAACCCATCATTTACTTTTTAAGTATTCAATAAGCATTTAATAGATCTATTGAATAAGGTTTAGTAAAAAGTCAAATTTAATAAATTTATTAAGAGTTACAAGCCATTTATTTAATAAATATCAGAATATTTTCAGCCGATCTGCCAATAATTGCTTTGTTGTTTTTGACGATAATGGGGCGTTCTATTAGTTTTGGATGTGTAGCAAGTGCAACAATTATTTCATCTTTATCTAAAGATTTTACTTTGTAGTGCTCTCTCCAAATGGATTCGTTAGTTCTGACTAACTCAACTGGTTCTAATTTTAGCAGTTTCAATAAGTTTTCGATATCCTCTGCAGAAGGAGGTTTTTTTATGTAATCAATTATTTCAAAATTATTTGTTTTTGATGCTAATAGGGCTAACCCCTCACGACTTTTACTGCATCGCGGATTGTGATATATTTTATAATTCATCTGAGTTATTTGTGTTTTTTTGTCCGCTCTGCATCAAATACGCTTTTAAAAAAGCATCAATTTCACCATCTAAAAAATTATCAACATTAGAGGTTTCAAACTGCGTACGAACATCTTTTATCAATTTATAAGGATGCAACACATAATTTCTTATTTGAGAACCAAATTCAATTTTCATTTTTCCGGCTTCAATTTCTTTGCGTTTAGCCACTTTTTTCTGAAGCTCAATTTCATACAATTGCGATTTTAACAATTGCATCGCTTTTAATTTATTATCCAGTTGAGAACGCGTTTCAGAATTTTCAATGACAATTCCGGTAGGGAAGTGGCGCAATCGCACAGCCGTTTCCACTTTATTGACATTCTGACCTCCTGCGCCAGAACTTCGCATGGTTTCCCAAGAAATTTCTGACGGATTGATTTCAATTTCAATAGAATCATCTACTAAAGGATATACATAAACGGAGGCAAATGAAGTGTGGCGTTTGGCATTGCTGTCAAAAGGAGAAATTCTCACTAAGCGATGCACTCCATTTTCTCCTTTTAAATAACCGAAAGCAAATTCACCTTCAATTTCAATAGTTACCGTTTTAATTCCGGCAGTATCACCCGCTTGGTAATTGAGTTCTTTTACTTTAAATCCTTGTTTGCTGCTCCACATCATGTACATACGTAAAAGCATTTCGGCCCAATCACAACTCTCCGTTCCACCTGCTCCGGCGGTAATTTGTAAAACGGCGCTCAAATTATCGCCCTCTTCAGAAAGCATATTTTTAAATTCAATATCTTCTAAAAAAGCGGATGTTTTGTCAAAATAAGAAGCCACTTCTTGCTCCGTAGCTTCGCCGTCTTTATAGAAATCATATAAAACAGTCAAGTCATTATTTAACAGAACGACTTTTTCAAAATCTTCAACCCATTTTTTCTTAGACCGAAGGATTTTCATTAATGCTTCCGCTTCTTTAGGATTATTCCAAAAATCGGGATTGGCCGTTTTTTCTTCTTCATTGGCAATTTCAATCCTTTTTTTGTCAATATCAAGGTAAGTTCTTAACTTGCCGATGCGTTCATGGAGGTCTTTAATTTGATCTGATGTAATCATGATACAAAAATACACTTTCAACTCATTTTATAGAATATTTTATGGAAATAAACTTAATTAGCGATACGGTTACCAAACCTGCCAAAGGAATGCTTCAGGCGATGATGAACGCTGAAGTGGGCGACGATGTTTTTAAAACAGATCCGACAGTATTAGAATTGCAGGATAAAATGGCCAGAATGTTTGGCAAAGAAGCAGGATTGTTTTTTCCTTCGGGAACGATGGCCAATCAAGCGGCGTTGAAATTACATACCCAACCGGCAGAACAGGTGATTTGTGATAAGTGGTCACATATTTTTAATTTTGAAGGTGGTGGACCTTCATTCAATTCGGGAATTTCTTGTAATTTAATTGATGGTCATCGAGGCATGTTTACAGCAAATCAAGTAATCGCAAAAATCAATGATAAAAATAATATTCATACTCCTTTAACGTCATTAGTTGAAATTGAAAACACCACCAATAAAGGTGGCGGTGCTTGTTGGGATCTCTATGAAATTGAAAAAATCAGAAAAGTTTGCGATGAAAATGAACTCATTTTACACCTTGATGGAGCGCGATTGTTTAATGCATTGGTGGCTAAAAATGAATCGCCCGAACAATACGGAACATTATTTGATACCATTTCTATCTGTTTATCAAAAGGATTAGGTGCTCCCATTGGTTCTGTTTTATTGGGTTCCCACGAACAAATGAAAAAAGCATTGCGCATTCGGAAATTATTTGGTGGAGCGATGCGACAAGTTGGCTATTTAGCAGCTGCCGGAATTTACGCCTTAGACAATCACATTGAACGATTGGCAGATGACCACAGAAGGGCTGCTGAAATTGGAAAAGCATTAGAAAAGTGCAGATTTGTTGAGAGTGTTGAGCCGATAGAAACCAATATTATCATTTTCTATTTAAAAGATTCTATTACCAAGGAAGATTTTGTGAAATATTTGAATGCCAAAAACATTTTGTTGCATTCTATGGGCGAAGGAAAAATGCGGATGGTAACCCATTTAGATTTTACGGAGGAGATGTTAAAAGTTGTCGTTGATGTACTTAAAACTGTGTAATTAACCAGATGAAAGAATATAGATAATAGATAATATGTAGGAATCAATTGTTGATTATATTTTCTTTTCCCTGTATATTGCCGTCGATTTAATAATTAATAATCGTTGAAAATTAGTTGGATATATATCTTGTTGATTATTTTTTCATCTTATAAAAATGATGAAAAGAAACTCATTACCTTAAATAACAATACAATGCAAACAGAAATAGCAACATTTGCCGGAGGATGCTTTTGGTGTACCGAAGCGGTTTTTGAACAAATAAAAGGAGTTTTAAAAGTTACTTCGGGTTATACCGGCGGGACTTTTAAGAATCAGACTTATACAGAAATTTCAACCGGAAGAACCGGACATGCTGAGGCTATCCAAATTGAATTTGATCCTTCAGAAGTTTCTTTTAATGATTTATTGTATATCTTTTTCATGACTCATGATCCGACTACTTTAAATAGGCAAGGAGCTGATGTTGGAACCCAATATCGTTCGGCTATTTTCTATCATTCTGATGCGCAAAAAGAAATAGCACATAAAATGATTGAATTAATAGAAAAAGAAAAGATTTATAAAAATCCGATTGTGACAGAAATTTCTCCATCTACCATCTTTTATAAAGCTGAAGATTATCATCAAAATTATTACTTCAATAATAAATTTCAACCTTATTGTCAGGTTGTGATCAATCCTAAATTAGAAAAATTAAGAAAATTATTTAAAGAAAAATTAAAATAGTAGATTTGCCTACTCAAAATTTATAATTAAATATATATGAAAAAAATACTTTTTATTTTATCAGTCTCATTAATTAATTTAATGACCATTGAAGCGCAAGATTATGCTAAAGTCATCGCTAAAGATTCGCTCAAACAATACAACGGAAGTAAAAATTTCTATGAAGTTAAATCATATAACGATCAATCTACTACACAAAAACCGACCAATGTTATTTTTATGATTGGAGACGGAATGGGAGTTGCTCAAATTTATGCAGGAATGACTGCTAACAAAGGACATCTATTTTTAAATAATTTTAAACACATTGGTTTTTCATTAACGTATTCATCAGAAGATTACATAACTGATTCTGCCGCTGGCGGAACAGCCATGGCTTGTGGAGTTAAAACGTATAATGCAGCCATAGGAGTGGATAACGATAAAAAACCGGTTAAAACAATTTTAGAAAAAGCGGTTGAAAAGAAAATGGGAACAGGTTTAGTTTCAACATCAGCCATAACACACGCTACTCCGGCTGCTTTTATTGCACATCAACCACACAGAAATATGTATGAAGACATTGCGGCTGATTTTTTAGAAACAGATATTGATGTTTTTATTGGCGGTGGCTATGATCATTTTACCAAACGTAAAGACGGAAGAAATTTAGTATCTGAACTGGAAAAGAAAGGGTATATTGTTTTGCAGGATATGCATTCAATTGAGCATTTTAATTCTGGAAAACTCGCCGGATTAACTGCTCCTGAACATAATGAAAGAGTTTCTGTCAGAAAAGATATGTTGCAAACATCAACACAAACTGCCTTAAATTTATTATCACAAAAAAAGAAAGGATTTTTTTTGATGGTTGAAGGTTCTCAAATTGATTGGGGCGGACATGCCAATGATATCACATATATTGTAGAAGAAATGCTCGATTTTGATAAAGCAATTGGTGTGGTGTTAGAATTTGCAGCCAACAATAAAAATACTTTAGTAATTGTAACCGCTGACCATGAAACAGGCGGATTAACTTTAAATAAAGGAAATATGGCAGATGGGTCGATGATAGCTGAATTTACTACTGGAAGTCATACCGGAGTAATGGTTCCGGTTTTTGCTTTTGGACCCGGTGCCAATCAGTTTACAGGAGTCATGGAAAATACTGATATTCCAAAGAAGATAGAAAAATTATTAGGACTCTAAATCAAAAAAGCCGTTTGAATGAGAAATTTAAACGGCTTTTTTTGGTTATAACAATAATAGCTTAGCAATTTTTTTATTTTTCTTCGTCTTTAAAAAATCGTTTAAATCCAATTCGTTTTAACATTTTCTTTTCCATTTTCCAGAAAAATTGATGTTGCCCAAAGAGTGTTCCTACAATCACCAATAAAAACTGATAAATGGGAAATATTAACATCACCCGAACCGGCCAATACAACCAGGGGCTGGCGGTTTCTCTATCTACTCCAATAAAATGTGTTAAAGGTTGTGCCAATTTTACTGCTAATGAGCCGTTTACCGAAAATACTACCAGAATAATGAACAATTGCCAATTGCTGGTAATTCCCCATTTTTGTTTTAATTTGTTCATACTTAAAAAATAAAGTGCAAAAGTAGGGTTTTAATATAAAACTCATCAATTTTGACACAAATTTCGTTTATAAAACTATTTCCTATTTATTCATTTCCCACTTTTTAATTATCATTAATAATTTTATACCTTTCCAAAAAATATCCAACAGTATGAAATAGCCATGTTTGCAAAAACAAAAATTTAGTGAAGTAAACTTTGATTCAGCAATTTTAATCAAACTGGCAAAACGGAAGTTTGTGAATACCAAAAAGAAAATAAATAAGGAATGAACAATTCCATAACTGGTTCCGATTTATCGGGATGACCTTTAAAAATCAATAAATATATACATATGAAAAAATTAGCGCTTCACTGGCAAATATTAATTGGAATGGTAACTGGAGTTTTATTTGCCTTTTTGATGGTAAATTTTGAAGGAGGAAAACAATTTATTGTTGATTGGATTAAACCCTTTGGGACTATTTTTATCAACGCATTAAAATTGATTGCAGTTCCGCTAATATTAGCTTCACTGATAAAAGGCGTATCAGATTTAAAAGATATTTCCAAACTTTCCAAAATGGGTGGGCGAACTATTGGGATGTATATTTTAACTACGGTTATTGCAGTTTCAATCGGACTTGCAATTGTTAATATTATAAAACCAGGAGAATCAATTGCTGAAGAAACTAGAAATCAGTTGGTAGAAAGTTATAGTGCCGATGCAAGTTCTAAAATTCAAGCTGCAGAAAAGCAAAAAGAGGCTGGTCCGTTACAGGCTTTAGAAGATTTAGTGCCCAGCAATATTTTTGCGGCCGCTAGCGATAACGGAAATATGTTGCAAGTTATTTTCTTCGCTATCTTATTCGGAATTGGGATGATATTAATTCCGGCGGAAAAATCAGCCCCCGTAAAAGCTTTTTTTGATGGATTTAATGAAGTTATTTTAAAATTGATCGATTTAATAATGCTCATAGCTCCTTTTGGAGTATTTGCTCTTTTGGCAGCTTTAGTAGTAGAAGCTCCGAGTGCCGATTTATTCATAGCACTCTTATGGTATGCTTTAAGTGTCCTTTTAGGATTGATATTAATAATATGTTTGTATTTATTAATGGTTTGGATTTTTACTAAAAAATCGCCTAAATTTTTCTTAAACGGAATTGCTCCTGCTCAATTATTGGCTTTTTCAACTAGCTCTAGTGCTGCTACTTTGCCTGTTACTATGGAAAGAGTGGAGGAGCATTTAGGAGTTGACAGTGAAGTAACGAGTTTTGTATTGCCAATTGGAGCCACCATTAATATGGATGGAACAAGTTTATATCAGGCAGTTGCCGCGGTATTTATAGCACAAGCATTTGGAATGGATTTGAGTTTAACAGCTCAATTAGGAATCATTGTTACAGCTACTTTAGCCTCTATTGGTTCAGCTGCTGTTCCGGGAGCAGGAATGGTAATGTTGGTAATTGTATTGGCACAAGCCGGAATCCCAGAAGCTGGTTTAGCGTTGATTTTTGCGGTTGACCGTCCGTTAGATATGTGTAGAACAACTGTAAATGTTACGGGTGATGCTTGTGTCTCTATGATTATAGCTAAATCAGTCGGTAAGTTAGGAGAACCCAAGGTGAAAAATTGGGATGATGAATTATAAATGATGTGAACTCCCTTCGGGGAGTTTTTTATTGTTATTATTTGTATTTACAATGTAGTTAACAACATATAAAGGAAATGAATATAGAATTAATTTATTCAGATATAATTATAAAAGAACCATCTTTCGGAGATAAATTAATCATATTACTTAAATTTCGCAGTGAAATACTAAAACGCACTAAATGCTTAAATTTTTTAAAAATCTTGCTTTTGCAGAAGGGATATCTGCTATTCTATTATTTTTTTTCGCAATGCCCATGAAGTACTTTTTTGATAATCCAATTTTTGTTAAACATATAGGAATGGCACATGGAATATTGTTTATTGGTTATATAATTATTGCTACTACTTTAAAATTCACTCATAAATGGGAATTAAGAATGTATAGTGAAATTTGTTTAGCATCAATTCCCCCTTTCGGTACATTTTATATTGAAAAAAAATATTTTAGAGATATATAGTTATTTTAAAGCAATACAAATTCTATTTTTGAGCGTTTTTTTATAAAAATCTGCTCAAATTTTCTACGGATGGAATCATGCAAATTGTCTTTTTCCCAAACCAAGAATATCTGTTATCAGCAATGATATCGTATAAAAAATCTCGAATAGTCTTTGGGATATATTTTAAGTAATACAACTGTTTAAAAGGGAAATTAAGATTTTTGAAAATTCTTAAAATAGCATCAGATTTTGTAAATAACTGTTCGTTTTCATAAAATATAATTGTATTTAATTGCTGTAAATCAATCGCTCTTTCACTTAAAAAATCTTTTGAAAAAGCAGAAGTTAACGGGGAAAATTTAAAATAAGCTTTAGAATCTCTTTTAATAATAAAGTTTACTGATGAATTGCACAGATTGCATTTTCCATCAAAAAAAATAATTGTATTTAAGGTTAATTTTTTCATATATCAAAGTTACATAATTCCTTTTGATTCGTCTTTTAACAAAATATTTAGTTAATTTTGGATGGCATTCTCTATTTTCGTAACAAATAATTATTCATGATATCGATTAGAAATCTTCATAAATCTTACCCTATGGGTAAAGAATCTTTGCACGTTTTAAAAGGATTAAATTTAGAAATTAAAGAAGGGGAGTTTGTCTCTATTATGGGATCTTCCGGTTCAGGAAAATCAACACTTCTGAATATTGTCGGACTGTTAGATGAGCATGATTCAGGTGAATATTACTTAAATAATCAAAAAATTGAAAAATTGGATGAAAAAAAAGCAGCCATCCTTAGAAATAAATTTTTGGGATTTATCTTCCAATCCTTTAACCTAATCAATTATAAAAATGCTCTTGAAAATGTATCCTTACCACTTTATTACAAAGGAGTAGGCAGGAAAGAACGCAACGCCATTGCCCTGGAATATTTAGATAAAGTGGGAATAAAAGATTGGGCGCATCACTTGCCAAATGAATTATCCGGTGGTCAAAAACAACGGGTAGCAGTTGCCAGAGCTTTAGTAGCACGACCAAAAGTAATTTTGGCTGATGAGCCGACAGGAGCTTTAGATTCTGTTACTTCGGCATCAGTAATGAAAATGCTGAGTGATATTAATGCAGAAGGAATGACTATAGTTGTCATTACACATGAGGAAGATATTGCAGCACAAACCGACAGAATCGTCCGCATTAAAGATGGTGTTATCATGAGTGATGAAAAAACAAATAGAAAATCAACTGTAACTATTTAAATGATGTTTGATTTAGACCGTTGGCAAGAAATATTTCAAACGATTAGCAAGAACAAACTTCGTTCTGTACTTTCTGGTTTTACAATTACTTTTGCGATTTTGTTATTCACAATTTTGTTGGGTTTAGGAAATGGTCTAAAAAATACTTTTGAGACCTTTTTTAAAGATGATGCTGAAAACGCTATATACATCAGAACATGGAAAACATCAAAACCTTATAAAGGACTTCAAAGCGGAAGAGAAATTAAGCTTAAAAATGAAGATTTTAATTTTGTAAAATTCGGCTATGATGATAAAGTACAATATATCACAGCACGTATTTATAAAGATGCAAAAGTTGTGTATAAAAATAATTTCAATAATTACAGTTTAAGAGGAGTTCACCCGGATCATCAATTTTTAGAAAAAACCCTAGTAAATGAAGGTCGATATCTCAATGAAAACGATTTACAACAACGTTTAAAAGTAGCAGTAATTGGTCGTTTAGTAGAGCAAGATTTATTTCAAAAAGGAATTAGCGCTGTAGGTAAGTATATTAATATTAGCGGATTAGCGTATAAAGTAATTGGTGTTTTTTCTGATGAAGGTGGAGATAATGAAGAGAGAATAGCCTATATTCCCATTACTACAGCTCAACTAATTTATGGAAATTCTGAATATGTAGATCAAGTCAATTTAACGTATAATCCGGATTTAAAATCTAAAGAGGCCATTAAATTTGGAAATGAGCTTCAAAAAGATTTACGTGAAAGATTATTGATTGAACCTCGTGATCAAAGTGCTTTAAGAGTCATGAATATGGCCGAACAAACACAAGGAACCCAACAAACCTTTTTTGCTTTAGGAATTATTGTTTTCTTTATCGGATTTGGAACTTTAATAGCCGGAATTGTGGGGATTAGCAATATCATGGTTTATATAGTTAAAGAGCGAACCAAAGAATTAGGAATACGAAAAGCCCTGGGAGCAACACCGCAATCTATCGTAACTATGGTGCTATTTGAATCTCTATTTATAACCGCCATTGCCGGTTATGCGGGACTTTTAATAGGAATTGGTGTCTTAAAATTGTTAGGAAATAGTTTTGAAGAATATTATATTACCAATCCGGGTGTAGATACCGGTATCGTTGTTTTGGCTACCATAATGCTTATTTTTTCCGGTGTTGTAGCCGGTTATTTACCGGCAAAACGAGCTGCTCAAATTAAACCAATTGTTGCTTTAAGAGACGAATAATGAAGAATTTTTTATTGGATAAAGATATTTGGCAGGAAATTTACGAAGTACTTCGTAAAAATAAAGTGAGAACAGCCATTACCATCATTGGAGTAATGTGGGGAATATTTTTACTGATTACTTTATTGGGAGTCGCAAAAGGATTTCAAAATAAATTTGACAGTATTTTTGGTGATTTTGCTACCAATAGCGTATTTGTGTGGGGGCAAACAACAGATACTCCTTTTAAAGGTTTTCAAAAAGGAAGACCCGTCAGATTGTTGGATTCTGATCCGGAAATGATTGAAAAAGCGGTTAAAGGTGTTGAATTTGTAGTGCCAAGAAATAGAACACAAAGTAGAGTTATCAGAAATTTTTTAGAAGGCAATTTTTCCATTTCAGGCGATTATCCAATTTTAGATAAAGTTCAAAAAAAGAAATTAATTTACGGTCGTTTTATCAATGACTCGGATATTAAAGATCGTAAAAAAGTAGCAGTCATTTCTGAAGATATTTACAAACAATTATTTGAAAAAGATGAGGAACCTATTGGTCAATACATCAATATTAATAGTATTAATTACAACGTAGTAGGCGTATTTCAGACCAGTAATATCGGAATGGGCGATGATATTCATATTCCTTTTTCAACCTTTCAGCAAATATATAATCAGGGAAATAAAATAGGGTGGATGATGATTACGGGAAAACCTGAATTTGATATCAACCAAATAGAAAGTGACGTAAAATTACAATTGAAAACAAAACATAAAGTTCATCCGGATGACAACAGAGCTTTTGGCAGTTTTAACTTAGGAGTACAATTTAAGAAACTCAACGGATTTCTGACCGGAATGCAATTTTTAACAATTTTTGTTGGCTTAGCGACCCTGATTGCCGGAGTATTTGCTATCGGAAATATTTTATTGATAACCGTAAAAGAACGCACTGGTGAAATTGGAATTAGAAGAGCAATTGGTGCTACGCCAAGAGAAATTAAACGTCAAATAATATTAGAATCTGTAGTTCTAACCACGTTTGCAGGCATTTTAGGAATTATTGCCGGAGGAGGCGTTTTGTGGATCATTAATATGCTCAATCAAGATGAAGAATCTGCCTTATTAAATTCAACCGTAAGTATTCCTGTAATTTTAGCGGCATTGGCAACATTAGTAATATTAGGAACTTTAATAGGAATGATACCGGCGCAAAGAGCTGTAAGTATCAAACCAATTGACGCTTTAAGAGATGAGTAATCAATTGATAATTGACAATGAAAAATCAAAGACATAAAATCAAAGAAAAAGTCCTTCTCTTAGGGAAGGATTTAGGATGGGATAATCAATTAGTAATCAAAAATGAAGAATTGAGTAGATAAAGAAACAACTATTGCACATTAAAAAGAGCGTGCGAAGTATTTATAATATTTTAATTTTTTAGTGATTTAAGTAAAAATAAAAACAATAAAAAAATAAACAAATGAAAAGAACACTGATATTTTCAATTATAGGTATTGCATTTATAGCAGTCATGATTATGTTTTTTAAAAACAACTCAAAGTCAGCCATTAATTACGAAGTAGATAAGCCGTTAAAGACAAATATTGTAAGAAAAACGGTAGCAACCGGTAAGGTTATTCCGTTAGAAGAAGTAGAAGTAAAACCGCAAATTTCAGGAATCGTTGATAAGATTTTTGTTATTGAAGGATCTTTTGTTAAAAAGGGTGATTTAATCGCTGCCATTAGAGTGGTACCAAATGTACAATCTTTGAACAGCGCCAGTGGTCGCGTAAAAAATGCAACCATTCAGTTTAATAATGCAAAAGTACTTTTTGAACGCAATAAGAGTTTATTTGAAAAAGGAGTGATTTCAAAGCAAGAATTTGAAGCGTCACAATTGAGTTTCAACAGCGCTCGTCAAGACCTAAGTAACAGCCAAAATGATTTAGAAATTATTAAAAAAGGTTCTTCTGCTGAAATGGGAACAACCGCTAATACCAATATCAGGGCTACTATTTCCGGAACCGTTTTAGAAATTCCAATTAAAGAAGGAATTCAGGTTATTGAAAGTAATACCTTCAATGCAGGAACAACGATTGCAACGATTGCCGATATGACTAAAATGATTTTTGAAGGTAAAGTAGATGAATCGGAAGTAGGGAAATTGGTTAAAGATACAGAGTTGCAAATTTCTTTAGGAGCTATTGAAAAGAAGAAATTTTCTGCCAAATTAAATTTTATCGCTCCAAAAGGAACCGAAGAGGGCGGGGCAGTTCAGTTTAAAATTAAGGCAGACGTTACCTTAGACAAAAACTATTTCATTAGAGCAGGTTACAGCGCTAATGCTGACATTATTTTAGAGCAAAAAGAGAGCGTTTTAGCCATTAAAGAATCGTTGCTTCAGTTTGATAAGAAAACGGAAAAACCTTATGTAGAGGTTAAAAAAGGAGATAATGTATTTGAACGTCGAGATGTTGAATTAGGAATTTCAGATGGAGTTAATGTTGAAATAATTAAAGGGATTACTTTAAAAGATGAAATTAAGATTTGGAATAAAACGGTTGCTAAAAAAGAAGAGAAAGAAGGATAAGAAATTTTCAAAATAATTTATAAAAAAGCAGCTTAGAATTTTTAAGCTTCTTTTTTATTTCAAAACTTTCAAAAAAAGTGATATTTATCATCCTAAAAATTAAAAAAAATACCGATATTTATATCAAATAATTTAAAACATAAAAAGCCATGGAGACTAAATTAATCTATCTTAGTGATTTAGATTTTAATCTAAGAGTTTGGAAAAGAGAACTTAAATTTCATAAAGAAGAATTAAAAAAATTTGAAAAGCAATTAGAAGATATTGCCTCTAGGAATTTAGGTGTTGATGCAATGGCGCCCCTTGAAGGATATCAAAATAAAATCATCAAAGAAAAAGAAGTTATTGATAAATTAATGCAACGGATTAGAATTAAAAAAAGAGCTGTTAAACAAGTTGATTTACATGAAGATTTAGATGGCAGATTACAAAAAGAACATGAACCGCTTCGCAACGATATGAAAATGTATGTGAAATTACACTACGATTTAAAAGAAGCCCTGATGGATTTCTTGATTAAGTGGTTAAAATAAATAAAAATCGTCCCGATATTCATCGGGACGATTTTTTTATGATCTTATACATGAAACTCCCATTTCCATATCGAAGAATGTGGAAATTGGAGTATTGAACAATCCCGCGAAGCGGAGAGAATAATATCTCGTCCTAATTTTTTTGTACTGTGGAACAGGTTTTTATAAAACTTGCTTTGTGGTTTATCCCCGAGGTTTTAAAAACTGTTTTGAAATGAATTCTGCTTTTTTGCCGTTAGCATAATCATAAAATCCTTCTCCAGATTTTACCCCTAATTTTTCCGCGGTAACCATATTTACCAGTAACGGACAAGGAGCATATTTAGGATTCCCGAATCCGTCATGAAGTACTTTTAAAATGGATAAACAAACATCTAATCCGATAAAATCGGCTAATTGCAATGGTCCCATCGGATGCGCCATTCCTAATCTCATTACGGTATCAATTTCATAAACTCCCGCCACGCCTTCATATAATGAATAAATAGCTTCATTAATCATCGGCATCAAAATACGATTGGCCACAAATCCGGGATAATCATTAACCTCAACCGGAACTTTATTTAATTTTTTTGATAAATCCATAATCGTATTGGTAACCTCATCAGACGTAGAATATCCTCTAATAATTTCTGCCAATTTCATAATAGGCACCGGATTCATAAAATGCATTCCAATTATTTTTTCCGGACGATTAGTAACTGCTCCAATCTTTGTAATGGAAATAGAAGAAGTGTTGGAAGCTAAAATGGTGTGTTCGGCACAAACTTCATCCAATTCTTTAAAGATTTTCAGTTTTAAATCGACGTTTTCAGTAGCTGCTTCCACCACTAAATCAACATTGGTAACTCCATCTTTTACCACCGTAAAAGTTGTAATATTTTGAAGTGTTTGTTGTTTTAATTCCGCACTTATCTGTTCTTTTGTCACCATTCTATCCAAATTGGAAGTAATAGTAGCCATTCCTTTTTCTAATGCATTGCCTGATACATCAATTAAATGAACTTGGTATCCAAATTGTGCAAAAGTGTGGGCTATTCCATTTCCCATTGTTCCTGCACCTATAACTGCTATATTTTTCATTGTAGTGAATATATTTAAAGATTATTTTTTTTAAATGAATGAATAATTTGATGTGCTAATTTCAGTGCTTCGGCTCCTTGTTGTAAAGAAACAATGGGAGTACTATTTTGGTTAATCGCCTTAGCGAAAGATTCCAATTCATCTAAAATAGCATTATTAGAATTTACAACGGGATTCTCAAAATAAATTTGTTTCATCATACCCTCTGCATTTTGCAGTACCATCGCATATTCATCAATCGGATTAAAAACATCTTTCATGCGAACGATTTCAGCTTGCTTAGTCAAAAAATCAATGGAGATATAAGCATCTTTTTGAAAAAAACGACTTTTACGCATATTTTTCATTGAAATTCTACTGGCAGTTAAATTGGCAACACATCCGTTTTCAAACTCAATACGAGCGTTGGCAATATCCGGAGTTTCACTTATAACAGCTACTCCGCTGGCAGTAATATTTTTAACTTTAGATTTTACTACACTTAAAATAATGTCTAAATCGTGAATCATTAAATCTAAAACAACTGGAACATCGGTTCCTCTGGTATTAAATTCTGCCAAACGATGTGTTTCAATAAACATCGGATTGTTGATAAAATCTTTAGAAGCTAAAAACGCCGGATTAAAACGTTCTACATGCCCAACCTGACCTTTAACTCGATGCTTTTCAGCAATGGCAATGAGTTCTAAAGCTTCTTCAATGGTATTTGTAATTGGTTTTTCAATAAAAACATGTCTTCCTTTTTCAAGAGCCAATTGAGCACAATCAAAATGGGAAAGGGTAGGGGTTACAATAACTACAACATCTACCGCTTCAGTAAGTGTTGCCATTGTATCAAAAAAAGTATAACCAAATTCTTTAGCCACTTTTTTTGCTGACTCAAAATCAGCATCATAAAATCCAACCAAATGATATTCTGGTGATTGTTTTAATAATTTTAAATGAATCTTACCAAGATGACCGGCTCCAAATACCCCAACTTTTAGCATCAGTTAAATTTTAAACAAAAATAAGCATATTGACATAAATGAATGTAATAATCCTTTCTTTTTATGAGATGAAATCCTAAATTTACATCGATTAAAATAAATGATAATGATTGATAGTCCTAAACATCAAGGAATGCGAAAAATGCTCGTAAAACTCATTGAAGAAAAAGGAGTTACTGATAAAAAAGTGCTTCAGGCAATTTCAAAAGTTCCGAGACATTTATTTATGGATTCTGGTTTTATAGAGTTTGCTTATCAAGATAAAGCATTTCCAATTGCTGCAGAACAAACCATTTCTCAACCTTTCACTGTTGCTTTTCAAACAGAATTATTACAATTGGAAGAAGGTGAAAAAGTATTGGAAATTGGTACGGGTTCTGGGTACCAAACGGCTGTTTTAATTGAGTTAAAAGCGAAAGTCTACAGTATTGAACGGCAACAGGAACTCTTTAGAAAAACGAAATTATTTTTACCAAAAATTGGATATCACGCCAAATCATTGGTTTTTGGAGATGGCTATAAAGGAATTCCGGAACACGCACCATTTGATAAAATAATTGTTACTGCCGGAGCGCCAACAATTCCAAAAACTTTATTAAGTCAGTTAAAAGTAGGAGGCAGAATGGTCATTCCCGTTGGAGAAGAAGTACAAACGATGATGGTAATTATTCGGAAATCAGATACGGAATTTGAAAAACAAGAACACGGCAGTTTTCGTTTTGTGCCTTTATTAAAAGATAGAAATTAATATTCCAAAATTTAAAAATTGAAAGATTTAAAAATTTAAAGAAGTGTCAATATTATATTAGTTTCAATTTCAGATTTTTTTTATATTGATAATTTATTCAGTAACTCTATGCCAATATCGAGTTCTTCTCAATAAAGAGAATTCGATAAATCCACCAACTATTTTTGACCACATTACCATAAAAAAAATTAATCAAATTTAGCATCAAATTGTTGATGCCATTTTCCTTGTACTTTTAATACCTGTTCTATTACATCTCTAACACATCCTTCGCCTCCTTTTTTTTGGGAAATATATTGTGAAATGGATTGAATTTCCGGTACTGCGTCTTTCGGACAGCTTGCCAGTCCAGCTTTTAGCATCACTTTATAATCCGGTATATCATCACCCATATACAATACATTTTCGGGTAAAATATGATACATATCCAAAAATTCGTTGAATTTTTCCATTTTATGATGAACGCCTAAATAAATATCAGTAATTCCGAGTCCTTTTATTCTGGCTCTAACGCCTTCGTTGGTTCCTCCTGAAATGATACATACATGATAACCGGCATCAACGGCAGTTTTTAAAGCATAACCATCTTTGATATTCATTTGCCGGGCTAATTCACCATTGGCAAAAACGTGTACATATCCGTTGGTGAGTACGCCGTCAACATCAAAAATAAAGGTGTTGATCTGGTTCATGATTTCTTTATAATGTTTTTTCATAAATATCTTTGATAGAGGAAGTTAATAGTTGATATAATTCTTTTTCTTTAGTCGATAAAAGTTTTAAATGATTTTCAATAGTTAAAGTATCATTTCTTTTTGCCGGTCCGGTTTGAGCCGATTTCGGATCTAAATCTTTAATTTTATGAGCTGTTTCTTGAATTAAAGGGTATAATATTTCAAAAGATATATGATTATCTTTACAAATTTGGTTTCCAATATAGTATAAATGATTTACAAAGTTATTGACAAATACTGCCGCAACATGTAAATATTGTCGTTGTTCTGATGATATTTTATAGATTTTTTGTGTAAGACTGGAAGCTAAATGTTCTAATAATTGTAAATCTTTTTCATTTCCAGCTTCAATACATATAGGAATTTCTGAAAAATCAACTTCTTTGGATTTAGATAAAGATTGTAATGGATAAAAAACGCCTTTTCTGTTATTGTGAGAGAGAGATTCCATTGAAATGCTGCCAGAAGTATGAACCACTAAACTATTTTTAGATGGGATTTGTTTGGAAACTTCTTGAATTGCATTATCAGAAGTAGCAATAATATAAACATCTGCATCCGCAAGTTTGCTGATATCATTAATAATATCAAGCTGTTTTTTAAACGGAATGATGGCTTCCAAACTTCTATTATAGAGTTGAACCAACGCTATATTTTCAGCTTTTAAAAACTGCCGTGTTAAATGAAAAGCAACATTTCCACCTCCTATAATGCATACCTTTATCATATTACGAAGATAATGAAGTTCCATTTAAAAGGGAAGTATTTTAATTTTTTTGTATCTTGGAGGAATTAAATCAATTCCGCCATGAAATACATGTTTGCAAAAACATAATTGCGGAGCACTCACTGAACACCAAAACAAATAAAATTTATAGTGAGCGCCTGTGTCGAGCGCAGTCGAAGCGCAGTCGAACTAAACAATAAATATCTGCATATGAAAAAGTTATCCATTTTATTAGTCATTTTTCTATTTTCTGTTTCAAACACAGTTTTGAGTCAGAATAATGCTTCTAAAATTGTTGAAGATTCAAGTTTAAAATCAAGGAAAGTTTCTTCAATTTACCAATTTGTAGTATTTGACATCAACCAAAAACCATTTGATTTTTCTAAATTAAAAGGTAAAAAGTTGATGATTGTCAATACTGCTTCCAAATGTGGTTATACACCGCAATATGATGATTTGCAAAAATTATACGAAAGATATAAAGACAAAGGATTTGTAATTATCGGTTTTCCTGCCAATAATTTTAGAAATCAGGAACCGGGAACCAATGCTGAAATCGCAGAATTTTGCAAGTTAAACTATGGAGTTTCCTTTCCGATGATGGAAAAAATATCAGTAAAAGGAGATGATATGCATCCCATTTATCAGTATTTAACTCAAAAATCCAAAAATGGAGTAGAAGATTCTGAAGTTGCATGGAATTTCCAAAAGTATCTAATCAATAAAAATGGAATATTAGAAAAAGTGGTTAAAACGAAGGTTTCTCCGCTAGATCCTGAAATTACTCAATGGATTGAAAATTATTAAAAAGGGGTGTTCAATAAATTCCCGCTTAATTGAAGCAAAATAATTTCTGCCATTTTAGCTTCATACTTGGCTCTGTTTAAATTAGTTTCGGCATTTAACAAATTAACTTGCGCTTGTCTAAACTGAATGGAGGTTATTTGTCCGAGTTTAAAAAGTTCTTCAGTCCGTTCAAAGTTACGTGTATTGGTTGCTAAATTAGTTTCTTCGGCTTTGAGAATGAATAAATTGTTGCGATAAACTTCCCATGCATTTAAAACATTTCTCTTTAATTCTTGCACTAATTCTTCTTTCTGAATCGCTAAATTTTCTAACGAAATTTTAGCATTTTGAACTTTAGTTTTAGTAGTTCCGCTATCAAAAATATTCCACGATAAACTTAAACCAGCCGATAAATTCTTAGAATTTTGTTCGCTATAAAGAAATGTAGCGTCATTGTTGAAATTAGTTAAACCATAACTGCTGTTTAAATTGAGCGTTGGAAACCATCCGGCATTATTGATTTTTAAATCATAATTACCTAATTCGATATTACTTTCAGCTTTAAGAATTGTTACATTATTGGTTAAAGATTCTTGTAAAAGTTTGGTAATAGCCAAATTTTCTAAAAAAAGCACATCGGTTTCAACCTTCAATGAAGTTGTTATTTCATTGCCTACAATTAAATTGAGATCGCGTTTAGCATTAGCCAATTGTCTCTTGATATTGAGATAAGAAATACTGTCATTATTGACATCAACTTCAGCATTTAGGACTTCTAATTTAGTGTTTTGTCCATATTCAAAACTATAAGAAACTCTTTTAAAACGCTGTTTTGAAATGGCTAAAGATTGCTTAACACTGTTTTCATTTTGTGTTAAACGTGCCACTTCAAAGTATTTAGAAAAGACATTTAAGAATGTATTTTCTATAATTAAGCGTGCATCTAATTCAGAAATCTGATGTGTTTCTTTTAGTTTTTTGTAATTGTAGATTCTTCCAAAACCATCAAATAAAGTATATCTTAAAGCTACAGAAGCATTGTAATTATTATATGCTGCATTATCGGTAGAAACGATAGATCCGTTTTGTAATTGATTGTCAACATCAGTACTGCTGTAATTTAATCCGGCATTGGCTGTTAGCGTCGGTAAATATTTACTGTTGAAAATTCGGGCATTATTTTTAGCAATCGTTGCTTTATTGTTCGCTATTTTAATTCCATAATTATGGTCAAGCGCTAAATTGACAGCTTGATCTTTTGTTAAAATCTCTTGTGAAATCGCTTTAAAAAAAACGAATAAAAAGAGTATCAATAATAGTTTAAACGATTTCATTTTCTTCTGATTTTAATTCGATAATGGCTCTTTCAACTTCTTCTCTTGCAGGTTTTGTACCTGTTTTAAACCAAACAATATATACTTTTATGGAATTCCCTAAAGAGAGCAAAAGCGGTAACATCAAAAGTGTTAAGACCGTAGCTACTATAATTCCGTAGGTAATGGATACGGCCATTGGTTTTAAAAATTGTGCCTGACGGCTTTTTTCCAATAATAATGGTGATAATCCGGCAACGGTGGTTAATGAGGTTAAGAATATGGCTCTAAATCTTGATTTTCCCGCTTCTAATAAGGCATCGTTAAACTTCATTCCTTTTTTCAGATAGCCGTTAAATTTTTCTATTAAAACCAGTCCATCATTAACCATAATTCCAACTAGGGCAATAATTCCTAACCACGATAATATGTTGATATGAAAATCGTGTAGATAATGTCCAATAACAATTCCGATAACACTAAATGGAATCATCATCATCAAAAGGAGCGGTTGCGAATAGGTTCTAAAAGTAAAAGCAATCACAATATAAATCAAGAAAATAATAATCCAACCCACTTTTTTAAGTGAAACTTGCGTTTTCATGGCATCTCTATTTTGACCTTCGTAAGAAGCCGAAATAGTAGGGTATTTGGCGAAAAGTGCAGGCATGATATTCAGTTTTATATCACTTAAAATTTCGGTTGCACTTTCACTCGGATTTTTAAAATCGGCATTGACCTGAATTTCTCTTTTTCCGTTTAAATGGTTGATGACAATAACTCCGCGTTCTATTTCGTAAGCAGCAATTTCGGCAAAAGCTACTTTACTTCCGGAAGGAGTTAAAATCCACATTTCATCTAAGTTTTTGATAGAAGATCTGTCTTCTCTTGTATAACGTACCCAAACCTTAATTTCATCTTGACCACGCTGAAAACGCTGTGCTTGAAATCCGAAATAGCCGCTGCGAACCTGACTGATAACTGATTGTAAATTAAGTCCTAAAGCATACGCTTTGTCTTTCAATTTGATTTTAATTTCTTTAATTCCTTCCGGATCATTATCATTAATATCTTTCAACACCTTATTTTGTGCTAATGCTGATTTTAATTCTTCAGTTGCCGCTTTTAATTCAGTTACGTTATAACCTAAAAGTGAGATAGCTATTGGACTTCCACCAAAATTACTTCCGGAATTAAAGGATAAACTTTCCACTCCATATATTGTCCCTACTTTCTCTCTGATGGCATTGTTGATTTCAGCTGATGAAACATCTCTACTTTCTCCCGGTAATAGATTGATTTGTAAAGATGCATTTGAAGTTCCGGGACCAATTCTCTTTACGATATTTTCTACAACTTGTAAATTACCGGTTTGTTTTTTTGTAAAATCTTTATTAATTTCCCAAACTTTTTCTTCAATAGTTGAAATGACGGAATCTGTAATTTTCTCATTGGTTCCTTGAGGCATTCTTAAAATTACATTGACACGGTCACTTGCAATAGAAGGGAAGAAGGATGTTTTCACGATTCCACCACCTATGGCAGCAAATGAAAGTATTAATAGCGCCGTCGGAATTACAAATCCCAAAAATTTATTTTTTAAAAAATAACTGACAGCAGGAACATAAATAGCATCCCGAAAACGCATGAGTTGAATATCTGCTTTGGCATTTAAATCAAAAAAAAATTGTATAAATGCACTTCGTTTTTTATTTCTTTTTTCTAATGCTTTTGAATGTGCAATATGAGCCGGTAAAATGATCAGAGCTTCAATAAGTGAGACCAACAAAGTTAATATTACAACTAATCCTACTTCACTAAAGTTTTCACCCATTCTACCATCCAAAAAGAAAAAAGCAGAGAAAGCAATAACCGTTGTTAAAATGGCGGCCGTAATAGGAGGTACAACTTCTAATGTTCCGTCAATAGCAGCCTGAATTGGCGTTTTCCCTTTTTCATAATGGTGATAAATATTTTCGCCAATAACAATTCCATCATCTACTAAAATACCGATAACGATAATCATCCCGAATAAAGAAAGAACGTTGATAGTAACACCTAAGCTTGGAGCTAAAACAAACATTCCAAAAAACGCTATTGGAATTCCCAATGCTACCCAAATAGCTAATCGAATATTGAGAAATAAGGCTAGAAAAAAAAGCACCAAAAGAGTGCCGAAAATACCATTTTTAGTCAACAGTTCAGTTCTCTGAATTAAAGTTACGGAGGCATCACTATTGATATTTAATTGTAAATTATCATGTTGTTGGTTAAAATTTTCAATATATTTTTTAACAGAATTGGCTGTGCTGATGAGATCTTCGCTGTTGGTATTGCTTACAGAAATGTTAATAGCCGGCTTGCCATTGATAAAAACGCGATCTGGATTTTCCGAAAAACGATCATTAATTTCTGCCACTTCATGCAGTCTGATTATTTTGCCGGAAACATCAGCTCTTACCACCAAATGAGAAAGTTCATCGCCATAATAAGCTTTATTTTTTGCTCTTATTAAATATTCTTCTTCGCTGGTTTTGATATTTCCACCGGTAGATAAAATGTTAGAACGAGAAACGGCATTGGCAACATCAGAAAAAGTTAAATTGTATGCTCTTAAATCATGTTCTCTTACCGCAATTTCTATTTCTTGTTCCGGGAATCCTGTTAAATCAACTTGAGAAATACCCGGAATAGCTCTTATGTCATTTTCTATTCTTCTGGCGTATTCTTTGAGGGTTTCTAAGGAAATATTTTCTCCGCTGATGTTGAAACTGATGGTTTCTCTAATGTTTTCAATTTTAGCAATTACAGGAGGTTCCATACCAACAGGAAAAGAAGGTACCCTATCTACAGCATTTTTTACATCTGATAAAACCACATCAATATTTCTGCCTTTTTCAATTTCAACATTGATAGATGCAGAATTTTCTCTTGATACAGAAGTAACACGGTCAATTCCGACAATACCTTTTAAATTATCTTCAATTTTTAAAACAATTCCCTCTTCAATTTCTATTGGTGAAGCACCCGGATATACAAGATTGATACTGATATTTTTTGAATCTGTTAATGGGAAAAAAGAAGATTTCATTTTAGAAATTCCCGCTATACCAAAAATGATAAAAGCCAGAATAAAAATATTAACAGCTACTGGAAATTTTATAAAGTATTCAATTATTTTTCTCATCATAGAATTGGCTTGAAATTATTGAGTAATGATAGAAACTTTCATTCCGTCATAAGCACCAGGAACCGATTTTGATAAAATGGTTGTGCCGTTTTTAATTCCTCTTATTACAACAGTTTCTTTATTGAAATACACCGGATTTACCTCCATTAATTTTAGGATAGAATCATTTACAGTAAATATTTGATTGTTGTTTACCAGTAATTTACGTGAAATTTCAATTGCCTCTTGTTCGTTTTTGGTGTTTAAATGAGCCTCTAAATACATTCCATCTTTTAAATCTTTATGACTCACTTCAATAAAAACATTGATAGTTTGTGATGTTTGATCCACTTTACCATTAATTCTGATTACTTTCCCTTGAAACTTAAGATTCCCTTCTAAAGTATTTAATTGAACTGATTTTCCAACCGTTAAATACGAAGCATATGAAGCATTTACCGCTATTTGCATTTCAAAAACAGACGGGTCAATAAATTCTCCTAATTTTTGACCGATTCTGATAAGTGTTCCCGGGTTGACAACAGATTCGGTTAATACGCCGCTAAAAGGTGCTTTAATTTGATATTTACTCAAACGTACTTCTAAATTTTTGACATTGTAATAATTGGCGTAAATACCTCTTCCTGATACAAATAATTTTTCTTTTTCAGAAGTTGTTTCCGGTAATTTTGGAGTAACTTTTTGAATATTAAAATTAGCCAAATACGATTCCCATTTCAAAAAATCTTGAGGATAATCTAGACGGATATCTGGTAATATAGCTGTAATAGCATTATAAAGCGCACTTCTTTGTGATTGTAAACTCGCCGCAAATTCTTCATCAGCAATACTTAAAATGGCTTCTCCTTTGGTATAAAAAGTTCCGGGTTTGAATTCTTTTGAACTTATTTTTAAAACACCTTGAACTTCAGCATATAACTCAATTTTGTTTTTAGCAGTTAAACTACCCGTAGCCGTAATTATAATCGGTATTTCTGTATTCTGAATCGTATCAACATAAACTGAAGCAACTATATTTTCAATTATAGGCTTTGGTTTACTTTTATCGGCAGTTAAAAATTTAAATATTAAAACGGTACTTATCAATAGGATAACACCTAAAATAATTGAATAATACTTTCTCATTTTGATCTTAAGTTACTAATTTTTCAAATTTATGAATTTAACTCAACTAGCAGTAAAATTTGTGATGGGTTTTTTTTATCAACAATCACTAAAAGTTATAGCAAAAAAAGTCCGCTTTTTAGCGGACTTTAAGTTGTTATTTAACAATGGTCATTTCATCAACAATGTGTTTGGCGCCGGCATATTTGTCAATCAGCCATAAAACATAGCGAATATCAACATTGATAGTTCGTTGTAATTTCGGATCAAAAATAACATCACCGGCCATCGCTTCAATATTTCCGTCAAAAGCCAAACCAATCAATTCTCCTTTTCCGTTCAATACCGGCGAACCTGAATTTCCTCCGGTGATATCATTATCGGTTAAAAAGTTAACAGGCATATATCCATTTTTATCGGCATATCGGCCAAAATCTTTTTGCTTATAAAGATATAGTAATCTGGTTGGTAAATCAAACTCATCATCGCCGGCTTTGTATTTTTTAACCATACCTTCCATAGTTGTATAGTTGTTGATTTTAGCATCATTGCGTTTATCAGCAGGTAAAGAAAGTACTTTTCCGTAAGTCAATCGCAAAGTTGAGTTGGCATCAGGATATTGAATCGGAGCTAATTTAGACTCGCGTAAACCTTCAACCAACAATCTGAAAGCAGCGCTGTAATCATTTTGCGCTTTATCAATAGCTTCAGATTTAGCGTTGGCATGGTTTAATAAATCATTCGATAATAAATACAAAGGGTCATTCGTGATTAATGCTTCATTAGGTAACATTAAAAATGCTTTCATTCTTTCTTTGGATGAGAAAATACTCAAATCAAAAGCATTATTTACATAAGAAGTGAAGTCTTTGTTGTTGTCTTTTGATAGGGTTTCAACCATTGGAGCTAACGGATAGTCCGTTACTCTTGTTGCATATAACTGTAATTGAGCCTCCAAAATATCTTTCTCTGCAGGTATATATAATTTATCAAAGAAACTGTCAATAGCATCATTGATATAACTTTCCATTTCTTTGCGTTTAGCAACATCAGCTTTAGCATAACTTTCTAATTGTCTGCCAATACTTCTAGAAACTGCTCCATAAGAACTGGTTCTTAAAAGTTGTGACAAATAATTATCGTGTTTTGCCTTCTCGTTGGTCAACTTATAGTAATTGTTAATAGTTTCAATTACATGGCCATATTTAGCTTTGTTACTAGCTTTGTTGGCCCATTTATTAAATTTAGCTTCTTGTACAGCTTTTGATTTAGCCGTTCCGAATTTGCTTAAGGCGTCAATCATTCCTTGACGATTTTTCCAATAGTTAGCTGTTCCGGCATATTTAGAGGCATAATTTAATCGAACTTCATCGTTTTTATCCATATGCTTTTTCATATTATCCATTCCGGTTTTAGCACCTTCAACCCATGCAGGATAAGCATATTTTACGTTTTGCTCAATTCCGCCCGCCGGCATCCAACGATTGGTTCTTCCTGGATATCCTAAAATCATGGCAAAATCATTTTCTTTTACACCTTTTAAACTAATCGGTAGGTAATGTTTTGGTTTTAAAGGCACATTTTCAGGAGAATATTCCGCCGGATTCCCATTGGCATCAGCATAAACTCTAAACATAGAGAAATCACCGGTGTGACGTGGCCATTCCCAGTTATCGGTATCCCCACCAAATTTACCAACAGTTTCAGGAGGTGTTCCCACTAAACGAACATCTTTATAGTCTTGATAAACAAAATAGTAAAATTCATTTCCTTGATAGAAAGAGCGTACTGAAACGGTATATTTTCCGCCTTCGTTATTTTCTTTTTCGATTAAAGCAATTTCTTTGTTGATAGCAGCTTCTCTTTCTAACTCTGTCATTTTATCGTTCACTTTTGATAAAATTCGTTTAGAAACATCATCCATTCTAACAAAAAAGCGAACACTTAAACTCTTAGGTTTCAGTTCGTCTTTTTTGGTGGCTGCCCAATAACCATTTTTTAGATAGTTGTTTTCCGGGGTTGAAAGACCGGCAATTGTGCCGTATCCGCAATGATGATTGGTTAAAACCAAGCCCTCGGATGAGATGATTTCAGCAGTACAGCCACCACCAAATTGAACGATTGCATCTTTTAAACTTGAATTATTAACACTGTAGATTTCTTCAGCTGTTAATTGCAATCCCATTTTTTGCATATCAACTTGATTCAATCGTTTTATATGCATTAAAAACCACATGCCCTCGTCAGCTTTTACAGGAAATGCCAATAAAAATGCTGCGAAGTATAAAATAAATTTTTTCATAAGTAAACTACTGTTTTTAAGTTATTTAAAAATGACCTTTAATGAGATAAAGTACATTTCAAAATTGAATAAATTTTTGATGATGCGAATATATTAATTTTGAATTATTCTTACTGATAAAAATATCTTAAATATAACCCGTTGGGTGCAATTAATTTTTGACGATAATTTTTCGTCAGTTCGAGTGATTTTCGATAGAAAATCGTATCGAGAACAGAAAAATTATTGTTAAAAACGGTTCTCGATACATTCCGATAAATCGGAACACTCGAACGGACGTTTTTAATAATTGCACCCAACGGGTTAAATATATTTAATTTGAATAGTTTGGTTAAGGGTATTTAATTTTTGTAATTCTTAAATGAATGGAATAATTTAGACTTAAGTAAGAATATTTAAAAAGTTGCTAAAAATTAAATTTCAACGAAATTAACAATTGTGAAGGTCTTAATTCGTAGGTGTTTTGAAAAAGATAAAAAGAATCGTTATAGGCTGTAATGTATTTTTTGGTATTTAATATATTATTCCAATTAAATTCTAAATCAATTTTTCTTTTTTCAAAAGTATATCTGTAATTGATGTTTGCGAAATAATTTTCTTTCTTGTTTGTTATAAAGTCATTTTTATAAAGTTCTGTATCAAAGCCAATAGATTGATTATTACTTAGATAAAAGTAAAAGTTCAGTGCATATTGTTGGGTTTTAATTCTATTAAATGATTGGAGACCTAATTTTGTGTTTATATATGATAGTTTATTATTGAATGCAAGACTAAACCAATTGGCTATTTCGCTATTAATTTTCCCGCTCATTTGTTGATTGGTTGTTTTTGAATCAGTAATGTTACCATTTAATAACTGTTGATATTTTGAGGTTGAAATAGTTGAGGTTAAGGTAAGTGTTGTTTTCAAATCGCTAAAATATTTACTTCCACTTAAACTAAAATAATGGGTTTTGCCATAATTATCTCTCTCTTTGGCTTCTATCATTGATGCTCCATTCTCGTCAAATTTAGAATTAAACAATAAATTGTTTTTTGTGTTATTGATAGCGTATGAAATATTGCTGAAAACGGATTTTATAGGATTTCTATAGGATAAATCCAAGCGGTATTTTTGATGTAATTGTTCTGAAATTGGAGCTTCAAATTTCGTAATATTACGATAATTATTGAGTATAAAACCATTATACAATTGGTCTATATTGCCAAATTTTTTATCTAAACTTGTTGAAAATGACGCTTTCCAAAAAGCATTTATTTCTTTTATGATCAATAAATTTGGTTCAAAAGTAATTTGATTAATTGATTGATCTTTGTTTAAATGTTTGTCACTGCTATGATACCATTGAAATGCAAAAGGAGTCACAATTCCAAATGTCCAAGAATTATATTTAAGTTGAGTGTTTAAACTTGTGTAAAAAACTGCTTTTTCATAACTTAAAGTATTTTTAAAGTATCCTGAAAGAGTGTTTTCATAATCGTTTTCAAAAACGGTAAGATTACTGTTTAAATTTTGGTTTTGAAAATTAAAACCTAATTTTGGAGTAAACGTAAATTTATTATACCCATGAATAAAACTGATAGCGTTATTTGTATAAAAGTTTGACAAATTTACTTTTTGAATCAACTTATCATAATGGTTTCCTTGATTTAATAGGTTTTCGTATTGTCCTGGACTTACAGTTAATTTTTGCAGCGTATTGGAAAGTGCGATGTTGGAATTTATGGTTACCAACTTCTTGCCAACAGGATGTATCCATTTCAATTTATTGCTAAAGGAGTTAAAAGGATTTTTAACTTCTTGATTGATGGTTGAATTATCTCCATTAATAACCCCTTTTTTAGCATCCCAAAAATTGTTTATTTCTAAATCATTCTTAAAATAATTTTCTTTAGTATTTTTAGTTAAAATAAATTTGCTTTGAAATGAATTTAAACTTAGACTGTTATTCTTGTTTTCCGCAATATTTATGGTATCTGTTAATGTAAAAATATTGGTTTCAGTAATTCCTTTTTGATTTTGTAAATCATGTAGATAGGATAAGTTAATTTTCAGGTCAATATCATTTTTTAAACGAACTAAATAATTGGTAGAAAGTAGGTTTGCGTTGTTGTCTAACCAGCGTTTTTCGGAAAAAGGAGGGGGACTTAATTGTTGAATATCAACCAACACTGACTTAAAATTGTTGCTTTCCAATTGCTCTAATAAATTATCAATGGTTAATGTTTTGAGTTCTCTATTAACGTCATAGCCAATATTATTGGTTTGATAGGTAGTTATCATTTGTTGCTTTTTAGAAAACAACATTGGAGTTAGATTTACATCTCGAAGTAAAAATGGAAGCCCGATACCGGTTTTAACCAAACCAGTCATAGTCATTTTATTTTTTAACTGGATATTTAACGAAGCTTTATCAGTAAAAACTAAACTGTCTAATAATTTTATTGGTTGATGATTTTCTAGTATTTGAACTTTTGAAACGGCGTCGGCCGGTAAATTATTATTAGCAATATTATATTTCCCTTCTAATAAATCTAAACCTTCAATATAATATTTCTGAATAGGTTTTCCTTGATAAAGAATTCTGCCATCATTTTGAACTTCAATTCCCGGTAATTTTCTTAAAACATCACTAATAACTCTGTCTTTTTGTTCTATAAAACTACTAACCAAATAGTTTAAAGTATCCTTATTTTTGGATATGGGTGGTGTTTTTATAAAAACTTCTTTTAATTCAATGTCTGATTCTTTAAGAACAAAGTCTATGGTTTGATTTTTATTTGATATTTTTTTAAGTTCTTTTGAAAAACCAACGTAAGAGACGTTGATTTGAAGTGAATCCAATTTTGAGTTTAAATGTAATTCATAGTTTCCTTCAGAATTTGAAATAGAATAAGTTAAATAAGCATCTTTATTTAGTTCAGATAAAGCTACAATAGCATTTGGTAATTTATTATTATTTTTGATTCTTACACTTCCCTTAATAAGAATATTTTGTGAAAAAGAATAGTTTAAAATAAAAACTATTATTATTAAAATCCTAAATTCATTCGTTTTTAAGTTCAATTCTGTTATTATTTCTATTATTTCTTAATTTTGTATTTTCCATTATTTTTCTTTTAACTTCCTCCGAAAATACAGCCCCCTCACTTTCCATCATAGGTATAGGATTATTTAAATAAGAGTCTCTTATTTTGATATATTCAGCTTTACTAATCAATTTAGCTTCGTCAAAACTCTTTAATGATACGATTTTATTGCTATTTCTTGATTTTTTAAAATTAATTAATTGAAAGTGATAATGATTTTTGGTATCGTATATTTCTACAATCAAACCTGGTAACCCGTTAAATTTGTACGGTCCGTCTGTAATAGGAATTTCGCTGGTAAACCATGCAATATAATCTCTACCTGCGAAATTTGTGATGGCTTTTTGGCATTTATAAGTGTTAATAATTTTGGTTTCACTTATTATTTTCCATTTCATCAAATTTATATTTTCTTTAAATTTAAAAGCAAAACCACTCAGGAGATTTAACGAATAAAGCTCATTTTCTTTATGGTTTTTTAATATTTGATTATTAGATATTGGTTTAGGTAAGGAATTTATATTAGATAATAATGATATTGAATTTCCTCTCTTATCAGCTTCAAACATTAATGAGTCAAGAACCAATCTATTTCTATCTATGTATAAAGAACCTTCTTCAAAGATGAAAAGGTTAAAAATAGCATTATCAATTTTAGAACTTGCATCCAATGAGTCCGGTTGCCATGTGGTGGAGTAAGTGGCAATAAATCGTATTTGAGTATCTGTTTTTTTTTGTTGAGCAATACAATTAAAGGAAAATATGAAAATAATAAGCGGTAATAAATATTTCATAGTTTTTTAAAATTTTGTCTCAGAACAATTTATAAGGGTTAAACAAATAGTTGCAATTTTTGGAATTCTGATACCTAAAAAAAATAAAATAAAATGACATGCACAAGTTTTTAACATTTTATATTTATGTTTTTCATTTTTTCGTAAATTTTGATAATTATAATTTAATAAAATTGAGAAGTATAGTTATTCAACTATTTTTTTAAAATAGTAAAAAACTATTAAAATCATTTCTGCCTTTCTCTAATAGCTGCTTGTGCAGCCGCTAATCTAGCAATAGGAACCCTAAATGGTGAACAACTCACATAATCCATTCCTACTTGATGGCAAAATTCAATGGACGAGGGCTCCCCTCCGTGTTCACCGCAGATTCCAATTTTCAATCCGGGTTTGGTAGCTTTGCCTTTTTTGACGCCCATTTCTATTAATTGTCCAACCCCTTCTTGGTCTAAAACCGCAAATGGGTCGTGTTTTAAAATTCCTTTTTCTAAATAAACCGGCAAGAATTTGCCTGAGTCATCGCGAGAGTAACCAAATGTCATTTGGGTTAAGTCATTGGTTCCGAAAGAGAAAAAATCGGCATATTTAGCAATTTCATGAGCTACCACACAAGCGCGCGGAATTTCAATCATAGTACCAATGGTGTAATTTATTCGATAATTCTTTTCTTCAAAGACCAATTCAATTTCCTCTTTGATGAGTTCTTCCTGAAGCTTCATCTCTTCAACGGTTCCGGTTAGCGGAACCATAATTTCCGGAATGGCTCTGATGCCTTTCTGTTTTAAACGGATGGCGGCTTCAATAATAGCACGGGCTTGCATTTGTGATATTTCAGGAAAAGTATTGCCCAATCTACAACCGCGATGACCGAGCATTGGATTAATTTCTTTTAAATTGTTGATTTTAAACTGAACTTCTTCTAAGCTAATTCCTATTTCATCGGCCAATGCTTGTTGATTTTTGTGTTCATACGGAACAAATTCGTGTAATGGTGGATCTAACAATCTGATAGTTACCGGTAAATCGTGCATTTCTGCAAAAATACCTTCAAAATCTTGACGTTGCATGGGAAGTAATTTTTGCAACGCATTTTTGCGTTCTATTTCGTTATTAGCAATAATCATTTCACGCATAGCTTTGATTCGGTCGCCTTCAAAAAACATATGTTCTGTTCTACACAAACCGATTCCTTGAGCTCCAAATTCACGAGCAATTTTGGCTGATTCTGGTGTATCTGCATTGGCTCGGACTTCCATTTTTGCATGAAAATCAGCCATTTCCATCAGTTTTTCGAAAGATTCACTGAAGGCGGGATTACTGGTTTCTAACCTTCCTTCATAAACCACACCTGTTGAACCGTCAATAGAAATCCAATCTCCTTCTTTATAAACTTTTCCATTTACATGCATAGAGTTGGTTTCATAATCAATATTTAAAGCACCTGCACCGGTAATACAGCAT
Source organism: Flavobacteriaceae bacterium (assembly GCA_030683815.1). Classification (GTDB taxonomy): domain Bacteria; phylum Bacteroidota; class Bacteroidia; order Flavobacteriales; family Flavobacteriaceae; genus JAGXRT01. The sequence continues at coordinate 133,647 of JAUXPJ010000020.1, forward strand.
TTTCCCATACCACGCGCAACCACGGCAGCATGAGAAGTGACACCTCCGCGAGAGGTTAAAATTCCGACGGATTGATGCATCCCTTTTAAATCATCGGCAGAAGTTTCTGTCCTCACCAGAATAGCCGGTTTGCCTGCTTCGTAAAATTGTTCAGTTATTTCCGGAAAAAAAGTTATTTGTCCGGTAGCTGCACCCGGAGAAGCTGGAAGTCCTTGGGTAATTTTTACGGCGGTTTGTATGGAATTTGTTTCAAAAATAGGATGAAGTAATTCGTCTAATTTATTAGGATTCATGCGTAAGAGTGCGGTATCTTCATCAATCAATCCTTCATGAAACATATCCATACCAATTTTAACCATGGCAGCTCCGGTACGTTTTCCGTTGCGGGTTTGTAAAATCCATAATTTTCCTTCTTGAATGGTGAATTCAAGATCTTGCATATCTTTGAAATGATTTTCAAGTTTTAATTGATAAGTAAACAGTTCTTCAAAAATATTCGGCATAAATTCTTCTAAGGAAGGAAACGATTTTTTTCGTTCCTCTTCTGAAATCAATGCTAACTTTGCCCAAATTTCAGAACCGTATTTGGTGATTTGTAACGGAGTTCTAATGCCGGCCACCACATCTTCTCCTTGAGCATTAATCAGGTATTCTCCGTTAAATTCTTTGTTCCCTGTTGCGGCATCTCGGGTAAAAGCCACTCCGGAACCCGAATGATTTCCCATATTGCCAAAAACCATGGCCTGTACATTTACAGCGGTTCCCCAATCTTCCGGAATTTGATGTATTTTTCTGTAATAAATAGCGCGAGGGGTGTGCCAACTTTCAAAAACGGCTATAATAGAATTCCAAAGTTGAGTCCAAGGGTCGGTGGGGAACTCTTCTTTAGCATGTTTTTTAATGAGCGATTTGAATTGTCGAACGATTTCTTTTAAATCATCGATAGAAAATTCTTGATCGGTTTTCACTTTTTTATCGATTTTCATTTGATGAAGTACTGTTTCAAACACACAATCATTATGGTTGGTATTGGTATTTATTTTCATCACAACATCTCCATACATTTGAATAAATCGGCGGTAAGAATCCCATGCAAATCGTTCATTTCCGGTTTTTAAAGCGATGGTTTTTACCACATCATCATTCAATCCAATATTTAAAACCGTGTCCATCATACCAGGCATGGAATCTCTGGCGCCGGAGCGAACCGAGAGGAGTAGGGGATTTTCCATCGTATTAAAATGGGCTCCCATAATCGATTCGATATGTTGAATTCCAAGCTGGACTTCTTCTAACAAAAACTTGATAGTTTCTTCTTTTCCTAATGAATTATATTCATTACAAACTTCAGTTGTTATGGTAAATCCTGCAGGAACAGGTAATCCGATGCTACTCATTTCGGCTAAATTAGCTCCTTTTCCACCCAAAAGTGGCTTCATATCTTTAGTTCCTTCTGCGGTTTTATTGCCAAAATGATAAACTCTTTTTTGGATTTTCATAGTCATTATTTTTGATTAAAAATTAAATTTCCGGTGTTTAACTTTAAAGTTAATCATTAATTCATTGCCAAAAAATAGCAAGTAAAAATAATTTGTTATATGTATAAAAAAAGAGTTGAAGTAATTTACTTCAACTCTTTTTTTTGCAAGCTTGGGGCAATTTACTATTTCAACGCTGTGGCTATTTCTTTAGTATTTTTTGATGTAATAGGAGTCGGTTTGGTATCTATATACAATTGTTTGATATGGCTTAACTGATTTAATTCGAACGGATAAATGGCTTCAAATCTATTTTCTTTTAAGTTCAATTCTTTCAGATTTTGAAGAGATGTCAAAGAAAGAGGAACATTGCCTTCCATTTTGTTGTCAAATAAACTAAATATTTGCAATTGTTGAAGTTGGCAGATTTCAGTAGGAATAGTTCCGGAAATTTGATTACTGCTCATTTGTATCACTTCTAATTGATAAAGATTGCAAATTTCTTTTGGGATTCTTCCTGAAAAGTTATTGTTGAATAATACCAATTGTTTTAAATTGGTTAAATTTCCAATTTTAGAAGAAATGGCACCTGAAATTTCATTCATAAATAAACTCAAATTTTCTAAAGATTTGATAGTATATAATGATTCAGGAATTTCGCCAATGATTATATTGAAGGAAAGATTCAATTCTTTCAATTCTTGTAAGTTTCCAATGTTGGCAGGAATGATACCACTTAATTTATTTTGTTGAAGATTTAAAGTTTTTAAATGACTCAAAACGGATATTTCAGCTGGAATATTTCCGGTTAAGTTATTATTGGATAATATTAATTGAGTTACGTGGTTATCTATAATTCTCACACCATACCATTCATTTACAGGTTTGTTCAAATCCCATTTTTGTGTCCAGTTTTCACCATTGGTAGCTTTGTTAAAAGCGATTAACGCGTCTCTTTCAAGCTCTGAAACTTGAGAAAATCCGATAAAATTCATGACGAACAACGCTGAAATCAATATTAAATTTTTCATAACGTATTAATTTAAAGTTGATGAAATATTTTATGGAATAAATTTACAATATAAAAATTCAAAAAGCAAGAAAAAAAGAAAATAGTTACCATTTATTAAAATAAACATACCATTTACATATAAAAACATACCAAACATTAAATTTAAAAATTTACAATCAAACTCGTATTAGGATTGAAACACAATGATTATATTCTGTTATATTTGTAATAGATTTTAAATATCAATAAATGAAATAGCCGTGTTTGCAAAAACACAATTGCGAAGTAATCACTGAACACTAAAACAAATAACATTCAGTGAAGTAAGCTTTGATTCAGCATTTTTAATCAAACCGGCGTCCGTCAGCTGACGGATGACGATTAAAATTTATAGTGAGCGCCTGTGCGCAACCGAAGCGAAGTCGAATTAAACAATAAATTATCTACATATGAAATTAGATATTCTAGCTATTGGAGCTCACCCGGATGATGTAGAATTAGGATGTGGAGCAACGCTTGCCAAAGAAATTTACCTCGGTAAAAAAGTCGGAATCTTAGACTTGACTCAAGGAGAGTTGGGAACCAGAGGAACCATTGAAATTAGAAAAGAAGAATCGACCAAAGCTGCGCAAATATTAGGGGTCAGTATTCGTGAAAATTTAGGATTTGCAGATGGTTTTTTTGTAAATGATAAAACACATCAATTAGAAATTGTTAAAATGATTCGGAAATATCAGCCGGATATAGTATTGTTGAATGCCATCAGCGATCGGCATATCGATCACCAAAAAGGAAGTGAGTTAGCATCGGCAGCTTGTTTTTTGGCCGGTTTAAGAAAGATTGAAACTGTTTTAGATGAAAAAAATCAAGAAACATGGAGACCGAAACAAGTGTATCATTATATACAATGGGACGACTTAACACCTGATTTTGTAGTAGATATTTCAGATTTTATAGATCATAAATTGAGCGCAGTTAAAACGTATAATTCTCAATTTTATAACCCGGAAAGTAATGAACCATCTTCACCAATCAGCTCCAAAAATTTTATAGAAAGTGTGCGTTACAGAGCGCAAAATTTAGGGCGATTAATAGGTGTTTCTTATGCCGAAGGATTTACGGCAGAGCGTTATGTAGCGGTTGATTCACTCGATAAATTAATTTAAAAAAATATTTGCAGAATATGGGAAATAGTGTACATTTGCAGTCACAAAAATGGTGGTTGTAGCTCAGCTGGTTAGAGCATCGGTTTGTGGTACCGAGGGTCGCCGGTTCGAACCCGGTCTTCCACCCAAAAAGGGCTCCGAATTTCGGAGCTCTTTTTTTATTTTTCCACATTACCCCCTAAAAAAATCTTCTGCTTCCCTTTGTTTTATTGAGGTTTGTTTTGAAATTAAATATCTTGTAGTTGTATTTATGTATGTTAAAAAGGTGTTTACTTTTTATTTTTGAATCTTATCCAACAAAACTTCCATTTGTTGAATAATTTTATCATTACATAAATTTCCGATACTTCCGGCATGAGTATGATTTAAATTCATTGATGGATTAAAACTATTGTTTTCAATGGCAACTCCCACATTTTTATAAGCATCACGAAAAGGAATACCAGCTATTACTTGTTCATTTACGGCCTCTACACTAAATAGGTAAGTATATTTTTCATCCTGTAATATCGTTTCTTTTACCTGAATATGTTGCAGCATAAACGCGGTCATTTCCAAACAAGACTTCAATTGATTGATAGCCGGAAATAAACTCTCTTTGGTTAATTGCATATCACGGTGATAGCCGGAAGGCAAATTATTGGTAAGTATAGTCAATTCATTGGGTAAAGCTTGTAGTTTATTGCATTTTGCACGAATTAATTCAAACACATCCGGATTTTTTTTATGGGGCATAATACTGCTTCCGGTAGTTAATTCATCAGGAAATGTTACAAAACCAAAATTTTGATTCATGTACAGACAGATATCAAATGCTAGTTTAGACAAAGTTGCTGCAATGGATGATATGGCCATCGCTACAATCTTTTCGGTTTTTCCTCGGGACATTTGGGCGTAAACTACATTGTAATTCATCGAATCAAACTCCAATAATTCTGTAGTCATTTCACGATTTAGCGGAAATGAAGATCCATAACCAGCGCCTGAGCCCAATGGATTTTTATTGGTGACATTATAAGCAGCAACTACGAGCTCCATATCATCAACTAAACTTTCTGCATAGGCTCCGAACCACAATCCAAAGGAGGAAGGCATGGCAATTTGCAAATGCGTATAGCCGGGAAGTAATTTGTCTTTATGTGTTTCGCTCAGTGCTATCAATTGTTTAAATAAGACTTCTACAAGCTGTACAATTTCCTTTAACTCAAAACGTAAATACAATTTGATGTCGGTTAAAACTTGGTCATTTCTAGATCGCCCACTATGGATTTTTTTACCTGTTTCACCTATTCGTTGGGTTAACATCAATTCAATTTGAGAATGAATATCTTCGACTCCATCTTCAATCTTAAAATTCTGTAGTTTTATTTCATTCAAAATGAGGTGTAATTCTGAATGGATGAGCTGGAGTTCTTCTTTAGTCAGCAATCCGATTGATTCGAGCATTTGTGTATGTGCCAAAGAACCTTTCACATCAAATTCAGCCAAAACCAAATCGAGTTCTTTATCATTTCCAACCGTGAATTTCTCTATCAATTCAGAGGAGGATTTATTGTCTTTTTGCCATAGTTTCATAGTACTTCATTTAATAGTTGAACATATAATTTGATCCCTTCTTCAATTTCTTTTAAATAGATATATTCATCAGCGGTATGCGAACGAGCAGAATCACCGGGTCCTAATTTAAGCGATGTGAAATTCATAACTGCCTGATCGGAACTCGTAGGCGAACCATAAGTTGATCTTCCTAAACGGATTCCAGCTTGTACAATCGGATGATTTTTATCGATGGAGGAAGGGTTTAATCGCAACGAACGGGGAGTTATTTCGCAACCTACATGTTGTTTCACCAGTTCTAAAACTTCAACATTAGAATAGGCATCGGTAGTTCTAATATCTACCGTAAACTCACAGCTGTCTGGCACTACATTGTGTTGAGAACCTGAATGAATAATTGTTACCGTCATTTTAACGGGCCCTAATGTTTCTGAAATTTTCGGAAATTGATAGGTAGTAAACCATGAAATATCTTTTAATGCTTTGTAAATGGCGTTTTCTCCTTCTTCTCTTGCAGCATGTCCTGATTTTCCTTTAGCCACACAATCTAATACCAGTAATCCTTTTTCGGCTATAGCTAAATGCATTTGAGTGGGTTCTCCAACAATGGCAAATTCAATTTTTTCCAATTCAGTTAATACAGATTCTATTCCGTTGACACCCGAAATTTCTTCTTCAGCAGAAGCTGCATAAAGTAAATTGTAATTTAATTCGGTTTTATCATAAAAATATAAAAAAGTGGCTAATAAACTCACCAAAGCACCTCCGGCATCATTACTCCCCAGTCCGTATAATTTTTCATCCAAAATAACCGCTTCAAACGGATTTAAGGTATATCCTTTATTGGGTTTTACTGTATCATGATGTGAATTGAGTAGAATAGTTGGCTTATTTTTATCAAAATATTTATTGAAACACCATACATTATTTCTTTTTCGGTGTGTCTTTATCCCTTTTGTTTGAATAAAAGCTTCGATAGTATCTGCAGTAATGTTTTCTTCTTTACTCAAAGAAGGTATGGTAATTAATTGCTGAAGCAATTGTACAGCCTCTTCTTGCAGGGCTTGTATGATGATTGGATTAATTGATAAGTTTTGTTCCTGCATGTTCATTTTGTATTGTTTTTAATAAATCACTGGAATGAGCAATAAAAACTGCCGAGACTCCTTTTTGTATTGCTGAAAAGGCATTATCCAATTTTGGAATCATTCCTTCTGAAATTATTCCATCTTTTAGTAATTGAAGATACTCTGTTTTTGTCATCGTTTTAATAACCGAATTTTCATCCAAAATATTTTTTAAAACTCCTTTCTTCTCAAAACAATAATTCAATTGTATTTTATACTTTTTTGAAAGTGCCACCGCTAATGCCGATGCCATGGTATCTGCATTGGTATTTAACAATTGTCCTTTACCATCATGCGTAATGGCTGAAAAAACAGGCACTATTCCAGTTTCTATAAAGGTAGATAAAACTTCGGTATTTACTCCCGTATCATCAACATCACCTACAAAACCATAATCAATATCGATAATGGGTCTTTTTTGTGCAGAAATCATATTGAGATCAGCTCCCGATAAACCAATTGCATTGATTTTTTTTGACTGAAGTGTAGCGACTAACTGCTTATTGATTAATCCGGCATAAACCATTGTTACTATTTTTAATGTTTCAGCATCTGTAATTCTTCTTCCATTCACCATAGATTGCGAAACACCCAATTTTTTAGCCAATTCACTCGCCGGTTTTCCGCCGCCATGAACTAAAATTTTATATTCGTCAATTTTTGAAAAATCATTTAAAAATTTTTCCAAGGCATCAGCATCATCAATCACATTCCCACCAATTTTTATGATATATACTTTTTTCATGTTGTCATTTTTCCAGTATTTTTTTCAAAACAGCTTGTGCTGCATACAATCGATTGTTTGCCTGTTCAATCACCAATGAATTTTTCCCATCCAATACTTCATCACTTAATTCCACATTTCTGCGTACGGGTAAACAATGCATTACTTTGGCATTATTGGTCATTTTTAATTTTTCATTGGTCAGCATCCAATCACTGTCTGTTGACACTACTTTTCCGTAGTCATCATTATAAGTTGACCAGTTTTTAACATACACAAAATCAGCATCTTTTAAAGCTTCGTCTTGATTGTGGTAAATAGTAGTTCCCTTGGTATAATCCTCACTTAACTCATATCCTTTTGGATGGGTGATTACAAAATCAACATCCGTTTTACACATCCATTCGCTGAATGAATTTGCCACCGCCTGTGGTAATGCTTTGATGTGCGGCGCCCAGGTTAAGACCACCTTTGGTTTTCTTTTTTCGTTCCAATGTTCTTTGATGGTCATCAAATCAGCGAAACTTTGCAGTGGATGCAAGGTGGCACTTTCTAAACTCACAACCGGAACTGCGCAATTTTCCATAAATTTCAAAAGTACTTTTTCGCTATAATCTTCCTGTTTATTTTGTAGGGACGGAAAGCAACGAATCCCGACAACATCACAATATTGTCCGATTACGGCGGCGGCATCCTTTACATGTTCTACGTTGGCGCCATTCATTATAGCACCATCTTCCATTTCTAACGCCCAACCTTCTTTATCAATATTCATGACCATTACATTCATCCCCAAATTCATCGCTGCTTTTTGTGTACTCAAACGCGTACGCAAACTAGGATTCATAAAAATCAATCCCAAAGTTTTGTTTTTTCCAATTTGAGGAAAAGCATAGGGATTTTGCTTGATGTTTAATGCTTCTTGCACCAAATCATCCACATCTATTACATCGTGTACGGTTGTAAAGTATTTCATTTTATTGATTGATTTTTTAATTCATATTTAAAAGCCGCTAAAAAACTGTCTAATTCTTCTTTTTTGATATTTAAAGCAGGAAGAATTCGCAAGGTGTTTTTATTGGAAGATGAACCGGTAAAAATTTTATGTTCTTGTAAAAGCTTATTTCTGATGGCAGCACAAGGAAATTCCAATTCTATTCCTATCATCAAACCTAAGCCACGCACCTCTTTTATTCCGGTGATTTTCTCCAGTTCAGTTATCAGGTAATTTCCCATTTCCATTGCATTATTGACTAACTGCTCTTTTTTAAGAACATCCAACACGGCAATAGCAGCTGCACAAGCCAAATAATTTCCGCCAAAAGTGGTTCCTAATAGTCCGTGTTTTGCTTCTATGCCAGGATGTATTAAAACACCGGCAACCGGAAAACCATTACCCATGCCTTTAGCTACGGTAATTAAATCAGGTTGAATACCTGCATATTGATGGGCAAAAAATTGACCACTTCTTCCATAACCTGATTGTATTTCATCGAGAATCAAAAGCGCTCCATATTGTTTACACAATGATTTGCACTTCTTCAAAAATGAATTTGTTGGAATATTCACACCGCCAACACCCTGAATTCCTTCAACAATTACTGCGCATATTTCTTCATTCATCGCTTGTTCCAACGCATGTTCATCATTCAATGGCAAAAACGAAATATTGGCTGTTTCATTTACCGGAGCAATAATCTTCTTGTCATCTGTAGCAGCAACCGCCAAGGATGTTCTGCCGTGAAATGATTTGCCAAAAGCAATGACTTTTTTCTTATTGGTATGAAACGAGGCTAATTTAAGTGCGTTTTCATTGGCTTCAGCACCGCTATTGCACAAAAACAATTGATAATCTAAATAACCTGAAAGTTCTCCTAACTTATTGGCTAATTCTTCTTGAAGTTTAATTTTAATCGAATTGGAATAAAAACCAATTTCATTTAATTGCTGGCTAAGTTTTTGAACATAAGTAGGGTGACTGTGTCCAATAGATATAACCGCATGTCCGCCATATAAATCCAAATACTTTTCTCCATTTTTATCCCATAGATAAGAACCCTCAGCTTTTACAAGTTCTATATCAAACAATGGATATACATCAAATAATTTCATTTTTTACTTTTTAAAAGTTGATACTCTTCAATTTCAATCCGGTAGTTTCATCCAAACCAAACATCAAATTCATATTCTGAACCGCTTGTCCTGAGGCACCTTTCAATAAATTATCAATACAGCCGGTAATCAATAATTTATCGCCGTGTTTTTCCAAATACAATAAACATTTGTTGGTATTGACCACTTGCTTAAGGTCAATAGGATTTGAACTGATATGAACAAATGGGTGATTTAAATAAAATTTTTCATATTGCTGTTGAATATCTTCAATACTAAATTCACATTTGGTATAAATGCCGGCAAAAATGCCCCGTGAAAAACTTCCTCTATGCGGAATAAAATTCAGCTCAGCGGTAAAGTTGGGTTGCAATTGGTTTAAACTTTGTCCGATTTCAGCTAAATGTTGGTGTTCAAATGCTTTATAAATGCTTAAATTATTGTGTCTCCACGCAAAATGAGTAGAAGCACTTAAAGCTTGTCCCGCTCCGGTAGCACCTGTTGCAGCCGATATATGCACAGGATTGTTTAATCCATTTAAGGCTGCTAACGGCAGAAGCGCTAACTCAATACAGGTGGCAAAACAACCCGGATTGGCGATATATTGAGCATTTTTAATAGCATCTCTATTCAATTCGGGTAATCCGTAAATAAAATTGGATGGCTGTAATCTATGATCTTGACTTAAATCGATTATTTTTAACTTCGGTGAATATTGAAATTGATTCAAACTCTTGATAGCCTGGCCATGACCAACACATAAAAATAGCAGATCAATTCCCTCTATTACCTCAGTATTTGAAAATATCAAATCAGTATCACCAATTAAATCGGTATGTACTTCCGTTATCTTTTTACCTGTATTACTCTGACTATTCACAAAAACAATCTCCGCATTCGGATGATGAACAAGTACCCGCAATAATTCGCCACCCGTATAGCCGGCGCCTCCTAAAATTCCAATTTTTATCTTATTCATCTTTATTAACTTGATGGTAAATACTTATTTGATTACTCATAATTTTGGTAAATCCTTTCACATCTTCACCGCTCCAACTGTTATTCATTTCGCCATAACTTCCAAATTGGTTCGACATTAAATCATGCTTCGATTCAATTCCTATAATTGAAAACAAATAAGGAGTCAATTTTACAAACACTTTTCCGCTTACTTTTTTCTGTGTTGATGTTAAAAAGGCTTCCAAATCGCGCATGATTGGATCTAAAAACAATCCCTCATGTAACCAGTTTCCATACCACATGGCTTGCTGATCTTTAATGATTAACTGCAATTTGGTAAGCGTATGTTTTTCCAATGCATGATGTGCTTTTATGATAATTAAAGCAGCGGCAGCTTCAAAACCAACCCTTCCTTTAATACCGATGATGGTATCACCCACATGGATATCTCTTCCAATTCCGTAAGGTGCCGCCATTTTTTCCAACGCATTAATAGTATCTGTAGGATGATTGTAATGAATCCCATCAACAGCTTTTAATTCTCCCTTTTCAAAATACAACTCAATGTTTTTTGGAGTCGTTTTTGATATTTGTGTCGGATAAGCTTCTTCCGGTAGCGGTAAATGGGAAGTCAATGTTTCTTTACCACCAACCGAGGTTCCCCAAATGCCTTTGTTGATGCTGTATTTTGCTTTTTCGGCATTGATTTCAATACCATTATCTTTTAAAAAGTTGATTTCTGCTTCTCTTGATAGTTTTTGATCGCGAATCGGTGTAATGATTTGTATCTCCGGAATCAAAATATTAAAAATGGCATCAAACCTTACCTGATCATTTCCTGCACCAGTGCTTCCATGAGCTACAAAATCGGCTTTGATACTTTTGGCATAATTGGCAATGGCTGTTGCTTGCGAAATCCGCTCAGCACTCACTGATAAAGGATAAGTATTATTTTTTAACACATTCCCAAAGACCAAATACTTGATTACTTTATCGTAATAATTTTTGGTTTCATCAATACAACTGAAAGAAGCAACTCCCAGTTGTTTGGCTTTATTTTCTATTTCAGTTACTTCATTATTGGTAAATCCTCCCGTATTTACAATCACTGCGTGTACTTCCAGATTTAATGTTTTTGATAAATATATAGCGCAGTAGGATGTATCCAATCCGCCACTAAATGCTAAGACAACTTTTTTATTTTGCATAATTAAAAAGTATTAATGATTTTGTTTTCTTTAAAATTGATTGTTTCTTAAAATATTTGAACAGTCTATTTTGTTTCATTCTCATAAATCGTTCATACAACTTCGAATGTTTCTTAAAATCCCATTTCTTTTTATTTTCTTTGGGATTAAAGAGCATAGCGGTACACATACAATTTTTGCGTTCATTGCTTTTTAGAATTTCGAAATTTACACAGCTTTGACAGCCTTTCCAAAATGCTTCATCTTGAGTTAGTTCGGAATAAGTTACAGGTCCATATCCCAAATCCGAATTTATTTTCATAACGGCTAATCCGGTGGTTAACCCAAATATTTTGGCATTAGGGTAGTTAGTTCGGGATAACTCAAAAACTTTCTTTTTAATCTTTCGCGCTAATCCTGTTTTTCTGTAATCAGGTGCTACAATCAATCCGGAGTTGGCTACATAGTTCCCATGGCTCCAAGTTTCAATGTAACAAAAACCAACCCAAGTTCCTGAACTTGTTAAAGCGATAACCGCTTTACCTTCCAATATTTTTTTAGTGATGTAATCTGGCGTGCGTTTTGAAATGCCCGTTCCTCGGGCTTTTGCAGACGACTCCATTTCATCACAAATAATTTGAGAATATGATAGGTGTTGCTCATTAGCAACAAGGACATTTACAACTGAATTATGCATCAGTAAAAAATTAAAAATGAAACAAAAAGGGTGTGAATAAGTCAGTATGCTAAAAGCATTTATACAAAACAGCACTTTAAAAAATTAATTTATCCGAGAATGGTCTCCGCGTAAGTGACCTAAATTAGACCGTACGTCTAGCGTCGTGTATAAAAAGGAATCCTGGGTATAACTATAGAACTTGTTATAACTTGTAGTATAAACAAAACAGCAACCATGCTGAACATCTTGTCAGCTGCTGAAAGGAAGTCGAAATTCAACTTTGCTTTTTTCATGTCTTTTTAATTATAAAAGATTAAAAACTTACCGTTTAATAATTTTATTGAGATGCAAAGTTGGCATATTTTTTTTGTTTTTTCCAAATAAAAATTTAATTAATTTACTTTTATCCATAAAATCAATGCTTCAGAGTAGCTTTTATAAAGAAACTCACCATCCTTTTAATTGGATCGAAATACTGATTTTACTCGTCTTTTTCGTTTTAGTTCATTAATTTTTCTCTAAGATATTGGGCAGTATAAGAATTTTGACAATTCAATAATGCTTCCGGAGTTCCTTCAAAGAGTAAATCTCCCCCTTTTTTTCCGCCATCCAAACCCAAATCGATGATATAATCGGCACATTTAATCAACTCTAAATTATGTTCAATTACAATGATGGAGTGTCCTTTTTCTATCAAAGCATTGAACGATTTTAAGAGTTTTTTGATGTCGTGAAAATGGAGTCCGGTGGTTGGTTCATCAAAAATAAATAGGGTTTTATCGGTGGTGGATCCTTTGATTAAAAAAGAAGCTAATTTAATTCTTTGCGCTTCACCGCCTGATAGAGTAGAAGAAGACTGTCCCAACTGAACATAACCCAATCCAACTTCTTGTAATGGCTGTAATTTTTGGGCAATTTTAAGTTCTTTATATTGGATGAAAAAATCAATCGCTTCATCAACCGACATTTCAAGAATATCAACGATAGATTTATCGTGAAACTTAATTTCTAAGATTTCTTTTTGGAATCGTTTTCCGTTACAAACTTCGCAAATCATATGAACATCTGCCATAAATTGCATTTCAATGGTCACCTCTCCTTCGCCTTTACAAGTGTCACATCTTCCGCCTTCTACATTGAATGAAAAATGTTTTGGTTTGTAATTTCTGACTACAGACAAACTTAAACCTGCATATAAATTGCGAATATCATCATAGGCTTTGATATAAGTTACCGGGTTTGAACGGCTGGAGCGTCCAATCGGATTTTGATCTACAAATTCGATTTGTTTGATACTTTGAAAGCTCCCTTTTAAATCGGTAAATTCTCCCACTTTCAAACTGTTTCCCGTTAATTTTTTTACCAAAGCAGGATACAGAATGTTTTTAACCAAAGTGCTTTTTCCACTTCCAGAAACCCCGGTAACCACCGTTAATGAGTTCAGCGGAAATCGAACATTGATGTTCTTTAAATTATGAGCTCTGGCACCCTCTACTTCGATAAAATTCTTAGAGACTCTTCTTTTTTTAGGAATTTCAATACTCAATTTTTTATTTAAATATTGAGCTGTTAATGAATTGGATTTTAACAAGGTTTTATAATCACCTTGCGCTGTTAAATGACCTCCATAAATTCCTGCTTCCGGACCGATATCAATGATATAATCGGCAGATTTGATGATATCTTCATCGTGCTCCACTACAATTACCGTATTGCCAATATCGCGAAGTTTTTTGAGTAAAACGATGAGTCGCTCGGTATCTTTTGAATGCAATCCGATACTCGGTTCATCTAAAATATACATTGATCCCACCAAACTGCTGCCTAAAGAAGTGGCTAAATTAATACGCTGTGATTCACCGCCGGAAAGCGTATTGGCGGTTCTATTTAATGTTAAATAGCCCAATCCGATATCATTTAAAAATCCGAGTCTGGTTGTAATTTCTGTCAATAATCGTTTTGAAACTTCTTTTTCATGATTAGTGAGATGAAGATTATCAGTAAAAACAGCTAATTCATTCAGTGGTAATTCAACTAAATCGCTAATCGATTTTCCATTTATTTTAACGTATTGTGCCTCTTTTCTCAGCCGTTTCCCTTGACAATCCGGACATTTTGTTTTTCCTCTATATCGAGATAACATCACTCTATATTGAATCTTATAGCTTTTTTCTTCTAAATACTTGAAGAAATCATAAATACCCTCAAAATGTTTGGTGCCGTTCCAAATCAATAATTTTATTTCCTCTTTTAATTCAAACCAAGGTTTGTGGATTGGTATGTCGTATTTTGAAGCATTTAAAATGATGGCTTCTTTAAAGTGTGAAAATGATTCTGATTTGAACGGAACAATGGCATCATCTAAAATAGAGAGTGCTGTATTGGGAACTACCAATTCTTCATCAATCCCAATAATATTGCCGTATCCTTCGCATTTCGGACAAGCTCCATAAGGATTGTTAAAACTAAACAGGTACACAGAAGGTTCTAAAAAAGGAATTCCGTCGTGTTCAAAAGCGGTACTGAATGATTTAGTTAATTTTGTTTGGAGGTTTTCTAACACACAAACACCATTACCTTCATTCAACGCAATTTGTATGGCATCACCAAGTCGGAAATAAAAATCTTCATGATGCTGAACCACAATTCTATCGACAACAATATATATTTGATCTGTTTTATTCGGAATATATGCTTCAATTTTTACCACTTCATCATTCACTTTTAATCTTGAAAACCCTTGATGTGCCAGTATTTTAATTATTTTTTCGAGTTGTGGTAAGTCGCTGTATTTTATGGGAGCCAACAATAAATATTTTTCAGCTTCTGCAGCTGTTTTAATAAAATCAATAACATCTGTTACCTTATTTTTTTTAACTTCTTCATGGGATATTGGAGAAAAAGTTTTGCCGATTCTAGCATATAAAAGTTTTAAATAGTCGTAAATCTCTGTTGAGGTGCCAACGGTAGAACGCGGATTGGTTGAGTTTACCTTTTGCTCAATGGCAATGGCAGGTGAAATTCCTTTGATATAATCAACTTTTGGCTTAGAAAGTTTTCCTAAAAACTGGCGCGCATAGGATGATAGACTTTCTACATATCGGCGTTGTCCTTCAGCATATAAGGTATCAAAAGCCAAACTTGATTTGCCGGAACCTGATAAACCGGTGATAACAACCAATTTATTTCTAGGTATAGCAACATCTATATTTTTTAAGTTATGCAGTTTAGCACCTTTTATTAAGATGAATTTCTTCGGATTTAATAAATTAAAATTTGAGATCATTTTTTTATGAAAAATGCAAAATTAATAATAAAATTCCCGATTTTAAATATTTGAATGATTTTTATCCTTGGATTCTTATATTTGCACAAAATAAAGTTTTATAAATAGTTTAATAAAAGAAGTAAAATGAAAATCAAAAAAAGTGGCGCCACTTTTTCTAGTATTGTAGGTATTGGTGCTAAAATTAAAAAAATGATGGAGGACTCCGGTGAGGAATATTTGTTTCTTAACCGCGGTATCAATGCAGTTTGTTCAATAAATCTTTCTGAGGTGGTGAAATTGATTGATTTTAATTCAACCAGAATTCAAGTATATCCACCCAATAAAGGGACGCCGGAATTAAGAGAAGCCATCGATCAAGAGTATTTTGCAGGAAAATCGAACATCGAGCATATTGCCATAGTTCCTGGTGGAATGCCAGCAATTGATGCAGTTGTTCAAATTTTAGACTTGGATATTGTTTATTTCAATAAATTCTTTTGGGGGAGTTATCAAAAACTTTGTATGATAAGAGGTTTGGAGAGTGATACGTTTGAAAATCTGAATAGTTTTGTGGCTTCCATAAAGGATTTGCGCAAATCAGAAACAACGAATCCTAAAAAAATAGCAGTATTGTTATGCGATCCGAACAATCCGGTAGGAAATAAATTGGAGGATGTTGAAATGATGGCAAGCATTAAATCGCTGACAGAAATGGGCGTAATAATCATTTTTGACAGCCCTTACCGGAGAATTTTTTATGATACCGATGATGCGTTTTATCAAGAATTGCTCGAATTAAAAAATGTAATTATCACGGAGAGTTTCAGCAAAACGATGGGACTCAGTGGTCAACGAATTGGATTTATCCACAGTACGGATAAAGCATTTAATGAAGAATTGAACATACGCCTGCTGTACGCTTTTAACGGTATAAATGCCTTTGCACAAGAATTGATATGGAAACTATTAACCACACCTGAAGGTAAAAAGGCCGTTTCAGATTTTAAAAAGAAAACAGTAGAAGATATAACAAAAAATATTCAATATTTGAGTACAAATCATTTATTAGTTGATGAATTGTATGAGCACAGTAAACCCGTTGGAATATTCACCGTTATCAATATATCAGAAGATGAATTATTGAAAAATAATATTGGAAGTGTGGGAATGGTGTATTTTACCAATGAAAAAAGTGAGAAAATTAAAGCAACATCGAGAATATGTGTTTCGGTGCCACATGAAAAATTTAAATTATTTTTTGATAAAATGCTCGTAGCTCATTCTCTCCGAGATTGAAATGACAAAGGTTCAATAATATCAAAAACAGGACTCTATTAAAGAAATTTTAAAAGTAGTTTTAAGATTCAGAATCATTAGGCGGTATACAATTTTACCGCCTTTTTTTATTTTATTATGAAAAAAACGCAAAAAAAATAAATTTTTAAACTTTAGTTAGTATATTTGATTAATTAAACCCAAAAAATCGCCTATAGTCCAGAATTACTTTTAATTAAAAATCAGCTTCATTAAGTTTAAAAAGTAATTATATGGAATTCTGTTTATTATCTGATAGTCGGCTTATTGAATTATATTTTCAAGGAGATGAGCAAGCCCTGGAATTTTTAATTCGCAAGCATCAAACCCGTGTATTCAATTTTATTTATTCAAAAGTCCGCAATAGAGATGTTGCCAATGATTTATTTCAGGATGTATTTATTAAAGTGATAAACACTTTAAAAGCAGGACAATATAGTGAAGAAGGTAAATTTTTACCGTGGGTTTTGCGTATTTCTCATAATTTAGTGATTGATTATTTCCGAAAATCAAAACGCATACCTGCTTTTGCTAATTCTGATGATTTTGATATATTTCTTGTCGTAAAAGACGAAGGCCTCAATATAGAAAGCAGGATGATTAAAGACCAAATTGATTCGGATGTTTTAAAGTTGTTGGAAGAATTGCCTGAAGATCAAAAAGAAGTGCTTAAAATGCGAATTTTTCAAGATATGAGTTTTAAAGATATTGCAGAGAATACCGGTGTTAGCATCAATACTGCATTGGGGAGGATGCGATATGCGCTTATCAATTTGCGTAAACTCATTGAAAAACACCAAATTATTATCACCAATTAAACAATAATGTAATTTGTTTTGCGTTTTGATTCTAAGGAATTCAAACAAATTATATGAAACAAATCTACTTTAAAAACGAATCGAGAACATCATTAGAACCATCAAGAGAAACAATTCAATTCTTATTGAACTATTCAAAAGGGTTGCGGACCATTAAAACTGTTAAAAATCAGGTTTTTTTCTTTCATTTGAATTAATTAAAAGACTCTTTCGGGAGTCTTTTTTATTTCAAAAAATTTTTTCGCCCAATTGTTTTGGTGATGATATCTTTTTCGATATCCCATCCGCGAGCCGGAGAAAATTCTCTTCCGTAATAAATAATTTGAAGATGGAGTTTGTTCCAAATTTCTATCGGAAATATTTTTTTGGCATCCTTTTCGGTTTGTATGACGTTTTTTCCGGATGTTAAATCCCAACGAACCATCAAACGATGGATATGTGTATCCACAGGAAATGCGGGAACATTAAAAGCTTGAGACATGACAACACTCGCCGTTTTATGACCAACCGATGGAAATGCCTCTAATGCTTCAAATGATTGCGGCACTTTTCCATCATGTAATTCAATGATCATTTTTGACAATCCATAAATACCTTTAGATTTCACGGGTGAAAGTCCGACAGGTTTTATAATAGCTTCAATAGTTTCTACGGTTAATTTCACCATATCATACGGATTATCAGCTTTGCTGAAAAGAGTAGGAG
This sequence comes from Flavobacteriaceae bacterium, assembly GCA_030683815.1. Taxonomy (GTDB): domain Bacteria; phylum Bacteroidota; class Bacteroidia; order Flavobacteriales; family Flavobacteriaceae; genus JAGXRT01. The sequence goes on from JAUXPJ010000020.1 coordinate 151,754, forward strand.
TGATGGTGTTAACACGAGCATCTGTGCTTTGAGCAGAAAGTAAAACGGCAATCAATAAGGTGTATGGATCTTTATGCAGTAACGGAATTGCCGGATTGGGATATAATTTTTCTAAGGTATCAATTATGAAATCAATTTTTTCCTTTTTGGTCATTGTCGTATATTTATACAAAAATACGAATTATGACCACATTAAAAAAAGGCGACAAAGCACCCCATTTCGAATGCATCAATGAAAATAACGAACTTATAAAACTTTCAGATTTTAAAGGAAAAAAATTGGTCTTGTTTTTCTATCCAAAAGCAAGCACTCCGGGCTGTACTGCCGAGGCCTGTAATCTTAGAGATAATTATCATCAATTTTTATCAAAAGGATATGAAATTTTAGGTATCAGTGCCGATGCGCCTAAAAAGCAATTACAATTCAAAGAAAAACACCAATTGCCTTTTTCATTATTAGCTGATGAATCTAAAGAAGTAATCAAATCTTTTCAGGTTTGGGGACCTAAAAAATTCATGGGAAAAACCTATGACGGAATTCATAGAACTACTTTTATCATCGATGAAAATGGATGGATTGAAAAGGTGATAGCTGATGTTAAAACCAACGATCACTCATCGCAAATACTTTAAATTTTCAGCATCAATCTGAGGTTAAAAATGCGGCTGGACATATAATTGGGGATTCCGTAAGATTGTTTAGAATAGGAATCTCGAACCCAAGTATTGGTAATGGAATTTTGTACATCAAACATATTAAAAATCTCAAATCCGAAAGATAATTCATGAACATTTTGAAGCCGGATTCGATCATTGGTATTTAAATCATCTTTTAAAACATAAAGAATCCCAAGGTCTGCACGTTTATAGTCATTCAATCGATTATAAGCACTCGCATAAGATGGCCATCCGGAACACCTGTATTGTAAATCAAATTCAAATACATTTTTAAATTCGGAATATTGGGAACATAATCTTGAAAAAGGACTCCAAATTTTAGTCGTTGATCGGTTGGTCGGGCTATATATCCCCGATTATCCGTATTTTCTTCCGTTTTTAAATACCCAAAACTTACCCAACTCCTGAGTTCTTTTTGGACACCCGTAACTTAAAAATCGAATAAATTATCCGACAATTTTTGTTCATCATTCAGCAAAAGAGTTTTTCTGAGAATTTTTGCAGAATTACTTTTTTAAAAAGGTTCAACGGTTACTGTTATTGTATGCAGTTACTTGTTGTTTTATAATTCACTAATCTTATCAAATGAAATTTTTATTCCTTTTATTAAAGAGGAACTAAATCCCTGGTGTTCCATTTCATTTAAACCAACAATAGTACAACCCTGAGGAGTGGTAACTCTGTCAATTAATTGTTCCGGGTGCACCTTTTCTTCAATCGTCATTTGTGCCGCTCCTTTAACAGTCTGTGAGGCGATAGACAAGGCCGTTTGAGCGTCAAAACCAATTTCAATACCTGCTTGCATAGCTGCTCGAATATATCGTAAAGCATATGCCGTGCCGCAAGCTCCTAAAACGGTAGCTCCATCCATCAGTTTTTCTTCAATAATTAAAGCCGTCCCCAAAAGATTGAATAATTCAAAGATTTTTTGACCAGCTTCATTGCTTCTTTCTGAAAATGAAATACATGTTGCAGATTCACCAAATTGAGCCGCAATATTTGGCATAATCCTAACAATTGAATGTGCATGATTTGTTTTTTGCTCCAAAGTATCAATGCTTAATCCACTTATTGCAGATACTATAATTTTATTTGCTATGTGAGGTAAGATTTCATGTAAAATAACATTAAGCTGATATGGTTTTACAGTTAGCAGGATGATATCAGCTTGGTTGATTTCAAATGTATTGTCGGATGATACACGAATATTTTGGTTTTCTAAAAATTTAATTTGTTTAATATTGCGTCTTGTAATTGTGATTTCAGAGTTTGAAGAAAACTTTGATAATCCTATTGCCAAGGCAACTCCTAAATTGCCGCCTCCTATGATTTGTATTTTTATTGTTTCCATGATAAATATATAATTTTCAGATTCTTTCTTTAGTTATTTTTAGAATTATTAAATTTCTCCAAGAGCACAATTCAACGACCCGCAACTACCCGATGGTAGGGGATATTAAGAACAAATTACCATTAGAAAAACTGCAAATCAAATATACAAAAAATAGTCAACCGAAGAACAAAGGCCCAAAGAAACCTTAGCTGTTATAAGCTGGCCTTCTGTCTGTCGAGGTTGTAAAGTTTTTGTCTGCCGTTGGTTTCGCTGTTGTTGTCGAGTTGTGTTTTGGTCTGTTTGTGTCGCCTGTGCGTTGCTTGTTTTAAAAATTTTAGAAGGGGAAATTCTAAAAAATAATTTTTCTTTGGTGGGAGAGGTGGAAGATCTTCCCGATTCTTCATCGGGATGTGCCTACACCCGTGTGATGGATTATTTTCTCTATATTTGCCGCTTTTATTACCATTCAAATATTTCAATATCTGCTCCGTCTAAATCCGCAGTAACAAAGAGTTGACAGGCAAGTCGAATGTTTTCATCCTCAAAACCCATTTTAGAAAGTGTTACGGGTTCGTTCCTCTCTTTTATAACAGAATTTCCTGATATTCCGCTTACTTCAATGATACACGTTGCACATCTGCCCATTCCACCACATTCTCCAAAATCATCCAGGTAAAGTTTATCTTTAAGAAGAAACATCAAATTTCTATACTCACCATCATACGTTTCGATTTGAAAATTTGTGCCATTCTCAAAAACAGTGAATTTTATTGGAGCCTGTATCATTCCCAAAAAGGGTCTGTTAAGTTATCTGCAAATTTTGTATCAGAATGATTAATTTGAATTTCAGATAATTGTTCATCAGTTGCAATATTTTGAATCTCACTGAATAAAATACGTTCTTCAAACCTGATGTGGCTTTCCAACTCTTCTTCAATTAAACTCAGGTTTCCCTGTATTTCTGTGGACGATTCAAATAATCGCTTTAATCTTCGGTGTTCAGCAATGGCTCTATTTGTTAATTCATTTTCGTTGCCAAGTATGGTAAAAACATATTTTTCTTCCACTTCAAAGTGAGGAAGTAAATGCTCCTTGTAAAACCAATCTATGTATAGCTTTATTCGATTTACTTCAATATTTCGTTTAAATCCTTCCCGGATCTTCCAACAGAGCAACAAGCCATGATGGTGGTCACGGCTTAGTGGCTGAAGTGCTTTGTCTCTTTTTTGAGGATTTTGTTTCATCTTAAAATAAATTAAATCGTTAATTTTGGATAGCACCAATTAAAAGGATACACTTGGAGTTGGTATTGTTTTTAATGGCGTGTTTGGTATTGAATGGAAAAATAAAAAAATCGCCTGTTTTACCTATATGTGTTTCGGCGTTGATGATAAATTCAGGAGTTCCTTCCAATACGTAAGCATACTCCGTTTTGTCGGGATGTATATGTTCTGGATAGGTTGCCAAGGATGCCACTTTTATAAGTTTAAGCCCGCCATTGGTCAGTGAAATAAGTTCTTTTCCAAAAAAACCTTTTACTTTTCCTTCTATCCATGTTAACTCTTCGGTTTGTATTCTTGATTTCATTATACTTATTTTTTTTTAAATGATTTGCCCACCTACAATTGCACTAAATTGTTTCAGTTCGTCTTTTTGCATGGATTTAAGCTGTTGTCTGATAATTGGCACATAAAGAAAAGGACAAACAATAATACACATTCCAATTACAAGATTATTCAATTGTGCTTCCTCTGTAATTGCAGCTATAATCATAATAAACAGACCAAAAATAATAAAAAAGGAATACATCATTTTCTTTATGAGTTCCATTTGTTCTTCAATGTCCACTTCAATAATTATAGTCGCCTTGTTGTCGGTTTCGCTAATATTTCCTTTTATCCATGAGCCAGTGCTATGTGAACCATATTTTTTGTTGCAAATATCAAATTCAGCACTTGAAATTTTACCATAATATTTATACTCATGGCTTTTAACAGTACTGTAAAATTCTTTTGCCGTAATATTACTTGTTTGTGCAGGAACTGTTTGGTGGTTAAATCTGCTTGGACACTTATGGAATGTGATTTTCTGTTTTCCATGATCTATATTTTGTTTAATTGTTTTTCCAACTCAATAGCTTTTGGAAATAAAATATTATTCTCCAAATGAATATGTAGGTGTAAATCTTGTTCAAATTCTTTGAGCAAGGCAAAAGTTACGCTGTAAGTGTTACAAGCGTCTTGCGGCGGAGTATAATTATTGCTTAATTCTTCAATTTTTCTAAAACGGTCGCCTTCGGTAGTATGTTCATCCATCATCATTTGAATGGGATTTTGAATTGTTCCGAAATGTGGTGTAGCTATTTTTAAGCCCTCTTGTTCTGCTTTCATCATTTTTCTTACAAACGGAAATATAATGAGTTCTTCTTTTTTCATGTGCTGAGCCAATTCTCCTGCGGTTGCAATAAAATGTTCGTTAATTTCAAATAGTTCAGGATGACGGTCACCATGAACCTTGCAAATTTTATCCAAATACGGTTTTATCTCCAAGGTTTTTTCTTCTACATAGCGGTGGTGTTTTTTCTCGATATAGTCAGCCATTAAATCAATGGGCCACGATTGATAATCGATGCTGGTGCCTTCTTGCAAATCTGTTACTTGTTCAAGGATTTCTATTAACAATACAGGTTCAATATTTCTACTTTCACAAACTTCGTTAATAGTTCTATTGCCTTTACAGCAAAAGTCTATTCCAAATGATTTGAATACGGCTGCGGTGCGGTAGTCTTGTGCTACCAATTCTCCGATGATTTGATTTTCTTGAATATTCATTTTTTTGTTTTTTATTGGTTAACTCTCCATTTTTAAAGTTCTGTTTCAGAGTAAAGTATGGAAAAAACTTTCGTTACTGAAATTCTTAGTTGTAAATATTAAAGTATAGGTTTAGCAGAATTATTTTTATAGTATTCTATTTTTGAATGAAACATTTCTGCCATTCTTTCGCCTTGCCATTTGGCTCTTGTGGCTTTTTCTCCTTCAAATAAGGTATCAACAGTTTCATAAAATAATTGAAACCATCTTTCAAAATGTTCTGCCGAAACCGGAAGTTTGGCGTGTGGTACAAACGGACTTCCGTAATAAGTATGTTCTTCCAACAATACCGTTTGCCAAAAGCGATACATTTTTTCGAGATGCTGTGGCCAACGGTCTTCAATTTTATTGTTGAAAATATCAGCGAGTAAGTTGTCTTCACGCACTTTACCGTAAAAACTATCAACTAATAGTTTTATGTCATCTATGCTTGTTATATCTTTCTTCATTTTATTAAAGATTAAAATTTGTAATGATGTAAAATGCAGCCCAGCCAAAAAATGCCACAAGTAAAATCCATAACCAATTGGGTACACTTTGTGGAGTTTCGCTACCTTCAATAATAAATTTCTTCTGATTACCCTTGTCGTAAGCGTTTATCATTAAAGGAATTATTCCATCAACCACTCCATTTTCTGAAAGCCCTTCTACGGCAATGGCAGATCCGTTGCGGACAATAAATTTTATTTTACGAATACCTTCTCTGCCTGTTGGAGACTTACTAACCAATTTCAAAGTATGTTCCCCGTCAATTAATTTTCGGGTATCTAACTCAAATTGCACGGGAGCAAACAATTCTGCAATAGGATGCAAATCGTTATCAACAAATAGTATTATTTTACTTTTATCTTCTTGCATCTTATATTAATTACTTAAGATTGATTGTTTGATATGGTCGTTGTTTTTTTCGCCAGGCTTAATTAAATATTTTAATGAATAAATAAATGTTAATACCGTGACTGCCGTGATAATAGCAATGATTACCCAATCCCAATTACTTTGTGGACCCGCACCATGGGTTAATCCTTGCGTTATTTTGGGTTGCTGTTTTTCGCATACAGGGCAGGCAGAAACAACTTGAAACGATAAGGCAAATAATACCATTATTAAATATTTAATTTTCATCATCTTATTTTTTAGCCGTTATTTTAATGAAATCCATAATCTTTTTAACTTCTTCGGGGCTTACGGTTTTGGCATTATTGCCCCAGCTTGTTTTTTCGTGGTTCTAATTTTTGAACTTCTTCCGGACTTAATCCTTTGAGGTATTCGTTGAACTTTTCTAATTCTTTTTTCTTGAGGTAATTATTTAAAACGGCATAAGCTCTAATGATTACTACGATTGAAGCAACAATTACCGGAATTGCAATAAGTATTATGGTAATGATAATCCCCGATTTGCTAAATATATTTTTACTTTCCATTGCCTGTTTTTATTGGATAAAAATTCTCATTATTATTCAAAATATTTATTACGATAATTTTATCGTAAATAGGTTTAAATTTTTTTTATCTGATTAGTATTGTTTTTCCTGATTTTAAACCAATAGCAAGGTCGTAAATGGTGGTTGTTTCAAGCATTATTTTAAGTTCACCTCTTACTTTAACAAACTTGTCGTGCATAGGACAAGGTTGGATATTGCTACACTCACTTAAACCCAATCCACAGCCATTGTAGATGGAGTCGCCATCAATGGCAAAAACTATTTCGCTCACTTTAATTCTTTTCATTATGGCGGTATCAATTTCAAATCCGCCATACGGACCTGTGTATGATTTTACAATGTCGTGTTTTGTTAATGCACTTAAAATTTTTGCAGTAAAAGCTTCGGGAGAACCAACATTTTCAACAATGTCGCCAATTTTAACCCTTTCATCTTTTAAGGATTGAGTGGCAATATAAATAATTGCCTTTATACCGTATTCACAAGCTTTTGAAAACATTGGTTTAAATTTTTATTGGCGAAAGTAGTAAATAAATTTTATTTACGATAAATTTGTCCGAAATAAATTTCAAAAAAATGGAAATAAAGGAAAAAAAGAAAAGTATTAGAAAATTAATGCTTGAGCAAAGGCGAAAACTTGATACATTTATTTTCAATTTGTCGCGCGTTTTAAATTTTGTCAAACCTGCTGATTTTCTATAATTTCACCACTAATTAAAAATATTTTGTTCGCAGATTTGAGTGGGAGTGAAGTTCCACTTCAATTTTCTGTCGGATAGTTTCGGTGAAAGATTTCAGTAAATTTTCTTCCGTCAGTTTGGGCGATAAAAAGGCAACTTATAGTTTTTTCGCTTTTCCGTCGTATAGTTTTAAGATTTGATTTCAGCCGATTTTTATTCCGTCAGTTTGGGCGGTGAAAGATTTCTGTCCGTTTCGTAAATTGATGTCAGAATTTTCTCAATTTTCCGATTTTCGATGGTTGTAATTTTTTTTAAGCAATGAATGCTAACGTTTTGCAGCTACCCGAAGGTGGCGATTTCGAAGCACTTCACTGTCAACATACCACAAAATTTGATGCGAGGTAGAATGTTCAATTAACCACTGAACCGCCACTTTTGGGTAGGTGCTGTGTGTGCCCTGCATGAGCAGTGCTCACACTTAGTGAAGCTAAATGAAAAAATTCAAAAATGCAAATTTGAATTGAAAATAGCAACATTAAGTGTGATTATTTTTCCAGAGGGTGTGAGACCCTTACGTGCGGAGTAACGACCCGAAACGTTAGCAAGTCGCAAGCTGGTATGGGGTGACCCATACAGTGAAGGAAGCGAGACTGCAAAAGTTGGTACCGACGAACAGGAAGTACATAAGAGGCTATAAAACGAGGATAAGCGTCCACAGCAACGCGACGTCCAAAGAACACAAAAATCGTTTTGTGGTAGATGTACCGGGAATTAACGGAAGGAAAAAGCTCTTACCGGGGGAGGTCTCTTAAATGTCGAGTACATTACAAAGAGAAGTCAGCAGAAGCCATAGTACTTTGAGACAACGAGCCAACCGAAAGCAGCCTAAAGGTTGGAGGACTCACAAACAAGGGAAGGGCTGAACGTGAATTGGTTTTCAATGCCGAAAGGAATCGCAAGATAGCCCTCGATAACGAAAACAGGTAAAACAAAATGTAAAACAAGAATGATTGAACAAGCAGTACATCCTTACAACCTGCAAAAAGCATTGCGACAAGTTATTGTCAACAAGGACAGCGCAGGAATTGACGGAAGAAAAACGACAGAACTTACGGATTATTTCCGTGAACATAAATCGGCTATTCTCCAATCAGTAAAGGACGAAAGCTATTTGCCTCAAGCCATTCTTGGAGTGGAGATTCCTAAAGGAAACGGTAAAACCCGACTTTTGGGGATTCCCACAGTAACCGACAGGTTACTCCAACAAGCGGTATCACAGGTCTTGATGCCAAAATATGAGTTAGAGTTCAGTGTCCATAGTTACGGTTTTCGTCCCAATAGAAATGCCCGCCAAGCAGTTGGCAAGGCATTGGAATACATCCATGAGGGATATACATTTATTGTGGACATTGACCTAAAGACATTCTTTGATGAAGTAGACCATTGCCTGCTTCTGAATTTACTTTACCAAAAGGTAAAATGCCCGATAACGCTTGGGTTAATACGCAAATGGCTACGAGCACCGATACAGATTAACGGAAAGCTACAAAAACGCAGGAAAGGAGTTCCTCAAGGAAGCCCAATTAGTCCGTTGTTGTCCAATATTCTGCTCAATGAGTTGGATAAAGAACTAACACGACGAAAACTACGGTTTGTTCGCTACGCCGATGATTTCAGTATCTACACCAAGCGAAAAAGTGATGCAACGGCAACGATGGGCGCAATCTCAAAGTACCTGAAAACAAAGCTTAAACTCACGGTTAATCGAGAGAAAAGTGGCATAAGGAAGCCCGTTCAATTCACGATGCTTGGATTTGGGTTCGTACCAACGTACATCAAAGGCGACAGGGGAAAATACCAATTGGTGGTAAGTGAGAAAGCGTGGCAACGGCTGAAAATGAGTGTAAAAGCGATAACCCGCAAAACCAAACCAATGAGTTTTGATGAGCGAATAGCCAAGATAAACGAAGTCCAAAGAGGATGGTTAAACTATTTTCGAGGAACAAGTATTTATGGTAAACTTCGAGATTTAGACGGATGGCTGCGGAATCGATTACGCTATTGCATATGGACAGACTGGAAAAAACCAGAACGAAAAAGGAAGAACCTCATTCGATTAGGAATTGACCAAGACCACGCCTATGCTTTCAGCAGAACAAGGAAAGGAGGGTGGGCAGTAGCCCAAAGCCCTATTTTAGGGACAACGATAACGCTTAAAAGGCTAAAACAAAGAGGATACAAAGCAATGTTGGACATTTACATAATGCTTAACCCATCATTTTACGAACCGCCGTGTACGTGACCCGTACGCACGGTGGTGTGAGAGGCGCACTCCGTCAGTTTCTGGCGGAGCCGTCTACTCGATTGTAGTGCGTTTTTATTCATTTTCAATCTTTTATCGTCCAAGTTGTACAGTTCAAAAGACCACCAAAAAGTCCAACTGCATTGAAGTTTATTGTCTCAATTTTTCTATCTGAAAAAATCTGTCTGAACGTATCTTGCAATTCCTTGTCCTTATTATTCTCAATTTCAAATATTGGAAGTATAATCAGGTCTTGAACTTCTAAGTAGTTCACATAGCAACCAATAGCATGGTCAGGGTATTTCTTCTCTTTGTGTTCAAGAAAAGGAATGTCGAAATAATCAAGCCCTTTTTCTTTTAGGACTTTATTAATTCCGCTCTTCCAATATTTATACTCCTGTTCTCGATCGTTTCCAATCAGCGTATTCCGGTCAGCAAATCGAACAAGTCCGTCTGCGTGCCCTGTCATGTCAGATTTTATTTGCGGAATGACGATTATTTCAACTTCAAGCAGTTTTTCAATTTCTGATATTAGTTTATTTCTATTGGAGTAATTTGGGTTTTCGTCAAAAACTCGGTCGGTTATTATTGCCCTGTCCGACCAATTTACAACATTGCCACCGTCAAGATTGATTTTGGAAGATTGAGGTTCTATATTGTTGGCTTTGCAAACTTCTTTTGGGTCTGATTGAAGTTCCAAGTCGTCCTTTAAATATGAGGGTTCGTAACGGAATTGGACAAACTTTCCTTTCTCAATCTGAATTGGCATGTAGTCTCTACACCAAATATCTTTGGTGGTTTTTAAAAAATCATATTTTATTCCATGCTTTTTGAGCAAGGCAATTAATGCGTTACAAGTTTCTGTAAAACGCTTGTCAGAATGTAACCTTTCTGAAAGATAAACCGTATTTGTTTCTTTACCTGTTACAATTTAGGAGAAAGTTTGTCCATTCGGTTTGTTTGTCTTCTCTGTAAAATCGAGCAGGAGTAGTCAATGCTTTAAAAGGAATTCCTTTGTTATCGCAATGCTTTTGAATTGCGTCAAGTTGTTTTTTCATGTCTGGAATGTCAGAAAAAGTCTTTCTTGTAAAGCAAACCCTTTTCAAGTTCGGAAGAGTATCAATTATTCCAATGATGTTTCTCCAACGAGTTACTTTGTTGTCAATGTAACCGTCATAATAATTGGCGTCTTGACCTTCTTCTACCTGAATTTCTTCAATCAAGTCAATTAGGTTAATTTTATATTGCTTTATGAATTCTAATTTTTCTTTTTTAGAAGCACCTTTTAAGTCAGTTTCTCCAAAAGCTGATGGCAGTAATCTCCATAAGTAATTACGACTTCTCCCGTAGAAAAATTCAGCGTCATTGTCTGGTGTCTCTGGATTGAAAGTCCCGATTATGAGCATTTCTGTTTCTGGATTTATTTGGTGGTTTAAAAATCTATGTTGAACTGTAATCATGTCGTTTCTTTAAATGCACTACAACTTTAATAGTGTTTTATTCGTTGTTTTCTCTCAAAAATAATGAAAAAGAACTACAAAAAGAAGTTCTGCTAAAATTCAATTAAAGTAATGGGAAAATGGCGAATAAAACCGGGTTGAACTGAGCCGCACTCTATTATTAAATACTATGGGATCAGTATACCTTTCGGTTGATTAGAAGAATTGGTTTTATAGTTAAACGGCAGCAATCAGGGCTATTTTATATCAAGAATAAAATCCCTCTATCACTCCTCAAATTAGCGGTATAAACGGAGTTTTTATTCATTTTTAATACTCAATTTTACAAGAAAGTTCCAGAAATCTATCAACGTAATTTTGAGAATCTTAAAAGTAATGTTTAAAAGTGAAAACCACAAATACCAAAAAAATATTATTTAATTTCGACCCCATCAATTTCATATCTTTGTAAAAAAAGTAAAAAATGGATTCAATTTTACCAATCGAAGAAAAATACACCGAATTAGAACAAAAACTGAGTCAGCAATTTGCCGATGGCGATACCGTAAAAATAGATGCTATTTTATATTTAATCGGCGTTCAAGAATTGGGAAAAGGTTTTCAGCAATTTTCTAAAGATGATAAATTAAATTTAATGCATATTGCCATTTGTAAAATATTTGAACCTTTCGGACATTACAAATTTACCCATCATGATGAAGATGGTTGGCCACATTTTGAGGCAATAAGTCAGCTGCCTACCATGGATGTAGAGCAACAAAAGTGGAAAATGAAAGAAGCGGTGGTTCATTATTTTGAAAATAATAAAATCCTGTAAGCGTTCTCCAAAATTGAGAAATTTATTTACACCATAATTTTGTCACTGCCATGGTTAATTTTTTACGGTTTAATAGTCAAAAATAGTTGGTAAAGACCTTTGTAAGTCTTATTATTAAAGGAATAGTAGGAAGTTTTATGAAATACGTTTCATAAAACTTTTTCTTTGTATTCATTGCTAATTGTTATATAAAGAGATCCCTCACTGCGTTTCGGGATGAACTGTGCTAGAATTTATTAAGCTGGTTAAATATTTTATATAAAGCAACAAACGCTTCTCAGTATAGCTTGTAAAAGCTCCGATGGTACTCGAAAGCAGCGCAGCTGCTTTTGGCGAAGTTTTACAAGCGGTGCGCTGCAAGCGCAATACCTAAGAAGCGAAGTCCTTTTTTCGTTCTTTTTTGGACTCGCAAAAAAGAACAAATTGAAAACAAAATTTTATAAGCGTTTGCTAAAAAATATAAAAAGCATCTTCCAAATGCTCTAAACTTGTTTTTATTTTCTCTGTTTTAAAAAGAAATTCCAAACTGTATTTCGGAAATCAAAAATTTGATACAGTCAACGGCAAAACAATAAATTTATTAAGCTGGTTAAATATTTTATATAAAGCAACAAACGCTTCTCAGTATAGCTTGTAAAAGCTTCGATGGTACTCGAAAGCAGCGCAGCTATTTTTGGCGAAGTTTTACAAGCGGTGCGCTGCAAGCGCAATACCTAAGAAGCGAAGTCCTTTTTTCGTTCTTTTTTGGACTCGCAAAAAAGAACAAATTGAAAACAAAATTTTATAAGCGCTTACTAAAAAATATAAAAAGCATCTTCCAAATGCTCTAAACTTGTTTTATTTCCTTGTTGTAAAATGGCAATAATGTCAAAACGAACTGAAACTTCTAAATTTTTACTGATTACATATTCATTGATGGCACCAACCAATAATTTTATTTTCTTGGGATTGACAAAATCTTGCGGATTGCCAAAATCAGCTGAAGTTCTTGTTTTCACTTCAACAACCGCCAATACATCTTCTTTTTGAGCAATCAAATCAACTTCCGCTTTTCGAAAACGCCAATTGCGTTCTAAAATTTTATAGCCGTTTCTTAACAGATAATCGGCGGCCAAATCTTCGCCTAGCTGTCCTAAAGTATTGTGCTCTGCCATCAGCTGTCAAAAGTTATTTTAACCGATTTTTCATCCGAAATAAGCTGAATATTTCTACCTAAAATAAGCGTTCGGTTATCGTCTAAATGACCAAAAGGAGTGTTAAAAACTACCGGAATTTGATATGGTTTTACCATTTCCAAAATGATTTCTTCGGCCGTTTTCCCATACGGAATTTCATTGTCGTTCATTTTGGACATTTCGCCCACAATGATTCCAACCACATTTTTAAAATACCCATTTCGTTTCAGGTTTTGCATCATCCGGTCGATGTGGTATAAATACTCATCCAAATCTTCTATAAACAGCATTTTTTTAGAGGTTTCTATGGATGAAATACTGCCCAATAAACTGTACAAAACCGATAAATTTCCGCCTATTAACAATCCGTTTGCCCTTCCTGCCATATTCATTTGATGCGAAGGAAATTCATAATAAAGCTGATTTCCGAATAGCGCATTTTTCAACGATTCTTTTGTGGCTGATGAATTTGTCGGAATGTTAATGGGCATGGTGGCGTGCAAAGTTTCAATTCCGAAGTTATGAATATGAGCGTGTAAAACAGTGATATCAGAATAGCCTACAATCCATTTCGGATGTTTTTTAAATGTAGAAAAATCGATTTTATCAATCAATTGAACGGTTCCGTACCCACCGCGAGCACACCAAATTGCCTTGATGGTTGAATCGTCTAAAACTGTTTGAAAATCTTCAATTCGCGTTTCTAAACTGCCGGAAAATTGATGCATTTCAGTGCCGATTGTTTTGCCGATATACACTTTTAATCCCCACGATTCAATCAGTTCAACAGCCGGTTTAATTTCATCCAAAGAAATTTTTCTTGCCGTTGAAATAATGGCAACGCAATCGCCTTTTTGTAAATAGTTTGGTTGAAGAATTTTGTTCATTATTTAGATCAGATCAATTTTATTTTTTTAAGTTAACAATAATTTGTATTTTTGTCGAGTAAGTCTGCAAAGCACGAAAGTCGACTCCATGTCGTTTTTTAAATTGTATTTAAAATTAGTGTTTAGGTGGGCTTATTTTATTTTTAGAAGTTAGCGGATTCTTTTTGTCATAATAATTCGCCCAATTATTGTAATTTTCCACATCATATAAATCAATTACTAATTTTATTTTCTCTGTTAAATAACTGTAGTAACGAATTTCTCCTTTTTCAAATATCCTTTGAATAGTCCAACAAAAATAATCAGCAAGGCATAAAAGCGGGTCAAGTGTAGGATAATTAACATTAAAAACAATTTCAGTTTTAATATTTGAATCCTTGTCATTGTTATTAAAACGTTGTTCAGCTTTTGCCAATGCCAATTCTAAATTATGATTCTTAGTACTTTTTCCTCTCTCAGAAATGTGTAAAACAAGTTTATTGTATTTTGTGAATTTATTTTTCAATAAATGTGATAATAAATCTGCATAAAAATATTCTTCCTTTCCTTTATGTTTTGTTTCATACCGTTCAATATTTTTTCTACCCACAATAACTTCGAAACTACAATTTATGGATTTAATTAAATCGAACATCTCTTTCCTTATCTCAGGTATATCATCGGTAGCATGAAGATAATATCCTTTATTAGTATTTTTTTTCAGAACGCTTGGAACTTGATAAAAAGGGTCATTTATTATTTTCTGCTGTAATAAGTATATTTTATTTCTAACATCATCTAAAGGATTATTTACTTTAACCATGCCAAGTATGAAAACGTTTGACACTCCATTTGTCCCAATTATATTTTTTTTCCCCTTTCCATAAAATGTTGTATCACCGGCTTCGTCTAGAAAGCGATGAAAATCCTTTAATCTATTTTTCTTATTTTTGTTTAACTTTTCCATATTTTATAATCTTACTCTTGAAAAGAAAAATCTTACTGCAAATTACGAAAACAAATTAACAATTGATTTTTCTAAATAGGAATCCTTATTTTTGTGAGATAATTTACAAAAAAATGGAAAATCAGAGACGCTTCACCATCACCGCAGCTTTGCCGTACACCAACGGTCCCGTTCATATTGGCCATTTAGCCGGAGTTTATATTCCTGCTGACATTTTTGCGCGTTATCTGCGGATGAAGGGAGAAGATGTGGCTTTTATCTGCGGATCGGATGAACATGGTGTTCCGATTACCATTCGGGCGAAGAAAGAAGGTATTACACCGCAACAATTGGTAGATAAATACCACGCCATTATCAAAAAATCATTTGAAGATTTCGGGATTTCTTTTGATAATTATTCGCGTACATCCGCTAAAATCCATCATGAAACAGCATCCGAATTTTTCAGAAAATTATACGATGAAGGGAAATTTATTGAAGAAGTTTCTCAACAATTTTACGATGAAGCTTCCAATCAATTTTTAGCCGACCGATTTATCATCGGAACCTGCCCAAAATGTGGCAATGAAGAAAGTTATGGCGATCAATGCGAAAAATGCGGAACCTCGCACAACGCAACCGATTTAATCAATCCAAAATCGGCTATTACAGGAAATGTCCCGACTTTAAAAGAAACCAAACATTGGTATTTGCCCTTAGAAAACTATTCGGAATGGTTAAAAGAATGGATTGTTGAAGGTCATCAAAACGATTGGAAACCCAATGTGTTGGGACAAGTAAAATCTTGGATTGATGACGGATTGCGCCCAAGAGCCGTAACCCGCGATTTGGATTGGGGAATTCCGGTTCCGGTTGATAATGCCGAAGGAAAAGTGTTGTACGTCTGGTTTGATGCGCCCATCGGCTATATTTCATCTACCAAAGAATGGGCAAAAAAGGTAGGGAAAAATTGGGAAGATTATTGGAAAAACCCGGATACTAAACTCATTCATTTCATCGGAAAAGACAATATAGTTTTTCATTGTATCATTTTTCCGGCGATGTTAAAAGCAGAAGGAACTTATATTTTACCCGAAAATGTGCCGGCTAATGAATTCCTCAATTTAGAAGGCGATAAAATTTCAACCTCCCGTAATTGGGCGGTTTGGCTGCACGAGTATTTGGAAGAATTTCCCAACAAACAAGATGTATTGCGCTATACACTCACCGCCAATGCGCCGGAATCTAAAGACAATGATTTTACCTGGAGAGATTTTCAGGCACGCAACAACAATGAATTAGTGGCTATTTTTGGTAATTTTATCAATCGCGTTGCAGTTCTAACGCATAAATATTACGAAGGAAAAGTGCCAAATCCGAACAACTTTACAAAGGTTGATTTGGATGCTTTAACCCAACTAAAAACTTTCCCTGAAACGATTTCAAAATCGCTAGAGCGTTATCGTTTTCGCGAAGCTTTGGGCGAATTTATGAATTTAGCCCGATTGGGAAATAAGTATTTAGCGGATGAAGAACCGTGGAAACAGATTAAAGAAAATCCGGAACGCGTACAAACCATTATGTTTGTGGCATTGCAAATTGCGGCCGGATTAACCGTTTTATCCGAACCATTTTTGCCGTTTACCTCGGCTAAGCTACAGCAAATGTTGAATATGACAGATTTGAATTTAAAGTGGAATGAGGTCGCTGAAAAAGAAATATTAATACCAATATCACATCAAATTGCATCATCACAATTGTTATTCGAAAAAATTGAAGATGCAGAAATTAAACATCAAATAGATAAATTAGAAGCAACAAAAAAACAAAATGAAGTAAAAGGACAAAAAATTGCTCCCCAAAAAGAAACCATCACTTTTGACGATTTTACCAAATTAGATATCAGAGTCGGAACGATAATAGCAGCCGAAAAAATACCAAAAGCCAAAAAATTACTGGTGTTAAAAGTTGATATCGGAACTGAAATTCGTACGATTGTAAGCGATATTGCTGAAAGTTTTACACCAGAACAAGTAGTCGGTCAGCGCGTTACAGTTTTGACCAATTTAGCGCCGAGAGCAATTAAAGGTGTTGAAAGCAACGGAATGATTTTAATGACCGATGCCAAAGATGGATCATTGGCATTTGTGGAACCGGAGCGAAAAGAAATTAATAACGGAGCACAGATTTCATAGTTAATTTTGGAAAATCTTACCATCAGAAAAGCAACAATAGCCGATGCCGAAATTGTTGCAATCTTAGCTCAAATTACTTTTGATGAAACTTTCGGAGATCATTTTCGCGACCGAAATGATTTGATCAACTATTTTAATACCACCTTTTCGGCGGCTAAAATTCGGTCGGGTATCGCCAAAGAAAACAATGTTTTTTGGTTGGCTTTTGTCGATGAAATGCCCGTTGGATATGCAAAACTCAAAAAATATTCACCCATATCAGCAGTTGAAGATGTAAATTGCGCCCAATTACAAAAAATTTATTTGCGCAAAGATTATCTCAATCAGCAAATTGGTACGCCGCTACAACAAGCCATGTTTGATGAAGTTATCGATTTAGGCAAAAAAACTTTGTGGCTTTCCGTTTTAAAAACCAATTACAGAGCACTCAGATTTTATGAAAAACACGGATTTATAACTGTAGGAGAGCACTTGTTTTCTGTCGGAAAAGAAACTTTTGATTTTCACATTTTATTAAAATCATTCAATTAAATAGATTTGAGTATTGAGTATTGAGATGTGAGACAAAAGATTAAAGATGAATGAACTTCCCTGATTAGTGTTGACCGTTTTTTATTAAATTTTCCTTATCAAAAAAATATGCAATTAATTTCCTTTATCCATAAACACACGGCTTTACCGCAAAAAAGCATTGAAAGCACCATTCAATTGTTAAATGATGATTGTACGATTCCTTTTATATCGCGTTATCGCAAAGAATTGACGGGCAATTTAGATGAGGTTCAAATAGCCGATATTCAGAAATTTAAAAAATTATTTGATGATTTAGAAGCTCGAAAATCATCCATTTTAAAATCGATGGAGGAACAGCAGGTGCTGACCGAAGATTTAAAACTAAAAATCATAGTTTGTGAAAATTTAACCGATTTAGAAGATATTTATCTACCCTATAAAAAAAAGCGCAAAACCAAAGCCGATACCGCCCGCGAAAATGGTTTGGGACCCTTGGCAAAAATCATCATGGCGCAAAATGTGCAGCATTTATCATCGATTGCAGCCCAATATATCAATGATAAAATTACTGATGAAGATGATGCACTGGAAGGTGCCCGACATATTATTGCAGAGTGGATCAATGAACATTTGGGTATTAGAACCCGACTTCGGAATTTATTTGCCAGAAAATCAACGATTACTTCTAAGGTAATCAAAGCAAAATTAGCCGATGAATCTGCTCAAAAATATGCTGATTATTTTGATTGGGAAGAGCCATTGCATCGTTGTCTGTCTCACCGATTGTTGGCCATGTTGCGGGCAGAACAAGAGAAAGTGGTTAAGATTGATGTTTCCATAGCATCCGAAGAAGCCATCCAATTCATCCATGAAAAACTGATTCGTTCCAACAATGAATGTGCCCAACAAATTAGACTGGCGGCAGATGATTCTTTTAAACGATTGTTAGCACCCGCACTTGCAAACGAAGCACTTGCCAACGCCAAAGAAAAAGCCGATGAAACCGCTATCATGGTTTTTTCGACCAATTTACGTCAGTTGTTATTGAGTCCGCCTTTGGGAGAAAAAACTATTTTGGACATAGATCCCGGATTTAAATCGGGTTGTAAAGTGGTTTGTTTAAGCCGTCAGGGAGATTTATTGCACAATGAAAATATTTATCCGCATCCGCCACAAAATGAATCGGCCATGGCGATGAAAAAGATAAATTCATTAGTTGAATCCTATAAAATTGAAGCGATTGCCATTGGAAACGGAACCGCATCCAGAGAAACCGAACAATTGATTAAACGCATCCGATTTACCACTGATCTGCAAGTTTTTGTAGTGAATGAAGCCGGCGCCTCTGTATATTCGGCTTCCAAAATGGCGCGAGATGAATTTCCAAATTATGATGTAACCGTAAGAGGCGCTGTTTCTATCGGTCGCCGATTGTCAGATCCGCTGGCAGAGTTGGTAAAAATAGATCCTAAGTCGATTGGAGTTGGACAGTACCAGCACGATGTTAATCAGACTAAATTACAAGAAGAATTAGATATTGTCTTGATGAGTTGTGTAAATGCAGTGGGAGTAAATATCAACACCGCCAGTAAACCTTTGTTGAGTTCGGTATCCGGAATCGGTGAAAAATTAGCCGAGAATATCATTGAATATCGCGCTGAAAACGGCGCTTTTAAATCGAGAGCCGCCATTAAAAAAGTAAAGCGATTGGGTGATAAAGCATTTGAACAAGGTGCGGCATTTTTAAGAATTGTAGGCGCTGAAAATCCGTTGGATAATTCGGCGGTACACCCGGAAAGTTACGAAATTGTAATGAAAATAGCGAAAGATTTAAAAATTAAGGTATCAGATTTAATAGGAAATAAAGCATTATTGTCGAGCATCCATTTAAAAGATTATTGCACCGATAAAGTGGGAATTCCAACGCTTACCGATATTGTAAAAGAACTGGAAAAACCCGGATTAGACCCGCGAAAAAAAGTAAAAATATTTGAATTTGACCCAACAATTTCAACTATAAAAGATTTAAAAATCGGTCAAATTTTACCGGGAATCATCAATAATATTACCAATTTTGGTTGTTTTGTAGATATCGGAATCAAAGAAAGCGGATTGGTTCATATTTCTCAGGTAAGCAATCAATTTGTGGGCGACATCAACCAAGCAGTACAGTTACAACAACAGGTAAAAGTAAAAGTTTTGGAGGTAGATATCGACCGAAAACGCATTCAGTTGAGTATGAATTTTTAATAAAAAGTGATTATTGGAGATTTTCTAAAATATGAATCCCAATAACCAAAAAAAGAGCCCCGCAAATGCGCAACTCTTTTCTTCTCTTTCATAGCAATTTAGGTTTTATTTTCCGCCTAACATCAAGAGTTCTTGCACCACAATTTCGGTAACATAACGCTTATTTCCTTCTTTATCGTCATAAGAACGTGAAGATAATTTTCCTTCAATAACCACTTCTTTTCCTTTTTTTAGGTATTTTTCTACAATTTCTGCGGTTTTATTCCACGCCACCACATTGTGCCATTGGGTATCTTCTACTTTTTCGCCTTTTTCATTTTTATAAGATTCATTGGTAGCGATAGAAAATTTGGCGATTTTTTTACCGGATTCTAAATTGATGATTTCAGGATCATTTCCTAAATGACCGATTAACTGAACTTTGTTTCTTAAATTACTCATAACTTTGATTTTTGGTTGAACATTAATTTTTATTTGATAGGACAAAGTAACAACGCCCAATTAAAAAGATTCGGTTCAAAAACATTTACTTCCGTTTGTAGTCGGTTGTAAACGGTTTTTTTTGTTAAATGTTTAAATGTTAAAAAGTTGAAATGTTAGATTATGTATTTTCTTTAGATGGTTTAACAGAGGAAAAAACATTTTCAAATTTTCAAATTATCTCATTTTCAAATTAATTTTTTTTTAAACTTTATAACATTCTAACATTATTACTTTTTAACTTTTTAAAAAAAATGTATATTTGAGAAAAATCAAATCGCTATGAATCAAGAAACTAATCAATGTTTAGATTGTGGAGAACCCATAAAAGGCAGAACCGACAAAAAATTTTGTTCTGATTATTGCAGAAATTCCTATCACAACAAATCAAATAAAGACGCCACCAACCTGATTAGAAATACCAATAATTGGTTGAAAAAGAACCATCGAATTTTAACAGAACTCAATAAAACAGGAAAAACCAAGGTGAACAGAAGTAAACTGCTGCAACTTGGTTTTGATTTTAATTATTTTACCTCGATGTACGTAACCAAAACAGAAAATGTTTATTTCTATTGTTACGATCAAGGATATTTAGAATTGGAAAACGATTATTACTTACTTATCAAAAGAGCGTAATTACCATTTCTGATTTTTCATTTTTAAAACGGCTTCCAATATGTCTTTTTGACTAATTTGTCCTACTAATTTCCCTTGCTTCATTACCGGAAAGCGACGAATTCGTGTTGTTAAAAACTGATCAGCAGCTTCAAAAACAGTACTGTAAGCATCAATAGTTTTTACTTCTTTCACCATATAATCTTTAACTTTAATATCAGTCATTGGAAGGTTAAAATATTGACTTTGAGAAAATTGTTTTAAACAATCTCCCTCAGAAATGATTCCAACCAACTCATTTTGATCATCAACTACAGGTCCACCTGAAATTTTAGCTTTTATCAATATTTCCATAGCATCTAAAATTGATTGATCCGGTTTAAAGGTAATTAATTTTGTAGCCATGTGATGTTTAACCAGAATTTTAGATTTTTCTTCTGTGCTATCGGCTCTGGGTCCTTGAAAACTTTTTACTGCCATATGTTTTTGTTTTTGCGTTCTTAAATATAATCAAAAAAGATTAAAAAAACAGAGCGTATTTGTACACTTTTTTAAATATTTGCGAATCAGTTATCAATGTTTGTTTTTTTAAAATAAAAATTAGCTAAATTTAATATTTATTTTAAATAAAACTCCCGCGTATGAAATCAAAAAACTACTCATTAGTAACGGCATATGTAATAATTACAGCTACAGTTTTTTGGAGTTTATATTCATTACTTCCCAGAAATAGTATTACTTCGGATATTATTCCAGAACAATTTTCAACTGAAAGAGCGCTTGTTCACGTTAAAGAAATTTCAAAAAAACCGCATTTTGTTGGAACCGAAGAGCATGCAGAAGTTCGAAATTATATAGTTTCTGAGCTGGAAAAATTAGGTTTAGAAGTTGAAATACAAAAACAAGTAGCAACCAATATTAAGTGGCGCGCCTCTGCAACATTACATAATATTTTAACGAGAATTCCCGGTGAGAATCATGAGGAAGCTTTAATGTTATTGAGTCATTACGATTCCAATCCGCATGCTTCACTAGGAGCAAGTGACGCTGGGAGCGGTGTTGCAGCTATTATCGAAGGCGTTAGAGCTTTTTTATCGACCCATAAAAAACCTAAAAACGACATTATCATACTTATTTCTGATGGAGAAGAACTTGGTTTGTTAGGTGCAAAAGCATTTGTAAAATACCATCCGTGGGCAAAAGAGGTGAAATTAGTGTTGAATTTTGAAGCCAGAGGAAGTGGCGGCCCCAGTTATATGTTGTTAGAGACAAATCGTGGAAATAAGAAATTGATAGAAGCTTTTTCTAAAGCAAACAATCCGTTTCCTGTTTCAAATTCAATTGTTTACAGCATTTACAAATCGCTGCCAAATGACACAGATTTGACTGTTTTTAGAGAAGATGCCAATATTGACGGCTATAATTTTGCCTTTATTGATGATCATTTTGATTATCACACCGCTCAAGATTCGTATGAACGTTTAGATGTAAACACATTGGAACATCAAGGGACTTATTTAATGGCGATGTTGAATTATTTTTCACAAGAATCAATATCAGATTTAAAGAGTGATGAAGATTATATTTTTTTTAATATTGCTCCGTTTGGAATGATTTATTACCCATTTTCATGGATTTTACCCATGGCAATAGTTGCTTTTCTGTTTTTTGTTTTCCTCGTATTTTATGGATTTAAGCAAGGAATTTTAAATGTCAGAAAAACAGTATTAGGATTTTCGCCTCTGTTAACATCACTTTTATCGGTCGGATTATTTTCCTTTTTCGGATGGAAATTACTGAAAATACTTTATCCGCAATATGGAGATATGATTAATAAATTTACCTATAACGGGATCTCTTATATTGTTGTGTTTTCACTATTTTCTTTCGCTATTTTCCTGACTATTTATCAAAGATTTTATAAAAAAAATTCGCTGGAAAACTTAATGGTGGCGCCACTTTCCCTTTGGATGATTATATCACTTTTAGTTCCGTTTAAAATTATCGGTGCAAGTTATTTAACAGTTCCGTTATTTTTTGGACTCATTAGTTTTAGTTTCATACTATTCAGAAAAAAAATAAATATCCCAATTTGGTGGCATTCACTTTTAGCATTTCCATTATTAATGTTATTGATACCGTTTGTATATATGCTCCCGGTTGCCATGGGCTTAGAAATGTTATTGGCAAGCTCCATTTTATTGCTGCTGATTTTGGTTTTACTGCTGCCGGTTTTTTATCAAAATAACCATCGATTAAAAATCATTTTAACAGTTATCGGAGTTTTATTTCTCATTAAAGCGCATCTAGAATCGGGTTATAACGAAGATCGGAAAAAACCAAATAGCCTAATTTATTTAATGAATATTGATGAAAACAAATCTTCATGGCTGAGTTTTGATAAAAAATTAGACGCGTTTACAGAGCAGCACTTAAGTGAGAAATTGGCAAATAAAGAAGATAAAATATTCTTTAAAAGTAAGTTTGATACATCTATTAATTATCAGCAAGAATCCGAATTATTTGATTTAACAACGCCAACTATTACAGTTTTGGTTGATTCTGTTTTTAATTACCAACGACATATAAAAATCCTATTTCAAAGCAATAGGAAAGCGCATAAAATGGAGATAATGGCGTTAAAACCTTTTCGTGTTTTCTCCATCAGCATTAATGGTGATGAGGTTAAAAGCAATAATGAAGAAATTCTATTTAAAGTCGCTAAAAATAAACAGGTTATGAGTTATTATTTCTATAACAATGAAGCTTTAGAAATTACTTTTTTAGTACCTTCTTTTGAAGAATTTGATGTTAATTTTTATGAAACTAAATACGATTTGTTGAATAATGATTTGATTAAAACAAAGCCAAGAACTATTGAAATGATGCCAAAACCCTATGTAACCAGCGATGCAACCGTAATTGTAAAACGATTAAATTTCCCTATTTATGAAGAATAAAATAATGTTAATCTTAGTTTTTTCAGTTTTGTTTTTTAACTGTGAAAATAAACTGAATAATGAAGAAATTAAATTAATTCAAGATGCCAAACCCATTTTAGATATTAAGAAAGCCACTTATTTGTATCATTTTGCCTATGATTGTATTGAGCAAGAATATCCCAATAAACTCAATCAGGTTATTGGTGATGCAAATTATTTAAAATCGCCCAAAGAATTACATCCTGCTTTTTACGGATGTTTTGATTGGCATTCATCGGTTCATGGTCATTGGACTTTGGTCACCATTTTAAAAGAAATCTCCAATTTTGAATTTCAAGATGAAATACTTTTAAAGTTAAAAACAACCCTCACCAAAGAAAATATTGAAAAAGAAATTTTGTATTTTGATGATGTTCACAACAATACTTACGAACGAACTTATGGATGGGCGTGGGTCTTAAAATTATCGGAAGCATTAAAAGAATGGAAGCATCCGGAAGCAAAAATATTAGAAGAAAATTTACAACCCTTAGTAGATTTACTTATCTCAAAATATCTGGAATTTTTACCAAAACTCACCTATCCTATTAGAATTGGAGAACATCAAAATATTGCTTTTGGAATGTCGTTTGCGTTGGATTATGCCGAAAAATATCATCCGGCATTGGCTCAATTAATTAAACAACGCGCCAAAGATTATTTTTTGAAGGATGTTTCTTGTCCGTTAACTTGGGAACCGGGCGGTTTTGACTTTTTCTCACCTTGTTTGCAAGAAGCGGTTTTGATGATGAAAGTGTTACCCAAAGAAGAATTCATAAAATGGTTTGAATTGTTTATGCCCGATTTTAGCAAAAATCCGTCATTATACTTGCAAATTGCCGAAGTTTCTGATCGATCTGACGGAAAATTAGCCCACCTCGACGGACTTAATTTTAGCCGCGCTTGGTGTTTGTACGAATTGGGAACCTATTTGGATAATTATAAAATGATGGATTTGGCCAATCAACATTTTCATGCCAGTTACGATAAAATGGATAGTGGTGAATATGCCGGAGCCCATTGGTTGGCGTCTTTTGCGATGTATGCGATTCAGCAAGCAAAAGGTGGGCAGTGAGCAGTTTTCAGTGAGCAGTTTTTAGTTAATTGATTGTTTAATGTTTAATGTTTTGGTTTTCGCTATTGGCTTTTACCTTTTGTCTGGTTAAAAACTTTTAACATTATTACTTTATAACTTTATAACTTTTATCTGTTATTTTTGGTACATCTGAAATAAGCCAAAATCGAAAGGTGTCCAAAGGCAGCTTTTTAAATCACTTTGTTTAAAGGCGGAATTTACCCAACTATTGCAAGTTTTAAAGCATGTATAATTACCTTTTGCTTCGTAAAAGTTGTCATTATCTGCATAAAATTGATGTTCGACTAATACTTTTTGATGAGCATCATCCAAATAAAAAGAATTATAGAGGTACTTATTGAGTTTAGCTAATTGACTTTTATCAATCTTTATTTCAACCCAATTGGTTCTCATTTCTTGATAGCGTGTAATATGTATTAAAGTAGGGCTTTTTAGAAATAGCGCTATAAAAGAATTTTTAAAAGTTAAATCGCTCCAAGTAGGCGTGTTGAGGTAAAAGTTTTTATCGCCCCAAGCAAAAGAAAAATAGCGATCATTATCATCAATTTTTAAATCTTTTAAAAGAGGTGGAGCTATCTGATTTTTGTTGAGAATGATAGATAAATGAACGCCATTGGTTTGTAAATAAATGGATTCGTTTTTAGGACTATACTGAATTTTACTGTGGTGCGGAATGTAAGTTAATATTAAAGACAGTATTACATAAGCAATTGGGATTAAAATCAGTACAATAATCCCTTTTATGATATACTTCAAGATTTTCATCTTTTAAGTGTATTGAGTTAAATGATATTTATGAATCAACTTACACTAAAGATAAGTCATATTTTAAATAGTATCAAGTATCAGGTATCAAGTAGCAAGAAAATCTAAATCAGTTCAATAATTCTTCGATTAATCAGTTAAATAACTAATCAGTTAACCAACGTTAAACCTTAAACAAAAGAAATCTTAAACATTTACTCCACTTCAGAAACTCTGAGTGTATTCACCATTCCTTTTGCTTCAACCGGCATAGATGCCAAACTGATGATAAAATCACCTTTTTTTACATAACTGATATCTTTTACAAAATTATTAATATCGGTTATAGTGTCATCGGTACTTGCCATTTTATCATAGTAAAACGCTCTTACACCCCAAAGTAAACTCAGCATATTTACCATACGTTTATTATCGGTAAAAGCAACAATATGAGAATCTGGCCGCCAAGCCGATAGTTGAAATGCCGTATAACCACTATTGGTAAAAGTGGTAATTACTTTTGCACCCATATTATTAGCCATTAAGGCGGCGTTGTGACAAATTGCTTTAGAAATAAATCGCTTCGTGCGGTTATAAGGTAAATCTTGTGGAACTTTAATAATTGGAGCACTTTCAACAGTTTTAATAATGTTGGTCATGTGTTTAATAACTTTAACAGGATGTTCTCCTACCGATGTTTCTCCAGACAACATTACCGCATCAGCGCCATCAATAATTGAATTAGCTACATCATTAACCTCAGCCCTCGTTGGTACTTGATTGGTAATCATGGTTTCCATCATTTGGGTTGCAATAATTACCGGAATTCTGGCTTGTTTAGCTTTGAGCACCAACATTTTTTGAATAAGTGGTACTTGTTCCATGGGAAGTTCCACACCTAAATCGCCCCGAGCCACCATTAATCCATCACATTTTGTAATTATTTTATCGATGTTTTTAACCGCTTCAGGTTTTTCTATTTTGGCAATTACAGGAATTTTGCAAGGCGAATGTTCTGCAATTAATTCATGTAAATCTTTTAAATCTTGTTTTGTTCTTACAAAAGAAAGCGCAAACCAATCAACTTGTTGTTCGATAGCAAAAATGGCATCTTTCTTATCTTTTTCTGTTAAAGCAGGAAGTGATACTTTGGTGTTTGGTAAATTAACACCTTTCTTAGATTTCAATGCTCCTCCAACTAACACTTTAGTTTTTACCTCATCAATTAAGTTAGAACTTACCACTTTAAATAAGAGTTTTCCGTCATCAACCAAGATGGTTTCACCAACTTTTACATCTATAGGAAATGATTGATAAGTCATAAATGCTTTTTCTTGATTCCCTATACATTCATTTGTGGTAAAAGTAAAGACATCTCCCTCATTTAGAAAAACATCATCCTGCATAACTCCTACACGAAGTTTTGGCCCTTGTAAATCAGCTAAAACAGCGGTTGTATAGCCAAATTCTTCATTGAGTTCTCTTATATTTCTGATACGTCTTTTGGCTTCTTCATAATCTGCATGGGAGAAATTAATGCGAAATACATTAACGCCTTCTTCAATCATGGCTTTCATTATTTTTTTATCGTCACAAGCCGGACCTAAAGTAGCAACAATTTTTGTTTTCTTAATTTTTGGCATAATTTAAAATATTAAAAAATCTCTTGATTTTAATTCATTAGGTTTTACTTCAAAAACAGCTTCAATAAAATCAATCGATTTTATTTTTTGAATGAGTTCTTGGTTTAAGGAATTTTTAATTCCTCCGGTTATTTTAATGAAGTAATCAAATGATTTTCGTTCTGGGATTAAATAATTGATGGAATCGAAGTTGAAATTAGTTTGAGTAAATAAATCAGCAACTTGATTATTTTTGTTTGTTTGTGTGAACTTATTTGATATTAAAAACCAATCGTTGTAATTATAAACATCCTCAAAATTGAAAAGAGAATACGATTGCTTTTCATTGTTTAGTTCAAATTCTAAGTTTTTTTCAGTTCTTTCAAATTGAGTTTGCAGCTGTTTATTTAAAAAATAAGCAAGACGGTAATCTTCTAAAGAGGTTTTAATTCCAAATAATGAAAAAGAGGTGTCAAGAAAATCACTTAAGTCTAAAGAATAAGTTGGCATGCTAATTAACAACTATTAGACCGCTAAATTAAGGATTGTTTATGAAATTTAGGTCAAAAATGTGCGAAAACGATGTAGTTTAAAATAAGTGTTAATGGTTTTCAATTTGATGTTGGAGCACATAAAAAGCTCTTTTAGAAGCCATTTCTTCGGCTTTCTTTTTAGAAGTAGCCCTTCCTTTGGATACCTGTTGTGAGTCGATAAATAGTTTTGCGCTAAATTGTTTTATCTTTTCATTTCCAGAATCTTCATAAAATTCAAATAGAATTTCTTTTTTTTGTTTTTGACACCATTCTATTATCAAACTTTTATAGCTTGATACTTTTCCTTCTAATTTTGGGATATCAACATATGGAATAATGACTCTATTGTAAATAAATTTTTCGATAGATTCATAGTCTCTATCTAAAAAAATGGCTCCCAAAAGTGCTTCAAAAATATTCCCATGGATATTGTCTCCAAATTTTTGAACTGATACATGGCTTTTAACAAATCGGATTAAGTTTAAATCCAAACCTAATTCATTGAGATGTTGTCTGCTCACAATTTTAGAACGCATCTGTGTTAAGTAGCCCTCATC
Source organism: Flavobacteriaceae bacterium (assembly GCA_030683815.1). GTDB lineage: Bacteria > Bacteroidota > Bacteroidia > Flavobacteriales > Flavobacteriaceae > JAGXRT01. The sequence continues at coordinate 179,915 of JAUXPJ010000020.1, forward strand.
TGCTTTTGGCACTTTTTTAAATAAATAGGAAGCAATAACGGCATTGAGCATGGCATCACCTAAAAATTCGAGGCGCTCATAATTTAAAGGATTTCCAGAATTATCAAATTCTTTTACCGAACTGTGGATAAATGCTTTTTTATAATAAAAAAGATTCTTGGGTTTATAGCCCAATATTTTTTTTAATTCTGTTTCCAGAATTTTATCAGAAGGAGAATGAGATTTAATAAATTTTCGAATGATATTCATTCTGTAAATAGATTTAAGAATCTATTTTTTTAAATAACAAACAAGCATTATGACCTCCAAAACCAAATGTATTACTCATCGCTACTTTAACATCACGTTTTTGAGCTTTGTTAAAGGTGAAATTTAATTTTGGGTCAATATTTTCGTCAGGAGTAGTAAAATTGATTGTTGGTGGCACTATTCCATATTTAATTGACAAAATAGAGGCAATCGCTTCCACAGCTCCGGCAGCACCTAAAAGATGCCCCGTCATTGACTTAGTGGAATTTATATTGATATTGTACGCATGCTCACCAAAAATTTCTTTAACAGCTTTAGATTCGGCAACATCGCCTAGCGGAGTTGAAGTGCCGTGCATATTAATGGCATCAACCTCTGTTGGAGAAATTTTGGCATCTCTTAAGCAATTGAGCATTACGTTTTTGGCACCCAAACCTTCCGGATGTGGAGCGGTAATGTGGTAAGCATCGGCAGATAATCCTCCACCAATAACTTCGGCGTAAATGGTAGCTCCGCGTTTTATGGCGTGCTCGTATTCTTCTAAAATTAAAGCTCCGGCTCCTTCTCCCATCACAAATCCATCTCTATCTTTATCGAAAGGTCTTGAGGCTGTTGATGGGTCATCATTGCGAGTTGAAAGTGCGTGAAGTGCATTAAAGCCACCCACTCCGGCCTGTGTGATAGCGGCTTCAGAACCTCCGGTTACAATTACATCAGCATAACCTAAACGAATATAATTTAAGGCATCAATAATTGCATTTGATGAAGAAGCGCATGCAGAAACCGTTGTGAAGTTTAATCCTCTAAATCCATATTTGATTGAAATATAGCCGGGAGCAATATCTGCAATAAGTTTAGGTATAAAGAATGGGTTGAAACGAGGGATGAAACCACCTTTAGCATAATCTATCATTTCATTTTGAAATGTTTCAATCCCACCAATTCCGGCTCCCCAAATAACACCAACTCGATCTTTGTCGAGAGTGTCAAGATTTAAGTTCGAGTCTATAATCGCTTCATCTGCAACTACCATTGCATATTGGGTAAAACGATCCATTTTTCGCGCCTCTTTTCGGTCTATAAAGTATTCAACATTAAAGTTTTTGACTTCACAACCAAACTTAGTTTTAAATTTTGACGTATCAAAATAAGTAATTGGAGCGGCACCACTAACACCGTTAGCTAAACCACTCCAATATTCAGATACAGTATTTCCTATAGGAGTTAATGCTCCAAGTCCGGTTACAACAACTCGTTTTAACTCCATATATAAATTACTTCTTAGCGTCTTCTATATAACTAATTGCTTGACCAACTGTGCTGATATTTTCTGCTTGGTCATCTGGAATTTGAATATCAAATTCTTTTTCGAATTCCATAATCAACTCAACAGTGTCAAGTGAGTCTGCTCCTAAATCGTTAGTGAAGCTTGCTTCTAATGTAACTTCATTTTCGTCAACGCCTAATTTATCAACGATAATGGCTTTTACTCTTGATGCAATGTCTGACATAATTTTCTAATTTATTGTTGTTAATACTTGGCAAAAGTAAAAAACTTATTTCAAATCATTACCCTCAATTTAAAAAAAGTATTTTTCCGGGTTACGAAAAATAGATTTTTAATAGAAGAAAAGTTTTAAAATACTATTCCAACCCAGTGTAATTTAGTTTCTTTGCAATGATTGTAAAGAATTATAAATTGAAAAAAATTGCCATTTTTGCTTCAGGTTCCGGGTCTAATGCAGAAAATATTATTCGTTATTTCAGTGATTCAACTGAGATTAAAGTAGTTTCAGTTTTAACAAATAACCATAATGCTAAAGTAATTGAACGAGCTAAAAATTTAAATATTTCTTATAAAATATTTAATAAATCAGAGTTCAATGAAAGTGTAGAATTTCTTAACTATCTTATAAAAGAAGTTGATTATATCATTTTAGCCGGATTTTTATGGTTGATTCCAACACGAATTATTGAAAAATTTCCTCAAAAAATAATCAATATTCATCCGGCATTACTGCCTAAATACGGTGGAAAAGGAATGTTTGGAACGAATGTTCATCAAGCGGTTATTGATAATAAAGAGAAAGAAACGGGCATAACAATTCATTATGTAAATGAACATTATGATGAGGGAACTATTATATTCCAAAAAAGCGTAAAAGTTGAATTAAATGATACATCAGAAACAGTTGCTGAAAAAGTTCATCAGCTGGAATATGAGTATTTCCCAGAAGTTATTGAATCCGTTATTTTGAAAAAATGAGTTCTAAAGTACATATTTATACCGATGGCGCTTGCAGCGGAAATCCCGGTCCGGGAGGATACGGAATTGTAATGGAATGGATTGGGAAACTCTATAAGAAAGAATTTTCGGAAGGATTTAGATTAACAACCAACAACAGAATGGAATTGTTAGCGGTTATTGTAGCGTTAGAACAATTAAAAACTGCCGATTTAGAAGTTGAGGTGTTTTCTGATTCTAAATATGTGGTAGAAGCGGTAGAAAAAAAATGGATTTTTGATTGGGAAAGGAAAGGATTTAAAGGGAAAAAAAATCCTGATTTATGGAAGAGATTTTTAATGGTTTATCGAAAACATACCATAAAGTTCAGTTGGATAAAAGGACATAACAATCACGCTCAAAATGAACGCTGTGATGTGTTGGCAGTACAGGCATCTCAAAAAGAAAAGTTGAAGATAGATGTTGAATTTGAACGGAAACCCGAAGATTTATTTCAATAAAAAAGGCGTTTAAATAGTTTTAGCAGCCTAACTTAAGAACTAACTAAGCATCAATCGGGCTTTTTGCAGCGCCTCCACTAATAAATCAATTTCTTCTTTGGTATTATAAAAAGCAAAAGAGGCACGAATAGTACCTGAAATTTTATAAAAATCCATGATGGGTTGGGTGCAATGATGTCCGGTTCTAACAGCAATTCCCAATTTATCAACGATACTTCCTATATCATACGGGTGAATATTTCCGATATTAAATGAAATTACACTCGTTTTATTTTTGGCTGTTCCGTAAAATTTGATACCCTCAATCTGAGCTAATTTTTCGGTTCCATACAGCAATAACTCATGTTCATACGCTGCAATTTTTTGGATACCTATAGAATTTAGGTAATCTATAGCAGTTCCGAAAACGATCCCATCGGCAATATTTGGAGTTCCGGCTTCAAATTTGTGTGGCAAATCGGCATAGGCAGTTTTTTCAAAAGTCACGCTTGCAATCATTTCACCACCACCCTGATAAGCGGGCAGTTTCTCTAACCACTCTTCTTTTCCGTAGAGAAATCCAATACCCGTTGGACCATACATTTTATGCGCTGAAGCACAGTAAAAATCACAATCTAACAACTGAACATCTACTTTTAGATGTGGAGTAGCTTGTGCGCCATCAATTAAAACAGCCGCACCAACAACTTTTGCTTTTTGAATGATTGCTGAAATCGGATTAATAGTTCCCAATGAATTGGAAATATGGTTTACAGCAACAATTTTGGTTTTTTCTGATAGTAAATTGTCAAATTCATCCATTAAAAGTTCTCCTTTTTCATTCATCGGAATTACCTTTAACACAGCGCCCGATTTTTCACAAGCCATTTGCCACGGAACAATATTAGAGTGATGTTCTAAATAGGAAATGATTATTTCATCGTCTTTTTTCAACAATTGAGAAAATCCGGCGGCTACTAAATTGATACTTTCTGTAGTTCCGCGGGTAAAAATAACTTCATGCGAATGTTTTGCGTTGATAAAATGTTGAATTTTCTGACGCGATAATTCATAAGCATCCGTCGCTTTTTGACTTAAAGTATGCACCCCGCGATGGATGTTGGAATTAATCGTATTGTAATATTCGGCAATGGCATCAATTACAATTGTTGGCTTTTGACTTGTAGCGGCGTTATCAAAGTAAACTAATGGTTTTTCGTTTATGTTTTGATGAAGAATTGGGAAATCTTCGCGAATTTTCTGAATGTCTAACATTGTTGCTTTTTTAGAATGATTCTAAATACAAAATTACAAAATTGATATTGTTTTATGGCTTGTTGGAATTAGAAATCTAAGCTTTTCAGGTATTATTTCACCACAAATCACATTTAATAGATGATTAAAATAGCTGTTGTAATATAAATGTCAGCGGATAATTTAATTTGTTTAAACTAAAAGTTTTCTAACTATTAACTTCAGTTCGATTAATAGTATTGATTTCTTCAATGTTGTATCTTCGAGTTGTTTTTCATCGAAAAACAGTATCGAGAAGTCATTTTTTTTAAAAATTCACTTGTTTTCGATACATTCCGATAAATCGGAACACTACCATTGACGTTTTTGTTTAATTATATGATTATCAATTATTTAATGAAATTAAAAACACACCCCTAACCCCTCTCAAGAGGGGAATTATAAGTGCTTACAACTCACATACGTCATTTTATATTGTTTTTTTTAATATAAAAATTACTCATCAAACTGACGTGATTTTTTTAAATCGAACTCAGATTATTAATGTATTCTGGCATTCATATTGTTTTTATTTTTAAAGAGAGATTAGACCTGTCTTCCTGATTTAAATATTTTATTGGAAACTTTTGATTGCACTGCCTAATTTTATAATAATTACATACTACATAACTTTTGTACTTCGGTTACTATCCGTTCTATTCTAACAGGTGAAATTTCTAGTTGTTTTAGGGTGTCCGGAGTTTCTAAAAGTTCTTTGATTAAAATGATATTTTTATCAATGAGTTGTTTTTTTTCTAGTTTTGTTAAAGTAGTTAAAACGGTTATTGGGTATAATCCAAATTCGTCAATATTTTTGCTTATTCCATTATCTTTTGGATAATCCCAACTAAACAAAGTTAAGCCCACACACTTCGCATAATTTATGGCATCTTCGGTAAATCTTGTATTGGTAACCAACCATCCTTGTTTCAGGTAAGTAGTTTTTTCTGAATTTTTATTCCATTGTTTTTGCACATCAATAAACCTTGAATTAATGTATAACGGAATTTTTACATTGCACGCATAATTAGGATTTGAATGAAATTTACATTCTATGGCATATGTATTTTCGTCTTTTTCAGCTAAAACATCTATTTCGTGAGCGACACATTCGCCTTGTAATATCACGCCAACTTTGGTTTTATATCCTTTATGCCTTAAGAGTGCACTTATTAATCGTTCAAAAGGATAACCTGTAGGGCCTAAGTCAAAAATAGCTCTTTTTAAACTGTATTTTGAAGCACAAATACGATTGGATTTTTTTAATAAGAAAAATGCTTTTTCATGAATTTCCTTGGAAGAAATTCCATCATATAGTTGCAGTTTTATGTATTCCACAATAGTATCGATCTCCTCATTTGTTACACCGCTTATTTGCAGTGATTTTTTTAGTTTCTGTGTCGAAAACGGCTCAAAGTCACCGGAAGACTTCTTAACAACTACTTTTTTATCGCTCATATCCTTTATTTTTTTTTAACTTATTTTTATTTAACCTTTAATAGTTAAAATCTTAAAATTTCAGTCATTATTCCAAAACGAATGATGCTTATTTGATGCTGAAAATAGATGTTATAATAATCCATACCATGATAGAATTGGACAAACATGCCTATATCTTCCAGAAATTTCGGATGATAATAAAATATAAAACTGGCATTAAGTCTGTTTAAATTAAAAGTATCCCAGTTATTTACATTATCGAGCATCCAGGTGGTTTCTGCCTTTACAGAGAAGTTGGCTTTGCTGTTTTCATCAGAATTGCCATCCATAGGAAGTTTATATGCTAAAAAAGTGTTGTGCCAACGAAATCCGCTGTATTTCCCTTGCATTTCATTAAGCATCCAGCTTTTTGGATGGACTTCAACAGTGCTTTTAAAAAATTTGAAAGCATTTCGTCTGTTGCTATGTGATGATTTGATGAAGCCCAATTCAGTGAAATTAGTAGCAAAATTTCCCGACACCAAATTGATATTTCCATTTTCTTCATAGAAACCACCATCCTGCCCATTGGAGTGATGCGCTATTTTTCCAAACAAGGTTAGTTTATTTAATGATTGTTTGCTTCCTGTTAAAAAATAAAATGTAATTTGTGGTATATAACTGGGTGTTCTCACCGGATAGGATATTTCATCATACATCCTGATGATGATTTGTGGGGTAAGTACCGCCATTAATCTTGAATCTTTACGTTCGCGAATAATAAAACCGGGGCTTACATTGGCCTCAAACATGAGCGGTTCTATGTTTCCAATGTCTGTGGGAAATGTAACATAACTATCGCCTTGATTAACCTGTGCTATTTTATCCAAATTAAGGTTTGATGTTGTATCTACACGAGTTTGTGCAAAAGCCAGACTTGAAATAAAGCCAACAAAAAACAATATGCGGCTAAACATTTTCATTACTTATAAATGATTTTAACAACTTTTGTCATACTTGTATCCATCTGGAAACTTGCTTTAGAAAAGGTAGGACGATTTGTTAATCCTATAAACTCGTAATTTGAAAAGCCAACCCCTTCAATAGGTAAAATAAATTTTTTGTCTATTTTGCCGTTTTCATTTTCATCGTGTAATACACATACGGCATACCTTCCTTTGGGCACCTTATAAAAGGTTACTGAAGATGAACCCTTGGCAAATACTGCAATTTCTTTTTTATAATAATTTTCAAATTTTTCATCGGGTATAGAACCATCTTTGTTATATAATGCAAATTGAACCACACCTTTCGAATTCCGTAAACCTTCCACTTTTATTGTTAAAGAATACGTTTCTTCACTATTAGTATGGTTAAAAGATAAAAAGATTAATAGTATAGACAGTATCGCTATTTTTCTGATTATTTTTTCCATTTTATAATTTTTAAGTATGCAAATACCGTAAAAGCAAGTGTTATTGTAATTCTAAAAAATAGAGCACCAATCGTTTTTGTTTCATATAATCCTCCAACTTTAATATGAATAAACAAACCAATTAGCGCTATAATTAAAAGCATAGCAGTAGTACTTAAAAGTTTAAAAGTCCATACTCTCTGCTTAAGAAATCCGTAAGCAGCAAAAAGATAAAGGAAACTGCTTATAAAATTTGCCAAAACCACAAATAAAACATAATTGCCTTCTTTTGCTCTAATCCCAAACCAATCAAATAGTACAGAGCTGCTTAAGAATAAGGTTAATAAGGCAAATGCGGTTAAGGCAACTGTTACTGTATATGTTAATACTTTTTTCATCATTTTTTTCATGTTTATTAATTTGTTTTTTTATAACTCCAAACGGCTAGACCATTCATAACAATAGCATAGATAAATGTTTTTATAAGTTGAGGTAAAATATCGGTATAACTGGCGCCTTTGAGCATCACCATTCGCATGACTTCTACAAAATATTTTATCGGATTGAATTCTGTTAAAAATTGTGCCCATGGCGGCATACTTTCAATAGGCGTAAAAAGCCCACTCATCAAAATAAATATCACAACAAAAAACCAGGCAATAAACATGGCTTGTTGTTGGGTATCGGTAAAATTAGAGATAAATAATCCCATCCCTAAAATAACTAAAATATAAATAGAAGTGTATAGATACATCAATCCTACGCTGCCAACCATTGGTACGTTAAATAATATTTTGGCGATAATCAATCCGATGCTTAGCAATCCCAATCCAATAATCCAAAACGGGAATAATTTGCCGATGACAAATTGATGTTTTTTGATGGGAGTTACGTTAATTTGTTCTAAGGTGCCAATTTCTTTTTCGCGAACAATGTTCATTCCTGATAAAAACAACGTAATCATAGTTACCAATAAAACCAAGATACCGGGAACCATAAATGTTTTATAGTTTAGGGTTTCATTAAACCAAAAGGAAGGAATACTGGTGATGGTTTTGGATTTGTTTTTTAAATCATCCGGTTGCATTAATACTGCTTGTGCATTTTTGTTAAAATCGTGTACAATTTGATTGATATACACATTTTCAACACCTGCAGCTGCACCATCAATGGCATCAATCGTTACGGCTAAAGTTGTTTTTTTGTTTTTTAAAAGATTGCGTTCAAAATAGTGTGGAATTTCCAAAATTACATCGACATCTCCTGTTAACATTGCAGAATTTGCCTCTTTTTTCGAAGAAAAATCAGCAATTACATTAAAATAAGCAGAGGCATTAAATTTATCTATTAACGCTCTTGAAAAGGAAGTTTTATCGTTATCGATATAGGAAAATTTTATATGTTGAACTTCAAATGTTGCTGCATTTGAAAGAATAATTAACTGTAACAAAGGCAAAATAAAAATAATAGGAAGCATTCCTTTATTTCTGAAGATTTGTTTGAATTCTTTTTGAATGATGTATCCGATGGTTTTCATTTTTTATTATTTAGTATCAGGTATCAAGTATCAAGAAACTCTGAATTTTTAATTGTTCGTTGTTTTTTAATGTTGCTTTTTCGCTTTTTCTCTATTTCCTATTTCCTAATGGCTAATGACTTAGAAATTATCAATTTTCAATTGTCAATTGACAATTGTTTACTCTAATCTGATTTTATATTTTTTAACACTCAATACCATAAAAAATAAAGTCATCGCAACTAAAATCAATGTTTCTTTCCAAATAAATGCAATTCCTACACCTTTTAGCATGATTCCTTTGATGATGATGATAAACCATTTTGCGGGTATAATATGGCTGATAACTTGCAAAGGCGCAGGCATACTGGCAATTGGAAAAATAAATCCTGACAACAAAATTACAGGAAGCATTAATCCCATTAAAGAAATCATCATAGCCGTTTGTTGTGTGGCCGCTATGGTTGAAATTAAAATCCCTAAAGACAGTGAGGTAATGATAAATAAAATACTTTCCATCGCCAATAAAAACAAACTGCCTTGAACAGGCATTTTAAATATAAAAATGCTTAGTAAAACAATCACAATAGCATTGATTACAGCTAAGAAAATATAGGGCACAACTTTGCCGATAATTACCTGAAATGGTTTTAAAGGAGAAACCAATAAAATTTCCATAGTGCCTAATTCTTTTTCTCGTGTGATAGAAATGGAGGTCATCATGGCCGATACCAACATCAAAATAATAGTCATCACGCCCGGAACAAACATAAAAACACTTTTTAATTCCGGATTGTAAACCATCCGTGTTTCCGGAACAATTTGATAGGCAATTTTTATATTTTTATTAATTGCCTGCTGATAATTTTGTACAATAGAACTGGTATAATTACTAATGGTATTAGCCGTATTAGGATCCGTGGCGTCTGTTATTATCTGAATGGTTGCAGTATTTTCTTTCGTTAGTTTTTTGCTGAAATTATTTTCAAAAACCAACACTGCCTTTACTTTTCCTTTCTTGAAAATTGATTCAATAGCCGATTCATTTTCTATGAGTTGTTTAACGCTAAAGTATTTGGAAGCCGCAATCTTATTGATAATTTCTTGCGTAGTGGCATCCTTGGATTTGTCAAGAATAGCAATATCAACATTGTTGATTTCATTGGTAATGGCAAATCCAAAGAGCAAAATTTGAGCTATGGGCATCCCGAAAAGAATAAACAACGAGCGTTTATCTCTAAAGATATGGTAAAATTCTTTGGTAATAAATCCTATAAATCGTTTCATTTGATTATTGTTTTTTCCCATCCTAAATCCTTCCCAAAGGGAAGGACTTCTTGTTTAAGGCAGTATGCATTAGGCAATAAGCTTTTAAGCATTATGTAATACATTTTGTATTATTCATTATTCATTATTCATTATTCATTATTCATTATTCATTATTCATTATTCATTATTCATTATTCATTGCCTGCCTGCGAAGCCGAAGGGTTAATTATTATTTGTACTATCCTCGTGCTAATTTTAAAAACACCTCATTCATATCGGTTGCCTTAAACTGTTCCTTTAGTTTTTTGGGTGTATCCAATGCTTCTATTTTTCCGTTAACCATGATAGAAACACGATCACAATATTCCGCTTCATCCATATAATGTGTAGTTACAAAAATGGTGGTTCCATTGTTGGCCGTTTTATAAATCATTTCCCAAAATTGACGTCTGGTAATGGGGTCAACACCTCCGGTTGGCTCATCTAAAAAAATAATTTTCGGATTGTGTAATAAGGCTACCGAAAATGCTATTTTTTGTTTCCAGCCCAAAGGTAAAGAGCCCACTAATTCGTTTGCAACTGCTTGCAAATTCAATTCTTCAATTAACTGCATTGTTTTTTCTTTGATTTGTGCGCGCGATAATCCGTAAATTCCGCCAAAAAAGGTGCTATTTTCTCTCACGGTTAAATCGTCATACAAAGCGAATTTCTGACTCATATAGCCGATATTTTTTTTGATGTCTTCGGTATGGGTGTAAACATCAAAATCAGCGATTTGTGCACTGCCGGAAGTTGGTTTAGAAATACCGATCAGCATTTTCATGGCCGTGGTTTTTCCGGCACCATTGGCGCCCAGAAATCCGAAAATCTCGCCTTTTTTTACCTCAAAAGAAATGGAATCTACGGCTGTAAAATCACCAAATTTTTTGGTTAAATTTTTAACTTGTATGACGTTGTCGTTTTTCATTTAATTGCAGGAAATTGCGCTGTTATTTTATTTGGCCAGCTCCATAAAGGTATCTTCAATGGTGGCTTCTGTTTGTTGAATTCTACTGTTTTTAATATTTCGATCTTCTAAAAATAGAACTAATTCTTTTAAATCAAAATCGGCTCTTTTATCTGTATAATGCACAAATTCTCCGAAAGGATATACGCTGTAACTATGTTTATACGCTTTTAAATGTATAATTAGCTGATAAATATTATCAGCACTTATAGCGTATATTTTTTTCGGATATTGTTTTGCAATTTGTTGTGGGGTATCAATTTGTAATAGTTGGCCATTTTGAATCAAAGCAATTCTATCGCACAAGATTGCTTCATCCATATAAGGTGTAGAAACCAAAATAGTAATTCCTTTTTGTTGTAAGCGTTTGAGCATTTCCCAAAATTCTTTACGCGAAACCGGATCAACTCCTGTAGTTGGCTCATCTAAAAACAACACTTTCGGTTTGTGAATTAAAGCACAGCACAATGCTAATTTTTGTTTCATTCCGCCGGATAAAGCACCGGCTCTACGGTTTTTAAAAGGTTCTATTTGAATGTAAATATCTTTGATTAAATCGTAGTTTTCTTCAATGGTGGTGTCAAAAATAGTTGCAAAAAAGGTGAGATTTTCTTCAACAGTTAAATCTTGGTATAATGAAAAACGCCCCGGCATATAACCTACATTATTTCTGATGTCTTTATAATTGGTAATTACATCATAACCGGCCACCGTTGCAGTACCTTTATCAGCAAAGAGAAGGGTGGTCAAAATTCTAAAAATGGTGGTTTTCCCGGCGCCATCAGGACCAATTAACCCAAATAGTTCTCCTTCTTTTACTTCAAAAGACACATCGTTTATAGCAGTTGTATTTTTAAATGATTTGCTGATATGTTTTACGGATATACTCATTTTAGCTGCTGTCTTTTTTGAAATCCAATTTGATTTTACTCGAAGTATGTTGAATATTCTGTCAAATAGCTATTTAATTTATCAAAGTTTGTTTTACACGTATTTAGATCCGAAGAACCCAATCCATTAAATAATTCTTTCATAGGAATCAAATAAGTGTGTAATTGGTTATGAGCTTCTCCTGTCATCGTACATTTGGTTATAATAGTGCCAAATTCTTTTTCTAAACCTTGTTTAAGAGTTGTGTAAGCTTTTAAATTTTCTTTTTCTGAAAATCTATTCATTAGCGTTATCATATTATTAATTCCTTCAGTGGTTTCTGCATTTGCAGACCATAGTTTTCCATTATCCAATTTTAAAGTATCTTCATTTTTCTGATGGTGATCTTTGGTTTGTTCGGTTTCGGAATCCCTGTGTTTTTTGTCAGAATGTTTCCCGCAAGAAATTGTAATTACCGGAATTACAAGTAATAATACTGTTTTGATTGTTTTTTTCATGTTGTTTAATTTTTATATTTAATGATTAATTTTTATAGGTTAAAAGACAAATAACAATCCAAATACTGATCCTAAAACTCATTGCTTTGATGCTTTCTAACACTGCCGTTTCACTAAAAAAATAAAGATGTGTGGCTATAAGTATATGTGATGCCAATATCAATGTAACTACTTTTTTAGTGTTTAAATTATTTTTCCAAATGAGATAAGCTGCCATCATTGAAATAATTCCTAATATTACGTTGTATATTACCAACCAGTTGAGAACTATATAATTTTTTACATCAAATCCTAAAAGAACTTTTGAACCGGCAATTACAGAGATGCCTCCTATAAAAAGGGCTAGTATTGCGGCAATTCCCATCCTAAATCCTTCCCGAGGGGAAGGACTTTTTTTTTTTTTTTTATAATTTATTCCAGCCATATTTATTGATATTAATCTAGTTTATTCTCCCTTTCCTTTGGAAAGGGTTGGGGATAGGAGCCACATTTCTGCCGGCATTCCTATTTTTAGACTTCCATCATTTTTTACCGCTATTTTTACGGCATAAACCAGATTAACCCGTTCTTCTTTGGTTTGAACAATTTTAGGCGTAAATTCAGCCTCCGAAGCAATCCAAGTAATGATTCCTCTATAATTTTTCATAGCATCACCGGCATCTATTTTAACCTTAACTTCTTGTCCTATTTTAATGGAATTTAATTGGTTTTCACTGATATAAACACGAAGTTGCATCGAGCTCAAATCGGCAATCTTATACAAGGGTTTGCCAAAAGTGGTGATTTCATTTGGTTCTGCATATTTCACTAAAACGGTTCCTTTTATTGGATTGATAATCTTACTTTTCTGGATTTGATCTTCCATTTGTTTTAACTGCGCATCCAAACTTTTGATATCATTTAAAATAGGATTATTCTGCGTTTCGATACTTTTTATTTGTTGATGTAAAACCGCTATTTCACCGTTGATATCATCGAGTTGTTTTTGGGTTCCGGCATTTTCTTTTACTAAATTCTCAATTCTTTTCTGATTGATGATGGCCGTTTTTAATTGCGTTTTTAATACATTAATTTGAGATTCAACGCTCAGTAATTTTGACGAAATGGCTTTTTTATTGGCCATTAATTGTTCTTTTTTGTATACCAAAGCAAGGGAATCTATATATCCAACATACTCATTCATTTTTAACAATTGACCTTCTTCTATCAAAAATTGATTAATTTTTCCATTACTTTCTGCCGAGATGGTGATTTCTGTCGCTTCAAAATTGCCATAACCATCCGCTTTTCCATTTCCGCTTTTGCAGGAAATTGAGCTGCTTAAAACGATTAATAATCCGAATAAAACTGTAATATTTTTCATCTGTAATATTTTATTTTTTAAATTTTGTTATACTTCTCCCTTCCCTTCGGGGAGGGCTGGGGAGGGGATTAATTTCCTTTAGTTATTTGATAGTTCGCTTTTGCCATAATCAATTGAATTTGATGATCGCTCCAATTATTTTCTGCCTCGTATAAATTGGTTAATTCAGTAATATAAGCCGATGCGGTGATTACTCCATTTTTCAATTGTGCATCGGCAGCGGCTAAAATTTCTTTTCGCAATTCAATAATTTGTAAATCAGCTTGAATAAAAGACAACATTTTATTGATTTCTGAAAGCTGTTGATCCAATTCTATTGAAGTAGTTAGTTTAAATATTTCTTGTTGATTATCCACTAAATCTTTATTGATTTGCAACGATTTTTGTTCTTTTTTGGATGAATTCCAATCAAAAACATTCCAATTTAATTTGATGCCGGCCAAATAATACGGTTGAAATGAATTGTCTAACATATTTAAGCCCGGATTTCCATATCCGCCAGTTGCAAAACCCACAATTTTCGGATTGTTTTTTTTACTGATTAGCTGTTCGGCTGTTTCTATTTGTGATTTTTGCAATTGAAATAAATCCAATTCAGGACGATGAATTTCTGGGCTCAAATCGCTTTTAATTTCAGGATTTTGAAATGCAGTATTAAACGAAATTTCTTTCCCTGTTAATTTTGACAGTGCTGAAATTAATCGGATTTTATGTTGTTCCATTTCGGCAAATTGTTGTTCAATTTTCAATAATTCGGCCGCAATTACTTTATCAGAAGTTGGCAACAAAACTCCATATTTTATTCCTGCCTTCACTTCTTTTAATTTTGCGTCTAGCAGATTTTTTTTAGCAGTCCATAAAAGGTATTTTTCTTGAACCAATAATATGGAAAAATAGTATTGATTAATTTGTTTTTTTAGCTGATATAAATTGACTTCTACTTGTTTTTGTTCCTTTTTTAAAGTGGCATTTTTTACCTCGGCAGACGCGTTAATCAAGCCACCGTCATAAATCAATTGATTGGCAGAAAATGTTGCTTTGTACTGATCTTTATTGGGTGCTTCAACTGGATTATTCGGAATTACAACGGGTATTTGAGTTACCTCCGATTGGTAAGTAGCTTGTGCCGAAAAATCTAATTTTGGCAGTTTTTCTGTTTGGATGATTGCTAAATCCAAGACATTTTGCTGCGCCAATAAATCAAATTGTTTGGCTAATGGATAGTTTTTATCGACTAAAATATAGCAATCGTTTAAGCTTAGTTTTTCTTGTCCAAAAACTGAAATAGTAGTTAAAAGAATCAATAAAGTGATTATTTTTTTCATATGTTGATATTTTATTTGTTCTTTAAAGGTCATCCCGATATATCGGGACAAGTTATAGAATTGTTCATTTGTTATTTATTTTTCTTTTTGGTATTCACGAACTAACGTTTCGCCAGTTTGTTTAAAATTTCCTCATAAATGATTATTTTTTTGCAAACATGGCTATTTCATCAGATTAAAGTTTTATCGCATTAATAATAAAATCGGCTACTTCCGTTTTTCGATCTTCCATTAATTGTCTGTAAGTGGTATCATCTACCTTTAAAAGTCCCTTTAACAAAGGAGCTGCCATAAATGGAAACAGGTTTAAAGCTATAATATTGATCAATAATTGCGTTGGTTTAATGGGCTTAATTACGCCTTCTGCAATTTGTTCATCAACTTGACTGCTGAATTTTTCAATGTTAGGGAAATGCCTTTCGGCAAGTAAGTTTTTCACAAATTCCGGATTTTTATTGAGTTCTTGAATAATAAAATTAGGTAAATACGGATGTTTTACTACAAACGATATATAGTTATTGGTGAAATTTCGGATTTTATCGAAAAGGGGAGAATCGTCATTGAGCACGCTATTTAATTGAGGTGCCAACAAAGAAAAAGCGCTTTTAAAAACCGCTTCAAACAGCAATTGTTTACTTCTGTAATAATAATGAAGTAATGATTTGTTGATGTTGGCTTCATCGGCAATTTCCTGCATTCTGGCGCCATCCATTCCTTTTAGTTGAAAAATGCGTTTTGCTGCATTTAAAATTTCTGACTCGGTATTGAGATTTTTTGTATCAGTTGTCATATTTAACTATATAGTTTAACCATATGGTTAACAAAAGTAAAAATCTTTTTTGATTTGACAAAATAAAAGTTAATTTTATCAGCTGCTTCAAAAAAGTATCCATGAATAAAACAATAAAATACGGCTTGTCTTTTCTTTTTATAGCGGTGTTTTTTGCGGTTTATTCCTATTATCCAAAATTGGATATAGTCACCGGTTTTGCAGCTAAAAGTGTATGTTCCTGTACTTTTGAAGATCAAAGAAAGCAGGCAATTATTGAAGCAGAAGACAATGATATTGATCCGGTTTATTATGCTAAAAATGTGATTAATCATCAAGAAAAATCGGTGACTTCTACCGTTTTTGGCTTAAAAAAACGAAAAGCCATTTACAAAGAAGGAGTTGGTTGCGTGCTTTTATCCGAAGAAAATCAAAACAATAATATAGCAATATTGCATCCAAAAAGAGTAATGCTGCAAAATAATTTGGCTTTCCCATACGGAAATTTAGAACCGCAAAAAGCATTTTTCAACAATGTAAATCCTCAAAAATTACAATTAGCCGTCAACAACGCTTTTGATAAAAATGGAGAAATGATCAAAAAAACACGTGCGGTTTTAGTGGTGTATAAAGATCAAATTATTGCCGAAAAATACGCCGATGGTTTTGATAAAAATTCTAAACTTTTGGGCTGGTCTATGACTAAAAGTATTACGAGTGCTGTGGTTGGAATACTAGAAAAACAAGGAAAAGTAAACGTAAATCAGCACAACTTATTTAAAGAATGGCAAAATGATGAACGTTCTAAAATAACGCTGAACAATTTATTGCAGATGAATAGCGGATTGGAATGGGTAGAGGATTATAACACCATTTCTGATGTTACCAAAATGCTGTATTTAGATCGTGATATGACCCAAACACAACTCGATAAACCTTTGGTTGGAACACCCAACAATAGTTGGAATTACTCCTCGGGAACCACTAATTTGATTGCCGGATTTATCCGAAATCAATTTAAAACACAACAAGAATATTTAGATTTTTGGTATTCAGAATTAATTGATAAAATTGGTATAAATTCTATGATTATAGAAACTGATTTAAGCGGAAATTATGTGGGTTCTTCGTATGCTTGGGCAACGGTTCGCGATTGGGCAAAATTTGGTTTGCTGTATTTACACAAGGGCAATTGGAATGGCGAGCAAATTTTAAATAAATCGTGGATTGATTATTCTGTTACTCCAACCAACAGTTCCAATGGAGAGTATGGTGCGCAATTTTGGTTAAATGCGGGCGGAAAATATCCCAATGCACCCAAAGACATGTTTTCATGTGATGGTTATCAAGGGCAGCATATATTCATCATTCCGTCTAAAGATTTGGTCATTGTTAGGATGGGTTTAACCGAAGCGCCCGAATTTGATTTTGACAATTTAATAAAGGAAATATTAGCAGCTATTAAGGATATTTAGAAAATCGCTTTTTAAGGATTTATTGTAATGTGTTATAAAATGAAACCTCCTTATTTGAAATGCATTTACATTTTAGGTTGGGGGACAAAAAAAGACAGGAATTAGAATACGAGAACTTTATCGCTATCCACAACCCAATTGGTAAGTTCTTCCATTGTGCTTAATTCTGTTCCTTCTATCAGTTGAACGTTTTTAAGTCCTCTTGCATCTGCACAACTTCCACAAATCTTTACTTTGGCTCCTTTGGCAAGTGAAAATTTCAACATTCTCCCAATATTGTAATAGCCGTTTGGAGTTGTTTGGTTAGCAACAGCACAACTGGCAGCGTCTGCCATCAAAAAAATTCTCACTTCAACGGTCTCATGGTCTTTCCCAAGTTGGTTTGCAAGGCGTAAAGCATTGTAAGCTTTTTCTGTTCCGTAAGGAGCATCATTAATTAGAATTAAAATTTTACTCATGGTTGTTTATTTTTTTAAGTTATTTGTATTCATGAACCGCAAGCGGTTTTTTTGTTCTTGATATTTGCGGTTAATTTTTGATTGCTTTTATCACTACAAAACTTCCCTTGCCAAAACCTTTTGTCGGTTGCTCAATTTCATTGGTATTGATTTTTGTTAATGTCTGCCAATAAGAGAATGAATTGAAGTTTGACTGTTCCAATAAGGATGTAATTTCTTCGGTGGAATGAAAAGAAGCATCTTTATAAAACATATTCTTGAATTTTTCTTTTTCATATTTCTTTCCGAGTTCACTGTTTTTATCGATAATGGCAAGAATAATTTTTCCTTTCGGTTTTAAGATACGATGAATTTCTGAAAATGCTTTTGGAATATCAGAGAGAAAACAAACAGTTGTTGCCATTAAAACAAAGTTATAAGTATTGTTTTTGACAGGAAGATTTTCAGCCGCCGCCCTTATTACTTTTATTCCTCTCTGTTCCGCTACACTTGCCATATTTTCAGAGGGTTCAACTCCGAATTTTATATTTAACGCCTGAGCAAAACGTCCTGTTCCAACACCAATTTCAATTCCATTTCCAATCTTTGGAACGGCTTGTTGCAGTGCGAGTATTTCCGATTGATAGATGATAGCGTGTTTCTCGAACCAATTATCATATTCCATGGTGTTTTGGTCAAATACAGTTATGTTGTTTGCCAGCATATTTATTCGTTTGTTGGATAATCGTATCAATCCAGTCCACTTTTAGGTTGTATGTAGGTCTAAAAGTTTGTGCTTGGTAAATTTCGTATTATGGAGTAATTTAAAAGTTGGATAAATGTTTGGGCTATCTTTAAAAGTATTTAAAGAACCAATATTTTTCAAACCATACTTTAGTCCAGTGCCAAAAATATCCCGGCTCTTTCATTTTTACAACTGGCAATGGCGAACCATAGAAGTTACCTCCGGCATAACCTGCTTTTCCGTTGCCCATTTCTAAAAAGCATTGCCCTTCACCATTGAATTTTTTAAAATCGGATTTACCATATATCTTCTGAGCAATATTATGAGCAACTGTTTCTGCCTGATAATGTGCAAATACTCCGGCTTTAGGTAATGGTTTGCCCATTTCCAACGGAATAAATGTGATATCGCCGATGGCATAAACATTTGGAAACTGAGTTTCCATTGTGTTGCGATTGGTTTCTATCCATCCTGATTTGCCGATTAAATCAGTTTTGCTGATTGCTGTCGGGCATTGATGTTTTGGCGTAAAAGCCAGCAAATCGTATTCCGTTGTTTTGCCATTGCTGAAAGTCAATGTTTTTTCTGATGTTGCTGTGAGTTGGTATTCAGGGAAATATTTAATTCCTTTCATTTCTACCATTTGCCTTACAGCTCCTGATAATTCTTTTCCGGCTACTCCCATGGGTCCTGGTTCCGGGGTGTAAAGGGATATTTCTGTTTTACTGCTTAATCCTTTATTGCGGATAAAACTTTCAACAAGCATAGCAGCTTCATAAGGTGCTGCCGGACATTTAAAAGGAAGCGATGGAACTAAAACAGCGATTTTACCGCCTTTAAAATCTTGAAGTTTTTTATTAAATGATGTTGCTCCTTCAAGTGTGTAAAAATCGTGTCCGTAATTATTAAGATTATGTTCTACAAGCTGTTCCACACCAAGCGAAATTACCATATAATCGCCTTTGTAACTTGTCTGCCCATTGGCGGATTCTTTGTCTTTTACACTAACAGAAATATTTTCAGGATCAATATTTTCAATTTCACCTATTACCACTTCAATTCCTGCACCTGCTAATTTATTGGTGTTTCCGTAAACCTGTTGTGGTTTTCTTTTTCCAACCATCAGCCAAAGAAGTGAAGGTGCGAAAACATTTTTTTCTTCCTTTTCAAAAAGAATAATTTTCATATCACGTCCTGCTTTCTTACTTAATTCTTTGGCAGTGATAATTCCGCCTGTACCGGCTCCTAATACTAATATTGTTTGACTCATATTTTTAAAAGTTTACATTTTTTCAAGAAGATCTTGGTGTATTTTAAGACTGTCCATTAGAACCTCGCGCATTAGTCGGCAAGCTTGTGCTACTTTTTTAGACGAAAGTGAATAATAGTTACATTGTCCTTCCCGCCTCATTTTTAAGATGCCTTTTTTTGTCATTACCGAAAGATGTTGTGATAGGTTGGATTTCAGTCCGCCTGTAACCTCAAGAATATCTGAAAAGCAAAACTCCTTTTCTTGTAATAAGTCAATTACTTCAATTCTCAAAGGATGTCCCAATGCTTTACAAACATCAGCGTGTAGTTCAAAAATCTTTTTACCTGTCATTGTTTAGCAGTTTAATAGTTCATAAAGTTATAAACTATTAATTAAACCACCAAATCTTTCTTGAGTGTGGAAAAATATTCTAAAACGTGTATCTGGTTCTGAAAAAGTTTACAAATTATAGTTAGAAAAAGAAGTTAACTATTATAGTTTTGATTTACAATTCCAAACTTAAATCGACTTTTAATTTCATCGCTATTATTTTGGTAATTCTGGTTTTGAGTTCCGGAATTTTTATTTTCTCCAGCACATCATTTCCAAAGGCATACAACATTAAAGCTTTCGCTTCTTTTTCCGGGATTCCGCGTGAGCGCAGGTAAAAGATTGCTTTATCATCCAATTGTCCAATCGTACATCCGTGCGAACATCTTACGTCATCAGCAAAAATTTCTAATTGCGGTTTGCTGTTGATGGATGCGTTATCGTCAATCAACATTGAATTGTTTTGCTGAAAAGCATTGGTTTTTTGGGCATCTCTATCCACGATAATTTTACCGTTAAAAACACCTGTAGATTGATCGGCATAAATTCCTTTGTACAATTCATGGCTCTCACAATTGGGTTGTTTGTGATGAACTAAGGTATAATTTGCCGCCAATTGCTCTTTCCCAATGATAGAAAATCCGTTTAAATTGGAAGTAATTCGCTCATCTTCTTGATAAAACTCCAGATTATTTCGAATAAATTTTCCGCCAAATGAAAAGGTATTTACCGATACAATACTTTCTTTTTGTTGCGAAACAAAGGTATTATCGATGAGTGAAGCGGTATCTAAATCGTTCTGAATTTTATAAAAATCGACTATGGCTCTTTTGTGTGCAAAAATCTCGGTAACAGCATTGGTTAAAACGGTATTTTCTTTTAAACTTTGATGGCGTTCCATAATTTGCACGTGAGAATTTTCTCCGACTACCACCAAATTACGGGGTTGTAACATCAATTCAGCATCGGTTCCGGTATTGAAATAAATGATTTCAATGGGCTTTGAAACGACTACATTTTTTGGGATGTTTATAAAAGCACCTTCTGTTGCAAAAGAAGTATTTAAATTGGCAAAATGTTGATTTTTGTTGATGATTTTATTGAAATAAAAATCGACTACCATTTTGTATTTTGGCTTTGTAAAAGCCGATGACATCACACAAATATCGACTCCATCATGCGTGGTGGTTGATAAAAGTGAATTGTAGATTCCGTTAACAAAAATCAATTTGTAGGTATCAATTTCGTGGATGAAATACTTTTTCACCTCATTTAAATTGATGTCACTTTCTGTGGATGAAAAAATACGATAATCGGGTTTTAAAACTTCTCGGATAGAAGTGTATTTCCAATCTTCTTCTTTTTTAGACGGAAAGCCATGTTGTTCAAAAAGCTGAAAGCTCTCTGAACGTATTTGATGAATGTTGGTATCGGTTGCTGTTGAATTTTCAAACGCTAAAAACGAAGAAATAAGCTTTTCTTTTAAATCCATTTTGTTTTTGTGTTGTAAAGTTGAAAGTTTTAAAGTTAAAAAGGTGTTTTTAAGTTTCAAAAATAAAACTGGTAACTTTTTAACCTTTAAATTTAAACTCAATTATTTTAACCAATCGTATCCTTTTTCCTCTAGTTCAAAAGCGAGTTCTTTACCGCCCGATTTTACAATTTTTCCGTTGTGTAAAACGTGTACAAAATCGGGTACTATATAATCTAACAAACGTTGATAATGGGTAATTACCAACACAGCATTGTTCTCATTTTTAAGTTTGTTCACTCCGTTAGCCACAATTTTCAATGCATCGATATCTAAGCCGGAATCGGTTTCATCCAAAATGGCTAATTTGGGCTCTAACATCGCCATTTGAAATATTTCGTTTCTTTTTTTCTCTCCGCCGGAAAAACCTTCGTTTAAGGAACGCGACAAGAAATTGCGGTCAATCTCTAATAATGCTGCTTTTTCTCTGATGAGTTTCAGTAAATCTTTTGCGGGCATATCTTCCAATCCTTTGGATTTTCGGGTTTCGTTGATAGCTGTTTTGATGAAATTGGTTACGGTAACTCCGGGAATTTCTATCGGATATTGAAAGGATAAAAATACCCCTTTATGAGCACGTTCTTCGGGTGAAAACCCCATAATACTTTCATTTTCAAAAAGAATTTCACCTTGGGTAACTTCATAAGTTTCGTTTCCGGCGATTACCGATGAAAGCGTACTTTTTCCGGATCCATTGGGTCCCATAATGGCATGAATTTCTCCTGCTTTTATTTCTAAATCAATTCCTCTGAGAATTTCTTTGTTTTCTAGACCTGCGTGTAAGTTTTTTATTGATAACATTGTTTAATGTTTAAAAGTTTAATGTTGTTTTTTAATTTGAAAATGTGCCAATTTGAAAATTTGAAAATTCTAAATAGGACATAATATTTTTATCTTCGTTTTTATTTGTTTATGAGAAATTCAATATTTTAAAATCAAAGCATTTTTTTATTTACAATCCTTTAAAAACATTTCCAAATTATCTCATTTTCAAATTATCCTACTGAACCTTCTAATGAAATTTCCAACAATTTCTGTGCTTCGACTGCAAATTCCATCGGTAATTTATTCAACACATCTTTGCTGAATCCGTTTACGATTAAAGCGATGGCTTTTTCGGTTGGAATTCCGCGTTGGTTGCAATAAAAAACTTGGTCTTCTCCAATTTTAGAAGTGGTTGCTTCGTGTTCTATTTGAGCCGATTTATTTTTTACTTCGATATATGGAAAAGTATGAGCGCCACAATTATTGCCCATCAATAGTGAATCACATTGTGAAAAATTCCGTGCATTTTCAGCTTTTGAACCGATACGTACCAATCCGCGGTAACTATTTTGTGATTTTCCGGCGGATATTCCTTTAGAAATAATCGTGCTTTTGGTGTTTTTGCCAATGTGAATCATTTTAGTTCCGGTATCAGCTTGTTGATGGTGATTCGTAACCGCAATCGAATAAAATTCACCTACCGAATTATCACCTTTTAAAATACAAGACGGATATTTCCAAGTAATAGCACTTCCTGTTTCTACTTGAGTCCACGAAATTTTGGCGTTGGTTTCGCACAATCCGCGTTTGGTAACAAAATTAAAAACGCCTCCTTTACCTTCTTTATCACCCGGATACCAATTTTGAACGGTGGAATATTTTATTTCGGCATCATCCAAAGCAATAAGCTCAACAACCGCAGCATGTAACTGATTTTCATCGCGTTGCGGAGCGGTACATCCTTCTAAATAACTCACATAACTTCCCGCATCGGCAATGACTAAAGTCCGTTCAAACTGCCCGGTTCCACCTTCGTTAATTCTGAAATAGGTAGAAAGTTCCATCGGACATTTTACCCCTTTTGGGATATAACAAAAGGAACCATCAGAAAATACGGCAGAATTGAGCGCCGCGTAAAAATTATCAGTTTTAGGAACGACTGAACCTAAATATTTTTTTACTAATTCAGGATGTTCTTGTATGGCTTCGGAAATCGGACAAAAAATAATGCCTTTTTCGCCTAATGTTTTCTTAAATGTGGTGGCTACTGAAACGGAATCCATCACAATATCAACAGCTACATTAGATAATCGTTTTTGTTCATCTAATGAAATTCCCAATTTTTTAAATGTTTCTAAAAGCTCAGGATCTACTTCATCTAAACTATCCAATTTTGGTTTTTGTTTGGGCGCCGAATAATAACTTATCTCGTTAAATTTTGGTTTGGTGTATTTGACATTGGCCCATTCCGGCTCTTCCATTTTCTCCCAAATTCGATAAGCTTCAAGTCGCCAATCGGTCATCCATTCTGGTTCATTTTTCTTTTTGGAGATAGCTCTGACGACGTCTTCATTTAATCCCGCAAGAAACTTATCAGCTTCAATATCTGTGTAAAAACCGTAGGCGTACTCCTTGGTTTCCAGTTCTTTTTTTAAATCGTCCTCAGTGTATTTATTCATTTTAGTTTTAATGTTAAAATGTTGAATGTTATAAAGTTGATGATAAATACTTTATTAAACCACTTAACAATTTAGAAATATCGTTAATTTTTATGCTCAATTTTTCAAATTTATCGATGTTTATATATTTTAAATCAATTGCCAAATATAATTGCGATCGAAATTCGCCTGCGGATGCTTTTGCTATGTATAAAAATCGAATAAACTCTTTGGTTGTTTCTCTTTCAAATCCTTCTGCAATATTTGATGAAATAGAAATACATGAACGTCTTATTTGATCTCGCAATCCAAAATCTTTTGAAAAAGCATTATTGATATTTGTAATACTATAAATTTCGGCATTGAGTTCTCTTGCTTTTTGCCAAGCAATTATTTCCTCAAATGAATTAAATTTTGCCATTTTAAAACATTATAACATTACAACTTTATTACTTTCCAACTTATAATCTTTCAATAATTATAGCGAAAAACTCTCCCCACACCCGCACGTTCTGTTGGCATTCGGATTTTCAAAATATAAGCCCTTGCCGTTTAAACCGCCTGAAAAATCGAGGGTTGTTCCAACTATATATAAAAAACTTTTTTTATCGATAATAATTTTAATGCCATTATTTTCTACAATTTTATCGCCTTCATTTTGCTGATTGTCAAATGATAAATTGTATAGAAGTCCCGAGCAACCGCCACTTTGAACGCCAACCCGCACGTAATTTGAAGAGGGATCTTTACCTTCTTCACCCATCATGTCTATGATTTTTTTTCTTGCAATTTCAGATATTTTAATCATTTTGTAATATAGATTGATTCTAAATAAGGGCAAAGATACTAACTTTTTGTCTTAAATTTGTCATCAGATATATATAAAATTGATTCTGTAATTGCCATTCTCAATAAACACTTATTTTTGCATCATGATAGAAGATAAAAGCTTTAAAAGCACCGATATTTCTGAATTGGGCGAATTCGGATTAATTGACCATTTAACAAAACAATTCGAAGTTAAAAATCCGTCAACCATTAAAGGCGTGGGCGATGACGCCGCAGTGCTCGATTTTAAGAACCGGCAAGTGGTAATGACTACCGATTTATTGATTGAAAACGTGCATTTTGATTTGAGCTATATGCCGCTAAAACATTTGGGCTATAAAGCTGCCATTGTCAATATTTCTGATGTATGCGCCATGAATGCAACGCCCACTCAAATTACGGTTTCTATCGCTGTTTCTAACCGATTTCCGTTAGAGGCCTTGGAAGAATTGTATGCCGGAATCAAGTTTGCCTGTGAAAAATACCAAGTCGATTTGGTTGGGGGCGATACCACCAGTTCTACCAAAGGAATGTTGATTAGCATTACCGCTTTAGGTGTTTTAAATCCGGACGAAGTGGTTTATAGAAATGGTGCAAAACCAGATGATTTATTGGTAGTAAGTGGCGATTTAGGCGCTTCTTATCTCGGATTGCAAGTGTTGGAACGCGAAAAACAAGTTTTTTTGGTGAATCCCAATTCGCAACCCGATTTAACCGCTTACGATTATTTGATTGAGCGACATTTAAAACCGGAAGCGCGACAAGATATCATCCAATTATTAAAAGATTTGGAAGTAAAGCCAACATCGATGATTGATATTTCTGACGGACTTTCTTCTGAAATATTACATTTGTGCAAACAATCCAATGTTGGGTGTAAATTGTATGAAGATAAAATTCCGTTAGATCAACAAGTGATTACTACTTGCGAAGAGTTCAATATTAACAGCACTACAGTAGCACTGAGTGGCGGCGAAGATTATGAATTGCTGTTTACCATTGCCCAGGAAGATTTTGATAAGATAAAGGAAAATCCGAGTTTAACCATTATTGGTTATATGACCGAAGCTAAAGATGGTGTAAATTTAATCACAAGAGCCAATCAACAAATTGAATTGACCGCTCAAGGTTGGAATTCTTTTAGAAAATAACTAACCCTCCAACGCTTTTAAAATATCTGAATGCTTAAACGTATAGTTAAGCTCTTTTTTGAGTTTATCATTGCTGATGATTTTAAACGATAAGGATTCTCCTACGATAAAATTTGGTGGTGGATTTCCGACAATTTCAGTGGCTTTGGTGTAAAATTCACGTTTGGTGGGATGAAAATCTGCGCAAGCATTAAAAGTTTCATTCCATTTATTTTGTTGGATGATTTGATGCATAATAGCCACACTATCATCGCGGTGAATCATATTTACCGGTGCTTCCGGTTGTGAAATACTTTTACCTAAAGGGAAAAAATTACCCGGTTTTCTGGTATAACCAAACAAACCTCCGAAACGAAGAATGGTAGTTTTAAAGTGATGGTTTTGTTGGAACATTTTTTCGATTTCCAGTAACGGACTATCAGAAAAACTATCCGTTGTATCTTCATAAATCACCCTATTATTGTCGCGATAAACTGAAGTTGAACTCACGAAAAGCACTTTTTTAATAGTTGACTTTTTAATAAAAGAAATCAATTTATTAAATTCTGCTATATTTTTTGAAGGTATGTTGACAATCAAAATCTCCGTATCAAAAAAAGGCAGCATCGTTTCATTTAAAGACTCTAAACTTAATTGATAGGTTTCAATTCCGATTGCTATTAAGCGATGTAATTTTTCTTCGGATGTTGTTGAACCTTTTACCTTAAATCCATTTGCTGACAAATAGTTGGCCAATGGTTCGCCCAACCAGCCGCAACCCAAAATACTGATGGTGGTTGGCACTTTTTTTAAAACCATTTTTTACGTCTAAAATAAATCAACATAACAAGAACGACCAACACCATGATTCCCCACGTAAAGAAATAGCCGTATTTCCATCGCAATTCGGGCATATAATCAAAGTTCATTCCGTAAATTCCGACAATAAAAGTGAGAGGGATAAAGATGGTGGCTATAATCGTTAAAACTTGCATTATCTGATTCATTTTGTTGTTAATGCCAGATTGGTATAAATCGGTTAAATTTTGAGTCATTTCACGATACATTTCGATGCTTTCATTGACCTGAATGATATGTTCATACACATCATTAAAATAGCGGAGCGTATTTTTTTGAATCAATTTTGCTTCATTTTTTTGCAATAAAGTGATGGCTTCGCGCAGCGGACTCAGCGATTTTCGCAATAAAATCAGCTGTTTTTTTGATTCTTGAATTTGATGTAAAACAGCCGTTGTTTGGGTGGTTAAAACTAATTCTTCCAAGTTGTCAATCCGTTCACTTAAATGATCGGTAATAAAAAAATATTGGTCAACTACGGCATCAATTAATCGGTAAAAAAGATAATCGGCACCGCGATTTCTAATATTCCCTTTGGCTTCCCGCAACCGAATTCGGATAGGTTCAAAAACATCGCCGGCCTGTTCTTGAAAGGAAATCAGATAATTTTTTCCCAAAATAAAACTGATTTGTTCTATGATGATAGATTCTCCCTTTTTGTCAATTCCCAACATTTTTAGCGTCAAAAAAAGATAATCTTGAAATTCTTCTAATTTAGGACGGTGTAAGGTATTCATAATATCTTCCAGCAAAAGCGGATGAAAATCAAAATGAGTTCCAAAAGATTGAATGATGTCGGTATTGTGAATTCCATCCACATTAATCCAACTGATACCGGGCGTTTCTTTTAACGAAAATGTTTCTTCAATAGCGACATCATCCGATTCAAAAAAATGCGTATCGGTATAATCCATCACCGAAATTTTCACTTCTTTACTGCTTTTTTTCCCAATATGAATAAGGGTTCCCGGCGGTAAACCTGCTTTTTTGCTGCTGTATTTGTGTTCTGTCATAAGCGTAGTTGATGAAAGAAACTAACGATAACATTTCCTGATGAAAAGTTGAAGCGTTTCTGTTAATGCTGATTTATTTTCAATGTGACTCATGTGCCCATCAGGAAAAATAACGATTTCTGTGGAGGTGTTTTCTACACTTTGCAATGTTGATTCAATGTCTATAGCCCCATCATTTTGACCAATTATTATTTGAGTTGGAACACTTAATTTTTTTAATGCTAAAACCTGATTTTTGCGCAATTTCATTCCTTCTAAGGAAGCAATAATTCCTTGAGCTTGCATTTGTAACGCTTGTTCAACAACAACACTAACTTCATCTTTATATTTTATGAGGTTATAGGACGCAAATAAGTTGGGAACAGACATGCGTACAAATGTCTTATGGTTTTGTTTAACAGCTTCAATGGCTCTATCACGATTTATTTTTTTCTCTGGTGAATCAGTCAAAGGTGTTGAGTTCATTAAACACAATCCTTTTACATTGGATAAAAAAAGTTGTGAAAAAGCCAAACCGACATAACCTCCCATACTATGACCAATCATTACATATCTATATAAATTTAGCGAATCAAGAACTGCTTTTACCATCAATGCCTGGTCTTCCATTGAATGGATATATCCGATGTTTTCAGTCTTTCCATGACCTAATAAATCAATAGCAATTACACGATATTTTGATGCTAATTCAGGAATAATATCATCCCACATCGTCAAATTTTCTAAAAATCCGTGCAACAAAACCACCACTCGACCCTTGCCGTGAGAAGAGAAATGAATATCAGCATTTTTATAGTGAAGTATTTCCATACCCATAAAGATAAAAAAATCCTGATTATTAATCAGACAAAAGAAAAAAGATAACAGATAAAAGACGGACTTTTTTCTATTATCTTTTAGCTGTTTTCAGTTGCAGTTTTCAGTTTTCAGTCACAGTTTTCGAGTAACGTTAAACTTTTCTAGCTGCCAATGACGCTTTTGTTTAATTACAAGATTAACAAGTATTTAGTAAAATTAAAAAACACACCCCTAACCCCTCTCAAGAGGGGAATTAGAATTGCTTACAACTCACATACGTCATTTTATATTGCTTTTTTTAGTATAAAAATTATCCCTCAGTCTGACAAATAAAATTTACGATTTCATCAACGCTTCAATCTCTTCAACTGTAATTGGAATGTTCGCCATCAAATTAAAGGGTGCGCCACTTTCCTGAATCACATAATCATCTTCTAAACGGATTCCTAAGTTTTCGGCCGGAATATAAATTCCGGGTTCAACGGTAAACACCATTCCGGCTTGCATGGGCTCTGTTAAAATTCCGTAATCATGGGTATCTAAACCAATGTGATGCGAAGTGCCGTGCATAAAATGTTTTTTATAAGCGGGCCAATCCGGATTTTCATTTTTCACCTCATCTTCAGTAATTAAACCCAATCCGATTAATTCTTGGGTCATAATTTTACCCACTTCAACGTGGTATTGTGTCCAATCATTTCCAACTACTAACATAGCGGCAGCTTCATTTTTAACACGTAAAACGGCATTGTAAACATCCTTTTGGCGTTGGGTAAATTTTCCAGAAACCGGTACGCATCGGGTTAAATCTGAACTATAATTAGCATATTGCGCTCCGACATCCATCAAGATAACTTCACCTTCATTACAAACTTGATTATTTTCTATATAATGTAATACACAAGCATTGTAACCACTGCCTATAATTGGCGTATAGGCAAATCCGCCAGCACGATTTTTAATAAATTCATGGATAAATTCTGCCTCAATTTCATATTCAGTTACTTTGGGTTTTACAAATCCTAAAATTCGACGAAATCCTTTCTCGGTAATATTACAAGCTTTTTGTATCAAGGCAATTTCTTGCGGTTCTTTGACCGAACGGATTCTTTGTATAATGGGCTGACTTCTCAAATAAGTATGTCCCGGATATTTTTGTTGTAACCATTTTACAAAACGGGCTTCACGCGTTTCGGTTTCAATTTTGGCGCGATAATGTTCATTGGTATTGATATAAACATTTTCGGTCTGAGTCATCAATTCAAAAAAGATTTTCTCAAATTCCTGAAGCCAATAAACGGTTTTAATTCCGGTAGTTTCAAAGGCCTTTTCTTTGGTTAATTTCTCACCTTCCCAAACAGCGATATAGTCATTGGTTTCTTTTAAAAAGAGCATTTCTCTGTGCTGAGGTTTTGGCGCATCAGGAAAAAGAACCAAAATGCTTTCTTCCTGATCAACTCCTGATAAATAGAAGATATCACGATGTTGTGCAAACGGCAAAGTGCTATCGGCACTTATCGGATAAATATCGTTTGAGTTGAAGACAGCTAATGAATTTGGTTGCATTTTTTCAGCAAATTTCGCTCTGTTTTTGATAAATAATTGGCAATCTATTGGTAAATATTTCATTTATAATGATGTTTTTAATTGAGAAGAATTTAAAAGTATATTTTAACTATCCTTATTCAACTAGTTAGCAAATCGACGGTAATATATATAGGGAAAATAAAATGTGATTAACAATTGATTTCTATCACAAATATCTTTAATCTATTATCTATATTCTTTCGTCTGGTTAATAGTATAGTTATTTATGATTCAAATTTATACATTTGTAAGGAATCAATCCATTAAACCATGAAAAAATTCCATATTTTTTTGATTATTATTTTGATTACATCCTTAGGATTTTCTCAAAATAAGCCAGCTTATCAAATTTTTAATGCATCGGGTAAAAAAGTGACTTATCAAAAAATGCTTAAAGAAATGAGTAAAGCAGAGGTGGTATTGTTTGGAGAATTGCACAACAATCCCATTACACATTGGTTGCAATACGCTACTTTACAAGATTTACATGAAAAAAGAGCACTGACTTTAGGTGCCGAAATGTTTGAAGCCGATAACCAAAATTGTGTAAGTGAATACATTGCTGGTCATATAACGGCTAAAGATTTGGAAATTACAGCACGTCTTTGGAATAATTTTAGCACCGATTATAAACCACTGTTAGATTTCGCCAAGAAAAATCAAATTAAATTTGTAGCTACCAATATCCCCAGAACATATGCCAATATGGTGTATAAAAACGGATTTCAAGTATTAGACACTTTCCCGATGGTGTACAAAAAATGGATTGCTCCGTTGCCCATAGAATATGATGGCTCTTTACCCGGTTATCAAAAAATGTTAACAATGGCAGCAGGACACGGTGGTGATAATTTACCAAAAGCACAAGCTGTTAAGGATGCCACTATGGCTCATTTCATTCTTCAAAATAGAGAAAAAGATAAATTGTTTATTCACTATAACGGCACTTTTCATTCCGATTATTTTGAAGGAATTGGCTGGTATTTAAAAAGAAAAGAACCGCATTTAAAGATTGTAACTATTGCAACTTCTGAACAAGAAAATTTGAAATCCTTAGCAAAAGAAGACAAAAACAGGGCAACTTTTATCATTGTTGTTGATGC
This sequence comes from Flavobacteriaceae bacterium, assembly GCA_030683815.1. Lineage (GTDB taxonomy): Bacteria > Bacteroidota > Bacteroidia > Flavobacteriales > Flavobacteriaceae > JAGXRT01. Next base: position 211,160 of record JAUXPJ010000020.1, read on the forward strand.
CGAAATGACTAAGACCTATTAAAAAATGCATCAATTTTCAATAAAAATAGGATTCGCAATTTTGTTGCTGATTTCAACTTCAAGTATAGCACAACAAATTAGTAAAACAGAACAAAAAATAATCGATTTAGTTTCTAAAAACCACGAAGAAGCGATTCAATTGTTAGAAAAAACCGTTAATATCAATAGCGGAACCATGAATCAAGATGGGGTTAAAAAAGTGGCAGATGTTTTTAAAGAATCGTTTCAGCAAATCGGATTTACTACGCGTTGGATTGAACAAGCCTCAGAAGTAAATCGAGCCGGGCATTTTTTTGCAGAAACTACCCCAAAAAAGGTAATAGGAAAAAAGATTTTACTCATCGGACATTTTGATACGGTTTTTGAAGAAAACAGTCCATTCCAAACCTACATTCGAAAAGACAGTATAGCATACGGACCTGGAATTAATGACATGAAAGGCGGAAACGTCCTTATTTTATATGCTCTTAAAGCACTAAAACAAGCTGGTGTACTTAACAATGCTCAAATTATTGCGGCTTTTACCGGTGATGAAGAAGATACTGGAAATCCGATTTCAATGAGTCGTAAAGATTTGATTGATGCAGCCAAACGAAGTAACGTTGCCTTGGGTTTTGAAACTGCTACCGGTTTTCAGTATGCAACTGTTGCTCGAAGAAGTTCTAGTAGTTGGGAATTAGAGGTTACTGGGAAAAGAGCCCATTCCTCAGGAATATTTAGTGAAAATACCGGTGCCGGAGCCATTTTTGAAACGGCCCGTATTTTGAATTCTTTTTATCAAGAATTGCCGGAAACCTTTGTAACCTTTAATGCCAGTGTAATTTTAGGAGGGTCAACTGTTCAATACGATGCTGAAAACAATTCTGGATTTTCAGAAGGGAAAAGTAATATTGTTCCTGAAAAGACATTTGTTCACGGCGATTTGCGTTGTATTTCACGAGAACAAATTCAGCAAATAGAAACCAAAATGCGCGAAATAGTATCTAAAAATTTACCACAAACAAGCGCAACAATCAGTTTTAAACATCATTTTCCGCCTATGAAACCTACGGATGGAAATTATCAATTGCTCAAAGTATTAAACCAAGTGAGTTTAGATTTAAATCAAGGCGAAGTAAAAGTGCATGATCCGGGAAAACGCGGAGCCGGAGATATCTCTTTTGTGGCTGATTATGTTGACGGATTAGACGGACTCGGAGCATTGGGCAGCGGTGCTCATTCGTTTAATGAGAACATCAACTTAAATCAACTAAAACTACAAACCCAACGAATTGCATTATTAATATATCGTTTAATTCAAACACAACTATAACTTTAACCAAACTGTATGAAAAAATTACAATTTATCGTGTTATTATTTTTAATGTCTTTAGGCATTAATGCGCAAAATTTAGTTAAAAATATACCTTTTAATAATATTGGTCCCACTATTATGAGCGGGCGAGTGGTAGATTTAGATGTAAATCCGGATAAACCATCCGAATTTTATGTAGCTTATGCCTCCGGCGGATTGTGGTACACCAACAACAACGGAACTACTTTTGCTCCTATGATGGATAATTCGCCCACTCAAAATATAGGCGATATTGCTGTTGATTGGAAAAACGGAACTGTTTGGGTTGGAACCGGCGAGAACAATTCATCACGTTCATCTTATGCCGGAATCGGACTGTTAAAAAGTATTGATAAAGGTAAAACTTGGACGAATGTCGGACTTACCGATTCGCATCACATCAGCCGAATTTCTATCAATCCAAAGAATCCAAATGAAGTAATCGTAGCAGTTATTGGTCATTTATACACCACCAACAAGGAACGCGGAATTTTTAAAACTACCGATGGTGGAAAAACTTGGAAACACACTTTGTTTATTAACGATGCAACGGGTGTCATTGATTTATCGGCAGCACCGGATAATTTTAAGGTGATGTTCGCCGCCGCTTGGCAACGCGACAGAAAAGCGTGGCATTTTGAAGGAAACGGTCCCAATTCGGGCATCTATAAAAGTACCGATGCCGGTGATACTTGGCAAAAAATTTCGACTCCTGAAAGTGGATTTCCAACCGGTAATGGCGTCGGCCGAATTGGATTAGCGGCGTTTAATGAAAACATTATTTACGCCATTCATGACAATCAATTCAGAAGAATAAAAGAAGATAAAAAGAAGGATGAAAATCAATTGGTTAAAGATGATTTTAAATCGATGAGTGTTGAAACGTTTTTAGAATTAGACAATAAAAAACTCAATAACTTTTTAAAAGAAAACGGATTTCAAGAAAAATACCGCGCAGAAAATGTGAAGAATTTGATCAAAAGCGGAACGGTTAAACCGGCAGATATTGCCCATTATTTAGAAGATGCCAATTCTGAATTATTTGATACGCCCGTTATCGGTTCAGAGGTTTACAAATCAGAAGATGGCGGGAAAACCTGGAGAAAGTCGCACGATGGTTATTTGGATGATATTTATTTCTCTTATGGTTATTATTTTGGTCATATTTATGTGCATCCAAAACATCAAGAACAAATTTATATTTATGGTGTTCCTATTTTAAAATCGAAAGATAGCGGTAAAACTTTTACGCCCATTAACGCAGAAAATGTACATGTTGACCATCATTCGCTTTGGATTAATCCCAATTTAAACGGTCATCTTATCAATGGAAATGACGGTGGAGTCAATATTTCTTATGATGATGGAGAAAATTGGATAAAATGCAATACGCCGGCAGTTGGGCAGTTTTATGCCATCAATACAGACAATGCAAAACCTTATAATGTGTACGGCGGATTGCAAGATAACGGCGTTTGGAAGGGGCCGAGTACTTATAAACCATCGGTAGATTGGTATCAAGAAGGACAATATCCTTATCAATCTATTTTAGGTGGCGATGGCATGCAGGTTGAAATTGACAACAGAGATAAAACCACTGTTTATACCGGATTTCAATTTGGAAATTATTACCGCATCGACACCAAAACCGAAAAAAGAACGCCGATTCAGCCCAAACACGAATTAGGCGAAATACCTTTGCGATTTAATTGGCAAACGCCTATTCATCTTTCAGTTCACAATCAGGATATTTTATATTTCGGAAGTAATAAATTACATCGATCACTAAATAAAGGCGATGATTGGACGGCTATTTCAGCCGATTTAACCCTGGGCGGCAAAAAAGGAAATGTAGCTTTCGGTACGCTGACAACTATTGCTGAAAGTCCGTTGCAATTCGGAATGTTGTATGTTGGTAGCGATGATGGATTGGTTCATTTTTCTGATAATGGCGGCGGAAGCTGGACTAAAATTTCAGATTCTTTTCCAAAAGAATTATGGGTTTCCAGAATTGTAGCATCATCTCATAAAAAAGAACGCGTTTATGTGGCGTTAAACGGTTACCGAAATGATGATTTTAAACCCTATTTATTTGTTTCTGAGGATAAGGGAACCACTTGGAAATCTATCAGCAACAATTTACCAAACTTCCCAATTAATGTGATTAGAGAAGATGCTGAAAATGAAAAATTATTGTATGTAGGAAATGATAATGGCGTTTTTGTTTCTTTGGATGGCGGAATTGTATGGCAAGAATTTCAAAAAGATTTGCCCAAAGTTGCCGTTCACGATTTGGTAATTCAGAAAGAAGCCAAAGATTTATTGATTGGAACCCACGGACGCTCCATTTATAAAGCGAATATAGCGCCTCTACAACAATTTGAAAAAACCAAGAATAAAGATCTTTTTATTTTTGAATTGGAATCGATTGGATTTTCTAAAAATTGGGGAAGTTCGTGGAGCAAATGGTTAGAACCCTCTGAACCGAAACTGAACATTCCGTTTTATGCTGCTAAAGCAGGAATTTATCAAATGATGATTAAATCTGAAGATGGAATTGAATTAAATACCATTGAAGTGAGAGCAGATGTCGGTTTTAATTATACTTCATTTAATTTAACGTATTCTGAAAAAGGAAAATCAGCGTATTTAAAAAAGTTTAAAGATGCAGTAATTACCGAAGCAAAAAATAAAAACTTCTACTTTATTAAAGGAAAATATTCAGTTGTAATAAGCGAAGTTTCACAAACTTTTGAGGTGAAATAATTCAAAAAAATCCCGATTTATTCGGGATTTTTTGTTTCAACAAACCCTTTTAAAACGTCTTTGATTCCTTAAACAAAACTCAGATTTAATTTCTTGACCTGATTTTTAAAGTCAACCCAATCTTTTTGAGGGATAATTATTAATACTTTTAAAAATTATTGATACTTTTAAAAAGTATTAATCTATAAAAAATGTTATGAAAAAAATTACACTTCTACTTACTTTATTGGCAAGCGGCTATTTATTTTCCCAGGAGAATCAGCCAAACCTAAAAATTTTCTTAAACTGTAATTATTGCGACGAAACTTACATTAAACAAAATTTGACTTTTGTTGAATTTGTAAGAGATCAAAAATTTGCAGATGTTATTTTATTATTTAGAACTCAACAAAATGGAAGCGGAGCCGATACTTATGAAATTGAATTTACAGGTCAAAATAACTATAATGAAATTCAAGACAAATTAATTTTTTCAACCAATGCTGATAATACAGATAATGAAGTTAGAGATTTGATTTTTAAAAATATTAAACTTGGGTTAATACGCTATTGGATAAAAAATGGCAAGCAAGATAAAATTACAATTCAAATTGAAAAAGAAATTTCTGGCCCTATAGAAGATGAAAAAGATCCTTGGAATAAATGGGTATTTAATTTGGGTATTGACGGTTTTTTTTATGGACAAGAAACTAGCCAAGATGAAAATTTAAGTTTTAGCGCAACAGTTAAACAAGTTACTGAAAAGAATAAATTTTATTTAAGAGCAAGACTTAATAATAGCAAATCAGTTTTTACGTATGATAATGTGGACATTATATCTAAACGAAAGTCTACCAATATTAATTTATATGATGTTGTAAGTATTAATAGCCATTGGTCAGTTGGAGCGTTTGCAACTGTAGGAAAATCAACGTACAATAATTATTCTTTCTATTCATCGTTTAAACCTGCTATTGAGTATAATTTCTTTTCATATAAAGATTCTTCAAAAAAGCAATTAACAATATCTTATAAAATAGGTGGTATTCAGAATAATTATGCAGAAAAAACTATTTTTAATAAAGAGAAAGAATTTTTATGGGAGCACGGTTTAAATTTAGGGGGAAGTGTAAAACAAAATTGGGGAAATATAACAAGTGAAGTATCTTATCAAAGTTTTTTACATGATTCAGATCTAAATCAATTCTCTTTTCACCTAGGTACTAATTTTAGAATACTCAAGGGCTTATCATTCAATATAAGTGGCAACTATAGTATTACTGATAATCAAATAAATTTAGCAGGTAGAAATTTGTCTTTGGAAGAATTATTATTGAGACAACAACAAGTGAAATCAGGGTATAATTATTTTATAAGTACTGGTTTAAATTATTCATTTGGTTCAATATACAATACCATAGTAAATCCAAGATTTAATTTTTAATGGAAAGAAAACGTCCCGTTTTAGCGGGTAAATTCACAAACTTTTGAAGTGAGATAATTCAATAAAAAATCCCGATTTTATTCGGGATTTTTTGATCTCAACAAATGCTGTTAAAACGTCTTAGACTCCTTAAACAAACTCAGATTTAATTTTTCAACCTGATTTTTAAAGTCAACCCAATCATTTTTATAAAAGGTATTGACCTTAATTTTATAGGCATCAAAGACTTTTACAGCATTTTCCAACAATTGATTTTCTGTAGCTCCGGGAAGTTGCATTAAATCATTAATATAGGAAAAAGCGGTAGCTAAATTGGATACGATAGTTGGATCAGGACTTCTCGTAATTCCTTGGCGTTTATCTTCTTTGCCTAATAATTCATCGATAAAACTATCCAGTTGCTTCGTAATTGAATCATGTTTTTTGAGTAAATCTGCGTGTTTATTATCTTTTAAATCGCCGATTTGTTTTTTATATTGTTTAACAATTTCTTTGGATTCATTGAGCTGTTGACTGATATTAGCCATTTGCTCCATTGTATTTTCAGCATCTTTCAACAGTTGGTATTTGGCTTCCAGCGCTTCTGTAGTCATATCAATTCGAGGGTCATATTTTACGGAAATCACAGTAGAATCTTTTTCTTTTCCGAATGAAAGAACCAGTTTATAAGTCCCGGGAAGTACGGTAACGCCGCGCGGTTCAAAATTTCTTCCGCGTTGAGAAGAACTTCTGGAAGGTCTGTTAACTCCTTTTTCATCCAAACCCCAATACATTCTATGAATACCATTTTCTGTTGGAGTTTTTTGTTTTAAAGTGCGTATTAATTTATTTTCCTGATTGTAAACAGTTACCATTATAGAATCATTTTTTTGTTTAGAATCAGATGTTGATTTAACAGTTTCTTTTGTTTCTTTTTTCGATTCCTTAATTTCAATTGGTTTGTTGAAGAGGTAACTAATCATAGCACCATCACGTTTATTTTCACCATTGTAAACAGCATTTGCACCAAATCGAGTTCCGGTTGGTTGTTGTTTTTCGGTAATAAATGCCTTGTTGGGCTCAAATATTTTGAGGGATTTGGTTAAAAGCGTGACACCTGTTTTTGCCAATTCGCGCAACGGACGGATATCATCTAAAATCCAAAACGAACGACCAAAAGTTCCGATGACCAAATCGTGTTGTGTTGGATGAATCACTAAATCCATCGTTGGAACTGATGGATAATCTTCTGTCCATTTTGTCCAATTCTTTCCTTCATCAATACTGAAATATAAACCGTATTCGGTTCCTAAAAATAGTAGGTTTTTAGCTTCTGTATCTTGGACTAATGATAAAGTGTATCCAAAAGTTTCTTCTTTTTTATCGAGTAAACTTTCCCAAGTTTTTCCATAATCACGCGTACGGAATAAATATGGCTTGAAATCAAAATTGCGATAATTATTAACTACCACAAACGCTTCAGCAGGATTAAAGGTAGAAGCTTTTATTTGTGCAACCCAACTTCCGGCAGGCATTCCTTTGATATTTTGCGACAAATTAGTCCAGGTTTCACCTCCATTTCGGGTAATTTGAACATTTCCATCATCAGTTCCAATCCAAATCAACCCTTTTTCTAAAGTGCTTGGTGTAATGGCTAAAATGGTACAATGATTTTCTGCTCCGGTGGCATCCATGGTTAATCCGCCACTTTCGTGTTGTTTTTGTTTTTCCGGATTATCAGTGGTTAAATCGGGGGAAATAATTTTCCACTCATGTCCTTTATTGGTTGATTTATGCACAAATTGACTCCCAAAATAAACAGTTTCTCCATCAAATGGATCAATGGCAATGGCTGAATTCCAATTAAAACGAAGTTTCATTTTTAGATCAGGATGTGTAGGTTTGATGTTCTTAACATTTCCTGTAAGTTTATCAAAACGTCCAACATTTCCACCTTGAGACATGGCATATCCGTAGCGATTGTCTTTTAAATCAGGAACAACATCAAAACCATCGCCAAACATCACTTCTTGCCAATAGGAGTTTCGAATTCCTTGATCTTTCAAAACACTGGAAGGGCCGAACCAAGAACCGTTATCTTGCATTCCGCCGTAAACATTATAGGGAAATTCATTATCAACATTTATGTGGTAGAATTGTCCTACCGGAAGATTCTCCACAAAGCGCCATGTTTTTCCACGATCATGTGAGATGTTTAACCCACCGTCATTTCCATCGATGATATAATTTGGATTAGAGGGATGAATCCACCACGCGTGATGATCAGGGTGCACACCTTTTGAAGTATTGTAAGCGGGCATTAATTCTTCAAAAGATTTTCCGCCGTCAATACTAACGGTTACATAAGTATGAATGCTGTAAAGGCGATTTTCATTGAGTGGATCAACATAGATTTCTGCATAATAAAATGGACGATTGTTGATATTGTCAGAATCATTGACTTTTTTCCATTTAAATCCGCCATCTTCAGATTTGTAAAGTCCATTTTTTTCAGCTTCAACTAAAGCATATACAATTTTTGGATTGCTGGCAGATATTGCCAAACCTGTTCTTCCTAAGTTTCCTTTAGGCAAACCATCATCTTCTGTTTTTTTACTCCAGTTTTTTCCACCATCATAGGAAATGTAAATTCCAGAGCCTTCACCACCCGATTTAAAAAACCACGGATCGCGTTTGTGTTCCCACATAGCCGCAATTAATTTATTGGGATTAGAACTATCCACTACCAAATCGGCAGCACCGGTTCTGTTGTTTACAAATAGGATTTTTTCCCATGTTTTTCCGCCATCAGTAGTTTTAAAAACACCTCTTTCCGGATGTTCTCCCCAAGGAGATCCGATTGCAGCCACATAAACAGTATTTGGATTGTCTCTATCGATGATAATTCGATGGATATTGCGGGTTTTTTCCAGACCCATCAATTGCCAGTTTTTACCGCCATCCAAACTTTTATAGATTCCATAACCTCCGTTTAAGCTGTTTCTCGGATTTCCTTCACCGGTTCCTACCCAAATCACATCCGGATTACTTTGTTGAATAGTAATGGCACCAATAGCTTGAATGGGCTGTTTGTCAAATATAGGTTCCCATTCTATGCCGCCACTTTCAGATTTCCAAACACCACCTGAAGCGGCGCCAGCGTAAATTATTTCCGGTTGATTATTAACAACGTCAACAGCAGTAATTCGACCACTCATTCCTGCGGGACCGATAGATCGAGGTTTCATTCCTTTAAACTTTTCAATAGGTAATTGTTGTGAAAAAGCGATTAAAGAAACGAAGAAAAAGAAGTAAAGTATTTTTTTCATCAGTTTGAATAGTTTTGTTTGAAATTGAAAAGTAGAATTTATTTCATTGATATACAAAACAGTTAATTTAATTTAACAAAATATTTTATTTTTGCAGATAACTTATAATCATTCTAAATTGATTAAAAATCAATTAATTCAATAGTGTGTCCAATTTCTATGTTTTATATTTGCTAATCATTATCTCAAATTTTTAATAAAATGAGCGGATTTTTATCTTCATCAATTGCCAAAAAGGTTGCGATGGCACTTTCGGCATTATTCCTTATTTTCTTCTTAATTATTCATTTAGCAGTTAACTTAACATCATTATTTGGTGAAAACGTATTTAATGAGTTATCTCACTTTATGGGAACAAATCCACTAATCCAATTTGCATTGCAACCTATACTTATTTTAGGTGTTGTATTTCATTTTGTACTGGGTTTCGTTTTGGAAATTAAAAATAGAAAATCGAGGAACGTTAAATATGTTAAATACAATGGTGCTGCCAATGCCACTTGGATGTCAAGAAATATGATTATCAGCGGCGGTGTTATTTTAGCATTTATTGTTTTACATTTTGTTGATTTTTGGATTCCAGAAATCAACACAAAATATATCCTTGGGGATATGTCGGGTCAGTTTGAAGGCGAAACCAGTTTTCGTTATTTTACAGAATTACAACATAAATTTGCCAATCCATGGAGAGTAGTTGCTTATGTAGTTGCTTTTATCTTATTGGCATTGCATTTATTACACGGATTTCAGTCAGCTTTTCAATCGATTGGATTTAACAATAAATACACCAGCTGTCTGAAATCATTTGGGAAATTTTATGCGATTGCAGTTCCTTTAGGATTTATAATAATTGCATTATTTCATCATTTTAACCATTAATCTTATTCAATTATGTCGACTTTAAATTCAAAAATACCAGAAGGTCCAATAAAAGATAAATGGACAAAATATAAAGACAAAATTAACTTAGTTAATCCTGCAAACAAACGTAATATAGATATCATTGTTGTAGGAACTGGTTTGGCAGGAGGTTCTGCGGCTGCTACATTAGCAGAACAAGGGTACAACGTTAAAGCATTTGCTTACCAAGATTCGCCAAGAAGAGCACACTCAATTGCTGCTCAAGGAGGAATCAATGCTTCAAAAAATTATATGGGTGATGGAGATTCTGATTACCGTTTATTTTATGACACCATAAAAGGAGGGGATTACCGTTCGCGCGAAGCCAACGTTTATCGTTTAGCAGAAGTTTCGAGTAATATCATTGACCAATGTGTGGCGCAAGGTGTTCCGTTAGCAAGAGATTACGGCGGACAATTAGACAACCGTTCTTTTGGAGGAACTTTAGTTTCCAGAACTTTTTATGCTAAAGGACAAACCGGACAACAATTGTTGTTAGGTGCTTATTCTGCAATGAATCGTCAAATTGCTCGTGGTAAAATTCAAATGTTTAACCGCCATGAAATGTTAGATGTGGTGATTGTCAATGGAAAAGCAAGAGGAATTATAGCACGCGATATGATTACCGGTGAAATTGAACGTCATTCTGCGCACGCTGTTGTAATTGCATCTGGTGGATATGGAAATGTGTATTATTTATCTACCCTCGCCATGGGTTCAAACGCAACTGCTGCATGGAAAGCTCATAAAAAAGGAGCGTATTTTGCCAACCCTTGTTTTACCCAAATTCACCCAACCTGTATTCCGCGTTCTGGCGATTATCAATCTAAATTAACCTTGATGTCTGAGTCATTACGTAATGATGGACGGATTTGGGTTCCTAAAAAACTGGAAGATGCGAAAGCAATTCAGCAAGGAAAATTAAAACCAACCCAAATTGCTGAAGAAGATAGAGATTACTATTTAGAGCGTCGTTATCCATCGTTTGGTAATTTAGCACCACGAGATATTTCATCGCGTGCTGCAAAAGAGCGTTGCGATGCCGGTTATGGTGTAAATGCCACCGGAGAAGCGGTGTATTTAGATTTCTCAACAGCAATTAATCGTTACGGAAAAGAAAAAGCATTTGTATTGGGTATTCACAATCCAACGCAGGAAAAAATCATTGAATTAGGCGAAAAAGTAATCAATGAAAAATATGGAAACTTGTTTCAGATGTATGAAAAAATTATTGATGAAAATCCGTATAAAACACCAATGATGATTTATCCGGCTACACATTACACCATGGGTGGACTTTGGGTTGATTATAACTTAATGACCACCGTCCCCGGAATGTATTGTATTGGCGAAGCTAATTTTTCTGACCACGGAGCAAATCGTTTAGGCGCTTCGGCTTTAATGCAAGGTTTAGCCGATGGATATTTTGTACTTCCATATACGATTGGTGATTATTTAGCGCCAGATATCAAAACAGGGGCAATTCCAACAAATACACCTGAATTTGATGAAGCTGAAAAGGCCATCAGAGAGCGTTTAGAGTTTTTCATCAATAATAAAGGGACTCATTCTGTTGATTATTTCCACAAGAAATTAGGAAAAATTATGTGGAATAAAGTTGGAATGGGACGTACAGAACAAGGATTAAAAGAAGCGATTGTAGAAATTCAGCAAGTACGTGAAGATTTCTGGAAAAATGTAAAAGTTCCGGGAGCAATGAATGAACTGAATCCTGAATTGGAAAAAGCGGCTAGAGTTGCTGATTTCCTGGAATTGGCAGAATTATTTGCTAAAGATGCCTTGGAACGAAATGAATCTTGTGGTGGACATTTCCGTGAAGAATATCAAACAGAAGAAGGAGAAGCCATGCGTGACGATGCCAATTACGCTTATGTTGCTGTTTGGGAATATACCGGAAAACCAAGCGAAGCAGTTTTACATAAAGAAGAATTAAAATTTGAAGAGTTAGAATTTAAAACACGATCCTATAAATAAGATATGCCATGAATATGAATTTAACACTAAAAGTATGGCGCCAAAAAAATGCTCAAACTAAGGGCAAAATGGTCGATTATAAAGTAACTGATATTTCTGAACACATGTCATTTTTAGAAATGTTGGATGTACTTAACGAAGATTTAGTAAAAAAAGGTGAAGAGCCCGTTGCTTTTGACCACGATTGTAGAGAAGGAATTTGCGGCATGTGTTCGTTATTTATCAATGGAGAAGCACACGGACCGGATCGATTAATCACAACTTGCCAGTTACACATGCGTAAATTTAAAAACGGTGACACCATTTATATAGAACCGTTTAGAGCTAAAGCATTTCCGGTAATTAAAGATTTAATTGTAGATAGAATGGCTTTTGAACGTATTCAACAAGCGGGTGGATTTATTTCTGTAAATACCTCTGGCAATACCACTGATGCTAATTCTATTTTAATTCCAAAACATAATGCTGATCTATCCATGGATGCAGCCGCTTGTATTGGATGTGGAGCGTGCGTTGCGACCTGTAAAAACTCATCGGCTATGTTATTCGTTTCGGCTAAAGTTTCGCAGTTTGCCCTTTTACCTCAAGGTAGAATTGAAGCTAAAGAACGGGTTTTGAACATGGTACGTCAAATGGATTTAGAAGGATTTGGGAACTGTACCAACACTGAAGCGTGCGAAGTAGAATGTCCGAAAGGAATTTCTTTAGAAAACATTGCCCGAATGAACCGAGAATATTTATCAGCAAGTATTTTTTAATATTTTTTGATGAGCACTAATCCTGAACTTATTTAGTTCAGGATTTTTTAGTTTATCTTTAGAGTAAAGTTAAAATTATGGAATAGCCATGTTTGAAAAAACATAATAATTGATAAAAATATTTCAATCAAACGGATCTATTCCATGGCTTGTCCCGATATATCGGGATGACAATTAAAAAACAATAAATTATTTACATATGAAAGAGCAACTTCGGGTCACAATTATTCAAGCTGATTTAATTTGGGAAGATAAAAACGCTAATCTCAAGAATTTTGAAAAAAAAATCAGTAAGATTTCTCAAACAGATTTAATCGTGTTGCCCGAAATGTTTACTACCGGATTTACAATGAATCCGAAACCATTAGCTGAAACCATGGATGGAAAAACGGTAAAATGGATGCTTCAAATAGCATCAGAAAAGAAATGCCTTTTACTTGGGAGTGCTATTATTGAAGAAGATAATAAATATTACAACCGCTTAATTGCTGCATTTCCTGATGGTTCTATCCAATTTTACGATAAAAAACACTTATTTACCTTAGCGAATGAACATCATACTTATACTGCAGGTACTCAACAATTATTAATTGAATATCAAGGATGGAGAATTTTTCCGCTTATTTGTTATGATTTACGTTTTCCCGTTTGGGCTCGAAATACGGAAAATTATGATTTGCTAATTTATATTGCCAGTTGGCCAAAACCACGTATTTTTGCTTGGGACACTTTGTTGAAAGCAAGAGCCATTGAAAATATGGCATATACTATTGGAGTGAATCGGGTAGGAATAGATGCTAATGATTTTGAATATTCAGGACATTCTATAGTGTTAGATGCTTATGGAGCAGATCTCATAACTACCAATGAAAATCAGGAACAAATTAGCAGTACCATACTTGATAAAATCAATTTAAATAAAGTGCGTGAAAAACTCCCTTTTTTAAATGATAAAGATGATTTTAAATTACTGTAACAGTACTTTTAATCCTTTCTTCAACCACTTTAAATAAGTCATCAAAAGGCATAGAATTCGCCGCAATGGGTTCATGAACCGTTATGGAAATAGTAATTCCTAAAGGTCTAAAAAAGGAATTTCCAACTGAAATTTTCCAAGCATTGTTAATCGTAAGAGGAACAATATAGGCAGACGGTACATATTTTATCAGTATCTTCAAACCACTTTCAAGAAAAGGTTTTGGAATTCCGTCTTTACTTCGGGTTCCTTCCGGAAAAATAATGGCGGCATAATTGTTTTTTTCGATGTATTTACCAAATGCGGTGAGCGCTGTGATAGATTGTTTAGCGTCTTTTCGGTTGATTAATACCGAGCCGCCGTGTTTTAAATTATAGGAAATTCCGGGAATCCCTTTTCCTAATTCAATTTTTGAAACATATTTTGGATGATGTTTCCTAAAAAACCAACCAATAGGAGGTAAATCAAAAAAACTTTGATGGTTCGATACAATAATCAACGGAACGTCTTTTGGCAAAGAAGATATAGCATGAAATTTTATTTTCGTTCCAACGAAACGCAATGAAAACAGGATAAGATAAGTCATCCAATCCACTGTTTTTTTATGAGTAGCATAACCAAATAAATTGCGACTAATCCGTTGAAGAATATCAAATATTACTAATGTCAATCCGAAAAAGAAATTTTGAATGACGGACAGTGGAAAAGAAATGATATTTTTTAAAATACCCATAAGAGAATTTAAGCTTTAAACCATTGATCCCAAGGAATTCTGCTTAAAATTAAAACGAAAGCTATACCAAAATACCAAGCTAAAGTTTTGAATTTAACGGAACAGTCTTGTTGTTTTTTGTGTTTATAAAATCCGATGATTATTAAAGTGATGGCAATCAGCATCATTAAAGGATGCTCCATAATATATAATCTCAAGGTAGAATCTTTCATCACAACTTTAAAACCAACTTCACGTAAGGTTTGATAGTAGGTAGAAAAATAATAAGAAAATACGCCTAAAATCAGTTGAATTTTAACAAAAAAAGTAGCCGTTAAAGCAATGTAATAGTCATTTATTTTATAAGAACTTCTGGATTTAAGTTTTACCAAAGCATTTACCAAAGTAAACAATACTAATAAAACCACTAAATAAGAAATGCCGGAATGAATTAATTTAAACATATCAAAAATTTTAGCTGGTAAAGATACTAAATCGTATTACATAAAAAAACCTCTCAAAATTTTGAGAGGTTTTAAAGTTAAAAATTAGAAATTATTTTCCAAAAATATATCTCAATGAGATTTGGGCTGACCAAACATCAGATACAGAAGTATTTTTAGAGAAAGTGTCACGTGCCAAAATAATTCTTTTAGATTCATCTAACTGAGTTCCCATACGGAACACCGGAATTCCGTCAGCACCTACACTTCTATAGGTTAACAAGGAAGGCACAGTAGCTCTCTGAGATACGCCCCAATCATTATTAAGCATATTTCCAAAGTTTAAGATATCTGCGCGCACTTGGAAACTATTTTTAATCCCTCTAATAGTTAGATAGAAATCTTGGATTACAGAGAAATCAATACGGTGTAATATAGGTACATAAGTTCCATTACGTTCTGCATATCCACCGCGTCTTGAACTTAAATATTTATCTTGTTTGATAAAATCCTCAAATGCCTGTTGTTGTGCGGCAATGGTAAAGATTGTAACGGTGCCATCCGGTTGTGTTGAAGAATTCCATTGTTCAAATTTGATATCAGTACCTTTTAATGGAACAAATAGTAAATCATTTCCAAAAACGCCATCTCTGTTCATATCTCCATTATAAACATAGGAAAATGGATTTCCGCTTTGACCAATGTATCCCAAAGTAAAGGAGGTAGCTCCCCCATTTTTCTTGCCGTAATTGAAACGGTATCCCATTAAACCAACCAATCTGTTTGGCGTATTGTTATCAGCAGTAGATAAACCTACGATGTTATTTCCATAAACACTTTTAATCCCTTGCCAAGAACCACCCGCGATAGAACCGGCAGACTGAATGTCTTTGGCATCAGAAAAGGTTAAGGCAAAGGAACCCCATAATCCTTTATTAGAAGGATATTCAATTTTTAGGGTTGTACTATGGTAATAACCTTTGTCTGTATTGGTTAAAATAGCCGCCATAGAAACGTTGCCGTTAACTCTCAAGGTTGCATCAGTACCGCCAAATCTTGGTCTGTTATCAGGCCCGTTAAAAGTACCGATAGGAGCTTTTAAGTTGGCATTATAGTAAGTAACTGCATTGATGTTTTGGCTATAGAGGTATTCAACAGTTCCAATGAATCCACCTGGTAATTTATGGTCTAATGCAATATTTGATTTCCAAACCTGAGGGAATTTATAATTAGGATCAGTCATAGCTAAATCAAAGGTTGTCGGTAACGTTGGGTTAGCCGGTGTAAAATACTGCGCCGGATTTGCAGTAAATCCATAAGCAGCTGCAGCGGTTCCACTTACATCGATAAATCCTGTTAAAATACCATTATTCCCAATTTGGTTAGATAAGAATACATAAGGAGGTTTTCCTGTGAAAACGCCGGTTCCTCCACGAATTTGGGTACTTCTATCGCCTTTAATATCGTAATTAAACCCAAATCTTGGTTCAAATAAATATTGAGTTTGTGGCATTACTCCGGTATTCCATTTTTCGCCGTTGGCAAAAGTCATGGCAGTAACGGCAGGATTTTCTAATGCAGTATTCGTGAAGTCAATCATTGAAACGCGTAACCCACCGATCACTTTTAATTTATCAGAAATGATATATTCGTCTTGTAAGTAAAGGTCTACCCTGTTTGATTTTACTGGTTGGATTGGATCTTTACCTCCCGGAATAGCAGAATATCTGAATTGGAATCTAGCAGGCGCAAATGTAGAAGGCGCACCGCCATTGGCTACAGATTGATTAGCCGCTGTGTAAAAATCAGCCAAAGAGTTAAAAATATACACACCATTTGATGCCGGAAAGAATAAGTTATTAGAGGTGAATTTCTCATAATTTACGCCAGCTATTATAGTATGTTTTCCAATGAATTTGGTAATATTATTGGTAATGTGGAAATTATTGTAATCTAATTTATTTCCGGGAGTGAATGGGTCAAAACCAACGGATGTGTACGTAGAACCACCTTCTCTAATATCTATTGTTGGAAAAAGTTCAGTTCTGTAACCACGGTCTTCAATTTGTTTGTCGTACCCCACAATTAAATTATTATGTACTGTTTCACTTAATTTACTGTTTAATTCTAATACCGCAGAACGGGTGTTATCCATCATCGTATAACCGCTATTTTGAAAAGACATCGCAGTAAATAGATCCCGGCGGCTTCCTGCTCCTGCGGAAGAAGAGTTAGATACCTGAAAATCTGATTCAGAATCGTGGTGAACGTAACGCAAGGTTAATTTATGATTGTCATTAATATTCCAATCCAAACGACCCAAGAATTTTTTAGAAGCCATTTCACTGTCAAAACCTTCCCATGGACCTGTAATATATCCGAATTTATCTTTCATAAAGTTGGATAAGGTTTCCATACTTGCATAGGTAACTCTTGAGGTAATTCCTGTTAAGGGAGATCCGGTAGAAACCCAATTGGTGGCAGGTGATACTTGTGAAATTTCCTCTGCATTTACAAATAAGAACAACTTATCTTTAATAATAGGAGTCCCAACCCTAAAACCCTTCATATTTTCCTCAAATTTAGAGGCCACGACCGCAGCACCTGCAGCATTGTCTCCCACAAACTTGGATGAGTTATCTCTGTACGAGCCATAAACAGAAGCCTCCAAATCGTTGGTTCCGCTACGCGTTACGGCATTGATACCGGCTCCAACGAAACCACTTTGTCTCACATCATAAGGTGCAATATTTACTTGTAATTGTTCTACAGCGTCTAATGAAATGGAAGTAGTTCCAGTTCTCCCTCCGGCTTGCGACTCACCGCCTAATCCAAATCCGTTATTCAAAATCGAACCATCAACAGTAAAGTTATTTAAACGCGAATCTTGGGCAGAAAAAGAACGTCCGTCACCTTGTGGATTGTATTTAGTAATTGACGCCATAGTTCTTGATCCTGTAATAGGAATTGATTGCACTTCTCTTTTTGAGAATTGTTGTGCTGCTCCAGTTCTATCTTTATTAAAAGAAGAAGCGCCTTCAACTGAAATTACAACCTCTTTTAAAGAAGTAACATCATCGGATAAAATGGCATTAACTGCAGTTGAAGCACCTAAAGAGGTGTAAACTTCTTTAGTTTCAAAAGTTGTAAAGCCTACATAAGAAATCCGAACAGAGAAAGGTCCTCCCGGACGAACTGCAGGAATGTTGTAATAACCACTCGAGTTGGTTATTGAGAAATACTTAGTTCCTGAAGCTAAATGCGTAACGGCAACATTTGCTCCCATAACAATTTCACCTCCAGAATCTTTAACAACACCGTAAATAGTAGATGATGTAGTTTGTGAAATACCCCAAGTAGTTACAAAGAGCATCAGCATTAAGAAAAGATTGGTAATTTTTTTCATTTGATTTGATTTATAAATATGAACATGAGAATTTTAATCTACAAATATCATATTTTAGTTTAAACTCAACAAATATAAAAAAATGTTGTTAAGACAACGTAAAATTTACATTATCTTATCAACATTTTTTTAACAAAACATTAATAAAATGAGGTAATTATAAAAATTAAAAGAAGAAAATATTTAAGAGTTGTTATAAATTTTATTAGCCAACTCTTTTCCTAACTCAACACCAAATTGATCATAACTGTAGATATTCCAAATAACTCCCTGAACAAAAATTTTATGTTCGCACATCGCAATTAACATTCCTAAGTTTTGCGGTGTAAGTTTATCAAACAAAATAACATTGCTTGGCTTGTTTCCTTCAAAAACTTTAAAAGGGAGCAAAGATTGAATTTGATTAAATTGTCCGCTTACTTTCATATCAAGATGAACTTCTTCTTTTGTTTTTCCATCAGATAAAGCTTGAATTTGTGCGTAAAAATTGGCCATCAATTTTTGATGATGCTCTGTTAAACCATGTATGGATTCTTTAAATCCGATAAAATCTGCAGGAATTAATTTAGTGCCTTGATGTAATAATTGAATAAAAGCATGTTGCGCATTTGTTCCGGTACTTCCCCAAACAATATTTCCTGTCTGATAATCAATTTTATTTCCATTTCTATCAACTGATTTTCCATTACTTTCCATAATAGCTTGCTGTAAATACGGAGCCAAACTTTTTAGGTATTCGCTATATGGTAAAATAACTTCGGTTTCTGTCTCAAAGAAATTATTATACCAAATACTGATAAGCGCCAAAACAACAGGTATATTTTTATCAAAAGGAGTATTTTTAAAATGATTGTCCATTTGATGTGCGCCTGCTAGAAGTTGATTGAAATTATCAAATCCTATGGCTAAAGAAATGGAAAGCCCAACTGCACTCCAAAGTGAAAATCGACCACCAACCCAATCCCACATGGGGAAAATGTTTTCATCTGCAACACCAAAATCTTTGACCATTTTTAAATTGGCAGAAACGGCTACAAAATGATTTTTGATGTTTTTTTCTAATCCACTTTCTAAAAACCATTTTTTAATCGTTAAAGCATTGGTCAGTGTTTCTTGAGTAGTAAAAGTTTTTGAAACAATCAAAAACAAGGTCGTTTCCGGATTTAATTTCAGCAGTGTTTCCTGTACATGATCGCCATCAATATTAGAAACAAAATGAATGTTTAACGGAGTTTTGTAATATTTTAAAGATTCTACCACCATTTGCGGCCCTAAATCGGAACCGCCTATTCCAATGTTTACAACATCAGTAATACTTTTTCCCGTATAACCTTTCCAATTACCCGAAAGCACTTTGTGGGTAAAGTCTTCTATTTTTTGTAGTGTTTCAGTTATTTCTGGAATAATATTTTGCTGATTTACTACAATCTTCTGACTTGTTTTATCACGCAAGGCAGTATGTAATACAGCTCTGTTTTCAGTTACATTGATTAAATCTCCCGAAAAATATTTATGAATGGCATCTCCTAAATCAGTTTGTTGAGCTAATTGAAATAACAATTGTAATGTTTCTTCAGAAATTCGATTGTTAGAAAAATCAATTTCTAAATCTTGAAATTTCAGTAAAAAATCTTTCTTTCTGTTGGGATGATTTTCTTTAAGCTCTTTTAAATGAACATGTTTGATTTGCTCATAATGAGCCAGCAGTTTTTCCCAAGCGTTGGTTTTAGTTGGGTTGATGTTATTTAAAGCCATTTTTTAGAGTTTTAACTTTTGTCTTTTTTAAAAGGAATAGAGTCTAAAGATGATTTAACCGTTTTTATGTAGGTTAAATATCGTTCTTTATGTTCAGATTTAATAGGTTCTGATGCCGGCATTTTTTCGCGCAGAGGGTCTACTTCATTTCCATTTCTGGCAAATCGATAGCAAACATGTGGCCCCGAAGTATTTCCAGTCATTCCAACTAAACCAATTGTTTGCCCTTGTCGAACTCTTTCTCCTACTCTAACCAAGCGTTTACTCATATGAAGATAAGCAGTTGTATAAGTAGAGTTGTGTCTGATTTTTACATAATTGCCATTTCCTCCCTTATAAGCGGATTCTATAACAGTTCCGTCTGCTGTTGATTGTATTTGACTTCCAACAGGGGCAGCAAAATCGGTTCCTCTATGCGCTCTAACCATCCCATAAAAGGCAATTTTTCTTCTTAAATTGTATTTGGATGAGATTCTGCTAAACTGTAAAGGAGCTTTTAGAAAAGGTCTGCGCATAGTGTTACCAACTTCATCATAAAATTCATGGTATTTTTTTAATGAATCAGTTTTAAAGCCAAAAGCGTAATACGGTTTCCCGTTATGTTCAAAATAGGTACCTACTATTTTTCCCATTCCGGCATAAATAGAGTCATTGATAAATTTTTCTTCATAAATGATTTTAAATTTATCATTTTTCTGAAGCCGGAAAAAATCAATAGTCCAAGCGTAAATTTCAGATAATTCGTGAGCCACTATATAATTCATTCCTTCGCTATCTATAGTTTCGCTTAAAGAACTGGTTATTACACCAGTAGACATTCTCAATACTGTTTTTATCGGTTTTTTGGTATTGAGTGCTTTAACTTCTGAGTTCTTAAAGTTGATAACCGAGTAGTTTATTTTATCGTGCTCGTATATAAAAACTTGTGCTTTTTTAAGAGAATCGTTAGAAGCTAATATAGTATAGGGTTGTCCAATTTTTAATTTTCGAACGTCAAAAGTTTCTTTGATTGTATTGACAATTTTATCAATTTCTGGATAGGGAACATTGTGTTTGCTGAGCAAAGAACCGAAGTTTTCTCCAGATCTGATGGTGTCTTTTATTACGTAAAAATTGTTTAATATAAATCCGTATTCTCTAATAATCTTTACTTTTTTAGCGGTATCTTCTAAAGAATTTTGTGAATCATTAGAGCATGAAAATAATAGTAAAATTAACAATAGGGGGATAAATCGATTCATTTTTACGCACAAATATAATTTCAACTTCAATTCTTAAGCGTGTAAAAATACAATTTAATTATTAAAAATAATGTTAAAAGGGTTCGATAATCCCTTGTATTCATCTAATTCCATTTTTAATGAGCCAATTACTAATGAGGCCTTAATTCTGATGGGGATTTTATTTTCATCATCGGTAATCCATATAGTTACACTTTCATTTTCTTTAAAAACCCTTCCGGTTTGCACATAAGGTCTGAATTTTAAACTGCGGATTTTTCCAAATTTTGTGTTGATAATCTCTCGATCTAATAGTTTAAGTTTGAACGGATTGGTTTCTCCATCGAAAAAAAGGTTGACAACGACTTCCTCTCCATTTTTTAGGTTAGATAAATCTTTGTTTCTAAGAAAATAAAGCGTTGAAAGCATATCTTGAACGTCATTTATTTTGTAAACATCGTTTGTTTTTCTTTTGTGATCAATTACAACCACTTCTTTTTTTTGATGATCAAAATATTTATCTCTGCTGATGATATATCCCCCTTCGTCCACTCGTCGGATGAAATGATAGGGTAACCCCGTTTCTTTGTCAAAATATGATTGATAATTGTCATTCACTTTAAAAAATAATTTTGCTACTCCGGTAGTCCAACCTTCTCCGGTTACATGGTAAACTGATTTCCCGTTTTTTTGAGAGTCTTTTAGTGATAATGTTGCAAAACCGGCATTGACCAATCCGTAATGTACCCGAAATTTTAACCATTCTCCTTCTTTAAAAGGATTTTTAATAGTTGGTTTAAATGAAGTAAGTGAGAAAAGTAATATACCGATAAATAAAATTTTCTTCATAAAATTAAGTGTTGTAAAACGGCTTTCAATTATCATTCCAAAGGTAATTAAAAGATATTAGAGCTTTGAAAATCATATTAAATATTCAACAAAAAAAGGATAACTATATGGCTATCCTTAGTGTAAATCCTGATTTAAAATATTATAAAAAATTAAATTCAGTTACTTTTTTTATTTGTGGAGCGTATCTTTTTATAGTTTCCTCAACTCCATTTTTCAAGGTCATCTGATTGATAGTGCAACTTTGACAAGTGCCTTCAAATTGTACAATTACCTCATCATCAGTAATATTAACAATTGAAATATCGCCTCCATCAGCAATTAAATAAGGTCTGATTTCTGCTAAGGCATTTTCTACCGCTTGTCGTAATTCATCAGATACACTCATAAAATTTGTTATTTTGCGCTACAGCCACTCATATTGGTAATTTTCACAATCTCTGTTGGAGGAAGTTCTTCATTACGTTTTATAAGCTGACTTAGCATGTTTTTAGTAATTTGTGTAAAAGCAATTTCTAAAGGAGAATTTGTGAGCAATGCAACAGGTTGTCCTAAATCTCCGCCTTCTCTAATACTTTGTACAATGGGTACTTCACCTAAAAATTCGATTTCAATATCTTCGGCTAATTTTTTAGCGCCGTCTTTACCAAAAATATAGTATTTATTTTCTGGCAATTCGGCGGGTGTAAAATAACTCATATTTTCAATAATACCTAAAACGGGAACATTAATGGATTGTTGTTGAAACATGGCTACTCCTTTTTTAGCATCGGCTAGCGCAATATTTTGAGGTGTACTCACAATGACTGCTCCGCTTACCGGAACTGTTTGAACAATTGACAGGTGAATATCTCCCGTTCCCGGAGGTAAATCAATCAATAGAAAATCTAAATCACCCCAATTGGTTTCGAAAATCATTTGGTCTAATGCTTTGGACGCCATCGCTCCACGCCAAATAACGGCTTCATTCGGATTTAAGAAAAAACCGAGAGATGAAATTTTAACTCCGTGATTCTCTACCGGTTTCATCATTGATTTACCGTTAACATCCACAGAAAGCGGACGCTCATTGGCAACATCAAACATAATTGGAATGGACGGTCCGTAAACATCGGCATCTAAAATACCAACCTTAAAACCCATTTTTGAAAGTGTAACCGCAATATTTGCTGTAACCGTCGATTTTCCAACGCCTCCTTTTCCGGATGCAATGGCAATAATATTTTGGATTCCGGGAACTGCTTTACCTTTTATTTGCGGTACTTTTGGCGGAACCACCGCATTGAAATTTAGTTTAATTTCAATATCAGATCCTAACTTTTCCAGAACTCCAACAATTTCTGACTCTATTTTCTTTTTGGCTTGTAAGGTTGGATTTTTGATTTCGATATCAATAATTACTTCATTGCCAAATACCTGTATATTTTTGATGGATTCATTTTCAATGGAACTGCTTTCTCCTACCTTAGAAGCGTGAATTTCTAAAGCATCAATAATTGTTTGTTTTGTGATGTTCATATATTCTTAATTAAAATCATTCTAAATTGCAAATATAGGGAAGCTAAATTAAAATAGAAAGATATTTAATTGTTTGATGAGAGGAGAAGAATAAAATAGATAAGAAAACGAGTTTTACGATTTTAATTCAATATTAGGATTCCAAAACAAATCCTCAAAATTGATGATTTGATGGGCTTTGATGATTGCTCCTTCACTTTCTAACAGTTGTTGCATTAAATGGGTTCCTTCAAAATGATGTTTTCCTGTTAAAATTCCTTTGCGGTTTACAACTCTGTGTGCTGGAATATCCTCTTTTCCATGAGAAGCATTCATGGCCCAGCCCACCATTCTGGCCGATTTTTTAGTTCCTAAATATTGGGCAATGGCGCCATAACTGGTAATTCTTCCGTAGGGAATCTTACGAGTTACCTCATAAACTTTTTCAAAAAAAGAATCAGAATGTGACATTAAATCAGCTAAAAATGAAGTTTAAATTTAAGATAAGTGATGGGTTTTTGCTTTTCTAAATATTGTTTTTCGTAAAAAGTTTGCGTTTCAATTACGTCTTTTGGCACATGCGGATTGTTATAAATATCGTGATGCGCGTACAAAACCTCATGATTTGACAATTCTAACAAGCCCAAAGTGTAACCGTGTAAAAATTCGCTGTCGGTTTTAAGATGAATAAGTCCGTCTTTTTGTAGAATTTGGTTGTATTTTCTTAGAAATTCAGGATTGGTTAAGCGGTGTTTGGTACGTTTATATTTGATTTGCGGGTCTGGAAAAGTAATCCAAATTTCACTGATTTCATTGTTTTCAAAACAATTTTCAATCAATTCAATTTGGGTGCGGATAAAGGCAATATTGGGTAAATTTTCTTCTAAAGCTGTTTTGGCACCACGCCAAAATCGGGCACCTTTGATATCTATACCGATATAATTTTTATCAGGATTTTTTTTGGCTAAATCAATGGTATATTCGCCTTTACCACAACCCAATTCTAATACAATTGGATGGTTATTGTTGAAAAAACTTTGCCATTTTCCTTTTAAAGAAAATCCCTCAAAAATTTCTTGTCGTGTTGGCTGAAATACGTTTGTAAACGTTTCGTTTTCTCTAAAACGCTTGAGTTTGTTTTTACTTCCCACTAAATAAATCTGAATAAATATGGATTAAGAATTTGCTTTCTTTTTAAATTTCGTCAACTGATTTAACCAATATCCAAAAGCCAATATTCCAATAACAGTAAAGGTAAAACTCACGATATTTTGAACCCACCAATTATCTATGGAACGAATAAAATTATAGGGGAAAAAAAGGACTTCTGTAAAAAAGTACTCAATTGCTGTTAAAATGCTATTTACGGTCATATCTTAGTATATTTACAATCGCAAAAGTATAAAAATATAGTTATGTTATCCAATTTTTTAAGTAAAACACGTCCAATTAATTACTTAATGATTTTGTTGATTCTTGTTATTTTCTTTTTTGTTGGTGTTTTTACTGATGATAATTTAGCGTTAAACATATCATGGTTTATTAAAATTTTAATAAACGCCACAGCACTCTTTTTTACGGTTTTACTTGTCAATTTTGTGATTCGTAAAAATACACTCACAAAAGACAATTCATATGCTTTATTTTTTATGGTGATGTTTTTTGGGATGTTGCCTCAAACGATGACTTGGTCTGTGCTGTTTTTATCGAATGTATTTTTATTGATTTCCCTTCGAAGGGTTTATAGTTTAAAAAACAATGGCAGAATCCAGATAAAAGTATTTGATGCCGGATTATGGCTCGGAATTTCAGTGCTTTTTTATAATAATCTTATTCTATTTTGGATTGTAATATTGATGGGATTAGTGTTTTACCAAAGACTAAACTTAAAGAATGTAATAATCTCCATTTTAGGAGTTGCCACTCCTATATTTTTATATTATGTGTATCGTTTAACTTTTGACCAATTGTCAGATTTTAACCAACTTTTTGATTTAGAATTAGATAACAGCATTGTTTTTTACGGAAAATTATCTATTTTAATTCCGATAAGTATCCTTATTAGTTTATTAATTTGGTCAGGAATCAGTATTACTTCAGGGCTTCATAGAATTAGTGCTAAAAACAGATCTTCTTGGTTTTTAATGCTTTTTAATTTGATGATTGCTTCATTGATTTCTTTTATGAGCATCAATAAAAATGGAAGTGAATTGATTTTTTTATTCTTTCCGGCAAGTGTAATATTAGCCAATTATCTTCAAAAAGAAAAAGACAAATGGTTTAGAAATTTGGTGTTGTATCTTGTTTTTTTTATCGGAATTGGTATTTATTTCTTATAATTTTTTACCAAAAGCCAAATCGCCGGCATCGCCTAAACCGGGAATAATATATCCTTTATCATTTAATTTTTCATCAACGGTTGCAATCCATAAATGAACACTATTGGGAAAACTATTTTTGATATTATCAATTCCGGTTTGTGAACCAATAACACTTACAATATGAATTTCTTTTGGCGTTCCATGATTTTTTAAACCTTCAAAAACACTAATTAAAGATTGCCCTGTTGCTAACATTGGGTCGGCTAAAATGAGGATTTTATCATCCAAAGATGGTGAAGCAAAATACTCTACAACTATTTCAAATTCTGTTTCGGTAGTGTGTTTTCTGTAAGCCGAAATAAAAGCATTTTCAGCATCATCAAAATAATTTAATAAGCCATGATGCAACGGTAAACCGGCTCTTAAGATAGAACACAAAACAATATTATTCTCAAATTTATCTATTTGTTTGATGCCAAGCGGAGTAGTAACATCTGATGGTTTATAATGTAAGTTCTTGCTGACTTCATAACTCATAATTTCTCCAATACGTTCTATATTTCTACGAAAACGCATAGAATCTTTTTGAATTTCTACATCTCTAATTTCTGCAATAAACTTGTTGAGGATTGAGTTTTCTGAGTCAAATTTATGAATTATCATTGCTTGATATTTTTTGCAAAAGTAAGGTTAATAAATCGATGGTAAAATATAGCGAAAAGAAAATGTGATAGAAAATTAATTCTTATCATAATAATCTGTAATCTATAATTCATAATTCATAATTTATAATTCATAATTTTGTTAATAACTCATTTCAACAATTGCTGCCACTTTTTCCAGATGGATATTTTTACGCTCGCCCAAACCAATCCAACCGCGTTCTTTAAACCGATTCGAAATAATTTGTGAAGTTTCTTTGTAAGAGTTAGTATAATCAGAAAGTGATGTTTTTACGCCCAAACTTTGATAAAATTCCTGTGTTTTTTTGATGGCTTGATGCGCTATTGCTTCATCAGTTCCGATAAGATTCCAAACACGTTTTCCGTATTGCGCTAATTTTTCTTTTTTAAATTCAAACTGAACCTTGTAAAGATTGGGACCGATAACCGCCAAAGATTGCGCGTGGTCTAATCCGTGTAAAGCAGTCAATTCATGACCAATCATATGGGTAGCCCAATCGGTTGGAACACCTTTTGAAAGCAGTCCGTTTAAAGCCATGGTACAACACCACATAAAATTAGAAGCGATAATGTAATCAGATGGATTTTTAATCACTTTCGGACCAACTTCTATCAAAGTTTGTAAAACACTTTCTGCAATTCGGTCTTGTAAAAAAGCATTTGAAGGATAGGTTAAATATTGTTCCAATACATGAACATAGGCATCAATTATACCATTTTGAAGTTGTCTTAAAGGTAATGATTGAATCACTGCCGGATCTGTGATAGAAAATTTTGGAAAGAGTAACGGACTTCCAAAAACTAATTTTTCATTGGTAGCTGTTTTAGAAATTACAGCGCCTGAATTCATTTCAGAGCCCGTTGCCGGAAGTGTTAAAACCGTTCCGAAAGAAATTGCGGTTTTTACATTTGCTCCTTTTGCCAAAATATCCCACGCGTTTTCACCTTCGTAATTGGCGGCCGCAGCTATAAATTTGGTGCCGTCAATTACAGAACCGCCGCCTACAGCCAGAATAAAATCAATGTTTTTTTCCTTTACAACAGCAACAGCTTTCATTAAGGTTTCATAAGTTGGATTGGCTTCAATGCCGCCAAATTCAGTAATGTTATATCCTTCTAAAGCTTTAATTACCTGATTATAAACTCCGTTTTTCATGATGCTTCCACCGCCGTAAGTCATCAAAATAGCAGCATTTTTAGGGATTTCAGTTGTTAATTTCTCGTATTGATTTTTACCAAAAATCAATTTGGTCGGATTGTATAATTCAAAATTCAGCATAACTTTTATATATAGGTTTATACAAATTTACTATTTTCAGTTGAATTCACAGACAGATTATTTATTGCATCTTTGCGCAATTATTATTAACCAGATAAAAGACTATAGATAATAGATAAAAGACTATTGTGTTAGAAATCAATTATTTATCACATTTTCTTTTCCTTATATATTATCATCGATTTAATATAACAAATGAGAACGAGAGAAATTGCACTTTTGGTGGCACTGATAGCAACTTCTATTTACGGAATAACTTTTACCGTAGCAAAAGATGTGATGCCATTGCATATAAAACCATTCGGATTTATTTTGCTAAGAGTTGGGGTAGCAACTTCCTTGTTTTGGATTGTCGGGAGTTTGTTTTTTAAAAGCGAACCCATTGAGAGACAGGATTTTTTAAGATTGATTGCCGCGGCACTTTTCGGAATCGCTATCAACATGTTGTCGTTTTTTAAAGGATTGAGTTACACAACACCCATCAATGCTGCCGTAATTATGGCAACAGCCCCCATTATGGTTTTTGTATTTTCCATTTTTTTATTGAAAGAAAAAATACTGATTCGCAAAATAATTGGAATTGCTATCGGATTGATTGGAACAGTTATTTTAATTCTGTACGGACAAAAATCATCTGCCGCCGGGAGCAATATACCTTTAGGAAATCTATTGGTGTTTATCAACGCCACTTCTTATAGTTTATACTTGGTTATTGCTAAAAAATTAACCGTCAAATACCATCCTTTTACCTTCGCCAGATGGATTTATCTCATCGGATTTTTAATGGTTTTACCTTTCGGATTTCAAGAATTTTCAGAAGTTCAATGGCATTTCTTGCCAATAGATATCTGGTGGAAAATAGGGTTTATTGTTGTTTTATCAACCTTTGTCACTTATTTATTTAATTTATATGCTTTAACAAAATTAAAACCAACCACTGTAGGTATTTTTATATATTTACAGCCGGTTGTGGCAACTATATACGCATTAAATGTGGGAAGCGATTCTCTAAATACAGTGAAGATAATCGCTACAATTTGTATATTTATAGGGATTTATTTAGTGAGTGTTAAGTTTAAAAAGAAACAAAAATATGAAGGCAATTAAGGCATTAGAACTTTTAAAAGAAGGAAATCAACGATTTGTTGAGCATAAACTCGAAAATATAACCAAAGGAATTTTAGATTGTGATCACTTGGTTGATGGTCAAACTCCGTTTGCTGCAATTGTTGGATGTTCAGATTCCAGAGTACCAACCGAGATGATTTTTGACACCGGTTTAGGCGATTTATTCATCATCAGAAATGCAGGAAGTGTTGCCAATAAAACCCAAATTGCCAGTATAGAATTTGCGGTTTTAAAATTAAAAGTTGAATTAGTGGTGGTTTTGGTTCATCAAAATTGTGGCGCTGTGCAAGCTGCCATAGAATATGAATATGTGAGCGAAAATTTAGACTTTATGTTGAGTCAGATTAGAGAATTAATTCATGAAACTGAAGATAAATCTTTTGAAAATATTACCAAGTTAAACGCCTTTAAATCAATTGATAATTTAATCAACAAATCAAAAATTATCAAAGCAAAAGTGGCAGAAGGAAGTGTTAAAATTGTTCCGGCTTACTACGAAATTTCGTCGGGCAAGGTTTATTTCCTATAAATTCTGTATTTTTAGGGTCTTAATTAATCATGTATGATTCAATCAATGACCGGATATGGCAAAGCTGTAGTGCAATTGCCAACCAAAAAAATAACCATCGAAATTAAATCACTCAACAGTAAAAATATTGATTTAAATGTTCGGGTTCCTTCTTATTATCGTGAAAAAGAACTCGATATGCGAAAAACAATTGCTGCTAAATTAGAACGCGGCAAAATAGATTTTTCCATTTTTATTGAATTAACCGCTGAAGAAACTGCTGCAAAAGTTAATAAACCAATCGTTTTAGGATATATAAATCAATTGCGTGAAATAGCTTCTGCTGATGATTTTGAGATGCTGAAATTAGCAGTAAAACTACCCGATGCTTTAAAAATTGAACGAGATGAATTGGATGAATTAGAATCGGAACAAGTGGATAAAGCGTTAGAAGAATCGCTTCAAAAGATTATGCAATACCGGATTGATGAAGGAGCCGTTCTTCAAAATGAATTTAAAAATAGAGTGTTTAATATCAAAAATTTGTTGGAAGAAATAACAAAACTTGATACGGCTAGAGTCGGTAAAATTAGAGAAAAATTACATTCATCCATTGCTGAAATTATGGCTGATTTTGATCAAAACAGATTGGAGCAAGAATTGATTTTTTATCTGGAAAAACTTGATATTACAGAAGAAATTGTTCGTTTGAACAATCATCTTTCCTATTTTGAAGAGGAACTAAACAATAGAGAATCTAACGGTAAAAAACTCGGTTTTATTTCACAGGAAATGGGAAGAGAAATTAATACCATCGGTTCAAAATCCAATGATGCGCCCATGCAAAAGAAAGTGGTTATGATGAAAGATGAATTGGAAAAAATTAAAGAACAACTTTTAAATGTACTTTAATCGATGGATAAAAACGGAAAATTAATTGTTTTTTCGGCTCCTTCAGGTTCTGGAAAAACCACCATTGTACATCATTTATTAACCTGTCCTGAGCTAAAGTTAGATTTTTCTGTTTCGGCAACTTCAAGACCAGCAAGGGGACAAGAAATAAATGGCAAAGATTATTATTTTATTACAGCCGATCAGTTTAAAAATCACATTGAAAACAATGATTTTGTAGAGTGGGAAGAAGTTTACCATGATAATTTTTACGGCACCTTAAAATCAGAAATTAACCGAATTTGGAGCAAGGGTAAAAATGTTATTTTTGACATTGATGTGAAAGGCGGATTGAATATCAAAAAACAATTCCCGAAGCAAACTTTGGCTATTTTTGTTCAACCACCCTCCATAGAAGAAATGGAAATCAGGTTGAGAAATAGACAAACTGATCCAGAAGAAAAAATATTAGAGCGGGTTGCAAAAGCAGCAAAAGAAATCGTATTTGCTAAAGATTTTGACATTATTTTACTGAATGATGACTTAGAAATTGCCAAGCAAAAAGCGTATGATTTGGTGGCTGAATTTTTAAAGAAATAAATATCTACATATGAATATCGGTCTTTATTTTGGGACATTTAATCCTATTCACATCGGTCATTTGATTATCGCTAATCATTTGGTAGAATATTCCGATTTAGAAGAAGTTTGGTTGGTGGTATCGCCTCATAATCCGTTTAAAGACAAAAAATCTTTATTGGATAATCATCACAGATTGGCTATGGTTCAATTGGCTATTGAAGATTTTCCGAAGTTAAAAGTGTCGGATATTGAATTTAAATTACCGCAACCTTCTTATACCATTAAGACTTTGGCGTATTTGACAGAGAAATATCCCAATCATCATTTTTCTTTAATTATGGGTGAAGATAATTTAAGAGGATTTCACAAATGGAAAAATCAGGAACAAATTTTGCAAAATCATTTCATTTATGTTTATCCGCGGATAAAAACGAAAGAGGAAAAGGAAAAATCGTTTTTAAATCACCCTAATATTAAGTTTATGGAAGCGCCCATTATCCAAATATCAGCCACATCAATAAGAAAATCTATCAAGAATAAAAAGAATGTATTGCCGTTATTGCCTATAAAGGTGTGGAATTATATTGACGAAATGAACTTTTATAAAAAGTAAGTAACAAATGAATTGTATATTTGTTGACGGATGAAAAATATACTAAAAGACAGAATAAAGAAAAAAAAATTAAAACATAAATTAACCGATAAATATCGGTTAGTAGTGTTAAACGAAGATACATTTGAGGAACGATTTTCCTTAAAATTATCTCGTTTAAACGTTTTTGTTTTCGGAAGTTTGTTTATTATTTTTCTAATTATCAGCACCTCAATTCTTATCGCTTTTACCTCCATAAAATATTATATTCCAGGATATTCATCAACAGAATTAAAAAAACAAGCAACCTCATTGGTTTATAAAGTTGATTCATTGCAAAATGTATTAAATATTTATGACATTAAAATGGAGGCCTTACTTCCCGTTTTAAAAGGCGAAGAAAAATCAAAAAAATTTATAGAAAATGTTGATTCATTAGTGCAGAGAGATCGTTTGTTGAATAAATCTCAATTGAACTTGGTGGCTTCCAAAAAAGATGCTGCTTTTAGAAATGAGGTAGAAAGTAAAGACCGTTTCAGCGTATTTAATAAAGCGGTAAATAAACTTGATATTGTTTTCTTTGCGCCTGTAACCGGTTATATTACAAGCGGATACAATCCTAAGGAAAAACATTACGCAGTTGATATTTCCCTTAAAAAAGGAACACCGGTTAAAGCAGTTGCCGATGGAACCGTTATTTTTACGGCATGGACTTCAGAAACCGAATATGTCATCATATTAAAACATAAAAAAGATTTTATTTCAGTTTATAAACACAATAGTGTGGTGCTAAAACAACAGGGCGATTTGGTAAAAACAGGTCAAGTAATTGCTGCTTCAGGTTCTTTAGGCGAGTTAAGTACGGGTCCACATTTGCATTTTGAACTTTGGAGTGATGGCTATCCGGTAAATCCCACCAATTATATTTCATTCGAATAATGAGTTTAAAATCATTTTTTGCTAAAATTTACGCGCAAATAGAAAAGCGTAATATTGATAAATGGGCATCTAGACCAATTGAAACTCAAAAAAAAGTGTTGAAGCAACTCATTAAAGAAGCGCAAAAAACTTCGTTCGGAATTGATCATCAATTTAAAAAAATCAAATCTTATGAGGATTTTAAAAAACGCGTTCCGATAAGAGATTATGAAGATTTAAGAATTTATATTGATAGCGTAGTTTTAGGAAAAAAAGATGTTTTATGGAAAGGGAAACCCCTTTATTTTGCTAAAACTTCAGGTACAACTTCGGGTACAAAATATATTCCTATTTCCAAGGAATCGATGCCGTTTCATATCAAGGCAGCCAAACAGGCCTTGTTAATGTATATAGCCGAAACCGGTAAAGCTGATTTTGTTGATGGTAAAATGATTTTTTTACAGGGAAGCCCTGTTCTTGAAGAAAAAAACGGTATCAAAACCGGTCGGCTTTCAGGTATAGCAGCTCATTTTATCCCAAAATATTTACAGCAAAATCGGCTTCCGTCTTGGGAAACCAATTGTATTGATGATTGGGAAACCAAAGTCAACGCCATTGTAGATGAAACCATCCATGAAGATATGAGAGTCATCAGTGGAATTCCTTCCTGGGTACAGATGTATTTCGAAAAACTGATAGAGAAAAGTGGAAAAAATATTGGAACACTCTATAAAAACTTCAATTTATTTGTTTTTGGAGGTGTTAATTTTGAACCCTATCGCAATAAATTTGAACAATTAATCGGCAGAAAAGTAGATTCAATCGAATTGTTTCCGGCCTCTGAAGGATTTTTTGCATTTCAAGATTCGCAAACAGCAAAAGGAATGTTGCTCCAATTAAACAGCGGTATGTTTTATGAATTTATTCCATCCGAAGAATTTTTTGATGAAAATCCGACCAGAATTTCCATCGCCGATGTAAAATTAGGGATTAATTATGTCTTAATTCTCAACACCAATGCCGGTTTGTGGGGCTATAATATTGGAGATACGGTTATATTTACATCCTTAAAACCATATAGAGTTATCGTTTCGGGTCGCATCAAACATTATATTTCTGCATTTGGAGAACATGTAATTGCTAAAGAAGTGGAACATGCTTTGAAAGAAGCTGTTGAAAATTCAGAAATTAGCATCAATGAATTTACGGTAGCGCCACAAGTTACGCCAACAGTCGGACTTCCATATCACGAATGGTTTATTGAATTTGAAAAAGAACCGGAAAATTTAGAAACTTTTTCGACTCTTATAGATCAAGCACTTCAGCAGCAAAATGCATATTATTTTGATTTGATTTCCGGCCATGTTTTACAGCCGTTAAAAGTTAGAAAAGTAGTGAAAGACGGCTTTAAAAATTATATGAAATCGATTGGGAAATTGGGCGGACAAAACAAAGTACCGCGATTGTCTAACGATCGTAAAATTGTAGATCAACTAGTAATAACGGAATGATGAAAGTGGTATCAACCAATATCGGGAAAAGAGCAATTCATCAATGGAAAAATAAAATTGCTGAAACAGGAATTTTTAAAGAACCTACTACAACACCCATTTTTTTGGGCTTAGAAGATGTCGAGAATGACTCTGTTGTAGATAGAAAATATCATGGTGGAATCGAACAGGCGATGTATGCCTACAGTGCCAATCATTACGAATATTGGGAAAAATTATATCCAAATTTGAGTTTTGATTTCGGTATGTTTGGCGAGAATCTGACGATTGCTGATTTAGACGAAACCACTATTTGTGTGGGCGATGTTTACCAATTAGGAAATTCATTAGTTGAAGTTACAAAACCAAGAGAACCCTGTTTTAAACTGATATTCCGTTTTCAGGATGAAGCGATTGTAAAACAATTTTGGAATACCACTTTTAGCGGAGTGTACTTCAAAATTCTTCAAACAGGAACGGTGAAAAAAGGAGATATTTTACAATTAGTTGAAAAAGCGCAAAACCAATCCACCATTGCTGAGGTTTATGGGAAGTTAAAAAGTTCATAAAGTTAAAAAGTTTATAATGTTTATAAAGTTTATAATGTTTATAATGTTTATAATGTTTATAAAGTTTGTAATGTTCATAAAGTTCACAATGTTGATAAAGATTAACCCAACGTTTAACCGATTAACCAATTAACCAATTCATTATTTTACTTTACAACATTATTACATTCAAACTTTTAACAATTAATACAATTTCAAATTCCCAAAACTTGTCCCGATTTTTTGGGATTATCTCATTTCCAAATTTACTTTAAAACCCTTGGTATTCGTTGTGAAATTCCAGTAATCATTTCATAAGAAATAGTACCTGAACGAGTAGCCAAATCTTCTACATTTTCCTGATTTTTAAAGATAAAAACTTCATCGCCTTCTTTGCAATTAATATGAGTTACATCGACCATAATCATATCCATACACACATTTCCCAAAATAAATGCTTGCTGATTGTTGATGGTAACATAGCCCACTTTATTGCCTAAATTACGATGAATTCCATCGGCGTGACCAATCGGAATGGTAGCGCTTTTTACCATTTCTGATGAAATAAACGCACGGTTATAACCAATAGATTCACCAGGATTGATGGTATGAATCTGTGAAATTGTAGATTTTAATGTTCCAACATTTTTTAATTTGGATGTTTCAGCAGCATCATTTCCAAAACCGTATAATCCAATTCCGACTCTGACCATATCTAAATGGGCATCAGGATAATTGATAACTCCCGAAGTATTTGTCAGATGTCTGATTGGATTGATCTGAAGTTTATCGGTAATCTTTTTTGAAATTTCATTAAAAGCATCAATTTGATTTTGTGTAAACGCGCGTTCATTCAAATCCTCACTGGCAACTAAATGAGAAAATATAGACGTTAAATAAACTTCCTGCTGATCTTTTAAAATCGAAATAACCTCATCAACATCAGTAGATTTAAAGCCCAAACGATTTAAGCCCGTATTAAATTTGATATGAATTGGATAATGTTGAAGATTGGCTTTTTTTACCTCATCCATAAACTGATGCAAAACCCTGAAACTGTATAAATTGGGTTCTAATTGATAAGGCAATAAATGATGTAATGTTTCTTTTTGAGGATGTAAAATTAAAATAGGTTTTGTAATTCCGGCTTCGCGAAGTGCAATACCTTCATCAATAAAAGCAACAGCCAAATAATCAACGCCTTCATTTTCCAATATTTCAGCAATGGCAACGGCTTCATTTCCGTAGGCAAAAGCTTTTACAACTCCCAAAAATTTGGTAGCCGGTATTAATTTCGATTTGAAATAATTAAAATTATGTATAACTGCCTTAGAATCAATTTCTAAAAGCGTAACATGGGTTTTATTCATTTTCTTTGGCTATTTTTTGAGCTCTCATGGCTTTGTAATAAGCCGCTCTGCTGAGTGGTTCATATTCTTGTGTTTCGCCTAACATCACCACATTATCATTAGCCACTTTTCTAAAACTATAATGCGCTAAATTTCCGGTTCTGGTACAAACGGCATGGACTTTGGTAACATATTCGGCGGTTGCCATCAGCGCAGGCACCGGCCCGAACGGATTTCCTTTAAAATCCATATCTAAACCGGCAATAATTACTCTAACTCCACGATTGGCCAATTCATTGCAAACCGCTACAATATGTTCATCAAAAAATTGAGCTTCATCAATTCCAACAACCTGTACACCTTCACTCAGTAATAATATACTTGCTGATGAAGTAACGGGCGTTGAACGAATTTGATTGGCATCGTGAGAAACAACCATTTCATCATCGTAACGCGTATCTATAGATGGCTTGAAAATCTCAACACTTTGCTTAGCAAATTGAGCACGTTTTAAGCGACGGATAAGTTCTTCCGTTTTGCCGGAAAACATAGAGCCGCAAATGACTTCTATCCATCCAAATTGTTCTGTGTGATTTACGGTATTTTCAAGAAACATTTTGTAAATTTAGAGCTTGAAAGATTCAACAATCTATTTTTTGTTTTGTACAAATCTATTAAAAATAGTACTCATTTGACAATTAATTTATTAACGTATGCGCAAAAAAATCGAAACCGAATTAAAATCTTTAGCGACAGAAATTTTACAATTACCGGATTTTACCGATGTAGGGGCGTTACATCAGAAATCATTGGAACTTTATGAAAAATTAACACTTTTAAAATTTGTTGATAATTACTTTGAAACGCGTTTTGAAGATGTTGAAATTTCTTTTATTCCATCAAAAATGGAGGAAGAACTAAAAGAAAAGGATACTAATCAAGACATTTTAGAGGATGAATTTGATGAGTTGGATGAAGATAAAAGAGAAGAAAATATTGACTTTGATAATTCTGATGATGAATTATTAGAAGAAACTGATAATTTTTTAAATTATCCGAGTAGACAACTTTCATTAGAAGAAGAGTTAGAAAATTCAATTTCAGCTGACGTTGCTGCGGATTTATTTGAAAAAAGTGTTAAGGTAGCTCCCAAATCAGTTTCATTAAATGATAAGTTGCAAAATAGTGCCATCCAAGTTGGATTAAATGATCGCATTGCATTTGTTAAATATTTGTTTAATGGAAGTCAGGAAGATTATAACCGGGTTTTGTCTCAATTAAACTCATTTGATACAGAAGATGAAGCGAAAGATTTTCTGCTGGAGATTGTAAAACCTGACTATAACTGGAACGATAAATTAGAATATGAACAACGTTTCTTATTTTTGATAGAGCGAAAGTTTTTGTAAGCCGTTGCAATTGGTAAAATGAATCAGATTTTTAGTGTACTAATTGATTGTTATTAGGTCAACTGATTTTTCAACTCAAATAATTGAATTGGTGTAAACTCTAACGTATCGTTATTGAAATTATTAAATTTTATCTCTTCTATTTATCAGTTTTAACCAATAGTATTTAAGAGGATTTTTGTACTTTAACTGTTTCCAGGGGCGACTGCTATGTGGCTTATGAATTACGGGTGTCTCCATAAGAACATAATTTTTAAAATTCATTTCAATAGCTTTTTTAGATATTATGGTATCATACCAATCTTTAGTTTGATCTAAATTTACAAAATTATAGCTTTTTAAAAAGTCAATTGACAGCAGTGTACAGCAAAAACTCAAACTCCTTTTCGTTGCAATAAAATCTTCCGGATTGTCTTTAAATTTCAAATAAGGGAAATTTACTTTTCCTAAAGAATCGACCGTTATTGCGCCTACTAAACCACAATTTTTATTTTTATCAGCAAATTGAATCATTTTAAAAAATGTAGTTGGTTTTACAGTTACATCGGACTCAACAATAATTAATGGGATATTTTTTTCAAGGGATATTTTTTGAGCGAGTTGTAAAACTAACTTATAATTAGGAGATGGAGTGTTGGTTACATCTTCTAAATTTATTAATTTGTAGGATAATTTCTGAGCATTATTTTCTAAATAGGTTTTAGTTTCGATACTGCTGAAATCATTGTAAATAATATACTCAATTTCAATTTGGCTGGTTTTAATGGCCTCAATTGTTTCAATAGTATTTTGTAAAGAATCTTTAACGGGTGTAATTACTAAAGCCTGAATCATGAGTAAATTTTTAACAAATGTAATAAAATTTAACTTTTTGACTCTTAGAGATTCTGTATTGTATAAATTTTAATTATAAAGTTAGTTTGGATTATATCCCAAAAGTAT
The DNA here is from genome assembly GCA_030683815.1 of Flavobacteriaceae bacterium. GTDB lineage: Bacteria > Bacteroidota > Bacteroidia > Flavobacteriales > Flavobacteriaceae > JAGXRT01. The sequence goes on from JAUXPJ010000020.1 coordinate 249,162, forward strand.
GAGCAATAATATGTGAAATAAAACGATTTCATATTGAGAAAAATGCAGTGTTTCATTGCTGATTTACTGATTTTAACAAACGTCATTTTGAAAAAAATAATATCTTTGCCGGTATAAGCAGAAATATGGAAAAACAACTCGATATTATCAAAAATCATCGTGAAATTCTTTTATCATTAATTGCTGATTTAAATCAGGAACAATTGTGTAAAATTCCGAATGGTTTTAACAACAATGTCATCTGGAATGTAGGTCATATTTTAGTGACGCAACAAATGTTAACCTATGGTTTGTCAAATTTATCTTATAAAATAGATAAAGAGCTTGTTGATAAATATAGGAAGGGTTCTATAGCGATGAAAAATGTTTCTACAGATGAAATCAATCAAATTAAAGAGCTTTTAGTAACAACTTTAGATACGCTAGAGAGTGATTTACAACAAAATAAGTTTGCTTCTTTTAACCACTATAAAACCAGTATGGGATTGGAATTAAACTCGATAACAGATTGTATTCCTTTTATGGCGTATCATGAAGGAATTCATTTGGGCATAATCTTATCTTTGATCAAATTTGTTAAAATTAGTGATAAGTGAATAAATAGCAGCAGCACGCACTGGAAGTAATCAGTTAAACGATTTCACCGATATAAAAGAGCCAACAAGCCAAATACCTGATACTAGATACCAAATACAACCCTTTTAACATTACAAACTTTTATAAAAATGAAATTCAACACTAAAACAATACACGGCAATCAGCATCATGACCCAGCAACTGGCGCGGTTATGACACCAATATATCAAACATCTACCTATGCGCAGAAATCGCCCGGAGATCACAAAGGATATGAGTATTCCAGAACTGCAAATCCAACAAGAACTGCCTTAGAAAATATGTTGGCTAGTATTGAAAATGGAAACTATGGATTAGCTTTTGGGTCTGGTTTGGCTGCAATTGATGCGGTTATCAAATTGTTAAATCCTGGTGATGAAGTGATTTCCACCAACGATTTGTACGGAGGAACCTATCGAATTTTTACTAAGATTTTTGAAAAATACGGAATTAAATTTCATTTTATCGGAATGGGAAATCCATCTGATATTGAAAAATACATCAACCAAAACACTAAACTTATTTGGGTTGAAACACCAACCAACCCAATGATGAATATTATCGATATTGAAGCAGTTTCAAAAATCGCCCAAAAAAATCAACTTTTATTAGCTGTTGATAATACTTTCGCAACGCCGTATTTACAATTGCCGTTAGATTTAGGAGCTGATATTATTATGCATTCGGCTACCAAATATTTAGGCGGGCATTCTGATGTGGTGATGGGGGCTTTGGTGGTAAAAGACAAAGAATTAGCTGATAAACTTTATTTTATTCAAAATGCATCTGGTGCGGTTTGCGGACCTATGGATAGTTTTTTGGTATTAAGAGGAATTAAAACGCTTCATGTTAGGGTTCAAAGACATTGTGAAAACGGAAAAGCGGTGGCTCAATTTTTAACCAAGCATCCAAAAGTAGGAAAAGTGTACTGGCCAGGATTTGAATCGCACCCCAATCATGAAGTGGCAAAAAAACAAATGAAAGATTTTGGAGGAATGATTTCATTTACAACAAAAGGAGACCGATTAGAAGATGCTATCAAAATTGTGGAAAATTTAGAGATTTTTACCTTGGCAGAATCGTTGGGAGGAGTTGAATCACTGAGCGGACATCCGGCATCAATGACGCACGCATCAATTCCAAGAGAAGAACGCATTAAAAACGGATTGGTAGATTCGCTTATCAGATTAAGTGTTGGAATTGAAGATATAGATGATTTGATGGGTGATTTATCCAATGCTTTAAAATTGATTTAGAAAAATATCGGAGGATTTAAAACAAAAAAAGCTGTATAAAATGCAGTTTTTTTTGTTGAAGAGTGTTATGATTAGTCTAATCATTAAAAAATTGTTTATTATTCCAGGGAGTAAATATATCCTACCTGAAATAATAGCATCCAATCATTATATCTATTTGCAGAATCATCTTTAGCATTTAAACCATCAACCCAATTGGTCATAAAATAATGCCATCTGGCCTCTAAAAATAAATCTGCATTTTTACCAATGGAAATTCGAGTTCCTGCATTTAGTGTTATAGAAAATGTTATTCCATTATCATCTCTTACAGCGTCATTGGCTTGCCATTTTGGATAAAAAACGGTAATATCTTGTTTCCAATTTCCTAAATCTGATACAACAGTTGGTTTATAAAAGTTAGCTTGAGCCCCTAACCCAACATAGGGAGAATAATTCCACTTATAATATCTTAAGCCATAATCAACCAGATCTCTATAATAAAATTCTAATTGTGAACCAACATTGATAACAGAAGCGGATCCATGCATTGCTCTTAATTGATCAGCCGCATATGTAGTTTGACTAGGATCTACATATTCCCCATAATGTTTTAAATCTGATCTTGCATATGAAAGTTCAGATCGTATTTTAAAATGTTCACTAAAAAAACTACCGCGACCATACCATTTGTATTTATAATCGGTAAATTGTAAATAATGAATAATTCCAAAACTATTACCAATATTACCACCTACATTGCTCATAAAATGATTGCGTTGCCCGTAATCGGTTTGGAATGATGGAGCGCCAATAAAAAACCCTAACTCATGTGAATGTTTTGTTTGAGCATTTGAGTTAAAAATAATTAAAACTGCTGATATTAGTATATGTTTTAAGGAATTTTTCAAGCGTTAATCTTTTAAAATACCAATCTAAAGTAATGAAAAAGTTTCTATTATATCCCAATTTGCACGTACTTCAATAAGTTTTGGATAATATATTATATTTTCGGGCTGGATTTTTTTAAGATAATTTCCTGTATCCCATTTTTTATTATTGTTTTTATCATCTATAAAACGGATGAGGTATTTTGCAGGAGGAAGAACCTTAAATTCGACACTTTGTTTATTATTTAAAAATACCTGTTCTACTAACTGACCGGCTTCTGTTAGTAGTTCAACAATTATCGATGGTTTAGCATTGTTTAGATTAATGGTAAGATTGCCATAATTATCTGTTTGACCGGTAATAAACTGATAATTTAAAATATTTTTATTACTATTCCCTAATATATCTATAATTGATTTAGGTTGTATTCTCAATTTGTAACCGGTAAACTGTTTTTTCTCAAAATCAAAAATTACTTCATCTTTTTTTTCCGAAATATGGGCGGTAAAAGGAATTGTAATGGTGTCTTTTTCAAATAATTTAATATTGGAAAGATCAATTTTATCTAGTGGTATATTGGATGTCAACTTAAATGGATCTCTCAAATGCAACATTCCGCTTCCAATACTTCCAATTTGAAGTGAATCTTTTTTGGCTTTTCCAATTTTAACAGTGTATTTTTTTATATAATTTTGATGTGAAACTTCAAAACTTAAGGAGTCAGATCTGATAGGAGAATGCCAATAGTATAAAGTATCTTTTTTCTTGTCAAAACCGATATGAGATTTAAAATCTTCAGGAGTTTTAGTCAGTAATTGAACCTTCATATCCTCAGGATTTCCTTCAAAACCAAAAATGAGTTGTCCTTGTTTAAATTCAGTTGGTTGATTTGCTTTAAAAGCATCATATTCTTTATATAATGGAATGTGAAAACTGCTGTCGGTTGGCAGTGTAATTAAATGAGGAACAAATCCTATTTTATCACTTTTAGGATTAAAAATAAAATTACTGTTTTTTTCTTTGAGTGCAATCAGCAAATATTTCCCTGCTTTTAGATTATTCAAAGAAAATGCAGTGCTGTCTAAAGTACTGGCAATATAATTGGGTTTCTTTCTGTAAATGATAGAATCTTGAAAAGACTCATTGGCATCATATAATAAAACCACAATATTTTTATCGGTTTTTCGCTCCAAAGCATCAGAAACAGTTCCTTTAAGTGTAAGAGAATCAATGAAATTTCCGGTTGAAAAAACATATTTAAATCGCTCTAATTTATTTCCTTCATTAAAATCAGTAATACTGTTTCCAAAATCAAAAGTATAAGTGGTATTAGGTTTTAAAGTGTCATTTAATGTCAAAATAAACTCTTTACTCGCCCCCATTGGTGTTAGTTGAGGCAAAGTTTTTAATGGAGGAGATACCACTAATTGATTAGCAATATCTTTAAAAAGAACATATTCATCAAATTTTAATTTGATTTTATTGGTGTTAAAATTTAAGTTTTTATCAGGAGGATTCATTGAAATTACAATTGGCGGAATGGTGTCTTTTGCCCCGCCGGTTGGTCTTCCGCGTTTAGCACAATTTTGAAAAAATAATTGTGATGTTGATAAAATCATCAAAAATATTAATAAACGCTTCATACTAAACACTTGAATTTTTTACAAAGAAACGACATTTTTTATTGTGATAGAACAGTTGATTTTTAGATTAATCAGTATAGGCAATTGCAGCAATACTAATCTTTAAGTTTTTGGTTTTAAGCAATTCTGACGCACATGATTCTAAAGTGGCGCCGGTTGTAATAACGTCATCAACTAAAAGAATGTGTTTGTTTTCTAATATCGTTAAGTTATTTAAATGAAACTTACCTTCAAAATCTTGAAAACGTTGTAACCTGCTTTTGATAGTCTGCGATTTTGTTGCCGATGATTTTATTAAAATATCTTCTAAAAAAGGTACATTTAATTCACCAGCCAATGTTTTTCCAAAAACAGTAACCTGGTTGTATCCGCGCTTTCGCTCTTTTTTTGGATGCATCGGCACTATGATGACCCAGTCTAAATGATTAAAACGATGGCTGTTTCTTATCTCTTCTGCCAACATTAAGGCAGTTAGTTCTCCTATTTTTTGCTGATTTTTATATTTTAATTGATGGATTAATCGTTGTGCTTTTCCTTTTTTTCTGAAAAACAACAATGATGTAACCGCTTCCAATTTGATTCTTCCGTGAAAAGCTCTTTCAGCAATGTTGTTGGGTTCTGAACTAAAGTAGGTAAAAGGCAAATCAACTCTGCAAAAAGTGCAGAGTATTTCTTCATTAATCGATAATGGATTTTCACAAATCACGCATAAATCAGGAAAGAAAATATTGAAAACTTCCTTTAGCAATTTCATCATAAAACTTCTTTTTCTGAATACAATTTTTATTTAAAAATACGTTATAGTATTAAAACAGCTTTTTAGGAATAAATTATTTCTTAAAATTTTGTTAAAATTCTTTTAAAACGTACTTTTGTAGAATTAATTTTAAAAACATCATGGAAGATAACAAAAATTCACAAAACAAAACGATTATTTGGGTATTAGCGGCATTACTAGTCTTATTAGCTGCTTATACTTTCTATAATCACAGCAGTCATGTAGAAACCGAAGAAAATTTAACATCTGAAAAAACCAATATTCAGAATGAATTAAATGACATGATTGCCAAGTATGATACAGCTATTGCTGAAAATACGACAATGACAGAAGAGCTTAAAGCTGAAAGAGAAAAAATTATTCAATTGAGAGATTCAGTTTCAAATTTATCAAATGTTAATCGTAGTATTTTAGCTCGTTACAAAGGAAGATTGACTGATATGGAAGCTAAAAACAAACGTTTGTTTTTCTTAACAGATTCTTTAAAAGGAGCCAACGAATTTCTTAGTTTAGAAGTAAAAACTGCTCAACAAAAAATCGCAGAACAAACGGTTATTAACACAGAATTAGAAGGTCAAAATACTGAATTAACAAGTAAAATTAATATTGGTTCTGTACTTATTGTTAATGAAGTTAAAGCTACTGCAATGAAACTGCGCAGTAAAGATAAATTATCTGAAACAACCAGTTTTAACAAAACGGATGCTTTTAGAGTAAGTTTTAAAATTGCTGAAAACAGAATTGCTGCAAAAGGAAACAGAAATGTATACTACGTAATTAAAGATCCTTCCGGCGCAGTAGTTAAAAACGCCGGAACAATTACTGTAGAAAACAGTCAGGCAGTTGCTTATACTGATAAAACTACAGCCAACTATGACAATAAAGCTCTTGAAGTTATTGCTGTTGTAAATGTTGATAGAACAGCAATGGTACAAGGTACTTATACAATTGATGTATATATTGATACCTATTATGTAGGAACCACTACAGTTGATTTAAAAAATTCTTTCCTAGGATTGTAAAAAACAAATTTCCCCCCAAAAAAACAGAAATGATTTCATTTCTGTTTTTTTTTGCGAGTAAATCAAAAGAGTTTTTCTATAATCAAATCCTTTAGTACTTTTGCGTTATGGCAATACAAGAAGAACATTTTAAAAAAGTAATTTCACACGCCAAGGAATATGGTTTTATTTTTCCTTCCAGTGAAATTTATGACGGATTGAGTGCAGTGTACGATTATGCTCAAAACGGAGTAGAACTCAAAAATAACATCAGAAATTATTGGTGGAAATCAATGGTGCAAATGCACGATAATATTGTGGGAATCGACGCTGCAATTCTCATGCATCCAACCACATGGAAAGCTTCCGGCCACGTCGATGCTTTTAACGATCCGCTCATCGATAATAAAGATTCCAAAAAACGCTACAGAGCCGATGTGTTGATTGAAGATTATGTGGCAAAAATTGAAGATAAAATTGATAAAGAAATTGCAAAAGCCGAAAAACGTTTTGGCGATGCCTTTAATTTAAATGAATTTATCACCACCAACCAACGCGTGGTAGAATACAATCAAAAGAAAGAAGCAATTCTCAGTCGGATGGCAAAATCTTTGGAAAAAGAAGATTTAGCCGATGTAAAATCCCTGATTGAAGAATTGGAAATTGTTTGTCCGGTTTCTGGTTCCAAAAATTGGACAGAGGTAAAACAATTTAACCTGATGTTTGGTACCAAAATAGGTGCATCGGCAGATTCTGCCATGGATTTATATTTACGTCCGGAAACTGCTCAAGGTATTTTTGTCAATTTCTTAAATGTACAGAAATCGGGGAGAATGAAAATTCCGTTCGGAATCGCACAAACCGGAAAGGCCTTTAGAAATGAAATTGTAGCACGCCAGTTTATTTTCCGTATGCGCGAATTTGAACAGATGGAAATGCAGTTTTTTGTACGCCCCGGCGAACAAAAAAAATGGTATGAACAGTGGAAAGAAACCCGTTTAGAATGGCATTTATCTTTAGGACTAGGAATTGAAAATTATCGTTTTCATGACCACGAAAAATTAGCACATTATGCAGATGCCGCAACGGATATCGAATTTAAATTCCCATTCGGATTTAAAGAATTGGAAGGAATTCATTCCCGAACCGATTTCGATTTAAGCAGTCACGAAAAATTCTCCGGCAGAAAATTACAATATTTTGACCCGGAACTCAATGAAAGTTATGTGCCTTATGTAGTAGAAACTTCCATCGGTTTAGACCGTATGTTTTTAGCGATGTTTTCATCCGCATTACAAGATGAAACCTTGGCAGATGGCTCAGTCAGAACGGTTTTAAAATTACCATCGGTGTTGGCACCAATTAAAGCAGCTGTTTTACCCTTGGTTAAAAAAGATGGATTGCCGGAAATTGCCAAGGAAATTTTGGAAGATTTAAAATGGGATTTCAATGTTGATTATGATGAAAAAGATGCGATTGGAAGAAGATATCGCCGGCAAGATGCTATCGGGACACCGTTTTGTATCACCATTGATCATGATACATTGCAGGATAATACAGTTACAATCCGTTTTCGTGATTCTATGGAACAAAAAAGAGCGCCTATTGATTCGTTAAGAGAATTAATTAATGAAGAGGTTTCGATAAGAAAATGGCTTCAAAAAATGCAATCATAAATGACTTAAAAGAGACTATCTGAAAGTCCTTCGATTTGTCTTTTCGAGCGCAGTCGAGAAATAAAATGTACTGATTTACCATACATCTCGACTGCGCTCGATGTGACAATAGTGGTCATATGTAACTTTTTGGGAGCCATTTCTTATTTTTATCTTCCTTAAAACCAATCAAATGAAACGCTCATGATTAAACATTAAACACACAAGGAGATGATTATTTTGGCGTTCCATCTGACCATTAAAAACAAATAAATATAATCAGATGAAAACAGTTTTTCAAAAATTACAGTTTAAGGGTCAAAATCCGATACTCATTCTTCATCATCCAGAAGAATTTAATCAACATCTTATCAATTTAGCAGACATCAAAATAGATACTGATTTGGATGATCAGCAATATAATTTTGTATTGATTTTTGTAATGGATGAGGATCAAATTAAAACAGCAATTCAGCAAATTCACCCGCATTTAAAGGAAGATGCAACACTTTGGTTTGCGTATCCGAAGAAATCATCCAAAAAATACCAAGTTAAAATTTCACGCAATATTGGCTGGAAATCGTTAGGTAATTTTGATTATGAAGTAGTGAGTCAAATTGCGATTGATGAGGATTGGTCTGCTTTACGATTTAGAAAAGCAACTTTGATTAAGTCGTTAAAACGAAATCCTAAAATGGCATTGAGCAAAGAAGGGAAAAACAGAACCGCCCAAAATTAAAAAATGACCCTCCATAGAAGCCATTTTCGCTTGATTGTTTTAAAATTACCGCTGACAAAAAAATTAAAAACGGTATCCGATAAAAAGGTCAAATCTTACAATAGCATCAGGAGTATTGTTGCTATTACCTAAAGTTCTTCCAATTCCAAATAAGGGTTCAAATACAAAGCCGGAAGAGTTTACCCATTTTCTTCCGAGTGACAGTCCTAATGAAACCACACTGTAGTTTTCATTGTTGCTGTACCAATCAAAACTTTCGCCTGTTGAATATTTGGCAAATCCTTCCACAAAAAATCCATAAGCACCATATTCTTTGGTTTCTTGAAAATAAAAACGGGCAAATGGCGTGATGGAAAAATCTTCTTCAAAATCATTTCCTGTACTGAGATTTACCAAAAGAGAAGCACCGTAGGTAAAATCTTTTGAATTAATATATTCGTAAGTGCCCTCAAAAATAGGCCCTGCCAATAATTTTATGGCGCCTGCTTTAAGTTCGTGTTTTCGTTCAAAAATGGAAACATCTTTGGTTTGGCTATAAGATACTGCCGTTAAAAGAAATAAAGAGAATAAAATAATTTTTTTCATGATTATTTTTTTAATATCACTCTAATATAAGAAAAATATTGAAATTTAAAAGTTAAGTCGCAATTGCACACTTCCGGTATGAATTGCTTTAGAATCTTCGCTTTTACGACCCGAATAATGGAGATTTAAATACAAATAATCGGTTAATTTTTGATTGGCCAACAACAACCAGGTAAAATTGTTGCCTTTTCTCAAACCTTCCAACATTTGATATGCGACTGCTGAATTTTCTACACCTTCAAAATTGTTGTTGATGAATTGAAATTCGCTTTTGACACTTTGTCCTTTATCGTTTAAAAATTGAAATGCAACGCACAAAACCTGCTTTTTTAGCGCTTCATTCAATCCGATTTCATTTTTTTTATGAGCATAAGAATAAAAAAAATCTGCATTAGATTGTTGGTTAATTGTCAACGTCAATTTTGGTTGCAATTCCTTTTCATTCAGTTTAAAATTGCGCTCTAAAAAGGTTGAAGAAAATCGCTCTTGATTGCCTGTTTTTCCGGCCAATTCAAACAACCAAAAATTATTGAGTCGATGTGTAAATTGCAATTGATGGGTACTTGTATTATTCGATAAGTCTTCAAAAAGAAATAAAGATTTTTGTTTTCCTTCGGTAAAATGATAAGCGGTTGAATATTTATTTTTACCGCGATTGAGATAAAAACTGTTTTTAAAGTGATAGGTTAAACCCATTAAATCGGGATGAGAAGTATCAAAAGGATTCCAGTTAAATTGATTGTTGTTTTTTAACTTTTTATTTTCGATCAGCAAAAATGACTGATTATAAAAGTGTGACAAAAAACCTTGAAACCCTTTTTTAGCTTGCCATTGAGCCGGATTGAAAGTCAGTGATTGACTTATTTTTGCTTGATGTGTGTTTAAATAATATATGTTGGGTAATGCAATTCGCAAGTAAGAAGCCTCATCTTTAAATTTTGCAATTTCAAATTCATTGAGCTCTTGAATTCCGTTTTGGTTGTAGTCATTCCAAGTAAAATAACCGTTTCCGGGTTCCGTTTTTAGGTAGGTATATTCTTGCTGAGGGACATTTCCGGAAAGCGTTTCATAAATACTTTGTAATTGAAAAAATCCTTTAAAGAGCTCTTGAGAATATTGTATTTGCGAATTTAATGACTCCTCATTTTTATCATTTAATAGATGATTATTTCTGTAATGCACATAAACTGATATTTTAGATTGTTGATTGTTAATTAATTGCGATTTGATGTAATAAGTATCAGCATCATTCACTTTAGTTAAATTATTGTTTCTGATACTGTCATTTTTGCTTTTAGCATATCCAATTTCAACATATGATTTTTCAGCAGCACCAAATCCTGTATAAATTTTGGATGTGTTGTACTCAAAACTTTGAGGTGTAAAAGTGTTTGTAACAGTTTCTTTTCTGTGATTTTTTTCAGTTTCGGCAGAAGTTCCAACCCAATAGTTGTTGTGTTTATATTTTAGATTGCTAAATAATCGTATAAAAGAACCTTTCTCTGAAATAGAATTATAGTCCAAGAAATTATAATCAGTATTTAATTGAAGTTTTTTCCAATTAAGATTGCTTTGTAAAGAATGTCTTGTACCGTCATAAAATTGAGATCCATAAGTTAATTTTTCAATGCCATAAGATGCGTTACCAAATTGATTATTCGATAAAGTCAATAATCCTTTTAAAAATTGTTGATTTTGATTAAAAGTTTCTAAATTCCACTCGCGGCTAAATTCGATGGGATTAATTTTTTCTACGGATGTAAATTGTTTTTGGACAATTTTATAACTGAGGTTACTTTTCAATTTCCATGATTTATCTATCAATGTTTGGTTCCACTGAAGTTTAGAAGCCAAACCTTTGTTTTGATTGTCATCGATGGAAGAAAAAAGATTTAAATCGCGATTGCTCAAAGCAACTTCTGCCGATAATTCGGTTTTTTCTGATGGTTTAAAATGACCATTTAAAGCGATTATTTCCAATAAATTGGGTGCTTTAAGTTGGATGATGGGTTCGTAATTTCCTAAATTTTGACCAACAAATTCAAATATTTTACCAAAAGCAATGGTGTTTTTTAAACGATAACTTCCCTTATTGATTCCAACAAAACTAAAATTTACTTGGTATAAAATATCCGAAGAATTGGTAGAAAACTCATAAATCTCACCGTTTCCTTGATTGATTTTTCGATATAAAATTTTAGTTTCATCAAAGTTGGAAAGTGTAGCAGAATGAGCTATCATTTTTGACACATCATTTCCGGCATCAGTCAAAATAAATAATTGTTCCCTATTTAAATCATTTTGTATGGGTTGATTTTTTAAATCACTTTCTCGATAATAATAAGCGCCAATTTGCCAATTTTCTTTTTTTAAAGAACTCGTATTGTAGGTAATAAACCGATTGTAATTAAGTTCGTTAAACTGAAATTCTACAGTAATTCTTAAATCGGAATTGATAGGAAAAGTGGGATTAAACGTAATTTCTGCGGTTTGATAATCGATTGTATAATCGTTTTCAGCACCACTTTTTAGAGGAGAACCGTTGATAAAAATCGTCTCGCTTCCCGGAACAACGATGATAAAAGATTCTCCTTGATTACCCTTTAACTTGTATGGACCTTGATTTCCGTTTTGTCCTTTAAATTGATTGGAGACAAATTTCCCTTGAACAATTGCACCGGAAACGCTCGTTTTTAATGAAGTATTATCTAATTTAAATTGCGTGTTTAATTCAACTCCAGACACTTTTTTATTGAAATTCAACAACTCAGTTGAAATATTTTTTATAAAAATATCGCCCGCTTTAAGTTGCCATTGTTTGCTGTCTAATTCAATATATACATTGTCAAATTGTTGTAAATTTTGGGTGTAACCATTTTGTTGAATAGGAACGCTGGTGTCAGAAATAGCCGCTTTTAAAGTTATATTTTCTGAAAGTTTTCCTGAGATTTGTAAATCAAGTGAAGAATTTAATACACTGTTTTGATTGTTTCCAACGGTAATTCCGCGAATTAAACTACCCGAAGTTTTCAGTCCCTCAAAAGGTTTTTGAATAGAATTATCCTTTTTTTCAAAAGTGTAAAGTTCCGGATTTTGAGTTACAAATGGCGCAATAATCTTTTTATCTAAGTTGATGTAAGTTGAAGTTAAAAACGAGGGAAAAACATAGTATTGAACAAGAATAGATTCATAATTCTTATTGATGATTAGCATCGCTTTTACAAAATCTGTTGAATAATTTGTATTGTTAATCTCTTGTTGATGAACATCAAAAACCTTGAAATTATAAGGATAAATACTGATGCTGTCAATTCGGATTGTATCACTTTCAGGATGGATAATCTTAGTTCTAAAATTTTTAGAAACAACTTGAGCATGTGTTATCAATCCAAGAAAAAGAAAGAGAAATAGAATGTGTTTTTTCATCAGATTAATAATGTTTTAATGGTTCGACAAGCTCACCACTTGTGTTTAATGTTCAAAGTTTAAAGTTTCTAATTTGGAAATTTGGAAATGAGATAATTTGAAAATTATCACTAAAGTATAAATTTTAAAACTAAAAATAATAATAACCTGAGTTCGATTAATAGTATTGATTTCTTAACTGTTGTCTCTTCGAGTTGTTTTTCATCGAAAAACAGTATCGAGAAGTATTCCGATAAATCGGAACACTCAAACTGACGTGATTTTTTTAAATCGAACTCAGGTTTATAAAATAATGTCAATTTCAATCAACGTTATTTAGGTATCGACAGCATAAAAACTTTCAAACTTTTAACACTTTTACTTTACAACTTTATTACTTCTATATTCCGAAGACATCTTTAGAATTTTGAGTAGTTATAGTTGCAATTTCCTCTGGAGAAACTTTATAAATTTGAGATAATTTGTCAACAACAAATGGCAAAAAACTACTTTCATTTCGTTTTCCTCTATGAGGAACGGGTGCTAAATAGGGCGCATCAGACTCTAAAACAATATTTTTTAAATCGATTTCATGTAAAAATTGATCTATTTTTCCGTTTTTAAAAGTTACCACTCCGCCAATTCCTAATTTCATATTGAAAGAAAGTGCTTTTTCTGCTTGAACTTGTGTTCCTGTAAAACAATGAAATATTCCGAAGAGTTGCTCATCTTTTACATCATCCAACACTTCAAAAACTTCATCAAAAGAATCGCGGATATGAATAATTACAGGTAATTTTTTCTCTTTAGCCCATTCAATTTGAGTTTTAAAAGCGTCTTGTTGCTGTTTTAAAAAGTTTTTATCCCAAAATAAATCGATGCCAATTTCGCCTACACCATAGAAATTTCGCTTATCTAACCATTTTTTCACCTTTGCTAATTCTTCAACGACATTTTCTTTTACATGCGTAGGATGTAAACCCATCATCAAAAATACATTTTCAGGAAATAGATGTTCAATATCTAACATGGCTTTTGTATAAGTAGAATCAATAGCCGGGACAAAAAACCGACTAACACCTTTTCCTAGCGCCCGATTCATCATCTGTATTCTATCATTTTCAAAAAGTTCACTATAAATATGGGCGTGGGTATCTGTAATAATCATTGATTTGAGTATTTTTACAAAAATAACAATTGATGGCAAGTCTCAAGCAATTCCTCAAAGAAAAAGATTATAAAGTATTTGATTTACAACAATTACATTCCAATCATTTTAAAATTAAGATGAAATTAAATGGTATTTTCGGCGATTTTATTGTTGATACAGGCGCTTCTAATACGTGTATCGGATTAGAGGGAATTGTTAAATTTTTATTGAAGACGGAAGTTTCTGATATTAAAGCAACCGGAGCTGGAGCTACTGATATGGAAACGCTTAAAGCTACTGCTGTTCCTGTTAGAATTGGTTGGTGGAAAACCAATATTGATGTAGTAATTATCGATTTAAGTCACGTTAACCAAGCACTAAAAATTCATTTAGATGAATCTGTGGATGGTATTTTAGGAGCCGATTTATTAGCCAAAGGAGAGGCAATTATTGATTATGCTAAAAGCCGATTGTATTTAAAGAAATTGTAAATGAGAGACTTATAAATTTATAAAAAATAGATAATTTATCAACATTTTATTTTTTCAAAAAATATTTGTTGAGTGTTTAAAAACTAGTATATTTGCACACCTAAAACAAGGAGATTCCTCCTTAGCTCAGTTGGTTAGAGCATCTGACTGTTAATCAGAGGGTCGCTGGTTCAAGTCCAGCAGGGGGAGCAAGATAGAAGACTTACAAACAATTGTAGGTCTTTTTTGTTATCTTTATTTGATGAGCTATTATATTTATATTTTGTATTCTGAAAGTGTTGATAAATTATTATATTGGTTACATCATCGATTTTAATAAAAGACTTTTAGAACACAATTCGGTAAAGCAAAATACTTTTATATCAAAATATAGGTCTTGGGTTTTAAAAGCTGTTTTTTGGTACTGGTACAAATGAATCAGAAGCTATTGATTTAGAGCGCTTTTTAAAAAATCAAAAAAGCAAATCATTAATCTTAAAATTAATTGACCCAGATTTTATTCCAGCTGGAAAATTAGTTCAGTTGGTTAGAGTCCCGCACGTGCGGGATTAATCAGAGGGTCCTAGATTCAAATGTCCCGAGAGCAAAGCGATTCGGGAAGAGAGGGAGCAAGATAGAGGACTTACAAGAAATTATAGGTCTTTTTTTGTTTTAAAAGTATTTTAGGTATTTTTGATTCAAAGATTACTTTAATCCATCAAAACAGAAAAAAATATAGAAAAATGATAAAATGGTTTAGAAATATAGGACCAGGAGCGTTAGTTACTGCCGCTTTTATTGGTCCCGGAACCGTAACGCTGTGTACTTTAGCGGGTGTTAATTTTGGATACACCCTACTTTGGGCGATGACCTTGTCGATTATTGCAACAGTTATTTTGCAAGAAATGGCCGCAAGACTCGGAATTATTACGCAAAAAGGTTTGGCAGACATCATCAAAGAACAAATAAAATATCCGATCCTTAAAAAATTGGCGGTTATTTTAATTTTATCTGCCATTGTAATTGGAAATGCCGCCTACGAAGCGGGTAATATCAGTGGTGCTTCTCTGGGAATTTCAGCTGTATTTGGCGATACACTTTATTATTTGTATCCTATTATTATCGGAATTCTTGCCTTTGGATTATTATACATAGGAAACTATAAAATATTGGAGCGCAGTTTGATTGCTTTGGTAATTATCATGAGTATTTCTTTTTTATTAACGGCAGTTATTACCAAACCTGATTTTGGTTTAATGCTGAAAGGAATGTTGGTGCCATCATTTCCTGACGGAAGTATGCTCACGATTATTGGTTTAATCGGCACAACGGTGGTTCCCTATAATTTATTTTTACACGCCTCTTTGGTTAAAGAAAAATGGAAAAGTAAAGACGATTTAAAATACGCCAGAAAGGATACTTTTATTTCCATTATTTTGGGTGGTATTGTTTCTATGGCGATAATAATTGCCGCCTCAGCCATTAATAGTTCTGATATTAAAAGCGGCATCGATTTAGCCAAAGGATTGGAGCCATTGTACGGTAATTTTGCCAAGTATTTTTTAGGAATCGGATTATTTGCAGCAGGGATCACCTCTGCTATTACGGCACCATTAGCGGCAGCTTACGTGGCCAACAGTTGCTTTGGTTGGAATGCCAGTTTAAAAGATTTGAAATTTAGAGTGGTGTGGTTTATAATTTTAATTTTAGGAGTGGTGTTTTCATCTTTAAAAATCAATCCGATTGAAATTATAAAATTTGCACAAATAGCGAATGGAATTTTACTTCCTGTTGTAGCACTATTTCTGTTATGGGTTGTAAATAAAACAAGTGTTTTGGGGATTTATAAAAATGGACTGCTGCAAAATATAATTTCAGCAATTATTATTTTGGTCACTATTGTTTTGGGTTTCAAGAGTATTTTTAAGGTTTTTGAATTGTTATAAAATGAAACAACTGGATATTAATTGTGATGTGGGAGAAGGCGTTAACAACGAATCTCAATTAATGCCCTTTATTCAATCTTGCAATATTGCTTGTGGTGGTCATGCCGGCGATGAAAAGCTAATGAATTTTGTAGTAGATTTAGCCATCAAACATCAGCTTAAAATTGGCGCGCATCCTTCGTATCCCGATAAGGAGAATTTTGGAAGAAAATCAATCATTATTGAACCGAATAAACTAAAAATTTCTATTCAAAGTCAAATTAATTCCTTAAAAAAAATTATTGAGGAGAAAGGTTCAACTTTACATCACATAAAACCCCACGGTGCACTATATAATGATATAGCCAAAAACAAAGCGTTGGCGCTGCAATTTTTAAACATCATTTTACCCTATAAAAAGGAAGTGAAACTGTTTGTTCCTTTTAATTCTGAAATTGAAGAATCTGCTTTAAAAGAAGGATTTTCAATTATTTATGAAGCTTTTGCCGATAGAAATTATAATGATGATTTGAGTTTGGTTTCCCGCGATGAAAAAGATGCGGTTATTACCAATTCTGACGCTATTATTAGTCGTGTTTTTGAGATGTTGAATGATGAATGCGTAACCACCGTTACAGGAAAGAAAATTGCCATAAAAGCCACTACTTTTTGCGTGCATTCTGACACTAAAAATGCGGTGGACATTGTAAGAATGCTTCATCAAAAAATAGCTAAAATTTAATTTTGACGATGTTTCAACCAACCTATAAACCATTTGGAGAATCAGCTATCTTGGTTGAATGGCCTCAAGAAATTTCAAAAGAAATATTGAATGATATTCGTTTATTGGTGTCAAAAATTGAAGCTAAAAAACTGGAAGAAATCTTAGAATTAAATTTCATATACCATTCACTGTTAATAAGATATCAATCAAATAAAACTAATTTTACTGATTTAAAAAATAAATTACAGTTGCTGTATGAAGAAAAACCTGCTGTAATTCATCATCTTGAAGAAACTACAACTATTTGGGAAATTCCGGTGTGCTATGATGCCGAATTTGGAATAGATCTGTCATTTTTATCGGCTGAAAAGAAGTTAAGTATTGAAGAAATTATTTCCATCCATAGCAATGCCATTTATACCGTTTATGGGATTGGGTTTTTACCCGGTTTTTTGTACTTGGGCGGATTATCAGAAAAATTACATCACCCAAGAAGAGATACGCCTCGTATGGCGGTGCCAAAAGGAGCCGTTGCTATTGGAGGAAATCAAACGGGGATTTATCCGCAAATCTCACCGGGAGGTTGGCAAATCATTGGGAAAACGCCGATTTCTATGTTTGATATCAAAAAAGATAACCCATGTTTGGTTGTGCCCGGTGATGAAATCAAATTTAAATCGATTTCAAAAGATGAATTTGAGATGATGGCACTTGATTGCGAAAAAGGAACTTATGAATTAAAAAAAGCCAAGGGTAATGATTAAAGTTTTACAAGCTGGTTTATATACTTCCGTTCAAGATATGGGGAGATTTGGCTACAGAAATATCGGGGTTCCGGTAAGCGGAATCATGGACAGTATTTCGGCAGGTTTCGCCAACGCTTTATTAAATAATGATAAAAATGATGCTGTGCTGGAAATAACCATGCACGGACCAAGCTTGGAATTTACCCTTTCAACAACCATCATTATTACGGGGGCAGAAATGAATCCCGCGCTCAATAACATTCCTGTTTTAAACTATAAATTGTACCATATTAACAAAGGCGACCTACTTACTTTTGGAAGATTAACAAAAGGATTGCGTTGTTATTTAGGAGTAGTTGGGGGCTTTAAAACAGTAAATGTTTTAAATAGCAGATCGTTTTACGCCGGAATAACTTTAAAAGGATTTTTGCAAAAAAATGATACGATTGGATATAACAAGGAAATAGCACATAAAAATGTAACAAATCCAGTAATATCCAATAAAATTCAATTCTTTGAAACAGCGGTAATTGAAGTTTTTAAAGGGCCTGAATTTGAATTGTTTACTTCGCAAGAACAAAAAAAATTACTTTCAAATATGCACACCGTTTCAAATCAGATCAACAGAATGGGATATCGGTTGGAAGAAGTGAACGTTCCTCATACAAAATCAATCATTACAAGTCCGGTACTGCCCGGAACTGTACAGTTAACTCCTTCAGGTCAATTAATTATTTTAATGAAAGATGCGCAAACTACGGGTGGATACCCGCGCGTTTTTCAGTTAACAGAAAAGTCAATCGATATTATGGCTCAAAAAAAGACAGCAGATACTTTTAATTTTAAACTATTATAATCATTTTAAATTGATCCCAAAGGTTTAAAGTTTTGTTTCATTAACACATTTTTTAAATTTATAATCGTATGAAATATCATTCATTAAATATATAATATGTCATTAATGTATGATAATTCATTCATATAATTATTTTTTATTAAAAACTATTGATATTATCTTCATTTATAATATTTTTGAATGAAATATCAGTCGTTATATATTAAAAATAATTATATGAATGATAAATCATACGAAAATTGGATTTCAATGAGTGATTCGGCTATCAGTAAAATTATGGGCGAATTCATAAAAAATCATCGCATAAATCAAAATAGGACACAGGATGAAGTTGCCGGTAGTTCAGGAATTAGCCGATCTACTTTAAGTTTGTTGGAAAGAGGCAAAACGGTGACTATCGCAACATTGATACAAGTGTTAAGAACGCTTGGCCTTCTGCACATTCTTGAGGTATTTAATGTAGAACAGCAAATAAGTCCGATAGAGCTTGCCAAAAAAGCACAGCAGAAAAGGCAACGTTCTAGACCTAAAGAAAATGATGAAAAACCTGAAACAAATTGGTAATGGTTGCAACAGCATTTGTTAAAATATGGGGGGGAAATCATCGGAGCGGTTGCCTGGGATGCAATAACAGGTATAGCCAGTTTTGAATTTGATTCAAAAATTGCATCATTGGGATGGGATTTAGCGCCCATAAAAATGCCTATATCACAGCAGAACCGTATCTTTTCTTTTCCCGAATTACGCGCTCACAGAAATAGCGGGTTTGATACTTTTAAAGGATTACCAGGTTTGTTGGCTGATATATTGCCCGATAAATATGGGAATCAGTTAATCAATGTGTGGTTGGCTCAAGAAGGTCGTCCAATAAACAGTATGAATCCCGTAGAACAATTGTGTTTTATAGGAACCCGTGGTATGGGTGCCTTAGAGTTTGAACCGAGTCAGTTTAATGCAAGTGAGCAGGCATTTAAGATTGAGATTGATAGTTTGGTAAACAACGCACAAAAAATGCTTTCAAAAAGAGAGGGATTCGGAACCGACTTTCGGGAAGATGAGCGAAAAGCAGTGATGGAAATTTTAAAAATCGGAACATCTGCTGGAGGAGCTCGACCAAAAGCAGTCATCGCTTACAACAAAAAAACAGGAGCGGTAAAATCCGGACAAGCAAAAGCACCTAAGGACTTTGAACATTGGCTGATAAAGCTAGATGGAGTTAGTGATGCACAATTTGGAGAGAGTAAAGGATATGGACGTGTGGAAATGGCATATTACCTAATGGCAAAAGACTGTGGTATAGAAATGATGGAAAGCCAACTTTTTGAAGAAAATGACCGTGTCCATTTTATGATAAAACGGTTTGATAGAGAAGGAAACGAAACAAAGCATCATATCCAGACTTTATGTGCAATGCAGCATTTTGATTTTAACCAAGTAACAAGTTATAGTTATGAGCAACTGTTCCAAACGATGCGGATGTTAAGACTTCCATATCCGCAAGCAGAACAAATGTTCCGCAGAATGGTTTTTAATGTACTGGCAAAAAACTGTGACGACCATACTAAAAACTTTGCTTTTCAACTGAAAAAAAATCAGCAATGGGAAATTGCTCCCGCATATGACGTGTGTCACGCATACAGACCAGATAGTGTTTGGGTAAGTCAGCACGCGTTAAGTATTAATGGCAAAAGAACAAATATTACAAAAGCAGACTTGCTAACAGTTGCAAAATCAATGAATATAAAAAAAGCCGATAAAATTATTGTTGAAATCAGTCAAAAAATTGCCTCTTGGGATATTTATGCTGATATGGTAAACGTAAAATTGGAGTTGAAAAATGTAATAAAAGAAACACTAATCAAAATGCACTAAAAGTATAGGGTTGTAATTCGTAAGTAAAAGATGAACTAAAAATAAGTAAAAATTTAAGGTGTAATTCCATTAAAAAAATCATTTAAATCTAAATAATAACCCCCTTTAATCGTAAAAAACAACAGGTTGGTTGCATAGAATGGTAACAGGGGGAGCAAAATAGAAAAGAATTACAGAAATGTGGCTCTTTTTTTGTTTTATAACTTCTGAAAACCTTGTCAATAATCGTAATTATTTATACAATAATTCTCAAAAAGTAGTTGTATCTTTTTTGATAGAAATTATAAATTGTACAGAAATCAATAATTCGTGGGAAAATAGATTCCTTTCAAATGTCTGATAAAGTCAATTATAGTATGGGTTTGAGGTAATATATTAATCTAATTACATCTTTAAAGTATGGTCCAAGTCCAAGAGGTTTTTTAGTCTAAACCAGTTTACTTTTTACTGACGATGTGTTGCTAATGGCAGGGCAATAGGTTTACTGGAAGATGTTTTCATACATATAAATAGTGCGTTATATTGCACATTATAGTGAATTTAAGAGTAGTTTGTAAATAAATACACCTGTTAGTGCTTTTTAATGCTCTTTTTATTAATATTTTTAAAATTATTTATATATTTGCGCTAAAAAGAGCCTTATAATGCACTTCAAAGAAATTATTCATACCATTAAAGAACGCAGAGAGATGATGCAGGTAACACAAGAAACCTTAGCAGAACTTTCCGGTGTAGGATTGCGAACCTTAAAACAGCTTGAAAGTGGAAAAGGAAACCCTACTCTTCTAACTATGCAGAAATTGGCAGATATATTGGGGATGGAGGTTTGTTTACAAGTGAAGAAAACACAAAACTATAAATGAGAAAAGCAGGAATATTATATAAAGAGGAAGAAGCAGGTATTTTAACTCAGCATGACGATGGGACGTTCACATTCCGGTATCATGATAATTGGATAGCTGATAGTAGTAAACCAAGCATAAGCCTTACTTTGCCTAAAAAACAGCAAGAATATTATTCAAAATACCTTTTTCCATTTTTCTACAACATGCTTCCGGAAGGGACAAATAAGCAAATAGTTTGTAAGCACATGCGGATTGATTCGGATGATTATTTCGGATTACTAATGACCACAGCAAGAACGGATAGCATAGGAGCGATTAGGGTAATTAAAATAGAACAACAGTAATGAGTTTGCAAGAGATAAAATACTGTCCCGGAACATTGGCTGAAGGATTTGACACTTACAGCAGAACTTGTTTGAACAGGGTGTTCAACCGAAAAAAAGTTCATCATGTGCTGTCTTATGCATCACCTGCAACCAATCAGGAAACAGATGAATTATTTGAAGAAAACAGAAAACGAATGTCTATTTCGGGCGTACAGGAAAAATTTTCCGTATTACTTGAAAAAAACAAACTCAGACTGATTAATGAAGGTGAAAGAGGAACCTACATTCTAAAACCTATTCCCAGTGTAGGAAAAAGAGCAGATCAAATGCCGGCCAATGAACATTTAACGATGCAAATAGCTCGTCAAGTGTTCGGCATCGAAACAGCAGAAAACGCACTTATTTTTTTTAAGAATAGGGCTCCTGCATACATTACCAAACGATTTGATGTAAAGGAAGATGGCAGTAAACGGGCTCAGGAAGATTTTGCTTCTTTAGCAGGAAGAACACCGCAAACCCATGGTGAACATTATAAATACTTGGGCAATTACTTGGAGCTTTTTCAGCTCATGCAAACACATCTTCCCGCCTATAAATTAGAGGCGCCTAAGTTATTTAAAGTGTTGATATTTAACTACCTGTTTTCAAATGGTGATGCTCATTTCAAAAATTTCTCACTATTAGAAACTCCGATGGGTGATTATCGTTTAAGTCCTGCCTACGACTTGCTAAATAGCAGAATACACATAGAAGATAAGGACTTTGCTTTAGAAGATGGTTTATTGCCAAGAAATATGGCACAAGGTAGCATAAATCAACAATTTTTTACGCTAGCCGAATATGCTGGATTAAGTGAAAAGCAGGTAAAAGACCTATTCAACTTATTAACATCAGGATCAGAAAAGGTAGGAAAACTGGCAGCTGCTTCGTTCCTAAATGAAAAAACCAAAGCCGATTATTGGCAAGCGTATCTGACCAGATTAAAAAGAATAAACAAGCAATAATTTTACAGCTTAACATCTGCTGACGATATTTAATGAAAAATAAATGACTTTTTTGAGATTTCATTTTTCATTGTTATCTTAAATAACCCCTCCTTTAATCCTAAAAAAGAGGAAAGTTGGTTGCATAGAATGGTAACAGGGGGAGCAAAACGAAAGACTTGCAAGCAATTGTAGGTCTTTTTAGTTCTGTTTTTTAGCTCCATAGTTCAATGGATAGAATAGAAGTTTCCTAAACTTTAGATTCAGGTTCGACCCCTGATGGAGCTACATTAAGAGTTTGATTAGCTTTAGCTGAAATTGAAGATTCGACGAAGTCAATGTACTCTATCGTTTCGCGACTATGCTTAGTTGCCACATCAACAAAAATATTAAGCACAAACCAACATTGGCAATTAAGTATGAACCAATGTTAACAAACGCTTTTTATTTCAGTCCAAACACAAAAGGAAGAATAAATATCACAATAATTGTCCAAACTGCATATATTGTCAAATACTTTGCTACTGTTTGCTCTACTGAATCCAATTGATTACGCTTAAAATAAGACTTATATAAGTTCTTTGCAATAAGTATTAGGTTGACAAAAATCAAGATATTGGAAACCAAAACTACAGTTCGATTTGGAGTTAATCCGTTGGCAACTCTTGAAATTATTGCAATTAATGCAATTGAATTAATCACAATTGCCAACGCAGCTAATAAGAACAAGATAAAAACATTAATATTCTTTTCCTTTAATTTATCAAGTTCTGATACAGAAAATACAATTATTGCCATCACTGCTAAAAGCATCACATTAAAAAGTATTAACAAATCTCTATCCTCTAGAATCTTGCTTTTTGAGAAAATCCAAGAGACTAAATAAACCGCAAGCGTTATCAGAACTAAGGGAGTGAATACCCTTGCAATTACAGGGGCAATCTTGCTTGTAATATTAGGATATAATTGTATCAAATAGGATGAAACAATCGGTGAAGCAACACTGCCAAGTATAACAACATACTCAAGATAGAATTTTTCAATATTCATTTTTATAGCAGAGAACAATCCTAATGTTATGCCAGTAAGTAAACCACCAGCAATAAGGATCAAACCTGTCATTATTAGTAATTCTCCATTAAATCGAATGAACTCTATCCGTTTAGCAGTATTTTTATAATCGAATGACACAAATGAAAATCCAAATAAACACCATAAGAATAATGGAGTGTGAATAAAAACAAGGTTAACTGAATCACTCTTTTTATCTGGCAAAAGATTAACAAACAGCAACAAAATCAAAATGATTAATCCATAAATTAAAATTCTCTTTTTATCAAAAATCCTATTTTGCCAAAAAGTATAAAGTATTATCCCATTGAATACAATTATTGCTAAATCCCTTGTATAGAAAGAATCACCGTGAATTTGAGAAAATATTACAGGAAGTTTAACCAATAATCCAGTAATCAATGACAGGACAATCACAACCAATAAATCCAATTTAAAAAATCCTTTATATTCAGTCTCCGTATCAGGAGCTAAACGAATTTTCCAGAACTTAACTAAATCAGAATTATAATCATCCGAAATCTCATCAAAAGATTTGGAAAAATCCTGTTTGTTATCTCGATATAATTTTTCGAGATTATCAGGTTTATTAATATTTTCAATTATGCGCTGTTTCATTGTTGCAGCGGTTTTTAAAATATTCAATTTTGAAAATGTCACGCTGGATAACAGTAATTGTTAATTTCAATCAAATATATCAAATTTTTTAATTGGGATTCTTAAATGTTAACCAATAAACTTGAAGGTTTTTTGCAAATCGTCAGCTAAAAGTGAACTGATTTAGATTATTCTTAGCGAATAATTCTAATAAATTCACATATTTAAATTTAAACAATTATCTCTTTTAATCGTAAAAATACGGAAGGTTGGTTGCATAAATGAATGATAGGGGGAGCAAAACGAAGGCTTACAAGCAATTGCAGGTCTTTTTTGTTATATTTGTTATAGCTCCATAGTTCAATGGATAGAATAAAAGTTTCCTAAACTTTAGATTCAGGTTCGAGTCCTGATGGTGCTACATTAAGAGTTGCAAAAGGTTGTAGCTCTTTTTTGTCACTGGAGATTAAAAAAACTGAGTATGAAAAGATTAATACTAACATTATTGTTACTTTTTATAATCCAAACATTGACTTTTGGACAACAAGAGGTAAAAACGACTGACGGCAAAACTGTTTTGTTGTATGAGGATGGCTCTTGGCTTTATGCTGACAGCGTTCCATTGAATAACATCAAATTATCAATAATAACAAAATTAGAAATCCCTAAAACTAATTTAAAAGGCGTTATCATAACGCATACGGGCTATTCACTTTTATACAACGAAACACACGAACAAGCAAACTGGGTTGCGTACGACCTGACTAAAGAAGAAACAAACAAGCTTTTTGACAGGACAGATAAATTCATTCCCGACCCGAAAGTAAAAACAGGAACGGCAAACAACAAAGATTATTTCGGCTCAGGTTATGACAGAGGACACTTAGCTCCTGCTGCTGATATGGCTTGGTCATCAACTGCAATGGCAGAATCATTTTACTATAGTAATATGAGTCCGCAGACACCAAGTTTTAATAGAGGAATTTGGAAAAAGTTGGAGGAATTAGTTAGAACTTGGGCAATCGAAAACAATACTATTTATATTGTAACAGGACCTGTTTTAACAAGTGGACTTCAAACAATTGGAGCAAATAAGGTTTCCGTTCCAACCTATTTTTACAAAGTTATTTTAGATTACAGTGAGCCAAGTATAAAAGGGATTGGCTTCATTATTCCAAATATTGGTTCAGTTAAACCTTTGCAACACTTTGCTGTATCTATTGACAGTGTTGAAAAATTTACAGAAATAGATTTTTTCCCATTGCTGCCTGACGACCAAGAAGAACTGATCGAAAAAACTTTGTGCATCCAATGTTGGTCTTGGGAAAAATTAAAAAAATCAAACTTAAATTAAAAATAGGATTTATTTCCTTATTTTTAAGTCAAATTTTGACAGATGCTTTACTTCCCTTTTTTCGCCGGTACACTTTCTTCCATGGTTCATGTAGTTTCTGGCCCAGACCATTTAGCAGCCGTTACACCTTTGGTGATTGAGACCAAAAAGAAAGCGTGGAAAATTGGACTTTCTTGGGGATTAGGTCATTTAGCTGGCATGCTTTCTATCGGTGTTTTATTTACTATTTTCAAGGAACTAATTCCGGTTGATGCTATTTCGGCTTACAGCGAACAAATTGTGGGTTTGGTGTTAATTGTTATAGGGTTTTGGGCGTTTTATAAAATATTTCAGAAAGAAGAATTGCATGAACATCCACACATTCACGTAGAAAAAGATCCTTTAATTCATGTGCACCAACACGCACATCATGATACCAATGCACATAGTCATTTACATAAAAATCAGCAAAAACAACACGAATTAGCTTCTTTCTCCATCGGATTTTTACATGGATTAGCTGGAATTGCCCATTTTATTTTGTTCTTGCCTGTATTGAGTTTTGAATCGCAATGGGATGTTGTTAACTATCTCGTTGGATTTGCAGCGGGAACTGTTTTGTCAATGACGATGTACGCCTTGGTTTTAAATAACCTCACAAAATTTTCTAAACAAGAACATAATCCTACTTTTTTTAAAGGGATTCGATTAGCGGGCGGAATGTTTGCCGTGGTAATTGGATTTTATTGGATGTTTTTCATTTAAAAAATTAGCAAATTCTCGGAAGTTGTTCGCCTACTAACGGGCTTACAATTCGTTTTCCGCCAATAATACTATGCAAAACCACTTTATTGGGATGTGCTGAAACCATTTCACCTATTGAAATCGCATTTCTCCCATTTTCATCAAGTTGCATTAATTGGATGATTTCTTGTTCAATTTCAGCATCTACAATGGCGATAAAAACGCCTTCATTGGCTACATATAACGGGTCTAAACCCAATATTTCGCAAGCTGCAGCTACTTGTTTTTCTATCGGAATTTTGGTTTCAAAAATTTGAACTCCCAATTGACAGTCGGTTGCAATTTCGTGTAAAACACTTCCTAAACCACCGCGTGTAGGATCTCTAAAAAAATGAATTTTATCGCCAAAAGCATCCAGCATTTTTTTGGTTAAATGATTGAGATTGGTAGTATCACTCACAATATCCGATTCAAATTGAAGTCCTTCGCGTTGCGACATAATCGCCATGCCGTGTTGGGCTATGTTATTGTTGATGATGATTTTATCACCCGTTTTGATATTTTTGGCCGATATAAAAGCATTTGGATGCACCGATCCAATTCCGGTAGTATTGATAAATAGTTGATCTCCTTTTCCTCTTTCAACCACTTTGGTATCGCCGGTTATGATTTGAACGTCACTTTTATCAGCCGCTTTTTTAATCGATTGGATGATGGTGATAAAATCATCTAATTTCAATCCTTCTTCAATGATAAATGCCAGAGAAAGAAATTTTGGAATCGCTCCACACATCGCCACATCATTTACCGTTCCGTTAACGGCCAATTCACCAATGTTCCCACCTTTAAAAAGGATAGGCGCAACCACAAAACTGTCGGTTGACATCGCAATTTTTCCTTCCAATTGCACTATAGAACCGTCGTGTTTTTCATTCAAATACGGGTTGTCAAAGGTTTTGAATATCAGTTCATCAATCAATTTACGACTTAATTCACCGCCACTTCCATGACCTAAATTGATGGTTTCGAATCCGAGTTTATGACTCATAATAGATTAAGGTTTAATAGTTCGACAAGCTCACTACAAGTGTTTAAAGTTAAAATGTTAAAATGTTAAAATGTTGTTGATGCTTAAATAAAGTTGACTTTTTTATTGTTCATTTTTAATTACCGATGTTATACATAAGTAATTTTATATTTTTACAAAATCACGAAAATTATTTTTATCTATCACAAAACCCTTTGCATTGTACGTTTCTATAAAATTTTGAGGAAATTTCATTTTTTTATGATTCCATTTAAATTCATATCCAAAGATTTCTCCATTTCTTTCCTCAACAAAATCTATTTCTTGTTGTTGCTTAGTTCTCCAAAAATACATTTTAGAAAATGTCTCTTTGTAGTTATTTTGTTTCAGTCTTTCTGACACCAGAAAATTTTCCCATAAAGCGCCCTTATCTAATCTTAAATCCAACGGATTAAAATTTCCAATAATCATATTCCTGATACCATTGTCGTAGAAATAGATTTTTCGGTTTTGTTTAATTTCGTTTCTTAAATTTCTACTAAAACTATGGAGTCTAAAAACGATATAAGCTTTTTCTAATATTTCAATATATTTTTGAACTGTAATTTTATTGATACCAACTATTTGTGATAATTCATTGTAATTAACTTCATTTCCCATTTGTAGTGCTAGTGCTTGCAGTAATTTTTCAAGAACCTCCGGTCTTCTGATATCTGAAAAAGCCAATATATCTCTGTATAAATAACTATTCACAAGATTTTTTAATGTTTCTCTTTCTTTTCCTTGATTATTAATAACCTCGGGATAAAAACCATATAACAAACGATTTTCTAGCTGTTGTTCTGATTTTATAAACCCAATCTTGCTTTCGTATTCTTCCCAAGATATAGGAAACATTTCATATTCCCATTTCCGACCGGTTAAGGGCTCATTCAATTCATTACCTAAATCAAATGATGATGAGCCGCTAACAAATAATTGAACATGTTTAAATTGGTCTGTAATTATTTTCAAGGTTAATCCAATTCCCGGTATCCTTTGGGCTTCGTCAAGAAAAATGATTTGATGATCGGTTATGATTGTTCTTATTTGTTCTGTGTTTGGACTTGATAATAAGTTTCTAATGGTAGGGTCGTCTGCATCTAAAAATAAATAATCCAATCCTTCTAAGATGTTTTTGAGGAGTGTAGTTTTGCCTACTTGCCTCGCACCAACAACAACAATTGCCTTGCCTCCATGGATCTTTTCTTTGATTTTATTTTCTATTATTCTTGTAAACATTTCTTTTTTCTCAAAATTACTTTAAATTATCATAATATCCAAAAGATATAACTAAAAGTCATTACAATATTCATACAACAAATTTTTACTTGTATACAACGATTACCTAAATTACTGAAAAATGATAATAAGCAGCGCAAGCACCTTCGGACGAAACCATCGGTGCGCCCAACGGATTAGATGGATTGCAATTTTTTCCAAATTGTGAACATTCCATCGGTTTTTTAATACCTTTTAAAACCAATCCGGCAATACAAAGCGCATTCTCCGGCACTTTAATATGGCTGATGTTGAATTTTTTTTCGGCATCAAACGATTTAAAAGCATCTCTCAAAACATAGCCACTGTTCGGAATTTCACCAATTCCGCGCCATTCTCTGTTTCCAATTTCAAAAACCTGATTAATTACTGCAATGGCTGTTTTATTCCCATCTTCTTTTACGGCTCGTGTGTACTGATTTTCCACCACATGTTTATTTTCTTCCAACTGTTTTACGGCAAAATAAATTCCCTGAACCAAATCTAAGGGCTCAAATCCGGTAATAATAATGGGGACTTTATATTTTTCTGCAATCGGATGGTATTCTTGATAACCCATAATAGCACACACATGACCTGCCGCTAAAAATGCATCGATAGAGCTGAATTCATCGGCTAAAATAGCTTCCATGGCGGGCGGAACCAACACATGCGAAACCAAAATGGAATAATTGGTAAGTCCTTCTTTTTGTGCATGTAAAACCGATAAAGCATTGGCCGGAGCGGTTGTTTCAAAACCAACAGCAAAAAATACCACTTCTTTTGTCGGATTTTCTTTGGCAATAGTTACGGCTTCCAAAGGCGAATATAAAATCCGCAAATCACCGCCATTGGCTTTGGCTTCCAACAAACTTTTTTTACTTCCCGGAACGCGAATCATATCGCCAAAAGAGCAAACAATAACGCCTTGTTCTAACAATTCAATCGCTTTATCAATCAAATTAAGTGGCGTAACACAAACCGGACAACCGGGTCCGTGAATCATTCTGATATTTTCCGGAAGCAAATCCAAAATACCGTTTTTCACCAAACTATGGGTTTGACCGCCGCAAATTTCCATAATATTCCACTTTTTGGTGGTTATTTTATGCAGCTCATCAATAACTTGCTTAGTAGCTTCGTAATTGCGATATTCCTGTAAATATTTCATGTCAAATTATTAAAAGATTAAAAGATTAAATAGTTGACAATGAACAACTTCATTGCTTTATATTTTTAACAAAAATTTTCACTTTTCACTATTTTCTAATGGCTAATGGCTAATGAATATTGGCTTTTCGCTATTTCCTATTTCCCATTTCCTATTTTCTCATTTATATAAATCACTAAATTTTACAATGATAATAATACATCAATTGTCCGAACGAAATATTTTCATCGTTCGGTGGTAATTGTTGGTTAAAGTACAAATAATATTCATTTCCTGCCAATTCTATCAACATATCAACCAAAGTGGTATTTTGAAAAACGCCCCCACTAAGTGCAATATGTTTGATATTTTGTTGATTTGCAACTTCTAAAATAATGGAACTTAGTGTAAATAAAAAATTATTGATGATTTGAGGAATTGACACTCCAGAGACAAAATCTTCGTAACATTTTTGAAGAATTTGTTGAGGTAAAATCAATCCATTTTCTATTATTGGATGATAATTTACACCATTTTTTAGTTGATAATCTTCCACTTGATTTTCTAAAACGATGGCTGCTTCGCCTTCATAAGTATTGAAATCGACCAAATTTAATAAAGATGCCAATGCATCAAATAAGCGTCCCATAGAAGATGTTTTGAGCGTATTATTTTTCAAAATCGATTGATAAATCAGCCATTCTTCGGCAGTAAATTTATATTGAATCAGTGGCATCATTTCATCTGATGCCAATGAAAGCAGCGATAATCTAGGCTCTTTTGACATTTTATCACCTGCAATCCAATTGAAATAGGAGAGATGCGAAACTCGTTTCATGCTTCCTTTTTTATAAGTAAAAAACTCACTTCCCCAGATATTTTTGTCATCGCCAAAACCGGTTCCGTCCCAAATAACACCCAAAATAGTTTCATCAGTATTAAACAATTGATGTTCTCCCAAAACCGAAGCAAAATGTGCTTTGTGGTGTTGAATTTCTATTAAAGCAGCAGCATATTGATAAGCTAATTCTTTCGCCAATAGGTTGCTTTGATACTGCGGATGCGCATCGGTTAAAATAATATCGGGTATTTCTTCAAATAAATGGATGAAATTTTCAATGGTTTTTGAATAGCGCTCTGCCACTTCAAATGAATCTAAATTTCCTAAATACTGACTGATATATACCTGCTCATTCGGTACAAAGGCGATGGAACTTTTTAAATGTGCTCCGGTGGCTACTATTTTTTGAGTATTAGATTTTTTAAAATCGAAATAATTGGGCGCATAACCACGTGACCTTCTAAATAAGATTTCAGTTTCAAATTTTGAACTGATTTTTAAAACAGAATCATCCTGCGGATTGGTAATTTCTAAATTGTGATGCAAAAAATAATCGGCTACGGACGACAACAATTCAACTGCTGTTTTTTCATCGCTGATGATGGGCGAACCATGTATATTTCCACTGGTTGCAACGATTGGAAATGATAATTCATCGGCTAATAATTGTAATATTCCGGTATATGGCAACATAACACCCAATTGCTGTAATTGTGGCGCAATGGAATTTAGCAAGATATTTCCTTGATAATTTTTGGTCGCAATAATGACAATAGGTCGTTCAGTCGATTTTAATTTTTGAATTTCTTTATCTGAAAGAGCAGCTTCTTTCTGCAGCAATTCCAACGAAGGATATAAAACCGCAAATGGCTTTCGAGCCCTTTTTTTGCGATTTCGCAATTCTTGAATGGCGTTTTTATTTCGAGCATCGCAACACAAAAGATATCCGCTGGTGTTTTTTAGGGCGATGATTTTTCCATCATCCAATAATTTGGCGATTTTTTTAAAAACCGAATTGTTTTGTAAATCAACGGTTTGTTGGTTGGAATTGGTTAGCCGCAACTGAATTCCGCAAGTTGAACATGTATTGGTTTGCGAATGAAACCGTCTGTCTGCCGGATTTTGATATTCTGTTTCGCAAGTTTTACACATGGGAAATGAATTGATAGCAGTGTTAGTGCGCTCAAACGGAAAAGAATTGGTTATAGCCCAGCGCGGACCACAATTGACACAAGTGGTAAAAGGATACTGAAAGCGGCTATTTTTTGGGTCTTTTATTTCTGATGCACAATCTTTACAAATAGCAAAATCGGGTGTGAGTGTTAAATTGAGTTTATTACTTTTTGTGGATGGAATGATAGAAAAATTTTCAAAATCCAGAAAATCAACTTGTTTGATGCTGTTGTGAATTATTTTAGCAACGGGTGGTGGCGATTTTAAAAGTTGATGATAAAAAGAAAAGATGCTTTCTTCAGTTCCGGTTAAAAAAATTAAAACACCTTCTTCATTGTTGGAAACGCTTCCAGTCAATTTAAACTGATGCGCTAAAGCGAAAACAAATGGTCTAAAACCGACGCCTTGCACTTGACCTTTTATGATAATTTGATACGTTTTTAACATTTACCACTCCATAATTTATTACTATTCAGTACGAATTATAAAGTTGAGTTGATAAAATTAAAATTTTAGAAACACATTCTTGGATTGATTTTTTTACTTTATCACTTAACTTGATAGTCATGGGTTTCATTTCTTTAATAGAAATGGTAAACAAGTGAATTTCGGGAATTTTTTCCATCAAATATACAGATTCAATCATGTCTTTAAGTCCTACATCATGTACACTTAGTGCAGACGGGTAATCAGAGGCAAACCTTGGTTTAATTAATGAAATAGTTCCTTCTTCTTTGCCGTCCATAGTGGCATCAATCAAAATAATTTTTGGATAGATTTCAAACATATTCAGCAATAAAAATCCGCCAGTTCCTCCATCAACTAAATCTATATACGAAGGCAACTCCATTTTTTCCATTTCTTGAATAATCTGCACACCAACTCCTTCATCGCCCATTAAATAATTTCCAACTCCCATTATCAGAATACTTCTTGATTTATCTTCTTCAAAAAAATAGGCAGCGTTTGCTTTATCAGTTATTGGATTAGTAGTGTCTTTCATTTGATTATTGGATATAAAAAAGTCTTAAAAGCAGATTTTGGTTTATAAATTTAAAATTAATTAAGATAAATTTAAACTTTTTTCTGCTTTTAAGACAATTAAAAAATGGTTAGTTAATTAAAAGTTGGTTGTTATTCTTCTGTTTTTTTATTTGATGATTTTTTTTTAACCTTTATACGGCCACTTCCAACAAATTTATAGCCGCTAATCATAGAGGATGCTTCGCCTCTTCCTTCGAGCCAATCGTGATAAAATACCAAGTAAATATGAACCATGCTGAAGAAGATAAAAAACCACATCACAATATGATGTATTTGTCTGGTGGCAAAATCGCCTCCTAACATCGGAACCACCCAACTAAAAAGATTTGGTAACCACCACTCTGAAGTAGCTGCATACATTCCAAATCCCGTACATACTTGAATTAGTGCCAGAAAAAACATAACCAAGTATGAAATTGTTGCTATACTATTATGTCCAACACTTATATGTTGTGGGTCATGAACTTTTTCATTCATTAATAAAATGTCAATTTTTAGCACATGTTTAATATTTTCCCATACTTTCTTATTGAAAGGCATAAAAGCTGTCCAACGCGCAAATCTATTCCCGATGATTGCCCAATACAATCTCAAAATCATTACAAAGAAGAAAAGATATGCTGCTAAAAAGTGAATGAATCGAGCAGTTCCCATCATATAAATATCTGATGCTTCAGCTTTGATTAAAAGTGCCGGCGGATTGGCGATTAAAAATCCGGTAAGGATTAATAATATTAAGGCCAATACATTTAACCAATGAAAAATTCTTACCGCTAATTGCCACACATAAATTCTTCTAAATGTTTTTTTATTTTCCATAATGAAAAATTAAACTATTGAGTTAAACATCACAAACTGAAATATTTTGAACTTTGGAAATATGATTTCCGTGCTCATCATATAAATGTACCGCACAAGCTAAGCAAGGGTCAAATGAGTGGATGGTGCGTATAATTTCTAACGGGAGTTTTGGATCTGCAACTGGTGTTCCAATTAAAGCAGCTTCATAAGCAGATCTTTGTCCTTTTCCATCTCTCGGAGAAGCATTCCACGTGGTAGGCACTACTTGTTGGTAGTTTTCAGTTTTGCCATCTTTAATTTTAATCCAATGAGCTAAACCGCCGCGTGGCGCTTCAGTAAACCCAACACCTTTTGCTTCTGCCGGCCAGGTTTTTGGATCCCATTTTTCAGTATTTGCCATTCGGCTATCACCATTTTTAATGTTGGTTAACAACTGATTGTAAAATTCCATGGTCCAACCGGCAATTAATTTGGTTTCAATTCCGCGAGCAGCAGTTCTTCCTAAAGTCGAGAATAAGGCTTCTACAGGAACATTGAGATGTTTCAATGCGCCATTTACAGCTTCTTGAACTTCTTTATTTCCGCGAGCATAAGCTACCAATAAGCGTGCTAAAGGTCCAACTTCCATTGGTTTATCTTTCCAACGAGGTGTTTTTACAAAACTGTATTTATCTTCAACATTGAGGAAATCATAAGGAGGTTTTGGTCCGGTGTAGTTGATGTTGGTTTCACCTTCCCAAGGATGTTTCCCTTTGTCATTTCCATCAGAATAATCATACCATGAATTGTTAATATACTCAACAATATCATTACTTCTATGATCAACATCATGAACTTTAGATAAATCAAAATCTAGAATAACTCCTTGCGGGAATTTAAAACTTGAAACATCATTGTAACCATTAGTTGGGAAATCGCCATAGGACATATAATTTCCAAAACCTTTACCTATTGCACCCCAATCTTTATAGAAAGACGCGATGGCCAATAAATCTGGAATGTAAACCTGTTCTATGAAATTTTTACCTTCTTCTAATAATTTACCCACATAGGCTAATCGTTCAGCGTTTAATCCTCCTGGACTATCAGTATTAATTGTGCAAGCCATACCTCCAACTAAATAATTTGGATGTGGATTTTTTCCTCCTAAAATGGTATGAACTTTTACAATTTCTTTTTGCCATTCTAATGCTTCCAGATAATGAGTTACTGCTAAAAGGTTGACTTCTGCAGGAAGTTTCATTTGAGGATGCCCCCAATAACCATTCGCAAAAATGCCTAACTGTCCGCTTTCTACGAATTTGGTTAATCGTTTTTGAACATCAGAAAAATATCCTGAAGAACTTTTCGGCCAGTTAGAAATGCTTTGCGCTATTTCTGATGTTTTCTTTGGATCCGCTTTTAAACAGGATACCACATCAACCCAATCCAATGCGTGCAAATGATAGAAATGGACTGCATGATCATGCATATATAAAGCGCCTTCCATGATATTTCTAACCATTTCTGCATTTGGAGGAATTACAATTCCTAATGCGTCTTCAACGGCTCTAACAGATGTTAAAGCATGAACTGTTGTGCAAACTCCACAAGTACGTTGTACAAATGCCCAAACATCGCGAGGATCTCTGCCTTTTACAATGTTTTCTAATCCACGTACCATGGTGCTTGAACTGAAAGCGTCAACAATTTTACCGTCTTTTATTTCAGCTTCTATTCTTAAATGACCCTCAATTCTGGTTACAGGGTCAACAACGATTCTATTTGCCATAACTAATAATTTAATACTTTAGATTTTCTTCGTTTTTGGTCGCTTCTGAAACTCGCTTAGCTAATTCTTTCTTCTTAGATATATTAGCTGCTATAGCATGGATAGCAATACCACCAGCTAGAACACCGGCAGCAACTTTGCCGATATCATCAGCAGTGCCTTCAATTCCAAATCCTGGAACATTGGTGGCTCTTTCGTAG
Source organism: Flavobacteriaceae bacterium (assembly GCA_030683815.1). GTDB lineage: Bacteria > Bacteroidota > Bacteroidia > Flavobacteriales > Flavobacteriaceae > JAGXRT01. The sequence continues at coordinate 284,657 of JAUXPJ010000020.1, forward strand.
AAAGGTCCGTTATCCCAGAAGTTCTCTTCACTACATCCAATACAACCATGCCCGGATTGAATGGGGAAACTAACTCCGTTATTCCATTTAATAGTTCCGCAAGAATTATAAGTTGATGGACCTTTGCATCCTAATTTATACAAACAATATCCTTCTTTGGCATTAGCATCATCAAAAGATTGGGCGTATAATCCGGCATCAAAATAAGGTCTTCTATAACAGGTGTCATGTACACGTTTAGAATAGAAAGCTTTAGGTCTTCCTAAGCGATCTAACTCAGGCAAAACACCAAAAGTAACAACATGAACGATAACTCCAGCCATCACTTCACCAATTGGTGGGCAGCCTGGTACTCGAATTATGGGTTTGTCCTTTATAATTTTATGAATAGGAGTTGCTTCTGTTGGATTTGGATGTGCTGCTTGAACGCAACCGTTAGAGGCACAACTTCCCCAAGCAATTATTGCTTTTGCCCCTGCAGCAGCCTCTTTGAGTGATTCTAATGCAGATTTACCGGCAATACAACAATAGTTTCCATCATCGCCCATTGGGATAGAGCCTTCAACACAAAGAATATACTCTCCTTTATATTTCTCCATTGTTTCATGTTTAGCCGCTTCGGCCTGATGACCGGATGCAGCCATTAAAGTTTGAGTGTAATCTAAAGAAATTTTGTCGAGAATAATATCAGCAACTATTGGATGATTGGATCTAATAAATGACTCACTGCAGCAAGTACATTCCTGATAATGTTCCCAAATAACCGGCATACGCGGTGTTGTTTCAAGTTTTTTTGCCACTTGTGCCACCATGGAAGTCTCTAAACCCATATACGCTGCGATATAGGTAGAAAATTTCATAAAATCTCTACGATTGTAACCATTTTTAATGATACTTTCGTAATACGTTTCTTTTTTTTCTTTGGTTGTAGCCATAGTTATGGAATTAATTTATGTGATTTTATTGGTCAGCTGATTCTTAGCTGTTTTAAATTTATAAAAAAAATAACACATATTGCATATATCACATTAATTTAGAATGATTACAAATAATAATTAAGATAATACGGTGTTTTATTTAGAAATATTTAAATTATTTCATAATAAGTAGGAATCTTTAAATTTAGATTATTTATATTTGGATTGTATTTATAGTAGTGAACGATGCATGAGTTATCTATTGCCTTAGGAATTGTTAAAATTGCTGAAGATGAAACTAAAAAAGCGAAAGCCAGTAGAGTTGAATCCATCGAACTAGAAATTGGAGTTTTAGCAGGTGTTGAATTTGAAGCACTAAATTTTGTGTGGGAAGTTGCCGTGAAAGGAACTGTTTTGGAGAAAGCACATAAACAAATCAATATTATAAATGCAAAAGGAAAATGTATAGATTGCGATACCGTTTTTGAATTAAAAAACCATTATGATGCCTGTCCAAATTGCCAAAGTTTTTTTAAAAGCATCCTTCAGGGTAAAGAATTGAGGGTTAAATCATTGGAAGTTGAATGAATATTTTTCAACGATTATGGCAATTCTTTGATAAAAGATCTGTTAAAGTAAAACATACTACATTATTATAGTATTAATAAAATAAATTGTTTTATTTTATTCAATTCTTATTTTGTCTGCTTTTTTATCTTGATATTTTGAGGATTATTCAGTATCTTTAATCGCATCAAAGTATTCAAGATATGACAAATAAATCAACTTCAACAAATAGAACTCAACTGATGAATGTGTTGTGGGACATTCAAAAGAAAAGAAGGTATATCAGTGGTGATGACATTACTAAAATTGCCAAAGAATTTAATATGTCTAGGATGGAACTCGAAGGAGTTGTTTCCTTTTATCATTTTTTTCATCGTTCTGATGTAGGTAAATACACTGTTTATTTAAACAATTCAATTATTTCAAGACTCAACAACTACAAAGAAGTAAAAGAAGCTTTTCAAAACGAAGTAGGCGTAAAGTTTGGTAATGTTACCGGTGATAAACTCTTCGGATTGTTTAAAACTTCTTGTATTGGTTTAAGCGATCAAGAAACGGCGGCTTTAATCAATTACAGGCCATTTACCAATTTGACACCGATACGGGTTAAAGAAATTATTACGCAACTCAAAAATGGCGCTTCCATTGACGAAATCTGCGACACTCCAAAAGATAATATTCATTACACGCCTAAAGAAAGTAAAACCGTATTTTTTAAGAAGTACACTCCGTTTACATCGCTTAAAAAGTTAGCAGAATTTTCTCCTGATGAAATCATCGAATTAGTCAAAAAATCAAAACTTTCCGGTAGAGGCGGTGCATTTTTTCCAACAGGATTAAAATGGCAACTGTGTAAACAAAATAAATCAGATCAGAAATATATCATTTGTAATGCTGATGAAGGAGAACCCGGTACTTTTAAAGATCGCGTTTTAATGAATAAACTTCCAGGATTGTTATTGGAAGGAATGATTATGGCAGGTTATGCTGTTGGAGCCACTAAAGGAATTGTTTATTTACGGGCAGAATATTTCTACCTCAAAGAAAAACTGGAACGGACTATTGAAGACTTCAATGTAAAAGGCTGGTTAGGAAAAAATATCGACGCTAAAATTCCATTTGATTTTGAAATTGATATTCATATGGGCGCCGGAGCATATGTGTGTGGTGAAGAAACCGCTTTAATCAATTCTATGGAAGGAAAGAGAGGAGAACCGAGTACTAAAGAGTTTTTTCCTGTTGAAAAAGGTTTTTTAGGGAAACCAACTACCGTTAACAATGTAGAAACCTTGTGTGCTGTACCCAGAATTCTTGAAATGGGATTAGAAAAATACCTGAAAATTGGTACAGAAGCTACTCCCGGAACCAAACTGTTAAGTGTATCCGGCGATTGTAAAAAACCGGGGATTTATGAAATTGAGTGGGGCATGAAACTAAAAGATTTCCTCATCTTAATTGAAGCAGAAAATCCACATTTTATATTATTTAACGGATTTGCCGGTGAATGTTTATCATCAGCAGACTTTGACAGAGAAATTTCCGGCGAAAATTTATTGGCAGAACATATTCAATTTGAGTTGAATGATCCAATCCAATACGCTCGTAAAATGAGTGCTGTTGGTTTAAGAAGTGGCGGTTCTTTTATGGTTTTCAATAAAGATAGAGATCTCATACAGATACTTAAAAACATTTCAGACTTCTTTGTGGCAGAATCTTGCGGTGTGTGTGTTCCGTGCAGAACAGGTAATTTTCTGCTGAATAAGAAAATTTATAAAATCATGCTTTGCCATGCAGACGCCAATGATTTGGTAGAAATTAATGAATGGAGCAATATTATTAAACAATCCAGTCGTTGTGGTTTAGGCAAAACATCTACCAATTGTTTACTTACAGCCATGTTAAAATTTCCGGAAGAATTTAATAAATATTTATTAGCTGAAAGCGATTTTAATCATTCGTTTGATATTAATAAAGCAACAGAAGAGTACAATACCATTATTAATGAAATAGAATCAACTTATGGATAATCCTGTAAATATTATAATAGATGGTAAAAATTATCAGGTTGAACAAGGAAGAAATCTGGTTGAAGCCGCTAAAGAAAACGGAATTTATATTCCCACCTTGTGTCATTTTCACAATCAAAAACACGCATTGGGAACATGTAGAATTTGTACGGTAAATGTCAACGGTAAATTCACAACCGCCTGCAGTACCAAAGCGTATGAAGGTATGCAGATTGAAATAAACACACCCGAGCTTACTAATACCCGAAAAGCACTTATTGAAATGCTGTATGCAGAAGGCAATCATTTTTGTCCTTCTTGTGAAAAAAGTGGCAATTGTGATTTGCAAAACTTAGGCTATGATATGGGAATTTCTATTTCAAGATTTCCACATGTTTTTGGTGATAAATTGGTAGATTTTAATCCGAAGCGGTTGATGATGGAATCTAACCGTTGTATTTTATGTCAGCGTTGTGTAGAAGAAATTAAGACCAAAGACGGTAAAAATGTATTTTCATTTGCACACCGAGGCGTTAAAACTGTAGTTAAAATTGATTATGAACAAGAAGAAAAATTAACCGAAGCAGAAGCCATCAGAGCTATGAATACCTGTCCGGTTGGAGCTATTTTAGTAAAAGGAATGGTTCAAGAATTGCCATTCGGTGATCGAAAATACGATTTAAGAGGCAATAATAAAACCGTAAAAATTCGCAGAAAAGTAAACACTTCAAAAGACAGAAAATTCATCGTAGCCACCACCTCCTTAGCGGGTTGTTTTGGATGTCATATGTCGTTGTTAGATATTGATACGGATATTATCGATTTGATTGAAATTGTAGAGTTTAATAAATCGCCTTTAACCGATATAAAAAATTTCAGTAAACAATGCGATATCGGACTTATTGAAGGCGGATGCGCCAATTCAGAAAACATTCATGTGTTAAAAGAATTTAGAAAAAAATGTGATATCTTAATTGGATTTGGAGAATGTGCCATTATGGGCGGTATTCCTGCCATGCGCAATTTTGTTCCTTTAAAAGAGTGCTTGGAAGAAGCGTATATCCACGGGGTAACCAGTGAAATTGGAGCTAATACTATCCCTAACCATGAAGATATCCCCAAACTGTTAAACAATGTATATCCGTGCAATGAAATTGTAAAAATAGATTACTTTATCCCCGGATGCCCACCCAATGCCAACCACATTTGGAAGGCTGTTAAAAATATATTAATGGGTGAAGAATTTTCAATCGCTCACGAAGAATTTAAATACGATTAAAACCAGCGTTATGCAAAAATTAGTCATAGATCCCGTAACAAGAGTCGAGGGACACGGAAAAGTAACCATTCATCTAGACGAAGAAAATAAAGTTGTAGATTCCTTTTTTCATATTGTTGAATTTCGTGGATTTGAACGATTTATTCAAGGACATCCTTATTGGGAAGCTCCCGTAATGGTACAACGTTTATGTGGTATTTGTCCGGTTAGTCACCATTTGGCAGCCGCTAAAGCGATTGATCAAATTGTGGGTTTGAACCCCGAAGATTTATCACTTCCGGCACAAAAAATTAGAAAACTCTTGCATTTCGGACAAATGTTTCAATCTCACGCCTTACACTTTTTCTATTTAGCATCTCCCGATTTATTGTTTGGAGTGGATGCAGCACCATCCAAACGAAATGTAGTGGGCGTTGCCATTGAACATCCTGAATTAGCCAAAAAAGGTATTTTGATGCGTAAGTTCGGACAGGAAATTATCAGGACCATTGCCGGGAAACGTATTCATGGTATTTCAGCTATTCCCGGAGGTGTTCATAAAAAAATATCTGTAAAAGACCGCGATTACTTTTTAGACAGTAAAGAAATTCCGTCGATTGACGCGATGATTAATTGGTCCAAAGAAATCATCGATTTTATAAAAAATTACCATGAAGTTCATCATCATTGGTTAGACACTTTTGCCGCTTATCCTTCAGGACATTTGGGCTTAGTAAACAAGAAAAATGGTTTTTTGGAACTGTATGACGGAAACTTAAGAGCCGTAGATTCAGAAGGAAATATCACCTTAAATGATGTGCCCGATGTTGATTATTTGCATTATTTTAAAGAAGGCGTAGAAAAATGGTCGTATTTAAAATTTCCGTATTTATCGCATTTGGGAAGAGAAAAAGGTTGGAATAGAGTAGGACCTTTAGCCAGAATCAATATTTGTGACGGAATTGAGACCCCTTTAGCAGAAAAAGAGCGCTTGATTTTTAAATCGATGACAAACGGTAAAATCAATAACAGAACCATGTATTCTCATTGGGCGCGCTTGATAGAAATGTTATATTGCGCTGAGATGATGAAAAAAATATTATATGATGATGATATTTTAAGCAATGATTTACTTAGAAAAGGAACTCGAAGAAGCGAAGGAATTGGAATCATAGAAGCCCCACGCGGAACTTTAATTCACCATTACGAAGTAGATGATAAAGACCGAATTACCCGCTGTAATTTAATTGTTTCAACCACCCACAACAATGAACCGATGAATCAGGCAGTAAAATGGGTTGCCAACAATGTTATCAACGGGAAAGCTGAAATTACAGAAGGAATGCTCAATCAGGTTGAGGTTGCCATTAGAGCATACGACCCCTGTTTAAGTTGTGCAACGCATGCCTTAGGTGAAATGCCTTTGCAAATTTCTTTAATAGATCATCAAGGAAATTTAATTGATGAGCGAAACAGATAAATATAATTGTTTGGTTTTCGGAATAGGAAATTCTGGGCGACAAGACGATGGTTTGGGTTGGGCGTTTTTAGAAGCGCTTGACCCGAATCAATTCGAAAATATAAAATTTGAATACCGATTTCAACTTCAAATTGAAGATGCTGAATTAATCAGCAAGTATGAAAAAGTTATTTTTGTAGATGCTTTTAAGAATGAACTCAGCAACGGATTTAAATGGGAAAACTGCCAATCTTCCAACCAATACAGTTTCAGTACCCATGCTTTAGTTCCGGAAACGATTTTATATTTGTCTGAAAATTTGTACAATCACTCCCCCAAAGCCCGTATTTTAGCCATTCAAGGATACGGATGGGAATTGCGAAACGGATTAACTATTCAAGCTGAAGGAAATCTTAAAAATGCACTGAAATTTTTCAAAACCTTAAAGTTGTAATTAACGGAAGATATGGTCTTTTACAGAATTTTTGTGTGAAATACTTTAAAACATTCAAACACTTGTAGTGAGCGAAGTCGAACTATTAAATTTTAAACATTTTTAATTTTTTTTAATTAATTCGTTATATTTGGAAAAGTATAACTTAAAAAATCATTTTTATGTGCGGAACTTGTGGATGCAGTAACGGAAATAAAATTACCATTTCCAAACCGGGAGAAAATAACAAACATCACCATCATGACCATCCTCATAACCATGATCACGAACATCCACATCATCATGACCATCCTCACGACCATGACCATCCGCATCATCATCCCAAAAAAATCATCGAATTAGAACAAGATATTTTACATCATAACAATTTAACAGCCGCCAGAAACAGAGGTTTTTTTGAGGCAAAACATATTTTTACCATCAATTTAGTAAGTTCGCCAGGATCCGGTAAAACATCGCTTTTAGAAAAAACGATTGCTGATTTAAAAGATGAAAATTCATTTTATGTGATTGAAGGTGATCAGCAAACCCAAAATGATGCCAATAGAATTGCAGTGCTCGATGTTCCGGTGATACAAATCAACACAGGCAAAGGATGCCATTTAGAAAGCGATATGATTTTTGATGCCGTAAAGAAATTAGAGGTAAAAGACCATTCCTTTTTGATGATAGAAAATGTGGGTAATTTGGTTTGTCCGGCCATGTTTGATTTAGGCGAAAATAAGCGAGTAGTCATCATCAGCGTTACTGAAGGCGAAGACAAACCTCAAAAATATCCTGATATGTTTCTCTCTTCGGATATTTGCATCATCAATAAAATTGATTTGTTGCCCTATTTAAAATTTGATGTTGAAAAACTAAAAAGTTACGCTTTGCAAGTCAACCATCATTTAAAATTCTTTGAAGTTTCGGCCACCACGGGTGAAGGTATGGAAGCGTGGTATCAATGGTTAAAAGAAAATATAGTTTAAAAGTTGTAAAGTTAAATGTTTAAAAGTTCAATTCCACTCTTGAGAGCGTTTATCTCGAATTAACAGGAAGTTATGAGAGTTTTGGACTGTAAATAGAATTTATTAAAAGTAAAAAATCGTAAATCAAGATGTGTTTAGCAATTCCAGGAAAATTAATAGAAATTACAGACCAACTCGATGAAATATTCCGTGTTGGAAAAGTGTCTTTTGATGGTGTCATCAAACAAGTGAGTTTAACTTTAGTGCCCGAAGCAAAAATCGGTGATTATGTGATGGTACACGTGGGTGCAGCCATCAGTATCATTGATGAGGAAGAAGCCGTAAAAACCTTTGATTTATTGAAACAATTAGGTGAACTTCATGAGTTGGAAACAGATGAAGATTTACTTTGAAAAGAGGATAATTAAGCAGAAATTACTTAAAAGATAAATAATTACAGGGTTTTTCTCCCATTATAAAGATATTTCTATCTTTGTAGACTGTTGTTTACTCCCAATTAAAGTTAACAACCACCTAATTAACTAATTAAGTTAGATGAAAAAAATAGATTTTTTAAACACCCCACGAATAGATCAAGTAGGGGTCGATGATCGAATTGCTCGAATTACAGCAAGAAGTATTAAAAAAGAAGCTAAAATGCAAGGTTTAATGATGACCTTAAGCATGATAGATCTTACCACCTTAGAAGGAGCAGATACCGAAGATAAAGTAAAACAACTTTGTTATAAAGCACACCATTTACATGATACCATTGAGGGTTTGCCCACAACTGCGGCAGTTTGTGTATATCCCAATTTTGTTAAACTGGCGGTTAATGAACTCAAAGGAACGGGCGTAAAAGTAGCTGCAGTTGCTACGGCTTTTCCAAGTGGCCAATCAAGTGCAGAAGTTAAATTACTTGATACGAAATTAGCGGTAGATAGCGGAGCTCATGAAGTTGACATGGTTATCAGTCGCGGTAAATTTCACAGCGGCGAATATAATTTTGTTTTTGATGAAATTGCGATGATTAAAGAAGCATGCGGCAAAGAAGTGCGTTTAAAGGTAATTTTAGAAACCGGAGAAATTGGAAGTTTAGATAAAGTGCGTCAGGCGAGTGATATCGCCATGTATGCCGGAGCCGATTTTATCAAAACATCTACCGGAAAAATTAGTCCGGCCGCAACATTACCGGTTACGTTAGTAATGTTAGAAGCTATTAGAGATTATTATTATGCAACAGGAATAATGATTGGAATGAAACCAGCCGGTGGAATTTCTAACGCCAAATTAGCCCTTCAATATTTGTTAATGGTAAAAGAAACGCTGGGCGGAAAATGGCTGAGCAATCAGTATTTCAGATTTGGAGCAAGCAGTTTAGCCAATGATGTATTGATGCAAATTGTGAAACAAAAATCAGGAATTTACCAATCACAAGATTATTTTTCTAAAGTTTAAATCAGATGAAAAAACAACATAATATAGATTTTAGTTCAGATTGGAATTTAGGTCCTGCACCTGAGAGTACAGCTAATTTAAAACTGAAAGAAAAGTACGATCTGTATATTAACGGAAAGTTTGTAGCACCAAAATCAGGTGTATATTTTGACACTATCAATCCGGCAAATGAAGAAGTGCTATGTCAAGTTGCTAGAGCAAATGCAGAGGATATTGATTTCGCAGTTAAATCGGCTAGAAAAGCATTCAATACTTCTTGGTCAAAATTATCAGGAAAAGAGCGCGGAAAGTACATGTACAGAATTGCCAGAATTATTCAAGAAAGAGCAAGAGAATTTGCGATTGTTGAATCGTTAGACGGAGGTAAACCAATTCGTGAATCACGTGATATTGACATTCCGTTAGCGGCAGCTCATTTTTTCTATTACGCCGGATGGGCCGATAAGTTAGAATACGCTTTTCCAAATAGAAAACCTAAAGCATTAGGAGTTGCCGGACAAATTATACCGTGGAATTTCCCACTATTGATGGCATCATGGAAAATTGCACCGGCTCTTGCGGCCGGTAATACCGTAGTTATCAAATCATCTAAATCAACGCCTTTAACATTGCATTTATTAGCGGAGGTTATTCATGAAGCCGGTCTTCCGGCGGGTGTAGTAAACATCATTTCAGGTAATGGAGAAACGGGTTCATTTATAGTGGAGCATCCAGATGTCGATAAAATTGCATTTACAGGATCTACAGAAGTTGGAAAAATAATTATGAGATCTATTACCGGAACTCATAAAAAAGCTTCGATGGAATTAGGGGGTAAAGCGGCCAATATTATTTTTGAAGATGCGCCATTAGATCAGGCTGTTGAAGGAATTATCAACGGAATTTTCTTTAATCAAGGTCATGTTTGTTGTGCGGGTTCACGTTTATACGTTCAAGAATCGGTTTTTGAAAAGGTATTACAGAAATTGAAAGACAGATTACAATCTCTTAAAATTGGTGATCCATTGGATAAGAATACCGATATCGGAGCTATCAATTCAAAAGATCAGTTAAGAGATATCAATAAATATATCGAAATTGGATTGCAAGAAGGAGCGCACATTTATCAACCAGATTGTAAACTGCCATCCAAAGGATTTTGGTGTAAACCCACTTTATTTACCAATGTTTCTCAATCGAACAGAATAACTCAGGAAGAAATTTTTGGACCGGTTTTAGCAATTCAAACGTTTAGAACTATTGAGGAGGTAATTGAAAAAGCAAACAATTCACCATACGGATTGTCAGCCGGAGTTTGGACTGATAAAGGGTCTAAGATTTTTAATATGACCACTAAATTAAAGGCAGGAGTTGTTTGGGCAAATACCTTTAATAAATTTGATCCGGCATCGCCATTTGGAGGTTATAAAGAGAGCGGTTTTGGAAGAGAAGGAGGAGTTCATGGTCTAGGAGAATATTTAAAATTTGATTAAAAATTAAAGTTATGTCAAGAATTGAAGTTTTAAAAACATATAAGATTTTTATTGGAGGAAAGTTTCCTAGAACAGAGTCGGGGCGCTATTATCCATTAAAACATAACAACAAAATTATAGCAAACATGTGCTTATCTTCTGTAAAAGATTTTAGAAATGCTGTAGTTGCAGCTAAGTCTGCTCAAGGATCTTGGGCTGGAAAAACAACCTATAATAGAAGTCAGATTTTATATAGAATGGCTGAGGTTTTAGAAGGAAGAAAGGCGCAGTTTATCGCAGAGTTAGAAACACAAGGAATCGCATCTAAAAAAGCTGTTCAAGAAGTAGAATTGAGCATTGACCGATTGATTTATTATGCCGGATGGTGCGATAAATACGTACAATTACACAGTAGCGTAAATCCGGTTTCGGGCAGTTTCTTTAACTTTTCAGTGCCAGAACCAATGGGTGTTGTAGCGGTTATTGCTTCAGAAGATAGTGGTTTATTAGGTTTAGTAACGCAGATTTGCAGCATTATTGCCGGTGGAAATACCTGTGTAATTCTCGCTTCTGAAAAATTACCATTGTGTGCTATTTCTTTTTCAGAAGTGATAGCCACTTCGGATGTTCCCGGTGGCGTTGTCAATATCATTACCGGAAATCAATCAGAATTGCTTAAAAATTTCGGTTCACACATGAATGTTAATGCCATTTTATACTGCGGATCTGATGCCAATGTCATCAAAACAATTCAAGAATTAGCGATTGAAAATATGAAACGCGTAATCATACGTGAAAACAGTGATTATGTTGATGCTAAACACGAAACACCTTATTATATTTTTGATTTTCAAGAAACCAAAACCACTTGGCATCCTATCGAACAGATTGGAGCAGCCGGAAGTGGATATTGATTTTAATTATCAATTGATAACTACATTGTTTGTCAAATAATAAGTAACAATTTGTTTGTGCTCATTTTAAGATTAAAAAAATGACAACTTTTAAAGCTATGCATAAGTTTAACTTTTACTAACTATTTAATATTAGTGCTGGTGCGTTAATTTTCTTTTTTTGTTTGTAATGTATTGATTTATATAAGCATATAGACGTTCTTTGATTTTTTGATTTGATTTGAAAGTTTATGATTTTACATTTAAAAGTGTAAAATTATGAATTCAGGTAA
>JAUXPJ010000016.1 GCA_030683815.1 Flavobacteriaceae bacterium
AATCAACAAAGAAAAACATCGCATCCTAAAAAACAAAAGCAAGCTGTGTTTTTTATCGCAACTTAAAACAGGATTAGCTGCGCTGATCCTGACAAAGCTCCGCTTTGAAAATCAACAAAGAAAAACATCGCATCCTGAAAAACAAAAGCAAGCTGTGTTTTTTAGCTTGCTTTATTTTTCACTTTTTGTTGATTTATTCGTGACCCCGGCAGGATTCAAACCTGCAACCGCTGGAGCCGAAATCCAGTGCGCTATTCAATTGCGCCACGAGGCCGTTTAGTTTTATGCTCCTAACAACTCTTTTACAATTGTTGAGATTGATTTACCATCTGCTTTTCCTGCCAATTTTTGTGATGCTAATCCCATAACTTTCCCCATATCTTGTATTGATGAGGCACCTGTAGATTTAATAATATCTGCAATTACATTTTTCAATTCATCTATTCCCATTTGTTCCGGCAAAAACTTTTCAATAATTACAGCTTGCGCTAATTCTGGTTCTGCCAAATCATTTCTTCCTTGTTTTAGATATATATCTGCACTTTCTTTTCGCTGTTTTACAAGTTTTTGTAATAATTTAATTTCTGCATCAACTGATAATTCTACCGATGCACCAGATTCTGTTTGTGCTAATAATAGACCAGATTTAATAGCTCTTAATGATTCTAAAGCAACTTTATCTTTAGATTTCATGGCCTCTTTCATGGCATCCATCACTTTTACCTGTAAACTCATAATTTAATTATTTAATTGTTGTAAAGATAAAAAAAGAACTCGAAAGAGACGTGTTGTTTCTTTCGAGTTCTGTAGATATTTTTTATACTTTAATCTACATTATCATGTAAGAATGAATTGTTCGTTCTTATCTTAATTTCATCATTACTATCTAAACTGATGGAGGTATTAGTTTGTTGTGAATCAGTCGAATAATGTTTTGAGTCAATATCAATACCTCTGCGTTTATATGCAGGTTCTTTTTCTAACTCGTCAATATTTTGACTTAAATGATTGTGAAACTTATAGTTAAATTCCTTCATTTTTTCTTTTCGATCTTTTGCGCGTTTTTGAAGTTCCATAATTGTCAAATTTAATGGTGAAACTTCTTTAGAATCGTTATCGTCTTCAACAATAACAGAAGCTGGATTTGTTCTGATTTCTAAAGAAATTCCATCTTCTAATTTTGGTTTTTTGGAGGTTTCAAACTTCTTTTCTAATTCTATATAATCTTCTAAACTATAATGAATTACTTCTGTTTCATTTTCTGAAGTCGTATTTATTTCATCGTATTCTTGAATTTCAATGTTATTAACTTGCACATCAGATTCGAGATTAATTTGTTTAGTTTGTTCTACTATTGGAAATTCAAAAACAAAACTTGTTTGAACTTCATCAGGATATATATCTTCTGATTCTTCTTTAAACTCATCATTTTCTTCTTCTTGTAATGAAGTTATGACAAATTCATCTTCAATATCAGCATATATTTTATTTTCAATTACAGGAACTTCATCTTCAATCAATTCATAAAAAACATCGATATTTTTAATTACCTCATTAGTTGGAATCAATTGAAAATCAATTAATTCAGTCACTTTTTTTTTATCTTCTTCTACATCATCTTCAAGAGAAAACTTTTTTAATGGCAAATCATATGTTGGTTTTATCGAAACAGTTGGTTTTAGCTCATGCTTACTTTCTTGCTCATTTTCTAAAATATGAATAATTTTTGATGTTTCACCGCTTACAATTTCTGATTGTTGATCTTTATTAAATCCGGTTGCAATAATTGTAACCGAAATTGCATCTCCTAAAGTTTCATCTTCACCAACACCCATAATTATGTTGACATTGCTTTTTGCTTCTGCCTGAATATATTCATTGATTTCTCCAATCTCATCAATGGTAATTTCATTGGTTCCAGAGACAATCAGTAAAAGAACATTTCTTGCGCCGGTAATTTTATTATCGTTTAATAAAGGAGAATCCAACGCTTTAATGATACAATTTTGAGATCTGTTTTTGCCGGCTGCTGTAGCCGAACCCATAATGGCAGTCCCGCTATTGGCTAAAACAGTTTTCGCATCTCTTAAATCAATATTTTGTGTGTAATGATGCGTAATAACTTGGGCAATTCCGCGTGCTGCGGTTGACAATACTTCATCGGCTTTTGAAAATCCGGCTTTAAATCCTAAATTTCCGTAAACTTCTCTTAATTTATTGTTGTTGATAATAATAAGAGAATCAACATATTGACGTAAAGTTTCAACTCCTTTTAAAGCTTGATCAATACGCGTTTTTCCTTCAAAAATAAACGGAATAGTTACAATACCGATTGTAAGCAAATCAAGTTCTCTTGCCATTTGAGCAATTACAGGAGCGGCTCCTGTTCCGGTACCACCACCCATTCCGGCGGTAATAAATACCATTTTCGCATTGGCGCTTAACAAGTTTTTGATTTCTTCAATACTTTCTAAAGCCGCTTTTTCTCCAATATCCGGATTTGCTCCTGCTCCTAATCCTTCGGTTAGAGAAACTCCTAACTGGATTTTATTAGGCACCAGACTGTTTTGAAGTGCTTGTGCATCAGTATTACAAACGACAAAATCAACACCGATTAAACCTTGTGAAAACATATGATTTACCGCATTGCTTCCGCCTCCTCCAACTCCAATAACCTTAATAACGTTTGAATTATTTTTTGGTAAATCAAAATTAATGTTGTTAAAACTAGTATTACTCATAATATTTATTTTATTCAGCTTTATCTAAAAAATCTTTAAACTTATCAAACCATCTGTCCATGAAATTCTTTTTTGGAACTTCAGGAGTTTTAGATTCTTTTTTTTCTTTTATAACTTCATCATCAATATTTTTCTTTTCAAAATCTACTTCAATTATCTCTTCATTTTCTTCGACCTCCACAAAAGCGCTCATATATCTCTTTTTAGAATTTAACCCTTTCATCAGAAGTCCAACTGAAGTTGCAAAAATTGGACTTGAAAGACTTTCGTCAGAATCTCCTGCCAAATGTTCATTCGGATACCCAATTCTAGTATCCATACCGGTCACATATTCAACCAACTGTTTGATGTGTTTTAGTTGAGCTCCTCCTCCTGTCAGAACTATACCGGCAATCAGTTTCTTTTTGGGCTCATCATGCCCGTAATTTTTAATTTCTATATAAACTTTTTCAATAATTTCCATCACTCTGGAATGGATAACTTTTGAAAGTGTTTTAAGTGTTATTTCTTTGGGATCTCTACCTCTTAAACCGGGAATCGAGACTATTTCATTGTCTTTATTTTCCCCTGGCCAAGCAGAACCAAATTTTACTTTTAATAACTCCGCTTGACTTTCTATAATTGAACAACCTTCTTTTATGTCTTCAGTGATAACATTTCCTCCAAAAGGAATAACGGCAGTATGACGAATAATACCATCTTTAAAAATAGCCAAATCGGTGGTTCCTCCCCCGATATCAATTAAAGCAACACCAGCTTCTTTTTCTTCTTGACTCAGTACTGCATCAGCTGATGCTAAAGGTTCTAAAGTAATATCAACTAAATCAATTCCGGCACTTTTTATACATTTTCCAACATTGTTGATAGAAGCTGTTTGTCCTAAAACCACATGGAATTTTGCTTCAACTCTTCCACCAAACATCCCTACGGGTTCTTTAATTTCTGGCTGACTGTCAACTTTGTATTCTTGTGGTAAAACATGTACAATTTCTTCGCCTGGAAGCATTACCAGTTTCCTAACCTGATTGATTAGTTTATCAATATCAGCATCAGTAATTACCTCATCAGAATTAGATCTTGTAATATAATCGCTGTGTTGAATACTGCGAATATGCTGACCCGCAATACCAACAACTGCCCCTTTAATGTTAACACCAGATATCGTAACTGCCTCATCTACAGCTTGCTGTATAGATTGAATTGTTTGTGTGATGTTAGTTACCACACCTCTGTGAACGCCTAAACTTTTTGCTTTCCCTGTAGCTAAAACCTCCACTTTTCCGTATTCATTTTTACGCCCAATTAACGCTACAATTTTGGTGGTTCCAATATCCAATCCTACCGAAATTTCATTATACTTCATGCTGCTCTTTTTTTGTACAAACTACCTGCTTGTAAAATTTTACATTAATTCGATTATAATTTCCTATTAAACTATCTTGAATTCCTTTTTTATAAAAGGCCTCCAAATTTTTAATTTTTTGATCTAATTCTTTTGTATTTCCTATTTCAATGATTTGATCACCAACACGGGTAATCAACTCATATTCATTTGATTTATAACGATGAATACCTATAACATTTTTATTTAAAAAATCATTATTTGATATTTTCTCCAATAAATAATGAATGTCACTTAAATTATCTATAATAGATTCTCCGGTTATAATTGGAACTCTAGCTGAGTACAATTCTGACAAAGGCATCGCTTTACCCTGAATATCAATATAATATGATTTTTCATCAACAATAACTCTTGCAATGGGCTTTCTTTGCTTAACTTTTGCTTTTATTAATCCATCAATTGTCAATGAAACATGCGCTTCCTGAACCATAGGATGAGCCAAAATAGACTTCTCCAAACTGTGTAAATCTATAACAGATTTTGGTTGTTTTAAAACGGTTTCTGAATTTTGTATTAACAACTTATTAACCATTTTTCTATTCATATAAAGGTTTTCACCATTCTCAAATTCGATTAAAATACCTTCCACTTTTTTGTGTTCATTTCTGGTTGATGCAAATCCGTATAGGAAAACAACTAACGCAATTAAAAAAATAGCTTTTAAGTATGTCAATATTTTTCTTATCATCTTTTAAGTAATTGATTCTTAACATTTTCAACCATTTCCCCTATGTCTCCAGCTCCAATCATTACAATAATTTCGGCTTTGGATTGTAAAATATTTTCTATTAAAGCTTTTTTTGAAACTAATTTCTTTGAAATATTATCGACTTTTTCTAACAACCAATCAGAGGTAATTCCTTCAATTGGCAATTCTCTGGCCGGATAAATATCCAACAAAATCACTTCATCAAATTTTGATAAACTTGATGCAAAATCATTTGCAAAATCTCTTGTTCGGCTAAATAAATGTGGTTGAAAAATACCCAACACTTTTTTGCTTGGATATAATTCTCTCACTGAATTTATAACGGCATTTATTTCTGTTGGATGATGTGCATAATCATCAATCAATACTAAACTTTCAGTTTTTATTTTATAAGAAAATCTTCTTTGAACTCCTTTAAATGATTTAATTGCCGATTTAATTTTATCTAAAGAAACACCATAAAAGTTCGCCATTGCTAAAGCTGCAACTGCATTTAAAACATTATGACGACCCGGTAAGTTAAGTTCAATATCTTGAATTTTATCATCCGGAGTAATCACATCAAAAAAATAAGTTCCGTTTTTAATTCTCAAATTTTTAACATTATAATCAGCGTTGTTTTCAATTCCGTATGTTAATCCATCTATTTGAAGTCCTTTACAAACAAATAATTGATCTGTAACTTTTTGGGCAAATTCTCTAAATGAATTTTCAAGTTCGTTATGCTGTCCATAAACATCTAAATGATCAGCATCCATAGAAGTTATGCAAGCAATATTCGGTGACAATTGCAAAAAGGAACGATCAAATTCATCGGCCTCAACAACAGTTACTTGATCGTTGCCTAATATAAAATTGGAGTTATAATTCTCTGCGATTCCTCCTAAAAATGAAGTCGCATTTACACCACTTTCGTGTAAAATATGTCCAAGAATACTTGATGTAGTCGTTTTTCCATGTGTTCCGGCAACCGCAAAACAAAAAGAATTAGCAGTTATCAAACCAAGAATTTGTGCTCTTTTAAAAAGATAAAAATCATTTTCTTTGAAATAAATAAATTCACTTTGACTTTTTGGAATAGCAGGCGTATAAATAACCAATGTTTCTTTTTTATTAAAAAAGTATTTTGGAATCAAATCAATTGAATCTTCAAAATGAACATCAATTCCTGTTTCTTGAAGCGATTGAATTATTGGCGAAAAAACTCTGTCATATCCTGCAACATTTTTACCATTTACTTTAAAATATTTGGCCAAGGCACTCATACCGATACCTCCAATTCCAATTAAATAAACGTTATGTATGTTGTTTAAATTCATTTGTAAATTATTATTGGATTTTATCTGTCAAATGGAATTCGCCGTTTGATTTTAGATTTTTATTGATATATACGTTTACGTTAAACATGGATATTTCATTTATTTATAGTAATTAATTTTTCAATTTCATCAACTATGGTAAAAGTTGCCTCGGGCAATGCCATTTTATTCATATTCAATCCTAATTCTATTTGCTTTTTTTCATCATTTAATAAATCATCAAAAACATTTTTAAATGATGTTAATGCTGATTCTCTGATCATCAAGGCTGCGTTATTATTTACAACTGCTTGTGCGTTTTTTGTTTGATGATCTTCTGCAACATTGGGTGATGGAATAAAAATGGTTGGTTTTGCAACAATACACAATTCTGAAATAGAACTAGCTCCGGCTCTGCTGATGATAAAATCTGCTGCTGCATAAGCAAAGTTCATTTGATTCAAAAAAGTATGCGTTTGAATTCCATCAACTGCATCATATGATTTATAATCCTCATAATACAACTTGCCTGTTTGCCATATCACTTGAATATTTTTAGAAACGAGATAATCAATATTTTTTTCGATGAGTTGATTAATAGCCCTTGCGCCTAAACTTCCACCTAAAACCAATAATGTTCTCTTTTGTAGATTTAAATTAAAAAATGATATTGCCTCATCTCTGACATTTGTCACTTGTAATAAATCATTTCTAACCGGATTTCCTGTTTTGATTAATTTATCGGCAGGAAAATATTTTTCCATCCCGTCATAGGCAACACAAATTTTAGCAGTCTTTTTAGCTAGTAATTTATTGGTAATTCCCGGATATGAGTTTTGTTCTTGTATTAATGTTGGAATTTTTAACCAGTTCGCAACCAATAAAGTCGGACCACTGGCAAAACCACCGGTACCTATTACAACGCTAGGTTTAAATTGTCTGATAATTTTAAAAGCATTCCAACAACTCGATATCAACTTAAAAGGAAACATCAAATTATCTATGGTCAATTTTCTTTGTATTCCTGATATCCAAAGTCCTTTAATTTCATAGCCTGCTTGCGGAACTTTTTCCATTTCCATTCTATTATTAGCTCCAACAAATAAAATATTCGCACTTTGATTTCGGTTTTTTAATTCATTAGCAATGGCAATTGCCGGATAAATATGTCCGCCAGTTCCGCCACCGCTTAATAATATGTTTACCGTATTTCTCATGCTGTTTCTAAATTCGGGACTTCTTCACTTTCAACATTTACTACCTCATCTTCTTTGGATGCGCTTACACTTAAGACCATCCCAATTGCCAAACTTATCATCCAAATAGAAGTACCCCCACTACTTATCAAGGGTAAATTTTGTCCTGTAACAGGAATCAAATTTACAGCAACCATCATATTTAAAATTGCTTGAAAAATAATTGGAAATCCAACTCCTATTACCATTAATGTTCCGAAAGTTGTGGGTGATTTCTGAGCCACAACAACAAATCTAACCAGCAACAAGAAGTATAAAAATATAATTGGCAACCAAAGTGCAATGCCAAACTCTTCTATAATGATGGCAAAAATAAAATCTGATGAGGATTGAGGTAAAAAATTTTTTTGTACACTTTTACCCGGACCGGTTGGCTCTAAACCTGTTGCAATGGCAATTTTGGCTTTTTCAACCTGATACCCTTCTTCTGCATTCGGATTACTGAAATTCTCGATTCGATTAATCCATGTATCAATTCTGTTAGGCATCATTTCAGGAAAAGCTTTATTCAACAAAAAGAATAAACCAAATAAAGCGATTGCTAATCCGGCAATTGAAAACAGGTATTTTATTGGATAACCTCCAACAAAAAGCAACATCATCGCCATTACAAAAATAAGAACAGATGTAGATAAATTTTCAGGTACTATTAAACCTAACACTACAATAATTGGCAACCATAAAGTAGTTAAACTTTCTTTTAAGTTGATTTCTTTGTCTTTATTCAATGCTAGATACCGAGCGATATAAGTCATCAAAACCACATTCGCCAATGTAGAAGTTTGAAAACTCAATCCAACAAATGGAATTTCAATCCATCTTTTAGCGGTTGCGCCACCAATAGTAGTATCTTGAGTGAGGGTATATAATAATAAAACAATTACACCAATTAGCGCAATTACCGAAATGCTGCTAAAATATTTATAATTGATTTTATGAATCCCAACCAGAATTAAAAATCCTGATAACATTAAAAAGGCATGCTTAACAAGTATCCCAAAAGTTGATGAACTTGATCCAACAACATAAATTAAATTAGTACTTGCACTATAAATTGGCATGAATGACAGCACCGCTAAAAGCGCCACTATTGCCCATATTGCTTTATCTCCTTTTATATGTTTAAATAGTTGAAGCATTTTTATAATTCTCTAACGGCTTGTTTAAATTGACGTCCTCTATCTTCGTAATTTTCAAATAAATCAAAACTGGCACATGCCGGCGATAACAAAACAGTATCTCCTTTTACCGCGTATTTATAAGATTCTTCTACAGCTTGTTTTGCATTATTGGTTTCAACAATAATATCAATAACATTGCTGAATGTATCTATAATTTTCTGATTATCAACTCCTAAACAGATAATTGCTTTTACTTTTTCGCGCACAAAAGGCAGCAATTCATGATAATCATTTCCTTTATCAACACCACCAACAATCCAAACTGTTGGTGTTTTCATGCTTTCTAAAGCATAAAAGGCAGCGTTTACATTGGTGGCTTTTGAGTCATTGATATATTGAACACCATTTACTTTTAACACATTTTCTAGGCGATGTTCAGCACCTTCAAAATCTTCCATACTTTCTCTAATGGTTGATTTTCTTATTTTTAATAAGTACGATGCCATGGCCGATGCCATGGCATTTTTCATATTGTGTTTTCCTTGAATGGCTATTTTAGATGTATCCATAGTAAATTCTTCGTTATGTATTTTAATATATATTGTGTCGTTTTTTAAATACGATCCGTTGCTTAATTCTTTTTCAATTGAAAAGGGCAGTAACTGCGCTTTTGTCTTATTTTTTTGTAACCATTTATGTATTTCTAAATCACCTGCATCATAAATCAAAAAATCATTTTCTGTTTGATTCATGGTAATTCTGAATTTTGAATCGATATAATTTTCATATTTATAATCATATCTATCCAAATGATCAGGAGAAATATTGGTAATAATCGCAATATGAGGCGCAAATTTTTCAATTCCGTCTAACTGGAAACTACTAATTTCCAACGCATAAACATCATGATCTTGCTCAGCCACTTGTTGCGCAAAACTCTTTCCTATATTACCTGCCAACCCAACATTTAATCCTCCTTTTTTGAGTATATGATGCGTTAAAAGGGCCGTCGTCGTTTTTCCGTTACTCCCTGTAATCCCCACAAAAACAGCATTACTATACCAAGAGGCAAACTCAATTTCTGAGACTATTTTTATGCCTTTACTGATTAGTTTTTGAACTATTTCAACTTTATCGGATATTCCCGGACTTTTCATTACTACATCCGCATTTAATAATATTGATGCTGTATGTTGATTTTCTTCAAATGGTATTTGATGATTTAAAAGAACGTTTTTATACTTTTCACTGATGGCTCCTTTATCAGAAACAAAAACTGAATATCCTTGTTTTTTTCCAAGAATTGCAGTGCCCACACCACTTTCTCCAGCTCCTAAAACCACCAGCTTTTGCATTATCTAATTTTTAAAGTAACAATTGCTAATACCGCTAACATCATTCCGACAATCAGGAAACGCGTTACGATTTTACTTTCGTGATATCCTTTTTTTTGATAGTGATGATGTAATGGTGACATTAAAAACACCCTTCTTCCTTCACCATATTTTCTTTTAGTGAATTTGAAATAAGCCACTTGAATCATCACCGATAAATTCTCTACTAAAAATATTCCTGCTAAAATAGGAATCAACAATTCTTTTCTAACGGCTATGGCTAAAACGGCTATAATCCCGCCAATGGTTAAACTTCCTGTATCGCCCATAAATATTTGAGCCGGATAAGTATTATACCACAAAAATCCGACAAGTCCGCCCACTAATGCGCTGATAAAAATGGTCATTTCTCCTGAATTCGGGATATACATTACATCTAAGTAATTGGCAAACACTATATTACCTGAAACCCAAGCAAAGATTCCTAAAGTTGCTACAATAATAGCCGATGAACCCGCCGCCAAACCATCAATTCCATCGGTTAAATTAGCTCCGTTTGAAACTGCTGTAATCACTAAAATTACAAACGGAATAAAAAATAACCACGCATAATTTCTGTAATCATCGCCCATAAATTTGACAAAATATGCATAGTCTAAGGTATTATTCTTCATAAAAGGGATGGTTGTTTTGGTCGATTTCATTTCATCACCAAACATTTTAGAAGCAGATATTTCTGTTTGAACTTGCGCTCGCTCAACTTTTTCTTTGATGGTTACATTGGGATGAAAATAAAATAAACTTCCCACAATAATTCCTAAACCAATTTGTCCGAGAATTTTAAATCTACCTTTTAAACCTTCTTTATCTTTTCTGAAAATTTTGATATAATCATCAACAAATCCGATAGCGCCCATCCAAAGTGTTGCTATGATAAGCGTGACCACATATATATTGGTGATTTTAGCAAATAGAAAAACAGGTATAAGAGTCGCCAAAATAATGATGATTCCACCCATTGTTGGAGTACCGGTTTTTTCTTTCTGACCTTCTAAGCCCAAATCCCTAACCGATTCTCCAATTTGTTTTTTACGCAAAAAATCAATAATTCTTCTTCCGTAAATGGTTGATATTAATAATGACAGTATAAATGCAGCGGCAGAACGAAATGATATATATTGAAACAATCCTGCTCCGATAAAATCAAATTCTCTTTCTAAAAAATCAAATAAATAATATAACATACTGCTTATTTTTTGAGTTCATTTAACAAGTTGATAATCGTTTTTCTATCATCAAATTCAGTTCTTACTCCTTTTATTTCCTGATAATTTTCATGTCCTTTTCCTGCTAAAAGAATTATATCTCCTTTATTCGCCATTGAAACGGCCGTCTTCATGGCTTGTTTTCTATCTAAAATGGATAGAAATTTATGCTGATTTTGTGCTTCAACACCCAGTTCCATTTCAATAATAATTTGTTGCGGATCTTCACTTCTTGGATTATCAGCAGTAAAAATAACTTGATGACTCAATTGTGAAGCGATATGTCCCATTTTTGGACGTTTATCTTTATCTCTATCGCCACCACAACCGACAACTGTTATGATTTTCTCGTTTCCTGTTCTAATCTGATTAATCGTTTCTAACACATTTACCAAAGCATCGGGTGTATGAGCGTAATCTACTACTGAAATGATTCCAGAATCGGAAATATCATATTGAAAACGACCGGCTACACTTTCTAATTCACTTATAATTTGTAGCGTTTTTAAAGAATCTAAACCAAGTAAATCAGCAACTGCATAAATGGCCAATAAATTAGATACATTGAAATTTCCTATCAGTTTTGTCCAAACTTCTTTTCCGTTTATATTGAGTAAAGTACCATTAAACTGCATTTCTAAAATTTTGGCTTTATACGCTGCGTTTGTTTTCAAAGCATAGGTAAATTTTTGAGCTTCACAGTTTTGAATCATGAATAATCCGTTTTTATCATCAACATTTACCAATGCAAATGCATCTTCCGGCAATGAATCAAAAAACGATTTTTTTACATCTCTGTATTCAGCAAAAGTGTTGTGATAATCTAAATGGTCATGGGTTAAATTGGTAAAAATACCTCCGGCAAAGTTTAAACCGGTTGTTCTTTTTTGGTGAATTCCATGTGAACTCACTTCCATAAAACAATAATCTACACTTTCTTGAACCATTTCATTTAATAAGGAATTAAGTGAAACAACATTAGGCGTTGTATGTGTAGCTTTAATTTCCTTCTGATTAATTTTGTTGGCAACAGTCGAAATCAATCCGGCTTTAAAACCTGCCTTTTGAAATAAATGATACAACAAAGTTGCCACCGTTGTTTTTCCGTTGGTGCCGGTGATACCTATTAATTTTAATTTTTTGGATGGATTTTCAAAATAATTAGCTGCCATAAAGGCCAAGGCCTCGCTGCTGTCATCAACTAAAACATAAGTAACTTTGTCAATAATTTGATTTGGAATCCTTTCGCAAATAATTGCTTTTGCTCCCCGTTCAACGGCTAAATCGATGTATAAATGCCCATCTACTTTCCATCCTTTTTGAGCGATAAAAATATCTCCCTTTTGCAATAAACGCGTATCAAAAACTAATTGATTTATATCAATATCAACACTTCCATAAACTTTGTTTATAGAAACATTGTATAAAATATCTTTTAATTTTTTCATTTGGTTTGTTGAAAATATTTATGACACATTAAGTGCTACCTTTAATCCTTTTTTAATTGGTTCCCCTTGTTTTACCGATTGTGCTTTTACTTTTCCATTTCCATTAAATTGAACATTTAATCCTAAATTTTCCAGCATAGAAACGGCGTCCATAACCGACATACCAACTACATCGGGCATTTGATTACTCAGTGTATTTTGACTGGTATAATATTTTTGATAATCATCTTCCAATAAAGCAAAACTTGATTTACTGTTATTATAAATGGTTGTTTTTGGCGTGATGGTATGTATTTTTTGAGCGATTTTTTGAAATACAGGAGCAGAAACCAGACCACCATAATAACCTAAACTTTTATCCGGGCTATTAATCACCACTATACACGAATATTTTGGATTTTTTGCAGGAAAATACCCAACAAAAGTGGAAATATATTTAGTATTTTCTGTCCAATATTCTAATTGAGTTGTTCCTGTTTTACCTGCCATTGAAAATTCTGATGAATAAATACTTTTTGCGGTACCTCTTTTAACTGTATTTTCTAAAATGGTTTGCACTTTATCAACGGTTTCTTGCGAACAAATTTTTGGATGTATAATTTGTTTGTTAAATTTTTCAACTATTTGGTTTGCCACTCTTACTTCTTTAATAAATCTAGGTTTCACCATTTCACCATTATTGGCAATTGCATTGTAAAAGGTTAGCGTTTGCAAAGGAGTGATGTGTAATCCGTAACCATAAGCCATCCAAGGCAATGAAAGTGCTGACCAATTTTTATCTGACGGATGTGGAATTTCGGGCTTTCCTTCTCCTTTTATTTCAAGATTTAAAGTCTCATTCAGTTTCATTTCATATAACTTATCTGCAAACTTTTTAGGATTTTTACCATAATGCTCCATAATCAGTTTTACAATCCCAACATTGGAAGAAACTTCAATTACTTTAGCGGCAGAAATTTTTCCATATCCTCCTTTATGAGAATCTCTAATTTTTCTTCCCCGAATAGAAATGATTCCTTGATCTGTATCAACAACGGTACTTGTGTCAATAACTTTACCTTCTAAAGCAACGATTAAACTCATCAATTTAAAAGTGGAACCAGGTTCATGAGCTTCAAAAATGGCATAATTTCTACTTTCGTAGTAAGTGTTTAATTTTGATTTTCCAAGATTTGAAATGGCTTTGATTTCACCGGTTTTAGTTTCCATAACCACAACACAACCGTGATCAGCTTGGTATTTCTCTAATTGCTCTAACAAAGCATGATGCGCAATATCTTGTATATTTAAATCGATTGTTGTTACAACATCTTTTCCATCAATTGGTTCTACCTCATTATTATCATTGATAGGTTTCCACAATCCTTTGGCAATTTTTTGCTTCATTCTCCAACCTATTTTCCCATCTAGAAACTCACTATACGCTCCTTCAACTCCAACACGACCTCTATCATCATCATAACCAATTGTTCTTTCAGCCACTTTTCCAACCGGATGTGCTCTAACTGTACGTTGTTCTGCTATGAATCCACCTTTATAAACTCCTTTATTAAAAATGGGGAAATTGCGCATTCTAACATATTCATTATGACCTAGATTTCTTGCAATCAGCAAATATCTATTTTTGTTGATTCTTGCTTTTCTGATGTAATTTTCATAGTGATAGGGTGTTTTTCCCAACATCTTTGAAAGCTCTGTTGCTAATCCGCCAATATGTTTTTCAAATAGTTCCTCATCAACTGAAATGGCATCCATTCTGATATCGTACTTATACATAGATGTTGCTAAAAGAGTTCCATCAGCAGAATAAACATTGCCTCTATTGGGGAAAATTGTATCGTTACGAAGAGTTACTTTTTCTGATAGTTTTCTGTATGCTTCACCATTTGTAATTTGAATGTTGAAAATTTTCCAAAATATTACGATGAATAAGATGGTCATTATAAATGCTACAAAATACATTTTTTTCAATATGTTTTTGTCATTCGTTGCCATCTTTGTTGCTTTCTTTTTTAACTATTTTAATCAAATATGGCGGTTGCTCTACTGGTTTTAATCCCATATATTCAACTTTACTGCGTATCGTTGATTCTAACTTTAATTGCATAACTTGAGTACGTGTATCTATAAATTCAGCTCTTAATTCTTTAACTTGTTTATTGAGCCTAGCTATCTCCATAACTTTTTTAT
This sequence comes from Flavobacteriaceae bacterium, assembly GCA_030683815.1. GTDB lineage: Bacteria > Bacteroidota > Bacteroidia > Flavobacteriales > Flavobacteriaceae > JAGXRT01. The sequence continues at coordinate 14,768 of JAUXPJ010000016.1, forward strand.
CTACACTATGTGAACTCGCAATTACTAATAAAAACAACAAGACAATGTAAATGGTCATACCCCAATTCTTTAGAGAATTTTCACCGGTAAGAAATTTACCTTTAAGAATATCAAATATGTTTTGTTCTATTGTCATTTATGATAAAGTTGCTATTCTTAGTTTGGCACTTCTTGCTCTATTATTTATTTTAATTTCTTCTTTTGATGGAGTGATCATATTACCTGCTTTTTTTAGAGGCACCGAAAAATTTCCATAAAAATCTTTTTCCGGCTGACCTTCAAATAAGCCATCTCTTATAAATCGTTTAACCAATCTATCTTCTAGTGAGTGATAAGAAATCACACATAATCTTCCGTCTTTATTTAATACTTCAGGCACTTGAATTAAAAAATCTTTCAAAGCTTCAATTTCCTTATTAACTTCAATTCGGATAGCCTGAAAAACTTGCGCAATCACTTTATGCTCTCTTCCTTGCGGTAAAAAACTCGCTAAAACCTGTTTAAGCTGAATACTCGTTTCTATTTTTTGCGCTGTTCTATCAGCAACTATTTTTTTAGCCATTGCTCTTGCATTATTCAACTCGCCATATTGAAATAATAAACTACTAATTTGCTCTTCAGAATAATTATTAATAATTTCATAAGCCGAAAGTGATTCGCTTGTATTCATTCTCATATCCAAACGTCCTTCAAATCTGGTAGAAAATCCTCTTTCTGCAACATCAAATTGATGAGATGAAACTCCTAAATCAGCCAATATTCCATCAACTTTTTTAACTCCATGAAATTTTAAATGACGTTTTAAAAACTTAAAATTTTGAGGTATTAAAACGAAACGCTCATCATTTAACACATTTTTTTGAGCATCTTCATCTTGATCAAAAGCATAGAGTTTTCCCTTGTCATTTAATTGTTCAAGTATCACTCTAGAATGTCCACCACCACCAAAGGTGACATCAACATATACGCCATCGGGTTTAATATTTAAACCTTCAATACACTCTTTTAGTAAAACCGGATTATGGTAGCTCATGGTCGTCAGCTATTTTATCTCCCATTACTTCCTCAGCCAAATCTGCAAAATCAATTACAGCATCATCAATAGCATTTTCGTACTTGTCTTTATCCCAGATTTCAATAATATTAACTGCTGATGATAAGACAATGTCTTTTGAAATTCCTGCAAAAACACATAAATCTTTTGGGATCAATAAACGATCATTTCCGTCTAATTCCACAATTTTTACTCCTGCAGTAAATCTTCGAATAAAGTCATTATTCTTTTTTACAAACCGATTAAGTTGATTGATTTTTTCCATCAACAAATCCCACTCTTTCATCGGATACAATTCTAAACAAGGCTGAAACACAGAGCGTTTCAATACAAATCCACCTTGTAAAGTAGCTGAAAGTTGTTTTTTAAGCGAAGATGCCAGCATTATTCGCCCTTTTGAATCAACTTTGCATTCATATGTACCAATTAGGTTTGACACTTTTAAATAGTTTTGTATTCAAAAATAAATAAATTTCTCCACAATTTACCACAATTTACCACTTTGTTGATAACTTTTACTTTAATTACACATATTTTGATTTATCTGTTTGATTATCAATTTTTTGTGAAATATTTGTTTGATTTGACATAGGCATATGTAAAAAAATGTTATTTTGCGCAAAAAAGATTACATTTGTACGCTTGATTAAATGATGAATCAATGATCAATAACCTTAAAAAGGAAAACGATTTTAATTATATAGAAGCTGGAGAAGGACGACCTATAATCGTATTGCACGGACTTATGGGTACTTTAAGTAATTTTGATTATGTTTTAAAGCACTTTTCAATTAGAAATTACAAAATTATCATCCCATCTTTACCTGTTTACGATTTGCCGTTATTAAAAACTAACGTTAAAAACTTAGCTAAATACATCAAAAAATTTATTGAGTACAAACAACTAAATGATGTTGTTTTAATGGGTAATTCATTGGGTGGACATATTGCTTTATACTACTCAAAAACTTATCCTGAAGATGTAAAGGCAATGGTTCTCACGGGCAGTTCAGGTTTATACGAAAAATCTTTGGGAGATACTTATCCAAAAAGAGGCAACTACGAATATATCAAACAAAAAACAGAAGAAGTTTTTTTTGACCCAAAAGTAGCTACTAAGGAAGTGATAGATGACGTTTTTGAAACTGTAAATAATAGGAGTAAAACTATCAAAGTTTTAGCTATTGCCAAAAGTGCCATTCGTCATAATATGGCAAAAGATTTACCAAAGATGAAAATGCCTGTTTGTGTTATTTGGGGTAAAAATGATGTCGTAACTCCACCAATGGTTGGCGAAGAATTTCACAAGTTACTACCCAATTCTGATTTGTATTGGATTGATAACTGCGGACATGTTGCCATGATGGAATGTCCAGATGAATTCAACAGAATTCTCGAAGAATGGCTTACAAAAAGGAAGTTGTAAAATCCCTTTTGATTTAGCTTTTACAAATTCAACATTTATCTGAAATGAATTTTAAAAAGAATTCATACAGTCTGCAAAAAATAATCAAAATTTAAAAGATGAAAATAAAGTCGGCAGAATTTGTAATCAGCAATTCCGATGTTTCCAAATGTCCGAAAGATCAATTGCCGGAATTCGCCTTTATCGGTCGTTCCAATGTTGGAAAATCTTCTTTAATCAATATGTTAGTTGAACAAAAAAGCTTAGCCAAAACTTCGGGAAAACCAGGAAAAACACAACTTATCAATCATTTTAAAATCAACAACAATTGGTTTTTGGTTGATTTACCCGGATATGGTTACGCCAAAGTTTCTAAAACTAAAAAAGCTGAATTTCAATCTTTTATCAAAAAATATTTTAGTGCTCGCGAACAACTTTTGTATGGATTTGTGTTGATTGATTCTAGACTTGAGCCACAACAAATTGATTTAGATTTCATGGAATGGCTTGGCATCAATCAGATTCCTTTTTGCATTGTTTTTACCAAAACCGACAAAATCAGCAGTGTTGAACTTCAAAAAAATATTGCACAATACAAACGTACTTTGTTAAAAACTTGGGAAGAATTTCCTCCCTATTTTGAAACTTCAGCTGAAACCAATAAAGGAAAAGAGGATGTTTTAAACTTTATTGATGAGGTCATTAAAATGTATCCTCTAGCCAACTAATTATCTCTTTTTGTATGCTCACAACCCTTGAAAATATCCAAATATTGTATGAAGACAATCATATAATCATGGTCAACAAAAGAGTTGGAGATATTGTTCAGGGTGATAAAACTGGTGACACTCCGCTTAATGAAATTGTAAAACAATATATTCAAATCAAATATCAAAAACCCGGAGATGTGTTTTTGGGAGTTGTTCACAGAATTGACCGACCAACATCCGGCATTATTTTATTTGCAAGAACTTCAAAAGCTTTAGAGCGATTAAATGAAATGTTACGTGATAAAAAAATCATAAAAACATATTGGGCAATTATTAAAAATACACCACCTAAAGATGCTGATACGCTAATTCATTTTCTAAAAAAAAATGAGAAAAACAATAAATCAACCACCTTCTCATCAGAATCCGAAGGAAGTAAAAAAGCAATATTACACTACAAATTATTGAAAATATTAGACAACTATTCTTTACTAGAAATAAATCTAGAAACAGGAAGACATCATCAAATCAGAGCTCAATTAGCCGCCATTGGATGCCCTATAAAAGGCGATTTAAAATACGGTTTTCCTAGAAGTAATAATGATGGAGGCATCCATTTACATGCAAGAAAAGTTGATTTTACACATCCTGTAAGCAATCAAAATATTTCAATTACAGCTCCTTTACCAGAAGATGCTATTTGGAATCTTTGCGAGTAATTTCTATTATAGATAAATAGATTTGAGAGTATTGAGAATACTATTAAATCAATATTAATGTTAATCAAGGATTAGAATACTTTTTTTTTTAATGCATAACGGCACAATTTAACCCTTGATTCGTATTATTAACTAATTCGTAAATATTGAAATAAAACGTATTGCTCTTTAACATTTTCCAACAAATCCATCTATGATGTACTGCTTCTTTTATTTTAATAATTAGTACATTTACATTTAAGGTAAACTCATTTTCTATGTCGATTTCAAAAGAACATTACGATTTTATCATCATAGGTTCCGGATTTGGCGGTTCTGTTTCTGCATTACGATTAGCAGAAAAAGGATATTCCGTTTTAGTCATCGAAAAAGGAAAAAGATTTAAAAGTGATGATTTTTCAAAAACGAACTGGAATCTTAAAAAATGGCTTTGGTTACCTTCATTTAGATTGTACGGAATCCAAAAACTAACGATTTTTAAACACGCTTCTGTTTTAAGTGGAGTTGGTGTTGGAGGCGGTTCATTGGTGTATGCCAACACTTTGCCCAAACCCAAAAGTCCTTTTTTTAACAAAGGAAGCTGGGCCAATCTCCAAAATTGGGAACAAGTTTTAGAACCATATTATGAAACTGCGTGGAAAATGTTGGGTGCTGATATCAATCCTTTTTTAGGTGACAGTGATTTAATTTTTCAAGATTTAGCCAATAAAATAAATAAACCTCAAAGTTTTGAAGCAACCAAAGTGAGTGTTTATTTTGGCAAGCCAAGTATTACTGTTGATGATCCTTATTTTGACGGAAAAGGACCCACTAGAACCGGCTGTAAATTTTGCGGATCTTGTATGACAGGTTGCCTACATAATGCAAAAAACACCTTAGATAAAAATTATTTGTATTTGGCTGAAAAATTAGGAGTTGAAGTGTTGCCAGAACACGAAGTTATTGATGTAATTCCCAACAATGATAACACTAATTATCAAGTAATTTACAAACAATCAACTCAATATTTTGGAAAAAAATCTGTTATTTCAACTTCAAACATTGTTTTTGCAGGAGGAGTTTTAGGCACAGTTCCGTTGCTGTTAAAACTGAAAAAATCAAGATTACTCAATTTAAGCAATCGGGTTGGCGAAATGGTCAGAACCAATAACGAATCCTTAATTCTAAACACTTCTTTGGATAAAAATAAAGATTTTTCTGAAGGAATTGCCATTGGTTCTATTCTCGAATTAGATGAAAACAGCCATTTAGAACCTGTAAGGTATGGAAAAGGTTCAGGATTTTGGCGATTGTTAATGCTACCACTCATCACTGAAAAAAACTTTTTTAAAAGGATTTTAAAACTCATTATCACACCATTTACATCACCAATAAAATGGTTAAGAGTCTGGTTTGTTAAAGATTTTGCCAAAAGCACTTCGGTCTTACTTTTTATGCAACATTTAGATAGTACCTTGAAAATAAAACGCGGATTTTTAAGTTCTTATACTGCTATTGATCAAGGAGAACCCCCCACCGCATTCATCAAAGAAGCACATGAAATCGCCAAGATTCACGCTAAAATGACCAACAGTAAATCTCAGGTAATGTCCTTAGAAACCATTACCGGAATTCCTTCAACTGCGCATATTTTAGGCGGAGCGGTCATGGGAAAAACCAAAGATGAAGGCGTTATTGATGCAGAAAACAAAATTTTCGGATATCCCAATTTATACGTTTGTGATGGATCAATGATATCAGCAAACTTAGGTGTAAATCCGTCACTAACCATAACCGCAATAACGGAACACGCCATGAGTTTAATCCCAATAAAACATTCATAATGGAAATTGAACCAATTATCGAGCAGCAACGTCAGTTTTTTAAATCACAAAAAACTAAAGATATTTCATTTAGAAAAAAAGCTTTAAAGAGACTCTTAGAAGAAGTTCAAAATAATGAAGAAGCAATTCAAAATGCACTATATCAGGATTTTAAAAAACCAGCTTTTGAAAGTTATATTTCGGAAATCGGTATTGTAATTTCAGAATTGAAGTTGGCAATCAAGAAATTAAACCAATGGAGCAAACCAAAAACAGTAATCCCAAGTGTTTTAAATTTTCCTTCTTGGGAAAAAATATATCAAGAACCTTACGGAACTGTTTTAATCATTGGACCCTGGAATTATCCTTTCCTTTTATCGATGGCGCCATTAATTGGTGCAATCGCGGCGGGAAATACAGTTGTTGTAAAACCTTCAGAACTCACTCCAAAAACCAGCCAATTGGTTGTGGATATTATTGAAAAATGTTTTGACAAATCGCATGCTGCCGTAATTCAAGGTGATGTTTTAATAGCTCAAAAATTACTTTCAATCAGATGGGATTATATTTTTTTCACCGGAAGTGTGCCAGTTGGAAAAATTGTTGCAAAAGCGACGGCCGAATTTTTAACTCCGACAACCTTGGAATTGGGCGGAAAAAGTCCGTGTATTATTGATGAAACAGCCGATATACAATTAAGTGCCAAACGGATTGTTTGGGGAAAATTTCTGAATGCCGGTCAAACTTGTATTGCTCCCGATTATATTTTAATCCATGAAAAAGTAAAAGATGATTTTGTTGCATCGCTTAAAACAGCAATTGAAAATGCTTACGGTGAAAATCCGAAAGTTTCTGACGATTATCCACGAATCATCAACCAAAGAAATTTTCATCGATTGATAAAAATGTTGGAAAATGAAACTATTTTAACAGGTGGCGAAAAAGATGAAACCGATTTATACCTTGCTCCAACTGTTATTCATTGTACTTCATCGGATTGTGAAGCGATGAAGGATGAGATTTTTGGACCTATTTTACCGCTGCTCACTTTTTCATCCGAAGAACAAATTGAAACAATTATCAATTCGTATGAAAAACCGCTTTCTTTATACGTTTTTACGAGTAAAAAATCATTCGCAAAAAAAATCATTCAAAAATATTCGTTCGGTGGCGGCGTCATTAATGATACGGTAGTGCATTTTGCCAATCATCGATTGCCATTTGGTGGCGTTGGTCATAGCGGACAAGGTGCTTATCATGGAAAACATACCTTCGATACTTTTTCGCATTCAAAATCAGTTGTGAACAGATTTACTTGGTTAGATGTTCCAATCAGATATGCACCTTATAAGGGAAAATTAAAATGGTTAAAATTATTTTTAAAATACTTATCATAATCAAATAAAATGAAAAAAACTTTTGAAGAAGCGCTTCACTATCGAAGAGCAGTTAGAGCCTATGATGCTCAAAAACCAATTGATACAGTCATCGTAAAAAAATGTATTGAACAAGCTACTTTTGCTCCGAGCAGCAGCAATATGCAGTTGTGGGAATTTCATCACATCATTTCCAAAGAAACCAATGAAAAATTAGCCGAATATTGCTTTAACCAAAGCGCTGCAAAAACGGCCCAGGAAATGATAATTATTGTTGTTCGAAAAGATTTATGGAAAAAAAGAGCTCAATCTAATCTTCAGTTTTTAAAAAATATTTTTGGAGAAAAGCCCGCTTCCGAATATTCTAAAAGAGAAAAATTTGCACTCAATTATTATCAAAAATTAATTCCATTTACTTATGCTGATTTCTTGGGAATATTGGGCTATCTAAAGTACTTTACTTTTTGGATTACAGGTTTTTTCAGACCCATATACCGGGAAGTGCGCGCAAAAGATATAAGAGTTGTTGCTCATAAAAGTGCCGCTTTAGCCGCCCAAACTTTTATGTTAGGAATGGCTGTGGAAGGTTACGATACTTGTCCGATGGAAGGAATTGATTCTTTTCGGATAAAAAAATTACTGAACTTACCCTCTGAGGCAGAAATTAATATGGTGATTTCCTGCGGAATCAGAAAACCTCAAGGCGTTACCGGACCACGATTCAGAATCCCTTTTGATGAAGTCTATAAACAGTGGTAAAAATCATTTAATTACACATTAAAATCATAATTTTGCCTAAATAAATTTCATTCTACATGAAGAAAATTCAAATGGTTGACTTAAAAAGTCAATATGACAACATAAAAACCCAAATCAATTCGGCTGTTTTAAACGTTTTTGAATCTACAGCTTATATCAATGGACCGGAAGTAAAGGAGTTTCAAAAAGAGTTAGAAGATTACCTCAATGTAAAACATGTAATTCCCTGCGCCAACGGAACCGATGCACTGCAAATTGCTATGATGGGATTAGGTTTACAACCTGGTGATGAAGTAATTACCGCTGATTTTACCTTTGCCGCTACAGTAGAAGTAATTGCCTTATTACAATTAACCCCAGTACTAGTAGATGTTCATCCAGACACTTTTAACATCGATATTGAAGCTGTTAAAAGAGCGATTACTCCCAAAACAAAGGCCATTGTTCCGGTACATTTGTTCGGACAATGTGCTGATATGGAGCCCCTTTTACAACTGGCAAAAGAACATCATTTATACGTGATTGAAGACAATGCGCAAGCCATTGGTGCCGATTATATTTTTTCTGATGGTACCAAAAAGAAAGCGGGAACTATAGGAATTGTTGGAACAACATCCTTTTTTCCGTCTAAAAATTTGGGATGTTATGGCGATGGCGGCGCTATTTTTACCGATGATGACAACTTAGCACACAAACTCAGAGGAATTGTAAATCACGGAATGTACCAACGCTATTACCACGATGTGATTGGCGTGAACTCCAGATTAGACAGTGTTCAAGCAGCTATTTTGCGCGTAAAATTGCCTTTTTTAGATGCGTATTGCGATGCCAGAAGAAAAGCTGCCGAATTTTATAACCGAGCTTTTGCCAATCATCCCAACATGATAACACCAACAATTAGTGATTTCTCAACCCATGTTTTTCATCAGTACACCCTGAGAATTAATAATGCCGACAGAAATGTGGTGCATCAACATTTGCTGGAAAATCAAATTCCGAATGCTATTTATTATCCGGTTCCGCTTCATGCTCAAAAAGCGTATGCCGATGTTCGATATCAAGAAGAAGATTTTAAGGTTACCAATGAGTTGGTAGAAACAGTGATTTCTCTACCGATGCACACCGAATTTGAGGAAGAACAACTTAAATTCATCACCCAAACCATTTTGGATTTTTTTAATAAATAAGTTTGTAATGTTAAAATGTTTGAATGTTTGTAATGTTAAAAGTTTTAATCATGTTTCAGGTATTTTGATTTAGTTCAATATAAAATTGTTAACTGTCATTTTAATTGGCTATTGACTTAATTGATAAAAAAACAAAAATCTTTCAATAAATAGTAAATGGAAAAAAAGATATTAGTTACCGGCGGATTGGGATTTATTGGTTCACATACCGTAGTTGAATTGCAAAACGAAGGTTTTGAAGTAATTATTATTGATAATCTTTCTAATTCCACTATTGATGTTTTGGAAAAAATTACTTCGATTACCAACATAAAACCTACTTTTTTTAATCTTGATTTAAAGGATAAAAAAGAGGTGCATGATTTTTTTAATCAAAATGAGGTTGATGGTATTATCCATTTTGCCGCTTCCAAAGCCGTAGGAGAAAGTATTTTAAAACCATTGGATTATTACGAAAATAACATCTATTCATTAGTAAATTTATTGCAAGAAACAACTCAAAGAAATCTAAATAATTTTATTTTCAGCTCTTCATGCACGGTTTATGGTCAAACCGATGAATTGCCTATAACTGAAAACGCCCCGATAAAACCGGCAGAATCGCCTTACGGAAATACCAAAAAAATCAATGAAGAAATTATTGCCGATGCTGTAAAAGCACACGGTTTAAAAGCCATTTCACTGCGTTATTTCAATCCGATTGGTGCGCATAGCTCTGCAAAAATTGGTGAATTACCTTTGGGGATTCCGCAAAATTTGATTCCGTTTATTACCCAAACAGCGGCCGGAATTCGCCAAGAATTATCGGTGTTTGGTGATGATTATCCAACCGTTGACGGAACCGCAGTTCGTGATTATATTCATGTAGTCGATTTAGCCAAAGCGCATATTGCCGCTTTAAATCGGCTTTTGAAAAATCAGCAGAAAAATAATTACGAAGTTTTTAATGTAGGAACCGGAAAAGGAAGTTCGGTGTTGGAAGTAATTAAGCAATTTGAAAAAGTGAGCCAAACTAAACTCAACTATAAAATTGTTGGTCGCCGCGAAGGTGATATTACTGCCACTTATGCTGATACTACACTAGCCAATAATGAACTCAATTGGAAAGCTGAATTGACATTGGAAGAGGCACTTCTCTCTGCTTGGAATTGGCAGAAAACGCTAAAGTAGTGGGTAGTTGCAGTTGGCAGTTTTCAGTTTTATCAATAACTAAAACTGCAAACTGAACATGTTTACTGAAAACTAAACCACGAGCAAATGATGCTTGCGCCAGCGAGGTGCGACTTTGTTCAACTCGATTTTATTTGCCATTTCTTCATCGTTTTGACTGAATTTTTTCAGAACTTCATTATGTTATTCTTTTTCATTATTTTTGGAGGAAACGACGAATAAAACGCTATTAAAGTTGGTAGTCATAAAAATGAAACACTTTAAATTTATAGTATTATTAGCAGTAATTGGATGTTCTCCAAAGATTAGTGAACATTTTGAACAAAACAGATATATAAGAAATTATAATATTCACATTATTAATGACTCTTTAGAAATATATTTCAAATCTCCAGGCGACATAGAATACATAACTGATAAAAGACAATTAAAAAAAGTGCTTAGAAAAGTGAAATTCAAGTTAAAAGATAGCGTTCTCGTTTATGGAAAAACAGACGATCCTCCTTATGAATACTTTGTAACTTTCTCTGACAAATTTAATTTTATATACCCAAAAAAATTAATAGTTTTTGACACAATCATTCACAATAAAGCAATTTGTTTTATTGGCAATCCATTAGTTAAAAATGCTACTCAAACTTTAAAAATTGATTTAAAAAACATATTTCAAAGTCTTGAAGTTGGAAAAGGTTACAGAAAGGACATTAGTTCTGTTATGGAAGTAGTAAATCGATATGCTAATTCTAATAAGTTTTATGGGGCTCTGAATGAAATAACAAAATATCCTGCTTATCATAAGCAGGAGGAATGGACAAAATTTCAAATGGAATTTACTTTTTCTTCATTTTTAGGAAATAATGAACATTATAAGAAATCGCTCAATGAACTAGAATCCAAATTTAAACCCAATGATTCTATAACCAATATCATTAACAAAGAAGTTGTTATTAATTCTGAAGCAATTGAAAAAATAGTGGATGAGGCTAAAAAATATCGCATCATAATGTTCAATGAAAACCATTTCTTCCCTAATCACAGAATATTAATTTCAGAATTATTACCTAAACTCAAGGATATTGGTTATACATATTTAGCTTTAGAAGCTTTAGACATCAAACAAGACAGCTTGTTGAATTTAGAAAATGCTTATCCAACTTTAGAAACAGGATTTTACACAAGCGAACAGAACTATGGAAATCTAATAAGGAAAGCAAAAGCGTTAGGATTTCAATTTGTAGCTTATGAAAATATGGAGAGTAATAAAGACCGAGAAATTGGACAAGCAGAAAATCTATACAATAAAACCTTTAAAATAAATCCAAATGACAAAGTAGTTATTCTAGCAGGCATTGATCATATTCTAGAAAAACCTACAAGTAAAGGAAAAAAATGGATGGCTACCATATTTAAAGAAAAGTACAATATTGACCCATTAACAATTAGTCAAACACATTTAAACTCATACAGAAAACAATTTCAATGTGATTATTGCCTTATCGACAGTAAGTATTTTGATAGTGAAAGATTATCTTCCGTTGATTTTCACTTATTGAACAATAAAAATGTTTATCAAGATAATTGGGATAGCACTTTTTCATATCAAAACAGTTCCAACTTTGATGTGCAAGTTTCACTTTTTCAGGAAAATGAAATTGAAAAACTATACGATTACCACAAAAAAGTACCTTATTATACAGCTATATTAGAAAAAGGTAAAAAATATAATCTACCAATAAACAAAGGGCAAAAAATATACTTGTATACATTTACTAAAAACGGAAATCGGATAGATGAGAAAATAATTACGCCTGTTAACAACTAATCGTTCGTGTGGTCGGCACGACCAAACATAAACGCTGTGTTGACTGAACCGGTAGTTTTGACAGCTAACCCGATAGTGCGGATTTAAGGAAATTTTCCGCGCCAGCTGGTTATCCTACTCTAAATAAATCTGCGCTATTATTTTTTTATTTTTCATCATTAAGTTCATAACTGCTACTCCTGCCTCCTGCCATTTCTTTTCGCAGTATTTTTTTTTGAATTAAATCCTGTATATCTCTTAGAGCAGTATCATTAGAGCATTTGGTTATTTTTGCCCATTTAGAGCTTGTTATTTTACCGAAAAATCCATCTAAAATTTGATTGAGCATTACTATTTGTCTATTATTGAATGTTTGCGTAGCATTTTCGTTCCAAAATTTATGTTTATAAAGTACTTTAGCTAAAACCGTATCTGAAGCTTGAATTGCATTTAACAAACAACTTAAAAACCATTGCAGCCAATCAGTAACATCAAGTGTACCTTTTTGACTTTGTTCTAAAATTGAATAATAATCCTTTCTTTCAATTCTTATTTGAGATGACATACTGTAAAAGCGTTGTTTTATTCCATCTGCTCTTGATAAAATCATATCGGTTATAGCTCTCGCAATTCTGCCATTCCCATCTTCAAAGGGATGGATTGTCAAAAACCATAAATGTGCTAATGCAGCTTTCATTACAAGATCTAATTTGCCTTCTTTATTAATCCAATTAATAAAAAGTTGCATTTCACGATCAATTAATGTAGCATCCGGTGCTTGATAATGAATTTTCTCTTTGCCCAAAGGTCCAGAGACTACTTGCATGGGCCCCGTTGAATCATCACGCCAGTTCCCTACAATTATTTTATACATTCCGCTTCTTCCTGTTGGAAATAGTGCATAATGCCAATCAAACAATCTTTCTTTTGTCAGCTCATTATCAGACTTTAAAGTAGCATCCAACATCATCTCAACAATTCCATCTACATTTCTATCTGATGGAATTAAACCGGAAATATCCATTCCTAAACGCCTTGCTAAAGAAGAACGTACTTGTTCAGGATTTAAAATCTCTCCCTCTATTTCTGTAGATTTAATAACATCTAAAGTTAAAGTTGCCAAAGTTGCTTCATTTCTCAAGTCAAATCCAAGAGTTTCCATTTTACCTATTACTTTGCCTTGAAGATTTCTCACCAATCCTAATAAACTCAATAATGCATCATTATCCCAATTAAATTGAGGCCAATTATCTTGTTGATATAGGTATTGTTTCATTATCTCCGCATAAATTACGGCCAATATAATACTTATTTACCGCATTTCAAATTTTTCACCGTATATTTTGCGTTAATTACTATCAATTATCTCCGCAGATGCTATTTTCAATCTTGCAGGTAAATTTGTTTATATAATTAATAAAATCTCTTTTAACTTTCTCCCGGCTCGTGTGCCTTCAAAAACTCTTTTACTCAAACTTTGAGGTGTTTATCAGCATAAAAAAACAATATTATCACTCTAAAAAAGATAACTTAATATTCATATTTACATAACTTTTTGATAACATTAATTTCTTTTCTTTACACCATATTTAAATCCAATTGATGGAAACTCCCACAAAATTAAACGGATTTCATTCCTTAAAGAGAAACTTAGATATCGTAGTAATTTCTGATGTTCATCTTGGGACTTATGGATGCAAAGCATCTGAATTATTGCAATATATGAAAAGCATTCAACCCAAAACCGTGATTCTCAATGGTGATATATTGGATATTTGGCAATTCAGTAAAAATTATTGGCCCAAATCACACATGAAAGTGGTCAAACAAATTATGAATTGGATTCAAAAAGGTGTTGATGTACATTATATTACGGGAAATCACGATGAAATGTTGAGAAAATTTGAAGGATTAGAATTGGGTAGTTTTTCTATTAAAAACAAATTAGTTTTGGAACTCGATGATAAAAAAGCGTGGTTTTTTCACGGTGATGTTTTTGACATAACGATGCAACATTCCAAATGGCTGGCAAAACTTGGCGGAATTGGTTACGATTTTTTAATCCATTTCAATAGTGCTGTAAATCTTGTCAGTCAAAAGCTTGGAAAAGGACGAATTTCATTATCCAAAAAAATTAAAAATAAGGTAAAAATTGCTGTAAAATTTATCAATAATTTTGAAAAAACAGCAACCGATATTGCCATTGATAACGAATATGACTACGTGATATGTGGACACATTCATGAACCGGAAATAAAAGAATTTTCAAATGCTGACGGTAAAGTTTTGTATCTCAACTCGGGAGATTGGATAGAAAACTTATCTGCGTTGGAATACAAAGATGGACAATGGCAAATTTATTATTACAATGAAATTGATTTTGAACCTTTGATTGATGAACTGGATTTAGTAGGAAAAAGTTCAAAAGAAATTTTTAATGATATGCTTTCCAATTTTAAAAATTTAGAAAAGGTTAAAAATTAACTTTTGTACGTTCCTGATATAGGTTGACCACTTTACGTCAATTTATATGAAAATAAATTTAATTTCTATTATGAAAGTACTATACGCTATTCAAGGAATCGGAAACGGCCATTTATCCAGAGCTATCGAAGTTGTTCCAACTTTAATGAATAGGGTTGAAGTCGATATATTAGTCAGTGGTATTCAAAGTGATATAGAACTGCCATTTCCTGTAAAGTATCGCTACGAGGGGCTGAGTTTTATATTTGGAAAAAAGGGGGGAATTGATTATTTTCTCACTTTGAAAAGAATTAATCTTTTCAGGGTCTTAAAGGAAATCAACAATTGTCCGGTGGAGAATTATGATTTGATAATCAATGACTTTGAGCCAATATCAGCTTGGGCTGCTAAACTAAAAGGCATTACATGTATTTCCCTAAGCCATCAGAGCGCCTTACTTTCGCCAAAAGTTCCAAAACCTAAACATAAGGATTGGTTAAGCATGATAATTTTGAAATATTATGCACCAACTACTCAGAAATTTGGATTTCATTTCAAAGCATACGATTTTGGAATTTATTTGCCTATAATCAGAAGTAGTATCAGAAATGCGAAACGCAAGCAAAAAGAGTATTATACCATTTATTTACCGGCATATAGTGACGAACGCATTATTGAAGTACTTTCAAAAATAGAAAATGTGGAATGGCAATTATTCTCCAAACACAGTAAAAATGCCTACACAACCAAAAACTTTTCAGTTAAACCGATTGAAACCAAGTCATTTGAAAAAAGTATAACCAGATGTAGAGGAGTGATTTGTGGTGCTGGATTTGAAACACCTGCTGAAGCGTTGTATTTAAAGAAAAAACTGCTGGTAATACCTATGAAAGGCCAATATGAACAACATATCAATGCAGCAGGATTAGCAGATTTAGGTGTTCTGGTTATTCAAAAATTAGATTTGAAGTTTTTGGATATCATAAAAAATTGGGTAGAATCAAAAGAAATTATTCAGGTTTCATATCCGGATACTACTCAAGAAATTATTGATAATGTTTTGTCGAGATATATTATTGCTTCAAATCTTTCAAATCAATTAATTTACGACTTATAAATTATTTGAAATAATAACCCAATAGCGCAGAGTTTCAATTCGTGATTTAAGGTTTAATTAGTCAGAATTTATATTGGATGATTTGACCAAAGAAAGCACACTAAAACTTAAGGCACGGAAAAAATTTCCGTGCCATCGGACACTGTTAACTAAAAACTAAATCACGGATTGAAACTCTGCGCTAGCGAATGATACTGCAAACTGCCCCTCGACTCCGCTCGGGGTGCGGTACTGAAAACTAAAAAAACTGAAAACTAGATTCCAGCCGCACTCGTTTGTGCATTTCTATCAATTTTCTTTACCAATCCCTGTAATACATTGCCGGAACCAACTTCTATAAATTCTGTGGCGCCATCGGCAATCATTTGCTGTACCGATTGTGTCCAACGAACCGGAGCGGTTAATTGAATAATCAAGTTCTTTTTAATTTCATCCGGATTGGTAACTGCATAAGCGGTTACATTTTGATAAATCGGGCAGATTGGATTGTGAAAAGTGGTGTTTTCAATAGCTTTGGCTAATTCTTCACCGGCCGGTTCCATCAAAGGAGAATGGAAAGCGCCTCCAACCGGTAATATCAATGCGCGTTTGGCGCCTTTTTCTTTCAATACTTCACACGCTTTTTCAACGGATGGAACTGAACCGGAAATCACCAATTGTCCCGGACAGTTAAAATTAGCGGCTACTACAATTCCGTCAATTTCTGCACAAGTATCTACCACTATTTGATCCTCCAACCCTAAAACGGCAGCCATGGTTGAGGGCTGTAATTCACATGCTTTTTGCATCGCTAAAGCACGGGTCGAAACTAATTTTAATCCATCTTCAAAAGACAATACACCGGCAGCCACTAAAGCGGAAAATTCGCCTAATGAATGTCCGGCAACCATTTCCGGCTGAAATTTTTCACCCAACATTTTGGCTAAAATAACCGAGTGTAAAAAAATGGCCGGTTGCGTAACTTTGGTTTGTTTCAGTGCTTCATCAGTTCCGTTGAACATGATGTCGGTGATAGAAAAACCTAAAATTTCATTCGCTTTGTTAAAATATTCTTGAGCTAAAGATGAAGATTCAAATAAATCATGTCCCATTCCTGAAAATTGAGCGCCTTGACCGGGAAATATATATGCTTTCATTTTTCTTGTTTGTAAAGTTAAAATGTAATAAAGTTAAAAGTAGTTGACTGTAACTAATTTCGCTTTTAATTTTCTGATGCAAAAATAGGAATTTATTTAAACTTGGATAGTCACCACAAATCCTTCATAATTTCTCACATTAAAAACGGTATTGTCTTCAAAAATAAGATATTGACCTTTGATGCCCACTAATTTACCTTTGAATTGGGGTGTTTTGGTCAAATTTAAACTGGATATTTTATCGGGATATTTTAAAATCGGGAAATGAAAATCATAGGTTTTATGGGTATTTTCAACAAAATATTCTTGTACTTCTTTAGGAAGTTTAGATTTAATTCGCTCTTTTTCAGAAACTAAATCGACTAATGGAATGTCATTTTTCAACATTTTTTGCCAATTGGTTTTATCGGCATAAAAATCTTTGAGCGCTACTTCTGCAATACCGGCTAAATACCTATTGGGCACTTCTGCAATTTCTATGGCTTGCACGGCGCCTTGATCTATCCAACGTTCCGGAACTTGCGATTTCCTAGTAACACCTACTTTTATTTCACTTGATAAAGACAAATAAACGATATGCGGTTGTAATTGAATTCTTTGTTCGTATGCTAAATCGCGGTCTTCAATATCTAAATGAGCGGTACTCAATTCAGGATGCATAATCCACTCGCCCGCTTGTGGAATCGCATAAAAACAGGACTGACAAAATCCTTGTCTAAAGATGGGTTTATCAGATTCACAATTTAAACATTGGTACTTTTCAAAAGTAATTTCAATTTCTTTTTGAAGCAATTCATTGAGATGAATAAACCCATTTTCCATCACTAAATAATAATCAATTGGGTGATTGAATTCAGTAATCATTTTTTTTAAAACTCCTGTAAATTGCAACATAGATTTTTGTATTTTTAACTTCATAAATATAACCAAAATTGAATCAACTAAACTAATTTCAATGGTCATATCAGCTATTGATTAAGAAAAATATACTATGCCTTTACCATTTGTTCACTCAGTTATTGCCTGGTTACTTAAACGCAGGAAACATCAAATAGATTTATTCCTGAAATATCCTCATGAAGTTCAAAAAGAACTTTTAAATCGATTGTTATATATCGCTGAAGAAACGGAAGTTGGAAAGAAATATGATTTTTCAACGATAGAAAACTACGAAACATTTGCCAAGCGTGTTCCCATTCAGCAGTACGAATCTATTGAGCCATTAATTGAACGGGTTCGACAAGGAGAACAAAATGTTTTTTGGCCAACAACCATCAAATGGTTTGCAAAATCTAGCGGAACCACCAATGCCAAAAGTAAATTCATTCCTGTGAGCGATGAGGCTTTAGAAGAATGCCATTTCAATATCGGCAAAGATTTATTGTGTCTTTATTTAAGCAACAATGAAGATACCGAACTCTTTGTTGGTAAAGGTTTACGTTTAGGCGGAAGCAGTGCTATTTATGAAGACAACAATTCTTATTTTGGTGATTTATCAGCAATTATCATTGAAAATCTGCCTTTTTGGGCCGATTTAAACAGCTCTCCGAAACAAGAAGTGGCGCTTATGAGCGAATGGGAAACCAAAATGGAAGCCATTGTTGATGAAACAATTCAAGAAGATATAACCAGTTTATACGGTGTTCCTTCATGGATGTTGGTGCTTTGCAATAAAGTTTTAGAGAAAACAGGAAAACAAAATCTATTAGAAGTTTGGCCTAATTTAGAAGTCTATTTTCACGGTGGCGTTAATTTTAATCCGTATCGCGAGCAATTTAAAAAGTTGATTCCATCAGAAAAATTTAAATATTACGAAACTTATAACGCATCCGAAGGATTTTTTGCCATTCAGGATCAAAATAATTCGAGTGAATTATTGCTGATGTTAGATTACGGAATTTTTTACGAATTCATTCCGATGAGTCATTTTAACGGAGAAAACTCAACCGCCATTCCGTTAGAACAAGTTGAACTCGACACCAATTACGCTCTTTTAATCACCACAAATGCCGGTTTATGGCGCTATTTAATTGGCGATACCATCAAATTTACCTCACTGAATCCGCATCGAATTAAAATTACCGGCAGAACAAAACATTTTATCAATACGTTTGGCGAAGAATTGATTATTGACAATACCGAAGAAGCCATTAAAAGAGCTTGCGCCCAAACCGATGCTGTGGTCAATGAATACACGGTGGCGCCCATTTATATGAATGGTCAAAAAAGCGGTGGTCATGAATGGATGATTGAGTTTTCTGAATTTCCTTCCAATTTTGATGATTTTTCTAAGATTATTGATGATACTTTAAAAACTATCAATTCTGATTATGAAGCCAAACGTTATTTGAATATGGCGCTGGCTTTTCCGAAAATTAATGTAGCTCGTCAACATTTATTTTATGATTGGCTGAAACAAAAAGGGAAGTTGGGCGGACAAAACAAGGTTCCGCGTTTAAGTAATTCCAGAGAATTTATGGAAGAACTTTTGGAAATGTAAAATTTAAGAAAAGACAAATAATCAAACTATATCTTTCTCTCAATTACATAATTAACCATTGTAATTAATGACGTTTTAAAAGGTGATTCCGGATAACCAACCAGTAATTCATTGGCTTTTTGCTGATATTCTAACATTTTTTTGGTTGTATATTCAATTCCTCCCAACGATTTTACCTTTGCAATCACTTCTTTAACACGTATTTTATCTCTGTTATAATTTTTTACAGAATTTACAATCCATTCTTTTTCTTTAGCCGATGCCACATTTAAAGCGTAGATAAGTGGTAAAGTCATTTTTCGTTCTTTAATATCAATTCCTGTTGGTTTGCCAATTTGGTCGTCAGTATAATCAAATAAATCATCTTTAATTTGAAAAGCCATCCCTATATATTCACCAAACTGTCTCATTTTTTCAATTTCTTCTTTGGAGGCGTTAACAGAAGCAGCACCGATTCCGCAACAAGCTGCAATTAAAGTAGCTGTTTTCTGACGGATAATTTCATAGTAAACATCTTCTGTAATGTCTAATTTTCGTGCTTTTTCAATTTGCAGCAATTCTCCTTCACTCATTTCACGAACTGCAATCGATATCAGTTTAAGAATATCAAAATCATCATTATCAATGGAGAGTAACAATCCTTTAGACAATAAAAAATCGCCCACTAAAACTGCAATTTTATTTTTCCACAAAGCGTTGATGGAAAAGAAATCGCGACGTCTGTTGCTGTCATCAACCACATCATCATGAACCAAAGTAGCGGTATGAATCAGTTCTATTACTGAAGCTCCGCGATAAGTACGTTCGGTCATCTTACCGTTAGAAACCATTTTAGCCACTAAAAAAACAAACATCGGGCGCATTTGTTTTCCTTTTCTTCGGATGATATAATACGTAATTCTATTAAGTAACGGAACTTGAGTAGCCATGGATTCTTTGAATTTTTCTTCAAAGAGCTCCATTTCTTTATGAATGGGAAGTTTTATTTGTTCAACTATTTTCATTTAACACCAAAAATATAAAAAAGGCAGATTGATCTGAATTTAAAAACCATCAAATATACTTATATTATTGCTCAACTGATATTAATTTCTTTAACCAAAATGTTAAAATTACTGCAATCAATCCTAAAACTCCCATTAAAAACCAATTTGAATTATACCCAAACAAATCGATGATAAACATCCCAAATTTAGCACTAAAAATGTGTGCCAAGGCAAAAGACATCGTATAAAATGCCATGAATTTTCCTTCTTTTCCTTTAGGAGCTCTACTAATGGCAAATGAATTGGTAAACGGGAATCCGAGCATTTCACCAAATGAAATAACTAACATACTGATAATCAAAATTCCAATCCATTGAGTAGTAATAAGCAATAAAAAACTGAATGAAAACAACAACAAACCAATCATAATTATTCTGATTCTTTCTATGGATGATTTTTCTAAGCGATGAATTAAAGGCATCTCAAAAATAAAAATAATTCCACCATTTAAAGCCATCAACAAACCAATTTGAAGTTCTGTTAATCCATAAATATCTCTGTAAAAGATTGGGAGTGTGGTAAAAAGTTGGAAAAAGATTACCGCCATGATAAAAACAATCACCAAAAAAACCAAAAATGGTTTATCTTTTAAAACGGATATCGGTATTATTTCATCATCTTCAACTGTTGATTTTCTATTCAAATTTTTATTTTTCAGCACTCTTCTAAAAATCAGAATTGCCAAAATACAAGTTAATCCATCCACCCAAAACAATCCTTTATAACTGATGACTGCAATGATGATTCCGCCTAAAAAAGGGCCAAAAGTAAAGCCAAGATTAATGGCTAAACGCACCAAAGTTAGGGTACGCGTCTGATTTTCGGGTTTGCTATATGCTTTTACAGAAACAAACATTGCGGGTCTAAACATATCGGCTACCATCATGGTAAAAAAAATGGCGATGCTGAATCCCCAAAAAGTAGTGATAAATTGCAAAGCAATGAGCATCAACCCTGAGATAAATAAACTATAAAACATGACTTGATAAAAGCCAAATTTATCGGTGAGTTTTCCTCCTAAATAAGAGCCAAATAAAGAGCCGAGTCCGAAAATGCTCATAATCCAACCTACTTCTGCTAAAGTAAAATGGAGATGTTTATGCAGGTAAAGTGTTAAAAAAGGCAAAACCATGGTTCCGGCTCTGTTGATAAAGGTTATCAAAGCCAACCACCACACTTCATTTGACAGTCCTCGAAAAGAATTTTTATAAGCGTAAAAAGTGTTTTGAAGCATTTGTCAAAAGTAGTAAAGTTGTGAAGAACAATCTTTAAAAACACGCATTTATTCTCAAAAAAACTATCTTTGAAAGTAAATATTTTGAAATGAAAACAGCTTTACCAATTCTCTTTTTAATTGTTTTTTTTGGATGCAAAAAACCTGCCGAACAATATTCAAACCTACATTTAATAGCGGTTCAAAAATATCAAGAAGAATTAAACAGAGATTATGCTAATCCTATAAGTTCTCCTTTAAAACCAGAAGATTTAGCCACTTTTAAAGCGTTGGATTTCTTTACTGCTGATGAAAATTTTAAAGTGGAAGCTACACTCGAATTAACTCCAAATGATCCGGTTTTTGAGATGGCAACAACTACAGATCGTAAACCACTTTACAAACGTTTCGGAATTGCCTCTTTTAGTTTGAATGGAAAAGAATATAAGTTAAGTGTTTATCAAAACCAGCAATTATTGTTAGATTTTGAATATCGAAATTATCTGTTTCTGCCTTTTACAGATGCTGCTAACGGACATGAAAGTTATAAAGGGGGAAGATATATTGATTTAGAAATTCCTGCGAATAACAAACTGATCATTGATTTCAACAAAGCTTACAATCCGTATTGTGCTTATAATTCTAAGTATTCTTGCCCTCTTGTTCCATCTGAAAATCATCTTGATTTAGAAATTAAAGCAGGTGTAAAAGCGTTTAATAAGCATTAAATGAAATATGTTGATACACATACCCATCAAATAAACACATCAGAAGAAGTCATTTCAATAAAAAATCACTTCCCACAAGAACCTATTTCAACAAATTCATTTTTTTCAATTGGAATTCATCCTTGGCATTTAGATTCAAATACATATGAAGCCGAATTAAAAATAATTGAAAATCACCTTAAAAATAATGCTTGTATTGCTATTGGTGAATGTGGAATGGATCGTGCCATCAAATCAGATTTTCAATTTCAAAAAAATGTTTTTAAACTACAATTAAAACTTGCTGAAAAATTTAAAAAACCGGTTATTGTACACTGTGTTAAAGCGTATCATGATTTGATTGAAATTATTAGAAAAGAGAATATTACAATACCAATTGTTTTTCACGGATTTTCAAAAAATCAGCACATCCATTCACTTTGTTTAAAAATCCCTACTATTTATTTTTCGTATGGCAAATCACTTTTAAATTCTAAAACAACCCAAGTAAATTTGATGTCAACTCCCATAGAAAGATTTTTACTAGAGACCGATGACAGTGATGTTGAAATTCAAGAAATTTATCAAACGGCATCATTAATTAAAAATATCCCCATTGATTCTCTTAAAAAACAATTATTTTTGAACTTTCAAAATATATTTAAAGCAGAATTAAAAGAAGATGGAGAAATATTGGTTGGAGCGCACCGAATTACTGATTAAAAAAGAAGGAATAGAGAACCTAAAGAATGCCCATGTTTTAATTGTCGGAATGGGAGGTGTTGGGTCATTTGCCGCTGAATTTATTGCCAGAGCAGGTGTTGGAGCGATGACTATTGTTGATGGAGATGTAGTTGATATCACCAATAAAAACAGACAACTTCCTGCTTTAACTTCTACTGTTGGAAAATCAAAAGTTGAAGTGATGGCGAATCGGTT
This sequence comes from Flavobacteriaceae bacterium, assembly GCA_030683815.1. Taxonomy (GTDB): domain Bacteria; phylum Bacteroidota; class Bacteroidia; order Flavobacteriales; family Flavobacteriaceae; genus JAGXRT01. The sequence goes on from JAUXPJ010000016.1 coordinate 37,872, forward strand.
AATGGATATCAATCCTGAACTAAAACTAACAGTTGTTAATGAGTTTATTTCGCCTGAACGTGCTTTTGAAATAGTTGACAATTCCTATGATTACGTTGTAGATTGTATTGACAGTATTACCCCAAAAGTAAATTTAATTTTAGCTTGTAAACGCAAACGTGTTAAAGTAGTGAGTTCTATGGGAGCCGGCGGAAAAATGAATCCGGCATTGGTAAAGGTGAGTGATATTCATAATACCAGAGATTGTTATTTGGCAAAAACTGTTCGGAAACGGCTCGCCAAAGAAGGAATTCAAAAAGGTGTTAAAGCCATTTTCTCTACAGAATTACAAGATGAAGAAAGTTTACGATTGGTAGAAAATCAGGATTATAAAAAATCGTTTTATGGAACCATCAGTTATATGCCCGCTATTTTCGGATTGTACGCAGCATCCGAAGTAATTAATTATTTAATCAACAAAACTTCGTCAGAAATAAACCCAGAACAACAGCCAAAATACTGAGCAAAACAGTTCCTAAAGTGTAACTGAAAAAGTAAAGATAATCACCGTTTTTGATATAAATCTGATTTTCCATAGCAAAAGTTGAAAAAGTGGTAAATCCGCCGCAAAATCCTATAACTAATAATAAATACAGATTATCATTTAGCACATGACTTTTACTAAGAAATCCAACAATAATTCCGATAAAAAGACTTCCAATGATATTGGCTAAAAAGGTTCCTAAAGGAAATGTTGAGAAGATAAAATTAAACGTAATATTGAAATAATAGCGAATAACACTTCCCAAGCCACCACCTAAAAATACCAATAAAACACTCCTCATTTTAATCGAAAACTAATTTATCGGCTTCAATCCAATTGCGTTTATCAACAATAGTTCCTTTTTTCAGCATCATTAAACCCGGATTGGCTCTTATCATTGTTTTTAGCGTAGTGGCATCATTAAAAAGTATCTCAAAATTAAGTTGATATTTGGTTTTTATTTCATCAAAATCTTCAGGTAATGAAGCTGAAACTCCATAAACTAAGTAGTTTTTTGAAATTGCCAAGTCCGTTACTTCTTTGATTTTATCAAAACTTATTTTATCTGATTTTTGTAAATCATAAATGATTACCAACAGCACTTTTTCTTCTTGGAGCACTTGAAAAGTAATATCCCCATCTATCTCTGATTCTAAAATAAAATCATGAATAGACGGCAAATATTCACCTTTTTTTAATTGCATACCTTCCGCTATGTTTGTTCCAATTTTATATGGTCTGAAATCAATGATGGGCAAACTTAAAAGGGTATAATACATAAAATACAAAGAAATTGGGATCACTAAAAAGGCGAGCCATTTTGTTATGGATGGATTAAAAATATGGTGAATTTTAGCTGATTTAAATTCTAAGAAAACAATCATCACTAATAATATCACGTTTTTATAAAATGTTTCCCAAGGAGTTAATTTGATAGCATCGCCAAAACAGCCACAATCAGTAACTTTATTGAAATAAGCAGAATACCAAGTTAAGAACAGGAATAAAAAAATCATCAAGAACAATCCCCAAATGGTCCATTTAGATTTAAAACCAATCAACAAAAAGATACCTAAAACAGTTTCTATCAATATGAGAATTATACCAATTAAAAGTGCATACGGAATTAAAAGCTCTAAATTCAGCACCGAGGCACTGAAATATTCTTCCAGTTTATACGATGTTCCAAGCGGATCAATCATTTTTAAAAATCCGGAAATCACAAATGATAATCCTACCAATATTCTTATAAAATGTACAAAATATTTCATATAAATTTAATTTAGGTTAATTTAATCAAAGCAAAAACGGCGTAATTGACCATATCGTAATAATTAGCATCTATGCCTTCAGAAACCAAGGTTTTGCCTTTATTGTCTTCCATTTGTTTTACGCGCAATAATTTTTGAAGTATCAAATCAGTCAAAGAACTGATACGCATTTCGCGCCAGGCTTCGCCATAATCATGGTTTTTATCTTCCATCAACAATTTTGCAATAGCAACATATTTATCATACAATAAAATTGCTTCCTCAACATCTAAATCGGGTTGTTCAGCAATTCCTTTTTCCAACTGAATCAATGCCATAATTGAATAATTGATAATTCCGATAAATTCACTCACTTCATCTTCTTGTACTTTTCTGACCGGATTTTCCTGTAATTGACGAATTCTTTGTGCTTTAATATATATTTGGTCTGTAAGCGATGGCAAACGAAGTATGCGCCAAGCACTTCCATAATCTTTTAATTTATTGATATATAAAGTTCTGCATTTTGTAATAACCTCATCATATTGTTTTGAAGTAGCTTGCATAGGGACTCAATTAATTTGTGTAAATTTCGGATAAATTTAATGAATTTAGGTTAAGCATGAAGAAAATAGCTGTTTTTTGTGGTTCGAGTTTAGGGTTTAATGAAATCTATCAAAAAGACGCTCAACTTTTGGGCGAATATTTCTGCAAACATTCCATTTCGATGGTTTATGGAGGTGGAAAAATTGGAATGATGGGTGCCATTGCCAACGCAATGCTAAAAGATAATGGTGAGGTTATTGGTGTTATTCCACAATTTTTACGTCATGAAGAAGTTGAACACACTGATATCTCACAAATGCATATCACTAGAAAAATGAGTAAACGCAAAGTAAAAATCAGTAAAATGGTGGATGGATATATTGCTTTAGCGGGTGGATTTGGAACGTTGGATGAAATTTTTGAAGCGCTTACTTTAGGTCAATTAGGCATTGAAAGTAAACCTGTCGGAATTTTAAATACCAACGGATTTTTCGATCATTTAATACAACAATTGGAGGTGATGGTAACCGAAGGATATCTGAAAAAAGAAAATAAAGACCTGTTAATTATCAGTAATTCTGTTGAAGATTTAATGTCAAAAATGAGCAATTATCAGGCTCCGGCACAAAGTAAAGTCACTAACAAAGTTGCCAGTTAAAAAATGAAAACAATTAATTGTAAGGGAAAACTTATTGATTTATCAATCCCAAAAGTAATGGGAATTTTAAATCTCACCCCAGATTCTTTTTACGACGGTGGGCTTTATCAAAACGAAAAGTCAATATTAGAAAAAGTTGGGAAAATGTTAGTCGATGGAGCAACTTTTATCGATGTAGGCGCTTATTCATCGCGACCAAATGCAGTACATATTTCAGAAGATGAAGAATTAAAAAGACTGCTTCCAACTTTGAAAATACTTGTAAAAACATTTCCGGAAATATTAATTTCTGTTGATACTTTTAGAAGTACAGTGGCACAGCAAAGTATAGAAAATGGCGCTTGTATGATTAACGATATTTCTGCAGGCGAAATGGATGCCGCCATGTTTGAAACTGTTGCAAAACTCCAAGTTCCTTACATTTTAATGCACATGAAAGGAACGCCGCAAACGATGCAAACAAATCCGACTTATGAAAATATTCTTACTGAATTGATGTTTTATTTTTCTGAAAAAATGAATCAATTAAGAAAATTAGGTGTGAACGATTTGATAATTGATGTTGGATTTGGATTCGGAAAAACCACAGAAAATAACTATCAAATACTGCAAAATCTTGATTATTTTTTAAACTTAAACACGCCTATTTTAACAGGTGTTTCAAGAAAATCAATGTTGTATAAACCATTAAAGGCAACTGCAAATGATGCGCTGAATGCCACCACAGTTGCCAATACAATTGCGCTTTTAAAAGGAACTTCTATCTTGCGGGTTCACGATGTTAAAGAAGCTGTTGAAGCCGTTAAAATTGTAGCACTTTTAAATCAATAAATACCGATGAAACTAACTCAATTATACATTTTACTTTTTTCGATAATCATTTTGGCTGGTTGCCAGAAAAAAGAAATTCATATTCCTGCCACTGATATAGTTGGAATCCAAGAAGTTCCCAATTTTTCTGAGGTTTGGATGTTTATGAAAATCAATGAAAAAGACACAATTTTACAACTCAATGATAAAAATTTAATCGGTTCTACCAACTGGATTTTCAACATCGATAAACATTTAAAATTAGAGAAAGTAATGCCAAAAATTCAATATTTTCAAGAAAAAAGATTGAAAAAATCGATGCATAATACCGATGGATTTAGCAACTACTTGAGTTATTCTGATACCATTTCTAAAATTTTATCTTTTGTTGATATTAGCCATATTCAGTTCCATTTTGATACCATCCAATCTAAAAAAATCATCTTAAAAAACCTTGATTATTATAAAAATTACAATAATTTTCATCTGTCATTTGGGTTGAATACTTACTATCTCAATGAAAATAAAATAGATAAAGTAGAGTTTTTTGACACTCTCATGGAGTTTATCAACTTTACTGAAAACGGACAAAAAACTTTATTGCATTTAAATTTTAATCAAAATTTAACCTATCAGGAATATTTAAATATCAAAACTCATTTATTATTATTGCAAAAAGAGCAATTCATCATTGATAAAAATGAGTATATTTTTGATGCTGATAAAATTCCGGAATGTGGTTGCGATTCCTAGAAAATGAATCTTTTAAATATAAAAATTAGTACATTTACATCAATAAAAAATCAATAATTTGGATTTCATCAACATTTCAATTTTAGACATCATCGATGCTTTCTTGGTTGCTGTTTTACTTTATTATATTTATAAATTATTAAAAGGAACGGTTGCTGTTAATATTTTCATCGGAATTGCTATCGTTTTCATTATGTGGAAATTGACACAAGTGTTAAAAATGGAGATGTTGAGCGGTATTTTGGGTACATTAATTGGCGGTGGAGCCATTGCATTGATTGTTGTTTTTCAGCAAGAAATCAGAAAATTTTTATTGATGTTGGGATCATCAAATTTCGCCTCAAGAAGAAAATTTGTGCGGCAATTAAAATTTTTAAATACTGAAATTCAGCAAACTACAGATGTGGCCTCTATAGTGAAAGCTTGTGAAAATTTATCAAAAGCAAAAGCAGGTGTTTTGATAGTATTGGAAAAAACTAATAATCTTGATTTTGTGAGAAATACCGGAGACAGAATGTATGCCAAAGTAAACATCCCAATTTTAGAAAGTATTTTCTTTAAAAACAGTCCGTTACATGATGGAGCTGTAATTATAAAAAATAATTTTATTACAGCAACTAGGGTTGTTTTACCTCTTTCATCAAGTTCTTTACCCGGGAAATATGGTTTACGTCATCGGGCAGCGGTTGGAATTACAGAACGAACTGATGCTTTGTGTATTTTGGTTTCTGAAGAAACCGGAAAAATTGTTTACGTAAAGGACGGAATTATTATCACAGATAAATCATCCAATGAAATCATAGAAATGATTTTAAAAGATTTAGGATAATCATACCAATACCGCGAATTGCTTATCGTATAAATTTTTATAGAAACCATTTTCTATTTTCAACAATTCTTTGTGTGAGCCAATTTCTTTAACCTCTCCTTTATCCATCACAATAATCTTATTCACTTTTTTGACGGTTGCCAATCGATGGGCAATTATTATTGAAGTTCTGTTTTGCGTAATTTTTTCAGTTGCAAACTGAATTAATTTTTCTGAATGTGAATCAATCGATGAAGTTGCTTCATCTAAAATAAGGATTGTTGGGTTGCTAACATACGCTCTTAAAAAAGCAATTAACTGTCGCTGACCCGATGATAACATAGCGCCACGTTCTTTAACATTATAACCATATCCGCCCGGCAAACTCATGATGAAATCATGTAATCCGATTTGCTTGGCGGCATTCATCACTTCATCCAAAGAAATATCCTGATTTTTAAGCGTAATATTATTGTAAATATCATCTGAAAAAAGAAAAACATCTTGTAAAACAACAGCAATTTCATCACGTAACGATTCAATAGTAAAGTCTTCTATATTCTGATTATCCAAACAAATTTCTCCGTGATCTAATTCATAAAAACGATTAAGCAAACTGATGATTGTTGATTTTCCCGAACCTGTTGCGCCAACAATAGCAATTCGTTCCCCTTGTTTCACTTCAAAGGAAACTCCTTTTAGCACTTCTTCACCTTCAACATAACTGAAACGAACATTTTTAAAAGATATATTTCCGTTTAAATCAGATGCTTTTATGTTACCTATGCGTTTCAAATTACTTTCGGTATCTAATACTTCAAATACTCTTGTCGCAGCAACTAATCCCATTTGAAGTGTATTAAATTTGTCTGCGATTTGCCGGAGCGGTCTATACAACATCTCAGCCATGGTAATAAATCCTATAATTTGGCCCACTGTAATTGAACTGTCAACAACTGCTCTTAATCCACCATACCAAACTAATAATCCGATGGCAACTGAAGATAAAATTTCTGCAATTGGAAAGAATAATGAATAATACCAAACTGTTTTGATATGCGCTTTTTTATGATCTTCGTTAATGGAAACAAATTTTTGATATTCAGCCTCTTCACGTCCAAAAAGTTGAACGATATTCATTCCGATAATACGCTCTTGCACAAAACTATTGAGATTGGCAACCTGAATTCGAACTTCTTGATACGCTGATTTTATAGCAATTTGAAATATTTTGGTTGCATAAACTAAAAGTGGTAAAACAGCAAAAGTAATGAGTGATAATTTCCAATTCATCCAAATCATTACTATTGAAACAACAACCATTTTTAACAAATCACTCACTATCATAAAAAGTCCCTGACCAAAGAAACTTGCAATTGTTTCTGAATCTGATACAACTCTGGTTACTAATCTTCCTACAGATGATTTGTCAAAATAAGCCATTTTGAAATGCATCATATGTTTGAATAGTTTTTCTCTGATGTCTCGAATGATGTGTTGACCTAGCCAGTTAGAAATATAAATAAATATGAGTTGTAGTAATACTTCTAAAATAAGTGCTCCAAGCATTAAAATAATAAAAAGAAGCAAACCCTTTTCATCTTTTGTTGAAATGTATTTATCAACAGTTTGTTGAAGTAACCAAGGGCGTAATGCGGAAACTAATGATAATAAAATTGCAGTGATTGAAGCTAAATAAAAATGCATCCGATATACTCTGGCGAATTTCATCAACCTTAAAAATATTTTTGAATCAAATGCTTTTCCGGTAACTTTCATTTTATATAATTATATATTTTGGGTAAACAATCTTTGTCAAAAACAAACCTTGAGGCGGCACAGAAACTCCTGCTTCTGAACGATTTCTGCTTTCAATTATTCTTTTAAAATCATCAATTGAGATTTTCCCTAATCCAATTTCTATTAACGTTCCAACAATTGCTCTGGCCATATTTCTTAAAAAACGATCAGCTGTTATGTAAAAAATCAACATATTTCCTTCTTGTTTCCAAACTGCTTCAGAGATGGAACAATTATAAGTATTTACATCGGTTTTGGATTTAGAAAAGCATTTAAAATCTTGATAGCGCAATAGTAAATTCGCGGCTTCATTCATTTTTTCTACAGATGGTTTTAAATGTGTTTGCCAAGTTAAATCTCTTAAAAATGGATTTTTACCTAACCAAATTCTATATTCATAACTTCTGCTAATAGCATCAAATCGAGCGTGGGCTTCATCCTGAACTTTAAATATATTTTTAACTACAATATCTGTAGGTAAAATTGAATTGAGTTTGTAAATCAGTAATTCTTCCTCTATTTCGTTTTCAATATCGAAATGAGCAAAGAATTGCTCAGCATGAACTCCGGTATCTGTTCTTCCTGCTCCCATAACATTGACAGCTTCTTTTAAAAGAACAGATAAAGCATTATTCAACTTTTCTTGGATAGTAACAGCATTTAACTGTTGTTGCCAACCATGATAATTACCGCCGTTGTATTGGAGTTCAATGAAATATCTCAAACGAATTCTGTACTTTTGTTAAGCTACAAAGATAGCAATAATTGTCACTTCAATATTTGATTTAAAAAATGAAAAAAATCTTACTTTTATCGGATACACACGGATTTATTGATGAACAGATATTAAAATTTGTAAAACTGGCCGATGAAGTTTGGCATGCGGGAGATATCGGAAATATTGCTGTTGCTGATGAAATTCTAAAATACAAACCACTAAAGGCAGTTTACGGAAATATTGACGATACAATTTTACGAGCCGAATTTCCTTTAGACAATCGATTTATGTGTGAAGATTTATCGGTTTGGATTACTCATATTGGTGGTTATCCTAATCATTATGATGCCAGAATCAGACAAGAAATAAAAGAAAATCCGCCCATGTTGTTTATCAGCGGTCATTCGCATATTTTAAAAGTGATGTCTGATAAAAAACTAAATTTGTTACACATGAATCCGGGTGCTGCCGGTAAAAGCGGATTTCATACGGTAAGAACTATGTTACGGTTTTCCATATCAGGAAAAGATATTAAAGATTTGGAAATAATTGAACTAGAAACTAGAAAATAAAAAAAAGGAGAGTTTAGATTTCGAAATACCGTATCTAAATTGCTCTCTCCTTTCCCCCCTAATATTTTAAACTAAGTCGTTTTTGGCAGCGTATAATGCTAAACCAACTACATTCCTAACATTTAATTTTTTAATCAAATTTTTCCGATGTGTTTCTACCGTATTGGAACTGATAAACAACTCTTCGGCTATTTCTCTTGTACTATTTTGTTGAGCAATTAACTTTAAAACTTGTATTTCTCTCTCAGTTAAAGAACTTGTTAAAATCCCATCCTGATTCTTATTTGCTCCATTTAAACCTGTTTTCTTAGCAAAACTTTTGATGATCAACTCTTGAATACTCGGTCCGAAATATTCATCATCATGAATCACAGATCTGATGGCATTTGAAATATGTTTTCCTGCACATTTTTTGGCAATAAATCCTTTGACTCCTAATTTAATTACCTCTTTTATCAACTTGATATCATCATAACTAGACAATACCACAGTGGGTTGATATCGATTTTTTTGCTTCAGAAATTCAAGAACTTCTATGCCGCTTACCCCCGGCATATTGATATCTAATATTAAAACATCACAACTATTATTGTTGAACCAATTAATCAGTTCATTTCCATCACTAGAATATCCCCATTAACCTGAATATCATCTTCGTCTTCTAACACTGCTATGATACCATCAATAATGATTTTATGATCATCGGCAATATGAACAGAAATTTTTCTTGATTTCATTCTGTGCGAATTTACAGGTAATTTTTTCCCCTTCCAATCACTAAATGTATGATATTTTTAGTTAACTGAAAACCGTTAGATAACAAGAAACCCATCTTTTCAAATGGGTTTCTACACTAAATATACTAAAATAAAACTTTACCTTAATCTATCAACAGATTTTACGAGCTCTTCATCCTTTTTAACAGCTCTATTGGATAACAAAATTAATCCAAAAGAAATAATCGGAATGAACAACCCAATACCTTTCACAGAAATCGAAATTTCTCCAGATAAGCTTTGTAAATAGAATATAAGAATAAAAATTATTAACAAATTGAAAACTAAATTAAAGCGTCCTAATAACAACTGTTTTTTTCTATTTTGATATAAAAAAATAGTTATAAATGACAGTAAAGAAGAACTGTAAAACAGGATTCCAACAATCAAAAGCAAATAATTATTTGATGTAAAAAAATCTGCAAAATTGATTAAACTACCTTCACTATTTAACCAGAAACTTGTAAAAAGCACAATGACTCCCGAAAGCAATGAGGCTCCCAATAAATATAATGATTGAATACGCTGAATCATACTTAAATTTGAAAAACAAAAATACATTAATCTTTTTAATGCTGTTTATATATTTAATAAAAAATAATTGTATATTTGTCTAATAATAGCCAAGTCTCTGCTATTTAACTGACTCCATCCAATTAACCATTTTGTATAATTTGACAATCATTTAAATTCTATAACCAATAATCTAATTTTTTAAAACCTAATGTTTGATATTTCACAACTCAAGGAAAAAAACCTTGCTGAACTTTTGGAAATTGCTGAAAGCATTGACGTCCCTAAATTCAAAACTTTAAAGAAACAAGAATTAATTTATCAAATTCTTGATATTCAGGCAGCTAAACCAATTACTCCTGTAAATGTAAAGGCAAAAGAAGTAAACACAAAAAGAAAAAGGATTAAAAAACCAATTTCTAATGCTTTACCTGAAAAAGATGTTCCTCAAAATCTTTTCTCCAATGATAATCCGGAAGCAACTAAAAGTATCGCTGAAGTAAATTCAGAACCTGTACAAAACATTTCAGTTGAAACAAAAACTGAAAAACATCCTGTTAAGATTCATAAACAAAAGAAACCACGCAAAATAATTACTAAAGATGAAAGCCCAAAAATTGTTGAACTTAATTCTGAAGTTAAAGAAGTTGTTACTCCAGAAGTTTCAGTAATCTCTGTCGAGAAAAAACTTATTAAAAAACCTGAACACAACGAGGAAAAAGAAAAAGAAATCAATAAAATTAAACCTCAAAGTCGATATAAAGAACCAGATTTTGAGTTTGATGGAATTATAAAAAGTGAGGGTGTTTTAGAAATGATGCCTGATGGATATGGTTTCTTGCGTTCATCAGATTATAGCTATCTATCATCCCCTGATGATATTTATGTTTCAACTTCTCAAATAAAATTATTTGGATTAAAAACCGGAGACACCGTTAACGGAAATGTGAGACCTCCAAAAGAAGGTGAAAAATATTTTCCTTTAATTCGTATTTCTAAAATTAACGGTTTAAATCCAAATGTTGTCAGAGATCGAGTTTCTTTTGAGCATTTAACACCGTTATTTCCTGAAGAAAAATTCAATCTAGCCGGGCATAGAAGTACGTTATCTACCAGAATCATAGATTTATTTTCACCTATCGGAAAAGGTCAGCGCGCCATGATTGTATCGCAACCTAAAACCGGTAAAACCATGTTGTTGAAAGATATTGCCAATGCAATTGCCGCCAATCACCCGGAAGTTTATCAAATTATTTTATTAATTGACGAACGCCCTGAAGAGGTAACTGATATGCAACGGAGTGTAAAAGGAGAAGTTGTTGCTTCTACTTTTGATGAACCTGCAGAAAAACATGTAAAAGTTGCTAATATTGTTTTAGAAAAAGCTAAAAGATTGGTTGAATGTGGACATGATGTGGTTATTTTGTTAGATTCAATAACTCGTTTAGCGAGAGCTTATAACACTGTTTCACCGGCATCCGGCAAAATTTTATCTGGAGGTATTGATGCCAATGCTTTACATAAACCTAAACGGTTTTTTGGTGCCGCCCGTAATATTGAAAATGGAGGTTCTTTAACTATTGTCGCAACAGCTTTAACTGATACTGGTTCTAAAATGGATGAAGTTATCTTTGAAGAATTTAAAGGAACAGGGAATATGGAGCTTCAATTAGATAGAAATATTTCTAACAGAAGAATTTTTCCGGCAATTGATTTGGTTAAATCAAGCACCAGACGTGACGATTTATTACATGATGAAAACACACTACAACGCATGTGGGTATTGCGCAAATATCTTGCAGATATGAACCCAATTGAAGCGATGGAATTCATAAGCAGCCGTATTAAAGGAACTCTTTCTAATCAAGAATTTTTAGTTTCTATGAGCAAATAATTTATAATATTTAGATATAAAAAAAGCGAGCAATTAGACTGTTTTTTATATTATTTCAGCTGAAAGTCCCAACTCTAAAAGCTTGGAACATCTTGGCTTTAAATCGGATAATTCCCCTGTTTTAACGGTACATTTTCCTTTGTAATGTACAATTAGCGCACATTGATGGGCTTGTTCATCGGTATGTTCACAAATACTGATCAAGGAATCAATTACAAAATCAAAGGTATTGACATCATCATTAAAAAGCACTAATTCGTGTTGGAGTTCTAATTCCTCTAAAACAGCAATCGATTCTTGTTCTTTTCGTTTTGTATTCATTCTGAAATCTCTCATCATCCTTTATTTATTTGGTAAAATTAAACCATCTGAATCAAATAATATACCAAATTTAATTGAATTTAATTTTTAATATACCGAAGTGAAGCCCAATTATTGCGCTCTTTTTGAGCGTCGTATTTCAATCCGTACTTCACCATTTCGGCATCTAAAACAGGGATATCTTCTGTGTAAAATCCACTTAAAAGTAAAACACCATTTGCATTTAGACATTTGGCATATTGATTCATATCAGCTAACAGCACATTTCTGTTGATGTTGGCAATGATTACATCGTACCTTTTATCTTTTAACAATTCAACATCACCTTGATAAACTGAAATATGTTCACATTGATTACGTTCTAAATTTTCAATTGAATTTTCAAAACACCACTCGTCAATATCAATGGCATCAATAGGTTTGGCGTCGCGCATCTCGGCAAAAATGGCTAAAATTCCGGTACCGGAACCCATATCTAAGGTTTTTTTATCGGTTAAATCAACTTCTAATAATTGCTGAATCATCATATGAGTTGTTTCATGATGTCCGGTTCCAAAACTCATCTTTGGTTCTATAATAATGTCATATTTTAACGGAGGATTTTCGTGAAAAGGAGCGCGAATACTCACCAAACCATCCACTTCAATCGGATTAAAATTCTTTTCCCATTCGATATTCCAATTAACCTGTTCAATCACTTTCGAAGTATATGAAATGGAAAATTCATCCGAAGTTAAAATTTGAATCTCTTCCAAAATGTGCTCATTCCATTCCTCTTGTTGAATGTATGCCAAAACACCTTGTTCGTTTTCGACAAAACTTTCAAAACCGACTTCTCCTAATTCTGCAATTAATATTTCGGCAACCGGTTCTAAAGGACTTATTTTAAAATCGTATTCTATATAATTCATCTTAAATGGAATTATAAATAGTTAAAAATTCTTCTGAATTTAAAGCCGCACCACCTATTAAACCACCGTCAACATCCAAATTTGAAAGCAATTCTTTGGCGTTGGACGCTTTCATACTTCCGCCGTATAAAATGGAAATTGTATTCGCTAATTCTTGTGAATAGTTTTTTGCTATTAAATTTCGGATAAATAAATGCATTTCTTGTGCTTGTTCCGGTGAAGCGGTTTCTCCGGTTCCGATAGCCCAAACGGGTTCATATGCCAAAACAATTTGATTCCAAGCGGAGTTTTTAAGTTGAAACAGCGCTTTTGAAAGTTGCGCTTCCACCACATTAAAATGATTTTCTGATTTTCTATCGGCTAATTGTTCGCCAAAACAAAAAATAACTTCCAATTCATTTTGAATCGCTGTTTCTACTTTCTTCGCCAACAATTCATCGGTTTCATTAAAAAAAGTTCTGCGTTCTGAATGACCAATAATGACCGTTTTTATTCCGATGGATTTTAACATGGATGCTGAAACTTCCCCGGTAAAAGCGCCACTTTGTTCAAAGTGCATATTTTGCGCGGCCACTTCAATTACAGAATCTTTAACCCATTCATTTACAGGATATAGATTTACAAAAGAAGGCGAAACGATTATTCTTTTTTCGGTTGATTTTTTATCGACTAATCCGTTTAATAAATTTGTTATCAACAGTTTAGACGCTCCTAAATCATTATTCATTTTCCAGTTTCCTGCTATGATGTATTTTCTCATTTTATTTATTTTTATCGCTTAATTTCGGGTCTAACCAGGTGTAAATAATATCTACAAAAATATTGATAATTATAAACATAGCGGCAATTAAAAGCACACTTCCCATAATTACAGGCAAATCTAAGGTATTTAAGGCATCTACAATTTCTTTACCCAAACCGTTCCAATTGAAGATATATTCTACAAAAACCGCTCCGGCTAACAAGGATGCAAACCAACCGGAAATGGCTGTAACAACAGGATTTAGGGCATTTTTTAACGCATGTGTTTTAACAATTTTATATGATGAAAGTCCTTTTGCTTTGGCCGTTCTGATGTAATCTTTGGATAATTCTTCCAACAATGAATTTCTTGTTAATTGCACAATTACCGCCAACGGTCGGATACCTAAAACAAAGGATGGTAATATCAAGTTTCTCCATTGAATGGAAATGGTTTCGCCAAAATCATCGACTTCATACAAACTTCCCGTCATATTTAAATTGGTGTATTCATGGAGGATAAATCCGAAAAACCAGGCAAAAAGTACCGCGGCAAAAAAGGAAGGAATACTCATTCCTAAAGTGCTTAATAAGGCAATAAAACGATCTGTAATACTATCTTTAAATACCGCCGAAAAAATTCCTAAAACAATTCCAAGTACAATAGCAATAAACATAGACGATACCGCCAAAATAGCTGTATTTGGAAATGTTTCGGCAATAACTTCTGTAACTTTTTTGCCGTTTTTTTGAAAAGATTCACGCAAATAAGGTGCTTTTAATACAATAGAAAATGAATTGGTTTCCATTATTTTTATAGATGATTGATATTTTTCGGCATCTGCAAAAGTATAGGAATTTACATCGGCACGGTGATAAGAAATAGGCGATAAATCGTTTAAATAGTAGAAATACTGTTGATAAACAGGTTTATCAAATGCATATTTTTTACGAATGTTTTGCAATTGTTCACTGTCTTCCCGCTGATCCAACATCATACGCGCCGGATCTCCGGGCAATACGTTAAATAAAAAAAAGATAACAGTTACCACCCCAAAAAGAGTGAGCAAACCGTAAAATATTTTTTGAAGCACTTTTTGCAACATCTTATTTCTTTTATATTAAATCTACGGTAATATATAGGGAAAAGAAAATGTGATAATAAATAGATTCTTATCACGATAATCTTTTTATCTATTATCTAAATTCTTTCATCTTGTTTATCGTACAAATATTGAAATAATTTAGCGGATTCCCATCAATTAAAATTCCTATTTTTATAAAACTAATGAATAGCTTATTTTTGCATCATTATTTTATCTTCATGACAACAGAAACACTTGTAAAAAACATTAAGTCAAAAAAATCTTTTCTTTGTATCGGGTTGGATCCTGATTTGACTAAAATTCCGAAACATTTATTATCCGAAGAAGATCCAATTTTTGAGTTTAATAAACAATTGATTGATGCCACAAATCATTTAACCGTTGCCTATAAATCTAATACTGCTTTTTACGAAGCTTATGGTGTAAAAGGATGGGTCTCTTTGGAAAAAACCATCAATTATCTCAACATAAATTATCCTGAAATTTTTACTATTGCTGATGCAAAACGAGGTGACATAGGCAATACATCTACTAAATATGCTGAAGCATTTTTTACAGCAATGAATTTTGATGCGATTACAGTTTCTCCATATATGGGAATAGATTCTGTAGAACCATTTTTAAATTTTGATGATAAGTTTACCATTTTATTGGCATTAACTTCCAATATTGGAAGTTACTGTTTTCAGGAAAAAATAATTAATGATATGACCTTATTTGAGCAAGTTTTAAAGGAATCATTAAAATGGAAAAATGCTCAAAATTTGATGTATGTAATTGGGGCAACTAAAGCTGAATCTCTTAAAAAAGTTAGAGCAATTGTTCCCAATCATTTTTTATTAATTCCGGGAGTGGGAGCGCAAGGCGGAAGCTTAGAAGAAGTTTGCGAAAACGGGTTAAACCAACAAATTGGATTGTTAATCAATTCATCCCGTGATATTATTTATGCCGGAAATCAACTTGATTTTGCTCTAAAATCGCAGGAAAAAGCAAAAGAATTACAATCAAAAATGGCAGAAATTTTATCGAAAAACGGACTCTATTTTTAGCCGAATAACTAGCATTTCAAATTAACTGATATACTAATGTAGATGAAGTTGCCTTCTCAATATTCAAAATTATATAAATGAATACTTATCTCGATCAACTTCAACGAATTATCACCATCAAATCAAAACCGCAACGCATTATTTCTTTGGTTCCTTCATTAACAGAATTACTTTTTGATTTTGGATTGGAAAAAGAATTGGTTGGGATAACTAACTTTTGCGTTCATCCGTATCATTTAAAATCGACTAAAACGATTGTGGGTGGAACGAAAAAAGTTGATTTGGAAATTATCAAGGGTTTAAATCCTGATTTTATTTTGTGCGCTAAAGAAGAAAACACACCCAAAATGGTGGATGAGTTAGAAAAAATAACTACCGTTTTTGTAGCAGATATAAACAGTATAAAAGATTCTCTGGAACTTATTGATTTGTTGGGGAAAATCCTCTATCGTCAAACAGAATCCGAAAACTTGCTTCAAAAAATTGATTTTCAACTGACTCAATTCAAGAATTTTGCAAAATACCTGCCGCGTAAAAAAGTAGCCTATTTTATTTGGAAAAATCCTTGGATGGTAGCAGGTGGTGATAATTATATTAACGACCTGCTAAAACTCAATAATTTTATCAATGTTTATGAAGAAAAAGGACGTTATCCGGAAGTTGATATTCAAAAAATACGCACCGATGGAAATCCGAAAATAGTATTGCTATCTACTGAACCTTATCATTTTAGAGATGAACACGCCTTTGAAATTGGCCGACATTCCAATCACGCTAAAACAGTTTTTGTAGATGGAGAACTATTTTCTTGGTATGGATCCCGACTCTTAAAAGCGATTCCATATTTTAAGAAAATGCATGAATTACTCTAAAAAGTTGAGCGTTTTTTGGTAAAAGTATCCGATTTGATATCGTATCCATACGGACAATGTTTACATCCGTTTTTGCAGCAATAACCTCTTTTTAACAAGTATTTTTCGGTAAAAACCTTGTATCCTTTTTCGTTAAAATAAAAATCTTCTGAATCCATGGGTGTTTTTTCAACTTCAAAAATAAAAAAACGCACCTCATTCAGTGCGTTTGTTAGATTTAATCTCTCATTAATTTTTGGAAGGCGGATATTTTGCCAAAATTTCTTTGACAAATTCTTTAATTCTCTGCTCTTTTTTAACGCCGGTTAAATTGTTCAAAACACCACTTCCGGTTCCTTGCCAAACCATTTCTTTTTTCTGTGCATCGATAATATCAATAAACAAAGTTCCTTCGGTATATTTTGCATACTGCACACCAAATCCCGGACCGTAATACCAAGGATACCAACCAAAATGCATATTGTTATAGATGTCTACTTTTTCTTGTGATTTGGTAAAAATATTGACCAACACATCCGGATTTTCTGATTTTTTCATGCCTTTTGCCAATAATTCATCTTCAATGGCGTACATAATTCTTTTTTTGTCTAAATCGTTGATATCAGCATTGTCAATCCCTTTTTTATAAAAAGCGAATGTTTGGTATTGCGCAAAATTGGTTCTGGAATCGTAATCAGTAGTAACGCGCACACTAACACACGATTCTATTGTTAGGGCTACTAAAAGAAGGAGGATGACAGTAAAACGTTTCATATGTATATATTTATTTAATTTTAATGGTCATATGGAATTTGCCAGTTTGATTAAAATTTCTTCATCAATAATTATGTTTTTTCAAACATGGCTATTTCATGATAAATAGTATTAAAATAAATTATTCAAAATTGCATCATCAACTTTATTGGGAAGGGTAACTTTGAGTTGTGGTTCCAATTCCATCGCTCTTTTAATGGCGAATTCTGCTCCTTCATTTCTTGCCCAACTTCTGCGCGAAATTCCGTTGTTCACATCCCAGAAAAGCATTGATTTTAAGCGCCTTTCAGCTTCTAAACTTCCATCAAGAACCATACCAAAGCCCCCATTTATTACTTCTCCCCAACCAACTCCACCGCCGTTATGAATCGACACCCAAGTGGCTCCTCTAAAACTATCACCAATTACATTTTGAATCGCCATATCGGCCGTAAAACGGGAACCGTCGTAAATATTAGAGGTTTCCCTATAAGGTGAATCGGTTCCTGAAACATCGTGATGATCTCTTCCCAGCACAATAGGTGCCGAAATTTCTCCATTTTTAAGCGCATCATTAAACGCTTGGGCAATTTTCACGCGGCCTTCGGCATCGGCATATAAAATGCGCGCTTGCGAACCCACCACCAAATTGTTCTTTTTAGCTTCTTTAATCCATTTGATATTATCGCTCATTTGTTGCTGAATTTCAGCCGGAGATTTCAGTATCAATTCCTCCAGAACTTTGGTCGCAATGACATCCGTTTTGTCTAAATCATCGGCAAGCGCACTGGTGCAAACCCATCTAAAAGGGCCAAATCCGTAATCAAAACACATGGGACCCATAATGTCTTCTACATAGGAAGGATATTCCCATCTCTCTGTCTCTTCCCCAAGGAAAGAGAGGGTTTCTTTATTGCAAAAATTACCATTTTGATCTTTATAAATTTCAGCTCCTGCTCTACCGGCTTCCAATAAAAAGGCGTTTCCATAATCGAAAAAATAGGTTCCTTTAGCGGTGTGAATATTGATAGCTTTTGCTTGTCTTCTAAGTGATTCTTGAATGTGTTCTTTAAATTTCTGCGGATTTTCTACCATCATTTGATTGGATTCCTCGAAACTTAATCCAACCGGATAATAACCTCCAGCCCACGGATTGTGAAGCGAAGTTTGATCAGAGCCCAAATCGACATACAATTCAATCTCAGCAAATTTTTCCCAAACATCCACAATATTTCCCTGAAGGGCAATGGAAACAATTTCCTTGTTTTCTTTGGCTTTTTTAACCCGATTTACCAATACATCCAAATCAGTAATGACCTCATCTACCCATTTTTGAGAATGTCGGGTGTAAACTGCTTTTGGGTTGATTTCGGCACAAACCGTGATACAACCGGCGATATTTCCGGCTTTTGGTTGCGCTCCGCTCATTCCTCCCAAACCGGAAGTCAAAAATAATTTACCGGATAAATCTTCTCCATTTTTAGCAATCTTCCTACCCGCATTTAAAACAGTAATGGTGGTTCCATGTACAATTCCTTGCGGACCGATGTACATATAACTTCCTGCAGTCATTTGTCCGTATTGCGAAACACCTAGCGCGTTGAATTTTTCCCAATCATCCGGTTTTGAATAGTTAGGAATCACCATTCCGTTGGTAACCACTGCTCTTGGGGCACTTTTATGCGATGGAAATAATCCCATCGGATGACCCGAATAGATGACCAGAGTTTGTTCCTCTGTCATTTGAGCCAAATACTGCATGGTCAATAAATACTGTGCCCAATTTTGAAATACGGCTCCGTTTCCTCCGTATGTTATCAATTCATGAGGATGTTGTGCCACCGCATGATCCAAATTATTTTGAATCATATGCATGATGGCTTTTGCTTGGTCACACTTTCCGGGATATTCTTGGATAGGTCTCGCTTTTAATTCATAATTAGGATGAAATCGGTACATATAAATCCGGCCATAATCGGCAAATTCTTTGGCAAATTCTTTGGCTAAAACTTCATGGTGTTTCTTATCAAAATAGCGCAGCGCATTGCGAATGGCTAACTTTTTTTCTGCTGTATTTAAGATTTCTTTTCTTTTAGGCGCATGATTGATATTGGCATCATATATTTTTGGCGATGGTAATTCAGCTGGAATTCCTTGCAATATTTCTTCTTGAAAAGTCATTTTTGATGTATTTTTATAGAGCAAATTTACGGCTTTTAGGTTGAAGAAATAACATCGCCATATTATAAAAAAACTAAAAAAATGATTATCCATTTAAAATATTTCATCCCTAAATCGTTTTCTGCTTTTACCTAGTTCCGCAAAGTATTCCTATGAAAAGCTCCGCAAATGTCTCCTGACTTTGCGGAATATTTTCAATATCTTTGATAAAAACATAAATTATGAAAGAGGGTTATGTAATAAGAGATCAAACTTTGCCTCATTTTTTAACAATAACAGTTGTTGATT
>JAUXPJ010000009.1 GCA_030683815.1 Flavobacteriaceae bacterium
CTGAATGTTGTTGATTGAATATCGTCAATTCTAATCTTTAATCAAACCACAACGTGCCAGTACCAAACGCTTTAATGGCGTAAATATCGTCAATTCTAATCTTTAATCAAACCACAACTAAGGGCTGTTTATTGTGTAAACATAAATAAATATCGTCAATTCTAATCTTTAATCAAACCACAACGCGCTACATTTAACTGAATGTTGTTGATTGAATATCGTCAATTCTAATCTTTAATCAAACCACAACACTGATTACTTAACTATTAACGATCTTATTAATATCGTCAATTCTAATCTTTAATCAAACCACAACACATATTTACCGGTAATATTAACAGCCAATAATATCGTCAATTCTAATCTTTAATCAAACCACAACGCAATCCACTTGTAAGAGTCAACCGTTAACAATATCGTCAATTCTAATCTTTAATCAAACCACAACAGTGTTTAGTGAAGTAAAGATACATTTATTAATATCGTCAATTCTAATCTTTAATCAAACCACAACCAGATGAGATATTGGTATTATCAGGAGATGAATATCGTCAATTCTAATCTTTAATCAAACCACAACAACAAACTTCGGATTAACAGTCATCATCTTAATATCGTCAATTCTAATCTTTAATCAAACCACAACCAATAGAGGTTGTTCTCATTGTAAGCTCCTAATATCGTCAATTCTAATCTTTAATCAAACCACAACTCGTCTAGTTTAGCATTGATAGCAACTAATAATATCGTCAATTCTAATCTTTAATCAAACCACAACAAACTATAATGTGGAACTTTGAGGAAGGAAATATCGTCAATTCTAATCTTTAATCAAACCACAACGGGTTGAGTTGTTATTTTCAGTTTCAAATAAATATCGTCAATTCTAATCTTTAATCAAACCACAACAGCACCCGGACACTTAACTTCTACTAATCCAATATCGTCAATTCTAATCTTTAATCAAACCACAACGGAGAGTTATTATATAACGATTTAGTAACTAATATCGTCAATTCTAATCTTTAATCAAACCACAACAAGACGATAGTATTAACAGGACACGATATAATATCGTCAATTCTAATCTTTAATCAAACCACAACAATTCAGTAGTTTGTTTTTTAGTTTCAGCTATATCGTCAATTCTAATCTTTAATCAAACCACAACTATTCTAATATTATCTAGAAATACATTACTATATCGTCAATTCTAATCTTTAATCAAACCACAACTAAATTCCATCTCATTACTATTACTATCGCATATCGTCAATTCTAATCTTTAATCAAACCACAACAAAGTATAGGCACAGTAAAAGGTATCGGTTATATCGTCAATTCTAATCTTTAATCAAACCACAACAAAAACTGCTTACGCGCCTTTTTGTTGTGGTTTGGCTGTTTAAGATTTGACAAATTATGTCAAAGAACTTTTAAAAAACTTATTTTAAATTTTTTCTATTTTGCCTGTTGCTGTTATTTGAACTTTTATGGGATTGAAAGTCTGCCAACCTCTCTTTCCTAACCCTAGACTACTTAAAATGTAATAGTAAGGTTCATACTCTCTTTTTTGAGTAGATTCCATATGATGTCTAAATTCATAATATTTTGAAGAAACAGCTTCCACTTTATATAAATTTTTTGTCAAATATGGTAAATTATTCTTATTTTGATTGAAATCTTCATCCGTCAAGCCCAAAACAAACATATCATTTATTTCCAAAGTTGCTAAAATAGTTCCATTGATATCAGTTTTTGGTAATTGATACATTTCTTGATTTTGTTTTTCCCTCTCTACTGCTTCCCAAAAGCTTACGACACTTTCTTTTAGTTGCTCGTTTTCATTTTTATAAATTAATACGTGATGATTATTTCTTGGGTTTACAAATTGATTAATTTCTTTTACTTGTTGAGCATTATTCATTTCTTCTCTAATGCGTACTTTTTTAATAGGAACAGGTTCTCCATTTTTATTTTTTAAAGTATAGAGTAAATAAATATCCTTTTTCAAAATATTTATTTGGATATTTAACTCGTTTTCTTCTTCATCGGTACGTACTTTCTTTTTTTGGCTTTCTAAAATTTCAATTTGCTTTTTAATTTTTGCTTCTTCTATTCTTGCATTGACAATAATTTTTCTTATTTCTAAATCAACAATTTTGTCTAATTGATTGTCTTTTAAATCCACTACTTTTTTACGGATGTGATAACCTTTGGTTGTTTCAAAGGGTGCTAGTCGTTGTCCATATACATTTTCTTTGTGCAATTGCCCCCTAACAGCATTACCCACACTAATAAAGGTTTTTCCGTTTTTGGTAATTTTCTTTCTAACTTCGGTTAATACTTTTCGGTTTTGTTTGTGAGAAATTAATATTTTTTCGGCTTCTTTTTTGGCATCGGTATGGAAACCAATCCAAGGGTCAGGAAAATCTAATTGTTCTTTATCAAAATTTATTCCTTTCTTTTTAGCATCTCGCTGTGCATTGTAGGCACTCAGTTGCTGAAAATAGCTTTGTTTAGATAACGCAATAACCAGTGCATCTATGGCGTGGTGGCGATGGTCATCACGGTTTTTCTTGGGATCAAATTTTATTTCTCCGGTATATTTATCTACCCAAATTGTACCTTCTACTAAGGTTTGTTTTTCTTCTAAAACTGGTTTAGGTTCTTCAATGGCACTATATTCGGTTAATTGGTTGAGTATATCAAAAACAAACCAATATTTACCAGATTTTTCGGCTGTTTTAAATTGGTGGTCGGCATCAATTTCAGAAACAAATATTCCTTCATCATTTACGCTGCCTTCAATAATAATTTTGGAATCGGAAACAACAGGTCTTTCATTAACTGCCCTTTCAAAAGAAGCATTTTCTGTATCAACATCAAGCAAAAGCCAATATTTTCCATCCTTTTTATTTGTTTCGCACTCGTAAATATAAGATTTAAAAAAACCTTCTTTCACTTCGCCAAACAACAATACTTGTTTTCCGGTTTTCTTAGGTTGTTTATCTTTCTCCGGTACTTCAAATTTTTTGTTGACAATAGAAAATTTCGTCCAATAGATACCATTATCAAAACCTTTTGCATTTACAAGCCCTACTCCATCATTTTTAAATTTTTCTTTTTCAATTTTTCCTCTCAACACAATTTCATTTTCAGAGGATGCTGATCGCTCTTTAAAAATGCGTATGATTTCTTTTGGTTCAGATAATTTTAAATTGAGCCAATATTCACCATTTATCAATTCTGGCGTTTCAGCACTTAGCTTTACATATTTTTCGGTAGTTTTAAAAACTCCTTTCTCAACTTTACCTGTAATGGCTGTTTCATTAACTCCTAATTTTGGCTTTTCATTATAAATAGGAATCGTTAAAATTGGTTTATTATCTTCATCCATTACTACATAATGAGGTATTGCTTTTCCTACTTCCAATTTATAATTGGGTAAATCAACTAACATTACCGGTTGTAGTATGTTATTTAATCCCCACAAATGTCTTAACTCGGCTGTCATCCCCCCTGGTAAAACTCTTACATCTTCACAAACTTGCGACATAATTTCCTTTGTTTTTTTACTGATGTAGCGCATATCGTTTAATTGTCTTTCAATAAAACTACTTTTTACATCTGCATCTTCTATTTTAATTTTAGAGGCAAACCGTTTGGCTTTAGGATATGGTAAAATTCTGTACGCTCTTTGTTCGATATCTTCCCAAGAATTTGCTCCTCCCCATAATTTTGAGTCGCTATTTTTTAAATAAAATTGATAGGGTGTTAAATTTCCTTTTAAGCCATTAAACTTTGTATCGCAAAGCGTTTTATTAGCAAAACCATCATCTAATGAAACACTTTTAGGTATGATATGTTCAATCTGAATTTTATTTTCGCTACCTAAAACATCACTAATATTAAGAGATTTATTGGTGTAAGGGCAAATAGTAACGACACCTCTTTCTTGCATTTCTTTATAAAGCAATACTTTTTGGATATTATCTCTATCGTGTTTTAATCCATATTCGGTTAATAGTTTACGGGCTTCGTCATTCTTAGCCGTATTTTCATAAATTCTTTTTGTTTGCTCTTGTCTCCCTGTTTTACTGTTTTTGATTTCTCTCCCCAATTCAACTTGTATTCTGTCGAATTTGCCATACTCTTTAATGAGATGATTTACCAATCTTCGAGTTTCATTTACACCTTGTTGTACAATTGGATTTCTTAGATTTTCAACGGCATCTAATTTGTTTTTTAGCGTTTTTTCTTCAATTTCTTGACTATGGTGATAGAGTTTTATAAACCTTACATCATCTTTTAAAAAACCAAAATCATTTCCACTTAAATATAATTTTATTTTAGCAATTGCATCCCCTTCCTTATTGGATTTATCCCAATTTATTTTTAAAATATCGTTTTCAAGTTGCTTGTGAGAGTCTGTAAAATATTGCCAATGTTCACCAAATACGTTTCTAACCCCTCCTAAAATAGTGGCATCACTCATTTGCAATCCTCTTTGTAAATAGGGCAAAATATTTTTAATTGCTTTTAAAGAGACGTTGGAATATCCTTCTTTCAAGTTAATTTTCTCAACTTTTTCAATATCTTTTTCTGCCAAACCAAAATCGTTTTTTAGCTTATCTATTAAATTGTCATTATCTTCAAAGAAATGAAAGCAATGCCAAATCTCATCTTTTTTATCTTCCCAAATTTCTTTTGAAAATAGCGAGCTTAAATGTTTAGTAGTGTAATTCCCTGCAACTTTTTGTTCGTTTCCATAATTCCATTTTTCATATTCCATTTTTAATTTTTTTGGAATTTCTGAAAAATTGAAATTACTGTCTTTTGAATTGATTAATTCTAAAACTTGAAGTCGCTGCGTTTCTTCTAATTTCTGTTTTTTTCCATATTCAATGTTGTTTATGTATTGGTATGCTCTAAATTCTTCATATAATGGATGCGATAAATGGCAAGGTGTTTTACCTTTTTGTAAATATTTGCCATCTTTTTTCACATCTGGTTCAAACCTACATTTTGCCAACAAACCTTTTTGAGAACGTAATGGTCTTTGCCAAAAAAGCACACTTTCCTGACTTTTATGTTTTACATTGCCATCTTCATCATGGTGTATTTCACCACCTAAGAAAATCTTTAATGGAACATCAATTGATGAGGTTATTTTATAAAGATTTTTTTTACCTGAACCATCTATTAACTCTTCAATTTTTACATTTTCAACACCATACTTGTTTTGAAGTTTTTCAATTTTCTTTTTGTTTCTATTACTTAACAAGCTACCCTTTAAAAATTGTGTTTTTTTCTTTAACGCTTTTTTATCATCCAATTCTAAAACTTTAGCTTGTCTATTCCAAATTTGTTCAAATTCTTCAACATACATATCTCGCAAAGTATATCTTGCTCTAACACGCAATTCATTACCGTTTTCATCGGTAATTAGTTTAAAAGGTTCTCCTTCTTTTGGGTAAATAGAGCTTAAAAAACTGCCTAAAGTTTTGTCTTTAATTTGTTCTTTAGTTTTATCAATCCCTACCATTCCTTCTTTTCCTTTGTATATCTTGCCGTCATCTTTACCCTTTCTATTACTTAAAAATCCTCTCCGTTGTATTAAATGATATAACACTCGTCCCATTTCCACCAATGTCAAATCTTTATGCAATGCCTTTTCTCTTAAGTTATAAGGATTCAACCTGTGCCATTCTTCATAAGTAAGTGAATTTGGTGCTTTTCTACCTGCTTTTCCTTTTGTTTTCTCCCATTTAGACCAAACATCTAATTCCAAATGAGTTAATGAACACATTTGTAAGTCGATTAATGTTCTTAACAATTTTATTTTTCTTAGTCGTTTTCTGTAGTAATGTCGTCTCTTTTGCCTGCTATTTCTTCTTGAAGCATTTTTTGATTCTTCCTTATCTCCTTTTCCAATAGTATCGGCTTTAACTCCTTCAGGAAAAATTCTACTTCCCGTTCCAATAATTTTATTTTGTGTTTCATCCACAATAGCCCACCCAATTGAGTTGGTACCTAAGTCTAGTCCCAGTATTTTTGTCATGTGATTTTAATTTAAACAATTAGCAATTTTTAACGAGTGTTAAATATAGAAAAAATGTTTGATAATTAAAAAAAATTGTTACATTTGAAATGTGAAAAAATATTCTAATCTTTAATCTTATCACAATAAGGCTATATGCCGTAGATGAAGATCTTTAGTCCTGCTTCGGTAGGGCTTTTTTTATGGTTTGTAGTGTTCTGAAAAAAGTTTCCACAAAATCAAGCAATTTTACATCATCAAATAAAACTAAAAGAAGTTCAATGAAAATCGTTTCAATAAACTTCTTGTAAAGTCATACCAATAAAGGGTTTTACCAACTATTTTTCAGTATTATGCCTAAATGATTTTGGGTGTCCTATTGATGAAGTCAGGTCTTTTGGGGGCAGTCTATAAACGGGGTTTCATTATGATTCCATTAACAATTCATATGATTGTTTGGCTATTTCCGCCTCTTCATTCGTCGGAATAATTAACACTTTTACTTTCGAATTTTTGTCATGAACTTCTGTTAATTCACGTGATTTAACGTGATTCTTTTTCTCATCAATAGAAATGCCTAAGTAATTCATTTCCTTGCAAATAAGACTTCTCAAAACATATGAATTTTCACCTACTCCGGCTGTAAATATAATTGCATCTAAACCGTTCATAGCAGCGGCGTACGAACCAATGTATTTTTTAATTCGATAGGCATACATATCGAGTGCTAACTGACAGGCAACATCTCCGTTTTCTGATCTTTCTTCAATATCGCGCAAATCACTAAATCCGGTTAAACCCAACATCCCACTCTCTTTTTGTAAAATATTATTCACTTCATTTAAGGAATATCCTAAATTATTAACCAGATACATGATGATAGATTGGTCAACATCACCACTTCGCGTACCCATAATTAAACCATTCATCGGTCCAAAACCTAAGGAGTGATCCACACTTTTTCCATCTTTAACAGCAGTTATACTGCTTCCATTTCCTAGGTGAATGGTAATTAGTTTAGAAGAGGTTGAACCTAAAAACTCAATGGCTTTTTCTGAAACATATTTATGACTGGTACCATGAAATCCGTATACACGAATTTTATCTTCATCCAAAAATTTGTTGGGAATGGCATATTTATAGGCAACCGCAGGCATGGTTTGATGAAAAGCGGTATCAAATACAGCAATTTGTTTTGCTTCTGGAAAAATTTCTTCGGCTACTTCAATTCCTTCTAAATTTGGGGGATTGTGTAAAGGCGCCAAAAAGGATAATTCACGGATTTTATTTTTCACTTTTTGATTGATAATAACCGTTTTGGAAAACGTACT
This sequence comes from Flavobacteriaceae bacterium, assembly GCA_030683815.1. GTDB lineage: Bacteria > Bacteroidota > Bacteroidia > Flavobacteriales > Flavobacteriaceae > JAGXRT01. Next base: position 7,375 of record JAUXPJ010000009.1, read on the forward strand.
TCCACCATGCACCACTCTGTGTCCGACAGCATCGATTTCTGAAGTAGATTTAATAACACCTATTTCATCATTCATCAAAATTTTAGCAATCTTTTGTAAGCCAACTTTGTGGTTTGGTATTTCTACCTCCTCTGCTACTTTTCGATTTTTAGCTTTATAATGTAATTTGGCATTTTTTAATCCGATGCGTTCTGCCATTCCGCTGCATAAAACGGTGTTCAAAGGCATTTCAATAAGTTGATATTTGATAGATGAACTACCTGAGTTGATAATTAATATTTTCATTTGTAGATATTTATTGATTTTTAAAAGTCAAATGAAATCCGCATCATTAGAATCTCATGATTATTAAAATTAGCAATATATGCTCATTTCATTATTTTTATTTTATTTTTAAAGTCCTTGTGCTTGTATGGCGGTTATGATAACGGTATTGTAGATATCGTCAACGGTACAACCTCTGCTTAAATCGTTTACCGGCTTGTTCAGTCCTTGTAACATCGGGCCAATGGCTAAGGCGCCTGTTTCTCTTTGAACGGCTTTATAGGTATTATTTCCGGTGTTTAAATCAGGGAAAATCAATACGGATGCTTGTCCGGCTACTTCAGAATTGGGCATTTTACTCTGACCAACGCGCATATCTACCGCAGCATCATACTGAATAGGTCCTTCAATCTTAAGTTCCGGACGTAATTTCTTCACAATTTCGGTGGCTTCACGCACTTTATTCACCTCTTCGCCTTGACCCGAAGTTCCTGATGAATACGATAACATCGCTATTTTGGGTTCAATTCCAAACGCCAAACTGGAATCTGCCGATGAAATCGCAATTTCTGCCAATTCTGCTGCCGTTGGATTCGGGTTAATCGCACAATCTCCAAAAACAGAAACCCGATCTTCTAAACACATAAAGAATATGGACGATACCAAAGAGGTCTTTGGTTTGGTTTTGATGAATTGGAGTGCAGGTTTAATGGTGTGCTGGGTAGTGTGTACAGCTCCGGAAACCATTCCGTCAGCATGTCCTAAATATACCATCATCGTTCCAAAATAGGAAACATCTGTCATTAAATCACGTGCCATTTCCAAGTTTACGTTTTTGTGTTTTCGCAATTCATATAAAGTTTGCACGTAATTATCGTAAAGTTCAGATTTAGCGGGATCTATAATTACAGCCTTTTTAGGCAGTAAACTCAATCCTAATTCTATAGTTTTCAGTTCAATATCTTTTCTATTTCCTAAAATGGTTAAATCAACCACATCCAATTCCAGCAATCGTTCTGCAGCCAGTAAAACACGATCATCATTTCCTTCGGGTAAAACAATGTGTTTTTTGTTTAGTTTTGCCCGCTTTAACAAATTATACTGAAACATTCTAGGGGTGATTCCTTCAGGGACAAAAGTAATGAGTCGATTGGCTAATTTTTCAACCGCCACATAATTATCAAATACATTGATAGAAGTACTTATTTTTGGAGTATTAGCGGCGTAGATTTTAGATTTTATATTGCCTATTTTATTGGTAACGCTAAACGTACCTTCTTCAACAGCAATGATAGGTACAATTTGAGGTAAACCTCTAATCAATTTTAGAATTGATTCTTCCGGTATAATATTACCTGATAATACAATCCCTGAAATGCTTGGATAATTAGCCGAAATATGAGCTTGTAGCGCTCCTAAAATAATATCGGCGCGATCGCCCGGAGTTATTACCAATACATTTTCGTCAATATGCTTCAGGTAGTTATGCAATTGCATGGCACCAACAGCTTTATTTCCGGTTTGATTGTTTAAAAATTCTTCGCCAAAAAGTACCTTACCATCCAATTCATCCATAATTTCACGCATGGTTGGGCGGTCTAAGGTTTCAATTAAAGGAATTACGTTTACCAATACATTATCAGGCAGGTAATTCATTAAACTGGTGCGTACCAATTCAATATTTACATGCTGTACTTTATTGGCAAAAACACCCAAAACTTCTACATCTTTTTCTTTAAAAGAATCGTATGCCAAATAAAGATTTTCTAAAAATCCGTCTAAGGTTTTTCCAACACCGCTTTCTACAATTAAAGTTGGAATCCCTAAGTTTTTAGCGATTAAAACATTCAAATCTAATTCTATAACAGTTCCTTCACCGGCAAAATCGGTTCCTTCAACTAAAACAAAATCAAATTTATCTTCTAAATTTTTAAACTTATCAATGATAACATCAATTATTTCACCAACCTTTCCTTTATTTTTTTTCTTGATAATTTTGCTGCGCGGAAAAGCAAAAGCTTCTTCATACTGCATGTCTAGTTTAAAATAAGACAAAACCGTTTCTACATGATTGTCTTTTTGACCTTCTTCCACATCATTAATAATAGGTCTAAAATAGCCTACTTTGGCAGTTTTTCCGAGCAATAAGCTCATGAGTCCGAGAGCTACAATTGATTTTCCACTATTGGGTTCACTGGTTGCTATAAATATCGCTTTGTTCATATTCAAGATTTTCTACAAAATTACTTCATAATTTAATTATTTTGAAATTTTATCGGCTTTATTTTAATCAAAAAAATGAAATCAACAAAAAAAAAGTTTATTATATGAATATTCAATAATATATACTTTTTAAATATCTTTACATCAGTAAAATAATATTTCATGACACTGCTTATCAAAAATATAAAAGAACTTCTACAGATTAGAAATCAAGCTATTTCTTTTGTAAAAGGAAAAGAAATGAAACATCTTCCATCCATTAAGAACGCTTATTTAATGATTGAAAATGATTTGATCAAGGATTTTGGACCGATGGATAATTGTCCTGATTTATTTTGTGATACCGTAATTGATGGAAATGGGAAAACAGTTCTACCCACTTGGTGCGACGCACATACGCATATTGTTTATGCCGGAAATCGAGTGCAGGAATTTGTAGATAAAATAAACGGATTGAGTTATGAGGAAATTGCCAATCGCGGCGGTGGAATTTTAAATTCCGCTCAAAAACTCCATGAAACTTCTGAAGAACAATTGTATAAAGAATCAAAAATACGGTTGGAAGAATTGATGCATTTGGGAACCGGAGCTATCGAAATTAAATCGGGTTACGGATTAAGTGTTGAAGGCGAATTGAAAATGTTACGGGTAATTCAACAATTGAAAAAAAATTATCCTATTGCTGTAAAAGCGACTTTTTTAGGTGCTCATGCAGTTCCATCTATTTATAAAAATGATAAAAATGCGTATATCGATTTAATCATCCATGAAATACTTCCAAGAGTGGCTGCTGAAAAACTGGCGGATTTTATTGATGTTTTTTGTGAAACCGGCTATTTTACGGTTGAAGAAACCGAAAAAATAATGGAAGCCGGAGCTCAATTTGGATTGATTCCAAAAATTCATGTCAATCAATTTTCCTCTATTGGCGGAGTTCAAGTCGGAATAAAACACCACGCTTTATCTGTAGATCATTTGGAAGAAATGACTGATGAAGATATCAACATCCTTAAAAATACGCAAACAATGCCGATTGCTTTACCTTCTTGCTCCTATTATTTAGGAATTCCTTATACGCCTGCCCGTAAAATGATTGATGCCGGACTTCCATTGGCTTTAGCATCCGATTACAATCCTGGTTCAACACCCTCAGGAAATATGAATTTTGTAATTTCAACGGCTTGTATCAAAATGAAAATGACACCTGAAGAAGCCATTAATGCGGCAACTCTTAACGGCGCTTATGCGATGGGGCTGGAAAAATCACACGGAAGTATTACGATTGGTAAAAAAGCGAATTTGATTATTACCAAAGAAATTTCGACTTATGCATTTATGCCATACGCTTTTGGAAGCAATCACATAGATACCGTAATTATAAACGGAAAAGTGATTTGTTAACCAGATGAAAGATTTTAGATAAAAGAAAAATACAGTCTTTCCCTTTGGCAAGAATTTAGGATGGAAAGTTACAACTTATAAAGTAGAAGATCTTCATTATCATTTGGAAGTGTTACAGTCTTGAGAAACTTGAGACCTAATTTTTTTAACAGTTTTTGAGAATCCTTATTATCTTTGGTGGTAATGGCTCCAATTTTTTTTATTTCAAAATAATGAAGCGCTACTTCCTTCAGTTGATGAGCACTTTCAAAAGCATATCCCATTTTTTCGTATTGTGGAAGAAAAGCAAAACCTATATCTATTCCTTCAATTCCTTCTCTATCATAAAGTCCGCAAGAACCAATTTTTAAGTTATCTAATTTTCGGATTACAGTGTAGTTTCCAAATCCAATTTTTTGAAATTGAGGTGTAATTTTCTGTTCAATATATGCTTTGGCATCATCGATTGACTTTACGTTTCTCTCACCAATAAACCTTCCCCATTTGGGTGTATTGAGTAGCTCAAGTATAAAGGGAGCATCATCTTCGGATGTTGGTTTTAGCAACAATCGTTCGGTTTCAAAAGATTTAAATAGACTCATTATCTTTGATTAAAAATCACGTAAAAGTATTAATTTAAAGGCATCCCAAAAAATGTGTATTGGGTGAATAATTTTTTACGAGCATTGGGATTTTTACTTAAATAAACTTTTACAAAATCTTCCTGTTCCTCCACTTGTTTTAATAGTTCACTTAAAGATTTTCTTAAGGAAATAAGGTTTTGCTGATTGTTTACATTGATGGCTCCTAAATTATTTAACAAATATTGGGTATTTATCAATTTAGTTTTGGGATCATCAATCATTTTTTTAATTTCCTCATCGGATTTTATGGGTTTAAATTGCCGATTTCTATAATCAATAAACGCGTTAAATTGGTAAACGGCATCGTTATAATCTGAAATTGCTTTATTAAAATCATCGTGCAGTTTGGCTTGTTTTAAGTTTTCTGTTTTAATTTTTTTATGATTCAGTATTTCTGCAATCAGCGCATTTTTTACGCCATTTTGTTCAATTCTTTTAGAGGAAGTTACCAGTTTTAACGATTCGGAATAGTTTTCATACAAGCCGATTTCTTTTTCATAATCGAAATATGTCTTTGATTTGTTGATTTGAGTCATTCCTTTGTAAAATTCTTCATTGGTAATTGGATAATTTAAAAATTGCCACAAATAATCAAAGGGCATATGAGAAACTATTATTTTGGATGGATCGGATTTAAAATATTGCTCATTTATTTTCTTAATATATTTTCCGTTGATAACATGTCCGGCACCCCAAGTGGGATCAAAAACAAACCATTGATGGTTTAAATAAGCAGCACACCAAGCGTGAGAAAGAGCGTCTATTTTGCCATTTTGTTTAGTGTAACCCTCAATAATCACCGATTTTATTCCTGCTTTATTGGAGAGATCATTAAAAACTTCGGCATAATTAATACAAACTCCTTTCCTGGTTTCCAAGGTGTTTTTAATGATTTCTTCGGATTTTAAATTTAAATTGATGGTAAACATATTGACCACATCATAATTGATTTTTGAAGCTGTAAAATAAAAAATGGCTCTTATTTTTTCTTCATCGGTTTTAAAATTTGTGTTGATATATGCTGCAATTTTATCAGTTGAATTGCTTAAACTATCGGGTATTTCAGCAATTTTTTGATCGATATGTTGAAACGGATTGGGCGTTTGAGCAATGCTAATTAATGAAAAAAATAAAAGAATTGCAGTAAAAATAATTTTCATTCTAAGTTTCTTTTTCTTGATTTAACAAGGATAATCATTTAAGTTGATTTTTTTATTCTTTCAATCTTTCAATTATATCTTCTTATCAATCAACGCAATTAATTCTTTTTCTAATTCTAAGGTGTTGTGATAGATAACTTCGGATTTTTTCAGTATATCTTCTGTAAATGCTTTATTTTTTAAATCTTTGGAATTGATACGCACATTAAAATAAGCTCCTAAAACAGCCGTTCTGGCACATAGGGCTCCGACACCGGCATCGGATAAAGAACTTTGCAATCCGGTTTCCATCATCGCTTTCATCACTTCCATCGATTCATAGGCGGTTTCCATGATTTGAAATGGAATTTCCGTAGCATATTGGGTTGCTTTTTCTACCGCTTCTGCACGAATAACTTTTTCTTCTGGAGAGCTCTTTGAGAGTCGAAAGGCTTCTATGATTTTATTAAAGGCCTTGGTATCTTCATCTACTAAAAACAACAATTTCTTTTTGTAAGCCTGCCCTTTTACAGCCCATTGAGAGAATTCCTCCCAACGGCTATCCCAACCAGCTTTGTGTGCTGATAAGTTAGCCACCATCGTTCCTAAAGAAACACCCAAAGCGCCTACTGTTGCAGCGATAGAACCGCCTCCTGGAGCCATGGACTCACTGGCAGTTTCATTAGCAAAATCGGTAATGCTTAAATCCACTAATTTTTTAGGAGCATCTTTATCCATCACATATTCAATAATGCGTTCTTGCGGATTAAAGGGTTTTAACTCATCCAATCCCAAAGATTTTATAGCGATTTTAATTTTCTCGGCATCATCAATTCCCAAAGAACGCTCTTGTTTTTGCAAGAAATAATCGCCTGCATCCAGCATCGCTTGTAGCGGAATGAGGCCAATCAATTCAGAACCCGTAACGCGCAATCCGCGCTCTTGAGCTGCTTTAACCGTTTCATCAAAAGCTACATGCATAGATGTAATGCTGATATTGGTTAAATTATAGGATATTTGAGCGATGTCATATTCTTCAATATACCATCCAATTCCTTTTACGGCTTTTAATTTTCCTGGAATACGAATCGGTTCATTTTGTGCATCCAACACTTTTTTACCATTTTCCATTTGAATTCTTCCTGCTTCGCGGATATCAAAAGCCACAGAATTGGCGCGTCGGGTAGAAGTAGAGTTTAAGTTAACGTTGTAAGCCACTAAAAAATCGCGGGCGGAAATAGCAAGAGCTCCTGTTTTTTCAACAGAAGTATTAAATTCAGCCGGACCAAAATCAGGTTTCCATTCCGGATTTGACAATTTTTCTTTCAATCCTTCATATTCTCCGGCTCTGCAATTGGCTAAATTTCTGCGTTTTGCTGAAGTTGCTGCATTTTCATAAAAGTAGCCGGGAATTCCTAATTCTTTTCCAACGCGTTCCCCTAATTGTCGTGCGTAAACGGCTGTTTCCTCCATCGTAATTCCGGAAATAGGTACTAACGGACAAACATCGGTGGCGCCAAAGCGTGGATGTTCACCACTGTGTTTGCTCATATCAATGAGTTCTGCGGCTTTTTTAATGAGTCGGAATGCTGCTTCTACTACTTGCTCAGGTTCTCCTACAAAGGTAATAACTGTTCTATTCGTCGCTTTTCCGGAATCTACATCCAAAAGTTTAATTCCTTCAACAGTTTCTACTTCACGAGCTATTAAATTTATTTTAACGATATCGCGTCCTTCGCTAATATTGGGTACACATTCTATCAGTTGCTTATTCATGGTGATTTTTCATTTAAAGGTCAAAGTTAAAAAGTAAAATTTGAATAGACTTAAAGTAGGTTAAAATCTTTTCAACTTTGTATCTTTGAGAATTGAAACATAATGTATAAAAATTTCATGGAACAATTAAAAATAGGCATTGTTGGGCTGGGTTATGTAGGATTACCTTTAGCAGCTGAATTTGCCAAGAAGTTCAAAGTAATTGGTTTTGACATCAAAAAAGAACGTGTTAAAGAGCTTAAACAATTTAAAGACAGTACTTTAGAAGTAGATACGGCAACCTTGCAATTGGTAATTCAACCCAGTTTTGATAATTATGAAACGGCTTTAACCGGTTTATGGGTAACCGATGAAGTTGCCATTATTAAACAGGTTAATTTTTTCATCGTAACTGTTCCAACGCCGGTTGATAAAAATAATCATCCCGATTTAACTCCTTTATTCAAAGCGAGTGAAACCATTGGAAAGGTTTTGAAAAAAGGAGATGTTGTAGTGTATGAATCTACCGTTTATCCAGGCGCTACCGAAGAAGATTGTGTCCCAATTTTAGAATCAAATTCTAATTTAGTTTTTAATCAAGATTTTTTTGTGGGCTATTCGCCCGAGCGCATCAATCCAGGTGATAAAGTATATACAGTAACCAAAATTTTAAAAATAACCTCGGGTTCAACGCCTGAAATTGCTCAAAAAATAGATGCGATTTATAAAACGGTTATTACCGCCGGGACTTATTTGGCACCATCAATAAAGGTAGCAGAAGCGGCTAAGGTTATTGAAAATTCTCAACGCGATATCAACATCGCATTCGTCAATGAATTGTCTAAAATATTTCGTTTAATGAATATTGATACCCGCGAAGTGTTGGATGCGGCAGCAACCAAATGGAATTTTTTGCCCTTTAATCCCGGATTGGTAGGCGGACATTGCATTAGTGTAGATCCGTATTATTTAGCGCAAAAAGCTATTAGTTTAGGGTACAATCCGGAAATTATTTTGTCGGGAAGGCGGCTTAACGATAGTATGGGACCTTTTGTAGCCACGGAAACGATAAAGCTGATGGTACAAAAAGATATTCCTATTAAAAATGCGAACGTATTGGTTTTAGGAATCACCTTTAAAGAAAATTGTCCCGATATTCGAAACTCTAGGGTGATTGATATTATTGAAGAATTTCATTCGTATCATATAAATGTAGAAGTTTATGACCCTTGGGCATCCGAAGAAGAAGTGGCTTCATCCTACGGGATTCACTTGTTAAAATCACTTAATTTTGTTGATAAAAAATACGATGCAGTAGTTTTTGCAGTAGCACATCATCAGTTTAAATCGATAAATTTAAAAGAATTAACTGCTGAAAATCTGGTAATATTTGATGTAAAAGGAGTTTTGTCAAAAGCAGCTTCTGATTCACGTTTATAAAGACAGATTTAAGCTGATATTTTAAAACAACTGAATTAGGAGTTGAATTTATAGTTAAAAAAATGAATAAAGTTTTAGTCACCGGAGCAGCAGGTTTTATCGGATTTCATCTAGCCACTTTGTTAGCCAAATCGGGTTATGAAGTAGTGGGGATTGATAATATAAACGATTATTACGATCCCAATTTGAAATTAGCGCGACTGCAAGAACTTGAAATCAATACTTCAGCAATACCCTACAATACACCACAGATTGGTAAGATTACTTTTCTAAAACTCGATTTAACCGATGCCGAAAATATCAAAAAATTATTTACCGCCCATCAATTTGATTATGTGATACATTTAGCAGCTCAGGCAGGTGTAAGGTATTCACTCCAAAATCCGCAAGCGTATATCGACAGCAATATCACCGGATTTTTAAATATTTTGGAAGCTTGTAGAATTCATCCCGTAAAACATCTGATTTTTGCTTCCTCAAGTTCAGTTTACGGATTGAGTAAAGACATCCCGTTTCAGGAAGATAATTGTACCGATCATCCGTTGGCGATGTATGCCGCCAGTAAAAAAGCCAATGAAATGATGGCGCATTCGTATGCTCATTTATATGATATTCCGTGTACAGGGTTGCGATTTTTCACCGTTTACGGTCCGTGGGGAAGACCCGATATGGCGCTTTATATTTTTACGAAAGCTATCATAGAAAACAAAGAATTTGAGGTGTTTAACTACGGTAATATGAGTAGAGATTTTACCTATGTCGATGATATTGTTGAAAGTATTAAACGATTGATTCCGTTAGCACCCACTAAAAATAATCCGGGATTCAATCCAAAAAAACCAATTACTTCTAAAAGTACAGCTCCGTATCAATTGTTTAACATCGGAAATAACAGTCCGATAATTCTACTGGATTTTATCAAAGCGATAGAAAATGCGCTGGGGAAAAAAGGAAAAAAAGTGATGAAACCCATGCAACCCGGGGATGTTTCTGCTACCTATGCCAATGTAGAAAGTTTGAATAACTATATTAATTTTAAACCAAATACTCCGATTGAAGAAGGAATTAAAGCTTTTGTCGATCAGTATTTGGAGTATAATCGGAGAAAGAATGTTAAAAGTTTGAATGTTGAAAGTTAAAAGTTGTTTGTTGTTGATTTTTTCTATAATCGTTTATCATTCTATCATAGGAGGAATCTCTGGAAGTGTTGCTTTTAAATCGAATTAAGTAACCTTTTTCAGGAATGATAAAGTAAGAGAGTAGCTCTAATAGATACTTTGGAACGGCTAAATAAAAAAATTGGAACCACGAGAATATATAAAATGAAATTTACGCTGATCATCTGCACCTACCTGCGCCCAAATCCATTGCTGCAATTACTGCAATCGGTTCAGGAACAAACACTTTATCCTGATGAAATTCTGATCATTGACGGTTCTACCAATTCAGCTACTAAAGAAATTTTAAAACAATATACCTTTCAAAATGTACACTATTTTTTGGTGAATGAAAAAGATAGAGGACTTACCAAACAACGCAATTTCGGAATTAATAAAGTAAATATCATCAGTGAAGTAGTTTGTTTTTTAGATGATGATACGGTTTTAGAGAACAACTATTTTGAGGAAATTATAAAAGCATATGTTATTTTTCCCGATGCTTTAGGCGTTGGCGGATATATTAATAATGAGGTAATATGGAAAAAAGTTACTGAAGATTATTCTCCAAAAATAACTGAATTTACTTTTGATGGCTATAAAAGAACCGAAGGAAGTCGATTTGTATTGCGCAAAAAATTAGGGTTGGACAGTAATCAATCTCCGGGATTTCTTCCGGAATTTTCACACGGAAGAAGTATCGGTTTTTTACCACCCTCCGGTAAAATTTATGAAGTGGAACAATTAATGGGAGGTGTTTCATCCTTTAAAAAATCGATTTTTAAAGATTTTAAATTCTCTTCTTATTTTGAGGGCTATGGTTTGTACGAAGATGCTGATTTTACCTTGCGACTTTCTAAAACCGGAAAATTATATATCAATACGGCAGCACAATTAGCCCATTATCATGACCGATCGGGTAGACCAAACAAGTATCAATACGGAAAAATGGTGGTGCGCAATGGTTGGTATGTGTGGCGCGTAAAACATCCTAATCCGTCATTAAAAGCAATATTTAAATGGCATGCAATAACTATTTTATTAATGGTCATTCGATTTTTCAATATTTTTAATACCAACAAACGTATGGAAGCATTCACCGAATCTTTAGGAAGAAAAATGGGATGGATTAGTTTGTTTTGGAATGTTCCTAAATAAGTTTGTTATTATTAATACCGTCTTTGCGAGCGTTAGCGAAGCAACCTCACGTCTTTGTGGGCGCTAGCGAAGCAACCTCATGTCTTTGCGAGCGCTAGTGAAGCAAACTCGTACTAACATCCACAGTGCAAAATTAAGTAACAGATTGCTTCAGTTTTTTCAAAACTTCGCAAAGACTTTATCAAACATAACTTTAATTCCGTCTTTGCGAGCGTTAGCGAAGCAACCTCATGTCTTTGTGAGCGCTAGTGAAGCAACCTCATGTCTTTGCGAGCGTTAGCGAAGCAACCTCATGTCTTTGCGAGCGTTAGCGAAGCAACCTCGTACTAACATCCACAGTGCAAAATTAAGTAACAGTTTGCTTCAGATTTTTCAAAACTTCGCAAAGACTTTATCAACCATACCTTTACTTCCGTCTTTGCGAGCGCTCGCGAAGCAACCTCATGTCTTTGTGAGCGCTAGTGAAGCAACCTCATGTCTTT
>JAUXPJ010000011.1 GCA_030683815.1 Flavobacteriaceae bacterium
TATTATAAAATTATCTAAAGATTATTCATTTGACTTTTTTTATTGGCTATTTTTCAATGAATTTTCTATCAATAATTTTGATAGACCAAAACCAAACTTAATAAATTTAAAGTTTTAAAAAATCTTTTTCAGCAAACCCTATATAAATATTCGTTTGTAATCACAAAAAATCCCGCAAAAAGCGGGATTTTTATGTTTTATGTTGGGTTACTCTACCGTAACGGAGACTTCGTATAGCGGGTTTAAATTTTAACCTTTTTGTTGCTCAATATTTCTCAATTTAATTTCTCGTTTTATGAATACGAGTCAGGAGACTTCATATAGCGAGAAATATTAAATCCGTGGTCTGAATAAATCTCAAAACATATCTAACTAAATTATTTCTAATTAGATGGCACGGAACGGAAAAGATTTCCGCGTCAGCGGGTGTGATTAGAAAAATATTTGGAGTAGTGTTGTTGGCGATTGCCGTTAAATTATTTGCCGCCAATATTTTGGGTTTGTTTGAGCATTCTTAGGAATTTAGAACATAAAAACCCGCAAAAGCAGGATTTTAAGAAGTTATTTTGAGTTACTCCACCGTAACAGACTTAGCTAAATTTCGGGGCTGATCCACATTACAACCTCTCATTACAGCAATATAATAAGATAACAGCTGTAACGGAATTGTTGTTAATAATGGAGTCAAAGCTTCTATAGTCTCAGGAATTTCGATAACATGGTCTGCCAGTTCTTTAACAATAGTATCGCCTTCCGTAACAACAGCAATAATAATTCCTTTGCGCGCTTTAATCTCTTGAATATTGCTCACAATTTTATCGTAATGTCCATTATTAGTAGCAATCACAACAATTGGCATATTTTCATCAATCAGGGCAATTGGACCGTGTTTCATTTCTGCGGCAGGATATCCTTCTGCATGGATATAGGAGATTTCTTTTAATTTTAAAGCGCCCTCTAAAGCAACAGGAAAGTTAAAACCTCGACCCAAATAAAGGAAGTTGGTAGCGTCTTTATAAATTGATGCAATATGTTTAATTTTATCTTCTAAGTTTAATAATGTTCTAACTTTCTCTGGAATTAATCCCATTTGATGAAGGTATTTATTAAAATCAGCTTTAGAAATAGACCCATTTGCTTTACCTAAACGCAAAGCAATTAATGTTAATAGAGTAATTTGAGTTGTAAATGCCTTTGTTGATGCAACTCCAATTTCAGGACCTGCATGAGTATATGAACCTGTATGAGTTTCTCTGGCGATAGATGAACCAACTACATTACAAATTCCGTAAACAAAAGCTCCTTTAGATTTTGCTAATTTGATGGCCGCTAAAGTATCTGCTGTTTCTCCGGATTGTGAAATGGCAATGACAATATCTTTATTTGTAATAATCGGATTTCGATATCTGAATTCTGATCCATATTCAACTTCAACAGGAATTCTGGCTAATTCTTCGAATAAATATTCGCCTACCAAACCTGCGTGCCATGAAGTTCCGCAACCAATCATGATAATTCTGTTTGCATTTAGGAATTTCTCGATATGGTAATCAATTCCGGAAACTTTTACTATCCCTTCATTTGGCAATAATCTACCTCTAAAAGTATCGGTTATAGCGTTTGGCTGCTCGTGGATTTCTTTCAGCATAAAATGTTCATAGCCACCTTTTTCTATTTGTTCTAAATTGAGTTTTAATTGTTGAATAGAGGCCTCTACTAAAGAATCATCTGTCAATTTTCTAATTTTGATACTTCTGCCGACTTTGATAATGGCCATATGATCATCATCTAAATAAATGGCATTTTTAGTGTATTCAATAAAAGGGGAGGCATCCGAAGCGATAAAAAACTCTGCATTTTCTTCACCTACTCCAATAGCAATCGGACTTCCTAAACGTGCTACAACTAATTCATCCGGTTTAGTTTTGTCAAAAACTGCAATCGCATAAGCTCCAACCACTTCATTTAAAGCCAATTGAACTGCTTTTCCGAGTTTGCATTTTTCGTTCTTTTTTATCTCTTCAATTAAATTGATTAAAACTTCGGTATCGGTATCGCTATGAAAAATATAACCTCTTTTGATTAATTCTTTTTTGATGGTATCATAATTTTCAATGATGCCGTTATGAACAATAACTAAATTTCCTGATTGAGAAACGTGTGGATGTGAATTTACATGATTTGGAACTCCGTGAGTTGCCCAACGGGTATGACCAAATCCGATTTTTCCTTTTTTAGTATTTTCTGTTTCAAAAATGGCTTCCAATTCAGACACTTTCCCTTTGGTTTTTAAAACGTTGATGTCCTCACCATTAAATAACACTATACCTGCGCTGTCATAACCTCTGTATTCTAAACGATATAAACCATTTAAAACAATAGGATATGCATTACGGTATCCAATATATCCTGCAATTCCACACATAACATTTTATTTAGTTATTTATTTCAGTATAATGAATTTCTAAACGGATGCGTTTATCTATATCATTAGTTTGATTTCCGTGCAATACCACTCCTTTTGGAGTCCAACTATAGTCTCTAATTTTATTATCAGCAGCAGACTGAGGTAAATCTGATGGGCTATAAACTTTGATTCCAAATTTGAATAATTCATCTCTGTTTTCAATCTTTAAAATATCAGAAATATAATCGGTAATTTTAAATTTATAGCGATATGGAACAGAGTCTTTATCTTTTTCTAAGAAACCTGAAAAGACTTGTTGACCTTCTGTAAACAAATCTTTTATTTGTGATGTTTCATCATAGTTGTACAAGAATAATCGCTCTGGATAATTTTTACTGCTTGCATTTTTATCAATATACATCAACAAACTTGCATCATTGATTAACCATTTATTGGCTCTTAAATTTTTGATGTTTTCATCTAATTTCATTACAGCTATGGAACCTGCTGCTCCTTGTACATATAATCTTGAAGCTCCGTTTATTGTATTTGGATTGGTTAAAAACGGTTGTGCATTAGAACCGTTATAATCTCTACTTATTTTATTGGTAATGATACCTCCCAAAGAGAAAGCCATCGTTTGTTTGGTTCGAGTTGTTGTTGTAACATTATCGGTTGTTGTTTGTACATCATTTGAATAATAGATGGTGACTTTAGCATCATACATGTTTAATGACAACAATGAGCTGCTCGGATTTGCCAAAGGGGTAGCTTCTATAAATAATCCTCTAAAATATTTGGTGAAATTATCTTGAGATTCAAACTCAACTCCACCTGATTTATCAACAAAAAGTTGTTTAAATTTTTGAGAATCTAATGGTAATTTGATGGATGGTTTTTTATCTGTTTTTTTAATGGTGTCTCTTGTATAAACTTCAAATCCGCCGGATAAAAGGGGTTTTAAACGATCTACATATAAAACTGTATCATTTTCATTGGGTTTAAAATTACCCGTATAAAGTGCTGGTGTTATTTTTTGATACTCTTTATCGGTATAATAAACCAAATTTTGCGATGGATTAGCAGGGTCTAAAGTGTTTAAAAATGTGCCTAACTCAAAAACATTTAATTGAAATTCTACCTCTTTATTTCCGATGATGGAATCTAACTTAAAGTTTGGAACGCTTTTATTAACCCCATTAACTGTTACAGTTTTATTGCCATCTTTAGTGGCATGATATGGAATGTCTAAAATCACCATTTCAATATGTGGATTGGTTCCAAAATTAACAGCATCTGCAGGAAGACCCATTTGAGCCGCAACAGAAGTATTGATTTTTCCAAAATCTGCATCATTATAAACGCCTAATAAATATTGCCCTAAAGAATTTGCTCTGGTTTTTTCAATGTTTTTATTATAAGCCACAGCTTCAACTATCTGTTTATCAGTGCTGAAATTATCTACGTTAATTAAATCACTGCCAATGTTTTCAAGGTCTTTTTCGCAAGAAATAATACTGCCTATTAATAGCAAGAATACTGGTAAAAATTTTAGATACTTATTAATTGTCATAAAATTATATATGTTTTTTATTGTAATACCTGATTGAGATAAAAGTTGGTAATAGCATCTTCCATGTTATCTAAAGGGTAATAAGTTAATACCTTTTTATTTGATTGTTGGATGTATTGTTCTATTTCAGCTGGAATTGTGGCGCTTCCATAAACAACAGCATCCGAGTTTTCAATAGCAATTTTTTGCATATTAAAATGAGTAGATTCATTTAGAGTTATTAATTTTTTTTCATTAGGGACGTCAAATCTAATTTTATCAAAAAGTTTACTGTCTAAAGAACCTTCAAAACCATTATTATAAATTGAAGTCACTATTTTACTTTCATTAAACAGTGCTTCATCTGCAAAATATGTTTTTAAATAAAGGGGCAAAAGTGCAGACATCCAACCATGAATATGGATAATATGTGGTTGCCAATTTAACTTTTTAACAGTTTCTACCACTCCTTTTGCAAAAAATATGGCTCTTTCAGCATTGTCAGTATATAGATTATCGTCTTCATCGGAAAAAATGGACTTCCTTTTAAAATACTCATCATTATCAATAAAATAAACTTGCATTCTTTCTTTAGGAATTGATGCTACTTTGATAATCAACGGCATATCCATATCATCAACAACAATATTCATTCCCGATAATCGAATTACTTCATGTAATTGGTGTCTTCTTTCATTTATTAATCCAAAACGCGGCATAAAAATTCGGGTTTGCCCTCCTAAATTATGAACCATTTTAGCTACCTCAAACGTAGTTAAAGACATCTCCGTTTCAGGTAAATATGGTACTACTTCAGAAGATACATATAGTATTCGTTTATCTTTCATGGAATACGTTTAATTAAAAGAATATGCAAAATTACAAAAATTTGTGTAGATTTCAGCATGAAAAAATGTAAGTTTGCGCCCTTTTAACAGTAATTAACAGTTTATTATGCTCGTTTTTTCCAGCTCTAAATCTATTAAAGACTATATAAGTACTTTAAGAAAAGAAAATAGTATCGGATTTGTCCCAACTATGGGTGCTTTACATCTCGGACATTTATCATTGATAGTGCAAGCAAAAACTGAAAACGATGTAGTTGTAGTGAGTATTTTTGTAAACCCGACACAATTTGACAAGAAAGAAGATCTTAATAAATACCCTAGAACTATAGAAGAAGATTTAAAATTATTGCAATCTGTTAATTGTGATGTTGTTTTTATACCAAGTATAGATGAAATGTATGAAGATAAAATAACATCTGAACATTTTGATTTTGGCGGGATCGAGTTTGAAATGGAAGGTAAATTTAGAAAAGGACATTTCGATGGAGTTGGAACTATTGTTAAAAAATTATTTGAAATTGTTATGCCTCAAAATGCTTATTTTGGCGAAAAAGATTTTCAACAATTACAAATTGTTAAGAAATTAGTTGAAATAACAAAACTCCCGATCAAAATAATCGGTTGCAAAATTTTTCGAGAAAAAGATGGTTTGGCCATGAGCTCTAGAAACATTCGATTATCTGAAGAACAAAGAAAAGCAGCGCCTTTTATTTATCAAACACTCCTAGATACTCAACAAAAATTTGGCATAATTAATGCGAATGAAATAAAGCAATGGGTTGAAGAGCAATTCGTCAACAATGAATTTTTAAAGTTAGAATACTTTGAAATTGCTTGTGAAGACAGTCTTAAACCCGCTAACGAATGTCAGGAAAAGAAAAATTATAGGGCTTTTATTGCCGTTTTTGTAAATGATATTCGTTTAATTGACAACATTAGATTGGGTAATTAATACAAAATCATTAATTTTGTCCCATGCAAATTGAAGTAGTAAAATCTAAAATTCATAGAGTTTCAGTCACGGGAGCTGATTTGAACTATATTGGCAGTATTACCATTGACCAAGATCTAATGGATGCCGCCAATATTATTGAAGGAGAAAAAGTTCATATTGTAAACGTGAACAATGGGGAGCGATTGATAACTTATGTAATTCCCGGTGCAAGAAATAGCGGAGAAATTACCCTTAATGGACCAGCTGCCAGAAAAGTGGCAAAAGGCGATATAGTTATTATCATTTCTTATGCATCAATGGATTTTGAAAAGGCAAAATTATTTAAACCAACGTTGATTTTTCCAAACGAAATCAACAATTCTCTCAAATAATTTTGAGAAAAAATTATAAAAAAATCATATTCACTATACTCCCAATTGCTTTGGGAGTTTTTTTAATTTGGTTACCACTTTCTAAACTGAGTTCTTCTGACTTTGAAACCATCAAAAATGCTTTTAAAAATGCCAATTATTATTGGATTCTTTTATCCTTATTTTTAGGATTTTTAAGTCATGCCTCCAGAGCGTATAGATGGAAATTTTTGTTGGAACCATTGGGTTTTAAACCCCGTTTTATCAATAGTTTATCATCCGTTTTTGCCGGATATTTAGTTAATTTCGGGATTCCTAGAGCCGGTGAATTAACAAGAGCTGCCAGTATCTCAAAATATGAAAATATCCCTTTTGAAAAAGCCATCGGAACGATTGTTGCCGAAAGAATTGCCGATATTTTTATGCTATTTTTAGTTATTATTGTCACTTTTTTATTCCAATTTGAACTGATTTGGAGTTTAATTCAGCAAAAGATTCCTAAAAATCCACTTCAATTAGGGTTTTATCTTTTTTTATTGATACTTTTTATTTTGTTGATGTTCTTTCTTCTTAAAAAATTCAATTCAGCAATATTTTACAGAATTAAACTTTTTGTAAAAGGACTTGTTGAAGGAGGATTCAGTATTTTAAAAATGAAAAATAAAGGAGCTTTCATTTTCCACACAATTTTCATTTGGGTTCTTTATATTCTCACATTTTATATAGCTTCTTTCGCGATACAGGAAACAGCTAATTTAAGTATAGGTGCCATTTTAACTGGCTTTATTGTTGGATCTTTAAGCATTGCAGCTACTAATGGAGGTATAGGAACTTATCCTTTAGGTATTCAACAAGCACTCATTTTATACGGAATTTCAGCCCTTCCGGCTCTAACATTTGGTTGGATTATTTGGACTGCTCAAACATTAGGAATGGTTCTTTTTGGAGGAATCTCCTTTTTATTACTTCCTATAATTAATAGAAAATAGCAGCTTTTTAAACTATTTCCCGCGTTTTAAAATCTAAAATTCATATATTTCTAAAAAATTTAGAAATGAAAAAAATTATCTTATTTTTGATTGTTTTCATAACAATTAAAGCTGGAGCCCAACAAGAAAGTGGAGCAGTCCAATTTTGGAAAAATCTTAAAAATCACTGTGGAAATTCTTACGAAGGAACGGTAATAGAAGCACCGGAAAACGATTCTTTCAGAGGGAATAAATTAGTGATGCATGTGCGTTCTTGTTCAGAAAATACTATCCGCATTCCGTTTTTTGTTGGCGAAGATAAATCTAGAACTTGGGTTTTAAGTCTACAAAACGATAGAATTCAGCTTAAACATGACCATCGACATAAAGATGGAACACCTGATGAAGTGACACAATATGGAGGCACAACTTCCAATGCCGGATTACCAAACATTCAGTTTTTTCCTGCTGATCAGGAAACAGCTGATTTAATTTCATATGCCTCTACCAATGTTTGGTGGATTACCATTGATGAAATTTCCTTTACTTATAATTTAAGAAGAATAGGAACTGATCGTTTATTTTCTGTTCGATTTGATTTAACCAAACCTATTTCAACTCCTGCTGCACCTTGGGGTTGGGAAGAATAATTTCATCTGAAATGGCTAAAACAAAAACAACTTTCTTTTGTCAAAGTTGCGGAACACAATTTTCAAAATGGCAAGGTCAGTGTACTTCTTGTCATGAATGGAATACAATTGTAGAGGAAATTATTCAAAAGGAATCTAAAAGAGAATGGACTGCCAATTCATCAGTTAAAAAAGTTCCTAAACCTCAACGAATTTCTGAAATTGAGCTAAGTGAACAAGATAGAATTTCAACTAAAAGCGATGAATTAAATAGAGTTTTAGGCGGAGGATTAGTAAGAGGTTCTGTTGTTTTGGTCGGCGGTGAGCCCGGTGTTGGAAAATCAACTTTAATGCTTCAAATTGCAATGCTTTCAACGCATAAAGTTCTTTATGTTTCTGGTGAAGAAAGCTTAACTCAAATCAAAATGCGTTCAGAACGATTAAAACAAAACAACCCCAATTGTTATGTTCTAACCGAGACTAATACACAACATATTTTCAAAAATATTGAAGAACTTCAACCGGAAATTCTTATAATAGACTCTATTCAAACACTTTATACTGACTATTTAGATGCAACTCCCGGAACTGTTTCTCAAATTAGAGAATCTGCTGCCGAACTCATCAAATTCGCAAAAGAAACAGCCACTCCAGTCTTTTTAGTTGGACATATAACTAAAGATGGTCAGTTGGCCGGTCCTAAAATTTTAGAACATATGGTTGATGTTGTTTTACAATTTGAAGGCGATAGAAATCATATACACAGAATTCTTAGAGTTCATAAAAATCGTTATGGTTCTGCAGCAGAATTAGGAATTTTTGAGATGCAAACAACCGGTTTAAGAGAAGTTGCAAATCCATCAGAAATATTAATTTCTCAAAAAGAAGAATCTCTAAGCGGCATTGCAATTGCTTCTATAATTGAAGGAGCCAGACCTTTGATGATTGAAGTTCAGGCCTTAGTAAGCACCGCTGTTTACGGAACTCCGCAGCGCTCGTCAACCGGTTATAATTTAAAAAGATTAAATATGTTATTGGCAGTTTTAGAAAAACGGGCCGGATTTAAATTAGGTGTAAAAGATGTTTTTCTAAATATCACCGGAGGTATAACTGTTGAAGATCCATCCATTGATTTAGCTGTAGTCGCGGCAATTTTATCATCCAACGAAGATGAAAGCATTCCTCAAAATTTCTGTTTTGCTGCAGAAGTCGGTTTAGCAGGAGAAATAAGACCTATAAGTCGGATTGATCAACGGATAAAAGAAGCAGAAAAATTGGGTTATGAAAAAATATTTGTTTCTAAGTATAATAAATTTGAAAAACGAAATAGCTCAATTCAAATCATCAATGTTTCTAAAATAGAAGATGTTTTTAAATACTTGTTTGCATAAAAAAACCGAATGATTATTCGGTTTTTTCTAGTATTTCCTTAGCGTTATTTTTATTAATTTCTGTTATATATTTTTCCAATGCCATTGTCATTGAAGGTGTTTCAGGTGTTGGTGCAATAATATTGCATTTTAATCCTCTAGCAACGGCGGCTTCTACTGTTGTGTTTCCAAAAACAGCAATGCGGGTCTTGTTTTGCTGAAAATCAGGGAAATTATGGTACAGTGAGTCTATTCCTGATGGGCTGAAAAAAACCAAAATATCATAAAAAACATTTTCCAAATCAGTTAAATCAGTAACGACTGTTTTATATAAAACTGCTTTGTCCCATTTTACTCCACTCTCATTTAACTCCTCTGGAATTGAGGCTTGTAATTTATCGGAAGATGGCAATAAATACTTTTCTTCTTTGTGTTTTTTAATGATTTTAATTAAGTCGGAGAAATTCTTTTCTCCCATATAAATTTTGCGTTTTCTGTAAACAATATAGCGTTGTAAATAAAAAGCAACCGCCTCAGACAAACAAAAATATTTCATGTCTTGCGGAACTTTAAAGCGCATTTCTTCTGCAACTCTAAAAAAATTATCAACAGCATTTCTGCTCGTTAAAATAATTGCAGTATAGTTTTTAAAATCAATTTTTTGAATTCTGACATCTTTCGCTTCAACTTCTTCGAGATGAATAAAAGATCTAAAATCAACTTTAACCTTCAGTTTTTCAGATAATTCGAAATACGGAGAATTTTCAGTGGTAGGCTCCGGTTGGGAAACCAGAATTGTTTTCACTTTCATGCTTTTTCTTTTTATTACTTAAAACACTAACTTCATTACTATCAACAATGGCGCTATTTCGAGCGTGCAAATGTACAAAATAAAATAGAAAAAATTATTATATATGATTTTTTTATTATTTAACAATATTAAGAGGTAACTGAATAAAAATAAAAATAGAACATATATTATTGAGAGGTATATAATTTGTTTGTTAATTATTTCGCTATATGTTAAAAAAGCTATTAATGGAATGAGATAAACAGCAATTAAATTTAAATAACTAATTTTCAAAAATATAAGATTGTCTTGTAGTTTATGAAATTTAAAAATGATTCCTATCAATTTTAAAATTATTAACTTTCCGATAAGGTATAAAGTTATAAATCCAAAAAGATCTAGATAATTAAACTCGTATTGAATTTCATTATATCGTGTCCACTTTTGAATAATCAGGTATCCCAATAAAGTAAAAGATAACAATTGAACCAAATGCATCACATTGGAAAAAGTGTTAAAAGTTCTGTTGCTCTCCTTGCCGTAATTAAGAAAATACCTGTTACTTGTAAACAATCTTAGTATTTTATTAAATTTATCTTGATGAATCATTTTAGCAAAACCCAATAATAAAATTATCAAAAGCAATACGCCTGTGATCCAATCTGTATTAGGAATATTTCTAAAGGTAAAGTCCAACATTTACAAATCGATTGTTATAAAACAAATTCCAGCTTAGTTTAATCACGCAAAATTAGAAATAAAATAGTTTAACTTTGCTAAAATTTTAGATATGTCTGATACGCTGGTAATTATTCCTACCTATAATGAAAAAGAAAACGTTGCTGCTATTATCAATGCGGTGTTTTCACAAGAAAAAGAATTTGATATTTTAATTGTTGATGATAGCTCTCCTGACGGAACGGCTCAAATTGTTCAAGATTTAATCCATCAATTTCCCAATCGATTATATTTAGAAATTCGCAAAGAAAAAACCGGTTTAGGTGTAGCGTATATTCACGGATTTCATTGGGCTTTGTCAAAATCATATCAATATATCATAGAAATGGATGCTGATTTTTCTCACAATCCAAATGATTTAATAAGACTTTACAACGCCTGCGAATTGGAAGGCGCAGATATGTCGGTCGGATCGCGTTATTCTATGGGTGTAAATGTGGTTAATTGGCCCATGAAACGAGTTTTGTTATCTTACTTCGCTTCAAAATACGTTCGTTTTATCACCAATATTCCTGTTTGCGATACTACGGCCGGATTTGTGTGTTATAAAAGAAAAGTATTGGAAACAATCAAATTAAACAAGATTCAATTTGTTGGATATGCGTTTCAGATTGAAATGAAATTTAAAGCATGGAAACACAAGTTTAACATCAAAGAAGTATCTGTAATTTTTACTGATAGAACCAAAGGCGAATCAAAAATGAATGGCTCTATCATTTCTGAAGCGGTGTTTGGAGTGATCAAATTACGACTAAAAGGATTGCCAAAATAATTGATTATGTGCACTGAAATTCTTATTCAAAACGCAACGATTGTAAATGAAGGAACTATTTACAAAAGTGATTTATTGATGGAGAACGGATTTATCAAAAAAATTGCAGCTAAAATTTTAGCCGATAAGGATACTCAAATTATTGATGCAAAAGGTCAATTTTTACTTCCGGGCGTTATTGATGACCAAGTGCATTTTCGCGAACCCGGATTAACACACAAAGCGACCATTGCATCTGAATCTAAAGCGGCAGTTGCCGGCGGAATTACCTCATTTATCGAAATGCCCAATACCAATCCGCCCTGTATTACACAGGAATTGTTAGAAGATAAATTCAAAATTGCCGCCAATTCATCTTTGGTAAATTATTCTTTTATGATAGGCGGAACTAATAATAATTTGGATGAACTGCTCAAAACCAATCCAAAAACAGTTGCCGGAATCAAACTTTTTTTGGGTTCTTCCACAGGAAATATGTTGGTGGATGATGAAACTTTTTTGGAAAAATTATTTTCATCAACCAATTTATTAATCTCGGTACATTGTGAAGATGAAACCACCATTCAAAATAATCTTTCAATTTATAAAGCAACATATGGCGATGATATTCCCATCGAATTTCATCCCATTATCAGAAGCGAAGAAGCCTGCTATCTTTCATCTTCAAAAGCCATTGCTTTGGCTAAAAAAACCAAAGCTCGTTTGCATGTTTTTCATTTGTCAACCACCAAAGAAACCGACTTGTTTAGCAATGAAATTCCGTTAAAAGACAAAAAAATAACCGCCGAAGTTTGTATTCATCACCTTTGGTTTGATGATCGTGATTACGCTCAAAAAGGAAATTTCATCAAATGGAATCCGGCTATCAAAACAAAAAATGATAAAGATGGCTTATGGAATGCCTTATTGGATGACAGAATTGATGTCATTGCATCCGACCATGCGCCCCATACTTTAGCAGAAAAAAATCAGGTTTACACCAAAGCGCCAAGTGGCGGACCGCTGGTTCAACACGCTTTGCCCGCCATGTTAGAAATGGTTCATCAACAAAAAATATCCATCGAAAAAATGGTGGAAAAAATGTGTCACAATCCGGCAATTTTATTTCAAATTGATAAAAGAGGATTTATCCGCGAAGGTTATTTTGCTGATTTGGTATTGGTTGATATGAACAATCCGTGGGAAGTAACTCAAGAAAATATTTTATATCAATGCGGATGGTCGCCTTTTGAAGGAACTACATTTCAATCAAAAATAACCCATACTTTTGTAAACGGAAATTTGGTTTATCAAAACGAGAATTTTGCTACTGATATAAAAGGAAAACGATTAGCATTCAATCGATGAAAAAAATAATTTATACAATTTTGGTGTTCATTGTAGCAAGTGCTTGTACCAGCAACACCATTTATAAAAAACCGGATAACTTAATTTCAAAAAAAGTGATGGCCGATATTTTAACCGATATGTATTTAGCCGAGGGCGCAAGATCTGTGCATAATAAAGATTTAGAGCGTTCGGTTGATTATATGCCTTTAGTATACGAGAAATATCAAATTGACAGTATTCGATTTGCAGAAAGCAATTTTTATTACACTACCAAAATTGATGATTATGAGGCAATTCTTAAAACAGTAGATAACCGATTGAAAGAAATGAAAATCAAATACGATGCTATTGCTAAAAAAGAAGATTCTATCAGACGCGGTAAACTTAACGAAAAAAAAATACTTAAAAAACCAACTTTAGAAGAAAAGAAACAGCGAAAATTTGAAGAGGAAGAGGAATACTAGCCCTTTTTATCTTTTAAAAATGAATTACAAGTCGCTTTAATGACTTCTTGCATTTTTTCAAACTCAAAATTCAATTGTGTTTTTATTTTATCCGATGAATATTCATAAACGTTCAATGAAGCGCGTGCCGACTGTTTTGAGATAGAAATTTCTCTTCCTGATATTTTAGATAGGAGCAAATCTGCCATCCAGGCAAGTTCTGCCAATAACTTATTTACTTTGATAAATGGGCGTTTTTTACCAAAGTTATCAGCCATTCCAAATAGTATCTCTTTAAACGATTTATTTTCTGATACCAATAAAAAGCGTTCGTTTTGAACATCACTTTTCATCAATAAAATCATCGCTTTTGCCACATCATTTACACCCACAAAACCGGTAACGCCTTCTGAATAAAATGGAAAATTATGAAAACCCTTTTTAAACAACTCACCCGTTCCTTGGTGCCAAAAACCTGGACCTAAAATTACCCCGGGATTGACCATAACCACCGGAACACCTTCTTGTGTAGCGCGCCAAACTTCCATTTCTGCGCCGTATTTGGTAATGGCATAACCGTAATTGTTAGATTCGGCATTCCACTCACTCGATTCTGAAATCGGTTCATTTTTAGAGCTTTTTTCCAGCGTAGCAATAGAACTTACATAACACAATTTTTTAATGCCTCTTTCGATGCACAAATTAACCACATTCGCCGTTCCGTCAATATTAATTTTTCGCATGGCAAAATAATCCTTCGGATTGAAAGAAACCAGCGCCGCCACGTGGTAAACATGCGTAATTCCTTCAAAAGCTCTTTCTAAAGAAGTCACATTAATAATGTCGGCTTCAACCCATTCAATGCTGGAAAAATACAATTCAACATCCGAAGTATAATAGCTAAAAACATTTTTAACGGCTGCTAATCCGGCTTTATTTCTATATATAGCACGCACTTTTTGCTGTTCTTGGGTAAGCCAATACAACAAATGCGAACCCACTAAACCGGTACCTCCTGTAACTAATATCATAGGGCTAAAGTAAAGAAATATTCTATAAACACTTCATATTCTACATTGATTTTTATCTTTGTGAAAATTTATAATGGATGAAATAACCATGTTTGTAATACACAATTGCGAAGCAATCACTGAACACTGAAAAAAATTTAATCAAACTGGCGAAACGTTAGTTCGTGAATACCAAAAAGAAAAATAAATAATGAATGAACAATTCCATATGACCAATAAAAAACAATTAATTATTCACATATGAAAAATTTTGTTGAAGAATTGCGTTGGAGAGGATTATTGAGTGATTTAATCCCCGATACAGAAGAATTTTTACTTAAAAATAAAACCACCGGATATATCGGATTTGACCCAACCGCCGATTCTTTGCATATTGGAAGTTTGGTTCCCATCATCCTATTAAAACATTTTCAAATTGCCGGTCATAAACCCATCGCTTTGGTGGGTGGCGCTACCGGAATGGTGGGTGATCCATCGGGTAAATCATCCGAAAGAAATTTATTGGATGAAGCAACTTTGTTAAAAAATATCGAAGGTGTTAAAGAACAGCTATCTCGTTATTTAGATTTTAATACAACCGGCGACAATGCCGCCGAATTAGTGAACAATTACGATTGGATGAAAAACATTACGCTCATCGATTTTGTGCGTGATGTTGGCAAGCATCTCACTGTTAATTATATGATGGCGAAAGACTCTGTAAAAAACAGGTTGGAATCTGAAAACGGAGAAGGCATGTCGTTTACCGAATTTACCTATCAATTATTTCAAGGATACGATTTTTTGCATTTATATCAAAATAAGAATTGCAAGTTACAAATGGGCGGTTCAGACCAATGGGGAAATATTACCACCGGAACAGAACTCATCCGAAGAAAAGTACAAGGTAAAGCGTATGCCATTACTTGCCCGCTCATTACCAAAGCCGATGGAACCAAGTTTGGTAAAACCGCCGAAGGAAATGTTTGGTTGGATGCGGGGAGAACATCACCTTATAAATTTTATCAATATTGGCTCAATACTTCGGATGAAGATGCTGAAAGTTATATCAAAATTTTTACTTTTTTAGATAAATCTACCATTGATAATTTAATTGCCGAACATAAAAATGCGCCACATTTGCGCTTACTTCAAAAGAAAATTGGCGAAGAAGTTACCATTATGACGCATGGTGTTGAAGCATATGAAAATGCCGTAAAAGCATCGGCTATTTTATTTGGAAGTTCTACTGCAACCGATTTAAGAAATCTTAATGAACAAACTTTTTTAGATGTTTTTGAAGGCGTTCCACAAGCAGAAATTACTACTGAACAAATTAATAAAGGACTGGATATTGTGGCTGCTTTTTCAGAAACCGGATTTTTAAAATCAAATTCGGAAGTTCGCAGGGCGTTGAGCGAAAATTCTATCTCGGTAAACAAAGAAAAAGTTGCTGAAGCTTATCAAATTTCAACCGCTGATTTAATTGCAGAAAAATATATCCTTTTGCAACGTGGAAAGAAAAGCTATTTTATTTTAAAGGTTAAATCGCAGAAAATGTATTGAAAAACTGTTTGTTGATTTTAAAAAATAATAGGCACAATACTTTACAACATTATTACATTCAAACTTTAAAAACTTTAGAGTTATCCTATTAAAAGATTGCATCCTCTGATATCGGAGTGGTCAAATCTGCCCAACACTTCAAAGGTATTGTTGGGATGTGTTTTCCCTAAATCTTGAGTGGCGATGAACGAACATGAATTATAATCAGCCAAGTCAATTATATTGATGCCGCCACTTTTTTGAGGTGGCAAATAAGAAAAAGCATCTTCGGTATCGCGTATCAAAATTTTCATCCAAGGAGGTGTTTCAAAAATACCATTTCCTTTAGAATACGCTTGACTCAACAGTTCAGTCATTCCGTATTCAGAATGGATTTCAGTAACGCCAAATCCCTTACACAATTTCTCATGCAGTTCTTCCCGAATCATTTCGCGTCTTTTTCCTTTCATCCCGCCCGTTTCCATCACCATCGTATTTTGGAGATTAAACTGTTGGTTTTCAATTAAATCTAAAAGTGCATAAGTAACACCCATCAACAAAACTTTTATTCCTTTTGAGTTTAATTCATGCAACTTTTCAGCCAATTTGTCTAAATCATTTAAGTAAAATCCGCTATCCGAATTTTGCGTTTTTTTGATGAAATCATCTACCATATAAATCAAAGAAGAACCCTCTCGCTCTAAATAGGAGGGTAATAAAGCCAAAATGGTATAATCCTTAATCGAGCCATAAAAATGCTCAAAAGCAGTGATGTAACTTTCTTTATAAACAGCAACATCAGTCACAAAATGTTTACTTTGGATGATTCCGGTAGTGCCACTGCTCAAAAATATTTCCTGCGGTTTATTCTTTCCGGTGATGATTTCAAATCGTTTAAAAAAATAAATCGGCAAAAAAGGAATATCAATTGTTTTTTTTACTGATGCGGTGTCAAATTTTAAAATATCTAAAAACTGTTTGTAAACGATATTGTTTTTTGCTTGATGTTGAAAAATTTCCAACGCCAATTGTTCAAATTCTTCTGATGAGCCAATTTTAAAAATGCGATTTCTAAACATATTTCATTTTGATAAAGCAAATTTACAAAAATGTTCCGCTACTATTTCATAAGGTTAGATTTCTATATTTCGAACTGCTTAGCCATAAAAAATTTGTATTTTTGTACCACTAATACCAATTGCGATTGGTTTAGTTCATAATTAATAATGGTATAAAATAATAAATCATGAATACTTCAGCAATACAATCTTCAATTTCAGAAACATTAAAAAAATTAGGTGTTAAAGAATTAAATTATGGAGCATCAACAGGGTTAAATCATTTAAAAACTTCAGGGACAATTTTAGATTCTTTTTCTCCTGTAGATGGAACACTTATCGGTTCTGTAGGAACTTCTACCGCAACAGAATATCAAATGGTGATGAAAACTGCTGAAGCAGCAGCCATAGCGTGGAAACAAATTCCTGCACCAAAACGCGGTGAATTTGTTAGACAATTTGGTGATAAACTTCGCGAATTAAAACAACCTCTTGGCGAATTGGTTTCTTATGAAATGGGAAAAAGTCTGCAAGAAGGTCTAGGAGAAGTACAAGAAATGATTGATATCTGCGATTTTGCAGTTGGCTTATCTAGACAATTGTACGGACTTACAATGCATAGCGAACGCCCAATGCATCGTATGTACGAACAATATCATCCACTTGGAATTGTAGGAATTATTTCTTCCTTTAATTTTCCGGTAGCCGTTTGGGCTTGGAATACCGCTTTAGCTTGGGTTTGTGGTGATGTATGTGTTTGGAAACCATCTTCAAAAACACCTTTATGCGCTATTGCATGTCAAAATATTATTGGTGAAGTGTTAAAAAACAATAATGTACCAGAAGGTGTAAGCTGTTTGGTTATTGGTAATGAAAATGGAGATTTAATAAATAATGATAAACGTATTCCACTAATTTCATTTACCGGCTCTACTCGTATTGGAAGACACGTGGCAAAAACAGTTGCAGAACGATTTGGTAAAACAATATTAGAATTAGGTGGTAATAATGCCATCATTGTTTCTAAAGAAGCAGATTTATCTATGGTATTAATTGGGGCTGTATTTGGAGCCGTTGGAACCGCTGGGCAACGTTGTACAAGTACACGTAGATTAATTATACACGAAAGTATTTACGACAAAACAATAGACGTATTGCAAAAAGCTTATGCTCAACTTACGATTGGAAATCCTTTAGATGCTAAAAATCATGTGGGTCCGTTAATTGATAAGGGTGCAGTAAAAGATTATTTAAATGCTATTGAAAAAGCCAAAAAAGAAGGTGGTAAAATGATTGTTGATGGTGGCGTCTTAACAGGTGATGGTTATGAAAGTGGATGTTATGTTAGACCATGTATTATTGAGGCAGAAAATAGTTTTGAAATTGTACAAGAAGAAACTTTTGCACCTGTTTTATATGTGATGAAATACAATACAATAGAAGAAGCTATTGCATATCAGAATGGTGTTCCTCAAGGATTATCATCTTCTATATTTACCAACAATATGCGCGAAATGGAATTATTCCTTTCTGCAAATGGCTCAGATTGTGGTATTGCTAATGTTAATATTGGAACTTCTGGGGCTGAAATTGGAGGCGCTTTTGGAGGTGAAAAAGAAACTGGCGGAGGTAGAGAAAGTGGCTCTGATGCCTGGAAAGTTTATATGAGACGTCAAACAAATACTATTAATTACGGAACTCAATTACCGTTAGCTCAAGGAATAAAATTTGATTTTTAATATTTTTATAAATAAAATTTGTACATTTGGGCATATCGACTATACCCAAACCCAAAATTTAATTTAAAATTTTAATTATTATGAAACAACAACATTTTATTCAAATGGTGTTGGTAATTGTTGTAATGATGTTCTTACAGGGATGTAGCAATGATACCACACAAATGACTCGGGTGCAAATTAAGTTGGTAGATGCTCCCGGAGATTACGAAGAAGTTAATATTGATCTTAAAGATGTATTAATCAACCGAACTGAAAGCGGTAATGGCTGGGAAAGTATCGGAAATGTAAAACAAGGTATTTATAACTTGTTAGAATATACTGGAGGTGTTGAAGCGTTGATTGCCGATTCAGAAATACCTTCGGGTCAAATAAATCAAATGCGACTGGTTTTAGGCGAAAATAATTCAATAAAAATTAATGGTGAACTAACTAAATTAGATACACCTAGCTCACAACAATCAGGTTTAAAATTGAACTTTCACACGGAACTGATGGGTGGATTACTTTATACTTTTATCCTTGATTTTGATGTTAATAAATCAATAGTAAAAGCAGCAAACTCTGGTAAATACAATCTAAAACCTGTTATTAGAGTCGTTGCTGAAGCTACTTCAGGCGCCATAGCAGGGAAGGTCACGCCTTTTGAGTTCATCACTCAAGTAAGTGCCATTAATGGTACTGATACTCTAAGAACTCATACTGATTTGACTGGAAAGTTTTTGGTAAAAGGAGTTCCGCCTGCTACTTATAAATTATTATTTACTCCAGACACTTCATCTGGTTTCTCTCCAAAAACTGTAGAAAATATTACTGTTACACTGGGCAATGTTACCGATGTAGGAACGATAACATTTGAATAAATAAAAACGAAAAGTCCCGAGAGATCGGGACTTTCGCTTAATTGGCTATCACTAACCAACTAAAAATCAACTAACCAAACTTTATTTTTAATACTACTTTTCTATTTTAGATGTTTAAAAAAAACATCATTTTACGCCTTCTAATTATTTATTAAAATATTATTTTTGTATTTTTAGAGGAGTAAATTTCTTTGTTAGTCAAATCTCAATTATCATGCCAAAATTTATATTATGAAAAAAATAATTCTAATTTTAGTTACGGTTCTATTGTCAACTTTCGTTTATGCTCAAGTTGATAATTATAATGGAAGTCAGCACCTTAGTGTCGGCGCTAATTTTTTTGGAAATAAGGAAAATATTAAAGTAGTTTATCATCACGGAATCAGTAATATGTTTTCAGTAGGCGTTGGGGCATATGTATTAAATGATTCTTACGCCTTTGTTCGCGGTGATTTTTATTTAAATTCTGTAATTCCCTTGCCGGATAATTTATCGGTATATGGTGGCGTTGAATTAGGGGTGCTCGGTATCGATTTTCTTAATTTTGATCCTCAAATAGGCGTTGCCTATTCCATTTCTAAAAATCTTGATTTGTTTATTGAGGCGGGTAATACCGGAACTTTGGGTGTCAGTTTTTCATTTTAAAATGCTTTCATAATTTCACAAAAAAAGAGCTCCGAATTTTCGGAGCTCTTTTTGTTTTTTAAGTTGTTTTTTTATCCGTTTAAAGCTTCTGCTCCACCTACAATTTCTAAAATTTCATTGGTAATGGCCGCCTGTCTGGCTTTGTTATAATTGAGTTTGAGCTCATTTTTAAGGTCATTGGCATTGTCTGTTGCTTTGTGCATTGCGGTCATACGCGCACCGTGTTCTGCGGCAAACGAATCTCTAATCGCTTTATACAATTGCATTTTTAATGACTTAGGAATTAATTCCAACACAATTTCATTTTTAGAGGGTTCAAAAATATAATCTAAGTTATTATTAGCATCTCCTTTTGGCGGAACTATTGGCAAAAATTGTTCTATGGTTGGAATTTGATTTGCAGCATTTTTAAACATATTATATCCTAAATAGATTTTATCATAGGTTTTATCTGCAAAACTTTCCATCAAAAAAGAGGCAATTTTAGAGCTGTTTTCGAATGTTAAATCTTCATATATAGCACTTTGATTTTGAACAATGGTATAAGTTTTTGATAAAATATCATTTCCTTTTTTACCGATTGTTAAAAATGTGACATTTTTATCTTTATAATTATCTTCAATATACTGAAGCGTCATTTTAATAACTTGTGCGTTAAATGCGCCACACAATCCTCTATTAGAAGTGATTACTACAAATAAAACATTTGACACTTCGCGTTGATCAACGTAAACTCCTCCTGATTCAATACTCAATGTTCCGCTTAAACTTTGCAACAATTCTGTTAGTTTGTTCGCATACGGTCTCATTTGTGTTATGGCAATTTGAGCTTTCTTCAACTTTGCTGCCGATACCATTTTCATGGCACTGGTAATTTGCATGGTTGAAGAAACCGAAGCAATTCTATTTCTAATTTCTTTTAAGTTTGCCATCTTTTGTCTATGTTGAATTTTGAAGGTTGAATTTTAAATTAAATCCAACATTTAAAATTTAGAATTCAAAATTTAGAATTCCTTAATTATATTTTGCTGAAATTTCTTTGGCTGCTTCTTTTAAAGTATCCGTAATTTCATCTGTTAATTTACCGGCTTTTAGATCAACTAATATATTTTTATGCTTAGCGTTAAGAAATATTAAATAATCTTTTTCAAACTCTTTTACTTTATTTACAGGAACATCTCTTAATAAATTATTAGTTCCAGCGTATATAATTGCAGTTTGATCTTCTACAGTATAAGGGTCGTTTTGAGCTTGTTTTAAGATCTCAACGTTCTTTCTACCTTTGTTAATAACATTCAATGTAGCTGCATCTAAATCAGATCCAAACTTAGCAAAAGCCTCTAATTCTCTATATTGAGCCTGGTCTAGTTTCAATGTACCCGCTACTTTTTTCATCGATTTAATTTGAGCATTACCACCCACACGTGATACCGAAATACCTACGTTAATGGCGGGTCTAACACCTGCATTAAATAAATCAGATTCTAAGAATATTTGTCCGTCAGTAATTGAGATTACGTTGGTAGGAATATAAGCCGATACATCACCTGCTTGAGTTTCGATAATTGGCAAAGCGGTTAAAGAACCTCCTCCTTTAACTTTATCTTTTAAAGAAACCGGGATATCATTCATTTTCTGGGCAATTACATCATTGTCGATAATCTTTGCGGCTCTTTCCAATAATCTTGAGTGAAGATAGAAAACATCTCCAGGATATGCTTCACGTCCCGGTGGTCTTCTTAAAATTAATGAAATCTCACGGTAAGCGATGGCTTGCTTAGATAAATCATCGTAAACAATTAAAGCCGGACGACCGGTATCTCTAAAATATTCACCGATTGCAGCACCTGCAAATGGCGCATAAACTTGCATTGCGGCAGGATCTGAAGCATTGGCAGCAACAATAGTTGTATAAGCTAGAGCTCCTCTTTCTTCTAACATTTTAGCAATTCCTGCAATTGTAGATCCTTTTTGACCAATGGCAACATATATACAATACACAGGAACTCCTGCATCGTAAAATTCTTTTTGATTTAAAATAGTATCAAGAGCAACAGTAGATTTTCCTGTTTGTCTATCACCAATGATAAGCTCTCTTTGTCCTCTTCCGATAGGAATCATAGCATCGACTGCTTTAATTCCTGTTTGTAACGGTTCATTTACCGGCTGACGGAAAATTACTCCTGGAGCTCTACGCTCTAACGGCATTTCAAAAGTTTCACCGTCAACAGATCCTTTACCATCTATTGGATTTCCTAAAGTATCTACTACTCTACCTACAATTCCTTCACCTACTCTAATAGAAGCAATACGCTGTGTGCGTTTTACGGTTGCTCCTTCTTTAATTTCGGTAGAAGATCCTAAAAGCACCACTCCAACATTGTCTTCCTCTAAGTTTAATACAATACCTTCTAAGCCATTATCAAATTGAACTAACTCACCGTATTGCACATTTTCTAATCCGTAAACACGAGCAATACCATCACCTACTTGTAATACTGTCCCAACTTCATCAAGAGTTGCATTACTTTCAAATCCTGTTAATTGTTGCTTTAAAATTGCTGAAACTTCAGCTGGTCTAACTGCTGCCATTGTCATTTTTTTATCTATTGAGATACTATTTTTTTAATAATTTGGTAAATATAAATTCTTTTTAAAATCTCTTCTTAATCTTTGGAATATGCGCAAAATACTTGCATCGTATTGAACGTCTCCTAATCTTAAAACAAAACCTCCTATAATTTCCGGATTTATAACATTTTTAATACTCACTTCTTTAGAGGTAAGTGTATTGATTTTATCCAAAATTGTTTTTTCCATTTCTGACGTTAACGGAATAGCTGTTGTCACTATTGCAACTTCATAACCCATTAAGAAATCAAAAATAATGGTGTATTCTTTAGCTGTAAGCCACAATAATTCAATCCGCTTATTTTCTATTAATAAATCAATCAATCCTTTTGATAAATCATTGACACGTGATTCAAAAATAGCATTAAGCACATTTCTTTTTGTTTCAGATTTAATAATGGGACTTTTTAACATTACCTGCAATTCCTTGCTTTCAGAAATAGTGTTGGCGATAAGAAGCATATTTTCATTTACATCTTCGTGTAATCCATGCTCTTTAGCCAGATTGAGTAGCGCTTTTGCGTATCGTAATGCTGCTCTTGTTCCTTTCATAAGCTTAGTTTAGCTTCACATCTTTTAACATATCACCAATAACTTTTAATTGTTTTTCTTTGGATGATAATTCTTCTTTAAGAACTTTTTCAGCAATACTGATAGACAATTCTGCCACTTGATTTTTTAATTCAACGATAGCAGCTTGTTTTTCATTTTGTATAGTAAATTTTGCCAGTTCAATTAGCTTTGCCGATTGCTTTTTTGCTTCCTCTTTTGCTTCTGAAATTAATTTATCTTTAATTTCCTTCGCATCTTTCATCATCGCATCTCTTTCAGCTCTGGCTTCTTTTAAAATACGCTCATTATCATTTTTTAAATTTTGCATTTCTAAACGTGCTTTTTCTGCAGATAACAAGGCATCATTAATAGAGTCTTCTCTTTCTTTTACTGCGTTTAAAATTGGTTTCCACGCTAATTTTTTCAACAAAAAGAAAAATGCTAAGAAAATAATGGTAGTCCAAAATATTAAACTTTCAGGTGCTACAAAATTCATAATTTATATCTTATTTTTTATTAACAATACTTAATAATCAAACACTTTAACCAACCGTTAAAGTGTTTGATGTAAAAATTTACTTTGCGATTAACGCAACTACTACAGCAAAAAGTGCAACACCTTCAATAAGTGCAGCAGCAATAATCATTGCAGTTTGAATTTTTGAAGCAGCTTCAGGTTGACGTGCAATTGCATCCATCGCTGAACCACCAATTTTACCAATGCCTAAACCTGCGCCTATTGCAGCAAGTCCAGCACCAATTCCAGCTAATACCATAATCTTAAATTTATAATTACTAATTAAACATTCTTTTTAATGATGGTCATCGGCTACTGCCTGACCAATAAACAGTGCTGATAACAAGGTAAATACATACGCTTGTAATGCCGCAACTAACAATTCCAACATAGTCATAAAGATGACAAATGCACCAGAAACTGGAGCAATTGCTATTGTTTTAAATATGAATATCAAAGAAACTAAACTCAATATGATAATATGTCCTGCTGCAATGTTGGCAAAAAGACGAATCATCAATGCAAAAGGTTTTGTTAACATACCAATGATTTCTATTGGAACCATAATTGGGTATAATAACCAAGGTACAGGAGGCATTAAAATATGTTTCCAGTAATATTTATTTCCGCTGAAAGTGGTAATCAGAAAAGTGAGTGAGGCCAATACAAAAGTAAAAGCAATATTCCCGGTTAAGTTGGCACTAAATGGAAAAAAAGGAATCAATCCGATTAAATTATTAATCCAAATAAAAAAGAAAATAGACAATAAATACGGCATGTATTTAGCGTAATTTTTCTTTCCTATATTTGGAATAGCAATGTCATCGCGTACAAATAAAACCAAGGGCTCCATAAAACCTGTTAAACCTTTTGGCGCATTTGGATTGTTTTTATATGATTTAGCAACGCTTATGAAAACTATGAATAAAATAATTACCGACATCAGCATGGAAAATACCAATTTGGTAATGGAGAAATTAAGCGGTCTCGATGAAAAATCCATAACACTTGGATGGTCATCAACGACTTTATCAGCATAAAAAATTCCGTCGTGAATACGCACAAATTGTTGCCCTTTTCGTTCAACAATAACTTTTCCTTCATTATCATGATGAAATTCACTCGATAAAAATGTTACCAATCCATTATTGGTGTACAGAATAATGGGCAATGGCATTGAATACGAAACACCATTCCAATCAATAAGGTGAAATTCATGAGAATCGGCAATGTGATGATTGATTAAATCACCGGCATTAAATTCTTTTTCAGGTTGATTTTCTGATGTATGCTCAACTTCATACTCTTGACTGTATGAAAATTGAACAAACGAGAATAGCATCGCAATCGCTAATAAAACTGCTTTAAGTGGTTTTGTTGCTATCATTTATTATTATCTTGTTTACTTCCTAAAAATTTGGTGCAAAAGTAAACAATTAATTCAAAAATATAAACTTATTCTTTAGGTATTGAGTTTAAAATCTTAATAGCATAGAAAATTTCAAATAGTAAGAATAAAAAATAGGGAATAAAAAAAGCGAGAACATCGGGTATGTAATCAATATTATCTTCTTGTATTAACGGTATTAAGAATAGTACCGATGCCAGCATTTTTAACAAACTAAACGCCATAAAAGCAAATCCGGTTTTCTCATAAAAAGTGTTTTTAACTGCTATTAATCCGGCCAAAATAATGAAGGTAACTATAAAATGAAAAATATAAATAGAAAAGGTGCTGTAATAAAATAAAATTGAATCAAAAATATTTTTTTGAACTCCGTACTGAGCACCATTTAACAAAAGAGTAATCCCAATTAGATATTTTAATAAATGTTTAATTTCTTTTTTCATCTTCTTTATTCATTAATATGACTTTTTTTATCACCAAATACAAAGAACCAAAAACGGCTGATAATGACAAAATAACTGTAAACAAACTGTAATTGTTGGGGTATTTCTCATCGAGCCATTGCCCTGCAAAAGCAGCTATAGTAATTGTTATGGCCATTTGAAAAACTACAGACGAAAAGTAAATATATTTATTGATGGGTTTGTCAGATTGATTATCCATTATTTTTTTCATCGGTATAATTAACGCCTTTCATATTGCAGGAAGCGTTAAAAGTGGCTCCTGGTTCTACTGATAATTTACTGATATTCACTTCACCATTGATCACTGCATTTAATTTCAGGGAAAGAGTATTGCTTACATATAATTTCCCGGTAAAAATTCCTTCAATGTCAGCATCGCTGCAAATAATGGTTCCTTTAATAATGCTGTCCTTTCCAATAACAACTTTTCCTTTTACATTGATAGTTCCCTCAACGTTTCCATCAATTCTAAAATCGCCTTCTGATATTAAATTGCCAACAAATGAAGTGTTTTTTCCAATTACATTTCTTTCTAATATTTGTATTTCCGGCTTTGGTTTCTTTTCTGAAAACATGATGTTATATAGATTTGAGTATTGAGTATTGAGAGAACAACTATTTCGATATCAATATCAATTCATTCATTAATTTATTTGTAATATTAATTATTCTATTTAATCTGATTGTTTTTTATAGTATTGATAACTTCCTTGGCTTTTTTCCCTTCTTCAGAATTTGGGTATGTTACCGCTACAAATTCTAAGGCGTTTTTAAATGATGAAGCTCCTTCCATTTTACCAATCGTAAATGCTTTTAATAACTCAAATTTAGGCATTAAATCTGTTTGACTATAATTTAAAACATCTTCTTTCAAATGCTTTAAAACCTCATCATATTGTTCATTTTCATACATCAAGTATATTTTTTTATAAGCTGTTTCAGGGGTGCTTTCATTGATTGAAACCTCCATTGTTTTGCCCGTTTTTTGAACTAGCGTTGCATATAAAGAATTCGGATTTTGTTCAATAATTTGATTTCTCAATTGATTGGCTTTTTGCTCATTTGTGCCACTATAAATGCGATACAAATGATATTTAGCGGGCAAATAAAAAGGTTCATTTTCGCCAAAAGAAAGGACTTTTTCAAATCTGTTAATGGCTAAATCATTTCTAAGGAATTGTTCTTTATAAATCAAACCGAGTTTATAATAAGCTTCATTTCTTACTTTCAGAATGTTGTCTATTTGTTTTTTATCAGTTGGAATACCGGCTAAATAAAATTCAGGATTTAATTTTGTGTCTAAAACTGTATTTTTTTCGGTATTTACCGTATTCAATCCCGCGTATTTATTGAGTTTCCAATTATCAGCTAAGGAGCGATTTCCCCATTTTTTTTGAAATTCTATGATTCCGGCTTTAACAGCTTCCGGGTTATAAAAATACCATTTTCCCGTGCTCTCTTTTGTTTTAGCTGATGTCGGATTTAAGGATGCACTTTTAAGCGCACCATTTTTATCAGATTTTAACCTTTCAATTAATGTGTTTATAGTAGCTCTTTTTTCATCATCGGTCATGTTGGTCAATCGCAAAATACTATCATTGGTTTGGGCTAAATTTTCGTTTAAAATAACATCATCTAAGCTTTTTCTGATTCGTTTAATTTTCAAAAACCTTTTAGAATTTTGATCAGAAGAAAAGTTCAAAACGCTGTCATAATAACCGCCGGAAGATAAATAATTCCCTTTGTTAAAATGAATATTTCCCAGCGCTTCATAAGAAAGTACTTTCTGAAAACGATCGGCATTTTTAGCTCCTACCGATTTTTTAAACTGCTTTTCTGCATCATCCATTTGCTTATTTTTAAGATAAACCATTCCTAAATGGTAGTGTAGTTTATCTAAATACGCTCTATTGTCTCTGTCATTAATTAAATCTTTCAGGGTTTGAACCATTTGCTGAACGTTGTCTGTGCTTTCAAAGTTTTTAGCTTGTTCAATTGCTGCGTTGATTTGATATTTGAAAGGTGCTTTTTTATTTGAAATTATTTTTTGAAAGGCATAATTTGAAGAATCAATCTTTTCTTCTTGACGATACAATTGACCTAAAATCATTGAATTTCTAGATGATTGCTCTAATTTATCAGTAATATTGATCGATTTATTTAAATGATTCATCACTTGCTGAATACTGTCTGAATACTTATAAGCCATTGCTAATGCCGTGTGAGCATCAAATTTATCTTTGTCTGATAATGTATTATTTTTAAGCAATGTTTTTAATGATAATATTGCTATTTCTTCATTTTGTAAACGGAGATTTGTTTTGGCTTGCCAAATTTTTGTTTCATTGATTAAGTTAGCGTTTGGATAGTTTTTAATGACATAATTAAATGCTTCTAATGCCGGAACAAATCGCTGAGAATAATATCTGGATTTACCTAACAATAAATACGCATCGTCAATTTGCGGATTACGTTCTTTATTGTAAAAATTCATAGAATGTTTTTGTATCGCTTTAACCGCTTTTTCTTCAGCTTTTGTAAACGCATCCAAAGAATTATCAATAGAAACACTCATTTCTGGAATTGCCAATTCATCAATTTTTAATGGTTCGATGGGCAAAACTTCCCAATAGTTATCGCTATAATTATCGTTGAGCTGTTTAATTCCGTCTTCAAAAGCTAACTGACCGTTATAAAGCACATTATATTTTGCGGTAAATGAGTGAAAACCTCTGTTTAAATAAGCATTTTTACGAGTTGAACACCCGAATAAAAGAAGTAAACCAACCAGTGGTATTGCAATTTTGATGTATCTATTCAAAACAAACCGATTTATATATTCATAACGCAATCTTATTAAAAGATTGTGTAAGGTTCGTAAAAATACAAATTAATCTAAAAAATATTGCTACCTTTTTAAAGGATAATTGAATAATGTTGGTATTAATAGATTTAAAGATTGAAAAATTGAATGATTGAAAGATTGAAACTTTATAATATTTCGAGTTTATCCATCCGCTGAAACTGTATAAAAGCACGGGCAGAAGATGCTCACGCCGGCAATGGGAAAGATTCAAAGATTTAACATTTCAACTTTATAACATTAATTCATTTTAAACAAAGCGTTTTACAATTTCTTTAACCGATTCTATCTTTTTGGTGTATTCAATACTGGGTCCGGCAACCCACACCGTTTTATAGGTAGCTTTGGTTGCCGCATTAGTAACTGCTGATGTTCCTATCATAAATCGCAACATTTTTACCCATTTTTTCAGCTTTTTATTTTTATTTAAAATGGTTTCTATCCAAGTTTGTTTAGTTCCAATTTTCTGAACATAATCTGTGTTGATAACAGTACAAGGTGTCCCGGAAATTTTCTCGGTCATCACAATATCTTTTTCACCATATTGAACACATGCTTGTTTGTATTCCTCAGAAATTTCAGCTTCTTCTGAAGCAATAAACGGACTTCCCAAAGAAACTCCAATAGCACCAAGTGCCAGCATTTTATCTAAATCTTTTTTATTACCAACACCTCCTGCAGAAATAACAGGAACATTGCAATTTTGAACTAATTCAGGAATTAAAACTTCTGGAGATAAATCGCCCCGATGTCCACCCGCCAAATTATTAACTGCAATAACAGCATCACAACCCAGTGATTCTACTTTTTTAGCGAAATCTAAATTAACAACATCACAAAAAACTTTAATTCCTTTTGGTTTTGCCATATTTATAGTGTCTTCCGGGCTACCCAAAGAGGTAATAATAAAATCTGCTCCGTATTCACAAATAACTTTTAGTTGTTCTTGATATTTAATATTCGATTTATTAACAATTAAATTAAATCCGAATGCGCCTCCTTTAGGTGTTGCAGCTTTCAACTCTAAAATAGCTTCTTTAAGCAGTTCTGTGGTTCTATAATTTAACGCCGGAATACAAGCAGCAACTCCGCTTTCCATACCGGCTATCGTCATTTTAACATTTGAAACCAAAAACATGGGCGCCATAATGATGGGATGTTGAATTTGCAAAAGTCCAGTCAAGTTTTGATGCTTTGTATTCATTTTTGGTTAATTTTAATTATTTCAAATATATAAAATTTAATATGCATGCATAATATTATTTGTAAATAAATGAATTAAAAATTGGTATTATAAAATCATTAAAAAATGTAACTTTACGCCAGTTTATAATGATATGACAGAAGATTTTTTAAAAGCAATTCCCATTGGTATCAGTTTGTCATTTATGATTGGTCCTGTTTTTTTTACACTTTTACACACCAGTATTGTTAAAGGAATTAGAGCTGCAATTGTGTTCGATTTGGGAGTTGTTTTAGGCGATGTGGTATTTATTTTAATGGCGTATTTTGGAAGTCATCAATTGTTAGAACGCCTTAAAGATGATCCAAATCTTTTTCTTTTAGGTGGAATGATTTTGTTTGTTTACGGACTTATAATGTATATCAAAAAAGCCGCAATTATAGTTCAAGATGAAGATTTAGTTATCCCTGAAGCCAATAATTACTTTAGATTATTTATTAAAGGATTTCTACTTAATTTCATCAATATTGGAGTTTTAGCTTTTTGGTTGTTACTTTTAGTGGGATTTGGTTCGAATCTTGAAATGGATGGCAATAGAATATTTAATTTTTTTTTGGCTATATTGATTACCTATTTTGTGGTTGATATAGGAAAAATAGCACTCGCTAAACAACTTCAAAAAAAATTGACTCCACCCATTATTTACAAAATAAAAAAAGGAATGGGGGTTTTGTTAATGTTTTTCGGATTATTAATGCTGTCTAAAGGGTTGCTCCCAAAAGACTTTATAAATATTGATGCCGTATTAGAGTTAATGCAATAAGTTAATTTTTTTGATAAAAATTATTACTTCTATCAATATCGGCCATTAACAACGAGTTGTCTATTTCTACACTTTTGATAGTTTTAGTCGTTTTAAATGTATAGGTTGGATGTGCCCAAGTCCAATCGGATAAAAGAGTTGCTGTCGTTTGTTTTTTACCTCTCATCGATGATAATGGAATATAAAAATATTCAATCGTATTATCTTCATAAACAACTTTTAAATCGATCGGCATGGGCATTTTACCAATTCTTTTTAAGTTGATTTGATTGTTATGAACCTCAACAACCGCATAATCAATAGTGTTAGTGGTTTGAATCCACTCTTGTAAATACCAATCTAATTGAATTTGTGAAACTTTTTCAGCAACTCGTTTAAAATCATTCGGATTTGGATGTTTAAATTTCCATTCGTCATAATAAACTTGAAGTGTTTTCATGAGATTATCTTGCCCGATAACATATCCCAATTGAGAAAGAAAAATGAGTCCTTTGTAGTAACTTCCAACAGTAAATGCAGCGTTTGTGTGAAAATGATCGGCATGAGTAGAAAGCGCCTCTTCTTTA
Source organism: Flavobacteriaceae bacterium (assembly GCA_030683815.1). Taxonomy (GTDB): domain Bacteria; phylum Bacteroidota; class Bacteroidia; order Flavobacteriales; family Flavobacteriaceae; genus JAGXRT01. Next base: position 31,019 of record JAUXPJ010000011.1, read on the forward strand.
CCTAAATCTACTAAACGGTAATAAGTCTCATACTCACGTTCAAAAATAAAGTTATCAACCGGTTTGTATATTTTATGTGATGCCAACGTTTCAATAAATGAGGTAAAACCTTCATCCATCCAAGAGTATTTTAATTCATTATTAGCCAATACAAATTGAAACCAAGAATGAGCCATTTCGTGTATCATAACTCCAACTAATCCATCTAAAGAGCTATTTCCGCTGATTAAAGTACACATTCCGTATTCCATTCCGCCATCCCCACCTTGAATGATAGAATATTGTTCATACGGATATTCTCCAACCGTTTTATTGAAATATTCCATCGATTTAACGGCATATTGTTGTAGCGTTTTCCAGCTGTCCTTTATCTCTGATTTATTTTTATAGAGGAAATGTAAAGTTGTTCCGTTGTTAGTTTTTTGAATATCGTGAACATAATCAGGATCTGCAGCCCAAGTAAAATCGTGCACATTGGGAGCAATAAAATGCCATTTTAGTTTATTTCCTTTTGGATGTAAAACCGGTTTGGATTTATCTTCATAGCCGTGTCCAATTTCCTGCGGATTTTGTAAATAACCAGTTCCTCCAACAGTATATTTTTTATCGATATTAATAGTTACATCAAAATTGCCCCAAACACCATAAAATTCTCTGGCAATATAAGGGTCTGTGTGCCATCCTTCTTCATCATATTCAGCCATTTTTGGATACCATTGTGCCATGGATAAGGCAATTCCTTCTCGGTTATTTCTGCCCGAACGACGAATTTGTAGCGGAACTTGCGCTTCAAATTCCAGTTCAAAAACAGTTTCAGTATTCGGATTGATGGGGGTATTTAATATAACTTCCAGTATCGTTCCTTGCCCTTTATAATTTAAGGAAATGCCGTTTTGTTTCAACAATTTGATGTTGGTATATCCTATTTCATGGGGTTTTAAATGAAAGATTCTGTCTTTTACTCTTCTGTCCGGATCTTCAATCGTTCTTGAACGAATATCCATTTCTGAATTGGGCTGAAAAGCATTGTTATAGAGATGAAAATAAACTTTATCTAATACATCGGGAGAATTATTAGTGTAAATTAAATATTGTTTACCCGTATATTGATAGGTTTTTACATCCATATCAATCTCCATTTTATAAGCTGCTTTTTGTTGCCAATACGCCGGACGATTTTTATTAGCTGTTTGACTATAGCTCGAAAGAAACAGGAAGCTTATCAAGAAAAAAGAAAATGATTTCGATTTCATTTATATGGATTTGAGTATTGAGATTGCAACTATAACAATATCAATTTATTAGTTGATTTATTTGCAACAATTATTCGGTTTAATATAAAAAGAATAATTGAATAATTCTGTTTGGTTATTTTGATTTCTGTTGCGCCATTAATAAGGCATTATAAGCATTTAAAATTCTGCCTGAAACTGACAAATTTGTAAAAGGAACTTTTTCTGATCTGGTACCCGGAAGTATTACATTAAAAGGAACATCAACCCCTGAGTCCATTAAAATTTGCTTTACTTCACTGGCACTTAATTTAGGGTAATAAGAACGTATTAGAGCTGCAACTCCGGCCACTTGCGGCGTCGCCATGGAAGTTCCTTGGATAGATTCATATTTGTTTTTTGGAAATGTTGAGTATATTTCTAAACCCGGAGCAAATAAATCTACATTCCTTTTGCCATAGTTAGAAAAACGAGCTGCTAAATTCTCATCAAACTGACGTGTTATGGCGCCAATGGTAATTACATTATCTGCAAACTCGTTTATTTTATCATCAGAATCATTCGGAAAATTGTCTTCTTTATCAATGTTTTTCGAATCATTTCCGGCGGCATGAACTAATAACACATTTTTGCCGGCCGCATACTTTATGGCATCATAAACCCATTCTTTTTGTGGTGAATAAGATTTTCCAAAACTCATATTGATAACTTTCGCTCCATTATCAACTGCATAACGAATAGCCAGTGCAATATCTTTATCGTATTCATCACCATCTGGTACTGCGCGGATTGACATAATTTTGACATTATTAGTTACACCGTTCATTCCAATTCCGTTATTGCGAACTGCAGCAACAATTCCGGTTACATGTGTTCCGTGTATTTCTTCTTCATCCACTCCTAACACATTCGGATTTCCATAGTTTCTATCATTAAAATCATCAGGATTATCACCTACAACAGCTCTTCCGTCAAATAAAATATCATAATTTGGTGATGTATATTGTTTAGTGAAATGCGCTATTCCTTCTTCTAAATATTTAAAAGCAATTTCGATGGTGCCTTCTCCATCAATAATTCTCATTAAATTAAATAACTGAGGTTGCATATCTTCATGAGCTGTTGCTAAAGAATCCAATTCTGCAATGGTGTAATTTTCCCTCTTTAATAAATCAGTTACATTTTTATGAGCTTCTTTAAGTGATTTACTGTACGATTCATACTGCATTTTACTTTCATATGCTTTTGTTTTTCTATCTTTAATTTCATTTGATAATTTAAGATACAATTCAAACTCTTTTTGGTCTTTTTCTTCTATTTGAATTGGTAATTTCCCTTCAAATTTTGGAGCTGATTTTTTAACAATTCTAGTCATTTCTAACTGTTCCGCATAAGCACTTCCTTTTTTGCTTCCTAAAAAATTCCACCCGTTAATATCATCAACATAACCGTTTTTGTCATCATCAATTCCGTTATTTGGAATTTCCTTTGTGTTTGTCCAAATCACTTCTTTCAAATCTTCGTGCTTAATATCTATTCCTGAATCAATAATGGCAACAATAACTTTTTCTCCTTTTTTATCAGCTAAAAAATCATACGCTTTTTGAAGACTCATTCCGGGAACCGAATCTTTTATAATATCCATATGAGGCCATGCTTGAATTTCAGCTTCGGTCATTTCACCTTTCTTGGCAACTGCTCCATTTGATCTGATTGCAGTTAATACTGATTTATCAGCCGTTTGTTTTGTTTGCGCAATACCATTGTTTATAAAAAGCATGGATGCGATAAAAAATGTGTAAAACTTTAAATTTTGCATAAGATACTTTATTAATTAAACACTTCGTTTAGGGTAAATATTTCTTTTAATTGAACTCCTTTTTCTGTTTGTTCAACGGTACATAATTCGTTAATCGGATCGTGTTCAAAGAAAATATAATATTCATTTTTCGCTGCCAATTGTAAGAATTTTTCCTTTTCATCCATTGTTATCAAAGGTCTGGTGTCATATCCCATCACGTAAGGTAAAGGAATATGTCCAACCGTTGGCAACAAATCTGCGGCGTAAACAATTGTTTTTCCCTTATATTGGATGTGTGGAATCATTTGTTTTTCGGTGTGTCCATCAACAAATAAAATATCAAATCCCAAATCAGTATTAGTCGATAAATCATTTTTAGGAATTTCAACAAATTTTAATTGACCGCTTTCTTTTATCGGATGGATATTTTCTCTCAAAAATGATGCCTTTTCTCTTTTATTTGGAACAGTTGCCCATTGCCAATGGCTTTTGTTTGACCAAAAAGCAGCATTTTTAAAAGCGGGTTCATAGCCGGTTTTATCGCTGTTAAACTGAATGCTTCCACCGCAATGATCAAAATGTAAATGTGTTAAAAAAACATCGGTTATATCATTTTTGTGAAAACCAATTTTTTGAAGTGAAGTTTCTAATGAAAAATCGCCGTATAAATGATAGTGACTAAAGAATTTATCCGATTGTTTATTGCCCAAACCGGTATCGATTAAGGTCAAACGATTTCCATCTTCAATAAGCATACAGCGGATACTCATATCAATTAAGTTGTTGCTGTCAGCAGGATTGGTGCGTTGCCAAATCGATTTAGGCACCACTCCAAACATGGCGCCGCCGTCTAATTTAAAATTGGTGGTTTCTATGGGATATATTTTCATTTTTTCTATTGTATTTAGTAGCTGGTATCTGGTATCTGGTATTTGGAACTAAAATATTTAAATTTTCGTACTCAGATATAACAATTTTAAATGATATTTTATATCGAGAATTTAAAAGTCTTGATACCAGATACCAGATACCAGCTACTTTTTTGCAAATATGGAGAAAATAAGACAAATTTGTGTTAAAGAAAACTAAAAAACCGTTCCGGTAAATGGAACGGTTTTGAGGCGTCAAGCGGATTCGAACCGCTGTGGAAGGTTTTGCAGACCTCTGCCTAGCCACTCGGCCATGACGCCCTGTAAGGATTGCAAATTTACATAAATTTCGTTTTACAGCAAGTTCTTTTTACGATTTCCTTTTTACAGATAATTTCACTGTTACTTTTTCTACATTTCCGCCAATGGGCGGATTTATTTTTGCTACCCAAACAGTTGCTTTTTTAACCATTGACAGCTCTGCTAAAATTCGGTCTAAGATTCTTTTGGCTACATGTTCTAACAATTCTGACCGGATTGCCATTTCTTGATGTACAATTTGGGTTAAATGCACGTAATCAACCGTATCATTTAAAGCATCACTTTTAGCTGATTTTGATAAATCGGCTTTTACAGCTACATCAACCAAATATTCAGAACCAATTCTGGCTTCTTCTTCCATACAACCATGATAGGCGTAAATGGCAATATTTTCAACTTTTATATGATCCATATTTGATAAATTTTTATACAAAAATAAAGAATCAATCTCAGGATAAAGCTTTTCAGTAAAAAAATCAATAATTTTGTTGCTTATTACAAATCAAAAAAAACATTATGGAGGAAGACAAAAAACCGCTTAATTTTTTAGAGCAAATTATTGAAGATGATTTAGCCGGTGGATTAGACCGCTCTCAATTGCGTTTTCGTTTTCCGCCAGAGCCCAACGGCTATTTACACATTGGTCATGCCAAATCTATTTGCCTTAATTTCGGTTTGGGATTAAAATATAAGGCGCCGGTAAATTTGCGTTTTGATGATACCAATCCGACCAAAGAAGAACAGGAATATGTAGATGCTATAAAAGAAGATATCAATTGGTTGGGTTTTAATTGGGCTCATGAATTGTATTCTTCTGATTATTTTCAACAATTATATGACTGGGCTGTACAACTTATCAAAGAAGGAAAAGCTTATATAGACACTCAATCATCCGAAGAAATTGCACAACAGAAGGGTACTCCGACACAAGTTGGAACAAATAGTCCGGGAAGAAATAGAAGTATTGAAGAAAATTTGGAGTTGTTTGAGAAAATGAAAAATGGCGAATTTGCAGAAGGAACGCATGTTTTACGCGCCAAAATTGATATGACTGCGCCTAATATGCATATGCGCGACCCAATTATGTACCGCATTTTAAACGCTTCTCATCACCGTACTGGAAATAAATGGAAAATATACCCAATGTACGATTGGGCGCACGGAGAATCAGATTATATAGAACAAATTTCACATTCTATTTGTACACTTGAATTTGAAGTACATCGCGAGTTGTATGATTGGTATTTAAACCAAATTTATGATGCAAAAAAAATCAGACCCAAACAAAGAGAATTTGCGCGTTTAAACTTGAATTATACGGTCATGAGCAAGCGCAAATTACTGCAATTGGTCAATGAAAAACATGTAAATGGTTGGGACGACCCAAGAATGCCTACAATCTCCGGCTTGCGAAGACGCGGTTATACGCCGGCATCTATCCGAAACTTTAGCGAAATAATTGGCGTGGCAAAACGCGAGAATTTAATTGATGTTTCGCTTTTGGAGTTTTGTATTCGCGAAGATTTAAATAAAACCGCTCCGAGAATTATGGGCGTTATTGACCCCATAAAATTGGTGATTACCAATTATCCTGATTCAAAAGAAGAATGGTTGGAGGCAGAAAATAATCCAGAAGATGAAAGTGCGGGAACACGCAAAGTGCCATTTTCTAAAGAACTTTATATTGAAAGAGAAGATTTTAAAGAAGAAGCCCATAAAAAATTCTTCAGATTATCTATTGATAAAGAAGTTCGGTTAAAAAATGCCTATATCATCAAAGCTACGGATGTTGTAAAAGATGAAAACGGAATTATCACCGAAATTCATGCCACTTACGATACCGATAGTTTAAGCGGAAGCGGCACCGAAGCCAGTCAACGAAAAGTAAAAGGAACTTTACATTGGGTTACTGTTAAACATGCCCTCAAAGCCGAAATACGGCTTTATGATCGTCTATTTACTGATGAAGCGCCCGATGCTCAAAAAGATATTGATTTTAAAGAATTTATCAATCCGGATTCGCTGAAAATAGTAAATGGTTTTGTTGAACCAAGTTTGAGAAGCGCCAAAATCGGGAATCGTTTTCAATTTCAAAGATTGGGCTATTTCTGTGTTGATAAAGATACCGATTCAGAAAATTTAGTTTTTAACAGAACGGTAACTTTAAAAGATACTTGGGCTAAAATTAGTGCAAAAGAAAATTAAATTATTGGTTTATTTATTGTAAATTAGTGGGAATTAATTAACTGATATACTTATGAGAGCAATTTTTATATTACTGATGATGGTTTTTACCTTGTCAACAACCAGTTCATGTATTGTACACCTCGGACATAGACCTCCGCAAGGAGTAGTAGTGGTTAAAACCAGACCGGCTCAATACCAAGTTATAAGGGTACAAGGCAAAAAATATTATCATTGGAATAATAATCACTATCAAAGAGTTCGTGGCGGTTATATTTTGGTGCGATTGTAAACTAAAAAACAACGTCTAAAGTGTGATTTTTTGATAACTATTTTGTTTTGAACTCTTTGTTTACAATGTTTTAAGAACCATTTCCAGTTCAAACATATAATCGCGTTTATCAACATGCATATTAAAAAAAGCACCTCCTAAGAGATGCTTTTCCAACATTACAACTTTAACCGACTACTTACTTTCAACATATTTTTTTGAAACAACTTCCCAATTTATTAGATTGAAAAAGGCGTTTATATAATCTGGTCTTCTATTCTGATAATTTAAATAATAAGCGTGTTCCCAAACATCAATTCCTAAAATAGGAGTACATCCACAACCAACTCCAGGCATCAACGGATTATCTTGATTTGGAGTGGCACAAACGGTTAATTCACCATCCTTTTGAACACATAACCAAGCCCATCCTGAACCGAATTGAGTTGCAGCTGCTTTTGAAAAAACGTCTTTAAAATTTTCAAATGATCCAAAAGAAACATCAATAGCTTTTCTCAAATCTCCATTTGGTTTTCCGCCACCATTCGGGCTCATAACATCCCAATATAAATTGTGATTAAAAAATCCGCCACCATTATTTCTTACGGCTTTATTATTCATATCCAAACCTGAAAGAATAGATTCGATAGAATTTCCTTCAAGTTCAGTGCCTTCAATAGCAGCATTTAGATTATTGGTATATGCTTGGTGGTGTTTAGTATGGTGAATTTCCATGGTGCGAGCATCAATATAAGGTTCTAAAGCATCGTACGCATAGTTTAATTTTGGTAATTCAAATGACATGATATAATTGTTTATTGTTGGCTCAAAGATAACGAACAGCAATACTAAATTATTATAGCCGTAATTGAATATTCTTATTGGAATATCGTTTAATCTTATACTAGATTAATAATTGGCGTCATCTGGGTATTGACCCATAAATTCATTGGCTTTTTTTACCATGTTTTTGCTGCCACAAAAAAACGGAACGCGCTGATGTAATGATGTTGGCTGAATATCCATTATTCTGCGATATCCATCAGAAGCAGCGCCTTTAGCTTGTTCTGCTATGTATGCCATTGGGTTTGCTTCATAAAGTAATCGAAGTTTGCCTTTTGGGGCTTTTGTACTTGTAGGATAAATATAAATCCCGCCTTTAATCATATTTCGATGAAAATCGGAAACTAGAGAACCAATATAACGAGAGGTATATGGACGATCTCCTTCTTCTTTTTGACAATATTTGAGATAATCTTTTACACCCTGTGGAAAATGAACGTAGTTACCTTCATTAATAGAATAAATAACACCATCTTTTGGATATTGCATATTTGGATGTGACAAATAAAATGTTCCGATAGCCGGATTTAAAGTAAATCCATTAACTCCATATCCGGTAGTATAAACCAACATAGTCGAGGTGCCATAAACTACATATCCGGCAGCCACTTGCTGACTTCCTTTTTGTAAAAAATCAATTTCTTGAACAGGAGTTCCTGTGGGTGTTACTCTTCTATAAATAGAAAAAATAGTTCCTACAGAAACGTTTACATCGATATTAGAAGATCCATCAAGAGGATCCATCAACACCACATATTTATTATTATTATCATTATTTTTACCTTTGATGGTGATATAATTATCATCTTCTTCACTGGCAATTCCGCAAACAATTTCTCTGTTGATGAGTGCCTGCATAAAAACTTCATTGGCGTAAGCATCCAATTTTTGTTGTTGTTCACCTTGAACATTAACAGTGTTTGTAGCGCCTAAAATATCAACTAAACCAGCTTTGTTAACTTCATAATTAACAACTTTTGCTGCTAATCTTATTGAGTTGATAAGTTTAGATAATTCACCAGAGCTATATTGAAAATCAGTTTGTTTGTCAATTATAAATTCTCCTAAAGTGATATGTTTTTCTTTCATTTTGAGCGATATGATGATGATGTATGCAAATATCGTTAAATTTGTCCAAAAATCTATAAAAATGAGCATTGTAATACGCGAAGGGAAAAAGGAAGATATGCCTGCGGTTTTAAATCTAATTCAAGAACTTGCCACTTTTGAAAGAGAACCAAATGCGGTTGTTGTAACTGTTGATGATTTGGTGCGCGACGGTTTTTCTGATTATCCTTTATTTCAAACATTTATTGCAGAATATGAAGGTGAAATAGTTGGAATGGCGTTATTTTACAACAGATATTCTACCTGGAAAGGAAAAACAATTCATTTAGAAGATTTAATTGTAAAAGAAAGTAAAAGACAATTCGGAATTGGAAAAGCACTTTACGATACCGTATTAACATATGCGGTTAAAGAAAAAGTAAGAAGAGTTGAGTGGGTAGTTTTAGATTGGAATACACCCGCAATCGATTTTTATATAAAAAGTGGTGCCCGTATTTTAAGTGATTGGGAAACAGTTCAAATGAGTGAAGAAAATTTGGCTAAATATGTAAAAAGTATATCAAATGAAATAGTCGGGTTAAAAAAAACACAATTGCGAAGCAATCACTGAACACAAAAGCAAATAACATTTAGTGAAGTAAACTTTGATTCAGCAATTTTAATCAATCCGGAGAAACGCAAGTTCATGAATACCAAAAAGAAAATTAAAAACGAATAAACAATTTCATATATTGTCCCAATATATCGGGATGACAAAAAAACAATAAATATCTACTACATATGAAAGTATTTAAATTTGGAGGAGCGTCTGTAAAAGATGCTGAAGGCGTTAGAAATATTACCAAAGTGCTACAACAAGAAGGCTGTGACCAAACGGTAGTTGTCATTTCTGCAATGGGAAAAATGACAAATGCTTTAGAAGAAGTGGCTAAATCCTATTTTAATCAAACCAAAGAATTAGCTCAAAATATAAATTTTATAAAAACATATCACGAAAATATTATTGCTGAATTATTTGGTGAAAATGCCGTTAATACACTTAATGATATTGAACTTTTTTATATAGAAATGAGCGGATTTATGATGATGAATAAATCAACCGACTATAACTATATCTACGATCAAATTGTAAGTTACGGAGAGTTGATTTCTACTAAAATAGTAAGTAATTATCTCAATAATTTTGGTATCGAAAATCAATGGATTGACGTTCGAAATTTTATTAAAACCGATAAAAATTACCGTGATCCAAAAATAAATTGGAAAGTTACACAAGAAAATATTTCCAACAATTTAAATATTGATAAACTTACCATAACGCAGGGCTTTTTAGGATCAACAGAACATGGATTGACCACAACTTTGGGTCGGGAAGGATCTGATTATACCGCCGCTATTTTTGCCTTTTGCCTAAATGCAGCAAGTGTGACTATTTGGAAAGATGTCCCTGGTGTTTTAAATGCCGACCCACGCTATTTTGATGAGGTAGAATTACTCTATCAAATTTCTTATACCGAAGCCATAGAAATGGCTTTTTATGGAGCCTCTGTAATCCATCCAAAAACGCTAAAACCATTAGAAAATAAAAGTATTCCATTGTTTGTTCGTTCCTTTATTGACATCCATAAAAAAGGGACTTCCGTAAGTAAAGGAACAATATTGGAACCTTTTGTGCCTTGTTATATAGTGAAGAAAAACCAGATTTTAATTTCTATTTCTGCACTTGATTTTTCTTTTATGGTAGAGCACAATATCAGTGATATATTTAAACTTTTACATGATTTTCAGTTAAAAGTAAACATGATACAAAATTCTGCTATTAGTTTTTCTGTTTGTGTGGATGATAATTTTAACAACTTTGAAAAATTGCTGAATGAATTAAAGTTGAAATATTTAGTTAGTTTTGATACAGATTTAACTCTTTTTACAATTCGTCATTTTGATGAAAAATCGCTTAAAAAAGTAGAAGAAAACAGAGAAGTTTTATTAAAACAATTAAATAAAGAAACAGTTCAAATCGTTGTGAAATAGAAATTGTATTTTTTATAAAAAAGATTAAAATGAAATTAGTCACCTCTAAAGAAATTGCGAAAGCTATTAAGTTTGATAATTATGGTTTGTTTGGAAGAATGGTAGGGTGGATTCTTTTGAAAGCTTTACGCATTTCAACTATTAATAAAGTTTATCAAAAACATAAACATTTAAAAGACTTAGAATTTTTAAATACTGTTCTTGATGATTTTAAAATTAAATTTGATATTCCAGAAGAAGATTTAAAAAGAATTCCCAAAGAAGGGGCTTTTATTTCGATTTCTAATCATCCATTGGGCGGAATTGATGGCGTTTTACTCTTAAAATTGATGTTAGAAAGCCGAGCCGATTTTAAAATCATCGGAAACTTTTTAATTCATAAAATTGAACCTCTTCGGCCGTTTGTATTACCCGTAAATCCTTTTGATGAATATGAAAATCATTCAAGTTATTGTGGCTTAAAAGCTGCGATTTCACATGTTCAAAACGGAAATTCCTTGGGAATATTTCCTGCCGGAGAAGTTTCTACCTATAAAGACGGACAATTAATTATCGATAAACCATGGAATGAAAGAACGGTAAAACTCATCAGAAAATTAAATGTTCCGGTAGTTCCAATTTATTTTCATGCAAAAAACAGTTGGTTATTTTATGTGTTATCTAAAATCAATGATAAACTAAGGACAGCCAAATTACCGTCAGAATTACTGACTCAAAAAAATAGAATTATCAAGGTAAGAATAGGAAAACCAATTTCTGTTAAAGAACAAAATGAATTAACCGGTTTTAATGAGTATTACGAGTTTCTGCGCAAGAAAACATATATGTTGGCACAACCTTATCATAAAAAAATAAATTTATTCAGAAGACCAACCATCAAAATCCCCGGACTTAAAAAACTACCAAAAGACATCGTAAAACAAGGAAGTGTATATGAAATGATTTATGAAATTGAATTGTTAAAAAAAACGGATGCTCGATTGTTAGAAAGTAATAATTACGAAGTCTATTTTGCAAAAAGTGATCAAATTCCTTCTATTATGTATGAAATTGGCCGATTGCGAGAAATCACATTTAGAGAAGTGGGCGAGGGAACTAATGAATCTATCGACATTGACCAATACGACACTTTTTACCATCATTTAATTTTGTGGGATAGAGAAGCTCATAAAATTGCGGGCGCTTACCGAATGGGATTAGGTGAAGAAATCTATAAAAAATTCGGAATCGAAGGTTTTTACGTACACTCACTTTTCCGATTAGACCCCGAATTATATGAAATGATGTCACATACCATTGAAATGGGCAGGGCGTTCATTATCAAAGAATATCAACAAAAACCGATGCCCTTATTTTTACTTTGGAAAGGAATTGTACATGTAACATTGCGCTATCCAAATCATAAATTTTTAATGGGAGGCGTGAGTATCAGCAACAAATTCTCCGATTTTTCAAAATCGCTGATGATTGAATTTATGCGGTCTAATTATTACGATCCGTTTATTGCGCAATTCGTTCGACCCAAAAAAGAGTACAAAGTAAAACTGAAAGACGTAGATAAAGATTTTGTTTTTGACGCTACCAAAGCCGACTTAAATAAGTTTGATAAAATTATTGAAGAAATTGAACCCGGCGCTTTGCGATTACCAGTGTTAATTAAAAAGTATGTAAAGCAAAATGCCAAGTTGGTTGCTTTTAATGTAGATCCCGCTTTTAACAATGCCATCGATGGTTTAATGTATATCCGCGTGGCAGATTTGCCCGAAAGTACCGTAAAACCGGTATTGGAAGAATATCAAGCCGAGTTGGAAAAGAAGTGTAAAGATGCTTAATTGTTTGTTTTGGGCGTTTCCCCCGATGCAGAAAAATGATGTTAGACACTAATCACATTTTTCACAATCAGGGGTCGGACTTTTGGTTTCAATCTTTTAGCTCATACCTCACCAAAAGGATTTTCACTGCAATCCCTAACGCGATATTCGATGATATTTTTCTACCCAAATTCCATCCCTAAAGAGATTTAAATTGTACAATTTTTTAAATAAAATTTATTGGTAATGTACTTGATATTTGGATAACATTCAATTGAAAATATTGATGTTTTTCACTATTAAAACAGTCCCGTAGGGACGACATTTGAGTAGGATATTTGGGTACAAATGTTGATGAATTTTACCATTAAAAAAATCCCGTAGGGATGACATTTGGGTATACATTAAATCTTAAATCGGGGCTTTGAAAATATAACGTTCATCATAATCAATTTCAAAAATCTTCAAAAAATCTAAATATTCTTCTTTAAATGATTTTGAATTGTGATGTGTTTCTTGGCTCTTAATATAATCGATAACTTTATTAACATGAGATTTAGAATAGGAAAATGCGCCATATCCTTCTTGCCATTCAAATTTTGATTTTAGAAATTTCTTTTCGTTTATCCATTTAGAAGAGTTTGCTTTAACAACTTGCATTAACTCTGACACAGATTGAGTGGGTCTCATTCCTACAAAAATATGAATATGGTCAGGCATGCCGTTTATTGCTAATAATTTATGATTATTTGATTTTATAATCCCTGAAATATACTGATATAATTCTTCTTTCCATTCACTGTTTAACAAGCCAGCGCGGAATTTTACTGCGAAAATAAATTGAATATGAATTTGTGTATATGTATTTCCCATTTTTATTTCTACCCAAATGTCATCCCTACGGGACTTGATTGATTTCTATATCCGTTTTTTCTACCCAAATTCCATCCCTACGGGACTTGATTGATTTCTATATCCGTTTTTTCTACCCAAATTCCATCCCTACGGGACTTGATTGATTTCTATATCCGTTTTTTCTACCCAAATTCCATCCCTAAAGGGATTTAAATTACACAATTTTTTGAAAAATAAAATTATGTATTTCTCATTTTTATATCATCCATACGGGACTTAATTGATTTCTATATCCTTTTTTCTAACTCAAAAACGCTGTATCAACCGGTTCCCAAAGTTCAATTTTATTACCTTCCAGGTCTAAAATCCAACCAAAATTACCATATTCAGTTTCTTCAATTTTTCCCACAATGATAACGCCTTCTTCTTTTAAGTTCTCCAATAAAAGTTTAAGATTTTCGACGCGGTAATTAAACATAAAATCCTTTTTACACGGCTCAAAATAAGTCGTATCCTTTTTAAATGGACTCCAATGTGTAGAAGCATTTTGATGATTGTTATCATTCCACCAAAAAGTACATCCGTATTCATCGGTATCAAATCCTAAATGATTGCGATACCAATTTTTTAATTGATCCGGGTTTTCAGCTTTAAAAAACAAGCCGCCAATTCCGGTAGCACGCTTAAGTTCTGGAATTGTTTTTGTTGGCTTCGGAAAATAAATGGCTTCAATTTTATCAGCAATGGTTTCGGCTAATTTTAGGTGCGATTCTACTGTCCAGCCCGCTACATGCGGACTCAACAAAACCTTATCCGATTCAATTAAATACTGAAAGGGCTCGGGTAAGGAATCGGTATCAAAGAAGTTTTCAAACGATGATTTTTCATATTCCAAGACATCTAAACAAACGCCCAAAATTTTACCTGATTTTAAGGCATCAACTAAATCAATCGTTTCAACGGCACTTCCTCTGGCAGTATTGATGAGATAAAACGGCTTTTTAAATTGATTAATAAAGGTAGAATTAACCATTTTATAAGAAAGTTCATTTTGAGGAGTATGGATGCTTAATACATCTGTTTTTTCTTGCAGTTCAGCCAAAGAAATTTGTTGACAATTTTCATCGCCAACCCCTTCTTTGATATCGTAACAAAGGACTTCCACATCAAAACCCTTCAGTTTTTTAGCAAAAGCTTTTCCCATATTTCCATAACCGATAAGGCCTATAGTTTTTCCCTCTAATTCAATTCCTCTGTTGTCTTCGCGTTTCCAGTATCCTGAGCGAATTTCTAAATCGGCTTTTTTAAGTTTGTTAAACAGTGCTAAAATCATTCCCAACGTATGCTCGCCAACAGCATTTCTGTTTCCTTCGGGAGCAGCAATGAGATGAATTCCTTTTTCTTCTGCAAATTCTTTGTCGATATTTTCCAATCCGGCGCCAACGCGTCCTATAAATTTTAGCCTTGTTGCTTTCTCAAGAAATAAAAGGTCAATTTTAAACCGACTTCGGATAATAATTCCATCATAATTGGCTATTATTTGTTCAATCTCATTTTTGGTCGACAAAAAATCATCTTCTACTTCAAAACCTAATTGGATTAATCTTTCTGTTAAAATGGGATGATTGCTGTCTAATTGAAGAATCTTCATATATATTATTAAAAGATTAAAGAATTTTATTTATTTAAAAATGTTAGTATCAAGTATTTGGTATCAGGTATTTAGAATTTGAAAATACTTAATTAAAGTTGATGATTTATTTTCAAATAATAATTTGAACTTCCCTGATTAGGGTTGACCGGTTTTATTAATTGTTTATTCCATCCTAAATCCTTCCCACACGAGTGGCAGCGAACTGGCGAAGCAAAGGGAAGGACTTTTTTTCATTTTTCATTTTTCATTATCAATTATCAATTGTCAATTGTCCATTGTCCATTGTTTAATACTGCTCATTTTCATTTGGGAAATCCTGACTTTTTACATCTTCCAGGTATTTGATAAATGCATTGGACATATCATCGTATAAATGAAGATATCGACGTAAAAATCGTGGACTAAATTCATGGGTCATTCCCAACATGTCGTGGGTAACCAAAACTTGTCCGTCAACCCCGCCTCCTGCGCCAATTCCGATAATTGGAATGGTCAGGTTTTCAGCAACTTGTTGCGCCAATTTTGCGGGAACTTTTTCAAGAACAATGGCAAAACAACCTAAATTTTCTAATAATTTAGCATCACTCAATAATTTTTCTGCTTCTTGTTCTTCTTTAGCCCGAACGGTATAAGTTCCAAATTTATAGATAGATTGAGGTGTTAAACCTAAATGTCCCATCACCGGAATACCGGCTCTTAGAATTAGTTTTATAGAATCTTTGATTTCTTTACCGCCTTCTAATTTTACGGCATGTCCACCCGATTCTTTCATAATCCTGATGGCAGAACGCAAAGCCTCTTTAGAGTCAGATTGATAACTGCCAAAAGGCATATCAACCACTACAAGCGCTCTTTTTGTTGCTCTTACTACGGCGCTGGCATGATAAATCATATCATTTAAAGTGATGGGAAGTGTAGTTTCGTGCCCTGCAATTACGTTGGAGGCAGAATCGCCTACCAACAAAACATCGATACCGGCATGATCCAAAATTTTTGCCATCGTAAAATCATAAGCCGTTAACATGGCAATTTTTTCACCATTGACTTTCATATCTACCAGTGATTTTGTAGTAATTTTTTTATAATCTTTTTTGGCTGTTGACATGGTTTAAAGGTTTAGGTAATGTAAAAGTAAGGAAAAAATGAGAGATTGGTTATTCCTGATAGATTTCAATTATTGATAAATGCTTTAGAAATAATTAAACTGTATTTTTGTTGAAGGATTAAAATACACTTTTATGGAAATAATATCAACAAAAATTGAACAATACGTAGAGGATTGCAGTAACGATGAACCTCAATTATTAAAAGAGCTGAACCGTGAAACTTGGCAAAAAGTTTTAAATCCGCTAATGATAAGCGGAGCATACCAAGGAAGACTATTATCGATGATTTCCAAAATAAAACAATCGGAAACCATTTTGGAAATAGGCACTTATACAGGTTATTCTGCCTTGTGTTTAGCTGAAGGTTTAATCCAAAATGGAGTTCTTCATACCATTGATATCAATGAAGAATTATTATCTATTCAATCCAATTATTTTCAAAAATCGCCTTTTTCTCATCAAATAAAACAACATATTGGCAATGCATTAGAGATTATTCCAACCTTAGATTTTAAGTTTGATTTGGTTTTTATCGATGCCGATAAAATAAATTATGCCAATTATTTTCATGCTATCATCAACAAAATGAATAAAGGAGGAATTATTTTATCGGATAATGTTTTGTGGAAAGGAAAAGTGGTTGAACCCATTGCAACAAATGATTTTGATACAACTGCATTGGTGGCTTATAACAAACTATTGAAAGAAGACCCGCGAATTGAAACGGTTTTGTTGCCTGTTCGTGATGGATTAACCATCAGTAGAGTGAAATAAAATAGTTTGTAAAGTTGAATGTTGAAAGTTAAAATGTTGAGTTTGCTGTAAAAAAGAATATGCCTCTAAATTTTATGCTTTAAATCGATGCTATTCAGAATTTTCATCGATATTTTGTAGAAAATAAATCCGCTTAGCAATCCAAAAATCATCCCAGAAAAAATATCTAACGGATAATGAACGCCAATATAAACGCGGCTATACGCAAATAAAATTGGCCAAATAAACAGCAATCCTATATATTTATAATACTTCCGAAGCAACAAAAATAAGAAAGTTGTATTGGCAAACGAATTAGCAGCATGACCCGAAAAAAAGCTAAAATCGGCAGATTTATGCAAAATTCTCAGTTGTTCATATATTGATGGGTCATTGCAAGGGCGAATTCGTTCAAAAGTATTTTTTATCAGGTTGGTAAATTGATCGGCAAAAGTAATAGCGACAGCCACCATCAATAAAATAGCAAATCCTTTTTTGGTACCGAATGCTTTAAATATCAAATAGATAAGTAAAGCAAAAAGCGGAATCCAAGATTTTTTATCGGTTACTTTAATCCAAAATAAATCCCAGGTTTCTGAACCTAAATTATTAAGAAAAATCATGAGTTCATGATCCTTTTGGATAATAAAATCGAGTAACTCCATTAGAAATTTCGTTTAACCGGACCGGTAATATCGTCTATTTCTTTTTTTACCGCAGATTCAATTTCATCCTTCATCTTTGCTATTTTATCAATATTTAGATCGGCATTGGCGCTGGCATTAATTTCTCTTTTGATATCATTAGTAGCATCGCGAAGTTGACGCATTCCTTTTCCTAAACCCCGTGCAATTTCCGGCAGTTTATCAGTACCAAACAACATCACCACCATAAAGAGGATGAAAAAAATTTCGCCGGTGCTGACAAATAAGTACATATTTCAGATATTTGAACTACAAAGATAATTTAATTTTTACTTTTTCAGCAACATTCGTTTTATTTCGTTGAGTTTCATCAAGGCCTCAATGGGCGTGAGCATATCGATATTGGTCGAAAGAATTTCATCTCTGATAGATTCCAACAGCGGGTCATCCAACTGAAAAAAGCTCAATTGCAAATCTTCTTCATTCGATTTTTGAATCTTTTTTTTGACCTCATCCGCAGCATGCGATTTTTCTAATTTCTTCATCATCTTTTCTGCCCTGTGAATTACCGGTGTTGGCATACCGGCCAATTTAGCCACATGAATTCCGAAACTGTGATCACTGCCGCCTGAAACTAATTTCCGCAGAAAAATGATGGTATCTTTTACTTCTTTTATCGATATATTAAAATTTTTGATGCGCTCAAAAATGGCGGTCATCTCATTGAGTTCATGGTAATGCGTTGCAAACAGTGTTTTGGATTTGGTTGGATGTTCGTGTAGATATTCTGCAATGGCCCAAGCGATAGAAATACCATCATAAGTGCTTGTTCCGCGACCAATTTCATCCAATAAAATTAAACTTCTCTGACTCAAATTATTTAAAATACTGGCCGTTTCATTCATTTCCACCATAAAAGTAGATTCGCCCATAGAGATATTGTCACTGGCGCCAACTCTCACAAAAATTTTATCGACCATCCCAATTTTAGCTTGCTGAGCCGGAACATAACTGCCCATTTGAGCCAATAAAGTAATCAGAGCGGTTTGTCGTAAAATAGCCGATTTACCACTCATATTGGGTCCGGTAATCATGATTATTTGTTGCTGATGCGGATTCAACACTAAATCATTGGCGATATAAGGCGAGTCAATCGGAAGTTGTTTTTCGATAACAGGATGTCGTCCATTGATGATTTCAATATCCAAACTTTCATCAACAGTTGGGCGAACATAATTATTCGTAATGGCTGTTTGTGCAAATGAAGTGAAGCAATCTAGCTGCGCGATGAGCTGTGCATTTTGCTGAATTGGTTTGATGAATGGCATTATTTCTTGTACCAAGTCATTGAATAATTCCAGTTCTAATTGCTGAATTTTTTCTTCTGCGCCTAAAATTTTGGTTTCGTACTCTTTTAATTCTTCGGTGATATAGCGTTCTGCATTCACCAAAGTTTGTTTTCGAATCCAATCGGTAGGAACTTTATCTTTATGCGTATTGCGGACTTCGATGTAATATCCGAAGACATTATTAAAAGAGATCTTTAACGACGGAATGTTGGTTCTTTCACTTTCGCGTGTTACAATTCCGTCTAAATAATCTTTTCCTTTGGTGGCAATATTTCGCAGATTGTCTAATTCGGCAGAAACACCTTCGGCAATAGCATTTCCTTTGTTGATATTTACCGGTGCATTTTCGGTTAAAGTATGCGCAATTTTTGTTCGTATTTCTAAACAATCATTTAAATGATTGCCTATTTTTTGAACGGTTTCATTTGTGCAATCCATCGCCCAATTTTTTATGGGGATGATGGCATCCAACGAATTTTTGAGGTAAATAATTTCTCTGGGTGATATTTTTAAGATAGCCACTTTTGAAACCAATCGTTCTAAATCGCTTATTTGTTTGATTTGTTCCGAAACCAATTGATGTGATGTTTTATCATCAACCAAATACTTGACAATTTCTTGGCGCGATTTGATTTTTTCGATGTTTTTTAACGGAAAACTCATCCATCGTTTTAACAATCTTCCACCCATGGGCGAAATGGTTTGATCGATGATGTTGAGCAGCGAAATCCCATTAATCGAATTAGAATTTAACAATTCTAAATTGCGAATGGTAAACCTGTCCATCCACAAAAACTCATCTTCAACAATCCGATTGATGTTTACAATATGCGGTAATTGATGATGTTGTGTTTCCGATAAATAGTAAAAAATAGCGCCACAAGCAGTAATTCCATCTTCTAAATCTTCAATTCCAAATCCTTTTAAAGAGTTAATTTTAAAATGTTTGGTCAATGTTTCAAAAGCGTAATCGTACTGAAAAGCCCAATCATCCAAATAAAAATTATTAAAACGCTTAGAAAATGATTTTTGAAATTCGAGTTTATGTTGTTTTTGAATCAACACTTCACTCGGACTAAAATTCTGCAATAATTTATCGATATAAGCCAGATTTCCTTGAGCGGTTAAAAATTCACCAGTTGAAACATCAACAAAAGATATTCCCACTTGTTTTTTACCAAAGTGAATAGCAGCTAAAAAGTTATTTGTTTTTGAATTAAGCACTTCATCATTTAGCGAAACTCCCGGAGTAATTAGCTCGGTAACACCGCGTTTAACGATGGTTTTGGTCATTTTAGGATCTTCTAACTGATCGCAAATAGCCACTCTAAGTCCGGCTTTTACCAATTTAGGCAAATACGTATTGACCGAATGATGCGGAAAACCCGCCAAAGCCGTTTCAGAATCGCTTCCGGCTCCGCGTTTGGTCAAAACAATCCCTAAAATTTGCGCTGCTTTTTTGGCATCTTCGCCAAAAGTTTCGTAAAAATCGCCCACTCTAAATAGCAATAAAGCATCAGGATACTTGGCTTTGATGCTGTTATACTGTTGCATTAAGGGCGTTACTTTCTCTGATTTTGCAGTCAAATCTTAAATATTTGCGTTAGTTTTGCGAAGTTACATTTATTAATTAAAAATGAATAATGAATAATTAAAAATGGACAACTATCAATTAACAATGAAAAATGATAAATACCTGTTTCTAATTTACCAGATACCAGATACCAGATACCAAATACTTGATACCCAAAATTAAAAAATGAGAAAATTAAAAAATAGTGAACTGAATCGTTTGTCGGTGGAAGAATTTAAACAGGAAACTAAAATTCCGTTAATTGTTATTTTAGATGATATCAGAAGTTTAAATAATGTGGGTTCTGTGTTTAGAACCAGCGATGCTTTTTTGATTGAAAAAATTTATCTCTGTGGTATTACCGCCACTCCGCCCAACAAAGAAATTCATAAAACGGCGCTGGGAAGTACCGAATCGATAACTTGGGAATATGCAGAAGATGTGCTTACGCTTATTCAAAAATTAAAAGATTTAAAAATTAAAGTAGTGGCGATTGAGCAGACCGAAAATAGTATCATGTTACAAGATTTTAAGGTTTCAAAAAACGAAAAAATTGCGATTATATTTGGCAACGAAGTAAAAGGCGTTCAGCAACAAGCCGTTAATTTATGTGATGCTGCTGTTGAAATACCGCAATTTGGCACCAAACATTCTTTGAATATTTCGGTTTCTGTTGGTGTGGTACTTTGGGATTTGTTTAAAAAAATGAAGTTGGGTTAAAAAACCCCAAAGCTCAACTTCAGGGTTATTCATTTATAAAAAAATGATATTTTTTATTCATAATAGCAAGAATTGTAAATCAATACTTTCTATTTCAGAAATTTTTTACCAACCTTTTTTATAATTTATTTTTTTTGCTGAATACTTTTACGCATATAAAATACCCCATTGTACCAACAAGAATTATTAAAGAAAAAACAAATGAGTTTAACAAAATATGATTCATGTTCGACTTTGAAACAATTCCTTCTCTCATGTATATTTCCTTTATTACCTCAGCACAAAAAAATAGAAAGAATAATGCTAAATATAATAATGTCATTTTAAGATATAATCTTAATAGTGAATTTGTTTTAAATAAGTTATACATAAGTTTTTTATTTTATTAACAATTACCGCTACTTATATATTCCCAACCTGAGGACATACCCGATTCAGCTGCAATAGCAGCAATAGCACACCATGGACAAGCTATGCCGGCAACAGCACCTACGCCTGCTAATGCTAAAAAACCTGCTCCAGCAGATACCCCATCAGCAGCTAAAACATCAGTTGCGCATGCTCTCCAATCACTGGTTCTTTCATATATGGAATAAATATTTCCTGAATGTTGAATGTTTTTGCTCTAATTCTTTAAATTTATTGAATTTTCCTAATCCTCCATTTTCTTTTGGAAGCAAAAAATATGCTGATTTCTTAGATACGGAACTGAAAATTAAAAATGTTTCATAACTTCGTATTGAAGACATTTTTGTTTTCGCTTCTTTTTCAAGATCAGTTAAAAAGTTTTGAATATTTAAAACTGTTGTTTTCCTTGTTGTATTTAATAAATAATTCATAGACTTTTCAAAGAAAGCATAATCCTGATCATTGTTTATTAGTTGTTTTATGGTTGATAAATTTTGCTCTATGCTTTTAGGTTTTCCTTCAAAATTTAAACTATTATCCTTTGCTAATTCTAAATTATTAAACTGATAATTGATTTCTTTCAGTTTATTTGTTGTGTTCCAATTAAAATTTTTAAATGATAATTCTAATGATTGATTATGGATTTTTCCTATTGACTCTATTTGAAAATCCGTAAAGACGCGTTCTTGTTGTTCTTTTTCTCCTATATTAAAGGCACTGTCTTTATTGCAAGAAACGAACAAAATTATGGTTACTAATGCTAAAAATGGTATTCTTAAAAAGTGTAATTTTCTCATAGTTTTTAATTTTTGTGTCAGATTAATCTCCAACGGTTAAACAATTTTTTATTCATGTGGAATTCCGACAGCTAAACAAAAAAAAAAAACGACATATGCAAAAGTATTTTACAAGCGTTGCCATATACATAATGAACGCTTAATATTTTTGATAATATAGAAATATAGCGACCTTTTTATGTAATTATTAAAAACCACGCTGCCGCACGAATCCTTTCGTGTGGAAAATAAATTTACTGTTTTTTAAAAGTAATCTTAAACTAATTTAGATGAGTAGAAATTATAAATTTCGTAATCCGCAGGGTTTATATTTTATAAGTTTTGCTGTTGTTGGTTGGTTAGAGGTGTTTTCTACAGAACCACACGAAAGGATTCGTGCGGTAGCGTGGTGTGTTTGATAAATAGAGTAAAGCCACACGAAAGTATTCGTGCGGTAGCAACGACGCTCGTGCCAGTTGAGACTTGCAATTAAGATATTTAGTTTTTTAGCCCTTTAGATGCTTCATAATATAAATAAAAAACATACAAAAACAATGATGATAAAACAATTATGGAAAAAATTGAAACATCTTTAAAATCAGCATTGTAATAATAAACGAATCTTGTTACTAAATAGGCGATAATTATATATCTAACTATTTTATTGTAAGTTGTATTCATAATTTTTTTATTTTTTCAGAATCATTCCCAACGGTTAAACAATTTTTATCCAATGTGGAATTTCGATATCCAAAATATAAATAAAAAACTACATATGCAAAAGTATATTACAAACGTTGCTATATGTTTAATGAGTGCTTAATATTTTTGGTAATATAGAAATATAGCAACCTTTGTATGTAATTATTAAAAACCACGCTGCCACACGAATCCTTTCACCAGGCTGCCGCACGAATCCTTTCGTGTGGCAAATAATCACAAGAATTAATTTACTATATTTTAAAAGTAATCTTAAACTAGTTTAGATGAGTAGAAATTATAAATTTCATAATCCGCAGGGTTTATATTTTTTAAGTTTTGCTGTTGTGGGTTTGTTAGACGTGTTTTTCAGAAATGAATACAAGGATTTGATTATTGAAAGGTATTTTGTAAAAAAATAAAGGATTACGATTACCGTAGAACCACACGAAAGGATTCGTGCGGTAGCGGGGGGGGTTATAGCAGTGCTGTAGATTATGCCGGAGAAAAAGGATTGATGTTTAATTGATAACCACACGAAAGATTCGTGCGGTAGCAACTTATAAAATTTGATTCATAAAGGAAGTGAAATTAAAAACCCAAGATAATTTTAGCGATAGAAAAGTAAATTAAAATACCGAAAATATCATTGCTGGTGGTGATAAACGGACCGGTAGCCAGTGCCGGGTCAATGCCTTTTTTCTCTAAAATAATGGGTATAAATGTTCCGACAATAGAGGCCACAATAATTACGGTAACCAGCGAAATGGCAACGGTTAATCCGAGTTTAAACTCAAAGCCCAACAAAAACATGCCGGCGGTCATTAAAATAGCAGCCAGTACAAATCCGTTGAATAAACTGAGTAAAATTTCTTTCAAAAGCCGATTAAACATTGAGCCCCTCAATCCATCGTTGGCTAAACCCTGAACAATAATGGCAGATGATTGTACGCCTACATTTCCTGCCATCGCAGCGATTAAGGGCGTAAAAAAGAACAATTCTTTGTGATTTTTAAGTGCTTCTTCAAATCCACCTAAAACAAAAACACTGACAAATCCGCCAAAAAGCGCTAAAATTAACCATGGTAAACGCGCTCGGGTCAATTCCCAAATGGTATCATCGGCCTCCACATCTTGTGAAATACCCGCGGCTAACTGATAATCTTTTTCGGCTTCTTCTTTGATAACATCAACGATATCATCAATGGTAATTCTTCCAACAAGCCGGCCAAGTTCATCCACTACAGGAATGGCTTCCAAGTCGTATTTCTGCATTATTTTAGCCACATCTTCGGCAGAATCACCAACACGCACAAAATCTACTTTTGTGATATAAATATCTTTGATGGGCGTGCGGGTTGAGGTTGTCAACAAATCTTTTAAAGACAATCGCCCTTTAAGTTTATCGTTATCATCAACAACATAAATGGAATGAATCCTGGTAACCTCTTCGGCTTGTGCTCTCATTTCTTTAACACAGGTTAGAACATTCCAATTTTCGTTTACCTTAACCAACTCTTTTGCCATCAAACCACCGGCAGAATCTTCATCATAACGCAATAATTCTACAATGTCTTTTACATGTTCATCGTCATCAATTTCATTGATTACTTCTTGCTTGCGTTTCTCTGAAAGTTCAGAAATAATATCGGTGGCGTCATCAGAATCTAATTCTATTAACTCTTCGGCAATCTCTTTAGCAGATAAATTTTGTAAAATCTTTTCACGAACATCTTCGTCAACTTCTAATAAAATTTCAGAAGTGATTTCAGAGTCTAAAATTTTAAAAATGTAAGTGGCTTCATAAGTATTGAGTTCATTCAGAATTTCTGCAATATCTGCATAATGAAAATCCTTCAATAAATTGATAATCCCTTGTTTATCATTTTTTTCGATAAGTTGTGAAACCTGAAAGATTAATTCTTGACTGTATTGAAATGCCATAAGTCCGGTTTTTAAAGGATTAGCAAAAATGTTAAATGAACGAACGAAAGGAGTCTATAAAGAATCGTTTTCGATTTTAGCTGTCAGCTCAATAAATCGAGCAACACTTAATTGTTCGGGTCGCAATGCAAAAATAGTATCTTCTCGCAATTTATCGGACAAATTTAGCGATTTTAAACTATTTCTTAAGGTTTTCCTTCGTTGATTGAAAGCTGTTTTAACAACATTGTAAAATAGTTTTTCATCAACAGGAAGTTCGTAATTATCTTTTCTTTTCAGATGAATAACGCCCGATTTTACTTTTGGCGGTGGGTCAAAAACGCTTCCATCCACCGTAAAAAGATAAGCCACTTCATAAAAAGCCTGCGTTAAAACGGATAGAATTCCGTAGATTTTACTTCCTTCTTTTTCTGCAATACGCTCCGCAACTTCTTTTTGGAACATCCCGCAGAACTCGGGAATTAAATGCCGATTTGCCAGTGTTTTAAAAACTATTTGAGACGAAATGTTGTAGGGGAAATTGCCAATAATGGCTATTTGTTGATTGGGGAAATAATCAGCAATTTTTATTTTTAAAAAATCTGCTTCAATAATGTTGTCGGATAAATTTAAGTAATGCGCTTTAAGGTATTCAACAGATTCTTTATCAATTTCAATGACATGTGTTTTAAAACTTTTTTGTAACAGATATTTTGTTAAAATACCCATTCCCGGACCAATTTCTAAAACGGTTTTGTATCCATCTCCAACCAATGAATCTGCAATTTGACTCGCAATTGTTTCCTCTTTTAAAAAATGCTGTCCCAGATGTTTTTTTGCCCGTACACTCATGGTTGATTTTTTTAAACTCTATGGTTGAAATTGAGTAACCATTTTTAACTCGGTGTGGAAAAATACATATTTTCCGTTAAATAGTTGTTGCATTTGTGTTTCTAATAATGTCAATTCTTGATATTGAAATTGTTTTAATGTCTCTTGGGTTGGCGTATTAAACTGCACCGCATAGGTAACACCACCCATTTCTTCTTTAATCAGTACTTGATGAATATTTGCCGATATAAAATTTCCAAAGGAAATAGTTTCAACAAAAAAATGATGCATCCAAGTCAGCCATTCTTGCTGAATGCTTTCTTCAATATTAAAAGTGATGTTGTATATAAACATGGTTTAATTTTTAAATAGATAATAGAATATAGATAATAGAAAAAAGATTTTGAACTTCCTTGATTATTGTTGACCGGTTTTAATAATTTTTAATTTTTAATTATCCTTTTCTTTTATCTTTTTTCTAAATTCTCAATTTTAAATTCTCAATACTAATATCTATTGAATCAAATCAAATCCGCAATACGGAACTAAAACTTCCGGAATGCGAATACCGTTTTCTGTTTGATAATTTTCTAATAAACCCGCTAAAACTCTAGGTAAAGCCAATGAACTTCCGTTTAAAGTGTGCGCCAATTCATTTTTGCCTTCGCTGTTTTTAAAGCGAAGTTTTAATCGATTGGCTTGAAAAGTTTCGAAATTAGAAACAGAACTAATTTCTAACCATCGGTCTTGCGCTGTAGAAAATACTTCAAAATCATAAGTGAGTGCTGAGGTAAATCCCATATCACCACCGCATAATTTAAGGATGCGATACGGAAGTTTTAATTCGTTTAAAATTTCTTTTACATGTTCTACCATTCCTTCTAAAGCGACATATGAATTGTTAGGGTGTTCAATACGCACAATTTCTACTTTATCAAATTGATGCAATCGGTTTAAGCCTCTTACATGCGCACCATATGAACCTGCTTCACGACGGAAACATGGGGTGTAAGCGGTATTTAAAATGGGTAAATCACTTTCTTTTAATAAAACATCGCGGTATAAGTTGGTAACGGGCACTTCGGCGGTCGGAATTAAGTACAATTTATCAACTTCACATTGGTACATTTGACCTTCTTTATCAGGTAATTGTCCGGTTCCGAAACCGGAAGCTTCATTGACCAAGAAAGGAGGTAATATTTCAATATAACCGGCAGCAACATTTTTGTCGATAAAATAATTGATTAACGCACGTTGCAACCGAGCTCCTTTTCCT
This sequence comes from Flavobacteriaceae bacterium, assembly GCA_030683815.1. Lineage (GTDB taxonomy): Bacteria > Bacteroidota > Bacteroidia > Flavobacteriales > Flavobacteriaceae > JAGXRT01. The sequence goes on from JAUXPJ010000011.1 coordinate 58,017, forward strand.
TTGTAAACAGGAAATCCGGCGCCGGTAATTTTGTTTCCTAAATCAAAATCGATGATGTCGTATTTTTTAGCTAATTCCCAATGCGGAACAGCGTTTTTGTGTAAAGTTGGAATTTTGCCATGTTCAAAAACCACTTCATTATCTTCTAGGGTTTTTCCAAACGGAACTTTTTCAGAAGGAATATTAGGTACTAAATAAAGCAATTCTTGTAAAGCTTCGGTTTTCTCATTGAGCTTATCAGTCAATTCTTTAGATTGATCTCTTAACTGAACTGTTTTTAGTTTAATGTTTGCTGCTTTTTGATGTTCGCCAGACTTCATCAATTGTCCTATTTCTTTTGATAAAGAATTGGATTCGGACAGTACTGAGTCTAATTCGGCTTGTGTTGCTCTGCGCGTTTCATCAGTCGCAATAATTTTATCAATCAACATGGTTGCATCTTTAAAATGGCGTTTTGCCAAACCTTTTAAAACGATTTCTTTGTTTTCTCTGATGAATGATATTTGTAACATATATGTTTTTTATCGAAATTATTATTGATTGTTTTTTATAAATTCCTCAGCGTTAATTTGGTCAACTTTTAGTTGATTTTTCAAGGCATCGAGTGAGTCAAATTTTTGTTCATCGCGCAATCGGGTCAGAAATTCAACCTTTATCACATCACCATAAATATATTGATTAAAATTGAAAAAATGCACTTCAATGGTTTGATTTCTACCATAGACCGTGGGCCTGTTGCCAATATTCATCATGCCGTAAACCGTATTATTGTCAATGGTTGATTTAACCACATAAACGCCATCTTTTGGAATGAGTTTGTACGATTCTTTCACCTTAATATTCGCCGTTGGAAAATTAATTTTTTCGCCAATATTTTTTCCTTTTACAACCGTTCCGGTAATAAAATAGTGATAATTTAGAAATTTATATGCTTTTGAGATATTACCATCAGCCAATGCTTTTCTAATTTTGGTAGAGCTAATCTTGACTTCTTGAACACATAATGCGTCAATTTCATGAACAGAGAAATTAAAAATTTGACTTTTTTCTTCTAATAATTTGAAATTTCCCTCTCTGTTTTTTCCAAATTGATGATCATATCCAATATAAAGAATACTTGTATGGAGCTGTTTTATCAATATTTCTGAAATGAAATCATTGGCTGATAAATTAGCAAATTCTTTGTTGAAGAGAATGATGACTAAAAAATCTATTCCTAAAGCTCCAATAAGCGATATTTTTTCGTCAAGAGTATTCAGGAGTTTAATCGTCGAATTCTTTTCAAGCACCATTCTTGGATGCGGGGAAAAGGTAACAACTGCCGATTTTTTATCTTTACTTTTAGCGGTTTTTACAAGATTTTGCAATATTTCTTGATGTCCTATATGTACTCCATCAAAAGCACCAATAGTAACTACAGTTGGAAATGTAATTTTAAAATCCTTGTTATATTGAACTACTTCCAATTTTTTATTCTTTTATTTTGTAACGATTGCAAATTTACATTTAATTTATTCAAAATTACATCTTCGATAATTCAATAAAAAAAGTTGGGCAGAAAAATAAATACTGTAATTTAGCTTTTAAGATGATAATATAATTACGATGAAATTAAGGTTTTTATTAATAATAGGTATTTCTTTGAGCATAACTTTATTAAGTGCTCAAACTAAAAAGCAGGTTCAAAATCTTCAGAATTCAAATGAAATTAGTCAAAAAGAATCAGGTGGTTATATTAGATGTTCTTCAGTTGAGTACGAACAAGAGTTGCAAAAACAATTTCCAAAGCGTTTAAAAAACAAAGATTTCGAACAATGGATAAGTCCGTTAATCAAAGAACATCAACAAAAAGTTGCTTCAAAATCATCAAAAATTGCCAGTATTATTACTATACCTGTTGTTGTTCACGTAATTCATAATAGTGACGCGCTTGGCACAGGAGAGAATATTACTGATGCCCAAGTTCGTTCTCAGATAAAAGTGTTGAATGAGGATTTTAGAAAAATGATGAGTACTCGCGGGTATAATACAAATTCAGTTGGAGCTGATACTGAAATTGAATTTTGTTTGGCGGCTGTTGATCCAAACGGAGATATGACGAATGGAATTAACAGAAAAGAATTTACGAACGCTTCTTTTTCTCAAACAGAAGTAAATTCAATTGTAAAACCGGCCACACAATGGGATCCTACAAAATATTTAAATATGTGGACGGTACGCTTTACCGATAATATGCTGTTAGGATACGCACAGTTTCCAAGTGCTTCAACGTTGTCTGGATTGCCTTCTAACGGCGGAGAAGCTTCAACCGATGGTGTGGTAATTGTTTATCATGCGTTTGGTTCTGCAGATCAAAACGATGGATCTTTCATTCTAAATACAAGTTACAAGTACGGAAGAACAACGACACATGAAGTGGGACATTGGCTTGGACTTCGACATATTTGGGGAGATGGAGATTGCTCTGTTGATGATTATTGTAATGACACACCTATTGCCGGAAAAGAAAATTATTTGTGCCCGGCTCCTGCTAATTTAGACACATGTCCAAATAATCCAGGGTTTGATATGATTGAAAATTATATGGATTATACCAGAGATGAATGTATGAACATTTTTACCAATGATCAAAAGACAAGAATGTTGACGGTTTTATCCAATTCACCCAGAAGAAAAGAATTGCTGACCTCTGCAACTTGTAATAGCGATTTTAGTTTTTCTTTAGTTTCTGATTTGAAAGAGATTTGTGTTCCATCAACAGCAACGTATAATTTTACATACAATACCTATTTGGGATTTAACAAAACAGTTACTTTTTCTACAGAAAATTTACCAACAGGTGTTACTGCTGCATTTAATCCTGCAACAGCCACAGCAAATAATACAGCCGTAACTTTGACTTTAAATGGAATTTCAGATCCAAATATTGGAAATCATTTGTTTAGAATTGTTGGAAGTTATGAAACCGTTTCAAAAGGATTACAAGCAAAACTAAATGTTTACAATGCAACGTTTCAGCCAATAATATTAACTTCACCCTTAAATAATGCAACAGGAGTTTTATCTCCCACAGAATTGAAATGGAACGCTGTACCTAATGTTAAGACTTATCAAGTCGATATTGCGTCCAACGCTGCTTTTACAACAATTATTGAAACCGCCAATATTACAGGAAGTTCGTTTAAAACAAAACTTTTAAACCCATTAACTGCTTATTATTGGAGAGTAAGACCGATAAATCCATGTGCTCAAGGGGCTTTTTCAAGCACATTTAATTATACAACAGCTAATATTACTTGTAAAGATTTTGTTGCTGCTGATATTCCTAAAACTATTTTAGCAACTGGATCTAATACCGTTACCTCATCGATTTCCGTTAATGAGTTGATGGATTTAACCGATGTAAAAGTAAAACTGTCGATAACCCACACATGGGTTGAAGACTTAACCATTTCACTCATCAGTCCTAAAGGAACTATTATAATATTATCCAGAGAAAATGGCGGAGATGGTGATAATTTTATCAATACGGTTTTTGATGATAATGCCACAAATCCTATTGCAAGTGGAATCGCTCCTTTTACAGGATCTTTTAAGCCTGATGATTCTTTAAGTGCACTTTTTGGAGAAACTGCTTTTGGAACTTGGCAATTAAAAGTAGTAGATGGATATGCTGAAGATGGAGGAGCACTTCAAAATTGGACACTCACCGTTTGTGGGGTATCCAGAGCAGATTCTGATAAAGATGGTATAGAAGATTCGGTTGATAATTGCCCAACCATTGCAAATAACAATCAATTAGATACTGATGGAGACGGAATGGGAGATGCCTGCGACCCGGATGATGACAACGACGGAGTTCTTGATATAAATGATAACTGTCCGTTAATTTCAAATCCAGATCAAAAAGACAATGATAATGATGGTTTGGGTGATGTATGTGACCCGGATGATGATAATGATGGAATATTTGACGTAGCAGATAATTGTCCTTTTACTGCAAATTCAGATCAAAAAGATACTGATAATGACGGTATTGGAGATGTGTGCGACCCGGATGATGACAATGATGGAGTCTTGGATGTAAACGATAATTGTCCGTTTACCTTCAATCCGGATCAGAAAGATAACGACCATGACGGTATTGGAGATGTTTGTGACCCGGATGATGACAATGACGGAGTATTGGATGTAAACGATAATTGTCCAATGATCCCTAATGCTGATCAATCGGATGTAGATTATGACGGAATTGGAGATGTGTGTGAAGATTGTGACAATGACGGAATTCCAAATTACTACGATGAGGATTTATGCGATGTAAAACCAATTCCGGGTTTTTCTCCAAATGGAGATAATAACCACGATTTTTTCATTATTAACAACATTGAGTTGTATCCAAATAACAATGTCCAAATATTTAATCGTTGGGGCAATAAAGTATTTGAAGCAAAACGCTATATGAATGCTTGGGATGGAATTTCAACTGAATCAGGCGGGGGTAAACTGTTGCCGGCAGGACCTTACTTTTATGTCATAGAGCTAAATGAAACCGGAGTAAAGCCGGTAACGGGTTGGATTTACATTAATTACTAATATCAAGCTAATTAAAATGAAAATATATAATTCAATAATGAGTAATATAAAATCTCATATCGTTCTATTGCTAAGCTTTATTTCTATGACTTTATCAGCGCAACAAGACCCGAGTTTTAGTTTGTATCACCACAACATGGGTATTGTTAATCCGGCATATGCTGGAGCAGGAGAACAAATGGAATTAAATCTCGGCTTCAGAAGTCAATGGGCAGGAATAGAAGGAAGTCCACAAACACAAAGTTTCAATTTTTCAACTCCAATTAATGATAGAATTGGTTTAGGAATATCTGTCGTAAATGACAAAGTATTTGTGTTAAAAGAAACAGATATTTATGCTGATTTCTCTTATAAACTTCCCATAAACATTGAAACAGATTTATTTTTAGGACTCAAAGCAGGAGGTTCAATGATTAATATTGACTTAATTTCTTTAGGCATCAATGATCCTTTATTTTCAGAAGATGTCAACAAATTCAATCCAAATTTAGGAATGGGAGCCTATCTAAAAGGCGAAAAGTATTTTGTAAATATATCAGTTCCGGCTTTATTGAGTTCTAAACGTTATGAAAAAGAAGGTGTTTTAGTTACTAAAGCAACTGATAAAGCACATTTTTATATGGGAGCCGGATATCAATTTTCATTTAGCGAATCGGTAGATTTTACAGCATCAACATTAACAAGAATTGTTGAAGGAGCACCTCTTTCAATTGATATTACCGGATTGGTTGCCATTCAGGAAAAAACAGAAATAGGGATTTCATACAGATTTAATGAATCAATAAGCGCCATTGCCATGTTTAAGTATTTAGATTGGTTTCAGTTTGGATATGCTTATGAGCACACCACTTCTCCTGTAGGTGATTACAACAATGGTTCACACGAATTATTACTAAAAATTATGTTTCTCAAAAAGTAATTTTAAGACCAAAAATTTAACTATGAAAAGTTTGATTTTCGGGCTTTTCCATTGCTATAACAGCAAACAATAATTTCAAATAACACATCAATATCAAAAAAAAAAGTAAAAATATATTGATATATCAAAAAATAATGTAATTTTCGTACATATTAACTAACTATTTATTTATGAAAAAACTTACATTATTAATGTTCTTTTCCTTAATCGGGACATTTTTGTATGCACAAACTACAGTTTCAGGTAAAATTGTAGATGCCAAAAACGGAACTCCTATTCCCGGAGCAAACGTTAAAGTTGTTGGAAAATCTTTAGGAACCACAGCTGATTTCGACGGGAATTATAATTTAACAGTGAGTATAGAAGCTCCTTTTTCTTTGGAATTTTCACTTATCGGATATGAAAACAAAACATTCAACGTCCAAAAAAACAATCAAATTGTAAATGTTTCATTAAACGAATCACAAACTATTTTGAATGAAGTGGTCGTTTCTGCTTCAAGAGCTCCTGAACGAATTTTAGAATCTCCTGTAACTATTGAGCGGATGGATATAAAAGCCATTAAAGGAACAGCTTCTCCCTCTTTTTATGACGGTCTTGAAAATTTAAAAGGAGTTGATGTTAATACCAACAGTTTAACATTTAAATCAATCAATACAAGAGGTTTTGCGACTTTTTCAAATACACGTTTTATGCAATTGGTGGATGGTATGGACAACTCATCACCTGCTCTAAACTTTAATTTGGGGAATTTATTGGGAATGTCTGAACTCGATGTTCAATCAGTAGAATTAATGCCGGGAGCATCTTCTGCCTTATATGGCGCCAATGCTTTTAACGGTATTTTATTTATGCAAAGTAAAAATCCTTTTGATTACGGTGGTGTGAGCTTTTACACAAAAACAGGAATCACCTCCCAAAAAGCGGCTGGTGACAACCAATATTTTGATGCCGGTATTCGCTTTGCTTATAAATTTAGCGACAAATTTGCCGCTAAAACATCTTTCTCCTTTATGAAAGGAACAGAGTGGTTTGCAACAGATTATAGAAATACAGATGCCAAAGGTATGTATATTGACGGTACAAGAGCCAATCCTGATTATAACGGATTAAATGTTTATGGTGATGAGGTTTCTACCAACATGAATACAACTTTTGGTACTACAGGTATCGGAACAGTTTCAAGAACCGGATACAATGAAGTGGATTTGATGGATTACAAGGCAGAGAGCGTTAAACTTGATATTGCATTACATTATAGACCTTTTGCCAATGATGTAGAGGTAATTTTTAATAGTAAAACCGGATTCGGAAGTACTATTTACCAAGGGGCTAATAGATATAATATCAAGAATTTCTTAATGCAACAGCATAAATTAGAAATTAAAGGAAATCGATTTTTTGTTAGAGGATATATCACAGATGAGGATGCCGGTGATTCTTATGATAGTAGATTTACAGCAATCAATATGCAAAGAGATGCAAAATCTGATACCAACTGGTTTACAGATTACTATTTGGCTTTTAAAGGAGTGTTGCTTAATCCTGGATTTGGAGGAATGTTTAACGCAATTGCAGCAGCTCCTGGAAATCATACGGCAGCTAGAGCATTTGCAGATGCTAATTTGTTGAATAATTCAAAATTGAGTCCATTACAAGTAGGGACTTTAAGCGCAGCAATTGCCCCTGCTTTTGGATTACCTTCTTGGAATAGAAATGACAAATCTAGATTTCTTCCCGGAACAGCAGCTTTTACAGAATCGTTTAATAAAATAACTTCTGACCCCAATTTAACAACAGGTTCAAAATTTGTTGATGCAACAAAAATATATCATTCAGATGCCAATTATAATTTTGGAGATATGATTGATTTTGCTGATGTACAGGTTGGGGGTTCATGGAGACAATATTCTTTAAATTCTGCTGGAACTATTTTTACGGATTATGACGGACCCATCAATTATCAAGAATATGGTGCTTATATGCAAGTACAAAAGAAATTAGTTGATGACAGATTAAAATTTACAGGATCTTTACGTTATGATAAAGCCGATAATTTTGATGGAAACATCTCTCCAAGAATTAGTTTATCATACTCCTTAGGAGGAGATAAAACACGCAATTTAAGAGCATCTTTCCAAACGGGCTTTAGAAATCCAACTACACAAGATTTATTTATTGGTTTAGATGCCGGTAGAGCCATTTTAGTGGGCTCATCTCCAGATAATTTAGACAGATACACCACAAGTCCTTTAGCAGTAAGAAATGCTACCGGTAGAGCAGTTTTAGGAAGTTCCACAGTTCGACTTTCCGGAAGAAGAGCTTATGACAATTCATTTTCTTATTCATCTATATTAGCCGGAACTTATCAGAAATCTAATTTTGATCTTGTAAAACCTGAAAAAGTAACAGCTTATGAAGTTGGATATAGAGCTGGTTTTGGGAAATTAGCTTTAGATATCAGTACTTATTACAATAAGTACCAAGATTTTATTGGTAACAAAACGGTAATAGTTCCATTCTATGGAGTGGTTGGAGATAATACATTGTCAATGTTGGCACTTTCAAGTGGAGATGTTAAACCATTCCAAGTTTATACTAATTCAACTGCTGAAATTTCATCTTATGGAGGTACTTTAGGTATCACAACTAAAATGCTTGGAAATTATGATTTTGGTATAAATTATACGTATGCAAAATTTGATTTTGACCAAAGTACAGATCCTGACTACAAAGCAGGGTTTAACACACCAGAACATAAAGTAAAAGTCTCTTTTGGTAACACTGCACTTTTTGAAAACTTCGGATTTAACGTTAATTACAGATGGAACGATGAATATTTTTGGGAATCATCATTTGCTGATGCCATGGTTGAAGCTAATTCTGTAGTTGATGCGCAAATTAATTACTCAGTCCCAAAATGGAAATCAATGTTCAAAATAGGAGGTTCAAATATTGGAGGAAATGAATATGTGAGCGCACCAGGTGTAGGAAGCATAGGTTCTATATATTATTTTTCTTTGACAATCAATCCTTAAAATATTTCAGTTAATTATTTTTTTGGAAAAACACTCTTAATTGCTAAGAGTGTTTTTTTATTAAAAAACAAAAAAATAATAATTCAACTTTTAAAACAAAAAGTTACCTTTGCCCCACGAAAAAAAGACTGATAATTAATTAATAACAATATAAAAATAAAGGTAATGACTAAAGTTACAGGTAAGGTATCACAAATCATCGGGCCGGTTATCGATGTGGAGTTTGCATCAGGAGCTGTATTGCCTAGAATTTATGATTCATTAGAAATCATTAAAAAAGATGGTTCCATCTTAGTTTTAGAAGTGCAACAACACGTTGGTGAAGATATAGTTCGATGTATTTCTATGGATTCTACCGATGGTTTAAGCAGAGGTGTAGAAGTGATTTCTACTGGTGGTCCAATTCAAATGCCTATAGGAGATGAAATTTTTGGACGACTATTCAATGTAAACGGAGATCCTATTGATGGTTTAAAAGCACTTCCAAAAAGCGGTAAGAATGGATTGCCAATTCACAGAGAAGCTCCAAAATTCGAAGATTTATCAACTGCAACCGAAGTATTATTTACCGGAATTAAAGTAATTGACCTTATTGAGCCCTATGCAAAAGGAGGAAAAATTGGATTGTTTGGCGGTGCGGGTGTTGGTAAAACAGTTTTAATCCAAGAATTAATCAACAATATTGCTAAAGGACACGGTGGTTTATCAGTATTTGCAGGTGTAGGTGAGAGAACCCGTGAAGGAAATGACTTATTACGCGAGATGTTAGAATCCGGCATTATCAAATACGGTGAAGAATTTGATAAATCTATGGAAGAAGGCGGATGGGATTTAGATAAAGTAGACACTAAAATGCTTAAAGAATCTAAATTAACGTTCGTTTTCGGTCAGATGAATGAACCTCCGGGAGCTCGTGCTCGTGTAGCACTTTCCGGATTAACCATAGCTGAATATTTTAGAGATGGAGCCGGAGAAGATCAAGGAAAAGACGTTTTATTCTTTATAGATAATATCTTCCGATTTACGCAAGCGGGTTCTGAAGTTTCTGCACTATTGGGCCGTATGCCATCAGCAGTTGGATATCAACCAACGCTGGCAACAGAAATGGGAGCTATGCAAGAGCGTATTTCATCAACAAAAAAAGGATCCATTACTTCTGTTCAAGCAGTATATGTTCCTGCGGATGACTTAACAGATCCTGCTCCTGCAACAACTTTCGCTCACTTAGATGCAACAACCGTTTTATCGCGTAAAATTGCCGAGTTAGGTATTTACCCTGCGGTTGACCCCCTCGATTCTACTTCAAGAATTTTGAATAAGGAAACCTTAGGCGAGGAGCATTACAATACAGCTCAGCGAGTTAAAGAATTATTACAACGCTATAAAGAATTACAAGATATTATTGCAATTCTAGGTATGGAAGAGTTAAGTGAAGATGATAAAATAGCAGTTCACCGCGCTCGTAGAGTACAACGTTTCCTATCACAACCTTTCCACGTAGCAGAACAATTTACCGGAACTCCAGGAGTATTTGTAGATATAAAAGATACTATCAAAGGCTTTAATATGATTATGGATGGTGAGTTAGACCAATACCCGGAAGCAGCTTTTAACCTTAAAGGATCAATTCAAGATGCGATTGATGCCGGTGAGAAAATGTTAGCAGAATTTAGCGACTAATAAAGAAATTATGTTTTTAGAAATTGTATCTCCAGAAGCAACCTTGTTTAAATCAGAAGTTGAAACTGTTTTTGTTCCGGGAGTAAACGGAGAATTTCAAATGTTGGATAATCACGCTCCAATTGTTTCGATTTTGGGTAAAGGTGAAATTAAGTTCAGAGGAAAAGCAATAGAAATTGCAGAACAACATGAAAGTAAATTTAAAAAGGTAAACGATTTATATGTTTTACCTATCAATAGCGGAACTATTGAATTAAAAGCAAATAAGCTTATTATTTTAGTTGATTAAAATTTCATCCCAATAATTCATAAAAAAAACTCCGAGATTTCTCGGAGTTTTTTTGCTTTATAAACGATAGATGTTTAGCTGAACAACTTCACCACATCATTTCCGTTGGCTAATATCAGCAGGGAAATCAATAATAAAAATCCGGTAATTTGTGCGTATTCCAAAAATTTATCACTTGGTTTTTTGCCGGTTATCATTTCAAATAACGTGAAAACCACATGTCCGCCATCCAAAGCAGGAATCGGCAGTAAATTCATAAAAGCAAGCATGATTGATAAAAATGCGGTGATTGACCAAAATGCAGCCCAGCTCCACGTTGACGGGAAAATACTTCCGATGGCAATAAACCCACCGATACTGGTAGCGCCTTTTTTGGTAAATACGTATTTAAATTGCGACATAAAATCGTGCAAAGTCCAATACGCCATTTTACTGCCTTCGGTAATACTGGCTGCAAAAGAAAAATCTTTGTGTTGAAATCCGACGATATCAGCAGCAGGAACTTTTGGAAAAACACCCACTTTGTTTTCTGCATCAGGTTGAATGACAGCATTAATCATTTCACCATCTCTTAAATAGGAGATTTCAAAAGCTTGCTTTGGTTGATTATTTTTTACGGCATCAGTAAAATCATTCCAAAATTGAATCGGATTTCCATTGATGCTCATAATGCTGTCTTTTTTTGCCAAACCAGCCAAAGATGCCGGAGAATTAGGTATAACCGAATCAATTACCGCGTAAAATCTTGGATTGAAGGGCTTTAAAACGCCTTTTTCCCACATCGTTTTACCAATATTTTCCGGAATATCAATAATTTGGTTGATTCCATCTTCATGTAAAACTTCTATTGATTGAACGGGTCTTAAGAATAAATATTTGTTAATATCCATAATATCTTCAGGAGCCTCATTGTTGATTTTTAAAATGTTATCTCCATCTTTAAAACCTAAAGATTTGAATTCGCTATCAATTGAAAATCCGTATTTTACATCTTTATGGGTAGAAAAATCGGTTCCCCATACAAAGAGAATCATGATGTAAATTAAGATTCCCAAAATAAAGTTCACGGTTACACCGCCCAACATAATGATGAGACGTTGCCAAGCTGGTTTAGAACGAAACTCCCAAGGTTTAGCGGGTAGTTTCATTTGTTCAGTATCCAAGCTTTCATCAATCATTCCTGAGATTTTTACATATCCGCCTAAAGGAATCCAGCCAATACCATAAACGGTTTCACCAATTTTCTTTTTAAATATAGAGTACTTATAATCAAAAAATAAATAAAATTTTTCTACCCGTGTTTTAAAAATTTTGGCAGGAATAAAATGTCCTAATTCATGCAATACAATTAAAATTGATAAACTCAAGATAAACTGAGTCGCTTTTATCAAAATATCCATTTCGTAAATTTTAAATTTAAATTCGCACAAATATACAGTTTTATGTTGAGGTCATTCAACTGTAATCCCATATTTTAACAAAGTTATAACCCTTTTATTTTAACTTCAAATTACCTGACATTTATCATTGTTTAGAATCATTCTAATTTAGTATCTTTGTCGTTCAATAAAGTATAACCTATAATTTTATGTGTACAGTTGCTAATATGTTAGTAGGAGAAAAAGGAATAATTACTGATTTATCTCTAGATCATGTTCCTTTAAATTTATTGGAGATGGGCTGTTTGCCTGGAAATGAATTGGAATTAGTACAATTAGCGCCACTAAAAGATCCGCTTTATTTGAGAATTGACCATACCTATTTAGCCATTAGAAAAGAAACGGCCATTCATATCGAAATTACCAAGATTTAGATTGATGAAAAAAAATAAGGAAATAAAAATTTCTTTAGTCGGAAATCCAAATACAGGTAAAACATCCCTTTTTAACGTATTAACCGGTTTAAACCAAAAAGTGGGTAACTATCCTGGTATTACTGTAGATAAAAAACAAGGTATTTGTAAACTATCTGATAAATTTAATGGAATTGTAACAGATTTACCGGGTACTTACAGCATCAATCCAACTTCAATTGATGAATCTATTGTTTTAGATACTTTGTTAAATTTTCAAAATGATGATTATCCGGATGTGGTGGTGGTGGTGGCTGAAGTTGAAAATTTAAAAAGAAATTTACTGCTCTTTACTCAAATCAAAGATTTAGAAATTCCAACGATTTTGGCGATTAATATGTCAGATCAAATGAAAAGAAAAGGCATTTCATTGGATTTGGAAATTTTAGAACACGAATTAAAAACCAAAGTAGTATTAATAAGCGCTCGTAAAATCATCGGAATTGATGATTTAAAAGAAGCGATTATTAATTACAAATCATTTGATACTACCCCAGTCGCATCTATTACTCATAGAATGGATCATGATTTTTTTGAAGAGGTAAAACAGCAATTTTCAAATAAGTATTCTTTATATAAAACATGGTTGCTCATTACACAGCATCAATCTGCCAATTTTATTTCTGATGATGAGCATAAGAAGATCCATCACTTTATAAGTGACATTAAAAAAATAGAAAAATTACAGCACAGAGAAACTATTTTACGATATGCGGTAATTAATGAAATTCTTAAAAAAGGATATCAAATCAACCGAAAAGAAGGAACTGATTTAAGAGCATTTTTAGATAAAATCTTGACTCATAAATTCTTCGGATACTTTTTATTTGCTTTTATTTTATTAGCCATCTTTCAATCGGTTTTTAATTTAGCAGCTTATCCGATGAACTTTATTGATTCGTCATTTGCGCAAATCAGTAATTATTTACAAACAAAACTTCCCGAAGGGCCATTTTCAAGTTTAATAAGTGAAGGAATAATTCCAGGAATCAGCGGAATTGTTATTTTCATACCTCAAATAGCCATTCTCTTTTTCTTTATTGCTGTTTTAGAAGAAACAGGATATATGAGCAGAGTGGTTTTTTTGATGGATAAAGTGATGCGTCGTTTTGGACTGAGCGGAAAAAGTATTATTCCGTTAATTTCTGGAACTGCCTGTGCTGTACCTGCAATTATGGCAACACGAAATATCAACAATTGGAAAGAGCGTTTAATTACTATTTTAGTAACTCCATTTGTTACTTGTTCTGCTCGTTTACCGGTTTACGCCATTATTATTGCGGTAATAATACCCGATACAATGGTTTATAAAGTTTTCAATTTGCAGGGTTTGGTCATGATGATATTGTATTTAATTGGTTTTGCAACGGCCATTATAGCTGCTTATATTTTACATAAAACAATTCGATTAGAACAGCATTCATTTTTCGTAATTGAAATGCCAAACTACAAATTACCTTCTTTAAAAAATGTATTTTTTACGGTAATTGAAAAAACCAAAGCTTTTGTATTTGATGCCGGTAAAATAATTTTATCGATATCAATTATACTTTGGTTTTTGGCTTCTAACGGGCCAGAATCTTATAAAAATGCTGAAAAATTAGTCAAAGCGCAGCAAGTTGAAAATATCAATGATGAGAATTTTGAGCAACAATTAGCATCATATAAATTACAGAACTCTTATATCGGAATATTAGGTAAAACCATAGAACCGGTACTTGCGCCATTGGGCTATGATTGGAAAATTGGGATTGCCATTATCAGCTCATTTGCAGCCAGAGAAGTTTTTGTGTCAACATTAGCCACTATTTACAGTGTTGAAAGTGATGAACAATTTACGACCATCAAAGAAAGAATGGCAGCAGAACAAAACCCAATAACAAAACAAAAACGATTTAATCTGCCAACAGGAATGTCCTTGTTAATTTTTTATGCCTTTGCCTTACAATGCGCCAGTACTATAGCAGTCGTAAAACGGGAAACAAAAAGCTGGAAATGGCCTGTTATTCAGTTCTTCGGTATGGGAATCATTGCTTATGTATTGGCGTTTTTAACCTATAATTTCTTTCAATAAGATGCAGGAAATCTTGGTATATATTGCTATTTTATTTGCAGTTCTATTTTTAATTAGAAAATTCTTTCTCCCGTCAAAAAAGAAAAAAAATGGCTGCGAAACCAATTGTGATTGTCATTAATATTTTAGCTCAAACCTACATCTAAAGTCATCATCACAATAAATCCTGCTATAAATCCAAGCGTTGCAATATCAGTATATTTGTCTCTTTGTGTTTCTGGTATCACTTCTTCTACCACCACAAAAATCATAGCACCCGCGGCAAAAGCTAAAGCATAAGGTAAAATCGGCTGAAAAGTGATTACTGCCCAAGCACCTATTACTGCTGCAATTGGTTCAACCATAGCTGATGCTTGCCCGTACATAAAACTTTTTCTTCTGCTAACGCCTTGACGTCTTAATGGCATAGAAACAGCAAACCCTTCCGGAAAATTTTGTAAACCTATACCTATAGCTAAAGCAACAGCTCCACCAATCGTAGCGCCATCAAAACCGGCGGCAACGCCACCAAATAAAACACCAACCGCCAATCCTTCTGGGATATTATGAAGTGTAATAGCCAAAACTAATAAAGTTGTTTTATGCCAGGGCGTTTTAACACCTTCTTTTTCTGCTTCTCTAAAATTGATGTGTAAATGTGGTAAAATTTTATCGAGTCCGAATAAGAATAAAGCGCCCAAAGCAAAACCAACTACTGCCGGAATTACTTTTACAAATCCTTCACCAGGACTCATTTCAATTCCCGGTGCCAATAAACTCCAGAAACTTGCAGCCACCATAACTCCGCCGGTAAATCCCAGCATACCATCAAAAACCGCTCTGTTCATTCCTTTAAAGAAAAAAACCATTGAAGCGCCTAAAGCTGTTAGAAACCAAGTAAATAAAGTGGCATAGAAAGCCGCCAAAATGGGATTAATACTCCCAAAATAATCAATAATTTCCTGCATCCTTGCTCAATATTTTAAACTAATTTAGTGTTTATTATCAACTTAATACATGCTATATTTGCCTTTTGTGACTTAAAACGTACTTTTGTACAATACTAAGCAATGAAATTGAATCTATAAAATTGCAGTTATAGAAATAAACTATTAAATGTATCATTTGTAATGAAGTATAATTATAATGAAATTGAAGCCAAATGGCAAAAATATTGGGCTGAACACCAAACTTTTAAAGCAGAAAATAATTCAGAAAAACCCAAGTTTTATGTGTTGGATATGTTTCCGTATCCATCGGGTGCTGGTTTACATGTCGGACATCCGTTGGGATATATCGCTTCCGATATTTATGCCAGATATAAACGATTAAAGGGCTTTAATGTGTTGCATCCGCAAGGATATGATTCCTTCGGATTACCGGCTGAGCAATATGCGATTCAAACAGGACAACATCCAGCCATAACCACCGAAGAAAATATAAAAACCTATCGTCGCCAACTCGATAAAATCGGTTTTTCATTTGATTGGTCACGCGAAGTGCGCACTTCAAACCCAGATTATTACCAATGGACGCAATGGATTTTTATCCAGCTTTATAATTCTTATTATTGTAAAGATGCCAATCAGGCTAGACCGATTGCAGAATTAGCAGCCGTTTTTAAAATAGAAGGAAATATTAGAATTAATGCTGCTTGCGATGATGATACCACCATTTTTTCTTCGGATGATTGGAATACTTTTTCAAAAAAAGAACAGCAAATTATTTTAGCCAAATACCGATTAACCTATTTGTCAGAATCCGAAGTTAACTGGTGTCCGGCATTGGGAACCGTTTTAGCTAATGATGAAATAGTAAATGGCGTTTCTGAACGCGGTGGCCACCCGATTGTTCGAAAAAAAATGAAGCAATGGAGTATGCGAATTTCTGCTTACGCACAACGCTTGTTAGACGGATTGCAAACCATCGATTGGCCACAGCCACTAAAAGATTCTCAAACCAATTGGATTGGACGATCAGAAGGAGCATCAGTAGTATTCAAAGTCCTATCCCCAACCCTTTCCGAAGGAAAGGGAGTTAAGGATGTTGGATATTTAACAGGAAATCCTGAAATAGCTCATTTATTGTTGGAAAAAGCAAAAGAAATGAGAGCCAATCCTACTCAAGCGGAAGCAATACTTTGGGAACAATTAAAAAGCAAAAACTTAGAACTTAAATTTAGACAACAGCATTTAATAGGAGATTTTATAGTTGATTTTGTTTGTTTGTCTAAAAAGTTAATTATAGAAGTTGATGGAAAAATTCACGATTTTCAAGTTGAAAAGGATGAAGAAAGAACTAAAATACTTGAAGATAAAGGATATAAAATAATTCGTTTTAAAAATAAAGAAGTTATTGGGAATATTGATAAAGTAATTTCTAAAATTGAAAATGAATTAAAAGTCCTTCCCTTTGGGAAGGATTTAGGATGGGAAAATAAAGTCCTATCCCCAACCCTTTCCGAAGGAAAGGGAGTGAACTTTGATAATGATGAATTTGAAAAAAGAAAAAGTCCTTCCCTTGGGGAAGGATTTAGGATGGGAGATTTAGGATGGGATATCGAAGTTTTTACTACTCGTCCGGATACTATTTTTGGGGTTTCATTTATGACCTTGGCTCCAGAACACGAATTGGTATTAAAAATTACTACGGATGAATATCTTCCAAAAGTTCGAGAATATATAACCAAAACGGCTGGCAGAAGTGAGCGCGAAAGAATGGCTGATGTAAAAACCATTTCGGGTCAATTTACAGGCGCTTATGCCATTCATCCTTTTACCGATGAAAAAATTCCGATTTGGATTGGCGATTATGTGTTGGCTTCTTACGGTACCGGTGCAGTGATGTCGGTTCCTTGCGGTGACCAACGCGATTACGATTTTGCTAAATATTTTGAAATTCCAATTCCAAATATTTTTGCAGATGTTGATATTTCTACAGAGGCATTTTCTGATAAAGAAAACACCTTCATTACCAATTCGGATTTTCTTAACGGACTCAATTATAAACAAGCCACTCAAAAAGTAATAGAAAAGTTAGAGGAAAAAGGAATAGGAAAACGTAAAATAAATTACCGTTTGCGCGATGCTGTTTTTTCGCGTCAGCGTTATTGGGGAGAACCGTTTCCGGTGTATTATGTTGATGATATTCCTCAGATGATTGAGGAGAAATATTTGCCCATTATTTTACCCGAAGTAGAAAATTATTTACCAACCGAAGACGGAAGACCGCCTTTAGGAAATGCCACTCATTGGGCGTGGTGTACTCAGACAAATACGATTGTAAGTAATGATAAAATAAGTCCCCCTTCGGGTGATTTAGGGGGAGTTTTCCCTTTAGAATTGAACACCATGCCGGGTTGGGCAGGATCATCCTGGTATTTTAATCGATATATGGATGCGCACAATTCAACTGAATTTGCCGGTAAAGAAGCGCTAAATTATTGGAAAGAGGTCGATTTATATATTGGTGGTTCTGAACATGCAACCGGACATTTATTGTATGCGCGTTTTTGGCAAAAGTTTTTGTTTGATTTAGGATTGGTACCAGTAGATGAATTTGCCAGAAAACTCATCAACCAAGGAATGATTTTGGGGATGAGTGCGTTTGTTTATAGAATAAGTAATCTTGGTTCTTCTGGTTTTAGAGATAAATTAGGTAGAGATTCAGTTGGTAATTTTTCAAATAAACTCTTTGTTTCTAGTCTATATTATAAAGAATTAATCAAAATATTCGAAAACCTAAGGATAGAAAGTACATCAAGTTTGGATTTCAGAAGAAATGGAGTGTTTTTTCGCGATCAAAAAATTGAAAACGATATTTTGAACAATTTTGGATTAGAATTATATAGATACACAACTAGTAACACATTAAGTTTATCTTTATATGCAAACTCAATTATACCTATTCATGTAGATATAAGCTTCCTTAAAGGTCTGACAGATGAATTAAATATTGAGGCCTTTAAAAATTCTAGAGAAGAATATAAGAATGCTATTTTCATCGGTGAAAATGGAAAAATCCTATCCCCAACCCTTTCCGAAGGAAAGGGAGTAAGTACAAATAATGATGAAATTGAACAAGACAAAAGTCCTTCCCTTGGGGAAGGATTTAGGATGGGAGATATTGGAGGAGACAAATACATCGTTGGGCGAGAAGTCGAAAAAATGTCAAAATCGAAATACAATACAGTCAATCCCGATGAGATTTGCGAACAACACGGAGCCGATTCACTGCGTTTGTTTGAAATGTTTTTAGGGCCGTTAGAACAATCAAAACCTTGGAATACGGCTGGAATCACAGGAGTTGATGGTTTCCTTAAAAAATTGTGGAAATTGTATATTCTGAATGATTCACTCGAAATTTCTGATGAAAATCCGTCAGCGGCAGAATTTAAAATTTTACATAAAACCATCAAAAAAGTAGCAGAAGATATTGAAAACTTTTCATTCAATACTTCGGTAAGTAATTTTATGATTGCCGTTAATGAATTAACCGCTTTAAAATGTAATAAACGTGCAATTTTAGAACCGCTTTTAATTGTTATTTCGCCTTATGCTCCACACATTACCGAGGAATTATGGACTTTGTTAGGCAACAATGAATCTATTTCTAAAGCGGTATTTCCATCATTTGAAGCGCAATATTTAGTTGAAAGCACTAAAAATTATCCGGTTTCATTTAATGGAAAAATGAAATTCACGTTAGAATTACCATTGGATTTAACAAAAGAGGAGATACAAGATGCGGTTATGAATCATCAGAAAACAATTCAATTTATAGCAGGAAAAACACCTAAAACCATCATTATAGTACCCGGAAAAATTGTAAATATTGTGGTATAATTTTGGATGTTTTAGCCAAATATATTTGATAAGATGCTCAAAAATCTCTCTTTAAGAAAACGGATTTTCGTATCCATGATTTTATTAATCGTGATTACTTCGGTATTAAATGCCGGTTTAACCATTTATCAATATAAAGAACAAGCAGAAGATTATCATTTAAGCAAATTAGGCAGAAAAGAAGAAGCAGTTAAGTCAGCCATTAATTATGAATTAACGCGTAAAACAACCTTTTCCGTAGAAACTAAAAATTTACCATTTATTTTTCAAGAAGAGATATATCAAATAGCAGATATCCATAAATTAGATGTAAGCATTTTTGATTTGCAGGGGAAATTATTAAAAAGTTCAAGAGGCAGTTTTATCAGAGATTCATTGCCAAAAGATGTTTCTAAAGAGATTCTTAATTTAATGGTGCGCAATTACGATCATCGGGTAATTGATGAAAAAATTCGTGAAGATGAAGAACTAATATCTTCATATACCTACATTACAGATAACAAATTTAAGCCAATTGGGATATTAAATTTACAGTATTATCCTGATAACACTTTTCAAGACAAAGAGTTAACAGAGTTTTTATCAAGATTAAGTGCTGTTTATTTTATGATGTTGCTGATTGCGATTATCACGGCCTATTTTATTTCAAGTTATATCACCGGGCCTCTTCAAAAAGTAAGTGATAAAATAAGTCAGACTAGATTATCCGAAAAAAATCAAAAAATAATCATCGAAAACACCAGTGAAGAAATTGGAAATTTAATCCATTCATACAATCTAATGGTTGATGCGTTGGAAGAAAGTGCCGATAAATTAGCAAAAAGCGAGCGTGAACACGCTTGGAGAGAAATGGCAAAACAAGTAGCACATGAAATAAAGAATCCGTTAACTCCCATGCGATTATCTCTTCAGAATTTTGAACAAAAATTTGATCCGAAAGATCCAAAAATTCATGAAAAAGTTAGAGATTTAAGTATAATAATGATTCAGCAAATTGATTTAATGAGTTCAATTGCATCTGCTTTTTCAGATTTTGCTAAAATGCCAACGCAACATAAAGAACAATTAGATTTGATTGAGGTTGTAAAACATGCTATTGAAATCTTTACAGAATCGTATATCTATTTCGAATCAGATATTACCCATTTACAAGTAGAATTAGATAAAAATCAGTTAACTAGAATTATTACTAATTTATTAAATAATGCTTTGTATGCAGTTCAAGATATCGAAAATCCTGCTGTTTATGTAAAAGTATCAAGAAGTGAAAACAACATTGTAATCACCATTTCAGATAACGGAAAAGGAATCGATGAAGACA
Source organism: Flavobacteriaceae bacterium (assembly GCA_030683815.1). Classification (GTDB taxonomy): domain Bacteria; phylum Bacteroidota; class Bacteroidia; order Flavobacteriales; family Flavobacteriaceae; genus JAGXRT01. The sequence continues at coordinate 78,609 of JAUXPJ010000011.1, forward strand.
TAAAAGACAAAGTTTTTGAACCAAAATTTACAACTAAATCCAGTGGGATGGGTCTTGGGTTGCCAATGGTTAAAAATATCATCGAAACCTATAACGGAACTATTTCATTTACTTCAAAATTTAATAAGGGAACAACTTTTATCATAACATTACCGATATAAAACTAATCAATATGAACTATCAAAATATTTTAATCACTCAAGAAGGTGCTATTGCCACCATCACTATCAACAGACCAGCTAAATTGAATGCTTTAAATAAAGCGACAATCGAAGAGCTGCATCAAGCGTTTAAATTTGCCGATGAAGACAAATCAATTAGAGTAATTATTTTAACCGGAAGCGAAACAAAAGCTTTTGTTGCCGGAGCAGATATTTCAGAATTTGCTGATTTTGATTCAAAAAAAGGCGGTGAACTGGCGCAAAAAGGACAAGATATATTATTCGATTTTGTTGAGAATTTATCAAAACCAGTAATCGCGGCAATCAACGGATTTGCTTTAGGTGGCGGATTAGAATTAGCCATGTCGGCACATTTCAGAGCAGCATCAATCAATGCAAAAATGGGTTTGCCGGAAGTTTCATTAGGGGTAATCCCGGGTTATGGCGGAACCCAACGTTTGCCGAAATTAATAGGAAAAGGAAAGGCGATGGAAATGATTATGACGGCAGGAATGCTAACAGCAGAAGAAGCATTAAACTATAAATTGGTAAATTATGTAGTTGAACAAGAAGAATTACTTCCTTTTTGTGCAAAATTAGCCGCCAAAATCACCAATAATTCTTCTACCGCAATTGCATCAGCTATTAAAGCGGTGAATGCCGGATTTAACAATGAAGTAAACGGATTTGAAACTGAAATTCAAGAATTTGGAAATTGTTTCGGAACAGCAGATTTTAAAGAAGGTACAACCGCTTTTTTAGAAAAAAGAAAACCCAATTTTTAAAGAGAATTACAGGTTCCCATTCCATTCATCATAGAATTGCCGTAAATAAGCTTCCATAAATTGGTGTCTTTTTGCAGCAATTTTTTTCCCGGTTTTGGTATTCATTTTATCCTTCAACAGCAATAGCTTTTCATAAAAATGATTGATGGTTGGCGCATTGTTGTTTTTGTATGCTTCTTTAGTTTGATGTAAATTGGGTTTAATATCCGGATTAAAAAGCGCTCTGTTTTTGAATCCGCCATAATTAAAAGCCCTTGCAATTCCAACAGCTCCGATGGCATCCAATCGGTCGGCATCTTGAATTACTTCCAATTCTTTGGAATGAAATTTCTGATTGAAATTCCCACCTTTAAAAGAAATATTTTCAATAATTTTTTCGATATGATCAATGGTTTTTTCATCAACCTGAAGATTTTCCAGAAACGCTCGTGCTTTTTTTGGACCAATGGTTTCATCGCCTTGATGAAATTTTGAATCGGCAATATCGTGTAATAAAGCGCCTAATTCAACAATTAATAAGTCTACTTTTTCTTCTTTTGCTATTAATTTAGCGTTGTTCCAAACGCGTTCGATATGAAACCAATCGTGTCCACCTTCGGCATCAGTTAAAGAAGATTTTACAAAATCAGCTGTTTTTTGAATTAATTCATTTGTTTTCATCCATCAAAAATAAAAAACCTCAGCGATTACTGAGGTTGAATTTATTAATTGTTATAAACAGCTGCGCATTTATTGTTGATGCAATCTACTCTTGTTGGCGGAGCAACTGCCATACAATCGGAAATAATACTCCATTTTTGGTTGTATTGATGTTCTTTTAGATTGTAAATTGTTACTTGTTCTAATAAAAGTTTGGTATCCATGGTTGACGGATAAACTAAATAAGACCATGGCCCTCCGCAAGGTTTGCTTCCAAGCGCCACATATTCACATTGGCTATTTTCAGAACATGAAGCGCTGGCAACTAAAGATAAAATATACTCTTTTTGAGCAATCAACTCGTTTAAATCTTCTTGTTGTGTTTTGTTATCATTGCTACCTAACACGTCGCAACCTGTTAAAAAAAGTTGAAATAAAAAAACGCTGAGAATAATTGTTTTTTTCATGTGAATTGTTTCTTTTAATAGCTTTATCAAAATATAAATTTACAATTTCAATGACCAAAACGCAACTATTTTCATTTTTTACAATAATTCGTTATAGGCATCAATTAAATTGGCGGCAATAACTTCAGCAGGTCTTCCTTCTATATGATGGCGTTCTAACATATGTACTAATTCTCCATCATTGAATAAAGCAATAGATGGGGATGATGGTGGAAAAGGAACCATAAATTCGCGCACTTTTGCAACAGCTTCTTGATCGACACCGGCAAAAACAGTTACCAAATGATGAGGTTTCTTTTCATTTGTAACTGACATAATAGCTCCGGGTCTGGCCGTTCCGGCTGCACATCCGCAAACGGAATTAATCATGACTAACGTTACTCCTTTTTTATTAAGTGTTTTTTCAACTTCATCAGCTGTTTTTAAAGCGGAGAAACCTGCATTAATTAAAGCGGTCTCCATTGGTTTTACAAGTTCTTCGGGATACATATTTTAAAATTTAATTATTACAAATTTAATTATTAATTACCTCAATTCAATTTTAGTCAGATAAATAAAATCTATCCAATTAAATAATAAAATTTATATAAGTAATTATTATGTTTTTTTAAAAGCGTTTCAACCGAAACGCTTTTCTATTTATGAGTACTAATAAAAAAAAATATGTACTTTCGCAAGTCAATTGAAATACAGTAAAGTAATAGCATGAAATAGCCAATTTTCATAAAAAAACAAACATTAATAAAGGTAATTGGCTATTCCATATAACCTTTGAAAAAGCAATTAATATCCACATATGAAATATAGAGAATACAAAGGATTAGACCTGACAAATGTTGCCGCAGAAATTTTAAAATTCTGGGAAGAAAAGGGAATTTTCCAAAAAAGTATTGATGAAAAAGACGCACAAAAACCGTTTGTGTTTTTTGAAGGGCCGCCTTCTGCAAACGGACTACCAGGCATTCACCACGTTATGGGAAGAACTATTAAAGATATTTTTTGTCGATATAAAACTTTACAAGGATATCAAGTAAAACGCAAAGCCGGTTGGGATACGCACGGATTACCAATTGAATTGGGCGTTGAAAAAGAATTGGAAATTACCAAAGAAGATATTGGAACAAAAATCTCAGTTGAAGAATATAACGAAGCTTGTAAAAAAGCCGTGATGCGTTATACCGATGTTTGGGAAGATTTAACCCGTAAAATGGGGAATTGGGTAGATATGGAAAATCCGTATGTTACTTATCAAGCCAAATATATGGAAACCGTTTGGTGGTTATTAGCCCAATTATACAATAAAAAGTTGCTGTATAAAGGATATTCCATCCAACCATATTCGCCAAAAGCAGGAACCGGATTGAGTTCACACGAACTAAATCAACCCGGAACCTATAAAGATGTTACCGATACAACTGTTATTGCTCAATTCAAAACGATTAATTCATCGTTACCAGAGCAATTTAAACCCTATCAAGATAATTTACATCTATTAGCTTGGACAACAACCCCGTGGACTTTGCCATCTAACACCGCTTTAACAGTTGGTAAAAAGATCGATTATGCAGTTGTTTCTACTTTTAATCAATATACTTTTGAACCAGTAAATGTGATATTAGCCAAATCGTTGGTTTCCAATATTTTCGCTGGTAAATTCTTTTTAGTTGAATCAGAAGATGGCTTAAAAAACTATCAGGCGGAAGATAAAAAAATTCCCTATTTAATTGTTCAAGAATTAAAAGGAAGAGAATTGGTTGGTATCAAATACGAACAATTACTTCCATATGCACAACCTTATTATGATGCCGATAAAGCTTTTGTGGTAATTTCGGGTGATTTTGTAACTACTGAAGATGGAACGGGAATTGTTCATACGGCTCCTACTTTTGGTGCCGATGATGCGCAAGTAGCCAAAGAATGGGGTGTACCGCCCATGTTGGTATTGGATGAAAATGAGAATCCGGTTCCTTTGGTTGATTTACAAGGAAAATTTACCCATCACATGGGAGAATTTGCCGGAAAATATGTTAAAAATGAATACTATAATGATGGAGAAGCGCCTGAACGTTCTGTTGATGTAGAACTTGTCATCAAATTAAAAGAAGAAAACAAAGCTTTTAATGTAGAAAAATACAAACACACTTATCCACATTGTTGGCGGACTGACAAACCGGTTTTGTATTATCCGTTGGATTCCTGGTTTATCAAAGTAACCGATAAAAGAGAGGAAATGTTTCAACTAAATGAAACCATTAATTGGAAACCCAAAGCAACTGGTGAAGGTCGTTTTGGAAATTGGCTCAAAAATGCCAACGATTGGAATTTGTCGCGCTCGCGCTTTTGGGGAATTCCGCTTCCTATTTGGAGAACGGAAGATAAAACCGAAGAAATGATTATTGATTCAACTGCGACTTTAAAATTAGAAATGCAAAAATCCATTGAAAAAGGATGGATGCAAGCAGATTTATACCCCAATTTTACGGTGGGCGATATGAGCGATGCTAATTATGAAAACATCGATTTACACAAAAATTTTGTCGATAAAATAATCTTAGTTTCACCATCAGGAAAACCAATGTATCGCGAAGCCGATTTGATTGATGTTTGGTTTGATTCAGGTTCAATGCCTTACGCACAATGGCATTATCCGTTTGAAAATAAAGAATTAATCGATGAAAATAAATTTTTTCCGGCTGATTTTATTGCAGAAGGCATTGATCAAACGCGTGGATGGTTTTATACCTTACACGCTATCTCCTCAATGGTTTTCGGATCGGTAGCATTTAAAAATGTAGTTTCCAACGGACTCGTTTTAGATAAAAACGGTCAAAAAATGTCTAAACGACTTGGAAATACCGTAGAGGCTTTTGATACTTTGAAAAACTATAGCCCAGATGCAACACGTTGGTATATGATTTCTAATGCCAATCCGTGGGATAATTTAAAATTTGATTTAGACGGAATTGATGAAGTGAGAAGAAAATTCTTCGGAACGCTTTACAACACCTATTCGTTTTTTGCTTTGTACGCCAATATCGATCAATTCAAATACGAAGAACAAGAAATTCCATTCCAAGAAAGACCCGAAATTGACCGTTGGATTTTATCAGAATTGAACACTTTAATCAAAAATGTTGAAAATCATTACAATGATTACGAACCCACCAAAGCAGCGCGCGAAATTCAGTATTTTGTGATTGAAAATTTAAGTAATTGGTTTGTTAGATTGAGTAGAAGACGTTTTTGGAAAGGTGATTATCAAGCCGATAAAATTTCGGCATACCAAACTTTGTACACTTGTTTGTTGACTGTTGCAAAAATTTCTTCACCAATTGCCCCATTTTATATGGATCGATTGTATAAAGATTTAAGCAGCGTTACGGGCAAAGAAAAACACGAATCGGTACATTTAACAGATTTTCCAGTTTTCAATAGCGAATATATTGATGAATCACTTCAGCGCAGAATGAATAAAGCCCAAGATATTTCATCCTTGGTTTTATCGCTTCGAAAAAAAGAAATGATAAAAGTGCGTCAACCGTTGCAAAAAATCATGATTCCCATCAATAATGAGCAGGATAAATCAGAAATATTAGCGGTGCAAAATTTGATACTATCCGAAGTAAATGTGAAAGAAATTGAACTGCTTGATGACACATCTGACATCTTGGTTAAAAATATTAAACCCAACTTTAAGCTTTTAGGTCCCAAATTTGGTAAAGACATGAAATTGGCGGTTGATGCCATTCAAAAATTTACTCAAGAAGATATTAATAAAATTGAAAAAGATGGTGAAATTTACTTTGAAATTAATGGTAAATCATTTACTTTAGCCTTGGATGAAGTAGAAATTGCATCACAAGACATTGAAGGATGGTTAGTGGCAAATCAAGGAAATTTAACTGTTGCCTTAGACATTACCATCACCGATGAATTGAGAAATGAAGGATATGCCAGAGAATTGGTAAACAGAATTCAAAACCTTAGAAAAGACAGCGGTTTTGATGTGGTTGATAAAATTAGACTAAGCGTTCAAAAACACGAACTTTTAGACAAAGCAATAAAAGAGAACGAGCAGTATATAAAAAATGAAACATTAACCAGCGAACTAAGGTTTGTTGATCAATTAGATAAAGCAACAGAAATTGTATTTGATGAGATTAGTTCCTATATTTTAATTGAAAAATTGTAGTATTATGGCAGAAAATATAGTTAGATATTCGGACAGTGATTTATTAGAATTCAAAGAAATCATTCTAAAAAAAATCAAAAATGCTGAAGAAGATTTAGAGCTTCTGAAAAGCGCGTATAAAAATGACTCTAATAACGGCACCGATGACACTTCGCCTACTTTCAAAGCATTTGAAGAGGGTTCAGAAACCATGTCTAAAGAGGTAAATGTTCAGTTTGCTATCAGACAAGAAAAGTTTATCAGAGATTTATATCACGCTTTACAACGTATTGAAAACAAAACCTACGGCGTTTGTCGCGTTACCGGAAAACTGATTACCAAAGAACGACTCAAATTAGTGCCTCATGCAACTTTGAGCATTGAAGCTAAAAATATGCAGCAATAATTACCTTTTAATATTTCAAACAAGCTTCCTTTTTGGGAGCTTTGTTTTTTATTAAAATAGATTTATTTGAATATTCAGATGATTAAAAATCAACCAAAAAACAGTATTTTTGCCCAGTTTTAAATTATAATGATACCTTGAAAAAAGCAATAATAATCATATTAGCAGTGTTATTGATAGATCAGATTTTAAAAATCTATATCAAAACAAACTTTATATTAGGAGAAGAAATCTACGTTTTTGAGTGGTTTAGAATTCATTTTATTGAAAATAACGGAATGGCTTGGGGCGTTGAATTTGGCGGCAAATCCGGGAAACTTTTTCTAACTCTTTTCCGATTAATTGCCATTTCGGCCATCGGTTATTGGTTGTATGATTCTATCAAAAAACAACAACATCAAATTTTGATTATTGCTGTTTCACTCATATTTGCAGGTGCTGTTGGCAATATTATTGATTCTGTTTTTTACGGAATGATTTTCAGTCATTCGTATCCGGAAGTCGCAGTTTTTCTGCCGGAAGCGGGTGGTTATAGTTCCTTATTTCACGGAAAAGTAGTAGATATGTTTTATTTTCCTATTTGGAGCGGTTATTTGCCAGAATGGTTACCGTTTTGGGGAGGCAATTATTTCACCTTTTTCAACGCTATTTTTAATGTGGCGGATTCAGCTATCTCTATTGGCGTAATGTTGTTGATTATTTTTAACAAACAAGTATTTCCCGAAGAAAGTAAACTGTAAATTACACCTGATGGGTTGAAGTTCCGGTACTCATCGCATTGGTAAATGTATCTTTATTTTTGAAGAGAAAAATTTATTCATAGAATCTTTGGATTTTTTAATCTCTCAATCCCTCATTCTTTCATTCTTTCGATCTTTTAATCTTTTAATCTTTCAATTTTATATAAATTCGTAGGATGTCTTCAAATCTTGATTTATTGCTTAAAACTTTACCGCAGCAAGCTGGGGTTTATCAATTTTATGATAAAAACAACAAAATTTTATATATTGGTAAAGCCATCAATCTCAAAAAAAGAGTGACTTCCTATTTTTCTAAAAATCACGATAATGCTAAAACAAAGTTGCTTGTCAGTAAAATAACGGATATCAAACACATTGTTGTTGAAACAGAAACCGATGCGCTTTTATTGGAAAATAACCTGATTAAAAAATACCAGCCACGGTACAATATCATGTTAAAAGATGATAAAACCTATCCGTGGATTTGCATCAAAAACGAAGGTTTCCCACGCGTTTTTTTAACCAGAAATGTTATCAAAGACGGTTCGGAATATTTTGGCCCATATGCTTCTGTAAGAACTGCCAATGCATTGTTAGAGTTAATTAAAGAACTGTTTCCGTTGCGAACTTGCAGCTATGATTTAAGCGAAAAAAACATCACCAAAAAAAAATACAAACTTTGTTTAGATTGTCATATCGGTAAATGTTTGGGTCCGTGCGAGGGCTTACAAACCGAATCTGATTACAACCAATCGATTGCAGAAATCAAAAACATCATCAAAGGAAATTTTAAGGAAGCTTTGATAAAATTTGAAGATTTAATGCATCGATTTTCTGCGGATTTAAAATTTGAAGAAGCGCAATTGATTAAGGAAAAAATCAAACTTTTGGCTAATTATCAATCTAAATCAACGATTGTAAGTCCAACTATTAATAATGTTGATGTGTTTTCAATTGTATCTGATAACAGTTTCGGATATATTAATTTCTTAAAAATTGCCAATGGTTCTATCATTCAATCGCATACGACAGAAATTAAGAAGAAATTGGATGAGAGTGATAAAGAAATGTTAGAATATGCCATTATTGCCATAAGAGAAAAATTTCATTCACAGTCAAAAGAACTTTATGTACCGTTTAAAGTGGAGCTTGGAAGCGATTTAAAAATAACGATTCCAAAAATTGGCGATAAAAAACACATCATTGATTTGTCGCAAAAAAATGCTCAATATTATAGGTTAGAGCATCTTAAACAATTAAAAATTGTAGATCCGGAAAGACATTCTAACAGAATTTTACAACAACTGCAACAAGATTTGCGTTTGAAAGAAATGCCTATCCATATGGAGTGTTTTGATAATTCAAATTTACAAGGAACCAATCCGGTGGCGTCTTGTGTGGTTTTTAAAAATGCAAAACCAGTCAAAAATGAGTATAGACATTTTCATATTAAAACCGTTGAAGGGTCCAATGATTTTGCATCGATAGAAGAAGTTGTTTATAGAAGATATAAAAGATTGATTGACGAAAATCTTGATTTGCCAAATCTCATCGTTGTTGATGGCGGAAAAGGGCAATTATCATCTGCAGTAAAGAGTTTAGAATTGTTGAAAATCAGAGAAAAAGTGGCCATTATTGGAATTGCTAAACGATTGGAAGAAATTTATTATCCCAATGATTCCATTCCGTTATATCTCGATAAAAAATCAGAATCACTAAAAATAATCCAACATTTGCGAAATGAAGCACATCGTTTCGGACTTACATTTCACAGAAAAACAAGATCAAAAAAATCCATCCAAAATGAATTGGAACAAATTGTTGGCATCGGCAAAGAAACAGCAGATTTGCTGTTAAAGAAGTTTAAATCGGTTAAAAGAATTAGCCAACTTTCGTTAGAAAATTTATCCCAAGAAATTGGCAACTCAAAAGCCGCAAAAATTTACGCACATTTCCATCAAAATATGTAACTTTAAGCATATGAAGAGAATTGCTTTATTATCATTGCTGTTTTTTATTTCTTTTACGGTTTTTTCTCAAAATGATACCATTAGAAAAGACTTAAAAGTCGGTTTGGTATTGAGTGGTGGCGGCGCCAAAGGATTTGCTCATATTGGTGTTTTAAAAGTATTGGAAGAAGCGGGAATTAGAGTAGATTTTATTGGAGGAACCAGTATGGGTGCCTTAATTGGCGGACTCTATGCATCTGGTTATAGCGCCAAAGAACTGGATTCAATTGTGCGCATTTTAGAGTTTAATAAAATCTTGCAGGAAAATGTGCCAAGAAGAGCAAAACCTTTTTTTGAAAAAGAAAATGGCGAACGGTATATTCTTACACTTCCGGTAAGAAATAAGAAAGTTTCGATTCCGGTTGCTTTAGCTAAAGGACAAAGCGCTTTAAACAAATTATCGTTGTTAACACAACATGTTACTTCAATTGACGATTTTAATGAATTACCAATTCCTTTTCTTTGCATTGGAACCGATATTGAAACAGGTGAACAAGTGCTTTTAAATAAAGGTTATTTACCCGAAGCTTTAAGAGCCAGCAGCGCGTTTCCTACACTTTTTGAACCTGTAGAAATTGATGGCAGAGTTTTATTAGATGGCGGAATAGCCAATAATTTCCCTGTTAATGAAGTGATTGCTATGGGTGCTGATATTATTATCGGTGTTGATGTTCAAGGTGGTTTAGGCGATAGAAATAAAGTGGATAATGCCATCAAAGTGATTGATCAAGTAGTAGGTTTCTCAACTAGAAAATCAAACTTAGAAAAAATCAAACTCGTTAATTTGTATTTAAAGCCAAATGTTAATGAATATAATGTTGTATCTTTTGATAAACTTGATGAGATTATCCGTGAAGGTGAAAGAACGGCGCGTTTACAATTCAATGATTTGGATAAAATTGCCAAACAACAAATAATTGAACCCAAAGCGTATCAAAAAAGAATTGAATTGCCAACCACTTTTTTGTATAAAAATATTGAAATTGAAGGGAATAAATCATACACCAGAGATTATGTTTTAAACAAACTGAAAATTAGCAATCAACAAAAAATTCCTTTCAAAAAATTTATTGACGGAGTTGATAACCTCTCCGCAACCGATAATTTTCACAATATCCTCTATAAATTGGTTTCTTCGGATGATGGCTATACCATCAAAATGAAGTTAAAAGAAAATGAAATTAAAACAGTTGCACAAGTAGCAGTTCATTATGATGAGTTGTTTAAATCATCAGTAATATTAAATGTTACCACAAAAAATATATTGATGAAAAACGATTTGCTGTCAACTGATTTGATTATTGGAGACAACATCCGTTATAATTTAAATTATTTTGTCGATAATGGATTTAATTGGAGCGTCGGATTTAAATCTAAATACAGCAGTTTTAATTCCAATATCCGCTTTACCGATGATGATCGCGTCAATAAAATCAATGTAAATTACAGAGATTTATCCAATCAAATTTATGTGCAAACGGTTTATAGCAGAAAATTTGCGCTGGGTATAGGTCTTGAACATAAATACCTCAATGCTTTTACAGAAACTATTTTAGATAATCCATTAGCCAATGAACTTTCATTTGTTAAAAATAATTACCTAAATCTAGTTTCCTACTTAAAATATGATTCATTCGACCATAAATATTTTCCAAAAGAAGGGTTTTATTTTGATGCAGATTATAGATGGTATTTATTAGCCACCAGAAATGCTGCTGATTTTGATCCATTTGCACAATTAAAGGGTAAAATTGAGTATGTACATACGTTTTATGATAAATTCACTTTACATTTTATAACAGAAGCCGGTTTTACTTTTGAAGGCAATAACAATAGGGTATTAGATTTTCATTTAGGCGGATATGGAGAAAATTTCATCAATACTTTCGTGCCATTTTTTGGCTATGATTTTGCCGATTTAAGCAACAAAATCTATCTGAAAACTGCACTCAAAATGAGACAAGAGATATTTACAAAAAACTATTTAATGTTTACGGCTAATGCCGCCAGAGTAGAAAAAAATATTCTGGATTCTAAATTATTTGATAATACCAAATATGGATTTGCCTTGGGTTATGGTTTAGATACTTTTGTTGGCCCAATTGAAGTTAATTTCTCCTGGTCGCCCAAAACAACACATAATCATTGGTATTTTAATATTGGTTATTGGTTTTAGGTATAAAAAAAATCCGAAAAATTACAGGTTAAATATTGAATTGGAAATAGTTTTTTAGAGTTATTTTGAAATTTATTGTAGGTATGGAGAACATTTCCGCGTTATCGGGTATTATAAATGATACGATTCGTTTTTATTCGATAAATATTCGAAAAACAACTTTTTAATCCGATATGATTCGATTTTATGCGTTCGCGATTCGATAATGTTCCGCTTTCCGCTTTTCTTTCGGATAGTTTTAGCAATTATTTTCAGCCGATTTTAATTCCGTCAGTTTGGGCGATGAAAGAATTCTGTCAGTTATGAAAATTGAGGTAAGATTTTTCTCAGTTTTCCGCTTTTCGTTGGTTGTAATTTTTTTTAAGCTATGAAAGCTAACGGTTTGCGTGTATGTGCAGTAGCGGATTAGAAGCACTATCCTGTCCGTTTGGCACAAAGTTATGTCTCGTCCTAAAAAAAGTTTACAGTTTAATTAGTTAATCCTTGTATTGATTTACACTTCATTATTAGTCCTGTAATGGGTTTACAAATGTAGTTTCTTTTCGGTAATAATTCTTCATAATTTTTCTGTTTTTATAGGTGTTTTTGAATAATGAATTTGATTTGGTGTAAGATTACCTATGCTCATATGTGGTCTTTCGTTGTTGTAGAGTTTCACTACTTCTTTTAGTAAATCTTTAGCATTTTGTAAGCTATCAATTTGATAGTTATGCAAATACTCTTCCTTTATAATTCCATTTATTCTTTCTGCAATCGCATTTTCTAGTGGGTCACCATTTTCAGTCATGCTAATTTTAATATCATTATCCTGCAATAGCTTTACATAGCTTTGACTACAATATTGTATGCCTCTATCGCTATGATGAATTAGAAGTACAGAACTTTGATTTACCACTTCACCCGCTATTGCCACATACCCGCTGTTGTAAGCTGGCCTTCTGTTCCGTCAGTTTCAAGTCGCTGTATTTCTCCGTATTATTCCTCATTTTGTTTGTCCGTGATTTGTCTTGTTGGCTCGTGTGTTGGTTGTTTTAAAAATTTTAAGAGGGAAGGGATTTTAAAAAATAATTTTCTTTCGGGTGGCAGAGGTGGAAGCTCTTTTGCAATTTTTGGTCTGTGCGATGGCTTGTGCGAATTGCAAATGTGCTTACACCTGAGAGGAGCAAGTTAATCAAACCACATTAAACTAATTACATATCCATAACTATCAGAATAGAAACATTGTTCATACATTTGTCTGTTAGCTCTGTTATCGTCTGCTGGGGGATTAAACCAATCGTCAGCCGATAAAGATTCAATCCCTGTAAATTTTATGTTCTCTAAGGTAAAATATTCACCTGCAACTGTCGTGTTTGGTATAGTATCCCCAATTTTAAATTTGAATTTCCAATTAGGAAAGTCAGTACTTTTTACAAACCATCTTGCAATATTATCTTTGGATATAACTGCAAAAATTTCGTGTGTTCCAATTTCTCCAAAACGAATAAGGGTAGATAAAACACTAGTCTGAAAACTTTCAGATAATCCTAGAATCGAATCAAACGAAAATTTTCTATTTCCTGTTTGTTTTCTAAAATCGGCTGAAAAATTTCTGAATTTGTCTTTTGGCATTAGCAAACAACTTGCAAAATAATCTGCTTCTGCTTCAATCAATGATTTTTGATTGACATTATGAAATGAAGCGTGTGGCTCAAGTAAACCGTATTTTAAACCCAAACGATGTTCGTCCAGAAAAAAATGACCAAGTTCGTGAGCAAGTGTAAACCGCCCACGTTTAGAATTTTGCTTATTCCCGTTGTCAATGTTTATGTGAATGTGAAAGTCCTTGTCGTCTGTATCATACAACAACATTCCATCAAAAGCATCTTCGTAATTGTCATAATGAATCGGGACACTTTCAAACTTAGCAATCTCATTAAGTAAAGTAAGATTCTTGTCTGAAAACTCATTGGCTATATATTCTGCCAACTTACTTATTTGTGTCTTCCGACTCGTTTGAATCATCTTTTGGCTTGATTTGATTTTTCTTGATTTTGTCCATAATGTGTTTAGGCAAGCTATTGCCGTTTCGTGCTGCCATACGATATGGATTGATTTCTTCCTGTTGAAAATCAGTTGGCATTTTCACAATTTTAGATTCTCTGAAAGTACCGTTAATGATTTTATCAGGGTCAATCTCTTTTCCTGTTAAGCCGAAATCAACATCACCATATAGTTTTTCAAACCTTTCAAGCTCAACTTCGTTCCTCGGGAAAAGGAAACCCGTAGAAGATAACCATTCGGTTATGTTCTCTGGTGTAATATGTTTTTTATTTTGAGCCATATATTTTTATATGTGTATTAACTGATTCAATTGCTTGTTTCTTGTAAACACGAATACTGTTTTGCGTTAGGTCAAGTTCGTCTTGTAACTTTTTCGTTAAGTTTCTCGGCAAATTATATCCTTCATTCGTTAATGATTCGTAATGCTTGTATGTAAGGTAAATTATCTTGTGTTTTGGTGTAAGCCTTGATAGAGCTTCATCTAAAAGCTCATACATTTTTTTTAATTCTGCTTTACGCTCTTTACTGCCCCCCAACGATTCTATATCGGGCAAATCACGAATTATTTCTTCGTCACCTGTAAATGGATTTGGTACTTCTGTTTCGCTTTTTTTGTAATCAGCTAAAAGGCGTTTAGCAATACCATAAAGGTAAAATGTGATAGCTTTATTGTAATCTTTTTGCGTTGATTTTGAAAGGTCAAATTTTGGATATTTCCAAATACGTGCAAAGGCTTCATAAGCTAAATCATTTGCAATCTGTTTATCATAACCCCAATTTTTACAAATTGGTATAAGTTTCTTTAGAAGGTCTAATTGATAACGGAAAGTAAAAACCTTAAATGCTTCTTTAGCTATTTCCGCATAGTCAGGCTCATCCTTCCATTGGATATATTCCAAGAGGCTCTCCGTTGCTTCGTTATTTAAGTCCTGACTGTTGCTCATTTTTTACTGCTACACATTAACTACCTAAAACCGTTACTAACGGTTTTAGTAGTATGGATGAACACTGTTACAAATATAAATTAAAGTAACGGTTTCGGTAGTTAGTTTGAATAATTAAATTTTTAAAAATGTCAAAAGAAAAAGAAAAAAATCCGACAGGTGAACAGGGCAAACCTGTATTTCAACTTACAATCAATGGTAAGTTGTATGAGTGGCATCATCCAAACATTACGGGTGCTGAAATCAGAAATCTTGGGAACATTCCGGTAGAAGATGAGATCTTTCTGGAAAATAGTAAACCAAAGGAAGATGAATTGATTCCTGACGACAAGAAAGTAAACCTTGCTCGTCCTGAAATTGAACGCTTTTACTCAAAAGAAAAAGAAGTAATCATTGTCGTAAACGGTACACCGCACAAATGGACTAAAGAAAAAATAAGCTTCAAAGAAGTAATTGTTCTTGCGTTTGGGCAGTACATAGACAAACCGACAATGGTTTACACCGTAGCTTACGAAGATGGGCCAAGACAAAACCCCGAAGGGTCAATGTTTGTGGGACAAGAAGTATTTGTTAAACATAAAATGATTTTCAATGCCTCACAAACTGATAAATCTTAATCCCGACTTAAATCGTCTGAAAGAAGAAGGCTATGATATAGAGGTAAAAGGCGGACACTTGGTTGTTCGCCAAATACCCTATGCTACTCCTTCAAAAAATGTAGGGTTCGGAACTTTGGTTTGTGTGTTAAACTATGTAACTCCAACAAAGATATCAACGCCACCAGACCATACGATTTTTTTCTGCGGTGAAACGCCTTGTAACTCCAATGGACAACCACTTGTCGCAATAATTAATAATTCTAATAGGCAACAACTAACAAGTGAACTATTGGTAACACATTATTTTTCAAGCAAACCATTGTCAGGAAACTACCCTAACTATTACGAAAAAATCAGGACTTACGCAGAAATACTAAGTATTAATGCAAAAGCGATTGATGATACAGTAACAACAAAACCTTTTAAAAAAATCTCAAATGAAAACAGAAGTGATGAGTGATACAAATGTTTTTAAATATCCTGACACTAATTCTTCTCGTGCTGGAATTGAGTTTCTTAATCGCAAATTTGAAAATCAAAAAATCGCAATTATTGGATTAGGCGGAACTGGTTCATATATTCTTGACCAAGTGGCAAAAACACCAGTTAAAGAAATTCATATTTTTGATGATGATGTTTTTCAGCTTCACAATGCTTTTCGTTCGCCTGGTGCAGTTTCAAGTGAAAAATTGGAAGCAGAAGGCGGAATGAAAAAAGTTGATTATTATCACGAGGTTTATTCCAATATGCATACAGGAATAAAGGCACATCCTAAGTATGTAACAATTGAAAATGTAAATGAATTAAAGGATTTTAGCTATGTTTTTATCAGCATTGACAAGAACGAAGTTCGATACAATCTTGTAAAAGAGTTTTTAAATATTGGTGTAACATTTATTGATGTTGGTATTGGTGTGAATAAAGCCAATGATTGTTTGAATGGTGCTGCACGGGTTACAGTTGGTTCATCATATAAAAATGACCATTTAGATTTTCGAATTGGTTCTGTTGAATCTGAAGAAAATGAATACTCAAATAACATTCAAATTGCAGATTTAAATTGCCTAAATGCAATGCTAGCGGTCTTAAAATGGAAAAAATTGAGTGGGTTCTATCAAGATATAAAACAAGAGCACAATAGTTTATTTTTAATCAATACTAATAAATTACTTAATGAAGACAATCCAGCATAAATTTGTTGAATTTATCCCCAACTATCTAGAACAAAACGTTCTTTACATTTCTATTGAATATAAAACAGCTGTTCATCTGTGTATATGTGGTTGTGGAAACAAAGTTGTAACTCCACTTACTCCAACTGATTGGGAACTTCGTTTTGACGGAAAAACAATTTCGCTTTCCCCGTCTATTGGTAACTGGAATTTTGAGTGTAGGTCTCACTACTTCATTACCCGAAATGTAATACATATTGCAAGACGATGGGAAGATTGGGAAATTGAAGAAGGCAGGGTCGAGGACAAAGAAACTAAGAAAAATTACTACAAAAAACAAAAGAAGAAAAAGAGAAAAGATTAACTTAATTGAAATTCATACCTTTGTCGAATGTGAAAAATCTCTTTAAGAAGTTAATGGCAAGAAGAAAAACAGTAAATAATACGGGAATACTACGAGTTAGCGGTATTCCTTATCACGATGCGTGGGTAGCATACAAGTGTGTAAGTTGTAAAGAAATGAACTATGTTCAAATCGGTCAGAAGCTAATTACACCAAATGAAGCCATTGAAAACGCGGTTTGGAAATGCGAACATTGTGGATTTATTCACTCTAAAGAAACTGATTTGCCATTTGATAATTGGGAGGAAGAATATAACAGTGCCGATTCTACAACGGCTTTACGATTTTGGGAAGGTTTTTTTCGGATTGCAACGGAACACCCGGAATCATACTGGAAACAGTGTAATGTTTGTACTAGAATTTTGCCTTTCAATGCGTTTAGTAAACATTCCGGTTGGGGTCCTTTGGAGAAGCAAATGGAATGTAGGGGTTGTAAGGGAGCCATTAATGCTGTTTTAAATCCCAAAAGAACAAAAGAGCAGTTGCACGAATCTGCTGTTCGTAGAAGAATAGCTGATTTATTTATAGAAGAAGAAAACGAATCGATTGACTTTCAGGATTTATTTGACAGATTTGATAGTCGTTGTTTTAAAACTAAAGAGCCATTAGATATTAATCAGCGTGAAACTTGGGCTATTGACCATATTTTACCTTCTAAATATCTATATCCACTTAGACGAGAGAACGCTGCATTACTTTCAAGAAGTGCAAACGAGAACAAAAGAGATAAATGGCCAAGCAAATTCTACACTAATAATGAGTTAATCGAACTAGCTAGAATTACTGGTGCGAATATTGATTTGATTTCAAATAAACTCCCAATTATGAATCACAATATAGATGTCAATAAAGGAGTTGAACGTTATTTACAAGTACGAGAGAAATCAGACCTACCAAAACGTGTAAAAGAAATCAAAAAGATTTTACTTGTTTATGAATTGGTTGATAATCTTTCCCCCGAAAACAAAAAATTGCTAGGCTTCGAATAGTTTAAACCAGTACGAGATATTGATGCGAAGTTACCGTTCCTTTATCTCTTATTCCGTGTGATTCGCAATGTTCTACACTTTCATCAAATAAGTCAGCGGTTTTAAACCAACGTTTGCTGATTTTCTGAAGCTCTAATGCCATATCACATTTATTGCTCTTTCCTAGATGAAGCACAAATGCCCCATCCTTTTTCATTCGCTCTTTAGCTTGTCTAAATATGGATTCATAAATGGCAAAATCGACTTTTTGTCTTTCATCTACGAATGATTTAGGTTGATGTTTGAAATCAATTTCTGACCATCCAGTAAACCATATTCTTATCCAGTTAGCCAAATAAAACCTAGTGCTGTCAAAAAACGGTGGAGACGTAATTATTGCATCTAAGTCATTTATTTCTTGAGGCCAAACTATCGTTGTGTCTTGATTAAAAATTTTTCCGTTTTTAAAGTTAAGTGGTAATTCTTCGTTGATTACTCTATTCACTTTTTCGCAAAGCTTTTCAATTAAGCTTTTGTAAATAAAATCTCCAGTAGGTGCATATGGAACAATAGGGTGTGAGCGTCTGCTTAACGCATAAGGTCTATTTCCGTGAAGAATATGAAGCAATGAAGCAACGACCAACATTTCGCTTGGTGATGACGGATAGTTTTCCTTTACAAATCTACGGGCAAGCAATATTTCTTTTAAGGTGTTTTCTTCATAGTATTCAGATAATTTTTTGTTGAAGCCGAAATTTTTCACTTCATCAATTTCCTTTTTAGTACACTTATTACCTTTAATAAAGTGATCTAATGCTTCAATGTAAGCAAAAGATTCAGAAGATATTGGTGCATTCACTTTAGCATAAGAGATATAATACGCTGGCAAACTAATATCAATGCCATAAGATAGTTTTCCTGCTAATGCTGCTTCAAAAGGAATTGTTCCTACACCCGAAAAGGGGTCAAGAACAGAACCGTTTTCAGGCACAAAGGTATTTACAAGATGATGTGCAATTGCTGGCTTCAATTTACCTTGGTAAGAGCAAAGAGAGTGATTATTATGCCCCCAATTTCTGCTTGAATATGGTTCTTGTTGATGCGGAATATCCGTTCTGAAACTGTCCCAATTTTTTTCCCAAACGAATTTTGTTTTGCCATTTTTAGGATTTTGTTGCTTTTCCTTATACTTAAAAACCAATAAAGATTGGGTAAGTATTTCTTGATTTCGAGAGCGTCTTTTCCTTAAAATCTTGTTTTCAATGAATTCATACCCCAATCCCTGCATTAATTCAATTAATATGTCGTCTGTATTTATGTGAACACCGCTAAAAATAGAATCCCCAATATCAATTAATACTTTAGCATTTTGTTCTAATAATGGTTTTGCATCATTAAAGATTGTATACATTTCTTTAAAATAGCTTTGTGCCATTATTGGTATTCTAGAATCATAAGCATTTTTGTTTAATTCAATAAGTGTTGCTTTCAGCAAGCTACTTTTTGATGCAATGTCAAATCCATTAACATAAGCATATTCCTTTTTAACATCATTAATTCCGCTAGTTAACGCTTGGTCTCTAAAAAAACGTAAATCATTTTCAAATTGTAAATACCTTAAAAACCACAGCTCTATTTTAGTATTTCTAAAATAGTTTGTTCCATTTAAATAAGGTGGACTCGTAATAATTGCTCCTATTTTTAAATCATTTACCCGACCGATATTTTTTGCATTTGACAAAATGAATTCGGGTTTTCCTTTGAGGGTATAATCAAAATTTAAAACGTCTTCTGCTATGTTTCCTATTTTTTCTGGTAGAATTTCATTGAAAGTTCTAAGGTCTTTTTCAATTTCTTTTGGTGTTTTAAATCTGACATCCCCAACTTTTTTAAGATAAGATACTGGAAGTAAACAAGAAATCACAGCTACAGTTAAAGTGTCTGCAAGAAGCCCATCTTCTAATTTAACAATATCTATGTATGACCTAAGTTTTAATACTTGCTCAAGAGTTTCATCAGGGAAATATTTTTTATCAGAAAATAAGGATTTATAGGATTCTCTTAGCGACTTATCTTCTTCAAACTTATTGATGTTTTTCAAAATAGCTTTTTGAATATCCTTGAGGTCTTTGGATAGCTTTTTCCTTTGAGATTCTTTTGCTTTCAAAACATTCAGTTTCGTCTGAATTAGAAATTGCAATAATGGATTTACTTCTGAATATACAGTTGACAATCCCAAATCATCAGCCGCAAGAAGTGTTGTTCCTGTTCCTGCGAAAGGCTCGTAAATTAGAGCATCTGCGATACCGTAGTTTTTAATTAGTGATTTTACAAAATCAGGAGAATAACCTTCAATATAAGGATACCATCTTTGAAATGGTATGTCTTTACTTTTTACAAATGTTACATCTTTTTCTGTAACTCCATCAACTTTGTCTATCTCAGGAAGTTTTTGCTTAATAAGTCGTTTAACAACTTGGTTAATTGAACGTTCTTGTTTCTCGGCAAAAAGAGCAAGCTGTTTGTATGTTTCGATACCAATTAGTTCTTTTATTTCTTGAGTTGTCAAGTCCTTCACCTTAGAAAAATAAGGTTCTTCAGGCTCACTGAATGCAAGTGTTACAGACTTATCTTTTGAGTCTTCCGAAGGGTAGTCACTGAAATAGACAGCTTTATAAAATTGTTTTGCCATAATGAAACAAGTATCAGTTTATGATAGTTACTTCGCAAAAGTAAAAACAATTTTTGAACATTACATTGCTTGATATGATTTTTTTGAATTTAATTTTCAACAGTCTTTTCGAGGGTAGGGAAATTGGCTCTTTTGCAAAACTTGGGTTGCGGGTCGGCTTGTGCGGTTTTGCAAATGTGCCAATATGCGACTGGCTAAAATTATTTTTTAAAATGTGCGGTGGGAAAAATTTTTAAAACAATCGGGGCGGGTTGTGTGTCGCCAAGTCAGTCCGTAAGTTTTGTAATGATGTCAAAGTTTGATTTTCAGAATTCTGTTTTTTCATAGTACGGACGTTCTTTAGGCTTGCTTACAACGGTTTTTGTATAGAAGTAGTGGTGGTTTTTTAATATGCTTTATTTCCAAATTAAAAGATATTATTTTGAATAAATTCAGTTTGATTTAAGCATTAAGACCGCCATTACTTTTATACAATGTTATGGTTTGTAGGTTATTGTTTTGTTAATGTAATTACTTCTGTAGGTAATATTTGAGTTACCCCTTGCTTATTACAGTCAATAGTTTCACCGTCTGGATATAAAAACAATTGCATTTTAGTTTCTCTTGTTCCACTTAAAATTCCTATAAAAACTGTACCATTTTGACCGCAATTGGAATCCTTACCAATATAAGATAAAACGTAACTGCCTGTTTTTGCTAGATATCTCCCTTTAATTACATAAACACTATCATCTGGTAGCGTAGTAGTATCTTCAATTACAATTCCATTTGAGTCGGTAATTTTGTGTTTCATTATTAATTCATCAAAAGTAAGTGGTCTAATTTTTGATAATCTAGTGATTTTAAAAACGCTAAATTCATAATTTAAATTATTGTAATTACCTTTCCATGTTCCTGTAAACTTGTTTAATATATTATTAACATCTTTAACGTATGTTATATTTTTTGGGATACCTTCATTAGTACCCCAATAATTAACTAGTTCTTCAACTGGTAATATGTTTTGAGCTTTACAACTTAGTGTAGCTAGGATTAAAAATCCGATTAAGAATATATTTTTCATTTTTGTATAATTTTTAGTAATAATTTAGTTACAGTTTACAGGAACAATGATGCCATTGTTATCAATAGTTTTTTGAATGATTTGACCATTGTCTTCAATTTTATATAATGATATACCATCAATTTTTATTTCATTTTTAATAAATTTTAGGAAACCTTCCTCTAAACCAAATTCTTTGATATATCCTATATAAACATCTCTTAAATCATTTGCATTTAAGAATCCATGAATATGATCAATATTCCCTGTAAATTTGAGGGTATAATTACCAGTGCTTGAAATCATAGTGCCATATACTTCATCTAAAGGAATATTACTTCTTAAAGTGTTTTTTGCAATATTCAGCAATTTAATGATATCGGCAGATGAAAACATACGGATTGGTTGAGCAATTTCATTTTTGCCGTCAACTATTTTACCTGTTAAAAAATCATTTTGATGGGAATGGATATAACCTTTAGTATTTAATCCTACTTTAAGGTCAAGAGAATGACCACCATCTAAAAGAGGTAGCGGTGTTATATTGCCTTCTTTATCTTCGGCATAACCGGTTTCGTGTTTAAGATGAGTTTTACCTTTCAGTTCTTCTACTTTTTCTTTATAAGCAGTGTTGTTTAACTGATTTTTAATATTGATGCAAGGCAATGAAACGGGCACACAATTCCCATTAACATCTTTGGTATATCCGGTTTCACATGGTATTGGTACACAGTTGCCGTTTACATCTTTAATAAAGCCGGGCATGCATCTTGAAATAATCACCCCGATTTCACCTTGCGGGTCAGGACAGTCAGATGTGCTTGTATTTGCAGAACGGTTTACAGGAATCTCACGGCATATCTCTAAAATTTCTACAGTATATGACCTGGAGTCTAGGTTATATTTTTGAATAATTACCCAACTACATTTGGTTATAGTACTGTCACCACCACCAGATCCAGAGTTCGGTTGAATTGTGATACTCAATGTGCCAATTGAAGAACCTCCATAAACTGGAGCTAAAGGAGAAGTACCGTAAGATACATTAATATATTGATTATTTACAACAGCACCATAAGAAGTTGGTTGTTGTGTTGAAGGATTGAACCCATTAAGGTAGAACGTATAAAACCCAGAAGTGTTTAACACACCATAAAGAAAACTATTTGGGTCAACTTGTATTAAATCGCCTAGTGATATATTATAAAAACTACCGTTTACACCTCTTGGTAAGTTATTGATTTCTATAATATAATCATATGGATCTTGCGGACAAGGGTCTGAAACTGTTTTGTTTTTTAAATCAAAATCATTGAAAAAACTCTCAAAGGATATAATATATCTCTTACCTTTAAAATAACCAAAATCACCTTTTTTAGCTTCAAAAAGGGCTAAGGCATCATTGTCAACCACATATTTAATGATGAATGGTTTTTTAATTTTTTTATCAGAATCTTCTCTCACTACCAAGTTATAAAATTCGTTTGCGGGAGCATTATCAACCAGTACATTAAACGTAAAATTAGTAAAGTTTTGTTTGTTTTTTACTTTCAGTACAGATTGAACATCAATTTGTGCTTTTTTATACTTGATGGATTTTAAATTGGAGGTACTTTTAAAAGTAGATTCACCGGTTAAAGCGGTTATTACTTTTATAATATGAGGGATTTCTTTCTGAGAAACATAAGCAATATTGTTCTCAGTTGCCAATAAATCTTCTGTATTGGAAGTTTCTGTTAAATGATCTTTGTCACAATTTGTCAAAGTGAACAGGATTCCGATTAACAGGATTCCGAATTTAAAATAATTTTTGATTTTCCTTTTTCTCATAGTGTTTAAATTTAGTGATTAATAATTAATTTTCAATATTTAAACAAATTGCAATTTTTCTGTTGGATTTTTGTGATAATATAAACCACAACGGTCACGTATAACTGTCCGTTACGGGTTTTTATGCGTTAATTTTCAGTTTGGCACCGACTTCAGCAATTCCGAGTTGATTCAGACGAAGTCGAATCCGCCGTAATTGCGGTTATACAATGTGTGTGCCCTGCATGAGCAGTGCTCACACTTAGTGAAGCTAAATGAAAAAATTCAAAAATGCAAATTTGAATTGAAAATAGCAACATTAAGTGTGATTATTTTTCCAGAGGGTGTGAGACCCTTACGTGCGGAGT
>JAUXPJ010000003.1 GCA_030683815.1 Flavobacteriaceae bacterium
AAAAATAAAAAGACTTATAATTCTCATAAAATTTAATCAATAATCTTTACGAAATACCCATAGTGGGCGGACGTGTAATCGGTTCCGTTCAACAGGAGTTTCATTGTTCGTCCGTTGAACGCAACGAAACTCTATTTATTAGCGGCTGGCATATTTTGTTTCTACGTTTTTGCTGTATTATTTAAGGGTATGTCAAAACTAATTTTCATATTGTCAATTATGTTGTTGTCTATATAATCGTCAAATTTTCGGGCAAATAAATTATCGCCCTCTAAAATAAATTCAATATCATCTTCGGTAAATGTTTTCGGACGCAATTTAATGTCTCCGTCTGGTATCCAAATTATTGCTCTTTTGTCGTCATTGATAAGTTTGCCATCAAAGGAAGTATTCATAAGCACTGTTTGAAAAAATGATTCGTCAGCAATAAGTGTATTCAAATAATAATCCTCAAATTTTCTCGCCTCACCACTATTACAAATAAATTCACAACTTTCTCTTGTCAAAATCATCCATTGTCCACCAATGTAAGGTATTACATCTTTTAAATATGCCCTTTCAACCGGGATACCACTAAAACCATTATCAGATTCCACGAAATAGTTTTCAATTCGGTTCATTGTTTCAGGCCTTACTGTTACTTGATTGGCTATTTTTATAAAATTATTTCCTTTGTTTTTTGTTAGATATTCCCTTATGATTTTTTGTGATTTTAATGGGTAATCTTGTCCACTCAAATTGATAAAAAAATCCCACTCTACATTTAATTGTAGCAAGTACTTCATTCCGTTTAGTTCTGCTTGAACCATACTATAACCACCCCAAACAACGTTTTCGCTTTCTAAAATATAGGTATTAGGGAAGTCAGTCAAAAAGTCTTCAATGTCCTCGTAAATATCAATACCTGTTTTTTTGTCTAAATGAATTAAATAATGATTTTCGGGGTGATAAAGGGCTTTAAAAAGGCGTTTAAACTGTTCGGGAAAACGGTGCACCAAAATAAAATATGCAATTGTTACTTGGTTTGGAATAGCATTGTCTGCTTTTAATTCCGTTTGTTCTACACTAATGTCGCTGTCTGCCATATTGTTATTTTGTTAATTCTTATTGTTTATAGAGGTCGTCCGAATGTTTGCCGCTGTTAGTGGCTGGGCTTCTTCGTTCAATGCTCTGTCGTTTCAATATTTGCAGTGTCTTGGTGCGTTGGCTTGGTAGCTCTTTTGATTTTTTTTGCGTTGGTCTGTGCGTTGTAAAAAAAGCAAATGTGCTACCAAATGCGTTGGCTATGCAAGTTCAAGATTAATGCTTTCAATTTGGTTTCTCGATTCTTGTCTAAGTTCAAATGCCCTTTTCATTTTCTTACTAATATCTTTTATTGTTTTGTCGTCAGGTAGATTGATTAAAGTATTTGCTAAGTCGGTGTCTGAAACATTTGGTATTGCAGCACCTGTCCTATACATAAACATTTGTTTTAAGAAGATGTCCGATTTTAGAAAAAACAATAAATAATAACTGTCAATTTTAAAGTTGCGTAAAACTCTAAAACCGTTTGTACAAACACAACCTTCGGAGTCTTTTGTTACTAATGCTGTGGCGTGTTTTCTTGTGCCAACTGAATTACCCGCAATAGCTGTAATAATATCACCCTCTTGAATTTCATAACTTGCTCTGCTTGGTAGTTCGTGAACTTGATAAGTAGTTGAGTTTATTATTTCGTAGGAATGTGTATTAATGTCAGAAAGTTCAACATACTCAACCGTTAAGTTTTGGTCTTTTAATTTTTTGCTTTTAATTTTTATTATGTCGCAAATGTCGCCTAAACGAACAGTTTTTCCATTGTCTAAATTAGAAAACATTTTTCTGTTTTCAGGAGAATAAAAGTCAAAGTCAAATCGTCCATTCAATTCGTCATAATTGATAGAAAAGGAATTTTCTTTTTCTATTATAATTCCTTTTTGAAATGCTTTATAGTCGTCAGCTATAACACTAAAGTCTTCGTCTAAAATAGGTTGTCCTAAAGCGTCCTTAATAGTTTGTCCGTATTGGTCTTTTTGATATAAAGGTGTGCCATTCTTGTTTCCTTGATACCCCAACTTTCGAACTCTACCGAAAAAAATGGGATACTGTCTAATTTTATTTGGAGTTTCTTTTTCTAAAAATAGAAGTGATGTTTTTACGCCTGTTCCAAAAGGAATAAATGTTTCTTGCGGTAAATTTACAATAGCTAAAATTTTTGCTTTCAATTTTATGTAATAGCGTAAATATTCTAATGAAGGGTTTTCAAAATTTCCATTCGGTAAAACAATTGCCATTCTTCCGCCTTCTTTTAAAAGCTGTAAACAGCGTTCAATAAATAAAATTTCAGCGTTTTGATTTGGATAAACAGATTTTGTTTTGTGATATTCGTTGTTATAATTTGACCATTTATAACCTAAATCAAATTTTGAAAGTGTTGATGTGTTTGTAATTTTAGCTCCGAAAGGTGGGTTTGCTAATATTAAATCAAAGCCATCTGTGTGTGATAAAGTTAGTTTTAAACTGTCTAAATCTTCTAACGAGTTCGTGCAAAGAACATTGGTTTTTCCATTCGCTTCTAATAGCAATTTCATTTTTGCAATTCTTGCAATACTTTTATTAATATCTAAACCAAAAAGATTTTTAGAAACTATTTTTTTTGTATTGAGGTCGGTATTATTTTTTTGTAAATATTTTAATGCTGACATTAAAAATCCACCACTACCGCAAGCTGGGTCAATAATTTTTTCCGTTGGTTTTGGTTGCATCATTTCAACGCAAAAGTCAATTACAGGTTCAGGAGTAAAAAATTGTCCTCGCCCGTCTTTCTCGTGGTGTGATAAAAATTTTTGAAACGCCAAACCCTTTGCATCCTGAGAAGAACTAAGGAGTGATATGCCTTGAAGTTTATTGATTGTAAAACCCAACGCAATTGGACTAACCCTTATGCGGTCATCCGTGTCGAAAATATCTTTGTATGCTTGTTTCGTTTGTTCAAACAAGATAGATATACGTTCTGTAATTGATAGAGTAGTTCTTCCAGATTTCAATTCATTCCATTCTTCGGCTGAAATTGTGAATTGATTGAGATTTTCATTTTCATCAAAAATTTTGATGAACAAAATCTTGACAAATTCTTCTAACGTTTGTTGAGGAGACAATCCATCGTTTGCATAGATGTAATCGTGGATTTCTTCAAATTTCTTTAGAAGATTATCTTCTTTAGTGAGCTGTAGGTCAAATAATGAATTCATTGTTACACATTTGTGTCAAATGTAACACATATTTGTGTAAAGTTGCAAATTTAGTTTTCAACAACTACATTTCTATTATCAATTTGCATATCATCTGCGTCAATCGCATCAGCGGGAGAAAGGGTTTCACATACTTCGTTAAAATTCACATTCCATTCGTCCGTTAAGTCAAGTACAAATGAACCGTCTGCTTTGGGAAACACAAAACCCATAATATAGTTTTGTTGCAAGTGATTTGCATCTTTACCAGATGAATCAAGATGATTAGGGTTTGCAAATAAAAATTTATGCTCATTAAATCGTAAGAATATGTCAACTGAAATTAAATTGAATTCATCTTTTCTTGGTGTTGCTTGTGTTCTTTCTCCTCCTCCAGCACCTGATACAAAGTGAGTGTCAAGAACTCTAACTTTGCTCATTAAATAAACCAATCTATCTTTAATCTTCTTATCTATTTCGTCCCTTGTAAAATTTGCAAGTACTTTCATTGCACGCAATTTATCAGTTTCTTTTACGGGTGGAGTTTTCAAATACTCTTGAATTTCTTCATACGAATAAAGGGTAGGGGAATTAACCATTTCAGGAAGATTTTCTGCAATCCATTTTTCAATTTGCGGTTCAATGTCGCTGTCTTTATCTATCCAATGAATTAGTTCGTTGTAGTCAAAAAGAACCTTTTTTAATTTTGGATAATTATAAAGTTTATTCCAATGTTCGGTATTGGATTTTACTCCCTTTGATTCTAAAACAAACCAAGGGCTTTGAGCATTTTTTCTGAAATAAAAGTCTCCGTGATGTTGTGAATGTTTTTTTCCTTCCCATTTTTCCCGTATCCGTTTTACTTCAAATCCTAACTCTTGTAAATTATTCTTTAAAATAAGTTCACTGATTGAACCACTGACATATCCTTGTGCATTCGGGCTCATTCTGAGAGCCTCTAAAAATATCTCTAATGTTGTTTTGAAGGTCTTCGTTACAAATGCTTCAAGTCTTTCAAATATATTCATCTATTATTTTCGTTTTTACAAAATTACTTTTTTTATCCGCTCCATCACTCTCAAATGTCATTAAATTGTCTATGGGTGGTGGGTGGGCTTGGGAGCGGTCGGGCAAAATTAAATGTGGTGTTTTTGTGTCGGCTTGTGCGTTGGCAAAACTGTCTTGTCCTAAAATAGCTTTACACAAATCATTAACAAATATGAGAAAAAAAATCGAAAAAAAGCAAGGAAAATATTTCACTCAGGACGAGCAACATTCAATAATTCAGGAGATGATTTCAAATGGACTCACCAAACGAGAAATTTGGGAGAAATATACCGGACAAAACGAAGAGCATGGTCAATTACTTCGTTGGATGAAAAAATTAGGATATCCGACATTAGGAAAACCAATTAGCACTGACTTTGGTAATAAATCGAATAGAATGGCTTCAAAAAAAGTGAAACCAAAAGTTTCAAGCAACGAGGAATCGTTTGAAAATTTGCAATTAGTTAATCGAATAAAAGTATTGGAGCAGCAACTAAAAGAAGCAGAACTCAAGGCTATTGCCTATTCCACAATGGTAGATATAGCAGAGAAGGAGTTTAATATTCCCATTCGAAAAAAGTTCAATACCAAACCATAGAAGTCATGAAGAGTAATTTTTCACACATAGGACTTGCCAAGATATGTGGATGGTTTGGTATAAGCAGACAGGCATATTATCAAAATAATTGGTTGGGAATTTCTACGACAATTGAGCAAGAAATAATTTTAGGTCAAGTACGAGAAATACGCAAGAATCATCGCAGAATGGGTACACGTAAACTTTATGAACTACTTCATCCATTCATGTTAGAACATCAAATAAAGATAGGCAGAGATGCATTATTTGATTTACTATCGGCCAATCATTTGTTAGTTAGAAGACGAAAACGAAGAATACAAACAACCAATTCATTTCATAGATTCAGAAAGTACCCTAATTTAATAAGATCCTTAGTTCCGACGGGAATTAATCAACTATGGGTAAGCGATATCACTTATTGGAAATTAGAACAGGAACATGTTTATATTAGTTTTATAACAGATGTTTATTCACATAAAATAGTTGGCTACCATGTTGGCGGCACTATGGAGGCGATGGAGACCGTACAAGCTTTAGAGATGGCACTCTTAAGTTTGAAATCAGTAATTAACCTTGATTTAATTCACCATAGCGATAGAGGCATACAATATTGTAGCCAAGGCTATGTAAAGTTATTGCAGGATTATAATATTAAAATTAGCATGACTGAAAATGGTGACCCTTTAGAAAATGCAATAGCAGAACGAATAAATGGAATTATAAAAGAGGAGTATTTACATAATTATCAGATTGACAGCTTACTGGAAGCTAAAGATTTGCTAAAAGCAGTAGTAGAGCTATACAATAACGAAAGACCACATATGAGTATAGGAAACCTTACTCCAAATCAAATTCATTATTCTAAAACACTAATAAAAACAGAAAAATTATGGAAGAATTATTATCGAAAAGAAACTACATTTGTAAACCCATTATAGGACTGAAAGTAAAGTGTAAATTAATACTAGGATTAACTAAATAATCTGTAAACTTTTTTTAGGACGAGACAAACTTGATACGAAGCACAAAGCTTCATTTAACCACTGAACCGCCAATTTTTTGTAGGTGCTGTTACCTGCTGTGCTTTTTTCGGTCATTGCTATTTATAGTTTATTTGGTCTTGTACTTTATTATTTTGTTTTCTTAATTGGTAAATATTCACAAAGATAATTGTCAGTAAACCAAAACATATATAAATAAAGCTATCCCCAATAATTGAATAAACGGTCCGTATTCCTTTTGCAGGTAAATGAGTAATCATAATTTTATTATTCCTGTCAAAGCTACTCATTTGAGAGACCATTTCGCCATACGGAGTAATTGCCGCAGAAAGTCCAAATCTTGTTGACCGTAAAATTGAATGTCCCTGTTCAACAGCTCTAAAAGTTGCCATTCTAGTATGCAAAGGGTCTATTCCTCTCCAGTCAGAGGAAGGAACAGCAACAATGTCGGCATTTAAATTACCAAATCCTTTTGCCATGTATGGAAAATCATAATCATAGCAAATGGCTCCACCAATTTTTGATCCAGCTACATCTATAACCTTTAGAGGTTCGCCTCCTTTTAGTGCAGGCTCGCCTGGAACAGGCTGATGTTTATGATATGAATATACAATTACGCCATCGGGGCTAATGAACAAATATTTATTTTCATATTTAAACGGTGATTCGGAAACAGGCATTACATAAGAAGCTACTAATGAAATTTTGAGTTTGGCAGCATGAGAAGATAAAGAATCACTCCAAGTAGATTCTTCTTTTGGTAAAATAAAAGTTGCTGCCTCATTCCATACAATTAATTTAGCACCACCGATTGCAGCCAATCTAGTTCTATTAAATAACCCTTCTTTAATCTTTTCATTGCTTTCTTTAGTTGGCAAAGGCAACCCACTTACTTCAGAATCTGTTCCAACTGCTGCAACTGTAATTGTATTATTGGCATTCGATTTACTTAAATCAAAACGTATTGCACCAAATACTATAAGAATTGTAAGAACTGCTAACGGAATTTGAAATGTAAAATATGTTGCCTTTTTATTGACGATAATTTCTGTTATTGAAATGTTGAACCAATAAATTAGGAAACTTAATCCTGCCATTCCAAACAAAGAAACTGTTTGCATTATATTAATGCTATGAGATTGCGTATAGGCTGAAACTCCCCAACTTGCAAAGGGAGTATAAGTATATTGTATCCATTCCATAATTGTAAGAATGGCTGGAAAAATTAAAACAGACCATTTATGATTTTTAAATTTATTCCAAATCAGATATGCAGGAAGATGAAATAAACTGATGGGAACTGAGAATAAAAATATCATCATATATGGGATTGGTGGTGTAATGATTTTTAGAACGACAAAAGACCATGCAACAATCAATGCTAAAACAAACAATAATCTTGATTCCCAACCTTTTGTAATACTTAAATAAATCAAAAAAGGAACACTTGCTATCCAACCAATTAAATCAAGGCTAAATGACATATGTGATGCCGATATGGTAACAATTCCAACGACTAAATACCAAAGTGGCTTAATGCTGTTTACCGAATATTTATGATTTTTTGAATTTCCCATTTTTATTGTTTTAAAATTTCCACAAAATTATAATGATTAAAAACGATTGCCATTAACAAATGATAAAAAAAAATTACTTTATCAAATCTTTTCGAAGTCGGCTTAAAGAAATGTTTGTAATACCAACATATGATGCAATATCTGTGTGTGGAATGAGATTTTCTAAATGTCTGTATTTCTTGCGAAATTCTATTAATCTTTCCTTTGCTGTTAATGAAGCAAGTCCGATTTCTTTCTCAACCTTTGAGATAAGTTCGTTTTGAAGGACTGCATTTGCAAAATTTCGGATTTCAATATTTTCAATCATTAAGTTTTCAAATTCTTTGGCGTTAATTGATGCCAATTCTAAATCTGTTAAGGTTTTGAAATACAGATTAGAAATACTCTTGGATGTTCGTATTGAGTGAGGCGATAAAATACTGTTTTCTGTAAAGAATGCTATTGTAATTTCGTCTCCGTGTGGATTTATTAAATAGCTTTTGCAAACTCCACTTAGGATAAAATATTCCTTTTCGTTTCGTTGACTTCTTTGTATAAAAGGTTCTCCTTTTTTGAAAGTCTCACAATTTAGCAAGATTTCAATTTTCTGAAATGATTTTTCAGATATTGGATAAATTCTGTCTATAATATTTTTTACTTTCCTGTTCAAATTATTCGTTTTGTTAAGCTTGCAATTAACGGTTTCGCACTAAATTTCAGTTTGGCGTTTGAAGTTTTATTCTATCACAAGCGGACGCTTGCGCCATAAGAGGTCTGTCCGTTTATTATTCAGTCGCTTTAGCATTGCAGGTAACGGTACATTGTATAAAAAGTAGTGGAATTGTACAAAACCATTAGTCTTATTAGCTAAATATAAAATTAAATAACTAAAATTTTAGTTTTACAAAAAACCACTATTTTTTATACATAAGGTTATGGTTTGTGGTTATTTTTGAATTACACCTTTAGAATTACAAATAAATTTTTTAGTAACTACTTTATTTTGATCATCAAAAAAAGTTAAATTCAACTCAAAAATATCATTATTTATATTTTTGATTTCACATTTTGGAGAATTTAATAATTTAGATTTAAACAGTATACCTTCAGGTTTTTCTCCGAAATCTGCAATTAAAAAATAAAAATATTGCTTTTTATCATGTCCTTCATCGTAGTTTGATATCTCAATGTTACTATTAATAAATATAATTTTAGCAAAATAATCAGATTCCGTCTTTATATCCTGAATATTTTGGATATGAAGATTTGAAAATATATTGAATAAGTTAGTGTCATTTTCTTTTATTAGAATTTCTTGAGAACTACAAGATAAAATAAAAAATAACATAAAAAATGTTTTAGATAGAGTTTTCATTTAATTACATTTTGTATTTGATTGTATTGAAATATGAATATGATCTTTGTGTCCAGAAATATTAAAGTTGTTATTTTTTAAACCATTTGATTCTGTTTTATGTTTATAACTTGGGCCAAAATTTTCTCTTATTCCATGATAATTATCAAAAGCGTTCTGCAAAGCCATTACTTGCGAATTATTACCAAGATTTATTATGTGTACACCATTAATTCTCGAAATATCAATAGCTGTAGCACGTAAATGGTTACTGTTTGGATAAGCATTATGACCGTTTGTAGTTGCGTGGATATGTATAGAAGTTATGTCTGAGGTTTGGTTTAGTACGTACTTAATTGCATCTATTAAACAAATGGCAACAGGTTGGTTTGCATTAACTTGATCTTTGGTTGTGCCGAAAGTAATGCTGACCGATTTTCCATTATTAAGAATTATTTGATTTGGGATTAATGCTTTTTCGCCTAAATAATCAATATTATAATCACTATCGTCTATAATATTTATCTCACCATCAAAATTAGTGTTGTAAAGATTTTCAGAGAGGCATTCACCATATGCATTTTGTAGTTCAGGAGGGCAATTGTCTGTTATTTCAGCCGGCAAATTTGGGTAGGTACTCCCGCTCGGTGGGATATAGACGGATCCGTCACTACCCCCAATACCTATATTTTCATTTTCACCTATGAAAATAGGATGATATTCATAAATAATACCACTACCACCACCACCATCACCACACATGAGAGCTTCTACATATCTAGTTGATGCTGCTAAGCTAGTACCAGCATATATACAGGTACCTTCGCCAGGCCAATGCTGCCCGGATGCGCAGGAAGTTTCTATTGTTAAGGTTTGATAATAACAATCAGTGGTTCTTGATTGAAGATTATTTTTAGAAGTATTATTAATTTTCTTATTAAGGGTATTCAATAGTGCTGTTAAATCCTCTGTAAAAGGAGAAAAAGATACCGAGCCATGAAATGGAGTTTTTATTCCTTTTGCTTTTTTATTTAGATATTCGTTAGTTGGAATATAATGAGCTAAATAACCTTGAGTTTTGTTGGGGGATTTCTCAACAATTAAATTGGTAAAAGAGTTCTTATTTTCCTGTTTTTTATTGATAACTAAAAAAGTATAGGTTGTATATTCTTTTTTAACAATTTTTAGGATTTTTTTAGTGTCAATATAAATAACTTCATCTTGGCTATTTTTGTGAGCTAAATCTTTTTTGGTTAAATTTAATAAAATTGAAATTTGATAGAATTCAATATCATTTAAAGCTTCGTTTAAAGTAAGATTTTTAATTGGATTAAAAACTTGTTGATTACTTTCGGTTAATTCAATTATTTCAATATCTTTTTCACAATTGACCAACGCGAATGGTATTCCGATTAGTAATAATCCTAATTTAAAATAATTTTTAATTTTTCTTTTTCTCATAGTGTTTAAATTTAGTTGTTAATATTCAATTTTTAGTATAAACAAGTCGCAATTTTTTTTGAGAATGTGGATTCCCATAAACCATAACGTTTTGCAGCTATAAGAAGTTGGCGATTTAGAAGCACTAAACTGTCAACCTGCACAAAAGTTTGTTTGAAAAACTGCACTTCATTTAACCACTGAACCGCCAATTTCTTATAGGTGCTGTTATGCCCTGGCGTTCTTGTCGACCGTGTCTTGCAACCCTTGTCAGTATTGAGTTTTGCAACCAACTGTCCGAATGTTTTAGTGTCGGTTTGTGGGTTGGCGTTTTTAAAATTTTTAGAAGGGAAGGAGATTTTAAAAAATAATTTTTCTCGGGCGGGAGAGGTGGAAGCTCTTACCACAGCTTTGGCTTGTGGGTCGGCTTTGAGGGGCTGTGGTATGTGCTTACACCTGTGCATTGGCTTATTCCATTAGTTCGTTAATCTTGTTTTGCCACTCGTCTTCAAACACTACTTGAAATTCAAAGTCGTGGTCTGGAAATTCGTCAAAGAGTTCTTTCCAAGCTTTCTTTGCTCCTAATTCATTGCAAAGTGCGAAAACGTCTTGTTTGTATTTGGTGTCTTCATTTTTGAGGTGAATGCCTTTTGTTTCCAAAACATACACCGTTCCGTAATCGTCCTTTTCTTCTTGCTTGTCTGCTGCAAGAAAGTCAGGATAGATTTTATTCCGTTTCCAACCTTGTATGTGATAGTCCTGTCTGCTCATATTGCGATACCACCACAATAATTTTTCCTGCTCGTCAAGATAAATTGCAACCGATTTTTCAAGGTCGTTTATGTTTTCTTCGGGAACATAGTCAAACAATGATTTTTGAATGGGTGTATTATCATTACGCACCAACTGTTTGTTGCTCTTAACTTTTATTCTCGATGGTAATTCAAAACCTCCTTTATCTGTAATCAGGAAGAAGCATAATTTTTTGTCGGCAACCAGTTGCCTGAAAACTTGCTCTGATAAACGGTTTCTTTCTTTTTCTAAAATCTTTTTAAGTTCTTCAATGATGAAAACAAAATTGGCTGCAACTATTTCACGTTCGTATTTCCCTAAAAGAAGTTTAATTGCTTTTTCTCCGATTTGAAAACAATGCCAAGGATTTGGAATGATTTCCGTTATCTGTCTTGTCAGAAATACTTCGTCAATTTCTAAAGTGCCTGTTTTTTCTTCTCTGCCTGTTTCCTTTAGCAATTCCTTTTCTTCATCACTCAAGCCTAAGGCAATTTCCTGTTCTTTGTTTCGCTTGTTTTGAAGTGAAAGATTTTTGATTTCATCAATATTGATGCTTTCCCAATCAATTTCGCTGAGAATATCAATTTCAAAATTCATATCCCGCCAACTTTCTTTTTCCTGAATGACGAATTTTGGGAGATAAATTTTTCCTTCAAACTTTTTAAAACCCGAACGATATTGCATTACACGGTCTTTTAAACCGCCTGTGTCTGTTCCTGCATCATCACTTACAATTCTTCCTGCTATATCGCCCAATCCTTCATCTTCCAACCCTCTTTTAATATCGCTTACTAAGGATTTGGCATTTTGTCTGAAAGTATAAACATAACACTCGTCCAAATCTTTGATTTTGGTTTTTCGTGCAAATGGCTGTCTTAAAATCCTTCCGACTAATTGTGTGATTCCTGTTGCTGATGATGGATTGGTAAGCACTGTAAGCACATAAGCAAAAGAACAATCCCAACCCTCTTGCAATGCCTGTTTGGTTATGATATAACGTATTTCACAATCATTTGCGAATAAATCAATCCCTTCAATATCGTCTTTTTCGCTCGACTTTATCGCAATATGACTTTCAGGAACATTGCATTTTTTGATTAAATATTCTTTGGCATCTTCTGCGTGAATAAACTTACTATCTATTTGGTCTTTTCCTGTTCTTTCAACCTGAACAAGGCAAATTGGACGGATATACTCGCCTGTATTCCCTTCATATTCTTTAGCCTTTTTCTCTAAATCGTTTCGTTTCTCAAAACTTGCCAATAAAGTGTCTTGCCAATCTAAACTTGTTTTGTTGGTCAAGTGAATGTCCAACTTTATCATTTCTTCTTCGTGCAATTCACGCCCTGTAATTTTTACCAACTCATTACTGTTTGGTGGTGGAGTTGCCGAAAGTTCAAGAATAAATGACGGATTGAAATTTCTAACTGTATTTCTTGCCAATTCTCCATAAGCTCTGTGTCCTTCGTCAATTACCACAAGCGGACGCAATACTTTTAATGTGTTTCCAAGAGAAGTTTTTATTTGCGTTCCGAATACTTCCATTTCAGTAGTGAAGCAATCCAAATTCGGAATCAATTCTTTTAACTTCTTGTGTCCTTCAAAATCATCTTCACGAGGGAAAAAGTCGGTAAATCCGCCTTGGTCTCTGAAAACCTTTAGCGTTTCTTTGTTTTGACGGTTGGCAGAAGGAAGCATCAGCATTAAAACCACCAAATTTTCTTCAATGTCAAGACGATTAAATATTTCTGTTTTTTCCTTGATAAGCGTTCTACCACCGCTTGAAATATCCAATACCTGACGATATGGATGTTCTCGGTTTTTTAATGCAGAAATGGTTTGACGATAAATTTGTGTAGAGGGAACAATCCATAAAATCAATCCTGTTTGCTTGTTCAAATATGTTTTTTGGATATTATCAATAGCGTGGCAAGCCACCAAAGTTTTTCCGCCTCCTGTGGGAACTTTAAAATAAATATCAGGCAATGGTTCATCTAAGCCGTTGGTTTTTGAACTGTAAACCATACGCCCTGTTGATTTTTCCCAAGCCTCTTTCGGAAAATTGATATGTTTTGCCAAATGCGGT
The DNA here is from genome assembly GCA_030683815.1 of Flavobacteriaceae bacterium. Lineage (GTDB taxonomy): Bacteria > Bacteroidota > Bacteroidia > Flavobacteriales > Flavobacteriaceae > JAGXRT01. Next base: position 13,105 of record JAUXPJ010000003.1, read on the forward strand.
TTGAGTTCGGCAATTTCCTCAAACTCTTTTTTAGCATCAGCCAAGGCACTCAAATATACTTTGAGTTCCTTTAAAACTTTCTCCTGATAGTGCTTTAGTCTCATCTTTGTATTCTATAAATTTCGTAAGGCAACTGGCAAAAATCAATTCGGTAATCCAACAAAGTATGGTCGTCCACATATTTTGCAGGGGCAAATATCAATCGTTGTTTGTTTTTGAATTTTGGTAAACCTTTGCAAAGTTCCAATGTCAAGGCATTTTTCTTGAGCCACTCAATATCTGCTTTGTAAAACAAATACGTTTCGTAGTTTTTGCTTTCGCCAATAAAGCCTGTTTTTTCATTTATTGACTTTTCGTTAAATTCTTCGCCTGTGGCGGTGTAGAAAAGGTATCGGGCAAACTCTGTAAATGAAGGTAAGTTTTTACCTCTCAACAAACTTTCCATTTCGATAGTGTCGCCCAATTCAAAGTAACTGAACGAATCACCTGTTCCTTTTTTTAGCAATTCACTTTTAGCCTTTTTTACACCTTTGATTACTTTACGAAGTCTTTCGGCAGTAATGGAATTTGCATAATCTTCCATCTCAATCAAAATGAATTTCCTATTTCCATTGTCTTCTTTATTTTGTTCTAAAACACCGTGTGCAGTAGTTCCAGAACCTGCAAAACTATCTAATACAATATCGTTGTCTTTTGTAATATGAGAAATGAAGTATTTAACCAAATCAAGGGGTTTAGGAGTGTCAAACTCATCTTTTTTTCCAAATATTTCTGTTAATTGTTTGCTTGCATCTGCCGTATTAGTTAAATCGTAAAGTATAGAACGTTCTTTAATTGTTCTAATATCGTTCTCCTCAAAATATATTTTTTCATATGCATTCCATTCATCATCATTATTTTTTCGGAATTCAACTAATTCATTTTCGATTAGTAAATCCATTCGGGCTTTACCGACTCTCCACCGTCCTAAATTTCCATCTGGTGCATAAGGGATTACTTTTTCCCCATCAGGAGCAACAATAGGGAAGTGCATTTTTGGTCTATCTTCTTTTCGAGAAGTGTTTCCCCATTTTGCAAGTTTAACGAGCTTATATTTCCCTAATTCATCTTCTTTATTAAATGATGTATCCTCTCCTTCTAATGTATCATCTATCCAAATAAATGATGGTGATTTCCTATACAAAATAATATATTCGTGTTCAGTTACAAAATACTCTTTGGTTTGTCCACCACCTTCTTTTTTACGCCAAATAAATGTTCCAACAAAATTGCTTTCGCCAAAAATTTCATCAAGCATTAATTTGAGATGTGCATATTCATTGTTTTCAATATTAATAGCAATTGCACCATCCTCAGACAATAATTCTTTCAACAATTTTAGTCGTGGCATCATCATACACAACCATTTGTCGTGGCGAGTCATATCTTCTTTATCGACAATTTTTCCAAGCCATTCATTTATCATTGGGCTATTTACGTTGTCATTATAAACCCATTTTTCATTACCTGTGTTGTATGGTGGGTCTATATTTATAAATTTTATTTTGCCCGAGTATGTTGGAAGTAATGCCTTCAACGCTTTCATGTTATCGCCTTGAATAATCAGGTTATCGTGCAAGGAAATTTTATCAGTCAAGCTAAATTCTTTTTTCGGTACCAATTGGTGATACTTTACCGCCAAATGGTGGTTTTGCACAAATGTTTTTCCTTTGAAATGGAGTGTTGGCATATCTTTATTTTTTCTTTGAGTTTTTAATCTTGTATTTCTCTTTCAGTTCTATTTCTTTCAGGCGGTTTTCAAATTGTAATTTTACCAACTCAATGTAACCATTTAGCATTGTTTCCATTTCTTCTTGGTTGGTATCGTTTGAGATTTCGATAACTGCTCTTTCATCCTCAGAAATTTCAAACGCAATACTTGCTTTAGGTAGCTTAAATTTTGGTTCTTCATTAGCCCTGATAATTGCAGGTTGTGTGTCTTTTAGATTTGTCCAGATGTTTTTTATTGTTTTAGAAAATTTCTTCACTAATTGTTTCGCTGTTCCTTTCGCTAATTCTTCTGTTACTTTTAGTGTAAAGTAAATGTAAAATATTTGAATATAATCATTAGGCTCTATTAAGGAAGCCATTACCTTTGGCTTATCTTCTTCGGGAGGTATATTAATATTATACCCAAGTTCTTTCAAATCTTCAAAAGAAGTCCTTTGAATTCCATTTATGTAATATACGTTAACAAAATTTTCCATTTTACTTCTTCTTTTTCTGATATTTTACTTTTTCTTCAGCTACTTGCAATGCTTTCAATGCCATATCTTCGTCCGCTACCTCATACACCAACTTGTCAGACAGCCAAGAAACAAGCAAGTCATTTTCTTTAATCTTGAAAAACTCGGCAAGTTTTATCACCTGTTCACGGTTTGCATTGCGTTGTCCTCTTTCAATTTTGCTTAAAATTGCTTGGTCAATGTCAAGGAATGCCGCAACTGTCCGCAGGGGTAATTCCTTTTCTTCCCGTAGTTTTCTTATTGTTTCTCCTAAGCTGTCCATTTTGAACAATTCTATTTTGAATTAATTTGTCAAAAATACAAACTTCTTTTGGAAAATCTTCTGAAAAAGTATTCAAAGTTTTCAACAGATTATCATTGTCAGGCGGGTGGGCAAAATTGGCTCTTTTGCAAAACTTGGGTTGTGGGTCGGCTGGTGCGGTTTTGCAAATGTGCGGCTGGCTAAAATTATTTTTTAAAATGTGTGGTGGGAAAAATTTTAAAAACATTCGGGTCGGTTTGCGTGTCGGCTTGTTCTACCTTGTCAGATTATTAAAGAACGCTTTCAAGTCAGTCCGCTTAAATTGTCAGGTTGCAAAAGTCTTCGTTTTCAGTCGTCACTTTCAGGGTTGCACTGTCTTTTTACGCTTGGGCATAACTTGCTTATACGTCTGTTTTTTTAATCCCTATACAACAAAATTAGTTGTATAAATCTGGTTTGAGTTGGTTTATTTACTTCTCAAATATAACAAATTTAATCAGGAAAGTTCTTGAAGTTTATCAATACAATTTTGGGGAATTACGAATGTAGGATTTATTTTTATAAAGCCAATAGTTAGCGCAGAAATTTAGAATGAATATAAATAAGAAAACAGTATGCAGTTATGGTCAACAATGCGGTTGCGTACAGATTATAAAAAAAATTAGGATCATTTGTTAAGTATCATTGAATGCCAAGAAATCAGATTATTTGCAAAAAAAAATCCTGACACTTTGCGTATCAGGATTTTTAAGATAAAAATTTGAGGCCTTATTTACTGTCAAATTTAAATTCGAACTGTAAATACATAAAGGCATCCCGTGGTAAAACTTTAATCCACTTTTTATGTTTCATGAACCATTTGTGTTGGATAGACGGAAATCCTTTGGTAATAAAAGCTCCAACGAAAGGATGAACATTTAATGTAATGTTTTGCCTTCCATTTTGAGCGATTATTTTTTCGAGTTCATGATTAATTTTGTCAATTAAAACAATTGGAGCTTCTACCTCGCCATCTTTATTAGGATTGGGTTCTCTTGTTTTAATATTCATTTCTGGTCTTACACGTTGTCTGGTTATTTGAATTAAACCAAATTTACTTGGGGGCAGAATTTTGTGTTTAGTTCTGTCAAATTCCATTTCGGCTCTCAGATGTTCATAAAGTAATCGGCGATGTTCAGGATCGTGCATATCGATAAAATCGACTACAATAATTCCGCCCATATCTCTTAATTGTAATTGACGTGCTATTTCAGAAGCGGCAATCATATTAACTTGCAAGGCGGTATCTGCCTGTGAATCGGCCTTATTTGATCTGTTTCCACTATTTACATCAATTACATGAAGTGCTTCGGTGTGTTCAATTACCAAATAAGCGCCTTTACTCATTGAAACAGTCTTTCCGAAAGCTGTTTTAATTTGTCGCTCAATGCCATATTTTTCAAATATTGGAATTTCAGAGTTATAGAGCTGCACTATATTCTCTTTGTGAGGTGCAATTTCTTGGATATACTCTATGATTTCCAGATAAAGTGTTTCATCATCTGTAACAATATTCGTAAATGACTCATTAAAAACATCTCTCAAAATGGAAGATGCCCTGTTGAGTTCACTTAATATTTTGGTTGGTGTTTGAGCTGTTTTAATTTTTTTACATAAAGCAACCCATCTGTTTAAAGAATTTTCTAAATCTTTATCGAGTTCAGCTACTTTTTTACCCTCGGCTACAGTTCTGATAATTAAACCAAATCCTTTTGGTTTGATGCTTTTTGCCAATCTTTTAAGTCGTTCTTTTTCTTCGTGGCTTTCAATTTTTTGTGAAACCGAAACCCTGTCTGAAAAAGGAACTAATACTAAATACCTTCCGGCAATTGACAGTTCTGAACTTAAGCGAGGTCCTTTGGTTGAAATGGGCTCTTTAACAACTTGAACCAATATGTTTTGACCAGTTTTTGCAACATCTGCAATGTTTCCATCTTTATCGATGTCTTTTTCATTGCGAATATTTTTTAAAGTGTAATCATTTGTTTTACCCGAGCTTACGGATTTAATAAAGTTAGAGAGTGATAATATTTGCGGACCTAAATCGTGATAATGTAAAAAACCGTCTTTTTCATATCCTACATCAACAAAGGTTGCATTTAATCCTGAAAGAATTTTGCCTGTTTTGGCTAAAAATACATCTCCAACAGAAAATTTATTATCATTTGTTTCTTTATCTAACTCCATTAATTTTCCATCTTTAAGTAAGGCGAAATCGATATCAGATGAATTAGATCTAATAATTAATTCTGTTTTCATTCTGAAAGAATTTAGTACCTATACATTTAGTATAGATGGGTTGATAATGTAAACTTGGGGGTTAACCCGTTAGATTTTGTTGATTAAACAAAATCTTTTTTCAATGAACGTTTATTTAAAAGAAAAAGTAAGACTAGCTTACTTTTTCTTTTTATGCCTGTTTTGTCTTGATCTTTTCTTGCGTTTGTGAGTAGAGATCTTTGTTCTCTTTCTTTTTTTACCACTTGGCATAATTACAAATATTTTATAGGTTAAACTTTAAGCAATTAATTATTTAACTGCTACCTTATTTTTTACTCCTTCAACAAATACTTTTGCAGGTTTGAATGAAGGGATGTTGTGAGCAGGAATTTTAATAGTGGTATTTTTAGAAATGTTTCTTCCGGTTTTTTCAGCTCTTTCTTTGATGATGAAGCTTCCAAAACCTCTTAAATAAACATTGTCTCCATTTTCTAAAGCAGTTTTTACTTCATTCATGAAAGCTTCTACTGAAGCCAAAACATCTGCTTTTTCTATTCCAGACTTGTCTGAAATCTTTGATACGATATCCGCTTTTGTCATTTTAAAATATATTTAAGTTTTTATGTTTAATTTTTGAGGTGCAAATATAGCATAAATAATCTATTACTAAAAGCTAATTGGTTAAAATTTAATTACATAAATACCCTATTTTTGTCTTTTAAACTGATTATGGAGTTTTCTAATAAATTAATTATCTGGTATTTAAAAAATAAAAGAATTTTACCTTGGCGCGAGGATCAAAATCCATACTATATTTGGTTGTCTGAAATAATGTTGCAACAAACGCGTGTTGACCAAAGTTTGCCGTATTTTTTAAAATATATTGATACTTTTCCTGCCATTCAAGATTTAGCAGATGCCGATGAAAACGAAGTGTTAAAACTGTGGCAGGGATTGGGATATTATTCCCGGGCAAGAAATTTACTTTTTACCGCAAAATATATATCTACGGGGTTGAATGGGCAATTTCCAAATTCATACAAAGAATTATTAAAACTAAAAGGAATTGGCGATTATACTGCAGCTGCTATTTCCAGTATTTGTTTTAATGAACCCAAAGCTGTTGTTGATGGAAATGTTTATCGTGTTTTATCGCGATATTTTGACATTGATATTCCAATTAATTCATCCAAAGGAATAGCAGCATTTAAAGAATTAGCCCAAGAATTAATTTCAATAGACAAACCCGGTGATTACAATCAGGCCATAATGGAATTAGGGGCAACTGTATGTAAACCCCAAAATCCGAATTGCGAAGACTGTGTTTTGAATGATGCTTGTTTGGCGCTTAAAAACAACAAACAAAAATTGTTGCCGGTTAAAAAAAATAAAGCGAAAATTAAAACGATTCACTTAAACTATTTAGTTGTTGTTTCAGAAAATAAAAAAACGATTGTTGAAAAAAGAAAGGGAAAAGGAATTTGGCAACATTTATATCAATTTCCGCTTATTGAATCCCATCAAGAAATGAATCAAGAAGAAATAATTTCAAACCCATTATTTGTTTCAATGTTTAATGAATTTGAAATTAATATCCGATTACATAATGATGTTCCAATTCAACATAAATTAACGCATCGCCATTTATTGGCTAAATTTTGGATTATCAAAGTACCTAAATTGGAGCAATTTACCACCGAATGGAAAAAAATGAACGAGTTCCCTGTTCCTATTCTAATCGCTAATTTTTTGAAACAATTTAAAATTGACTGATTTTTTCTTACATTTGAGAAAAGAAATGAAATATGGCAAGAACGTTAAATAAAGTGATGTTAATTGGTCACTTGGGAGATGAAGTAAAAACACATTATTTTGAAGGTGGAAATTGTATTGCAAGATTTCCAATTGCTACAAATGAGAGCTATACCAACAAACAAACCGGCGAAAAAGTTACAACTACCGATTGGCACAATATCGTTGTTAGAAATAAATTAGCCGAAATTTGTGAAAAATATTTAAGCAAAGGCGATAAAGTATATTGCGAAGGAAAAATTAAAACCCGTGAATACGAACAAGACGGAATCAAGAGATATACTACTGAAATTCAAGTTGGTGAGATGATGTTTTTATCGACTAAAAAAGGACCGGATGAGGGATCTTTGCCTGCATCAGTTAAATCAACCGTTCAAAAACCAATGATAGCATCAGAAAATAATGATGCAATTAGTGAGCAAGAAGATGATTTGCCGTTCTAAATCTAATGTAATTTGTGAAATTTGGAGACAGATTCCTTTCAATTTTTATTTGAAAAATTTAACGAAATAAATTGGTCAATTATTTGGTCAATTGTTTCGATCATCATTTTATTGATATTTTCAGCGCTTATTTCCGGTGCCGAAGTAGCTTTTTTTTCACTTACAACGAGTGATTTAGATGAAAATTCTAAAAACGGTCATATCCGCCGAGTGACAGCATTATTGAAAAATTCGCAGAAGTTATTGGCGTCCCTATTAGTTTCTAATAATTTTATCAATATTTTAATTGTACTTCTTTTTGTAAATGTTGGCGATTATTTTTTCTCCGGGATAGAAAGTCATATCATCAAATTTTTAATTGAAATCATATTTATTGCGTTTTTAATTTTGCTTTTTGGAGAAGTTATTCCAAAATTATTTGCCAGCAGAAATGCATTGAAATTTGCTTCATTCATGTCAATTCCTATGCTGCCACTTAATTTTTTACTAAGTCCGGTAACTTATCCAATGCTCAACTTAACAGCCATAATTGAGAAAAAATTAGCCAAAAAGAAAGGATATTTATCGGTTGAAAAACTATCAAGAGCATTAGAATTAACAGCAGATAGTGCCACAACAAAAGAAGAACAAAAAATATTGGAAGGAATCATCAATTTTGGAAATACAGATACAAGCCAAGTGATGAAACCGAGGATGGATATTGTTGCTTTTTCTGAAAGCTGCACGTTTAAAGAAATTATCGAAAAAATTATTGAAAACGGTTTTTCTAGAAATCCGGTTTATCAAGAAAATATTGACAATATTATCGGAGTTCTTTACGCTAAAGATATTTTGCCATTTTTAAATGAAGATGATTTTGATTGGAAACAATTAATTAGAAAACCATTTTTTGTGCCGGAAAATAAAAAGTTAGATGATTTGATGTTGGAATTTCAAGAAAAGAAAATACACTTTGCCGTGGTGGTTGATGAGTACGGTGGAACAAGCGGAATCATCACTTTAGAAGATATTATTGAAGAGATTGTTGGCGATATAAGCGATGAATTTGATGATGAAGATTTGTTTTATACCAAAATTGACCAACACAATTATTTGTTTGACGGCAAAACCAATCTCAAAGATTTTTATAAAGTATTAGATTTGGATGAAGAAAATTTTGAAGAATTTAAAGGAGAATCAGAAACGATTGCCGGATTTATCTTAGAAATTACAGGCAGATTTTTGCGTAAAAATGAAGAAATTACCTTTTCAAATCTCAAATTCAAAGTTGAATTATTAGACAGAAAACGTATCAAACAAATAAAAGTAACCATTTTAGACAGCATTGTATAAATTTTACATTAAAGAAATTCAAACCATTAAATGATAAATATTAAACCTATACTTATTTTAACATTGGTATTTTCGATCGTTTTTATTTCATGTAAAGATGAAGTTTATCCAAAACCAAAAGGATATTTAAAGTTAGAATATCCAAATCCGCAATATGATTTAATTCAGAATAATTGCAATTACGAGTTTGAGAAATCTGAATTTGCAACCATAAATTATAAAAATAATTGTTGGATGGAGTTGAATTATAAAGAATTAAAAGCAACAATTCACATCACTTATCGACCTGTAAATAATAATTTAGAATCTGTTTTAAAAGAAGTTGAAAAATTAACTTTTGAACACACCATAAAAGCAGATGCAATAAACTCCCAATCATTTGACAATGCAGAACGCAAGGTTTATGGTAAGATATTTTTTGTAGAAGGAAACTCTGCTTCAAACATACAGTTTCACGTAACAGATAGTTCAAAAAATGTAGTTATCGGCGCTCTTTATTTTTATTCTAAACCACATTATGATTCAATTATTCCAGCCGTGCGTTATATCGAAAAAGATATTCGGCATTTAATCGAAACCTTTAAATGGAAAAATTAATTTTGGAGTCAACTTTTTTCAGGACAAAACAATATAAAAAAGCCACGCTCTAAGCATGGCTTTGATTTTTTGAATCTGATTTAGAGCTATACGCCACTAAAATCAAAATTACTGAGCTACAACCACAGTAGTGTCAGCAACAACAGTAGTAGTGTCAACAGCAACTTCTTCAACAGCTGGCTCTTCAACTACTTCTTCAGCTGGTTTAGCATCTTTACAAGAAATAGCTAACATGCTTACAAAAGCAACAACTAATAATCCGTTTAATAATTTCATCTTTTAAAAATTTAAATTTTTTAATTAAGACCACAAAGATATTGATAAAATAATTTAATAACCAAATAATTTTCACAAAATTTTAACAAATAATTAATAAAAAAAATAGTGCAAGAAATAATTGAACTCATTGAAGTTTAATTAATTAGTAGAATACATAAAAAATATGATTTAAATAAATGTAATATCTTAATTTATTAGAACTTTGCAATCTGAAAATTACACATGAACAATAATCAGTTGCGTTGGCTTATTTTAATAGTACTTTCTTTAATTTGGGGAAGTTCATTTATACTGATTAAAAAAGCATTAATTGGCTTTACACCCTTTCAAATTGGCGGAATTAGAATTTTAATTACAGCCGGAGTGTTGCTTTTGATAGGTGCTAAAAGTATTTTAAAAATACAAAAACAACAATGGAAATACATTTTTTGGACTGCTGTTTTAGGCTCTTTCTTCCCATCATTTTTGTTTGCTTTTGCTATTCAAGGCATTGATAGTTCTATTGCTTCAATTTTAAATTCGCTATTACCTTTAGACACTATTATTGTTGGCGCTCTTTTTTACGGTGCTGCCTTTAGAAGAAATCAATTATTTGGAATTATAATTGGATTTATTGGTACAGCTATTTTAATTTTAGAAGGAGCACAGCTAAATGATAATCAGCATTACAGTTACGCCTTATTTGCTGTTATTTCTACTTTGGGATATTCTTTCAATGTAAATATTGTGAAGAAACATTTGGATGATTTAGATTCGTTAAGCATTACTACGGGTCAATTTGTATTACTGATTATTCCTGCCTTGGGAGTTTTGTACTTCACCAATTTTTTCAGTACTTTTGAATATAATGATGCAACCAAAGCATCATTAATAGATGTGATAATCTTAGCAATTGCCGGAACCGCTGTGGCTAAAGTGTTATTTAATCGATTAATTCAAATTTCATCAACGGTATTTTCTTCATCCGTAACTTATATTATTCCGATAGTTGCAGTGATGTGGGGAGTTGCAGATGGTGAAAAATTTGAAGCGGTACAATTTATTGCAGCTGCAATTATTTTAAGCGGAGTTTATATTGCTAATAAAAATGGATAAAAAAAGCATCCCGATTCATCAGAATGCTTTTTCATCAGTAAAATAAATTTTATTGGAAATCTGCTGAAGTCACTCCTTGATTAACTTTAATTTCTTTAACAATTAAATCAATTAGTTGGGGTCCGACTGACATTTTTAAGGTATGAGGGAATTTAATTCCGCCTACTTCTTTATAATCAGCATACTTAATAGTTTGAGTCATTTCTTGCCCGTTTGGCAACTTTTGAGTAGTTGACTCACTTATTTTTAAACCATTTTTAACATCGTAATGAACGGTGGTTTCTTCGCCGATTTTAACAACATAAGCATCATTACCATCAATGGGTTCAATTTTTAAAAGCTGCGCTTTTTTCAGATATCCATTTTCATAAAAAGGAAGCGAGGTTTCTTTAACTTTAATTAATTCATCGCCTTGAATAGGCGTTTTTTGTCCCATTTGCATTACAAATCCTTTTTCTCCATCAAATGTAGTTTGAGACATAACATTGCCCATCATTGACATCGACATTGAAAATTTATTTGGAATCATTTGTTTTGTAATCATTTGCAATGACATTCCTTGAACAGTTGCTTCGGAAGTTGTAACAACACTTTTAACTGTATTTGTTTTGTCTTTTCCTCCAATGGCTTTAAAGTAATTATCAATCACAGTATCAATTGTTACTCCAGCCGGAATTGGTTTTGAAAGTTCGGGTTTTGCAGTTGGATTGCCGTAGGTGTCAAAATAATTAATTTTAAAACTCCCTTTTTCTAAATTTGGTATCACATCAATTGCTTTTCCGGCAATAACAATCCGAGCATTATCAATATTAAAATATTTTTGAGATACCCGTTGAATATCTTCAATAGTAACCGCATTTATTTTTTCAAGATAGGTTTCGTAGAAATTTTCGGGCAAATTATTTACTTTGATATTTAGTGCATATCGTGCAATGGTAGATGGCTGTTCTAGCGCTAAGACAAATTTACCCATATATCCGGCTTTCACATTTTTCAATGCTTCTTCAGTAACGTTTTCTGTTCGAATTCTTTTAATTTCTTTTGTCATTTCAACAACAGTACTGTCGGTCACCATATTTCTGACACTGGTTGAAGCTTTAAAAGATCCTATATATTTATCATCATTAACTCTAGATCTGGCACCATAAGTATAACCGCGCGCTTCTCTTAAATTCATGTTTAAATAACTGTTGAAATCGCCTCCCAAAATCTGATTGGCCACCAAAACTGCGTGATAATCCGGGTCGCTCATTTTTAATTGAACGGCATTCACAACAGCAACTTCTGACTGTACCGCATTGGGCATATTGATAAAATTGATTTCTGTTTTAGCCACATTGGCAACTTCGGGTAAATTAGCAGGAGCAATCGTTCCTTTTTTCCAACCGTTAAAATATTTGGTTACCAGTTTTTTAACCTCTTTAAAATCAACATCGCCAACAATTACCAAATAAGCATTGTTTGGTTTGAAATTGGTATTATAAAAATTTGTAACATCATCTAAACTTACTTTATTAGCAGTTTCTTGAGAAACAAATTCACCATAAGCATGATTTTTTCCATACAATACAACATTCTGCACTCTGCTTGCGATTGCCGCTACACTTTTTTCGCTAGACTTAATGTTGTCTAATAATTTATTGCGCTCTTTATCAAATTCTTCTTGTGTAAATACAGGATTTAAAGCGGCGTCAGCCATCAATTCTAAGACTCTTGGAAAGTATCTTGAAAGCGAATTTAATCCTGCTCCTTGACTTGAAAAGAAAATTCGAGCACCTAGAAAATCTACTTCTTCATTAAAAGCATCTTTTGTCATTTTTTTAGAACCGGATCCAAGCAAACTTCCGGTTAAACTGGTAAGACCTGCTTTTTCTCCTTCAAAAATAGGAGGATTATCTATAGTTAATGAAGCCGAAACTCTAGGTAATTTATGATTTTCTACGACCAAAACTTTTAAACCATTTTTTAATTCAAAAGTTTTTGGTTTTCCTAAGTTTATTTTTGGGGCAGGGCCTGATTTTGGTTGCTGACTTCTGTCTATTTGTGCTGTTACTGAAATGGATAACAGGAATAGAAATATAATTGAGAAAATTTTCGTTTTCATTGATGATGTTTTTTATATGGATTGATTTATTTTTTTGGCAAGTAGTCTAAAACCAATCGTTGGTTTGGGTTTAAATACTTGTTTGCAATATCTTTAATTTCTTCTCTGGAGATAGAATTATAGATTTCAAATTCACTGTTGATAAGATTGATATCTTTATAAAGCATATAATTATTTGCTAAAGAGTTAGCAATACCTTCTACACTTGAATTTGAATTAACAAATCGGTTTTCAAATTTATTGCGGAGTTTTTGCAGTTCTTTTTCTGAAATTAATTCTGATTGAATCTTAACAATTTCTTCATCTATTTCTGAAACTAAATCAGTTAAGGTGTTTTCGCCTAAAGGAAGTGCTAAAACGATATAAGCCCCATAATCTTCTAAAGAATAATTAAATGCTGCAATTTGCAATGCTTTTTTCTTTTCATCAACCAATTTTTTATACAATCTTGAGCTTTTTCCATCACTTAGTATAGAAGAAATCATATCTAAAACTCTAGCGTCTCTTGTGGTCATTGCCGGAGTTCTATATACCGTAAATACTGCCGGAATTTGAATATTTGGATCGTAAAATGTGGTTTTTATTTCTTCGTTTATAGGATTTTCTTCCGTTTTAGATCTAACAATCGGTTCCCCTTTAGGAATTGGGCCAAAATATTCTTCTATCATTTTTTTGGTTTTAGGGATATCAAGATCTCCGGCAACTACCAATACAGCATTGTTGGGGATATAGAATTTTTTATTAAATGCCTGAAATTCTTCTAAAGTGGCGGCATCCAAATGATCCAAAGAACCAATTGTGGTCCATTTATAGGGATGATTTTTAAACAAGTGTTTAAAAACCTCCCCAGTCCATTGACCGTAAGGAGAATTATCAACTCTTAATCTTTTTTCTTCTTTTACTACTTCGTTTTGAGTATCTACACCAATTTGATTGATAACGGGATGCAATAAACGCTCAGATTCCATCCATAATCCCAATTCCAAACTGTTAGAAGGAAAAACTTCATAATAATAAGTTCTGTCTTGTGTGGTGTTGGCATTATTAGTCCCGCCGTTAGCGGTTACTATTTTAAACCATTCGCCGCGGGGGATATTTTGAGTCCCTTCAAACAAAAGATGTTCAAAAAAGTGAGCAAAACCGGTTCTTTCCGGGTTTTCATCTTTTGCTCCAACATGGTACATCACCGATACGGTTACCACGGGCGCCGTATTGTCTTGATGTAAAACAACGTGCATGCCGTTGTCTAAATCGTATTCTTGATAGGTTACTTTTTGTGCTTCAACATTTGTTATTGCCAAAAACAATAGAAATGCAGCAATGATTACTTTTTTCATCTGTTTATATTTATTTATTTTTTAATGGTTAGATGGAACGCCATAATAATCATTCCCCAGTGTGTTTAATGTTTAGACAGTGGCGTTTCATAAATGTTTTTTTAAAATTAAGAATGATTAATGATTGTTATCAAAAATAAACAATTATCCTTAGCAAAATTAGCCATCGTTTAAATTAATATGAAATTAACATTTAACCCAAGTGTTTTGGTATTTGATGAAATTGTCTTATATTTGCACTCATTTTTAAATAAATACAACATAAACATATGTACGCAATTGTAGAGATAGCAGGGCAACAGTTTAAAGTTACCAAAGACCAAAAAGTTTACGTACATCGTTTGCAAGCAGAAGCAGGATCAAAAATTTCTTTTGACAAAGTGCTTTTGATTGATGATAACGGTGCAGTAACTATTGGCGCCCCGGCTATAGAAGGTGCTGAAATTTCAGCCAAAATCTTAGAACACCTTAAGGGTGACAAAGTAATCGTTTTTAAGAAAAAACGAAGAAAAGGTTATAAAGTTAAAAACGGACATCGTCAGTATTTAACTGAAATCCAAATTGAAGGAATTGTTGCTAATGGAAGCGAAAAAAAAGAAGTAGTTTCAACAAAAAAAGCGGCTCCTAAAAAAACGGAAGAAGTAGTAGAGGTTGAAAAAGTGGTAAAAAAACCTGCTGCCAAGAAAGCTGCTGCTAAAAAAACTAAAGAAGAAACCAAATAATTATTAACTGTAAAAATTTTAAGTCATGGCTCATAAGAAAGGTGTCGGTAGTTCTAAGAACGGTAGAGAATCAGAATCGAAGCGATTGGGAGTGAAAATTTTTGGTGGTCAAGCAGCTATTGCCGGTAACATTATAGTTCGTCAACGCGGTACAACTCATCATTCAGGTGAAAATGTATACATGGGGAAAGACCATACATTACACGCTAAAGTTGATGGACTTGTTAAATTCCAAAAGAAAGTGAATAACAGATCGTATGTTTCAGTTGAACCATTCGAATCATAAGAAATAGGTTAAAATATATTATTGAAACTCTCAAACTTTTGTTTGGGAGTTTTTTTTTAAAATCAGTACATTTGGTCTTATGTCTATACTTTATAATTTATTTATTAATTGCGTTTCGGTTTTATTAAAACTGATAGCTCCATTTCATCCTAAATTAAAATTGTCTGTAAACGGACACCGGCAAACTTCGACTATTTTAAAGGAGAAAATAAAACCGCAAGACCGAGTAATCTGGTTTCATTGTGCTTCATTAGGAGAATTTGAACAAGGAAGACCTGTAATTGAAAAAGCCAAACAATTATATCCTGCTCATAAAATTGTAATTTCTTTTTTTTCTCCTTCGGGATATGAAATCAGAAAAAATTATGAGTTAGCCGATGCCGTTGTTTATTTGCCGTTTGATACGAATAAAAAAGTTCAAGAATTTATTGAATTGATGCATCCTGAAATAGCTGTTTTTGTAAAATATGAATTTTGGCCCAACCTATTAAATCAACTAAATAAAAAAAATATTCCCACCATTTTAATCTCCGGGATATTTAGAAAAAATCAACTCTTTTTTAAAATTTATGGAAGTTGGATGAGAAATAAATTATGCCTATTTTCTCATTTTTTTGTGCAGGATAAAAACTCAAAAGAACTCCTTAATTCTATCGGATTTGATAAGGTAACTTTAAGTGGAGATACGCGTTTTGACCGTGTTTTTGAAATAGTGAACCAAAATAATACGTTAGATTTCTTAGAGAATTTTAAAGATCATAAATATACATTAGTGGCCGGAAGCACTTGGCCGGATGACGAGAAATTATTGGTAGACTATATTAATAATCAATCAACCCTTGATGAAAAATTTATAATTGCACCTCATCATATAAACGCTACAGCCATTCAAAAACTGCAAAAAGACATTCTTACTAAAAGCGTTTTATTTTCTAATTATCAGCAAAATGAATTAAAAAATGCACAGGTTTTTATAGTGGATACTATCGGTATTTTGACCAAAGTGTATAGTTATGCAGATGTTGCTTATGTTGGAGGAGGATTTACAAACGGTATTCACAACATTTTAGAACCGGCCACTTTTGGAGTTCCGATTGTTATCGGTCCAAAACATCAAAAATTTAAAGAAGCAATAGATTTATTAAATCTAAATGGCTGTTTGGCAGTGTGTAATAAAAATGAATTTGATAAAACTTTTTTAGAGTTGCGCAATTCTAAGATCAGAAAAGAAATGGGACAAAAAGCATCAAATTACATCAAATCAAATATCGGTGCTACTGATTTGATTATTGGATATATGATAAATGTCATAAAAAATTGACAGTTTTATGGTAACTTTGTTTAAACTATAATATAAATTTCATGAGAGCAAAATTGGATGATTATTTTTCAGTTGTTTTTGAACCGGAGTTAATTGAAGAAATATTAAGAGTCGGAACATTAAAACAAATTAAAGCAGGGGAGTTAATGATTGATGTGGGTGATGAACTTACTCATGTCCCTTTATTAATAAACGGAGCCATAAAAATAATTAGAGAAGATAAAAATGGAGATGAAATAGTTTTGTATTATCTAGAACGTGGAGATACTTGCGCCATTTCTTTTGCGAATTGTGTACATACCAGAAAAAGTATTTTTAGAGGAATTGCAGAAAAAGATTCTGAAGGCGTTTTTATTCCGGTTCATATTGTAGAAGAGTGGCTGGTAAAATACAAATCTTGGCGCCATTTTATTATTGACAGTTATCATCTAAGATTATTAGAAATGGTAGAAGCCATTGAGAGTTTGGCCTTTATGCAAATGGATGACCGCTTATTTAAATACCTCACCGATAAAGCAAAAATTATGCGCTCTACTACTCTAAATACAACGCATCAAGAATTAGCAGATGATTTAAATACCTCCAGAGTTGTTATTTCGAGATTGCTAAAACAACTCGAAAGGAGCAAAAAAATTGAACTACACAGGAATAGAATTGAAGTAATAGATTTTTAAAATATTAGTCCTGCTATCTGGCAGGATTTTTTAATTTTATCCTCTATGTATAATCGCTTTAAATATTCTCAACTTATAAAAGATGAAGCCAAGAGACTTGGTTTCGAAAGTTGTGGTATTTCAAAAGCGCAGTTTTTGGAAGAAGAAGCTGAGAATTTAGAAACATGGCTAAAAAAGGGTTTTCAAGGAGAAATGGGCTATTTGGAAAATCATTTTGACAAACGATTGGATCCTCGTCTTTTGGTTGATGATGCCAAATCTGTCATCTCACTTTCCTTTAATTATTATCCGAAAAAGCAACAAAATCCGAATACCTACAAAATTGCAAAATATGCTTACGGAAATGATTATCACGATGTGTTAAAAAGTAAATTAAAAGAGTTATTAAATTTTATTTCAACAACAATAGGAGAAGTGAACGGAAGAGCATTTGTAGATTCTGCACCCGTAATGGAAAGAACTTGGGCACAACAAAGCGGGTTGGGTTGGATAGGAAAAAACACCTTATTACTTCAGAAAAAAAGAGGTTCATTTCATTTTTTAGCAGAATTAATTATCGATTTAGATTTAGCTCATGACGCACCTTTCACTAATAATTTTTGCGGAAATTGCACCAAATGTATCGATGCCTGCCCAACAAATGCTATTTCAGAAAAAGGATACCTAAAAGCCAATCAATGTATATCCTATTTAACTATTGAACTCAAAAATGAAATTCCGAATGAATTTAAATTTAAACTGGATGATTGGATTTTTGGATGTGATATTTGTCAAGATGTATGTCCATGGAATTCATTTTCAGCGTTTCATCAAGAAAAAGAATTGTTTTCTGACAATAATATATTAAAGTTCACTAAAAAAGATTGGGAAGATATTTCTGAAGATGTTTTTCTGAAGATATTTAAAAAATCACCAATTAAAAGACCCAAATATTCTGGTATTATTCGCAATATTAGCTTCGTAAAATCATAGATTTTAAGATAGTTTTAAGATTTTATCATTTATCTTTGTTGTATCAATAATAAGATAAAATCATGAGTGATAGCAAAATTTATAAAGATGCGTTACAATATCACGCTGAGCCAAAACCTGGAAAAATTCAGGTATTGCCTACAAAAAGATATGCCACACAAAGAGATCTAGCATTAGCATACTCACCAGGAGTAGCCGCACCTTGTTTAGAAATCGAAAAAAATCCGGAAGATGCCTATAAATACACCTCTAAAGGAAATCTAGTTGCAGTAATTTCTAACGGAACAGCCGTTTTAGGTTTAGGCGATATAGGTGCTTTAGCAGGGAAACCTGTTATGGAAGGAAAAGGATTGTTATTTAAAATATTTGCAGATATTGATGTGTTTGATATTGAGGTTGACACGAAAGATATAGAAACTTTTATTCAAACTGTAAAAGCTATTTCTCCAACTTTTGGAGGGATCAATTTAGAGGATATCAAAGCTCCGGAAGCTTTCGAAATCGAAAGAAGATTAATAGAAGAGTTGGATATTCCTGTTATGCATGATGATCAACACGGAACCGCTATTATATCAGCAGCAGCTTTAAAGAATGCTATTGAAATAGCAGGAAAAGAAATAGATAAAGTAAAAGTAGTGGTAAACGGAGCGGGTTCTTCTGCCATTTCTTGTTCACGATTGTACATTAAACTGGGCGTTAATCCAGAAAATCTTGTGATGTTAGACAGTAAAGGTGTTATCAGAAAAGATGCACCAAACTTATCATCAGAAAAAGCTGAATTTGCTACTTCACGTGATATAAACACATTAGAAGAAGCTATGAAAGGAGCTGATGTATTTGTTGGTTTATCAAAAGGAAATGTTGTTTCTACAGAGATGGTTAAATCGATGAGTGATAATCCAATCGTTTTTGCAATGGCAAATCCAGACCCGGAAATTGCCTATGATTTAGCTATACAATCTCGTAAAGATATTATTATGGCGACTGGCCGTTCGGACCATCCTAACCAAGTTAATAATGTATTAGGATTCCCATTTATTTTTAGAGGTGCTTTAGATGTTAGAGCAACAAAAATTAACGAGGAAATGAAAATGGCAGCTGTACATGCTTTGGCTGATTTAGCTAAACAGTTAGTTCCTGAGCAAGTAAATATAGCTTATAACGAAAAAAATCTACAGTTTGGACGTGAATATATCATTCCAAAACCGTTTGATGCCCGTTTAATCACTGAAATTCCTCCGGCAGTTGCAAAAGCAGCTATGGATTCTGGTGTTGCTCTAAAACCTATTACTGATTGGGATGCTTATCGTGAAGAATTAGCAGATCGTTTAGGTACAGGGAATAAATTAATGCGATTGCTAACCAATAGAGCCAAAACCGATCCTAAACGTGTAATTTTTGTCGAAGCAGATCAATTAAATGTTTTAAAAGCGGCTCAAATAGCTCATGAAGAAGGACTTGCAATTCCTATTTTATTAGGAAATAAAGAAATCATTATCGAATTAATGAATGAGATTAATTTGGAAGCAAGCTTCCCAATAATTGATCCTTTCAGCGATGAAGAAAAAGAGAAAAGAGAAAGTTTTGCACATAGTTATTGGTTAAAAAGACAACGAAGCGGAACTACGTTAATTGATGCTCAAAAATTAATGCGTGAACGCAACTATTTTGCCGCAATGATGGTTAATGAAGATGAAGCCGACGCGTTAGTTACCGGTTATTCCAGAAGCTACCCAACAGCGGCAAAACCAATGCTCGAATTAATCGGCAAAGATGCTGGCGTAGATAGAATTGCTGCAACCAACATCATGATGACCAAAAGGGGCCCCATTTTTATGTCAGATACTGCATTAAATGTTAACCCAACAGCAAAAGAGTTGGCAAAAATTGCTCAAATGACTGCTCTTACTATGAAAATGTTTGGTTTAGAGCCAAATATTGCGATGTTATCATATTCAAATTATGGATCAGCAAAATTTGAAAGTTCTCAAAAAGTAGCTCAGGCAGTTTCATATTTACATAAAGTAATGCCGGGACTTACAGTTGATGGTGAAATTCAAGTTGATTTTGCACTGAATCCGGTAATGCTTAAAAATAAATTTCCATTCTCTAGATTAGCAGATAAAAAAGTAAATGGACTAATTTTTCCAAATCTAGATTCAGCTAATATTTCCTATAAAATTATTAAAGAACTAGAAGGGGTTGAATCAATTGGACCCATAGTTATGGGATTAAAAAAACCGGCACATATTATACAATTAGGAGCGACTGTTGACGAAATTGTAAGTGTTGTTTGTGTTGCAGTTGTTGATGCACAAGAAAAACAAAAAAACAAGGATAATTTTCTTACATTTGGTTTTTAATGAAATAAAATGATTCATCATATCATTGGAAAACTTATAGAAAAAAATCCAACTTATGTGGTAATTGAATCAAATGGCTTAGGCTATTTGATTCATATATCATTGAGTACCTACTCAAAAATTGGTAAAGAAGAAGTTTTAAAGCTGTACACTCATTTGTCTATTAAAGAAGATGCTCATACTTTGTTCGGATTTTTTGATAAATCGGAAAGAGAAGTTTTTAGATTATTAATTTCTGTTTCCGGTGTAGGTCCTTCAACCGCAAGAACCATGTTGTCATCAATGACTGCAGAAGAAATTCAAAAAGCAATTATGACGGAAGATGTTGCAACAATTCAAAGAGCAAAAGGAATTGGCGGAAAAACAGCTCAAAGAGTTATCATCGATTTAAAAGATAAAATTGCCAAAACTTGTAATATGGATGAAATCTCATTGGTGTCAAACAATACAGTTAAAGAAGAAACGTTATCAGCATTAGAAGTTTTAGGATTTGCCAGAAAACAATCGGAGAAAATAGTTGATAAATTTTTGCAAGAGAATCCAAATTTCAATGTAGAATCTTTATTAAAAATAGCACTTAAAAACCTGTAGCAATTTGGAAAAATGGCTTGTAAAATATAAGTGGTTAGGATTGTTGTACTTTATTACAATGGTGAGTATCAGTACTTTTGCTCAAATTCCACCATCACTTAATTCGGCTTCTGGAGATTCTTTAATTGTACGTAAAGATTCTCTTCCGTTACCCTATTCATTTAACAACACAAAAGAAGGAAAGTTATTTTTATCGCTTCCATCATCCAAAGAAATTATTTATGATGCTGAATTAAAGCAATATATGATAATTGAAAAAATTGGAAATTATGAAATAAAATATCCGGTTTATATGTCTGCTGAAGCGTATAATGAATACATTCAGAAAAAAGAAATGCTTTCCTATTTTAAAGACAAAGTAAGCGCCGTTGATGGGAAAAAGAAAAATATTGAAGCACATCAAAAAGATTTATTGCCTTCATATTATGTAAATTCCAGTTTTTTTGAATCCATTTTTGGTGGAAATGTTATTGAAGTAAAACCGCAGGGTTCTATCACTGTAAAAATGGGAATGTTATACCAAAAAGTGGAGAATCCGCAGGTTTCAGAACGCAATAGGAGTAGTGTAACTTTTGATTTTGATCAGCAAATTAGTGCAAGTATAGCCGCAAAAGTTGGAACGCGTTTAAAAGTGGCCGCTAATTACGATACTCAATCAACTTTTGATTTTCAGAATTTAGTAAAATTAGAATACACCCCAACGGAAGATGATATTATTCAGAAAATAGAAGTTGGTAATGTTAGTATGCCTGTTAAAAACTCATTGATTTCCGGTGCTCAAAGTTTATTTGGCATTAAAACCGAGTTGCAATTTGGGCGCACCAGAGTATCTACTGTTTTTTCTGAACAAAAATCACAAACGCGATCGGTTTCAGCTCAAGGAGGTTCAATAGTTAATGAATTTGAACTTCGTACAACAGATTATGATGATAACAAACACTTCTTCATTTCTCAATTTTTTAGAGATAATTTTAACAATGCCCTTTCTAATTTTCCATTAATTAACAGCGCCGTTAACATTACAAAAATAGAGGTTTGGGTTACCAACAAAACGGCTGTAACACAAGATATTCGCAATATTGTTGCCTTTGCCGATTTAGCCGAAAATAAAAGCATCAACATTTTTAATCCAAATGTTTTTCCGGTTGCATCAACTCAAGATCCTTCAAATGAAGCGAATAGTTTAATTAATTATTTTACATCAGGAAGTTCAGTAAGAAATGTATCAACCGTTTCATCTACCTTATTGCCTTTGGAAATGCTGCAAGGACGTGATTTTTCTGTGCTCGAAAATGCCCGAAAATTAAGTCCGAATGAATTTAAATTACATCCGCAGTTAGGATTTTTATCCTTAAACCGACGATTAAATGATGGCGATATTTTGGCAGTTGCCTATGAATATACCATTAGCGGAAACGCTAAAGTTTTTAAAGTCGGAGAGCTAACTTCTGATGGAGTACCGGCTCCGGCTAATATTATCGTCAAGTTATTGCGCAGTGAAATTATCAATACTTCAGTTCCGATATGGAAATTGATGATGAAAAATATCTATGCTTTAGGCACATATCAAATTCAACCGGACGGATTTAGATTTGAACTTTTATATAAAGACGATGCCACCGGAGTTCCGCTTAACGTTTTTCAAAAAGCAACTACTTCCGGAATTGCAGATAAAACATTATTAAATCTTTTTAGTTTAGACAGATTAAACAGAAGTTTTATTCCAACACCAAAAGGAGATGGTTTCTTTGATTACATTGAAGGAACAACTATCGATTCTGAAAACGGTTTGGTTATTTTTCCGAAGGTAGAACCCTTTGGAGCAGATTTAAAAGTAAACCTAACCTCTCCTTTAGATGATAAATATGTGTTTAATGAGTTATACACTAAGACCATTTCAGAAGCTAAAAATAACTATCAAGAAAAAGACAAATATTTATTAAAAGGATATTTTAAATCAGAAAGTGCCAGCGGAATTCCGTTGGGCGCATTTAACGTTCCGCAAGGATCGGTAAAAGTAACCTCAGGAGGCAGATTATTGGTTGAAGGAGTTGATTATGTTGTAGATTATCAAATTGGGCGTGTTAAAATTATCAATCCTAGTTTATCGAATTCAGATGCGCCCATACAAGTATCCGTAGAAAATAATTCGGCATTTAATTTGCAATCTAAAAGATTTTTAGGAGTTAATATCGAACATCAATTTTCTGATAAATTGATAGCCGGAGCAACTATTTTAAATCTGAATGAAAAACCCATCACTCAAAAAGCCATTTTTGGTTACGAACCCATCAACAATACCATTTTCGGATTCAATGCCAATTACAATACCGAAGTTCCGTTTTTAACCAAGTTGGTTAATAAATTACCCAATATAGATACTGATGTTTCTTCCAATTTTTCTGTTCGCGGTGATTTTGCTTATTTATTACCCGGAAGTCCGAGAGCTTCAGAATTTGAAGGACAATCAACTTCTTATCTAGAAGATTTTGAAGGAGCAGAAACACCGCTTGATATAAAAGCACCTTCACAATGGTTTTTAGCGAGTACTCCACAAAAATTTCCAGAATCATCATTAACAGATGATTTACAATATGGAAAAAACAGAGCCAAATTAACTTGGTACACCATTGATCAATTGTTTTATGCGAGCTCCTCATTAAAACCAAAAAATATTGATAATGTTGAATTGTCAAGAGCAGAAGTTCGAAGAGTTAATTTTACCGAATTGTTTCCACAACAAGATTTAGATATTACGCAATCAACCATTGTCAGAACACTAGATTTGGCTTATTTTCCCGCAGAAAGAGGAAGTTTTAATTACGACACTAACAATTTAACCAACGGGAAATTTACCAACCCACAAGATCGTTGGGGAGGAATAATGCGCTCCTTAATTACCACCGATTTTGAGCAAGCTAATGTGGAATATATACAGTTTTGGATGCAAGATCCTTATTTTAATAATGCATACTCTATCAAAGAATCGGAAGGTTTGCCTCAGGGTGTAAATCCAAATGCGCCCGAAAATCAAATTGGAGAATTGTATTTCAATTTAGGAAATGTATCAGAAGACATCATCAGAGATGGTAAAAAAATGTATGAAAATGGTCTTCCTGCAGATGGAAGCAATAGCAATACTATTCAAACTAATTTAGCGAGAGTTCCGTCTAAACAATCATTATTGTATGCTTTCAGTGAAAGTGATGCCGATAGAATGAATCAAGATTTAGGTTTAGACGGTTTAAGTGATGCCGATGAAATTTCAAAATTTGGAAGTGTTTTTGGATCCGATCCATCCTCCGATAATTACCGATATTTTAGAGGAAGTGATTATGATACGCAAGAAGCATCTGTAATAACACGATACAAACAATTTAACAATACGCAAGGAAATTCGCCAACCGCCAATAATTCTCAAGAATCGTTTCCAACATCAGCAACATCATATCCGGATGTAGAAGACATCAACAGAGATCAAACTATGAATACTGTTGAAAGTTATTATGAATACAAAGTTTCGCTTAATAAAAATGATTTGGCAGTTGGTCAAAATAGAATTGTTGATGAGAGAATTGTGCCGGTTGTTTTAGAAGATGGAAGTAAAAAAGATTTCAGATGGCTGCAATTTAGAATTCCCGTTACAACTCCTGATGAGGCTGTTAATGGTATTTCCGGTTTTAGTTCTATTCGATTTATCAGAATGTATTTAACCAAATTTAAAATACCGGTGGTATTGAGATTTGGCGAATTGCAATTAGTTAGAGGTGATTGGAGAAGATTTCAAAAAACATTGAACCCAACCATTGATCCTCCACAAAATCTGACTCAAACAGATTTGCAAAATTTTGAAGTTGGCGTAGTTAACATCGAAGAAAATGAGACAAAACAACCAGTTCCCTATGTGTTACCTCCAGGAACTCGACGTGAAATTTTACAGGGAAGCTCTACTTTACAAAAACAAAATGAACAATCATTATTATTAAAAGTAAACGATTTAATTCCGAATGAATCCAGAGCCGTATTTAAAAATGTAAGTATGGATTTACGAATGTATAAACGATTAAAAATGTTTATACACGCCGAAGGAATTAGAACAAAACCATTGGTAAAAGACAATGATTTACAGGCCATTATTCGTTTGGGAAGTGATTTAAATGAAAACTATTATCAAATTGAAATTCCGTTAAAAATAACCAGTTTCGGTGCCATTACTGCCCAGGAAATTTGGCCATCAGAAAATAATTTTGATGTGTTGTTAGAACATTTAACAAACCTTAAATTATTCAGATTTAATGATGGTGTTGCGCCACATTTGTTATATCCTGCAATTGGAATTCCTTCACCTATTGAAGGATTAACAGGTTATGAAGTTCGGGTAAAAGGAAATCCGAATTTATCCAATGTTAAAACCATCATGTTGGGCGTTAAAAATAATTCAACCACCAATCAGTTTGCAGAAATTTGGTTTAATGAATTGCGAGTTTCAGATTTTGACAATAAAGGAGGATGGGCAGCCGTAATTGGAGCAGATGCTAATTTTGCAGATTTTGCCAATGTTTCTCTTACAGGAAGAATGGAAACCAAAGGTTTCGGAACCTTGGAGCAACGTGTCAATGAAAGAAGTCAGGAAGAAACTAAATTATATGATATTGTAACCAGCGTTAATTTAGGAAAAGTATTGCCCAAAGATTGGGGACTTCAAATTCCGATGAATTATTCAATTTCTGAAGAATTTAGAGATCCAAAATACGACCCGCAATATCAAGATGTTTTGTTTGAAGATGCTAAAGACATCAACCCAAACAGTGGTGAAGCACAAGATTATACTAAGAGAACAAGTATCAGTTTCTTAAATGTTCGAAAAGGAAAATCATCTTCTAAACAACGAGATTCCAGATTTTATGATATTGAAAATATTTCAGCATCATATGCCTATAATGAGATAACTCGCACCAGTTATGAAGTTCAAAAATACTTGGATCAAAATGTAAGAGCTTCTTTAAACTATAACCATTCTTTTAAACCTTGGGTAATAGAACCACTTAAAAAAGTTACAATTTTAAATAGTAAATATTTAAAATTGATTCAAGATTTTAATATCAACTTAGTTCCGGCCAGTGTTTCTGTAAATTCCGGAATTATTAGAAGTTATAACGAACAACTTTCTAGAAGTTTGATCGAAGGATTGCCACCATTGCCCACTTTAACCCAGCGTCATTTTATGTTTGATTGGGATTATTCAGTTAATTATAATTTAACAAAATCGTTTCAGTTTACTTTTAGGGCTGTAAATAATTATTTATACGATGAATTTAATCCAGATGAAGAAATTAAATTGTTTGATAAATTCTTTTCCTTTGGACGACCCAAACAATACCATCAAACTTTAAACGGAACCTATAAAATTCCGCTGCAAAAAATTCCATTGATAGATTTTATCTCGGCTAATTATACTTATACGGCAGATTTTGATTGGCAAGCATCATCATCCTATTTCCAGGAACAATTAGGAAATACCATTCAAAACGCCAATACGCATAATCTAAGTGTAGATTTAGATATGAATAAATTCTACCGTACCATCGGTTTAACGTCGGTTAGAACAAATAGAACGTCACAAAATACAGTGGCAAAATCTGCGAATAACGAATGGTTAAATTCAGTTAAGAACATAATTACATCAGTTAAAAAAGCGAGGTTAAGTTATTCAGAAAATAACGGAACACTTTTGCCGGGTTACGTTCCGGAAATAGGATTCTTGGGAAGAGACAATTATTCAGGAAGTTTAGCTCCAACTTTAGGTTTTGTATTTGGAAGTCAGATTGATATCAGAAATATGGCTATTGAAAAAGGTTGGTTATTATCCAGAGACATTACAGATCCGTATTACAATAAAACTTTCAGTCAAACCCATTTTGAAAAATTAGATGTTTCGGTAGATATCAAACCGAATAATTTTTTGGATATTGAATTGCTGGCCAACAAAATTTACACCAGTAATTTATCGCAACAATTAGATGTAGTTAACGGAGTTTTAGATGCTCAAGCACCTGTTTCAGAATTTGGAAATTTCAGCTCTAGTTTCTTAATGATCGGAACTGCATTTAAAAATTATGACCAACTTTTTGAAGATTTTAAAAATAACAGAATTACCATTTCAGAACGATTGGCAGCTCAAGCAAATTTACCAACTATAGATGGTTTTGGCGAAAATAGTCAACAAGTTATGCTGCCGGCATTTTTGGCGGCATATACAGGTCAATCAGCATCCGGAGTTAAATTAAGTGCGTTTAAAAATGTACCATTGCCAAATTGGAAAGTCAATTATAAAGGATTCATGCAATTTAAATGGTTTAAAGATAATTTCAGAAGTTTTACGGTATCTCATAGTTATCGTTCATTATATTCAATTACTAATTTTAGCAATAACCTTCAGTATAATGAAAGTACCGCATATATCAGTAAAGATATTTCAGGTAACTTTTATAATAAGTTGTTGCTGTCTAATGTTAATTTGACTGAAGAATTTTCACCGTTAATCAAGGTTGATATGCGAATGCAAAACTCTCTTTCTTTCAAAGGCGAGATTAGAAAAGATAGAGCCGTAACACTTAATTTTAACAACAATACAGTTACTCAAGTTAAAGGTTTAGAGTATGTTATTGGAGTTGGATATCGAATTAAAGATGTGCAAATGAGATTCAAAATTGCCGATGAGCAAACGAATGTAAAAGGTGATTTAAATTTAAAATTAGATGTATCTTTGCGAGATAATATTACTTTGATTCGTTCTATAAATGAAGAAAATGATCAAATAACCGGCGGACAACGATTATTATCTTTCAAATTTTTAGCAGATTACGCCTTGTCCAAAAACTTAACAAGTTCATTTTATTTTGATCAAAATGCATCGAGTTATGCTATTTCAACAACATTCCCGAGAAAATCGATAGGCGCCGGAATAAGTGTTAGATATTTAATTGGAAATTAGAGAATTCAAATAATTAATTTAATATATAAAGTCAAATGAAAATACCTGCAGATTTAAAGTACACCAAAGACCATGAGTGGGTACTTATAGAAGGAGAAATTGCCACTATTGGCATTACAGACTTCGCCCAAGGGGAACTTGGAGATATTGTTTACGTTGATGTTGATACTGTTGAGGAATCAGTTGATAAAAACGCTGTATTCGGTACGGTTGAAGCCGTAAAAACTGTTTCTGATTTATTTATGCCATTAACCGGAGAAGTTGTTGAGTTTAATGATATTTTAGGTGATAACCCCTCTAAAATTAATTCTGATCCTTATGGTGATGGATGGATAATCAAAGTTAAAATAGCCGACCTTTCGCAAGTTGAAGATTTATTAGATGCTCAAGCGTATAGCGAACTTATTGGAGGATAAATCCTTATATATAGCAATTGTATTAACTTTTCTGATTGCTTATTTGAGTATAATTTCCTTAAAAATTGAGGAACCCAAAATAGAATTTGGATATTTTGATAAAGTAGCTCATACAATATCTTATATTTTTTTAACATTAAGCTGGTTCCTCGCTTTTAGTTTGCGTAAGGTGAATTTTTTTAAATCTTTACTAATAGCCATCAGTATTTCATTTTATGGTATAATTATTGAAATGATACAAGGAAAATTTACATCAAATAGAGAGGCGGATATTTATGATGTGTTGGCCAATACAATTGGTATTCTACTAGGTTTTGGAATATTTATTTTGTGGATTCAAAAAAGAAAGGTTTTAAAATAAATTGCAATTGTTATATAAAAATTATTAAATTAGCACCTTATAAAATTAGTCATCAATGAAAATTAAGAAAAGCCCTAAAGCAACCTTAGAAAATTACAATAAGTTGTTTATGCAATTAGGTTTGGTACTTGCCTTGCTGGTAGTTCACTTAGCTATTGAATATAAAACTTATGATCGTGTTATTACTCAATTAGGAGATAACATGATGGCTGCTGTTGAAGAAGAAGATATTCCGTTGACTCAACGTATTGAAACAGCTCCACCACCACCGGCACCACCACCATCAATTCCTGATAAAATTGAGATTAAGAAAGATGATGAAAAAATTATTGAAACGAAATTAAAATCTACTGAATCTGATGAGAAAGTAGCTGTTAAAGTGCGTGAAATTGTTGAGGTAAAAGAAGATGAAGATGTAGTGGAAGATGTTCCTTTTGCTATTATCGAAGATGTTCCTGTATTCCCCGGATGTACTGGTACTAAAGAGCAAAAAAGAGAGTGTTTGTCTGAAAAAATAACTCAACATGTAAGTAAAAGATTTAATGCTGATTTAGCTCAAGAGTTAGGTTTATCACCAGGAAAGAAGAGAATATCCGTAATGTTTAAAATTGACAAGAATGGCGAAATTGTTGATATTGAAGCAAGAGCTCCACACGTTCGTTTAGAAAAAGAAGCAATACGGGTAATACAACTGTTACCAAAAATGCAACCCGGTAAACAAAGAGGTCGTCCAGTAGGAGTGAAGTATAGTTTACCAATTACATTCAACGTAGAATAACAAAATATTTATATAATACTTAAAGGAGGCTGTCTCAAAATAAAAAGAGGCAGCCTTTTTCATTTCAAATTTAATTTATCTTTTTGAGATTATTAATTATTTTAGATTTTGTTTTGAGGAATTAAAAAGCTTATTTTTGATTAAAAAAAGATTATTAACTAATTGAATATTATTAAATTAATAAAATAAAAGAGTCAATATTTTACCTCCGATAAAGTTGCTGAAATTTTTTATTTAGCTGATGAATTTTGTACAGAATTTGAAAAAGCACTAAAAATAAATTATTGTTTCCAACGGATGAAGCGGTTGTGAAATCTGTATATTTGTCTGTAAGAGAAGCTATCAAAAAATGGTCAATGCCAACCCAAAATTGGGGTATTATCCTCAATCAGTTCTTAATCATCTATGAAAAAAAGGGTCAGAAATTAAGTAAATTCCAACCCAGGCTATTTTAAACTTACACAGTTTACAGGATAGTGTCTAAAAAATTGAAAGAAAATATTTCTTTTTAAAGGGGCAGTATTTAGTTTCTTTGTTTTATTGATTTTTTTCGGTAATGTTCAATAAACTGCTTCAAAAACTTGATTTTGTGTACACACTGAATAAGATATAAACTTCTAAATTTTTTCAAAAATTAGTTTACTCTCATCATTATTACTTTCAGTATCTTTTATTTCTATTTTATTGTTGAAAACACCTATAACTAACCAAGTTTTCTCAATTTTATCAAAGGGAATAACACCATTGAAATCGAGTTCTAATTTTAATTTTCCACTATTGTAAAGAACTGACCAACTACCATTTACAATATCAACTCCGTTGGTTGCCGTAACTGTAAAATCTTGTTTAAAATCTATTTTAAAGTTTGTGTAAGTACTCGTTTTAATTTCACCTTTATCCTTAAAATAGGCAATGAACCAAATCCCGTCATTTAAAATATTTACTAATTCTATTTTATCATTTATACAAGTTTTTTCAAATTCAAGTCTGTTATCTTCAAATCGCAAATCAATTTCATTATTATCTTCAACTTCGTAAAGTATCCAGTTAAATGAAAAATCGGGTAAATTTTCAATTGTAATTCTGATTACAATTTTATTATTAGAATTGTACACAAGCCATGTTCCATAAATATAATTTCCTGCATCTGAAACTTTTACCGTGCCATTTTCTAAAAATATAAATGTATATTTTTCGTATTGTTCTGTATTATCTACTCCATTGATTTTAACTTTGTCCACTATCCAACTGCATGATAATAATAGCGCAGTGATTTTCTCTTTGGTACAATCTAAACAATCATCATCATCAAAATCATTATCATCATCATCATCACAGATGTCTTTGGCATCTTCAATAACATTTTCAAGAGTATTCATGTTGTTGATGGTTTTTTCTGTTCCGTCATAAAGCACTACCATTATTGGGAAATTAATTTGAACAATATTGAAATCCTTTATATTATCAATGAATTTATAAAACTGCTCATCATTTCCAATACTAATGGTTTTGGCTAACTGATTTGCAGAATCATAAATTGACAATGTTATAGGATAGACAAAATCTACACATTCGATATCATCATCTACCTCATTTTCACCGTTACATTCATCCGTAAATTTTTTTAACTCATCATCATTTTTAACTTTTATCTTCGTATAATTACTTAGAATTATTTCAATTGGAAATATAATTTTCAGGGTATCAACATCATCATCAGATTCATCAAAGATTGATTCAATTAATTCATAATCTTTTTCAGTTTTAATGATTAATTCTATGCCATTGACCACTACAGTTACGGGAAGTTGAATAGTAATACAATTTGCATGGTCAATTATATTGTCTTTTGAGCCATCTTTGGTAACTACACGCTGTATTAATTTAGTAACATTGGTATTCGCTTTTAAAACTTCATCATTAGAAGGCTGAATAATATCTATAATTTCGTTTTGGCAAGACATAGATACAATTAAAAATAAGCTTAAAAAAAATATTCTTGCATGCATAATATAGTTATTTAAGTATACTGGTATAACAATATAGTTCAAATATACCCTACCTTATTTAAAAAAATTATCTTTGTTATGAATTTATATTAAAATTTAATGAAGAAAAAGGAAGATATCGGATTTTGTGATGAAAAAATTTTCAGCGATTTTTTTCTGAATAATTCTAAACTCCTCAACAACTATATTTTTTATAAGTGTGGAGATTTTGAATTGGCAAGCGATATTGTTCAAGAAGCTTTTTTAAAATTTTGGAACAATTGTGATAAAATAATTCCGGGTAAAGCAAAATCATTTTTATTTACAATAGCCACTAATTTATTTTTAAATGAATATTCAAGAAATAAAGTTGTCTTGAATTTTAAAAATACAATCCCAAAAAATTACACAAACGAATCTCCTGAATATATATTTGAAGAAAAAGAGTTTCAATCTAAATTAGAAAATGCCATTTCTAATTTAACGGAATCTCAAAGAACTGCTTTTTTAATGAACAGGATTGATGGTAAGAAATATACAGAAATAGCAGAAATATTAGGTATATCTGTAAAGGCTGTTGAAAAAAGAATTCACTATGCCTTACTTAATCTTAGAAAGGAAATTGAGAATATTTGATTAAGAGGTAGGGTAAAAACATTTTAAACTGTTACTCATATATAAAAACTGAATGAAAGATAATTATTTTTTAGCCAAATGGCTTAATAACGAATTAAATGACACAGATCTTAAACACCATTTAAGTGAAGACGAAATACGTTCCTTTAAAAAAATAATTTCAGCGACTGAAAAAATTGAAATACCGGCATTTAATTCTGAAAAATCCTTAGAAAAGTTTAAGTTATTACATTCTAAACCTACCGTAAAAAAACTAAGTTTTACTTATTACTTATACAGGGCTGCTGCTGTATTTGCCATTTTTTTCACATCTTATTACTTTATATCAGATAAAAGCACCAGCTATACTGCAACATTTGCTGAAAAAATCAACTTTGAATTACCTGATAATTCCAAAGTACAATTAAATGCAGCATCAGAAGTAACATTTAAAAACAGAAATTGGAATAAACACAGGGAATTAAATTTACAAGGAGAAGCTTTTTTTAATGTCTCAAAAGGATCTGCATTTAAGGTAAAAACTAATTTAGGCACTGTTAGTGTTTTAGGCACTCAATTCAATGTTATTGTCAGAGATCATTATTTTGAAGTTCATTGTTATGAAGGCACGGTAAGCGTAAACTTTCAAAATCAAACAATAAAACTTACAGCCGGCAGTTCATTTAAATTGTTAAATTCAAAAATCACTGTTAATTATGACAATACCGATACAATTCCTTCGTGGATACAAAACAAAAGTTCATTTGACAGTATGCCATACGAATTTGTAGTTAAAGAACTTGAAAGGCAATATAATGTAGTTATAGAATATGATATTGATTCCTATGCAAACACCCGATTTACAGGAAACTTTACTCATACTGATTTAGAAACTGCATTACAGGCAATTAGCATTCCGCTTAATTTAAAATATACTATCTATAATAATCATAAAGTGAGCCTACAAAAACAATGATTATCAATAAACAAAAGTTTTTTTTGATCTCCATTTGCTTTCTTTATACAATTTCAAATCTTTCACAAAATTTAACTAAAGAAACAAAATCGCTATCTGAAATATTGTCTATAGCTGAAACACAATATCAAATCACTTTTACATACGCTGATGAAATAATTGAAAATATTGAGCTATTACCTTATAATGATAATTTAACGCTCAATGAAGCAATTCAATATTTAAAAAATAAATCACACTTAACTTTCACCTTTTTAAGTTCGACTAATATTTTAATAAGCAGGCAATTATCAAAACGTTCTATCTGTGGAAATATAATTGATATAGATACAAATAAAAAAATTGAAGGAGCTCAGATCATAGTCGGTAATTCTGCTGTTAATGCTATTACGAATAATCTTGGATATTTTATTTTAGATGAAATAAATAAAAATCAAATTATAGAAATACGACATTTAGCATACCAAACCATCTATTTAAATGCTGCGGATTTTCTAATAAATAACTCTTGTTTAACTATTTCTCTTTCCCAAAAAATTGAAAAATTAAAAGAGGTTTATATCAATAATTATTTAACAACCGGAATTTCTATTAATACAGATAATACAATTACTGTCAATACTCTAAAATCCGGAATTTTACCAGGACTTATTGAGCCCGATATTTTACATAAAATACAAGCTTTACCCGGTATTGGAAGTATTAATGAAACCATTTCAAATATAAATATCAGAGGAGGAACTAACGATCAAAATTTATTGCTTTGGGATGGAATAAAAATGTATCATTCAGGTCATTTTTTTGGATTAATTTCAGCTTTTAATCCATATATAACCGAAAATGTAACTGTTATAAAAAATGGAACAAGTCCGCAATACGGCGATGGTGTTTCCGGTACAATTGACATAGAACTTTTTGATAAAGTGGATGAGAAATCATCTGGAGGAGGAGGGTTTAACTCACTAAGTACAGATGTACACACATATATTCCTGTTTCAAAAAGAATGGGTTTGCAGTTTTCCGGAAGGCGTGCGATAACTGATATAATTAAGACCCCAACCTATAAGCAATATTTCAAAAGAGCATTTCAAGACACTAAAATTAAAACATCAATCACACCTGATGACAATGCTGTTCAAACTAATTCAAATTTTAATTTTTATGATTACAGCTTTAAATATTTATATGATTTTTCTAAACAACATAATATCAGAATCAGTTTTTTAAATATCAAAAATCATCTTGATTATATGGAAACCATAAATTCCAAAACAAGCAATAATTCCAAAACAAGCCAACTAACACAACAAAATGCGGCATTGGGATTACAATTAAATAATATATGGAATAATGAATTTGAAACCCAATTACAAACATATTACACAAAGTATAACATCAGTGCATCTAATTATACCTTATTAACAGATCAAAGGTTATTACAAAACAATGAAGTTTTAGAAATAGGTATTAAATTAAACTCATATTACAAATTAAACAATAACATTAAATTCTTAAACGGATACCACTTTTATGAATTGGGAATTACTAATGCTGAAGATATCAATCAACCTCTTTTTATCAGAACAATTAAAAATGTTATCAGAAATCATTCGCTTTACAGTGAACTAAAATATATTTCAGAAAACAAAAATACTTTTATTACAAGTGGTTTTAGAATTAACTTTATTGAAAATCTTGGGGTTTTAATTGCAGAACCGAGATTTCAAGCATTGCATAAATTAAATTCGAACTTGTCCATAAAAATGGAAGGCGAATTCAAAAGTCAGAACACTACGCAAACTATTGATTTACAGGAAGACTTTTTAGGTGTTGAAAAAAGAAGATGGGTTTTGGCTGATAATAACTTAATACCAATCATGAAAAGCAAACAAGCCTCAATAGGACTGAATTACAAAAAAAATCGTTTTTTAATTGATTTAGAAGGTTTTTACAAATATGTAAATGGTATAACCACTTCCACTCAAGGTTTTCAAAATCAATATCAATTTAATAAAACTTCTGGCAGTTATGAGGTAAAAGGATTCGAATTTTTAATTAACAGAAAGGCCGGCAATTATAGTACTTGGTTGGGTTATACCTTTAACATAAACAATTACTATTTTCCGCAATTGATACCCGCTTCGTTTCCAAACAATTTAGATGTAAGGCATTCTATTTCATCCGGCAGTACTTTTGCCTATAAAAATTTAAATTTCGCACTGGGAATACTTTGGAGAACAGGCAAGCCCAACACAACGCCAAAAGAATTGGTTCCTATTGGCATAAACGGAATAAATAGTTTTATTAATTATAATGAACCTAATAGTACGCGATTGCCAAATTATTTCAGAACAGATTTTTCTTCTACCTATACGTTTAAGATTAATCAAAAAATTAACGGATTAATAGGTGTTTCCGTTTTAAATTTATTAAATAATAAGAATATTCTGAACACCTATTATAAAATAAATTCTGATAATACTCTTTATCCTATTAATACCATTTCAATAGGATTAACCCCTAATTTTACTTTCAGGTTTTCTTTTTAATAACAAACTTTTTGCTGAGTTCAGTCTTGGTAAATAATATGATAATTAAGCAGAAAAAGAAGACTTATTTCTAAATCCTCTTTTTCTGATTGCATATTATGAAGAACAAGGTCTAAATTAGGGCTTGCTGAAAATATATAAAAATGCTATTAATCAGCAAATTAGGTTGTTATTTATTTGGATAAATGCAAAGGATTCCTTATTTTTATGTTTAAAAGTTTGCACTTATGCTCAATTACACACCGCAAAACCAGCT
>JAUXPJ010000010.1 GCA_030683815.1 Flavobacteriaceae bacterium
AGCAACCTCGTACTAACATCCACAGTGCAAAATTAAGTAACAGATTGCTTCAGTTTTTTCAAAACTTCGCAAAGACTTTATCAAACATAACTTTAATTCCGTCTTTGCGAGCGTTAGCGAAGCAACCTCATTCTAACATCCACAGTGCAAAATTAAGTAACAGTTTGCTTCAGTTTTTTCAAAACTTCGCAAAGACTTTATCAAACATAACTTTAATTCCGTCTTTGCGAGCGCTAGCGAAGCAACCTCATATCATTGCGAGCGTTAGCGAAGCAACCTCATGTCTTTGCGAGCGTTAGCGAAGCAACCTCATTCTAACATCCACAGTGCAAAATTGAGAAACAGATTGCTTCATTTCACTTCGTTTCATTCGCAAAGACGAAAAAATAATTATATTTATTCCATGAAAAAGAACTTTATTTATTCTAAGGATAATAAAAATCAATACTTTTACCTTCAATAAAATCCTTAATGGAAACTATGAAATTTGCCCTCATCACACATGTAAAGCACAGCATCAAGGATTCTCAATATTATGGCTATGCACCTTATGTTTATGAAATGAATTTATGGTTTAAAAAGGTAAATTATGTTAAAATTGTTGCACCTTTAAGTGATCAATTGCCAACAGATATTGATACAGTTTATAAACATTCCAACATCGTTTTTAATCCAATTCCATCATTTCATTTAAAAGATTGGAAAAGCAGAATTAGGACGATTGTTGTTTTACCAAAAATATTTTATCAAATATATAAAGCGATGCAATGGGCCGACCACATCCATTTGCGTTGTCCGGGAAATATAGGTTTATTAGCCGCTTTGGTTCAAATCCTGTTTCCTAACAAACCAAAAACGGCTAAATATGCGGGTAATTGGGATCCAAATTCAAAGCAGCCTTGGAGCTATCGGCTGCAAAAATGGATATTGAACAATACCTTTTTAACTAAAAATATGCAGGTATTGGTGTACGGCAATTGGCCAAATCAGTCCAACAATATCAAGCCATTTTTTACGGCAACTTATCATGAAAATGAAATTATAAATATGCTTCCACGGGTTTTAACAGAGCCCTTACAATTTATTTTTGTCGGAACCTTAACAGCAAATAAACGTCCGCTAATATGCGTTGAAGTCATTCATCTGTTAAAACAAAAAGGATATTTGGTACAATTAGAATTATATGGTGAAGGATATGAACGACATCATATTGAGAATTACATACTCGATAATCACCTGCAAAATGAAGTGATTTTAAAAGGAAATGTTTCCAAAGAAACGCTTAAAAAAGCGTATCAAAAAAGTCATTTTTTATTGTTTTTTTCTAAATCAGAAGGATGGCCAAAATCCGTTTCCGAAGCCATGTTTTGGGGATGCGTTCCTGTTACAACGCCAGTTTCGTGTGTTCCTTTTATGCTGGGATATGGATCTCGTGGCACTTTAGTAAATGCAGATAGAGCTGAAATCATAAACGCTATCGAAAACTACTTAAACAATCCGGAACGTTATCAAGAGCACGCACAAAACGCTATGGAATGGTCGCAACAATTTACTCTTGAGAAGTTTGAAGCAGCAATAGAGAAGTTGGTTTAAGTAGATAGTGATAGGCAGTAGGCAGTAGCAGTAACAAAAAATGAGCGGTAAAACGTGAAAAAAGTTAATTCAACGATTAAGCAGTTAACCAATTAACCATTTCAACTTTATACATTTTAACATTACAACTTTTTAACTTTTGAACTATATTTACATCCAAAATACCGCATGAATCGTCAACCCGTCGTTTTGCAACTTACAGATTCCTTGGAGGCAGGAGGTGCAGAGGTGGTGGCAATTAATATTGCCAATGCTTTGAATCATAGAAAAATATCTTCCCATTTAGCAGTTTCGCGTAAAGAAGGTTCTTTAAAAAATCGATTAGAAAATGAAGTAGGGTATTACTTTTTAAACCGCACCAAGTTGATTGATTTCCGTGCTTTTCAAAAATTACATCAGTACATAAATCAACATAGAATCACCATTCTTCACGCCCATGCCTCTTCTTGGTTTTTGGCCGTTGTGATGAAATTATGGAATCCATCCGTAAAAATAGTATGGCATGATCATTTTGGTTTTAGTGAACAACTCCATAAACGAAATTCATTTCCAATTAAAATGGGTTCAATTTTCTTTAAAACGACCATTTCGGTCAATCAAATTTTACTTGATTGGGCAAAAAAAAGTTTATATGCCAAATATTTCTATTACCTTCCTAATTTTGTGATGAAAACCAGAAAAAATACAGCTGAAAAACCGACTATTTTAGCGGGTAAATCGGGCAAAAGAATCATTTGTTTGGCAAATTTAAGACCTCAAAAAGACCATTTGAATTTGTTAAATGCTTTCAAAATGATGCATCAAGGATATCCCAATTGGACTTTGCATCTCATCGGAAATAAATCAGATTTAAAATATTACAATGAAATTCAGGCATTTATCAATCAAAATAATTTAAAAGAACATGTGTGGATTTACGGTGATCAATCAGATGTTTCCCTGCTTCTAACACAGGCAGATATTGGTGTGTTATCCTCTAAATCAGAAGGCTTGCCATTAGCTTTATTGGAATATGGGATGGCGAAACTCGGAGTAGTTGTAACGAATGTAGGAGATTGTGCAGAGGTATTGGACAACGGTAAAAACGGATGTTTAGTTCATCCTTCAAATGCGGAGGAATTTGCACAAAAAATGATATTTTTGATTAACAATGAACAGGAGCGAAAAACTAGAGGAGAAAACCTTTATCAAAAAGTTCAAACTACCTATTCAGAAGAAGCTGTTTGCAGACAATTATTAAATATTTATTATCAACTTGTATAAATTATTACAAAATAATCGCTTTTTATGGGTCTTGCTGCACTTAGCATTGGGCGTCTTTATTGGGATTCCATTACTGACTTCTGTACTTTCTTTGGGAATAGTGATGTTTGGTTTTGTCATTATTATAGCCCGTAGAAATGAACATCAGGAGGCAGTATTATTCAGTGCTTATTTGGTGGGGAGTGAGGTGTTGTTTCGAATGTCAGGTGGGGCGGTGTTACACGAGCTGACCAAATATGCGGTGATGGTGTTTTTAGTAATCGGGATGATAGTAGAACCTAAAAAACACCATGTCAATCCCGTATACCTCTTGTATTTGATGTTGTTATTGGTGGGAATAGCCTTTACCGACGTTCCCTTTTCCGAGTCCATACGAAATGCAGTAGCTTTTAACCTAAGTGGACCCTTTGCTCTGGGGGTGGCAGCGATGTATTTTTATAACCGTAAGATTTCATTAGACCAACTTTTGAGATTTTTATTTTACATGTCTTTACCAGTGTTAACTATGCTTTCCTATTTATTTTTAAAAACGCCGGCCCCTCAAGAGATTGTTTTTGGTACCCAGTCTAATTTTGAAGCATCTGGGGGCTTTGGACCCAATCAGGTAGCTACTATTTTAGGAATAGGTTTTTTTATTTTAGCCGTACATATCTTATTAAAAAAAGAATTTTCGGGAATTCGTTGGTTAGATTTAATTTTATTGATCTATATTTTTTACAGAACCTTACTAACCTTTTCAAGAGGTGGACTTTATACCGTACTTGTAGCATTAGGTTTTTTTGCTTTTTTTATTCTAGTGATGCAAAAAAATCGCATTAAAAATGTTGTAAAGTACGGAAGTATAATTGGGATAATGTTTATTGCGGTTTGGCTGTTTACTTCAAACGTTACCGGGGGTATGTTAGAAAATAGGATGATGAATATGAATGCGCTTGGAGAATATAGGTCAGGGGATGTTACTACAGGTAGAGCAGATATATTTGCTCAAGAATTAGAATCATTTTATGAAAATCCCTTTTTCGGAATTGGGGTGGGTAGTTCGAAATTTCATCGCATGGAAATTACAGGTAAGGAGGTAGCTTCACACAATGAAATGAGTCGGTTGCTTAGTGAGCATGGGGGGATTGGCTTAATTATTTTAGGATTATTAATTTTAGTGCCCCTCTATCAAATAAAACAGCAATCCTATCTGGCGAAAGCTTTTTTAAGTGCATTTTTTGTAATTTGGTTTTTAACTATCAATCACTCGGCGATGCGCGTGGCGCTTCCTGCATTTTTTTATGGGTTGAGCACCATTCAATTAATGAAAAAAGACAGTGAGTTAACATGAAAAGAATCCTATATATAGGGAATTTTATTTCAAATCATACCCGCTACGTTGGGGCTTCAGAGGTATTGTTATACTTGTTAGAAAAAGAAGGGTATAACATTCAGAAGGCTTCTCATAAAAAAAACAAATTCCTGCGATTGTTAGATATGATGTTGAATGTAATTAGTTTAAGAAAGTCAATTGACGTAATAATAATAGATACCTTCAGTACAACAAATTTCTATTATGCATTAATGGTAAGTCAACTGTCACGTTTATTTAAAATTCCTTATATCCCTATTTTACACGGAGGGAACTTGCCTAAACGTCTTAAAAATGATGCTTATTTAAGCAGTCTTATTTTTAAAAATGCCAAGACGCTGGTAGCACCTTCTCATTATTTAAAATATGAATTTGAGAAAAAAGCTTACTCGGTTCAATACATTCCGAATACCATACCTATAGGAGATTATAAATATCAGAACCGAAAGTTAATAAAACCCAAGTTGTTGTGGCTACGCGCTTTTGAAAAAACTTATAACCCAACGATGGCGATAGAAGTACTCAGAAAGTTATTAAATGAGTATCCATCGGCAAGTTTGTGCATGGTGGGTCCTACTAGAGATGAAACCCTAGAACTGTCAAAAGATTTGGTAAAGCGTTATCAATTGGAAAGTCAAGTTCAATTTACCGGAGTCTTGTCAAAAAAAGAATGGCATACCCTATCTGAAAAATTTGATATCTTTATCAATACAACTACCGTAGATAATACTCCGGTAAGTGTAATAGAGGCAATGGCATTGGGACTTCCTATTATATCGACTAAGGTTGGGGGAATGCCCTATTTGATAGAACATCAAAAAGAGGGGGTGTTAGTGACTTCTAGGGATGTAAACGCGATGGTAGCGGCTATAATAACAGTGATAGAAAACCCTGTATATGCTAATTATCTAGCAATGAATGCTCGTAAAAAAGTAGAACAATTTGATTGGAAAGTTGTAAAAGAAGCATGGAATAAAGTGTTGAATTAAAAAATTAATGAAAAAGTTAGTAAATAAAATAGTTCAATACAGCCCAACGTTTATTAAAAGTATTGGAATAAACGCTTATGGTTATTATTGGGAAAAAAGAAGATTTGGGGGAGATTTTCAAATAGAATTAGAAGCCTCAAAGAAAAGAGAATTATATAGTTTAAGTGAATGGAAACTGTATCAAACAGCTCAATTGAGAAGATTATTGATACATGCTTTTCAAACAGTTATATTCTATCAGGAAAAATACAAGGAAGCTGGCTTTTCATTAAAAGATTTTGAAAATTTTGAATTAGATCAAATTTCTAGACTACCTATATTAGAAAAAGATGATTTAAGAAGATTTGGAACATCAAACTTGCTTTCAACTAAGAGAGAAAGGGGAATTTTTTTAAATAGTAGCGGTAGTACAGGCACGCCTGTAAAAATTTACTTTTCCAAAAGGTTTCATCAGCAATGGAGTGCTTTATATGAAGCACGAGTTAGAAATTGGGCAGGTGTCAATTATAAACAATCGAGAGGGATGATTGGAGGAAGACGAATTGTGCCTTTAGCAAATACAAAACACCCTTTTTATTTGCGTAATAGAGCTGAAAATCAAACATATTTTTCTGCTTATCACATTGGCCCAAAAACGATAAATAATTACTTAGAAGGGATGTTAAAGTACCCCATTGATTATTTAGTAGGCTATGCAACGAGTATATATATACTAGCTGATTTATTTGATCAATATAAATTATATCCACCTCCATTAAAAGCCGTTTTAACCTCCAGCGAAAAGTTAACATCAAATATGAGAGTGTGTATTGAAAAGGTTTTTCAGTGTAAAGTTTTTGATGCTTATAGTGGAGTAGAAGCTTGTGGGTTAATTTCAGAGAATAATCAAGGAGAGTTGTTGTTTAGTCCTGATTCTGGAATTATGGAAGTTATTAAAAATGATGGAACACCAGCACAAATAGGAGAAATTGGGGAGGTAATTGCAACAGGTTTGTTAAATTTTGATCAGCCATTAATTCGATATAGAATTGGAGATGAAGTA
This sequence comes from Flavobacteriaceae bacterium, assembly GCA_030683815.1. Lineage (GTDB taxonomy): Bacteria > Bacteroidota > Bacteroidia > Flavobacteriales > Flavobacteriaceae > JAGXRT01. Next base: position 6,239 of record JAUXPJ010000010.1, read on the forward strand.
ATATTTTCAGCTTCACAAATATCAAAGTCTGAGATGAATTTTCCTATCATCCAAGAAATTGAAGGTAGAATAGAAGATGTCATTATTGGTGCTGATGGAAGAAAAATGGTGCGATTTCACAGTTTATTTACCGATATTCCTTATTTACAGATGGCTCAAATAGAGCAGTTTTCTCGTACAGAATTTGTGATTAATCTAAAAGTAGAACAAGGATTTTCTTCAGCTCAAGAAACAATAATTAAAGAGCGATTAGAAAGTCAATTAGGAAAATCTTCACTAAAGTTTAATTTTGTAGATGAAATTCAAAGAAATGAAAACGGCAAGTTTAAAGCTGTTATTTCAAACATTAAATAAGTATGCGTAAAGTAATTTGGGTAATCAATCAAACGGCTGGAAAACCAGATTCAGGATGGGGAGAACGTCATTATTTTTTAAGTAAATATTGGGTAAAAAAGGGTTATGAGGTAGTGATTATTTCGGGCTCTTATAACCATTTATTTATAAATCAGCCCAACATTGCAAAACAAACTTTTACGCTCGAAAAAATAGAAGAAGGTATTACTTTTTGTTGGGTAAAAATACCAGTTTATAATGCAGCCAGTGTTTTTAAGTTGTGGAGTATGATTGTTTTTGCATTTAAGGTACTTTTTTTAACTAAAAAAATAATTTCCAAGCCTGATGTGATCATTGTATCATCCATGCCAATTTTTCCAATTGTATCAGGTTGGTTTTTAAAAAAACGCTATAAAGCACAGAAGCTTTTTTTTGAAATTCGAGATTTGTGGCCATTAACACCACTGTATTTAAAAGGTTATAAATCTTATCATCCAATGATTATTTTGATGAAATGGTTGGAAACTTTTGGATATCGAAAAGCAGATTATATTGTTTCACTGTTACCTAAAGCAGGTCAATACATCAATCCAATTTCAGGAAATCCGAATAAATTTGTGTGGATTCCAAATGGTATTGATCAAGAATTATTAGATAAGGAACAATTGTCTAAAGAAATAATCTATAATATTCCCAAAGATAAATTCATAATTGGTTATGCAGGAACTATTGGTTTAGCAAATGCATTGGAATATTTTATAGGTGCAAGTGTGATTTTAAAAGAAGATTCCTCTGTTTATTTTGTGTGTGTGGGTGATGGGTATTTAAAATCTGAGTTACAAGAAATTACTAAAGGAAACTCCAATATAACTTTCTTACCTAAAATCAAAAAATCACAAGTACAATTAATATTAGAACAATTTGATGTGTGTTTTATAGGTAGGAATGATACCCGTTTATTTGATTATGGTGTTTCATCAAATAAGTATTTCGATTATATGTTAGCTAAAAAACCCGTTCTAGTTTCTTCAAAATATATTAATGATCCAGTTCAGTTATCGGGTTGTGGTATTACAGTTAAACCAGAATGTGCCAATGCCATTGTAGAAGGAATAAAATCTTTTCAATCAATGACAGTAGAGCAAAGGAATTATATGGGCAAAAAAGGGTATTATTATGTGTTAAAAAATCATAACTTTAGAATTTTAAGTGAGCAATATGAACAATTATTCTAAAAAGAAAAGCATTAAACATCTTCAATTTTTGAAGAGAGGCGTGATCTTGCGCATTGTTGATTTATTAGTAACGATAGTCAGTATTGTTTTAATAGCCTTTTTTTTTAAATTAAAGTATTTTAACGGATTTGATTCTAACTTATTCGTTTGGTTACTAACCTATTCAGTTTATTTCTTAATGTATGGTGAAATCTTTGAACTCTACCATATTGCTAAATCATATGATTTATATTTTACCATCCGAAGTGTATTTTTAACCGCTATCTTTACCACGGTTAGCTATATTTTTACACCAATTATTGCACCCGTACTTCCTAATTCAAGAATTGAAATACTCCTTATTTTTCAAACTATATTATGGTCTTTACTATTATGGAGGATTTTATACATCACCTTTTTCTTTCATCCTATTTTCTTAAAAAAAGTCTTAATAATTGGAGAATCAGAAGATATTGAAAAATTAGTTGACATCACTTCCAAATATTCTAGTGAGTATTCTATAGTTGGGTATGTGTCTTCTGCTAAAATTGATGCTATTGGTAATCAAATTACATGGTATTCTATCCATAATCCGTCATTAGAAGAAATAATTAGTAAGGAGAGAGTAACCACTTTAATTATATGTGGTAAAGCTATCAAAGATTCATTTCAAGTATATAGTCATTCAATATTAAGAATATTTGAGCAAGGAGTTGTAGTTATTTCTAACAATGAATTCGTTGAGCAACTCACAAAGAGAATTGCTAAATATAGATTGAATGATTCTTTCTACGATTATTTTACCTATAGTAAATATATTAATAGTACAACTTACTTAAGTTTTATTAGAATTTTTGATGTTTTAGCATCATTAGTTGGATTATTTTTATTGGGAATAATCATTCCTTTTATTTTCATAATAAACCTCTTTTTGAATAAAGGTCCGCTCTTTTATAATCAAGAAAGAGTGGGTAAAAATGGGGTAATCTTTAAAATATTTAAACTCCGTACTATGGTAGTTGGAGCTGAAAAAGGGCTACCATTATGGGCAACAAAAGATGATTTGCGGATAACAGCCTTTGGAAGTTTCTTAAGAAAATCTAGAATTGATGAATTGCCTCAGTTTTATAATGTTTTAAAGGGTGAAATGAGAGTAATTGGTCCACGTCCAGAGCGACCAACATTTGTAAAAATGTTAGAAGAAAAGCTTCCCTTTTATGCGATTCGTCATGTCATTAAACCTGGTTTAACAGGATGGGCACAAGTTGAATATCCTTATGCTAACACAGTTGAAGATCAAGAGGTGAAATTGTGTTACGATTTATATTATATAAAAGAACGCAATTTACTGATGGATATTAAAATAATCCTAAAAACAGTCAATACCATCTTGTTTTATAAAGGTTATTAAATGTTGTTGAACAGTTTAATATTCGAATTGTTGACTGTATACTGAATACTGACACTTGTACATCCCTAAATAGAGTTGACCGTCATTTAATACAAACAATGATATTTTATAAATTCCATAGCATAACCAAAACCATACTATTTGTAAGCATAGCTTTTAAAGGCATTGGCAAGTTTATTTTATGCAAGAACATGAGTTTTAGCCGACATCTTTTGTATTTCATAGCAAAACAAGCTGTTTTCGCAGCGGCTGGCAGTGGAGCCTTCCCTAGTGCAACGAATTGGAAGGCGCACAATATGAAAACAGCGTAGTTTTCAAGTAATAGAAAAGGAGTCTTGATTTTTTGGTTCGTTTTGCATCAAGGCAAAATGAACAGTAAGAAGCACTTGCTATAAATTTATAACCAAATTGTATTCGATTTCCTACAATACAACAATACAACAGTTAGCAATTAGCCGTTAGTTATAAGTATGGATGACGGAAGTGTGATGAGAGAATAGGTAAAAGTGAAAAATTAAAAAAATGGTCAACCTATATCAGGGACATACAACATACAACTTTTCACTCTTCACTTTTCACTGCTCATTGTTCCTCTTTCTAAATACCGAAGATAACAACACCAATACCATCACAAAAATAGATATACGAGCAATATAATCTCCTTGTCGAGTATAAAAAGTAAAGTCTTTATTTAGTTGAATTTTTTCTTTTAAAACTCCTTTTTTACCGTATGGAATCGATTTTATAATATCTCCTTTCTGATTAATAACAGCTGAAATTCCGGTATTGGCAGAGCGGGCAATGGCACGTCTGTTTTCAATAGCGCGCAAAGAAGCAAAAGTCAAATGTTGTCGATGTCCTTCACTGGTACTCCACCACCCATCATTGGTAATAATCGCTAAAAAATCTGCCTTTTTATGAACGTATTTGGTAACATATTCACCATAAACCGATTCATAACAAATAATGGGTGCCGCATTAACAGGATTTGAGGTATAAGCAGTAAATACATCACGGTTTTTTTGAGGCGTTAAAGTGGCTACACTTCCGCCTAAATCAATCATCACATTGCCCAAAAGCGGTTCTACTACTGTGCGATACGGAATATGTTCAACTCCCACCACCAATTTCGATTTGTGATAAATAGGCACATAATTGGTTTTATCGATTAAAAAGGCAGAATTATAACTGTTGTACCAAACATTGCCTTTTTTGTAATAATTAGAAGTTGGAATACGATGCATCATCGCTTCTTGAGTAGAATAAAAACTGATTCCGCCTAAAAAATGCGTTTTGGGATATTGGTTGATAAAATCCTTTAAAATAAAATATTCAGCAGAGAAGTTAAACTCTTCAATTTCCGTGGCATTGGCAATTGAAGTTTCCGGTGCGATGATAAAAGTAATTGTACTATCCATGGCAGTTTTGGTTAAAGCCACTAATTCATGGGCACTTTCTGCATTGGTTTTGTGATATTTTTCACTATAAGGATCAATATTGGGTTGTAAAACAAGCGCGTTAATATTTGCTCCTTTTTCCTGATATGAATGATACAGATATAAAGAAGCAAAAATTCCGATAATTACAATCGTACTTTGCAATAACATTTGTTTGATTAAATAAGGTAGATTTTTATTTTGTTGATAGCTGATAAAGACACTAAAAATGCCGGCATTTACAATCCAAACCCAAAGAGTTCCGCCAAATATTCCGGTATATTCATACCATTGTACCCATTGGTAATACGATGCAAAACCATTTCCTAGGTTGAGCCATGGCCATGAAAAATCCCAATTTTGATGAAACTTTTCAAAAGAAATCCATAAAGTAATTAAGAAAAGTAAGCTCAATTTTTGAGTAGTCCGTTTAGCCAGTAAATGATAAAATACGAAAACCAAGGTCATCAACAAAGAATTGACGATGAGTGCAAAAAACATCCCAAAAGGCGTTGCGTACCAAATCCACCAGGTAGTTATGGAATTCCATGTCAAAAAAGTCAGATAACTATAAGCAAATACTTTGCGTAATTTATGGTTTTCTGATGAGATTCTAATTTGATATTCTACCCATAAAAGTGGAACAAAAGCAACAAATAAGAATAATGGAAAACCGTAAGTTGGCCAGCTGATGGCTAATAATAAGCCGGATACAACGGATAACAGCAATTTATTTTTCATAAAAAAATATTCTAAATTAGGTAATTGTAAATCCCATCCTAAATCCTTCCCCAAGGGAAGGACTTTTTTTTCTTTTATCTCACTCATCACTCATCTTAACGCTGGCGCGAGCATCTTGCTCGTGCCTTTACATTTATTTTAAATATTTATAATTAGTACGAGCGTCACGCTCGTACTAGCGGATAACGTCATTTTAAATTGTTTTTTGTAAAAAAATTAACCATCAAACGGACGATAAATTATCATCCAAAACTAATTGTCCCCAACGGGCTATTATATCTTAATTTTTTTCTTTATTCTAACTACTCACTTCTATTTAAAATACTCAAAGTCTATTTTTAAAGAAAAGACATTGGAGTATAAAGCATTTCCAACACTGGCAATATTGGTTAAAGCATAATCTAACTGTATGCCTTGATATTTAAATCCGATTCCAAAATTGGGTTGAAAATTATAATTGCTTGTTTCATCAAATTGAAGTTCTTTTTGGATATTATTAACGCCTCCTCTGAGATATACAAGCTCTAAATAATCCAGTTGAAATCCCAATGCGGGCTCAATACTCACCAAATTGGCAGCAATAATATCATTGGTTTTGGTAAAACGGAGATTTAAATCGATTTCAGTAAGCAAGTTTAAATCGCGGTTGATTTCAAAGTTTCTGGCAATCCCGATTTGCGCTTTTGGCAGGGTGATTTCTACCGTTTCGGGCATTTCTTGATTTTGACCAGGAATAGCATCGCGTATTTTTTCAAAACTTGCTTTGTCAATACTCCATGCGTTAAAGGTTGTGGTAATATCGCGCAGCATCAATCCATATTTCCATTGGTTTTGCTCATATTGCAAACCGATATCAAATCCCAGCCCCCATGAAGAAGCAAAATCACCAATAATCCTTCTGACAATTTTACTGTTTACACCAAACTTCAGGTTGTTAAACTTTAACTGACGGGCATAAGCAATATTGAGTGCATAGTCAGTAGCCGAAAATAAACTAATTCTGTTGTAATCGATATTTCCCTGACTGTCAATTAATTCAGTTGTGTTTAAAATATCATCTACTCCGAAACGAATTAACGAAATTCCCAAAGCGCTTTGGTCATCCAAAGAAAATGCATAAGCGGCATAATCGTATTTGGCAATTCCGGCAAAATATTCGGCATGCATTAAACTGGCCTGATTTCCATCCAAAGAAAGCAATCCGGCCGGATTCCAATAAACTGAGTTTACATCTTTCGAAGTGGCAACTACCGCTTTACCCATCCCAAATGAAGCAGCATCAACCCCAATCGATAAAAATTCGTTCGAATATTTACGCGTTGTTTGCGAGAAAACGAGCGGCGAAATGAATAATATGATGAATAATAAATGTTTCAAGAATTTTAAAAAGTTTACGCAAATATCATATTTATATTTAAAATCAAGAATTTTTATTGAAAGATTTAAAGATTAAAAAAGGAATTGAGATTTTGCTCAACCAATTTATTTCAACTTTCTACATTAAAACTTTCAAACATTAAACGTATCATTAAACATTTTCTTATTTTTACAGAAATTAAAATAATAAATTACTGTGTTTAATGAAAAAACAACCAAAAAACACATCCCTAACCCCTCTCAAGAGGGGTTAGGGATGTGTAAATTGATATTTAAAATGATAAAAATCTACATATGATACTCAAAAAACACCTTCCTAATTTATTTACTTTTTTAAACTTATCCGCTGGTTTGGTTGGAATTTTATTTGCTCTGGAAAACCAGTTAGCAGCAGCAGCTATGATGGTTCTCTTGGGTATCTTTTTTGATTTTTTTGACGGATTCTTTGCCCGAATTTTAAAAGTGATGAGTGAATTTGGTAAACAATTAGATTCTTTAGCCGATTTGGTAACAAGCGGAGTAGTGCCGGGATTAATTATTTTCCAATTGTTAAAGCAATCATCAGTTTCTTGGGGTGGTAACGATGTGTTGAGTATGATACAAGCTGGAAATTATCTTCCTTTTATCGGATTAATTATTCCGTTAGCTTCGGCATATCGATTAGCTAATTTTAATATAGATGAACGCCAAACCTCCTCTTTTGTTGGTTTACCAACCCCAGCCAACGCTTTGTTAATTATTTCATTGCCATTGATTATCGCTTACAGTCATCATGCAGAAATGATTACATTAATTCAAAAGCCCTATTTTTTAATCGGAATAACTTTAGTAGGTGCTACTTTATTAAATGCTGAAATTCCGTTATTTGCGTTGAAATTTAAAACCTACGGATTTAAAGAAAATGTGATAAAATACCTCTTTCTTTTATTGATAATTGTGTTGGTAAGTTGGCTGCAATTTATTGCAATCCCAATGATTATTGTACTGTATGTGTTGCTTTCGATAATCGAAAATTTATTTTTTAAGATTAAAGATTAAAGATTATGTGAAAAATTTGTAAAACTACCAAAAATTGGTAACTTTACATGAAATTATAAATCCTATGGGAAAGAACACATCCATATCGTTAGGTCATCATTTTGAAAATTTTATAGAAGATAGTCTTTCAAAAGGCAGATTTCAAAATGCCAGTGAAGTTGTTAGAGCTGGATTACGACTATTAGAGGAAGATGAAAATCGCTTATTAGTTTTAAAAAATGCAATCCAAGAAGGAATTAATAGTGGTCGAGTTGAAAACTTCGATTCAAACAAATATCTTGAAATTTTAAGGGATAAGAAAATTGCAAATGGCGAAATATCATCTAACAAATAAAGCTGTTGAAGATTTAGCGGAAATTTGGTATTATACTTATGAGGAATGGTCTGAAAATCAAGCGGATAAATATTACTTTTTACTTTTAGGTTCTTGTCAAGAAATAGCCGAAAATCCAAATAGAGGTAAAAAATATGATAAGGTTACAGAAAAGTTATTAGGTTATAAATCAAATCAACATATTATTTTCTATATAATTCTTTCAAATGATGAAATTGAAGTTATAAGAATTCTTCATACTAGAATGGACTTGAAAAGTAAACTTTAATAAAACGGTAATGTGGTCAAAAATAGTTGGTGGATTTATTATCTTCACAACTTTACAACATTTTAACATTATTACTTTATAACTTAAAAAACTTAAAGTCTTTTTTTCTTAAGTTCAAAAGATTCACCTAAATACACTCTGCGCACAACTTTATCAGCAGCTAATTCTGCCGGGGTACCTTCTTTAAGGATTTTTCCTTCAAACATCAAATAGGTTCTATCGGTGATGGCTAAGGTTTCTTGAACGTTATGATCGGTAATTAAAATGCCAATATTCCTGTCTTTTAAATGGGCAACAATGCGTTGAATATCTTCTACAGCAATCGGATCAACACCTGCAAATGGTTCATCTAACAAGATGAATTTTGGGTCGGATGCTAAGGCACGGGCAATTTCAGTTCTTCTGCGTTCTCCTCCCGACAATAAATCACCGCGATTTTTACGAACATGTCCCAATCCAAACTCTGCAATCAGTGATTCTAATTTTTCTAATTGTTCTTTTTCTGATGTATAATTAAATTGTAATACAGACAAAAGATTCTCTTCAACGGTCATTTTTCTGAAAATGGAGGCTTCCTGCGCTAAATAACCAACACCTTTTTGAGCGCGTTTATACATCGGGTCAAAAGTAATTTCTTCATCATTTAAATAAATATGACCTTCGTTTGGCTGAATCATCCCAACAATCATATAAAAAGAAGTTGTTTTTCCGGCTCCATTTGGGCCGAGTAAACCTACAATTTCCCCTTGTTCCACTTGTAATGAAATGCCTTGTACAACAAGTCTGTTTCCATATTTTTTTTGAATATTTTCAGCGCGTAAAATCATCTTTATTATTTTATTGAGTATTATTTTCCAGTGCTTCCCAAAACTCATAAGCTCTGCGTAAATGAGGAACTACAATGGTTCCGCCCACTAAAGTGGCAATTGACATGGTTTCCATCATTTCTTCTTTAGTTACTCCTTCTTTGAAGCAAGTTTCTAAATGGTATTTGATACAATCATCACAACGCAATACGGCAGAAGCTACCAATCCCAATAATTCTTTGGTTTTGATATCTAAATGTCCTTTTTGATAAGCATTGGTATCGATGTTAAAAATCCTTTTAATAACTAGGTTGTTATTGGATAATATTTTATCGTTCATTTTCTGACGGTAAGCATTGAAATCATCTACAGGATTACTCATTGGTCAATTCTTTTTTTTGTTTATTTTTATAAACTACTACTGATATTAAAATACTAATTTCATATAATATTAATATGGGTATGGCTACAATAATTTGGCTGACAATATCAGGAGGAGTTATAATAGCTGCTAAAATTAAAACGCCTACTAAGGCATGTTTTCTATAAGTTCTTAAAAATGCAGGTGTTACAACGCCAAATTTGGTTAAAAAATAAATAATAATTGGTAACTCAAATATAACACCTGAAACTAATACTGATGTTTTGAGTAAACTCATATAAGAATCAATATCAATATTGCTGAGTACTTGGTCTGAAACTCGATAAGCCCCTAAAAAGTTAATGGATAATGGTGTAATGATATAATATCCAAAAAGCACTCCTATAAAGAATAAAAAAGATGAAATAAAGACAAAGCTTGCTGCATATTTTTTTTCAGTTTCATATAATGCCGGACTGATAAAGAGCCATAATTGCCATAAAATGAAGGGAAAAGCTATAATGATTCCTGCAATGATAGATGTCCACATATGCGCATTGAACTGTCCGCTCATGGTTCTACTTTGTACTACAAAAGGAATTTCATCAATACACAAACCTTCTGTTCCAAAATATCTTGATACCTCACAAAAGAAGCGATAGGTAACAAAATTGGGATCTTTAGGTCCAAAAATAATCACATCAAAAATGAAATTCTTAAAGAAAAAAGCCACCACAGCTACTATAAATACAGCAAGGGCAATTTTGAATAAGCGTCTTCTCAATTCGTCGAGATGGCCTAAAAACGACATCTCTTTAGTGCTTTCTTTCATCTAAAAAATACCTTCTTTTATAATGTCATGCAAGTGAACAACACCCACATAAACTTTATTTTTGGTTACTAAGATTTGAGAAATATTATAAGTTTCCATAGTGTCGAGTGCTTCAATTGCCATGGAATCTACGTCAATAGTTTTTGGATGAAAACTCATGATATCTTTAGCCGTTAAAGTAGTGAAATTTTCACAGTTTTTTAACATTCTTCGGATGTCACCATCTGTTATAATTCCGATAATTTGGTTGTTATCAATTACCGCTGTTGCGCCTAATCGTTTTTCACTAATTTCAACAATAACATCTTTAATATTGGAAGAAGGAAGTACTTGTGGAACCTGATTTTTAGCAACTAAATCGCTCACACGTAAATACAATTTTTTTCCTAAAACGCCACCAGGATGGTATTTAGCAAAATCACTGCTGGAAAATCCGTTTAGTTCTTGAAGACAAACAGCCAAAGCATCACCTAAAACTAATTGTGCAGTTGTAGAGCTGGTTGGAGCTAAATTATTTGGACAGGCCTCTTTTTCTACAAATGAATTGAGTGTAAAGTCTGCATTTTGACCTAAATAGGAATCAATATTACCTGTAATCGCAATTATTTTATTGCCATAATTTTTAATCAGCGGAATTAAAACTTTGATTTCTGGTGTATTTCCACTTTTAGATAAACAAATAACTACATCATCTTTCTGAATATTGCCTAAATCGCCATGAATAGCATCGGCTGCATGCATAAAAACCGCCGGTGTTCCCGTTGAATTAAAAGTGGCTACAATTTTAGTGGCGATATTGGCGCTTTTTCCAATACCGGTAACAATTACACGTCCGTTAGAATCATAGATAAATTGAACTGCCTTTTGAAAGGCTTCATCAATAAAATTGACTAAATTGCCAATAGCATCGCTTTCGAGTTGGATAGTTTGTTTTGCAATAGCTATAATATTATCTTTGTTTTCCAAAATTATAGTGTTAAGAAAAATATTTTTTATAAATTTAGTACAAAAGTATCCAATTTAGATTAATTATAGCAATGGACAATAAAGAAATTGATTTAAGAAAGGAATTGAAAAAATATTTCGGGTTTGATCAATTTAAAGGATTACAGGAAGAGGTAGTAACCAGCATAATCGAAAATAAAAACACTTTTGTGATTATGCCTACAGGTGGCGGAAAATCATTGTGTTATCAACTTCCGGCACTTATTAAAGACGGAACAGCCATCGTTATTTCTCCTTTAATTGCCTTGATGAAAAATCAAGTAGATGCGCTTAGAGGTATTTCCACACACAGAGGTATTGCACACGTTTTGAATTCTTCTTTAACAAAATCTGAAGTAAATCAGGTAAAAAAGGATATTGAAAGTGGCATTACTAAATTGTTATATGTGGCTCCAGAATCACTTATTAAAGAAGATTATGTCGATTTTTTACAGGATCAAAAGATCTCTTTTGTTGCCATAGATGAAGCACATTGTATTTCAGAATGGGGACATGATTTTAGACCTGAATACAGGAATTTGAAAAATATTATCAGTCAAATTCGCAACGTTCCTATAATTGCATTAACAGCTACTGCTACCGAAAAAGTACAAGAAGATATCTTAAAGAATCTTGGGATTACGGAAGCTGCCACATTTAAAGCATCGTTTAACAGACCCAATCTTTTTTATGATGTACGACCAAAAACCGCTAATGTAAACAGTGATATCATCCGATTTGTAAAACAATATCCGGGAAAATCGGGAATTATTTATTGTTTAAGTCGGAAAAAAGTAGAAGAAATTGCGCATGTATTACAAGTTAATGATATAAAAGCAGTTCCTTATCATGCCGGATTAGACCCAAAAACGCGTTCCAAACATCAGGATATGTTTTTGATGGAAGATGTGGACGTTGTTGTGGCTACTATTGCCTTTGGAATGGGAATTGACAAACCGGATGTTCGATTTGTGATTCATCACGATATCCCTAAAAGCTTAGAAAGTTATTATCAAGAAACAGGAAGAGCCGGTAGAGATGGTGGTGAAGGTTATTGTTTAGCATATTATTCTTATAAGGATATTGAAAAATTAGAGAAGTTTTCTTCAGGAAAACCGGTTGCCGAGCAGGAAATTGGGTTGGCCCTTTTACAAGAAGTGATTGGTTATGCGGAAACTTCTATCAGCCGAAGAAAGTTTTTATTGCATTATTTTGGTGAAGAATTTGACGATGTAAATGGGTTAGGAGCCAATATGGATGACAACGTTCGCAATCCGAAGCTTAAAATGGAAGCAAAAGATGACGTTAAATTATTGCTGGAAATTGTAAGAGATACCAATCAAAAATATAAACTCAAAGAGATTGTCAATACGCTGATTGGCAAGGTCAATGCCATGTTAAAATCGCACAGAACAGATGTTTTACCATTCTTTGGGAAAGGAAAATATAAAGATGATAAATATTGGACTGCGCTGATTAGACAGGTGTTGGTTGGGAGTTACATCAGAAAAGAAATTGAACAATACGGTGTGATGAAATTGACAGAAAAAGGAGAAGCATTTATTCAACATCCAACTTCATTTAAGATGTCTGAAGACCATTCCTACGAAGAAGGAGATGAAGCTATTATTTTAAGCTCAAAAACTACTGCAGTTTTAGATGAGTTGTTGATGAAAATGTTGAAAGACTTGCAAAAAAGTGTAGCTAAAAAATTAAATATTCCGCCTTACGTAGTTTTTCAGGAAGTTTCTCTGGAAGATATGGCGCTTAAATATCCTATAACTATTGATGAACTCAAAAGTGTACATGGAGTAGGAGAAGGGAAAGCCAAGAAATATGGAAAACCATTTGTAGAGCTCATCGCTAAATATGTAGAAGAAAATGATATTATCAGACCCGATGATTTTATATTCAAAAGTACCGGTGAAAATTCCGGCATCAAATTGTTTATCATTCAAAATACAGATCGAAAAATTCCGTTGCAAGATATTGCCAAATCTAAAGGAATCACTTTTTTAGAGTTGATTGAAGAGTTGCAACAAATTGTTTATATGGGCACCAAAGTAAATATCGATTATTGTATTGATGATTTACTGGATGAAGAACAGCAAGAAGAAATATTTAATTATTATATGGAAGCAGAATCGGACAGAATACAAGATGCTTTAGATGAATTTAAAGGTGATTATGATGAAACTGAATTGAGGTTGATGCGCATCAAGTTCATCAGTAAAGTAGCCAATTAATCCAATTAATGCGCGAAGATTATTGCCAAAGTAAATCCGACCAAAATACTGATAAATTTCACCAAATTAAACTTATGGTCTTTAGAACTTTCAAAGATAATAGTGGTAGAGATATGCAATAAAACTCCGATAACCAAAGCCGTTATTTCCGTCTTGTAATTGATAATAATTGGTAAATAAGAACCGGCTAAATTACCAAGTGGAGACATGCAGGCGAACGCTGTTAAAAAAATAACAGCATATTTTTTGGGCATTTCTGAAGCTAGAAAAAAAGTTCCCAGTATAATTGAAATGGGAACATTATGTACAACAATTCCTACTAATAAAGAATGGTCGTCTAAATGAGAAAGCGGTAAACCTTCAATAAAAGCATGCAAACTTAAACTGATGAATAATACCCACGGAAAATAGGTTTCATTGTGCAAATGTACATGTCCGTGATCAGCCCCTTTCGAGAAAAAATCGAGCACTATCTGAATGATTAATCCGAAAATTATAAATACACCAATATTTATGGTATTGGTGTCTTGAAAAACTTCGGGCAATAATTCAAGCATGATAATCGCCAATAAGTAGGCACCGCTAAAAGACAATAAAATTTGAGAAGTTTTTAATTTAGGTTTTACCAACAATACAATTAGCATCCCAACAACAACCGAAAGAAATAAAATGAAATTACTCATTGTACCACCAATATTAACCTATCCGAAGTTTTTACGTTAAAAGGTTCCAAGTTATAATTACCAAAAGTATGATTTAATTTAAATCCGACGATGTTTAAATAACTGTTAATTTTAGAAAAATCAATACATTTTACTTTTTCAAAAAAGTGATGTTTTTGTCCGTTATCATCAATTTCAATACTTTTAACAATAAATCCGTTCTCCAACTTTTTAGTGATATGAAAATAAATTCCGTCAATATATTTTGTTTCTTCAGCAACTAAATTTTCAATCGCTTTTCCGATATTGATAAAATCAATAACAGTAAAACTATTGGGTTTTAAAGCATTCTTAAAATTAGTTAAAACCTGTAAATCATCTTCATCATCATCAAAATAACCAAAACTGGTGAACAAATTGAAAACGGCATCATATTTTTTTGAAAAAGGAATTCTCATATCATGAACATCAAAAACAAGCTGTTCATTTTCAAATTTTTTAGCCGATAAAATGCTGTTTTTAGAAAGATCCAAACCGGTAACATAAAATCCTAAAGTGCTTAAATATAAGGAATGACGACCTTTTCCGCAAGGGATATCAATAATCTCAGATCCTTTTGGAATTTCTAAAAAAGAAGTTAGATTATTCATAAAAAATTGTGCTTCATCGTTATTTCTGTGTTGATATAAAATGTGATAATAAGGAGAATCAAACCAAGAAACAAACCAATCGGTGGGAGTATTCATACACTGAGTCTTTTTGCAAAAATACATTTTTTTAAAAGGAAGCTTCCCATTATAAACCTAAATATTTAGTTACTTTTGTAGAAAATGAACAGTAGATGGAAGAAAATTTTAAAATGTTGGCAACTACTTCTTTTGGATTAGAAGGTATATTAGCTGAAGAATTAAGCGCTTTAGGTGCTCAAAAAGTAACGGAAGGTGTGCGAAGTGTTTCTTTTTTTGGTGATAACGGATTTTTGTATAAAGCCAATTTATCGCTCCGTACAGCCATCAGAATTTTAAAACCTATCCATGAATTTAAAGTCACCGATGAAGTTGATTTAGTAAAAAGTTTACAAAAAATAAAATGGGAAGATTACCTTTCGGTTGATGGTACTTTTTCGATTAATGCTGTGGTCAATTCTAAATATTTCACCACCAATTCGCATTATATTTCCTTAAAAAGTAAAGATGCCATTGCCGATTATTTTAGACACCAATACCATAGACGCCCCAATGTTGATATCAAAAATCCTGATTTAAAAATCCATGTTCATATTCAGCATGATAATTTAACGGTTTCTATAGATTCTTCAGGTGATTCGCTACACAAACGCGGCTACAGAACTGCTACCAATATCGCGCCGATTAACGAAGTGTTAGCGGCCGGAATGATTTTGTTATCGGGATATGATGGAAATTCTCATTTTATTGATCCGATGTGCGGTTCCGGGACCATTTTAATTGAAGCTGCGATGATTGCGCATCACATTCCGGCAAATATCAATAGAAAAGGTTTTGCTTTTGAAAAATGGGCTGATTTTGATACTAATTTATATGAGCTTATCAAACAAGCTTTGTTAAAAAAAGTAAGAAATACAGCTTATAAAATCATTGGTTATGACAAAGCCCCATCAGCCGTTTTAAAAGCCAAAGACAATATTAAAAATGCCAATTTGGATGGATTTATTATGGTAGAACAGCGCAATTTTTTTGAAACCGAAAAAGAAGTTGATGGTCCAGCAACACTTTTATTCAATCCGCCGTATGGAGAGCGATTGCAAATTGAAACAGCTCCGTTTTACAAAGAAATTGGAGATACATTAAAACATCATTATCCGGATACAACGGTTTGGTTTATCACTTCAGATTTTGAAGGATTGAAACATGTAGGATTGAGAACTTCTAAAAAAATTCCGCTTAAAAATGGTGATTTAGATTGTAAATTGGTGCGATATGATATGTATGCAGGGACTAAAAAAATTCAAAATAACTAGTGGTTAGATAAAAGAATAAAAACAATTGACAATTGACAATGAAAAATGAAAAATGAAAAAAAGTATTTAATGCTTAAAGCTTATTGCATATTGCTTAATGCTTTGAAGAAATAAATATTTTCTATCTTTCAGTAAATTAAACGCATGTATTTTATCAATGTAATTTTTCCTTTAGCACTTCCAAGATTATATACTTATCAGGTTGATGATAAAGAAGTTACGTTATTAAAACCCGGAATGCGTGTTGCAGTTGAGTTTGGTAAACGAAAAGTTTACACCGCTTTAGTGCATCAAATACATCAAAACCCGCCACTTAATTATCAGGCAAAACCCATTCATCAAATTATTGATGAACAGCCGTTGGTGAATGAATTTCAATTAAAACATTGGGAGTGGGTGGCCGATTATTATATGTGTACTTTAGGTGAAGTTTTTAAAGCCGCAACACCTTCATCACTTTTGCTGGAAAGTGAAACGGTCTTGATTAAAAATAAATTGTTTAATCAAGAAGATGATTTAAATCCGGATGAATTTCTGATTTTAGAGGCGCTTGAACATCATCAACAATTACCTATTGATAGATTATCTTCTATAATCGACGGGAAAAAGGGTTTATCGCTTATCAGACAATTGATGGAGAAAAAAGCGATTAGCTTAAAAGAAGAAATCAGTGAAATTTATCAGCCAAAACTCGAAAAATACATCAAATTACATCCACAATGGGAAGAAGATGGTAAGTTGGTTGTTATTTTTGATTTGGTACAAAGAGCTGCTAAACAACGCGATGCTTTGATGACTTATTTTTCTATCAAATCAACCACTCAAAAACCGATTAAATTCAAAACCCTTGCTGAATCTGCGCAATGTTCTGTTGCCGTTTTAAATGCTTTGGAAGAAAAGAATTTGTTGGAAACATATTATATTCGAGTTGATAGAGTCCGCTATGAAAATAAGGTTGAAAAACCTAAAACTTTAAGTGATGAGCAAACGCTGGCTTTTAATGAAATTAAAAATCATTTCAATGATAAATCAGTTGTGCTTTTAAAAGGGATTACGGGTAGTGGAAAAACAGAAATCTATGTAAAACTGATTCAGGAGCAACTCGATTTAAAACAACAAATACTTTATTTGTTACCGGAAATTGCCTTAACAACCCAAATTATCCAACGGCTCAAAAAATATTTTGGGAATAAAATAGCCGTTTATCACTCCAAATACACGCTTAATGAAAGGGTAGAAGTTTGGAATAATGTTTTAAATCAGCAAGAATCTGCTCAAGTTGTTATTGGAGTGCGTTCTTCAATTTTCTTACCTTTTCAAAATTTGGGGCTTATTATTATCGATGAAGAACATGAGCCATCATATAAACAAATGGAACCTTCACCGCGCTATCATGCCAGAGATACTGCCATTGTTTTGGCTAAAATTCACCAAGCAAAAGTTTTATTGGGCTCTGCAACGCCATCTTTAGAAAGTTTTCAAAATACGTTGGATGATAAATTCGGATTGGTGAGCTTAAAAAATCGTTTTGGCGATGTTCAAATGCCTGAAATGGAGTTGATTAATTTAAAAGAAATGCTCCGTAAAAAACGTATGAATGGTCATTTTTCTGAGCGATTAATTTT
Source organism: Flavobacteriaceae bacterium (assembly GCA_030683815.1). Classification (GTDB taxonomy): domain Bacteria; phylum Bacteroidota; class Bacteroidia; order Flavobacteriales; family Flavobacteriaceae; genus JAGXRT01. Next base: position 23,906 of record JAUXPJ010000010.1, read on the forward strand.
ACTGATTAAAGAAGCTTTACATCAAAAAGAACAAATTATTTTATTTCAAAATAGAAGAGGATTTGCACCTGTATTGGCCTGTAAAACTTGTGGAGTAACACCGCAATGTGTTCAATGTGACGTAAGTTTAGCATATCATAAATTTTCCAAAGAATTGAAATGTCATTATTGCGGTTATACCCAAAAGGTGACCAATTCTTGTGTAGCTTGTGGAAGTGAAGATGTCGTTTTTTTAGGATTTGGAACAGAGCAAATTGAACATGAAATTCAAGCTTTATTTCCGGAAGCCAAAGTGGCGCGAATGGATTATGACACCACCAAAGGAAAGCATTCTTATGAACAGATTTTAGAACAATTCCAACAACAGGAAATTGATATTTTGGTGGGTACTCAAATGCTGTCTAAAGGATTAGATTTTGATAAAGTATCATTGGTAGGTGTTTTAAATGCCGATAGTTTATTAAATTTTCCCGATTTTAGAGCACATGAACGCAGTTATCAGCTATTGGTACAAGTAGCAGGCAGAGCAGGCAGAACCAAAAAAGGAAAAGTGTTGATACAAACCTATAATCCAACCCATGAAATTATTACCCAAGTAGCCACCAATAATTATATGGAAATGTGTCAAAATCAATTGAAAGAACGACTTCAATTTCAATATCCTCCTTTTTATAAAACGATTAATATTACCTTAAAACACAAAAATAAAATTGCGCTGGATGAAGGAACAGTCTGGTTTTCTAAAGCTTTGAAAAATACTTTTGGGAATCAGGTTTTAGGACCCACAACGCCTGTTATTTCTAAAATCAGAAATAAATACATCAAAGAATTGCTGATTAAAATTCCGGCCAATCAATCTTTACAAAAAACTAAAGCAGCTGTAAATCAGTTAAAAACCTCCTTTTTAAGTATTGCCATATTTCGGTCTATTCAGCTCATTATTGATGTTGATTCTTATTAAAATGAATTGCTTTTATCGATTTGTTATTCAGTAATAAAGTATTATATTTGCACCCACAAATAATAAACTTAAAGTATTAACTATGAATCGTTACGAAACTGTTTTCATTTTGAATCCCGTTTTATCTGAAACTCAGATAAAGGAAACAGTAAAGAAGTTTGAAGACTTCCTTGTTTCAAAAGGTGCCGAAATGATATCAAAAGAAGATTGGGGGCTTAAAAAATTAGCTTATCCAATCCAAAAGAAAAAAAGTGGATTTTACCACCTATTTGAATTCAACGCACCGGCAGAAGCAGTTGCTCCATTTGAGTTAGAATTCAGAAGAGATGACAGCATTATGCGTTATTTAACTGTATCGTTAGATAAATACGCGATTGCATGGGCTGAGAAAAGAAGAGAAAGAAACAAAACCTCTAAAAACTAAGAACTATGTCATTAGAACAACAATCAAAAGGAGGAAAACAAGGAGATGTGAGATATCTTACTCCGCTAGACATTGATACTAAAACGAATAAAAAATACTGTCGTTTTAAAAAGAATGGTATCAAATACATCGATTATAAAGATGCTGATTTCTTACTGTATTTGGTAAATGAGCAAGGTAAAATTTTACCAAGACGTTTAACCGGTACTTCATTGAAATACCAAAGAAAAGTATCTCAAGCCATTAAAAGAGCGCGTCATTTAGCTTTATTGCCATTCGTAGGAGATTTATTAAAATAAGAATAAGAGATTATGGAACTGATATTAAAGAAAGACGTAGAAAATTTAGGATATAAAGACGATGTTGTTTCTGTTAAAAACGGATATGGTCGTAATTTCCTAATTCCGCAAGGAGTTGCTGTAATGGCAACAATATCTGCTAGAAAAGAATTGGCAGAAACGTTAAAACAACGTGCTTACAAAGAAACAAAATTGGTGAATGAAGCTACTGCTTTAGCCGAAGCTGTTAAAGTGTTAGAAATAAAAATTGAAGCTAAAACTGCTGATGGATCTAAATTATTTGGATCAATCAGCAATATTGATATAGCAGCAGCTATTGAAAATGCCGGCCATTCAATTGATAAAAAATCTATCAATGTTGTTGGAGGTACTGTAAAACGTATCGGAAAATATGTCGCTAAAGTAAGATTACACAGAGAAGTTGTTTTTGATTTACCATTTGAAATTATTGTAGAAAAACAATAATGTTAATAAGATGTTAAAAAATATAAAGAACTCGCACCAAAAATGCGAGTTTTTTGTTTTTATATTTGAATATTAAATTATATTTGAATTATATTAAATTAAATTAAATCAAACAACCAAATTAGTTTAAACATTTTATTTATGAAAAAACAATTAATTTTCTTATTTGCGGCACTCATGCTGTCATTAAGTTCTTATGCTCAAGTTACAACTGCCCAAGTTCAGGGAGTAATTTTAGATGACTCAGAAATGGGACTTTTTGGCGCCAATGTAGTAGCCGAACATTTACCAACAGGTTCTACTTACGGAACCAATACATTAGACAATGGTAGATATAACATTCCCAACTTAAGAGTTGGTGGTCCTTACAAAATTACCATTAGTTTTGTTGGATTTGAAACTCAAACTATGGATAATGTTTTTCTAAACGTTGGAGATAAACTCAAATTAAATTTTACCCTTAAAGGTGCAGCCACAGAATTGGCAACCATAGAAATTAAAGCTACTGCCGGTGGCATTTTCCAAAGTGATAGAACAGGAGCATCAACTAACATCAGTAAAAATCAGATTAAAACGATGCCGACAATTTCAAGATCAACGGCTGATTTAACCAGATTAACACCTTCATCTGATGGACATTCATTCGGTGGAAGAAACAACCAAATGAATAACTTTACGTTGGACGGTTCTATTTTTAATAATCCATACGGTTTAGATGCTGCCACTCCGGGCGGACAAACCAATGCACAACCCGTTTCATTAGACGCTATCGATCAAATTCAGGTTGATATTGCTCCTTATGATGTTACAAAAGCCGGATTTACAGGAGCTTCTGTTAATGCCGTAACTAAATCGGGTACGAATGAATTTCACGGAACAGTTTTTGGGTTTTATAGAAATCAAGATTTAACCGGAGGTAAAGTTAAAGGAGAAAATGTTTTTAAAGGAGATTTAAAACATTTACAAGCTGGTTTCAGTTTAGGTGGACCTATTATCAAAGATAAATTATTCTTCTTTGCCAATGCGGAAATGGAAGATCGCTCCGATTTAGGCTCTAACTTTTTAGCAAAACGTTCCGGTTTAACGGGAGATAGAGTTTCACGAGTTGAAGCTGCTGATTTAGATTTAGTTTCTCAAACATTGAAAAACAGATTTGGTTACGAAACGGGTGCCTATGAGAATTACATTCATGACACTAAAAACGTAAAAGCATTAGTGAAATTAGATTGGAATATCAATGATATACATACTTTATCAGCTACTTATAACTTTTTAGATGCCTCTTTGGGTAAACCGGCGCATCCTGAAGCTATCGGCAGAAGAGGTCCAGACCAAACAACTTTACAGTTTTTTAACTCTGGATATACCATCAATAACGTATTACATTCTGGAATCGTAGAGTTAAAATCAAATTTCAGTAATAAATTCTCGAATAACTTACAAGCAGGGATAACTAAATTTAGTGATTCAAGAGATCCGTTTTCTACTCCATTCCCTGTTTTAAATATCAATAAAGATGGAAGTAGATATATTGTTGCAGGTCATGAACCATTCTCTATTCACAATGTTTTAGATCAAAAAGTATATCAAGTTACAGATAATTTTAATATCTATTCCGGAAATCATACCTATACTATTGGAACTTCATTTGAAAAATTTGAATTTGGAAACTCATTTAACTTAGGTGTCAATGAACCTTATGGAGTTCCTTATGCGGGTGGAACTTTTGGCCCCGGTTTTGCAAGTGTTACAGATTTTGTAAACTTTGTAAATTCTGGTGGTATGGATCCTATAGTGCAACATGCAAAAGATGTAAACGCCGCAGGAGGTTTCCCTTTCTCTTATACGAATGTTGGACAATGGGCTCTTTATATACAAGATGAGTGGGCTGTAAATGATAAATTTACTTTAACCTACGGAATCCGCATGGATAAGCCATTGTATTTTGATACTTCCGATCAAGCTAAAGCAGTCCAAGACCGCGCTTTTGATTATGACCCAACTATCACATATTACGATGAAAATGGTAGAGGTTTAACTTTTGACCACAGTCATATGCCAAGCGGTACCCCTTTATTCTCACCAAGAGTTGGTTTTAATTACGATGTAAAAGGTGATAAAACACAACAATTTAGAGGAGGTACAGGTTTATTCTCTGGTCGTTTTCCATTTGTGTGGATTGGAAACCAAGTGTCTAGTCCAAACTGGTGGTTCTACCAAATGACAGCTTATGACTTTAAATTCCCGCAAGTTTGGAGAACAAACTTAGGATATGATCGCAAGTTAAATAACGGGTGGTCTTCTAGTGTTGATGTAGTTTATACGAAAGATATCAACGCAATGATGGTAAGAAACTACGGATTAAATACACCAACAGGAACACTTCAAGGTGCAGGCGGTGATAATCGAGTTATTTATAATCCGGCAACTGACAGAGCTAATTTTACCGGATTTGGTTTCCCAATTCCTGTTGATGCTTATGTATTTACGAATGACGATAAAGGATATACTTTTAATACCTCTTTTCAGGTATTTAAAACTTGGAACAATAATGCAACGGCCAGTTTAGCATATGATTATTTGGTTTCTAAAGATGCCAGTTCAATTCCAGCTGAAATTTCTTCGGATGCTTTTGCTAGAAATCCTGCCATTGGTAATGTAAATCAAGCTGTAGAGTCTCATTCACGATTTGGACATAACCATCGTTTTGTTGGTTCTTTCAACAAACGATTTGATTATGGAAATGGTAAATATGCAACTTCTGTTGGTATGTTTATGGAGTATGTTAAAGGTGGTCGTTATAGTTATACTTATGCAGGTGATATCAATAATGATGGTTCTAACTTAAATGATTTAATTTTTATTCCAACTGCAAACCAAATTAATGCCATGGTATTTACAGGAACTCAAACTGAGCAAAGTGCTCAAAGAGTTGCATTAGAAAACTTTATTAAACAAGATGATTACTTAAGTAGCCGTCGTGGAGATTATGCCGGAAAATATGCGACAACTTTGCCTTGGCGTTCCAATTGGGATATGAAAATATTACAAGATTTCTTCTTAAATACACAGAAATCAAAATCAATTCAGTTGAGTATTGATATCTTAAATGTAGGTAATTTTATCAACTCTGATTGGGGTGTGAGAAAAAATCCAACCAACACTCAGCCAATTGGTGTAACTGTTGACAGTAGTGGATATCCAACCTATTCATTTGATACGAATTTAAAATCAACTTATACCAATGATTTTAGTTTGTTATCAAGATGGCAAATGCAATTTGGTTTAAGATATATTTTCTAAAATCTAATTTTACTAACTTTGAACCACGCCAATTGGCGTGGTTTTTTTATGAAAGGGTGTGTTTATAAAGTTTGTAATGTTCATAAAGTTATTAATCATTATAACTTTCTAACTTTTAACACTGGTAGTGAGAGAAGTCAAACTATTTAACTTTAAACTTTAAACATACAAAATACCAGATACCTGATACCAGATATCTGATACCTGATACTATATACAATTTTCATGAAATACCGTTTACTCACCAAAGAACAATTAGAAGCGCTTCCTGTAGAATTCTCCACTTTTTTAGCGAGTCAACAAATTGATGCAAAAGAATGGAAACAATTAAATAAAGATAAACCAAAAGTTGTTCTTGAAGAATTACAAGTTTTTAGCGATTTTGTTTGGGAAGATGTGTTGACAAAAGTCAGTTATTTAGAACATAGTTCAGAACAACATCTCAATTTATTTAAGTGCGAAGTCGATATAATAAATAGAATTTATATCAAAATACAATTTCCTGAAATTGACTTGACAACCACAAACGGTTTAAATTGGTTAATGAATCACCTGAAGGATGAGAAAGTTGAAGCTTTTAAAGGATCAAAATCCTATAATCCTGAGAGGAATATTGAAATATTTAAACTGATTGAACAAGGTAGTGTAATTTCGAAAGATCAATTGTACGAAGCTGTCAGCCAATTAATTGCTTAACAATTTGAGGGACTCCTACACTGGCTTTTTCTGCCAAAATAGTTAGATTTCTAAAATTATTTTCTTGAATTGCAGGCTTTGGGTCAATAAAATATTTAGGGATGTTACTGCCGGCGTACATAATTATATTAGCGGCCGGATACACCTGCATGGAAGTACCAACAATAATCAAAATATCTGCTTGAGAAGTAATATGTATTGCTTTTTCTAACATTGGAACCATTTCTCCAAACCAAACAATATGTGGCCTCAATTGTGTTTTTTTATCGCATAAATCGCCTAAATTGATATCGGTTTTGCACTCATAAACAAGATTTTCATCAATAGAACTCCTAGATTTTAAAAGTTCTCCATGCAAATGAATTATATGGGAACTTCCGGCGCGTTCATGTAAATCATCAACATTTTGAGTGATGATGGTTACCTCAAATTGTTGTTCTAATAAGACTAAAGCCAAATGCGCTTCATTGGGGTGAACATCTAATAATTGTTTTCTTCTCTGGTTATAAAAATCGAGTACTAAGGTTTTGTTTTTATACCATCCTTCAGGTGATGCAACTTCATAAACATTATGACCTTCCCACAATCCGTCAGTATCTCTAAAAGTTTTGAGTCCGCTTTCAGCACTGATTCCCGCACCTGTAAGCACCGCAATTTTTTTCATATTATTCTTTTATCACCTTTTGAATAGTAGCAATAGAGTCACAATTTTGAATAATGAGTGACCATTTTTCTTCATTAAAAGAAGTATTTATCCAATAAGTTTTACAAGGTTTTGTTTCAGTATTACTCTTCTTAAAATCTACATCACCATTTTTAATCATATTTGATAATGATAAAGAATCAATTTGATGAGCAATTAAAATTAAATACGCAGAATTAGAGGTTTTGACAGTTTTAGACTGGATATTTTTCAATACTCTGGCATCAGGCATATAATCAAATGAAGCATCTTTTTTATTCCAGATAAATAAAACCACCAAAGCACCAATTGCAAATCCAAATCCGTATAAAAAGAAGCGTTTTTTTAAATCCATAAATAAATTTTAATTGTTTTATAACTTGTTAATATGCAACAAATTATATTTTTATAACATTAATAAATTGACATCTCTAAACGGTAAATTAAACCAATCGGCAACTGATTTATTGGTGAGAATACCGTGGTAAAGGTACATTCCTTTTCTCAAACTCAAATCAAATTTAAGGGCATTTTCAAATCCGCCTTCTTCAGCAATATTGAGTAAATATGGACTGAATATATTGCTGATTGACAGTGATGCCGTTTTAGAATATCTTGATGGAATATTGGGTACACAATAATGAATAACCCCGTGTTTTGTAAAAGTTGATTCGTTATGCGAAGTTAAATCTGATGTTTCAAAACAGCCTCCTCTATCAATACTGACATCAACAATAATAGCTCCGTCTTTCATTTCTCTTACCATATCTTCAGTAACCAAAATAGGAGAACGAGTTTTTCCTCGAACTGCTCCAATAGCAATATCGCATCGTTTTAAAGCTTTTGCAAGTGTCTTTGGCTGAATAGTTGAAGTGTAAATTAATGTTCCTAAAGAATGTTGTAAATGTCTTAATTTAGTAATTGAATTGTCAAATATTTTTACTGAAGCTCCTAATCCTAAAGCACTTCGAGCCGCAAATTCACCAACAGTTCCGGCTCCTAAAATAACCACTTCTGTAGGCGGAACACCTCCAATATTTCCCAATAACAAACCGTTTCCCTGATGTACATTACTCATCAGCTCTGATGCAATAAGAATAGAAGCAATTCCTGCAATTTCGCTTAGAGATTTTACCACCGGATATTGATGATGTTCATCACGAATAAAATCGAAAGCTACGGACGTTATTTTTTTAGTAGCCATCGCTTCAAAATAAGCTACAGATTGTGTTTTGAGTTGTAGGGTTGAAAATAAAAGACTTTGAGGTTTCATCAAAGCTATTTCTTCTAAAGTGGGTGGCGCCACTTTTAAAATGATATTACAGTTAAAAACTTCTTTTTGGTCATGCGTAATTTTGGCGCCGGCTTCTGCATATTCCTGATCAGAAAAGTTAGCTCCCTTACCGGCGTTGGATTCAATTACAATTCTATGACCTTGATTACACAAAGCATTAACAGCATCAGGCGTGAGGCAAATTCTTTTTTCTTGCAGAAAAACTTCCTTTGGAATGCCGATAAATAATTCGCCTTTTTGTTTTTTTACCTCTAGTTTTTCCTCTTGAGGCATTAATTCACTTTTACTGAATGGAGAAACAGGATTACCCATGATTTAAAATTTCAATAGTTCGTTCTTGGTCGTTGATAACTTCAATGGTGATTTCATCAATATTTAAAGGCAGTAAATTTTTTACTTTTTCCGGCCATTCAATAAAACACCAGGCTCCACTATCAAAATATTCTTCAATTCCCATATCCATTGCTTCCGTTTCTTTGTTAATTCGATAAAAATCAAAATGAAAAACTAAAACATTGTGATTGGATTGATATTGATTCACTAATGAAAAAGTAGGAGAACTAGTCACATCATCAATCCCTAAAATTTTTACCAATTCTTTGATAAGTGTAGTTTTGCCGGCACCCATTTCTCCTTTAAAAGTGATAATCTTACTTTTAGAATTCTCTATAATAGTTGCCGCAACTTGAGGCAAATCATTTAAATGATATTGTATTTTCATCTGTAAAAAAATTATTTTGGTGCAAATATAGCACAGGGAATAATCATTTCTTCTAATGAAATTCCCCCGTGTTGATAAGAGTTTTTATAATAATTAACATAATGATGAAAATTATTTGGATAGGCAAAAAATAAATTTTCCTTGGCAAAAATAAAGGAACTGTTGATGGTAAGAGACGGAAGAAAAATGTCTTTCGGTTTTTTTTCTACATAAACATCATTGTTTTCATAAGACAAACTTTTGCCGGTTTTATAACGAAGATTTGAGCTGATTTCTTTATCGCCAATAACTTTTGTCGGATTTTTACAATTAATACTTCCGTGGTCTGTTGTAATAATCAATTTCATCCCTAATTGCTGCGCTTTTTGAATTATTTCTAATAAGGGTGAATTGTTAAACCAACTTAAGGTTAGTGAACGATAAGCTTTATCGTCTCCGGCCAATTCTTTAATGACATCCATTTCCGTTTTAGCATGTGAAATCATATCTACAAAATTGTAAACGACCACTGTTAAAGCATTGTCTTTGTAGGATTTAAAATTATCTGCGGTTTGTTTTCCTGCTTTTAAATTGGTGATTTTGATAAAATCATGTTTTATTTTAAGCCCACAGCGTTTTAGATTTTCAGTCAAAAATTTATCTTCATACAGATTTTTTAATCCGTCATCGGTGTCATTTTTCCAATATTGAGGATATTTTTTTTCCATTTCTGATGGCATCATTCCCGAAAACAACGCATTACGCGCATATTGAGTTGCCGTAGGTAAAATGCTGAAATACATCAATTCATCTTCTTTTTTATAGAACTGATTGATGACCGGTTCAATTATTCTAAATTGGTCATAGCGCAAATTATCAATCACCACTAACAAAGTATTTTTTTCTTTTTTGATGATAGGAAAAACTACTTCTTTTAATAAATTATGCGACAAAATTGGTTTATCATCAGTAGTAAACCAATCTTTGTAGCGCTTTTTAATAAACTTAAAAAAGTGACTATTGGCTTCTTGTTTCTGACTTTCAAGAATTTCAACCATCGATAAATCGGTGATATTTTCAAGTGCTAATTCCCAGTAAACCAACTTTTTATACAGGTGAATCCAATCTTCATAGGTCTTTACCATAGATAATTCTAATGCAATTTTTCGAAATTCTTTTTGGTAATTAATCGTTGTTTTTTCTGAAATAAGCCGAGAATGATCCAAAGTCTTTTTAAGCGATAATAATATTTGATTGGGATTGACCGGTTTGATTAAATAATCGGCTATTTTGGAGCCGATTGCCTCTTCCATGATGAATTCTTCTTCACTTTTGGTAATCATGATAACGGGCAAATTGGGTCTTTTTTCTTTTAATTCAGTAAGTGTTTCCAATCCGCTTAATCCGGGCATATTTTCATCTAAAAAGACAATGTCAAAATCTTCTTCTTCAATAATGTCAACTGCGTCTGTTCCGTTAGAACAAGTAGTAACTTTATATTGTTTTTGTTCTAAAAATAAGATATGCGGTTTAAGCAAATCAATCTCATCATCAATCCAAAGTATCTGTATTTCTCTCATTGTTACTATATTTGTGAAACTATTTTAAGAATTAGTATGGTGTTAGAGTTAAATGTCAACAAGTTTAAAATATTAAACGACCCAATTTACGGATTTATTACGATTCCAAATCGTTTAATTTTTGATTTAATAGAACATCCTTATTTTCAGAGGTTGCGCAGAATTTCTCAAATGGGATTGTCGTCTTTAGTTTATCCCGGAGCACATCATTCGAGGTTTCATCATGCTATTGGATGTGTTTATTTGATGCAAAAAGCAGTTAGAATTTTACGGTTTAAAGGAATTGAAATTACTGATGAAGAGGAAAACGCACTTTATATTGCTATTTTACTACACGATATTGGCCACGGTGCTTTTTCACACGCGCTGGAAAATAGTATTGTATCAGAAATAAATCACGAAGCCATTTCTTTAAAATTCATGGAAGCTTTAAACTTGGAGTTTAATTTCCAACTCGATTTAGCAATTGCTGTTTTTAAAGGAAATCATCCGAAGAAATTTTTGTACCAACTTATTTCGAGTCAATTAGATATGGATCGGTTAGATTATCTCAAACGCGATAGTTTTTATTCGGGTGTGGCCGAGGGGAATATCAATTCAGAAAGATTAATTGCGATGTTAAATGTACATGAAAATGAGTTGGTTATTGAAGAAAAAGGAATTTATTCTGTTGAAAAATTTATAGTTGGAAGACGATTGATGTATTGGCAAGTATATTTACATAAGACTGGATTAGCTGCTGAACTACTGTTAGTTAACATATTGAAAAGAGCAAAAGAATTGGCTTTGAAAGGAGTTGAATTATATGCAAACAGCAATTTAAAATACTTTTTATATCAATCAATTGATGCTTCTAATTTTGATGAAGAAACTCTTGTCATATTTGCTCAATTAGATGATTATGATGTTTTATCAGCTATAAAAGAATGGACCAAGCATGAAGATAAAATTATTTCAACCCTCTCAAAAATGTTAATTAATAGGAAATTGCCAAAGATTATTTTACAAAAACAAAAATTTGGAAAAGTTGAAATAAATAAGGTTAAGAAAATGATTTTGGACAAATACGATGTAACTAAAAAAGAGATTTCATATTTTGTTTTTGAAGGAAGTGTATCTAACCAAGCCTATAATTTAAAAGATAACAGCATCAAGATACTCTCTAAAAAGGGTAAAACAGTTGACTTAGCTATCGCTTCAGACCAATTAAATTTATTAGCTTTATCTAAGCCGGTTATAAAATACTATATTTGTTTTCCTAAGCAGTTAAATTTATAAGTTAAGAGTTGTAAAAAAACTTTTTCATATTTTTGCATCAATGAAATTTACAGCGAAACAAATAGCAGAAGTTTTGAACGGTGAAATTGTGGGAAATCCATCAATTGAAGTTGATAAACTTTCTAAGATTGAGGAAGGAACCAAAGGTTCGCTTACCTTTCTATCCAACCTAAAGTACAAAAACTATCTATATACTACCAACGCTTCAATTGTAATTGTCAGTAGAGATTTTGAGCCGGAAAAAGAAGTGTATATCACCATGATTAAGGTTGATGATGCTTACCAGGCATTTGCAAAATTATTAGAGTATTATAATCAGGTAAAACTCAATAAATTCGGAATTGAAGAACCGAATTTTATAAGTAAATCTGCCAAAATAGGTGAAAATCCATATATAGGTGCTTTTGTATATATAAGCAATAATGTTGTTTTAGGTAACAATGTTAAAATATACCCACATGTTTTTATAGGTGAAAATGTTATCATAAAGGAAAATACAACTATTTTTTCCGGAGCAAAAATATATTCAGAAACAGAAATAGGAAAATATTGCACAATACACTCGGGTGCTGTAATTGGTTCTGATGGTTTTGGTTTTGCCCCTTCAGCAGATGGAACGTTTCAAAAAATACCTCAAATTGGTAATGTAATTATTGAAGATTATGTAGATATTGGCGCAGGAACAACTATAGATAGAGCAACTTTAGGATCTACTATTATTGGAAAGGGTGTGAAATTAGACAATCTAATTCAAATTGCTCACAATGTTGAAATTGGAAATAATACAGTTATTGCTGCTTTAACAGGTATAGCGGGTTCGACTAAAATTGGAAAAAACTGTATGATTGGCGGTCAAGTAGGAATTGTTGGCCATATTATTATTGGTGATAATGTAAAAATTCAAGCACAAACTGGGGTTCTTCGAAGTTTAAAAGATAATGAAGTAGTACAGGGAAGTCCGGCAATAGGGTATAATAATTATTTTAAATCTTATGTACATTTTAAAAATCTATCCCAAATTGCTATAACATTAAATAATATCGAAAAAGAAATTAAAGTATTAAAAGAAAAATATGAGTAATTATCAAAAAACAATCGCAAAGGAAGTTTCACTTTCTGGTGTAGGATTACACACAGGCAATGTTGTGACAATGACTTTTAGCCCTGCTCCAGCAGGTTTTGGGTTTGCTTTTGAGAGAACTGATTTGGAAGGCAGACCAATTATTGAAGCTAAAGTTGAATTTGTAACTACAACCCAAAGAGGTACTAATATCGAAAAAAATGGTGTTCGGGTTCATACTTCAGAGCATGTTTTGGCAGCAGCAGTTGGATTAGACATCGATAATTTATTAATACAAATCAATGCAGTTGAACCTCCAATAATGGATGGTTCATCAAAATATTTTGTTGAAGCATTAGAAGCTGCCGGAATTGTAGAGCAAGATGTTGAGCGTGAAGTATTTATTGTAAAAGAAGTGATTTCTTATAAAGATGATGAAACAGGAAGTGAAATTATGATTATGCCTTCTGATGAATATGAAATTACCACTATGGTTGATTTTGGCACCAAAATTTTAGGAACACAAAATGCCTCAATCAAATCTATAGATGAATTTAAAGAAGAAATAGCCAATGCCCGTACGTTTAGTTTCCTTCATGAATTAGAAACGTTACTAGATAACGATTTAATAAAAGGTGGAGATTTGAATAATGCCATTGTATATGTTGATAAAGAAATTTCACCGGAAACGATTGAAAAGCTGAAAATAATTTTCAAAAAAGAGAAAGTAAGCGTAAGTCCAAACGGAATTTTAGATAATCTTACTTTACATTGGGCAAATGAAGCAGCAAGACATAAATTATTAGATGTTATTGGGGATTTAGCACTTATAGGTACTCGAATTCGTGGAAAAGTAATCGCTAATAAACCTGGACATAAAATCAATACTTTATTTGCCAGGAAATTAGCCAATATTATTAAATGTGAGAAACGTAATTATGTTCCTAAATTTAATTTATGTGATCCTCCATTGATGGATATCCAAAAAATTATGGAAATTCTGCCTCACAGACCTCCTTTTTTATTGATTGATAGAATTTTAGAATTATCAGATAAACATGTGGTGGGGATGAAAAATGTAACTATGAATGAATCCTATTTTATAGGTCATTTTCCGGGAGCACCAGTTATGCCGGGAGTACTTCAGGTGGAAGCGATGGCACAATGTGGCGGTGTATTGGTTTTAAACACGGTACCTGATCCGCAAAACTACTTAACCTATTTTATAAAAATGGACAATGTTAAGTTCAAACAAAAAGTATTGCCGGGTGATACGCTTATTTTTAAAGCCGAATTAATTTCGCCTATCCGAAGAGGGATTTGTCATATGCAGGCATTTGGATATGCCAACAATAAATTAGTAGTAGAAGCCGAATTAATGGCACAAATAGTTAGAATCAATGATTAAAGAATTAATATGAATCAACCTTTAGCATATATACATCCCGGAGCAAAAATTGCTCGCAACGTAGTCGTTGAACCATTTACAACAATTCACAATAATGTTACAATAGGTTCCGGTACTTGGATTGGTTCTAATGTAACGATTATGGAAGGAGCCAGAATTGGAAGTAATTGCAGAATTTTTCCGGGAGCTGTTATATCAGCCATTCCCCAAGATTTGAAATTTGAAGGAGAAGATTCTCTTACTGTTATTGGTGACAATACAACTGTTAGAGAGTGTGTTACCATTAATAGAGGAACAAGTGCAACCGGAAAAACAAAAGTTGGTTCCAATTGTTTAATAATGGCAACCGCTCATATAGCCCATGACTGTGAAATTGGAGACAATGCTATTGTTGTTAATGGAGTTGCTCTAGCGGGACATGTTACTGTCGGAAAATATGCCATTGTTGGCGGATTAGCTGCGGTTCATCAATTTATTCATATTGGTGATCACGCAATGATTTCCGGCGGTTCATTAGTCAGAAAAGATGTTCCGCCTTATACTAAAGCAGCAAAAGAACCGCTTTCTTATATTGGAATCAATTCTATCGGACTTAGGAGAAGAGGTTTTACTACCGAAAAAATTAGAGAAATTCAAAATATTTACAGAATTCTATATCAGAAAAATTTTAATACCTCGCAGGCATTAGAAAAAATTGAAGCAGAAATGGAAGCTACTGCCGAACGTGATGATATCATCACTTTTATCAGAAATTCTCAGAGGGGAATCATGAAAGGATATTCAGGAAATTAAACAAATATAAATCAGATAAGAAAAAATAAATGGCAAGTACATCAGATATTAGAAATGGCTTATGCATTAAGTTTAACAATGATACATTTAAAATTATTGAATTTTTACATGTTAAACCCGGAAAAGGTCCGGCATTTGTAAGAACAAAATTAAAAAGTTTAACTTCTGGAAAAGTGCTGGATAATACCTTTTCCGGCGGTCAGAAAATTGATGAAGTAAGAGTAGAGACCAGAAAATACCAATTTTTATACAATGAAGGAGAGCAGTATTTCTTTATGAATACAGATGATTATAACCAAATTACACTTTTAAAAGAAGTATTGGATGCTCCAGAATTAATGAAAGAAGGCGAGATGGTAACCATCATCATCAGAGCAGAAGATGAATTTCCTTTATCTGTTGAAATGCCTGCCAGCGTTATTTTAAAAGTGATTGAAACTGAACCGGGATTAAAAGGAAATACGGCTACCAATGCTACAAAACCGGCCATTGTTGAAACAGGAGCCAGAATAAATGTTCCTTTATTTATTAATGAAGGAGATAGCATTAAAATTGAAACGGAAAAAGGATCTTATTTGGAAAGAGTGAAATAATAATTTTTTTATATCTTTAGATATAAAAAAAAGACATGAAATTTACTAAAACCTTTACTTTAAAAGAAATAGCTGGTATTATTAATTGTAAATATGTTGGCTCGGATGATTTTCCCATTAGTGGAATGAATGAAATTAATGTGGTAGAATCTGGTGATATAGTATTTGTTGATCACCCAAAATATTACATCAAAGCATTAAAATCAGCAGCTACCATTATTTTAATCAATAAAGAAGTGGAGTGTCCCGAGGGGAAAGCTCTATTGTTAACGGATGATCCTTTTAGAGATTTCAATAAACTGGCGCATTATTTTAAACCATTTAAGAGGGCAGATAATATTATTGCAGAATCTGCTCAAATAGGTGAAAACACGATTATTCAGCCTAATGTATTTTTAGGAAACAATGTTATTATTGGAAAAAATTGTTTAATTCATCCCAATGTTGTTATTTATGATGATTGTATAATTGGCAATTATGTCACGATTCATGCAGGTACTGTCATAGGTGCAGATGCTTTTTACTATAAAAAACGGGCTGATTGTTATGACAAACTCAATTCCTGCGGTTCAGTTCTTATAGAAGATTATGTAGATATCGGCGCCTTGTGTACGATAGACCGTGGTGTAACAGGAATTACTACTATCAAAAAAGGAACAAAAATAGACAATCAAGTGCAAGTTGGTCATGATACGGTTATTGATGAACGTTGTCTAATAGCAGCGCAAACCGGAATTTCCGGATGCGTTGTTTTAGAAGAACAAGTAACTTTATGGGGTCAAGTAGGAACCAACAGTGGCATTAGAATTGGGGCAGGAGCCATCGTTTTTGGTCAATCCGGAGTTACAAAATCAATAGCCGGAGGTAAATCTTATTTTGGTTCTCCAATAGCTGAATCAAGAGAAAAAATGAAAGAAATCGCTCGGGTAAAACAAATTTCACTTAAACCCAAAAATTAAAAGAAATCCTTTTAAATACCCATATTAAAAGTGTAATTTTGTGCCTCTTTAACAATAAATTTAATTCAACAATGAGCGTATTAGTTAATAAAGATTCAAAAATAATAGTGCAAGGATTTACCGGAAGTGAAGGCACCTTTCATGCTGCCCAAATGATAGATTATGGCAGTAACGTTGTTGGCGGTATAACTCCGGGAAAAGGAGGTCAAAACCATTTAGGAAAACCGGTTTTTAATACTGTTGCCGATGCTGTAGAAACTGTTCAAGCAGATACATCAATCATATTTGTACCACCGGCATTTGCTGCTGATGCCATTATGGAAGCGGCTGCTGCCGGAATCAAAGTAGTCATTTGTATTACAGAAGGGATTCCGGTTTCTGATATGGTAAAGGTTAAAGAGTATATCTCCGATAAAGGATGCAGATTAGTTGGGCCTAATTGTCCGGGTGTAATTACTGCGGATGAAGCTAAAGTTGGAATTATGCCAGGATTTATCTTTAAAAAAGGCAGAGTAGGTATAGTTTCAAAATCAGGAACTTTGACTTATGAAGCCGCTGATCAAGTTGTAAAACAGGGTTTTGGTATTTCAACAGCTATCGGAATTGGTGGAGACCCAATTATTGGAACCACTACCAAAGAAGCGGTAGAATTATTTATGAATGATACGGAAACAGATATTATCGTTATGATTGGTGAAATTGGTGGTCAATTGGAAGCAGATGCTGCTCGTTGGATCAAAGCCAATGGAAATAAAAAACCAGTAGTCGGATTTATCGCTGGTCAAACTGCTCCTAAAGGGAGAACAATGGGGCATGCCGGAGCTATTGTTGGCGGGGCAGATGATACTGCTCAAGCTAAAATGAAAATTTTACGTGAAAACGGAATTCATGTTGTAGAATCACCAGCTAAAATCGGTGTGAAAGTAGCTGAACTCTTAAAAAAATAAGATTCAAATAGATGAGTTTAAACCACGTCAAATAACGTGGTTTTTTTATGGCAATTCAGTATATTTGATAAAACTTAAATTAAATTCATGAAATAGCCATGTTTGTAAAAACACAATTGCGAAGCAATCACTGAACACCAAAACAAATAAAATTAGTGAAGTAAACATTGATAAAAAAAAAATTAATCAAACTGGCGTATTCCATCCCGATTTATCGGGACAAGTAATGACAAATAAAATTTATAGTGAGCGCCTGTGCTGAACGCAGTCGAACTAAACAATTAATCAGCTGTATATGAAACTATTAGAAAATAAAATTGCTTTGATTACCGGTGCCTCTCGAGGTATAGGAAGAGGAATTGCCGAAGTTTTTGCAAAACATGGTGCAAATGTTGCATTTACCTATAATGCTTCAGCTGAAGCTGCTGCTGAATTGGAAAAAGATTTACAACAATTTGGTGTAAAAGCGAAAGGTTATAAATCGGATGCCTCTAAATACAATGAGGCTCAGCTGCTTGTTGATGAGGTTTTAAGAGATTTTGGCACAATTGATATCCTAATCAACAATGCAGGAATTACCAAAGATAATTTACTGATGCGTATTTCTGAAGAAGATTTTGACAAAGTCATAGAAGTCAATTTAAAGTCAGTGTTTAATTTAACGAAAGCAGTGATTAAACCTATGATGAAACAACGTTTTGGTTCTATTATCAATATGAGTTCTGTGGTTGGCGTAAAAGGAAATGCCGGTCAAACTAATTATGCGGCTTCAAAAGCGGGAATTTTAGGATTTACAAAATCTGTAGCACTTGAATTAGGTTCAAGAAATATTCGTTGCAATGCTATTGCTCCCGGATTTATTGAAACTGAAATGACTGAAAAATTAGACGAAAATACGGTAAGAGGCTGGAGAGATGCTATTCCTTTAAAACGAGGCGGAACTCCTGAAGATGTAGCCAATACTTGTGTTTTTTTAGCATCAGAAATGAGTGCTTATATAACGGGGCAGACTATTAATGTTGATGGTGGAATGTTAACTTAACAATTAACAATTAATTCCTAAACTTTAAACATTAAAACATTAAAACATTAAAACATTTTAACATATGAGTAATCACCAAATTAACCCGTTTCCAAAACAGTTTTTAATATTACTTTTTGGAGGAATTGCTTTTATCATAATGATAGCAATCTCTACTATTACCATAGAATCAGGAAAGGCCGGAGTTTTATACAGAACTTTTGGAGGTGGAGTTGACACCGTATTTTATTTTGATGAAGGATTCCATTTCGTTGCTCCTTGGAATAAAGTATTTATTTACGAAGTTCGTCAACAAGAATTATTTGAGAAAATGTCGGTGCTTTCGGCTAATGGTCTAGAAATTAAATTAGATGCCTCCGTCTGGTATCAACCAATAGGCAGTGAATTGGGACTTTTACACAAAACAAGAGGTGAAAATTATTTAGAGCGCGTAATTCAACCTTCTATTCGTTCTGCAACCAGAAGTGTGGTTGGTCGTTATACGCCGGAACAAATCTATTCCTCAAAACGCGATGCAATTCAAGCTGAGATTTATGAAGAAACTAAAAAGATTCTTGACAATCAACATGTGCAATTAAATGAAGTTTTAGTGAGAGATGTAACCTTACCACAAACCATTAAAACAGCCATTGAAAATAAATTAGGGCAAGAACAAGCTTCGTTAGAATATGAATTTCGTTTGGAAAAAGCGGCTAAAGAAGCGGAGCGTCAGCGAATTGAAGCAAGAGGAAAATCTGATGCAAACCGTATTCTAAGTGAATCATTAAATGATAAAATTTTAAAGGACAAAGGAATTGAAGCCACTTTAGAGTTGGCAAAATCTCCCAATTCAAAAGTAATAGTTATTGGATCTGGAAAAGATGGGCTTCCATTAATTTTGGGAAATAACTAAAAAAAGATGGTGTTTAAAAAGTGTTTTAATTTGTCAGTTCTGTAGATGTTAGATATTTCGGCAACAAAATTAACTTTGATAAATTTTGTTGCTATGAGAAACGATAGCAAAGATTTAACCTTAGAAAGAAACTATTTAGAGAAGTATAGATTTCTAATAAAAGAGTGTGAACAGGTTAAAAACAGAATCTATCCATCGTTTAAAAAACCAATTGAAATAATAACCGTTACCGAATTAAGTAACCTTTACAAATCGTGTATATCAGTTGGAGAATTGAATTGATTAGGTAAGTGAATTATATTAAGTACGTCACTTAGAGGATTTCGAGTTATCGGAATCGTATCGAGAAGCAGATAAAGATCAATATGAAAAAAATTGTTTTTGTAACCGGTACCCGGGCTGATTTCGGAAAGTTAAAACCTTTAATTCAAATCCTTCAAAATCAATCAGATTTTGAAACATACCTTTTTGTAACCGGAATGCATTTAAATCCACTTTACGGATACACTCTTCTAGAAATAGAAAAAACAGGATTTAACAATATTCACACCTTTGAAAATACCACCTGTGAAACCACGATGGAATTAACGCTGGCGAAAACTATTGAGGGATTTTCAAGTTTTGTCAAACAACTTCAACCCGATTTAATCGTAGTGCACGGCGATCGGGTGGAAGCTTTGGCAGGCGCCATAGTGGGATCTTTAAACAATCGATTGGTAGCTCATATTGAAGGAGGCGAATTGTCAGGAACCATTGATGAGTTAATCAGACATGCCGTAACTAAAATGAGCCATCTTCATTTTGTGGCGAACGATGAAGCAAAAAATCGTTTATTGCAGTTGGGCGAAATTGCTGAATCCATTGCTGTTATTGGATCTCCGGATGTAGATGTGATGTTTTCCAATGAATTACCATCCTTAAAAGTGGCTAAAAACTATTATGAAATTCCATTTCAAAATTATGCAATAGCGCTCTTTCATCCCATTACCACCGAAATCAATTTAATGCCCGATTATGTAAAACAATGGATTGATGGTTTAACAGCAACTGATAAAAAGTACCTAATGATTTATCCCAACAATGATTTGGGTTCTTCAATTATTTTAGATTGCTGCCAAACGCTTAAAGAAAATCCCAATTTCAGAATTTTACCTTCGGTACGCTTTGAGTATTTTCTGACACTTTTAAAGAACGCCGATTTTATCATCGGTAATTCGAGTGCCGGAGTTCGAGAAGCGCCATATTATGGAGTTCCAACCATTAATATAGGAACCCGTCAGCAAAACAGGGTTAATTTAATGGATATTCAAAATATTGATTGTAAATCCAAACAAATAGTAAGTGCAGTTGCTGAGCTGAAAGAAAAAAATACCACCGAAACTGTACAGCCCTTTGGCAATGGAAACAGCGCTGCATTGTTTTTAAAATCCTTAGAAGATAAAGCTATCTGGAACATCAACCATCAAAAACAGTTTAGAGATATCTATTAACCATACTTATAGAATTTAGATGATAGATAAAAGACTATTTTAATAGAAATCAATAGTTTATCATATTTACTTTTCCTTATATATAACCGTTTTTTAATAATATGATTTTTTTGTGTTGTTGGCAATCAATATCGGTGGCAGGATTTTTTCATGTATTTTTTTGTGCCGTAGGCACTAACTATCGGCAGCAATCAGATTCAACATAAAACAGCGTGCCGCAGGTACGCAACAAGACAAAAGGAAAGATTGCGTACCTACGGTACATTTCAATCCGTAATTTTGAATATATTAGCAGAAAAATAGCTGCCAAATTCTACCTATATGGCAAATACTTTTACACAAATCCATATCCGTTTTGTTTTTGCAGTGAAATTTAGAAAAGGAATGATTCAGCCGCAATGGAAAGATTCATTATATAAATATATTACGGGAATCATTCAAAATAAAAATCATAAACTTTTATGTATCAACGGGATGCCGGATCATATTCATATTTTGATTGGAGTAAGACCCTCTCAATCGGTTTCAGATTTAATGAAAGAGGTAAAATAAAGAGCATCTTATTGGATTAATAAAAATAAAGTGAGAAATAATCAATTTAAATAGAATATGATTACGTATTCACAATTAGGTCGAAAGGGTAATCTTGGCAATCAAATGTTTCAGATTGCATCAACAATCGGTATTGCAGAAAAGCATGGACATGATTACTTTTTTCCATTTTGGCAATTTTCAAGATATTTTGAGAATCAATTACCAGTTGCAAATATGGATGAAAGTTATAAAATTATATTTGAAGAAAAATATAATTATTATGAAAGGGTGATTGACAAATGTAATTATGATATTCGTGGATGGTTACAGTCTGAAAAGTATTTTAATCAAATAATAACAAAAGAAATATTTAAATTTAAAAAAGAATTTACAGAAGAATTATACCACAAACATCAATTATTATTTTTAAAGAAAACAATATTAATATCCATTAGAAGAGGTGATTTTGTTAATAATCCATACTTTTTTCAATTGTCATTTAGGTATTATTTTTTAGCAATTATTGAAAATTTTCCTGATTGGAAAGAAAGAAATTTGATTTTAATAAGTGATGATATTAAATATTGTAAATTTCATTTTTCTTTTTTAAAGAATGTGTATTTTTTTGATAATTTATCAGCAATAGAACAAATAGCTTTAGGTTCAAAATGTGATGATTTTATTATCAGCAACTCTACTTTTTCATGGTGGATAGCATGGCTCGGTGAAAAAGAAAATTCGAAAGTAATTCGACCTCTTAGAAATTTTAGGGGTCAATTTAGTAAGCAAAATGATGATTCGGATTATTTTCCTTCAAGATGGATATGCTTTAATGATAATTTATTTAGATTAGAAAAAAAATATTATTTTTTAATAATGAAGGCAAATGTTTATTCTTTATTTGTAAATACAAAATTTAGATATTTAAAATTTAAAAAAACGAGTAAAAACATTGTAAAAATGATTTTATTTTTTTTGCATTTACGTAAAAATTATGATTCTTAATATGAACCAATGAACAAACTAGGAATTGTAATCACCGACGGAGTTGGATACCGTAATTTTATCCTCAGTGATTTTATAAGCAAATCTAAACAAACTTTTGATGAAGTGGTCATTTTTTTGTGTTTGCCAAATAGTACTTCTTACTTTTTATACCTTCAAAAATAAATCTAAATAGTTAAAATTGTTTGTTGAATTAAACAATATGATGTAAATTTGTGGTTTATAACAAACAAAATGGAAGATTTATTTGAGAAATACAGACAAAAAGTAAATTATACTTCTACAACATTTGTTAGAAGCATCATGAATGATATTAATTGGAACTCGCGGCTAATTGGTATAAAAGGTGTTCGTGGTATTGGGAAAACTACCTTGCTTTTGCAATACATCAAACTAAATTTGAGTCATGAATTAGAAAATACCTTATATGTAAGTCTAGATAATATTTGGTTCAGCAATCATTCTTTAATTGAACTGGTAGATTATTTTGTTAAAAGAGGTGGTAAATATCTTTTTTTGGATGAGGTACATAAATATCCAAATTGGTCACAAGAACTCAAAAATATATATGATGATTTTCCATTGCTCAAAGTGGTATTTACAGGTTCGTCTTTGTTGGAAATACTAAATGCCAGAGCTGATTTGAGTCGCCGTGCAAGAATATATTTAATGCAAGGACTTTCTTTTCGTGAGTATATCAATATGGAAACAGGAATTGAATTTGAACGTTTTACTTTGAACGAAATACTTGAAAATCAAACCCAAATAGCCAATAATATCATCACAAAAATAAAACCTTTACATTATTTTGATTCCTATTTAAAACTGGGTTATTATCCATTTTATAAAGAAAATCCTGAACTTTATCACAGCGCTTTAAAAGATGTTATCAATATGGTGCTAGAAATAGAATTGCCTTTGCTTCGAGGAGTAGATTTGTCTTATGTATTCAAAATAAAACAACTGCTTGTTATCATTGCAGAATCGGTTCCTTTTGTTCCAAATGTGAGTAAATTGAGCGAAAAAATGGGAATCAATAGAAGTACTTTGCTTTTGTATATTCATTATTTAGATGAAATAGAACTGACAGCTAATTTGTACAAACAATCGGGTGGAATTAGTAAATTGCAAAAACCGGTTAAAATATTTTTAGATAATACCAATTTGATGTTTGCTTTAACGCCAAAACAAACGAATTTAGGAAATATCAGAGAAACTTTTTTTGCCAATCAATTAAGTTATCAACATCAATTAATGTATGTTGAGCATGGAGATTTTTTGGTAGATGAGCACTTTGTTTTTGAAATTGGAGGGAAAAATAAAAATACAAAACAGCTAAAAAATACAGACAATGCTTTTGTAGCTGCCGATAATTTAGAAATTGGATTTAATAAGACTATTCCTTTGTGGTTGTTTGGATTTTTGTATTGATATAAAATTAAAAATATAAAATGAAATATATAATTGTTTTTGAAAAAAAATAACCAATGCAAAAACTAGGAATTGTCATCACCGACGGAGTTGGATACCGCAATTTTATCCTCTCTGATTTTATAAGTGCCTCAAATCAAACTTTTGATGAAGTGGTCATTTTTTCATGTTTGCCAAAGCATGTTTATACAACACTTCCAGAAAATTTCACCATCATTGAATTGGAGGTGTTTCAAGAAAAATTTCCGGCTTGGTTTTTTAGAAAAGCAAAAGAACTTACCCATCTTCACTTAAATGCCAAAGATAATTTCGGGATTCAGGACAATTTAAAAGCAAACTATTCCACTGCAAAAACTCCCCGAGGGTTGGTCACTCGTTTGCTGCACAAATGGACTGCCAAAGTACATTCAGAAAAATGGATTCAACGCTATAACTGGCTGCAACAAAAAACATTTCAGTCAAATCCAATTACGCAACAATACCTGAAGCTTTTAAAAGAGTATCAGCTTTCTATCTTATTTTTTACGCATCAACGTCCACCTTATATTGCACCTTTAATTTATGCGGCAGAGCAATTAAAAATCAAAACCGCCACTTTTATTTTTAGTTGGGATAACTTGGCGTCTAAAAGCAGGATGGCCGGCAATTTTGATTACTATTTGGTTTGGAGCGATTTAATGATGCAAGAATTATTGCAATTTTATCCCTCTATTAAAGCAGCTCAAATAGCCGTTGTCGGAACACCACAATTTGAACCCTATGTGTTAGATAGGTATAAAATAAGTAAAGATGAATTGATAAAAACTTTTAATTTAGACGCCCAAAAACCCATACTTTTATTCACTTGCAATGATTCAAGCAGTGAAAATGATCCCATTTATCTGGAGTTGGTAGCCCATTTTATAGCAACTGACAAATTAGTGAAGGAAGTTAATTTAGTGGTCAGAACTTCACCGGCAGAAGATCCAACGCGATTTAAACATATTGCCGGGAAATTTTCTTTTATTCACTGGAATTACCCCGATTGGAAACTCAGCAGAACTCATCATCAAGAAGCTTGGTCTCAAAGGGTTCCCTCTTTTCAGGATATCGTTCATTTACGGGGCTTATTAAACCATTGTGATTTATGTATCAACGTGTTGTCAACCATTACGTTGGATGCTTTTTTGTTTGATAAACCCGTTATTAATCCCATTTTTGGAAATCAGGAAAATCAACTGTTCAACGATCAAAAATTCTTGAGTTATCAACATTTAGTCACCTTAGTAGATTCAAATGCCACGTTGATTGTAAAGAATGAACAACAATTGTTGGATGCCATCAATAAGCAGCTTCAAGAAAAGGATACTCGAAAAATTGAGCGAAGTAATTTTCTGAAGTTGCAAATTGGAAAACCACTTCCTGGAACCAGTTTACGAATTGCACAAACTTTAAAGGATTGGTGTTGATGAAAAAATCCAAAAAAATAGCCGTGATTTGTAATTACCGATTGATGCCGGAGCGCATTGGCGGAATGGATCGTTTTTTTTGGATGTTTGATGCCGAAGCTAAAAAAAAGGGATATGAAATTAGTTGGTTTTTTCCCAATTATAACCTTCATAACAACTATCAAAATCTGACTGTTATTGGTATAGATAACCAATCAGTTGAGGATTCGTTCTTGATTTATTGTCAACAGAATCAAATCAGGTTTGATGTAGTCATCACTCATTTTGTTGAATTGTGTACGCCTTTTTATCAAAAAGTAAAGAATGATTTTGGAGATAAAATCATCGCAGTAGATCACAATCCGAGACCTTTAGAAGGATATTCTTTGATAAAAAAAATCAAGAAAAAAGTCAAAGGAATTATATTTTCACGTTATATTGATGTATTTGTGGGCGTTTCTGAATATACCAAAAATCAAATGTTGATTGATTTTGGCTCGCAAATAGAAAAGAAAACCAAGGTCATTTATAACGGAATTGAACATCAATTATATCAAAAAAGAATCCGAAGAAATCATGCATCACCTACTTTTTTAGTGGCGAGTCATTTACGTTATTCAAAAGGAATTCAAGATTTAATTGCCGCAGTTTCTTTATTACCCGATGCCCTTAAAAGCAAACTGAAAATTGATATTTATGGTGAAGGTGTTTATAAAGCAGATTTGCTAAGTAAAGTTAAAAGCGCTCAACTCGAAAAATGTTTCAATTTTAAGGGAAGTGTGCCCAATTTATATGAAATTTACAGTCAATACGATTATATGATTCAACCAACTCATATGGAGTGTTTTAGCTTGTCAATTTTAGAAAGTTTAAGTGCTAATGTACCTGTAATAACTACCTCGGTAGGAGGAAATGAAGAAGTCATTAAAGCCGGAGTAAATGGGTATATCATACCACCGCAAGATATTTTATCGTTAAAAACTATATTAGAAAACGTTATTTTAGGAAATGATAAAATAGAAAAAAAAGTTGATTCACTGATAGAAAATGAATTTTCTATGGAGAAAATGGTTGAGAGTCATCTTACTTTATCAAAAGTTTGATTTTTTTATGATAATTTTTAACATGACTTTGAAAAAGCAAATAGTCTTTTGTCAAATCGATATGATTTATGTTGTCACCTCGAGCAGTTTATACTGAACGAAAACCCAGTACAGTCGAGAGAGAATTAAGTTACGTTGTCAAATCGAGAAGTTTATACTGAGCGAAGACGAAGTACAGTCGAGATTAATATTAAAAAGGTCATTATGAAATTCTATTATATTTATATTTTAAAATGCAGTGATAACTCTTTATATGTTGGAATTACTTCGGACATTGAAAGAAGAGTTATGGAGCACAATGCTGGAAAATATCCAGATGCATATACACATGATAGAAGACCTGTAACTTTGGTGTTTTACCAAGATTTTACAGAACCCAATCGAGCTATAGACTTTGAAAAAAAAATAAAAAAATGGAGTCGAGCTAAAAAACAAGCGTTGATAGATGAAAATTATGATAAATTGCAGTATTTGTCTGAATGTAGAAATGCAACTCATTATAAATACAATTTAGATAATGAATTTGATGAAGACTAAGATTTTAAATTTTTATTTGATAAACGTCTCGACTGCGCTCGACATGACAAAAGTTATAGATTGCGCTCGACGGGACAAAAGAAATAGATTGTCAAATCGAGTTGATTTACATTGTCACCTCGAGCAGTTTATACTGAGTGAAGACGAAGTACAGTTGAAAGGGAGCGCAGTCGAATGTCAAATCGAGCGCAGTCGAGATTTAGTTTATATTTGTAATACATAGGGAATGCGTCTCGACTCCGCTCAACGTGACAAGGAATTTAACTAGAATTTAAAATGAACATCGCTTTTTTAACCCCCGAATATCCACATCCAAAAACCGGAAACTCCGGCGGTATCGGAACGAGTATCAAAAACTTGGGATTTGGATTGGCAGCTCAAGGATGTTCTGTGCGAATATTGGTTTATGGGCAAAAAATGGATGCAGTTTTTGAGGATCATGGGATGATAATTCAGCAAATAAAAAATGTAAAATTGAAAGGATTGTCTTGGTTTTTAACGCGCAAAAAAATTAAAAAAATCATTGATCAATTGTATGAAAATAATGAAATCGATTTGGTTGAAGCGCCCGATTGGACAGGAATAACATCCTTTATCAAACCAAAAAAGTGTAAAATAGTCATTCGTTTACACGGAAGCGATACTTATTTCTGTCATTTAGATCAGCGTCCGGTAAAATGGATCAATAAATTCCATGAAAAAAGAGCGCTCAACAATGCCAACGGACTTATTTCGGTGAGTCAGTTTACCGCCAATCTCACCAATAAAATTTTTGGATTTACCAAGGAATTCGTCATAATTCCCAATGGAATTGATACGAGTCTATTTACTGCAAATGATGATTTCTCTTTCATTAGGAGAGGAGATGGGGGAGCGGATGTCATTTTATATTATGGCAGTCTAATCAGAAAAAAGGGCTTATTAGAATTACCCTTAATTTTCAATGAAGTCATCAAAAAAAATCCTAATACAAAACTCATGATAGTGGGTAAAGATGTTCCTGATAAAATTTCAGGAAACAAATCAACTTGGCAAATGATGCAAGCATTATTTACTGATGAGGCCAAAAAGAAGGTAAGTTATTTAGGAAGTATTGCTCATACAGCAATAAAAAAACAAATTGAAAAAGCAAGCGTTTGTATTTTTCCTTCATTTGCTGAGGCCTTACCGGTTTCATGGTTAGAAGCCATGGCGATGGAAAAAGCAATTGTTTGCTCTAATATCGGATGGGCAAACGAAATTATTGAGGATGGAGTGGACGGATTTTTAGTGCATCCCAAAAATCACACTGAATACGCCAATAAAATTGTGGCATTATTAGAAAATAAAGAACTTCAGAAAGAAATCGGAAACAATGCGAGAAAAAAAATGGAACATAAATTTAGCATTGAAATAGTAGCAAAACAGAGTTTGGAGTTTTATGAAAGTGTTATAAAGATTAAAAGATTAAAAGATTAAATTATTGGTATCAAGTATCAAGTATCAAGTATCAAGAAATTGATATTAAAGTAACCGGTAAAACATTTTAACTATTACTTTTATAAATTTGAACTAAAAAAAATTAATCAACAAAAATGAATTTAAAATTAAAAGAATTTACAACAAAAAATGGTGAAATAATCCTCTATAATGGCAATCCCAATTTTGAAATATTGGAACGGCTTTCATTGGGAGTAGGTGATATCTGGCACAGTTCATTTGAACAGGGATATAAAAACGCTTTTCCAGAATTGGTTTATCAAACTGCTACTTTTTTTTGGTATCTCAATGATTTTGATCAATTGGATGAATGTGTCAGTTGGCGCATCAATCCTCATCATTTTGCAGTTCGGAAATCGGTTTGGGAAATTTTAAACGGATTTGATGCCGAATATAAAAATTCACAATTACAGGCCTTGGATTTTGGATACAATGCCCTCAGAAATTCGGGTGCTATTCCGCTTTATGTCAAAGGACTTTTTGAAATAACTAAAAAAGATGCCATCGAAATAAATGCAAAAGACCATTATACTTTTTTTATAAAAAATTTTAAAATAGAACACGCCGTTTTTATGTTGTTTAGAAAAGGATGTTGGAAATGGAATGAATGGATCGGCTTTTTTTATGCCAAAAAATATTTTGTGCAACGCAGCAATATCCCGCAAATTCCTGTCAGAAAATTACAGGAAATTCAAGGAAATCCGAATGTGAGTTATATCATTCCAACCATGATGCGTCAAGATTTTACCCAGCAATTGTTAATTGATTTATCAAACCAAACCAATCCGCCTAGTCAAGTTGTGGTGGTGGATGCTACTCCCGAAAATCAAAGAGATGAGCAATTGTATCACCAAAAAAAATATTCCTTTGAATTGATTGTCAAATGGCAACAAACCAAAGGAAGTTGTAGAGCCAGAAACGAAGCCATTGATTTATGCACAGGCGATTTTATTGTTTTTGGTGATGATGATATTAGAATACCTGCTGATTACATTGAAAATCATATCCGATTTTTACAAACCTACAAAGTAGGTGCTTGTGCCGGATTGGACATTCGAGCTGATCATCAAAAACAAAATTTGAATGATTTACAAAAAAAATTGGAAAATTACGGCAGTAAAAGATTTTTATCAGGTGCAGTACCTAATTTTAACAATGCCAATAATTGTGTCAAAAGAGAATTTGTCAATCAATTAGTTGGAAATGACATCAATTTTGACGGTGGTTACGGAGAAGACAATGATTTTGGCTTGTCGCTTGCAAAAATCGGAGTCATAGTTTTACACAACCCTTTTTCAACCAATTTACATTTGAAACCTCCAATGGGTGGCTATCGTTTTTGGGGAACCCAAGCCAAGATTATAGGTAAAAAACGAAAATCACAACCATGGGAATTGGATACCCCGGTAAAATGGATTAAACCCGTTCCAAGTCCAACCATCATGTATGGCATACTCAAACATTTTACCCCACAACAATTAGTAGAATACCGGTATAAATATTTCTTTTTATTTTTATTTAAAGGATCAAAAATTTCTTTTTTGTATCGATTGATAAAAATTCCGTACAGGCAAATTCAGTTTAACAAATCCCTATTTTACGCTAAAAAACTGATGTCTTTAGGAAAGAGAACTAAATAATGATTATCTTTTCGTGTAGTTTGTTATTCAGAAAGTAGTGAGGAATCTAAAGAGTATTTAGTATTGAGACAACTTTAGGCTTTAAACATTTCAACATATCAACATTATTACTTTTTAACTTTAAAACTTCTAAAATCATATATGTATCTTTGCTTCAATTAAAAGAAAAACATGAAACGAGTCATCGTAGGGCTTTCGGGCGGAGTAGATAGCAGTGTAGCTGCCTATTTGTTACAACAACAAGGATATGAAGTTATTGGTTTGTTTATGAAGAACTGGCATGATACTTCGGTAACCATTTCTGACGAATGTCCTTGGTTAGAAGACAGTAATGATGCGATGTTGGTAGCTGAAAAATTAGGAATACCGTTTCAGGTAGTGGATTTGAGTGAACAATACAAAGAATGCATTGTAGATTATATGTTTCGGGAATATGAACTGGGAAGAACGCCCAATCCGGATGTGCTTTGTAACCGAGAAATAAAATTTGATGTTTTTATGAAAATTGCGTTGGAATTAGGCGCGGATTATGTAGCCACTGGTCATTATTGCAGAAAATCCGAGGAAGAAATCAACGGAAAACCTATCTATAAATTATTGGCCGGGAAAGATTCCAACAAAGATCAGTCGTATTTTCTGTGCCAACTTTCTCAAGAACAATTGTCAAAATCCCTTTTTCCTATTGGGGAACTAACCAAACCGGAAGTTAGGACTATTGCTGCCGGTTTAGATTTAATTACCGCCGAAAAAAAAGACTCTCAGGGCCTGTGTTTTATAGGAAAAGTGCGCTTACCGGAATTCCTTCAGCAACAATTAAAACCCAAAGAAGGAGTTATAGTTCAAATACCCGATACCTTTGAAAAGTACCATCAACCACTTCCTAAATTTCAAAATAAAGAAGCAGAATTAAGGTATAAATCAACCGATTTTAATTATAAAATTTCTGATGGAAAAGTAGTTGGTAAGCACTTTGGCGCCTATTATTTTACTATTGGTCAACGGAAAGGACTCCATATTGGTGGCACTATAGAACCCCTGTTTGTCATTAATACCGATGTTGCTAACAATGTAATTTTTGTGGGTGAAGGTGCACATCATCCCGGATTAAAAAGAAAGGTATTGCAAGTTCAGAACGAAGAAGTTCATTGGATTCGAGAAGATTTAAAGCTCAATAAAGGTGAATCATTAAAAGTAAAAGCACGAATTAGATACCGTCAACAATTAAGTAAAGCGGTAGTTTACCAATTTAAATCAGGGTTATATGTCGAATTTGAAAACGATCAATCGGCTATTACCAAAGGACAGTTTGCAGCTTGGTATATGGAGGACGAATTATTGGGATCTGGCGTTATTTCCTGATTGTAAATTATTTACAGCAGTTTACATTACTGAATTTGAGAAACACACCCCCAATCCCGACAGGTCGGGTTAGAAAGAAATAAATTTCCCTCTTGAGAGAGTTTATCCCGATTTAGCGGGAGGTTAGAGGTGTGTAGTTATAGGTTTACACAAAAAAGTATCAAACATGGTTATTTCGTTTTAAAATAGTAATTTCGTTTATCTCAAATCTTAGATAAGGAAAATGAAAGAATTTAATTTTTATAATTTCACAAAAGCTATTTTTCAACTCGTGCTTCTAGGACTTTTAATTTCTTGTGATAAAGATAGTACTATTGAAACTCCTGATTCCAATATCACAGACCCTCCTGACACTCAAATTGAAATAGCTTGGGTTTATTTTAAAGACAAACCATCCAAAGAAACCTATAAATCAAATCCATTAACTATGCTGTCGCAACGTTCCATCAACAGAAGAACGAAACAAAATATTCCTTTGGACGATATCGATGTACCGATTGAAAAAACGTACTATAATCAGATAAAAAATACTGCCGGAATTAAAATCATGGCGAAATCAAAATGGCTAAATGCGTTGCATATTGAGGGAACCAAAACCAATATCAACAAGTTAAAACTAATCAGTTTTGTTTCTAAGGTGGATTTTGCTGATAAGTCTTTAAATATATCAGGAAGAATTTCGGATGCAAAACGCTCTCACCATCCAGAAAACAAATTTGGAACCATAACAACAGATTTTAACTACGGAAATACCTTAACTCAAATTCAAATGTTGGGTGGCGATGTTTTACATCAACAAAATTTTACAGGAAATGGAATGTTAATTGCCGTTATCGATGCCGGTTTCCCTGGTGTCAATACGATGAGTGCTTTTAGCAGAATGCGAAGCAATAATAAAATTCTTGGTGGCTACGATTTTGTCAATCGAAATGATAATTATTATACAGGAAATTCACACGGAACATCGGTTTTATCAACTATTGCGGGTTATGTAGAAAATCAATTTGTAGGGACAGGACCTGATGCTTCTTTTTATTTGTTTATTACCGAAGATAGCGCTAAAGAAACTCCGCTGGAAGAGAGTTTGTGGGTTGAAGCCGCAGAACGAGCCGATAGTTTGGGTGTCGATATCATCAATACATCCTTAGGATATTACACTTTTGATAATCCCAAACACGATTATACCTATGCCGATATGAATGGCAGTAAAACTTTTATTTCGCGTGGAGCAGAATTAGGTGTTTCTAGAGGAATGATTTTAATCAATGCCGCCGGTAATGAAGGAGCTGTTGTCTGGAAATACATCATCGCCCCGGCCGATGCAAAATCAGTTTTGACTGTTGGTGCCGTTAATGAAAATAAGGTAATAGCCTCTTTCAGTTCTTTTGGACCTACTTCTGACGGAAGAGTAAAACCCGATGTTTTGGCTCAAGGGTTGAATGCATTTGTAATTAATTCTTCAGGACAAATTGCACCTTCTAGCGGTACTTCATTTGCGTCACCTATTATGGCTGGAGTAATTGCCTGTTATTGGCAGAAAAATCCGACTAAAACCAATAAAGAAATTATTAAACTGATTAAAGAATCTGCTCATTTATATCAAAGTCCAACTCCACAAGAAGGTTATGGTATCCCAAAATTTAATTAATGACAACAAGAATAACCAAACTTTTTAAGATACAATTTCCCATTATTCAAGGGGGAATGATTTGGGTAAGTGGCTATAAATTAGCAGCAGCGGTGAGTAATGCCGGTGGCTTGGGATTAATTGGCGCAGGTTCCATGTATCCGGAGGTGCTGAGAGAACACCTTCAAAAGTGCAAAAGATCTACCGATAAACCTTTTGGTGTCAACGTTCCGATGTTGTATCCCAATATCGAAGAAATTATGAATATTATCGTTGAAGAAGGAGTTAAGATTGTTTTTACTTCCGCAGGAAATCCGAAAACGTGGACTTCTTTTTTAAAGGATAAAGGGATTATTGTTGCGCATGTAGTGAGCAGTGTGAAATTTGCGTTGAAAGCTCAGGAAGCCGGTGTAGATGCAGTTGTAGCGGAAGGATTTGAAGCAGGCGGACATAACGGACGGGAAGAAACTACTACTTTTACCTTAATTCCTATGGTGAAAGAAAAGTTAACGATTCCGTTAATTGCAGCCGGTGGAATTGCAACCGGAAGGGGAATGTTAGCAGCGATGGTGTTAGGTGCCGATGGCGTTCAAATAGGAAGTAGGTTTGCAGCGAGTGAAGAATCTTCTGCGCATCAAGCGTTTAAAGAAGTGATTGTAAATACACAAGAAGGAGATACTATATTGACTTTAAAAGAATTAGCTCCAGTCAGATTAATTAAAAATCCGTTTTATCAGCAATTGCAAGACTTGTATCAACAGCATCCAACGACTGAACAACTCCGGCAATTATTGGGTAGAGGCAGAGCTAAAAAAGGAATGTTTGAAGGCGATTTAATTGAAGGCGAATTAGAAATTGGTCAAATTGCCGGATTAATTCATGAGATTAAACCGGTTGCCGAAATTATAAATGAAATACTAGAGGAATTTAATTCCGTAAAGAGATCATTTTGTTAATTTTATTTTCCCAAAATTAATTTTAACGCTACTAGAATTAAGACACTTCCAAATATTTTTTTCAGCGTTTGCTGGTCAAGACTTAACGCTACTTTAGATCCAATAAATCCACCGATAATAAAAATAGCAGAAACAATAATGGCATAACGCCAATCAATAGCACCTGCTTGATGGTAATTATAAACTGCCATTAGAGTCACTGGAGGCAGCATTACCGCTAAACTTAAACCTTGTGCCTGAAATTGTGAAAATCCCAAGAGGAATACAAATAAAGGAACCATAATGATGCCTCCTCCAACGCCGATTAAACCGCTTAATAAACCAGCACTTAAACCTATTAATACAAGGGTAATAACTATAGATGTTGTCATTTTCATTTGTTTGTTTTTCTGTTGTTTTATAATAATCAATTGAAATACGATACGTTAATCTTTTAGATTAAATTGGAATTTTTAAACTATAAATTTTATTTGTTGTATTTTTTAAGGAATTTTCCCGCAACCAAGGATTGTAAATTCGTAATAATTTATAATTGGATTGATTGTCCTTTGCAAATTGAATCAAATCAGGAATTTCAGTCGCTACTTCCACCGTTTTAAATTGTGTAGGTTGATAATAATCTTCTTGTTCTAATTCAAATCCGTATTTGGTAGGATTTGTAAAAATTTCTTTAAAAATAATGATTCTAGGAATATATCGAGCCGTTTCATCCACTACCAATAAATCGTAATAATTGCTTACTTGTTGTTCTTTCACTCTTTTTCCAATGCCATTATTTCCAGCATTATAGGCCGCAGCCGTTAAGGTCCAATTACCAAATTTTTCTTTCGATTTCAGCAAGTATTTACAGGCTGCATGGGTCGATTTTTCTACATCATAACGTTCATCTACATTATCATTTACTTCCAATCCGTTTTCTTGAGCGGTACCTTTCAACAATTGCCAAAAACCGCGAGCGTCGGAAGGAGAAACTACATTTTGCAAACCACTTTCAGCCACTGCCAAATACTTAAAATCATCTGGAACTCCATATTGTTTTAAGATTGGTTCGA
This sequence comes from Flavobacteriaceae bacterium, assembly GCA_030683815.1. GTDB lineage: Bacteria > Bacteroidota > Bacteroidia > Flavobacteriales > Flavobacteriaceae > JAGXRT01. Next base: position 58,921 of record JAUXPJ010000010.1, read on the forward strand.
TGATAGGGAAGTATTTGTTTACCCGTTTTAATTGAAGAAGTGTATTGGATTGCCAATAGGTGATAATGTGAAGCTCTTTGTCAAATCGTTCATGAATATCCGGTAAATGAAGCGGTGCTTTTTCACCTGCAAAATTTAAATTTTGTGGAACTTTTAACCCTTTAATAATATAGGTTTCAGCGGTGTTTTTATGTAAAAATTGACTGTTGGTAACACTATTAATAAATAAACCACTCAATAAAAGCACGGTTAAAATTGAAAAAAATCGGTTGGGTATATTCATCATACATAGGTTTTAGTTAAACGGACTTTCAAATGTAGAAAAGGTTTCACCAATTAAATCTTTTTGAGATAAGACAGGCTGATCACAATTCCACTCAATATGTAAACTAAAATCGTTCCAAAGTATTGTATGCTCAGCACTTTTTTCATAATAATTGGAACATTTATAACTAAAAATGGTATGATCCTCTAAGCTAAGGAAACCGTGTGCAAATCCTTCCGGAATAAATAATTGCTTTTTATTTTTTGCTGATAAAACCACCGAAAAATATTTGCCATAAGTGGGAGAAGATTGGCGCAAATCAATAGCAACATCCAATACACTTCCTTGAATTACGCGCACTAATTTGGCTTGTGCAAAGGGCGGAATTTGAAAATGCAATCCACGTAATACATTTTTTTGAGACATCGATTCGTTATCTTGAACGAATTTACAGTTAATAAATTCAGCTACTTTTTGCTCATTAAATGATTCAAAAAAGTAACCACGTTCATCTTCAAAAACGGCGGGAGTCAGCAGTAAAACATCTTTTAAAGGAGTCGTTTCAATGTTCATTTTTTTTAGATTGCTTGTTGAATTAATTGACTGATAGTTTTCGCTTTATTTAAAATCATAATATGCCTTCCACCGTTTACAATAATACAATTTTTGATGTATTTAATGGGAAAAACTTCGTCTTTATTTCCGTGTATATGAATGATTTTCGGATCAGCCAGTGTTCGATCCCAATTCAAAACATTCCGCACTGCCCATTTTAAATAATTATAATCTCTTTTTGAAAGGTACAATCGATACAAATCTATGCGTTCTGCTGTTTTTTTTCCAAAAAATATTTGAATAGAAAATTCTAAAGCATAAATTAATAAGTAAGGAAACAACCGGTATAAACGAATTTTTTTGGCAATTCTTGATAATTTAGAATGCTCGTATTTGGTTTTGATACTGGAAATAATGATGGTTTTTGAATCAGTTAAATAATTTTTCATTTCCTGAACAATAATGCCACCAAATGAAACACCGATTAATATCGGATTTTCGTGTCTTACAAGTGCACACATTCTTTTAGAATAATCAGAAACAGTTTCGTTTTTTAAAGGATCTATCCATTCTAAATAATGGATTTCATAATGCGATGGAAATTTTAAGTGCTCAAATATTTTGGAACTTGCTGCCAAACCGGGAACAAAATAGAGGTGAATCTTTTCCATCAGCAAACGGTATAAGTAGCAAATTCGATCAAGACTTCTCCTTCTTCATCAATCTCACAAAGTTTTATATCATGTAATGTATTCACTAAATTTTCATTCCATGCTATTTTAACACGTACATAATTTTCGGTAAATCCGAAGATAAATCCGCCTCTATTTTCATTTTCAAATAAAACAGTGGCAGTAGTTCCCAACTGGCTTTCATAAAAAGCGCGTCTTTTTTTTGCCGATAAACCACGTAACATTTTGCTGCGTTTGTGACGTATATTTTTAGGAACAACGCCTTCCATTTCAATGGCTTCGGTGTTGGGTCGCTCAGAATAAGTAAAAACGTGTAAATAAGAAATATCCAATTCATTTAAAAACTGATAGGTTTCTAAAAATAATTCATCGGTTTCGCCCGGAAAACCGACAATAACATCTACACCAATACAGGCGTTAGGCATGAGATTTTTGATGGTTTCAATCCGATTGGCAAATACTTCACGTGGGTAACGGCGCTTCATCAACTTTAACAATTCGTTGCTACCGCTTTGCAGCGGAATGTGAAAATGGGGTACAAAAGATGTTGAAATACTTACTTTTTCAATAATTTCATTGGTTAATAAGTTGGGCTCGATGGATGAAATCCTGATGCGTTCAATTCCGTTGATTTTGTCCAATTCTTGAACTAATTCATAAAAGGTATGTTCGTGTTTCTTATCACCCAATTCACCTTTTCCATAATCGCCGATATTAACACCGGTTAACACAATTTCCTTGATATTCTGTTCGGCTATTTCACGGGCGTTTTTCAATACATTTTCTAAGGTATCACTCCGAGAAATTCCTCTGGCTAGCGGAATAGTACAATAGGTACATTTATAATCGCAGCCATCCTGAACTTTTAAAAAAGCCCGGGTTCGGTCGCCAATGGAGTAGGAGCTATCGTAAAAATTAGCATCTTCTATTTCACATGAATGAATTTCACTGACTTCATTTTTAGATAAATCATTAATATAATTGGTTATTTTAAATTTTTCAGAAGTTCCCAATACTAAATCAACTCCATCAACCGCAGCCAATTCTTCGGGTTGTAATTGGGCATAACACCCAATGGCTACCAAAAAAGCATTTTCATTTACTTTTAATGCGTTTTTAACGATACTTTTAAAGCGTTTATCGGCATTATCAGTTACTGAACAAGTGTTAATAACGTAAATATCAGCTACTTCATCAAAACCAACCCGTTGAAAACCTTCTTTTTTAAAATTTCTGGAAATTGTAGAAGTCTCTGAAAAATTGAGCTTACAACCCAAGGTATAAAATGCCACTTTTTTTTGTCCGTTCATTCCATTACATTTATAGCTTGCAAAGTTACACATTTTTATAATTTACAATTAACAATCAAGCGCTGCAATTATATGATACATAAATGGCTGGAGAAAAATAAGAAAATGATGGGTAAACTAATAGCATTAAAATTATTAAAGTACTTAATAATAGCATTTTACCTGTTTTTCTTTAGTGCTTGCTCAACTTCTTTAAAGGGAGATAAAACGGAAGTATTTCGCTATAATGAACATACCAATATTTCATCTTTAGATCCTGCATTTGCTAAAAATCAATCCAATATTTGGGTGGTAAATCAACTGTTTTCAGGTTTGGTACAGTTGGATGATTCGTTAAAAGTACAACCTGATATCGCGAAACATTGGAAAATTTCTGTGGATGGGGAAAAATATACCTTTTATTTAAGAAATGATGTGTTTTTTCACAAACATAAATTATTTGGAAAAGACAGTACCAGAAGGGTAAAAGCGTCTGATTTTGTATTTTCTTTTAACCGATTGCAAGATGAAAAAGTAGTCGCTCCCGGAAGTTGGGTTTTGAAAAATGTCAGTAGTTATACTGCTGAAAATGACACCACTTTTGTGATCACTTTAAAAGAAAGTTTTCCTCCTTTTTTAGGATTGTTAACGATGAAATATTGTTCCGTTGTTCCACAGGAAGCAGTTGATTTTTACGAAGCCGATTTTCGTTCAAACCCAATCGGAACCGGACCATTTCAATTCAAATTGTGGGTAGAGAACACTAAATTGGTGTTGAGAAAAAATACGCTCTATTATGAAAAAGATATAAACGGAGCTCCGTTACCGTATTTAGAAGCGGTTGCTATTACTTTTTTGCCTGACAAACAAAGTGAGTTTATGCAATTTGTCCAAGGAAATATCGATTTTATTTCGGGTTTAGATGCTTCTTATAAAGATGAGTTATTGTTGAATGATGGAACTTTAAATCCGAAATACGAATCGCAATTCAATATGTATAAGAATTCGTATCTGAATACTGAATATTTAGGTTTTTATTTAAAAGAGATTAAGGGAACTGCGCCTGTCCACGAGCTATTGCGTAAAGCCATTAATTATGGATTTGACCGTGAAAAAATGATGTTGTATATGCGAAACGGTATCGGAATCGCCGCTAAACACGGAATTGTTCCTGTTGGTTTATCATCCTCCAGAAATGTAAAAGGCTTTACTTATGATATTGAAAAAGCTAAAAAACTAGTATTGGCATATCAACAACTTACCGGTAATAATTATCCAAAAGTTACCATTTCTACCAACAGTCAGTATGTAGATTTATGTGAGTTTATACAGCGTGAAGTGCAAAAAATTGGTATTGAAATGCACGTGGAAGTAGTTCCGGCATCAACTTTAAAACAAGCAAAAGCTACCGGAAAATTATCGGTTTTTAGAGGAAGCTGGATAGCCGATTATCCCGATGCCGAGAATTACTTATCCCTTTTTTACAGCAAAAATTTCGCTCCGGAAGGACCCAATTATTTTCATTATAAAAATGATTTATTTGATTTATGGTATGAAAAATCGTTTACACTAACCAATGATTTGAAACGGAACGAACTCTACCAAAAAATGGACAGTTTACTGATGAGTTCGGCTCCTATTGTTCCCTTATATTATGATGAAGTGTTGCGATTTACACAGGAAAATGTGGTTGATTTGGGAATCAATCCAATCAATTTATTGATATTGAAAAGGGTAAAAAAGAAGTAATAGTATTGGTTAGAAGGGTGTTATAATTACTGAAAATAGCTCTTTGCCTGTAGCCAGATTAAAGAAATCTTTGGTGAGTTCTTTAGTTCCTTTGTATGGATAGTTAGTGATTGGTTCAATACAAAGCATATTGGAAACCTCTGTCCACAACATAAAATGTTGAAAACCTTCTGTTTTAATATGAATGTTAAAGCCTTGTTCTTTAATTAATTGTATTTCGTTTGTATTTAAAAAAGGGTAAGCAATAGAACCCCCTTCCAAAATTCTTTGTAGATTAACTTGTTGTGTTTTTGATTCGCAAATTTCCACATTATTTCCAGCTAATTTAAATGCCGGGTGATAACCAAACATAAAGGGCATTCCTTCTTCTGCACTGATTTCAAAGTCAATTTTTAGATGAGTATTGGTGAGTTCAAAACTTTTATAAAAAATAAAATTGTAAGACCAAAATACTTCAGTTTCAGTAGATCGGTGCGGATAATTGGAGTTTTTTACCAGAGTATTGGCCGTATATGATTTTTGATAGTTACAAGTGGTATTATTGTTTTCAATTAAAGTATAATCCAATTCACGTAACACACCATGCTGATCTTGAATACAAATCCCCTTAGGGGTAGAAACCCTATAATTATTAGAAACTGTAGGACCAATGATTGGAAACATTTCTGTATCGGAATGTGCCCATCCAGAAAACCCGATTTGATGTATTAGTTCTTCTCCACTCTTTTGGTAACCGACCAATTCACCTTTTGCTATTTTTACAATAGAATGATTATCAGGACTTACTAACACTACTTCGGTATTCATAATTGTAAAGAAGGATTATTTTAACAGTGGTTAATAGGTTTTACATTATAGATTTATTCTCGACATAATCGGAAAATGATCAGAATATTTGACATCAAAAGTTTTAAATTGGGTGATTTCAATGGATTCATCGACTAAAATAAAATCGATGCGCAACGGAAAAGGATAGTCAAATGATTGTCCAAAACCTGTTCCAAATTCGTCAAAAGCATCTTTTTTTTTCATTTTTAATTGACGATGTACCCACGAAAACGAGGTGTTGTTAAAATCGCCACAAATAATGGTTTTTAAAGTGGTTGTTTTTTGATGGTCTAAAATAAGTTGGGTTTGAGCCACTTGTTTTTTAAACGCTTTTTCAAATCGCAAACGCAAACGATCGGTATCTTGCTCACCAAAATATTCTTTAAAAGGATTGATTTTTAAGGATTCTAAATGAATATTATACACCCGAATCGTATCTTTTTTAATCACAATATCAGCAAAAATGGCATTGTTACCCGAGTTTTTAAAGTTTAAAGAACCCGAATTGATGATGCGATATTTAGAAAAAATGGCTTGCCCAATTTTGGAGCGATCTTCATTCGTTTTGGTATATCGATACGGATAATGAATGTTTTTTTGTTCAGAAGCGTGGTATTCTTGAAGGCAAAGGATATCGGCATTTTCATTTTTGATAAAAGAAACAATTTTTGTATTGGTATTTTTATCTTCAATCCACTGGTATAAATTAAACATCTTAACATTGTAACTCATAATACTGATGACTTGGTTTTCACCAGTTATGGGTTCAGTCGGAAATTTATAAAATGAATTCACAAACTTAAATCCGATGAGTAGCGCAATGGTTGATAGTAAAAATTCTTTTTTAAATTTAATCATCCAAAAGATAACAAATCCGATATTGATGATGATTAAAAATGGAACCAATAAACTTAAAATGGCGAGTTGTGCAAACTTTTCAGGGGAGAAAAATGGGAGTATATACGACAATACCAAAGCAAAAGCCATCAAATTATTGATGATAAATAATAATTTATCTATAAATGATAGATTTTTCATACAGCTGGATTACAGTTTATTTCCCTTGTTTGAATAAAAATGTTTTTTCTTCTTGAGTCAATGAATCGTATCCGGATTTACTTATTTTATCTAAAATGGTGTCAATCTTTGTTTGTTTTTCCTGATCAACTCCATTAATAGAACGTTCCTTTTTTGTATTCATTTTATGGACGGTTTTCAAATTGGTTCTTTTTTTGACACTTTTTTTTGATGAAAAATTAATGAAATTATTCCAATCAAAATGATATAATTGAAAATAAACATACAAATATCCCATTAAAGCACCACCAATATGAGCAACTGCCCCACCAAAATTGTTGGTTGTGAGTTGTAAAAAACTCAATCCTACCCAAATAGCAGCCAGAACCCACAATTTTACATCTCCAAACAAAATTAACCGAATTTTATAATGAGGTATTTTAGTTGCAACAGCGACAAACAAAGCTGTAACAGCACCCGAGGCACCAACCAAAACACTATTTGAATCGATGAAGTAACCTACAATTATAAATAATAAACTTGCTGATAATACTCCGTAAATATATAAATAGAGTAGTTGCTTTTTATTGAAGAAAGTATTGAAAAGATTTCCTATATAATAGAGAATCAATAAATTAGAAAATAAATGAAAAAAGTTATTATGTAAAAATGCGTATGAAATTAACGACCAAGGTTTTAAAAACAGCAAATTATAATCGGTAGAAAGAGCCAACCAATTGATAAAAAAGGACTTTGCAAATAATGTTATCAAGAAGAAGATACTGTTTAAAATTAAAAGCTTCTCAATAATGCTACTATTTTTTATTTTTAAAATGATGCTATCCATTGCTTATAAATCCCATCGTCTAAATTGATTTTTCTTCCAATACCACATAATTATAAATCCTATAATTGCTCCACCAACGTGGGCAAAATGGGCGATTCCACCTCCAAATATGGAGAATCCGGTTACTCCTGAAAATAAATCCAGTCCAACAATTATCGGTATAAAATATTTAGCTTTAATGGGAAAAGGAACAAAAATCAACATCAATTCAGCATTCGGATATAACATCGCAAAGGCTACTAAAACACCATATAAAGCTCCAGAAGCACCGACTGCCGGTACATGAAAAATACTGTAGAAGTTATTGAGTTGTTCGGCTGAAACGTACACTAACAAATCAGAATTGTATTTTCCTGTTTCTAAAATACCTTGAATATCAACTTCTGTTAGTCCAAGCCCTATTAAATTTTGATATACTTGTTGAAATTGAAAATAATTGACAGCAGTATAAATTAATCCGGCACCAATTCCGGCAGAGAAATAAAAAAACAAAAATTTATTGCGTCCCCACATCATTTCTAAGGGCGATCCAAAAGCCCACAATCCGTACATATTAAAAAGGATATGCATAAAACTGCCATGCATAAACATATGCGAAACAAATTGCCAGACAGCAAAATTTTCATTTTTGGGAAAATATAAAGCCATTTGTTCCTGAACCATTGGCCCGACAGCAAAAGTGGCTGAAAAGAATAGCACATTTAATATGATTAAGTGCTTTATAGTTTCTGTTATTCTACCCATAATTTAATTGAAATAATTATCAAAATCTTCCAAAGTCAGTGTTGTAAATGTTTTCTTTCCGAATGGAGATATGCTTGGTTCTTTGCAAATAAATAGTTTATTTACCAATTCTTCTTGTTCTTTTTCAGAAAGTTTTGTTCCTGTTTTAATGCTTAAATTTTTTGACATACTCTTGATTATTAAATCGGTAATGCTAAAACTGTCCATAGGAATATCTTGCTGGAAAGTATGAATCAATTCCTCAAAAATTGATACTATTTTATCTTCTTGTATTAAAGATGGAATCCCTGAAATGATGATGGCATCAGTCGTAAACGATTGAATTTCAATTCCTAAATTCATAATTTCATCAGCAATAGATTTAAGTAATTCAATTTCAATGGTATCAAAATAAATTTTTAAAGGAAATAACAATTGCTGAATAGGTTGTTCATTAAACGATGTTGATTTAAATAAATCTTCATACAAAATGCGTTCATGTGCATATTGTTGATGAATTAAAATAACTCCGGATTTTACAGAACTGATAATATATTTACCTTGAATTTGATAGGTTTTATATTGTGATTTTTGATTATCTAAAAATAATTTTTCCTGAGATAGTTCACTTTCAAAAGTTATAAAATCGATGTGTTGTTTGATGTCAATTTTACTTGGTTTGTTGGTTGAAGAATAACTTTCCTTAAACGGATTAAAGTTTCTATCTACTTCAATAGTCGGATTTTGAGTTGGATTTTTGTCCTTATATTGATAAGGAGTGTCTAAATTAGCATCTCTTTCAAAATCGAGTAATGGTGCAATATTATACTGTCCGAGACTATGTTTTACAGTAGAGCGGATAATGGAATAAATAGATTGCTCATTATCAAATTTGATTTCTGTTTTGGTGGGATGAATGTTAATATCGATTGATTGTGGAGGAACATTCATAAATAAAAAGAACGATGGAATTGAACCATCAGGCAATAATCCTTCAAAGGCACTCGTAATAGCATGATTTAAATAACCACTCTTGATGAATCGTTCGTTAACAAAGAAAAACTGTTCTCCTCTTTTTTTCTTGGCAAATTCAGGTTTAATAACGAATCCTTCTAAAGTAAGGATTTCAGTTTCTTCTTTAATAGGAACTAATTTTTCATTGGTTTTACTGCCAAAAACGCTTACAATTCGCTGACGTAAATTGGAGATTGGCAAATGATAAACTTCTTGATCATTATGATATAACGAAAAACTAATCGATGGATGTGCCAATGAAACGCGTAGAAATTCATCAATGATATGGCGCATTTCTATCGTATTTGATTTTAAGAAATTGCGTCGTGCAGGAATGTTGTAAAATAAATTTTTTACGGCAATACTGCTTCCTTTTGGAGTATTGATAAATTCTTGCTCAACCACTTCGCTTCCCTCAATTCTGATGAAATTACCCAATTCATCATGATTCAGTCTTGTTTTTAACTCTACATGAGCAATAGCTGCAATTGAAGCTAAGGCTTCGCCTCTAAATCCTTTAGTTTGGATATTGAATAAATCGTCGGCTGATTTAATTTTAGATGTAGCATGTCTTTCAAAACACAGACGAGCATCAGTAGCACTCATTCCTGAGCCATTATCCATTACCTGAATTAGAGCTTTTCCGGCATCTTTTACCAATAGTTTAATATCAGTAGCCTTAGCATCAATTGCATTTTCCAGCAGTTCTTTCACTACAGACGCAGGTCGTTGTACCACTTCCCCTGCAGCAATTTGATTGGCTACATGGTCTGGCAACAATTGAATGATATCAGCCATTAAAAAAGGGTGTGTATTTGAAATATATAGGATAAAATTCCCACTAAAATGGTGATTATAATAGCTAATCTTAGAGCTGTATTGCGATCAGCAGTGCTTTTTTTAGCGCGAATCCAATCTGATTTCAGACTATTTTTGGTTAATTTCATTCTTGGTGTTTCTTCTAAATCAGAACTATTATCTTCTGCATATTTTCTTTCCAACCGTTCTCTACGTTCTTTACGCTCGTCATAATAACGAGGTTTGTAGTTAAAATTGTAGTAAGTACGCGGTTTAAAAAAATTCCCAAACATAAGTTTAAATTAACTATATAAAGTTACAGAAATAAATAAAAGAGGTCAAATTATAATGTTAAAACTATTTTAAAGTTGCCATTTTAATAGCGGCAATAGCACATTCAACACCTTTGTTTCCATGTTTTCCACCAGATCTGTCAATAGATTGTTGCATGGTGAAATCAGTTAGTACACAATAAATTGTAGGTGTAGAAAATTGGAGATTTAAATCTTTAATTCCTTGAGTTACACCATCGCAGATAAAATCAAAATGTTTGGTTTCTCCTTGAATGATATTTCCAATGGCAATAACAGCATCCAATTTTTGAGTTTCAAGCATTTTTTTACATCCATAAATAAGTTCAAAACTACCCGGAACATTCCATCTAACAATGTTTTCAGGAAGTGCTCCATTTTCAATTAGCGTATCATAAGCACCCTGAAATAAATTTTCGGTGATACTTTCATTCCATTCTGAAACAACAATCCCAAACCGAAAGTTATTCGCATTTGGGATGGTGGTTTTATCATATGCTGATAAATTGGTTGTAGCCATACTACTTATTTTGTTGAAGCATATTTTGCTTTATTGATGTATAAATCAATATTTACAGCTTCACTTGAGTTTGGATATTCGTCTTTAATTTTAGTAAAATACTTTTCTGCCTTTACAAAATCAGCTAAATCAAAAGCCGTATTTGCAGCCTTGAATAAATAGAAAGGAGTTGTAAATGCATTTTCACGCATATTGGCAGCTTTTTCATAATATTCCAAAGCATCTTTTGGCTGATTAATATCAGTAAAAGCATCTCCAATGGCACCTTTAGCAATTGGAGCTAACAGTTCATCTTTAGATTTAAAATCACTTAAATAGCTGATAGCATTTTTATAATCTTTTAATCTTAAGTAGGCAATACCTGCATAATAATTGGCTAAATTACCGGCTTTTGTTCCGCTATATTTATCAGCAATATCAACAAATCCGTATTTACCGTCTGGCCCTTCTAAGCTTAAAGTAAATAATGAATCTGCTGCAATTGCATTAGAAACTGCCATTTCAAAATATTTTTTTGGAAAAGCCAATTCATCAGCTGCCTCAATTTCTTTAGGTTCAGCAATATATTTTTGATATGCCATATATCCTAAAATGATAACCACAATTGCAGCTAATCCTATAAATATTTTCTTTTGTTGTCTTATAATCCATTCTTCTGATTTAGAAGCAGTAGAGTCTAAAGTTTTGAATACTTGAGCAGTTGTACTTTTTATATTTTCTGAAGATTGATTTTCAGAATCTTTATTTGTTACTTTCTTTTTGTATGTTGCCATTTTCTTATAATTAATACGCGCAAAAATAGTATATTTTATTGATAAGTAAAAACTCCCTGTTAAGGATTTTTTCAATAAATTGCAATTTAAATTCAGAACACAAAATAAACTATGTTTCTTAAGAAGTTGTCGGTCATTAATTTTAAAAATTTTGATTCAAAAGAGTTTATTTTCGATACCAATATTAATTGTTTTATCGGAAATAACGGAGTTGGAAAAACGAATGTTTTAGATGCTATTTATTATTTATCTTTTGCCAAAAGTTATTTCAACCCGATTACTTCTCAAAATGTCCGTCACGAGGAAGATTTTTTCTTTGTAGAAGGTGAATATGAACGAAATAACAGAATTGATAATGTGGTTTGTAGTTATAAAAAAGGTCAGAAAAAACTCATTAAACTCAATGGAAAAGAGTTTGAAAAGTTTGCTGATTATATTGGTACCATTCCGCTTGTAATTGTTTCACCAGCTGATAGAGATTTAATTATTGAGGGAAGTGAAACGCGTAGAAAATTCATGGATGGTGTTATTTCTCAACTCGATAATTTATATTTAAAAACACTCATCAATTACAACAGAATTATTGCTCAACGCAATGTGTTGTTGAAATATTTTGCCGCCAACAGAAAATTTGATCCAATTGGTTTACAAGTTTATGATGAGCAGTTAGAGCAATACGGTTCAGTTATTTTTGAAAAAAGAAGGGCTTTTATAGAAAAATTTATTCCGATTTTTAAATCGAGATATTTGGAAATATGCAATGAAAAAGAACAGGTAGATTTAGTATATGATTCAAGACTTTTTGATTGTTCAATTGTTGAATTGCTACATCAAAACCTTGAAAAAGACCGCGTTTTGCAATATACAGGTGTTGGCGTTCATAAAGACGATTTAAATTTTATGATGAACAATTTCCCTATCAAAAAATATGGATCTCAAGGTCAGCAGAAATCATTTTTGGTTGCTTTAAAATTAGCCCAATTTGATTTTATCAAACAAAGAACTGGTGTAAATTCGATATTATTGTTGGATGATATCTTTGATAAGTTAGATGATTTAAGAGTTGCTCAAATTATTAATTTGGTGAATCATGATGATTTCGGACAAATATTTATTACCGATACGCATAAAGATCGTACCGAAGAAGTCATTAAAACAACCAATCAGTCTTATAAAATATTTGAACTTTAATAATGGCAAAGCGACACGATGATTTCTTATCTATTGATGAAATTTTAAAAGAATTTATCAAAGAAAATAATTTAACAAAAGGAATTCAAAAGCTTTCTGTAGAAAAATTATGGCCGGAATTAATGGGAAGCGGAATTGCAAATTACACCGAAAGTGTCACGCTTAAAAATAAAACCTTGGTGGTAAAATTAAAATCTTCAGTGTTGAGAGAAGAATTAAGTTACGGCAAAGAAAAAATTATTAAGATGATCAATGAACATTTAGGAGAAGAAGTTATCAACCAGATAAAACTACTTTAGAAAAAATCGGTTTTTAACCGATTTTTTCAGGTGGTAATTCTACTTAAAACATTTCTCTGGTGGCAAAATGAAAATAACTTTCAATCATAGCATTTTCATCAGAATCAGAACCGTGAATGGCATTGTTTTGAATGGAAGCAGCAAATAATTTTCTGATAGTTCCGTCCTCAGCATCCGCAGGATTGGTGGCTCCAATCAGTTTTCTAAAATCTTCAACAGCATTTTCTTTTTCAAGAATGGCAGCTACAATTGGGCCACTCACCATAAAATCAACTAAACTTGAAAAGAAGGGTCTTTGAGCATGAACGGCATAAAATAATTGAGCGTCACGTTTAGACATTTGTGTCATTTTCAAAGCGACAATTTTAAAACCAGCTTCGTTAATTTTAGCTAAAATAGCTCCAATATAGCCATTTTCAACTGCGTCCGGTTTTATCATAGTAAAGGTTCTGTTTGTTTTCATCTGTTTATATTTATTTATTTTTTAATGGTCAGACGGAACGCCCTAATGACCATTCCCCAGTGTGTTTAATGTTTGGTAAAGGGCGTTTCATTTTAATAATTTGTTTGAATTTTCAAATATACAATTATATCGTGCAAAGATAGTTTTAAGAAAAAAAAAGTTTAGGTTTAGTGATAACTTGCTTCGATAGGTAAATTGAATTTGTTTATATTCGCATACTATGAATATACAAGATTATAAAACGGTTAAAAATCTCTTGGAAAGCCCAAAAAAGATTGTTGTTGTTCCACATCGCAATCCTGATGGAGATGCAATTGGCGCCTGTTTAGCCATACAACACTATTTATTGAAAAAGAATCATGAGGTTATAGTAGTTTCTCCAAATGAACTTCCGGGGTTTTTAACTTGGATGCCATCTGCTAAAGATATTTTAAAATTTGATAAGCAAAACAGACAATCAAAAAAGGCAATTCAAGAAGCTGAACTTATTTTTTTATTAGACTTTAATGCCATAAATAGAGTAGGTGATGATATGCAAAATACCTTAAATGATTTTAAAGGAATCTTTTTAATGATTGACCATCATCCTCAGCCGGAAACCATTGCAGAGTTTACTTTTTCTGATGTGAGTTACAGTGCAACTTGTGAAATGGTTTATGATTTTATCGATAAATTGGGTGATAAAGATTTGATAGATCAAACAATTTCCACTTGTATTTATACCGGAATAATGACTGATACCGGTAATTTCCGTTTTCCGGCAACAACACCTGGAACTCATAAAATTGTTGCCAATTTAATGGAAAAAGGAGCAGATAATGCCTACATATATAACAAAGTTTTTGACTCAAATACTTACCAGAATTTGCAATTATTGGGTCACGCACTCAGTAAATTACAGGTGATACCTAAGCTTCATACTGCTTTTTTTGCACTTTCTAAAAATGATTTAAAAGTTTTTGATTATCAAAAAGGAGATACAGAAGGAATTGTGAATTACGGATTATCAATCAAAGGAGTTTCTTTAGCAGCTATCTTTATTGAAGATGAAGATCAGGGAATTATTAAAATATCTTTCCGTTCAAAAGGAACATTTTCAGTGAATGATTTTGCCCGAAACTATTTTAATGGTGGAGGTCATCAAAATGCAGCGGGCGCCCGTTCCACTTTATCTTTGGAGGAAACAATTGATAAATTTGTGAAATTAGTGAATAAGTATAAAAATGAAATATCAAAATCATATGATAATTAGAGTTTTAATACTACTTTCCATATTGGTTATTTCGTGTAATGAACCAATTGCAAGAAAACCGGTTACTTCAAAAGGTGACACTTTTTTTAAAGAATCAATAGAACTCAATAAAAAATTGAATGCTGAGGAAGAAGAAATGATAAAAAACTTCATCAAATCAGATTCATTAACGGAATATATTACAACACCTTACGGATTTTGGTTTACCTATATTGCTAAAGATACGCTTGTGAAACAATCTATTAAAAAAGGAGATATGGTAAATTTCACTTATGAAGTGAATGATTTTAACGGGAATAATATTTATCCGTTACAAGAAAAAATATATCGGGTTGATGAAGAAATTTTAATCCAAGGATTGCAAGATGGCATCAAAATGTTGAAAGAAAATGAAGAAGTTATATTTTTGTTTCCTTCGTATAATGCTTATGGATATATAGGCGATAAGAAAAAGATAAACGGACGTCAAACATTAAAATATCGGGTAAAAATAAATTCAATTCAACCATTAAAAAAATAATTTTATGAAGCTCTTCAAATTTTTTATTTTATTTATTTTATTATCATTAACAGCATGTAAAACAGCTAAATATCCAGATCTAAAAGATGGTTTATATGCTGAAATTCAAACTACTAAAGGCGATATTTTGTTGCAATTAACGTATGACAAAACACCTTTTACAGTGGCTAATTTTGTTTCTTTAGCCGAAGGAACCAACACCAACACAACAGATTCTATCAAAGGAAAACCTTTTTATGATGGATTAAAATTTCATCGTGTCATTAAAGATTTTATGGTTCAAGGCGGTGATTATTTAGGAACAGGAGAAGGTGGGCCAGGTTACAGTTTCCCTGATGAATTTCCAAAAGATTCTTTAAATAATCTTCTATTAATTCATGACAAAGCAGGCGTACTTTCAATGGCAAATGCAGGACCGGAAACCAATGGAAGTCAGTTCTTTATTACGCATAAAGACACTCCTTGGTTAGACGGAAAACATACTGTTTTCGGACAAGTTGTTTTCGGACAAGAAGTTGTAAATAATATAGAACAGGACGATATCATGAAAAAAATTGATATTATCAGAGTAGGAAAAGATGCCAAAAAGTTTGATGCTGCTAAAGTATTTAAGTCTTTGATGAAAGTATATAAAGATGCTCAAAGAGCAAAAGAAGAACAATTTGAAAAAGAAAAATCAGAATTTTTAAGTAAAATGGGAGAAAGTGCCGCAAAGCAACTTCCATCTGGTTTAAAAATTTTAATTAAAGAAGAAGGAAAAGGAAAAAAAGTGGAATCCGGTTTATTGGTTCAGGTACATTATAGCGGTTATTTTGTTGATGGAAAAATGTTTGATTCTTCATTTAATCGTGGTGTACCATTTGAATTCAGACCTGGAGTTGACAGAGTTATCGCTGGATGGACAGAAGGAATACCAATGCTTAGAGAAGGAACTAAAGCCGTATTTTTTATACCCTATTATTTAGGATATGGTGATGTTGAAAGACCGGGAATGCCTGCAAAATCTGATTTAATATTTGAAGTGGAAGTACTTAAAGTTACTCAATAATTTTCCAAACATCAATAAAAAAGGAGCTGTTGAAAAATACAGCCCTTTTTTTATATACCTGATTTTGCTTATCAGCCAATCATATAGACAATGGATACCAAAAACCTATTTGCCTATTGCCTTTTTTAAACAGTTTTTGAATAAATTCGAGTATTATGTGGATTGAGAAGTATCAGGAAGAATATTACTCCGAAAGCTAATTCATAAAGTTCCCATTTTTTAGAAGAAGGTATTGCAAACATTGCAATACTAGCAATGATAAATGCTAAACTATGATGCCAACGCACTAAAGGAACGGCAAAAGTTGCCATCAAATTTTTAAGTTGTCCAAATTTTCGATAAAGTACGGGTAAAATCAGTAAGTAAATAACTAAAACAAATGTTAGCAATTGACTAAAAATAAGCTTATTAACTTTTGTCCCACCAACAACCATATTATGTAAATTAATTTCTTGTTGCGCATTTTTTTCTATAAAATATTCAGAAGATTCAATGCCAAAAATTCTCTGTCCCCAAGAAATTTCTTCTCCGGCACCAAAAAAGAAAAGTATAACAAAACCAATCATACCAATTTTCCACAAATAACCTTTGTATTTAATTAATTTAATAAATCTGTAAAGTTGTAACAAGCTAATAGATAATAACATAAAGGAGGTTGCATATTCTACAGTTCCATCTTCCTTGGTATAAACATTCTCAAAAAAATTCATATTAGTATTAGAGAGGTAAATACCAAACGAAAATGCAAATATTAGAAAAGCATATCCGTAAATATCAGTTTTGGTTAGGGAGTTCATTGTTTAAAAAATTAATTTGAAAATATTTTTTTGCTCAAATATAAAGATTTAAATTAAAATCAATTGATATTCAACATGGTATTATTTATAAAATCAGAATGATAATTTAATAGAATTTAATATTGTTTAATCAAGAGTCAATTTTTGATCAATAATTTTATTGAAATAATCTTGAATAAAGACCTTAAATGCAAGTTCATTTTCTTTCATTTCCATATTCTTTTTTGAAATTAAATTCATTTCAAGCCCTTTATCATTGATGTCATAAAATCCAGTCATTTTTTTCCCATCAAATGTGCTAATATAGTTACCTCTAATATATTGATATTGAGTTCCATTATAATTAATAACAAAAGGTTCCGACTGATGATCGCCCACTAAACTTCTGCCCCAACTTCTAAAGGGTTTGTCATAACCGATTAAATCAAGTATTGTCGGATAAATATCGATTTGCTGCGCCAATTCATTATTGATTCCTTTTAAACTTTCATCAGGTTTGTAAATCAATATTGGAATTGTTGATCTGTTAACTACTTTATTATATTCATCATAAGCTATTTGATTGGTATGATCTGCTGTTATGATAAAGATAGTATTTTTAAACCAAGCTTCCTTTTTGGCTGTTTCAAAGAATTTTTTGAAAGAATAATCGGTGTAGCCGACACTTTGATGAATTGGTCTTGATCCTTTGGGAAATTTGCCTTCATATTTTTCAGGAATTATAAAAGGATCATGAGATGAAATAGTAAAAATCGTACTAAAAAAAGGAGTTCTTTTTTTGTCTAAAGTTTGTTTCATATATTGAAAAAAGGATTCATCCCAGATTCCCCAAATTCCATCAAAATCGGCATCATTATTATATTCATTTTTGCCGTAATAGTGATCAAATCCCAAAATATTTCCAAATCCTAGAAAACCCATTGAACCATTTGGCGCTCCATGAAAAAAGGAAGTATCATAGCCCATTTCTTTTAAAGTTGAAACCAGCGATTGAATTTTTTGGTTTGGATAGGGCGATGAAGTAAAAGCATCACTAAACGATGGAATACCGGCTAAAACTGAAGCCATTCCATGAATTGATTTTCTACCATTGGCAAAAGCATTGGTAAAAATTAAACTATGCTGCGCTAATGAATCTAAAAAAGGGGTATAACCAACATAATTTGGAATATCAGTATGTTGATTGAAAGATTTCCAATATTCTTTTCCATAACTCTCAGTGATAAATAAAATGATATTTGGAGTTGTTTTTGGATTATTTTGATAATATTTTACAGAATTAATATTTTTTTCTAACACTTCTGGAGCTACCAAATTCAGTTTCTTAAAACTGTTAGCCCGTAAAGTTCTTAAAATAGAAAAAGGAGTATTTAATACAATATCGGCATGTTGAAGCTTAGTGATATATCTATTGGCATCAACTAAATTAATGGGACGTGTGCTAAATCTAAAATCACCTCTTATTCCGCCAACCATCAAAATAGCAATAAAGAACAGAATAATATTAGAAATTGAGAAGTACTTTAATTTGCTTATAACCAATGGTTTATGAATAATTTTAATTTTTTTATACAAATAAATCCATAAAATTGCCATTCCCAAAAATAACAAATACACATACCAATAACTTATTATAAATCTAAAAAAAAGTTCCCATTTATTTGTTTCATGATCAATAATATCCATAAAAGCGATAGTAGTTCGCGAGTATGTAAATCTATAGTATATAAAATCTATAAAATTGGTTGCATACATCAATAAATTGGTAACGAAATACAGGTAAAATAAGAATTTTTGATATCCATTTTTAGTATTTACAAAAAATGGAAGAATTGAAAAGAGGATAAAAAGTGTGTTTATATAAAGAATAGCGGTAGTGTCAAAAGCCAAACCGTGATACTCTAAAATGAAAAAATCAAAAAGAGAATCTACCTCTAAAAGTTCATAATTAAATGATAAAAAAAGAATTCTGGCAAAAAAATAAAATAAATAGATTAAAAATAATCTGTATATCAGAACTTTATATTCGTCTATTCTTAAATATTTTTTCATGAATACTTATTAAATAACTAAATTAATGTGCGAAATTACAAAATATAAAAGTATAATAATCTAACAGTTTCTAATTAGGTGTTTTAGTGGAATTATTGATAGTCAGAAGCTAAATTTAATATTTAATAGATGGTAATATATAAGAAAAGAAAATACGATAGACTATTGATTACCACTGCAAAAGTATTTCATCCATTATCTAAATTTTTTCATTTGGTTAATAGTAAACAATGTAGTATCCAAATGTTTTTAAACTTTTGAAATTATTTCTAATTAACTTAATACTATCAGGTTCAACAGCATTTTTTTTCATAATCAAAAAAGTATTTTTCTTTCTGGTTAATGTAAGCAAGGAATCTCTCTCTGATTTTATTTTATAGTTAATTAAGAACTTTTTCCATTGATTAGATAATTCAAAATTGGTTTCTCTTTGAGTTGTATAATAACCATTATTGATGGTAATAATTGGCTGATTGAGATAAAATGACAAAGAAGGCAGTAATCTATCATATACTATTACAGTTTTATTTTGATTTTCAGATTGTTCCTTTATAAAAGTAGCAATAGGTTTAATAGCGTTTATAGCGAGTTCATTATTTTTAAAAAACAGATTACTTTCTGCAATCAGCGTAAACATCAATAAAAACCCCAGTGATAAAATTTTTGATGTTTTTGCAATTGATTTATTTTTATAAATAAATATTAAAATAGTGATTATCAGAAAAGTAATTATTAAAGTTGAATAAAGATGGATTTTAATTTCTGGCAATAAAAATGAAACCGGTATAGGTGCAATTATAAGAATACCAATAAAAATAGTGTACATATAAATTATACTGTTCAGCCATTTTTCTGAAACTTGAAATAATTTATTGGCTAAAAGGAGTGCTGCAATACCGTATAAAGGTAATGCATATAAGATCAATTTTGAAGTGGAAAGCGAGAGGACTGTTAAAAAAACGAGGAAACTAATAACGAAAGAACGTTCAATATTTTGTTGTTTAAAAATAGATAAGAAATAGGATTTAAAGTTAGAAAACAGCAGAAAAAACATAGGAAAACCAACTAGCGGAACTAACAGTAAATAATACCAAAATGGCTCACTTCTATTAAATTTATCAACAGCTACACGATCTATAATTTGGTGATTTATAAAATAATTTAAAAGTCCATGATTGCTATTAAATAAGAGGATAAACCAAGAAGCGCCAATTATAAAGAATAAAAGAATTCCGAGATATTGATGCAGCGAATGTTGTATTTTTTCTTTGAAAATAATTTTTGTAGTAATGATAAAAGTGATTGGAATTATTAAACCAACAGGTCCTTTGGTTTCAAAAATCAATCCTAAAAAAAGATAGAAAAAATATAAATAATATGCTTTTTGACTGTTTCGATATCGGAGCCAAAAATAGATGGCGGCCAATATAAAAGTATTTAAAAAAGCATCGGTAGTTAAATTTCTTACAGAAATAAGCACCAGTGGAAATGACAAGTAAATTAAGGAAGCCGCAAAAGCGATTTTCTTATTTTTATATAAAATCTGTGCAATTAAAAACACTAAAATCAATTGAAAAATAAGTGCGATTTGCATGAAAAATCGGGCTCCAAACTCATTAATGCCAAAAAGTTTAAATCCTATGCTTGTAATATAATAAGTAAATGGTGGTTTGTGAAAATGCTTAATGCCTAATAAAGTAGGGTTGACAAAATCACCGGTATCAACCATTTCTTTAGCAATTTCAGCATATCTTGCTTCACTGCTTTCTGTTAAACCCCAACTTCCAACTCCAATAATAAGAATTAGAAAAGTAATTATTAAAAAAGCAATAAATTTCAAGTTCATACTTCTTTTTTTAATAAAATTAGATTTCTAATGTAGATAAATATTGTAAAAATATTGCCTAAAAATAATACAGGATCTTCTCTAAATACGGCATAAACAAGTATCATCAAAGCACCGGTTAAACTAAGAATCCAAAATCCGTATGGTAATACAGATTCCCTTTTCTTTTCAGAATACAACCATTGATATACAAATCTGAAAGCAAAAATAATTTGAGCCAAAGTTCCCCAAATTAATAACCAAGTTGCTATTTTCTCTGGATGGAAAAGTTCATAAATATCAAATTGATTGTTATTATGATAATATATTACAATTAAAACAGGAAAAATTAATAGTAGAATACGTAAGAATTTAGGTAATTTTTGCCATTCATTTTGAAAATGTAAATTTCTAATATAAACAAAATAACCTATTGATTGTCCCAACATAATAGCAAAATCAGTTCTCAAATAGCCATAAACAAACATTAAAACAGACCCCATTAGACTAAATTTCCAAAATAAGGATGGAGTGATAACTTTCTTATCTCGCTCAGAAATAACCCATTGTATAAGCACGCGAACAGAAAACAACAATTGCGCTATAAATCCGATACTGTAAATAATCCAATTACTCATAATAGTTAACCTTTATTTGCAATTTGGTAACTGATATATCTTTTTTTCATCCACCAATAAGCGAAACAATCCAATAACGGACCAATCAATCGATTCCATAAACCAAATTTTGCGGTTCCGGCTATTCTTGGAAAATGTTGAACGGGAATTTGTTTTATTCGGCCGTTTTGCAGTAAAATCATTGCGGGTAAAAATCGATGTAAACCTTTAAACATCGGTATTTTTTTGGCATAATCGGTTTTGATAATTTTTAACGGACACCCTGTATCATCCATCCCATCATTGGTAAAAGCCCTTCTGATACTATTGGCAATAAGCGATGACATATTTTTTATAAAAGAATCTTTTCGGTTAGAGCGTACTCCGGTAATTAATTCATAATCTCCAATATGTTCAATGAGCAAATTAAAATCAGTTGGTGAAGTTTGTAAATCGGCATCAATATAACCTACTAATTCAGTATCACAATAGTCAAATCCGGCTTTTATGGCAGCACTTAATCCACAGTTTTTTTGAAATTGAATAAAAGTAAAATCAGAATTTCTTTGACAAATTGCTTCAATCATTTCTTGACTTCTGTCAGAACTTCCATCATTTACCAATAAATATTTAGTTTTTTTGGTGGCTATTTTTAAGAAATCAGTTAATTCTTTTTCAACTCTTTCGAGATTTTCTTCTTCATTAAAAATAGGTATAATTACAGTTAATTGGTGAGTCATTTGCTATTTGCTTTTAATGTTTTTAGTAAAAATATCGATTAATTCTTTTGATGCTTTAATCGGTGAAATAGATTGTTTTTGTATTTGATTTTTGTAGTTTGATAAAGAGTTTTTAATTTCCTTATTGTTGTGAAATAAAGAAAATAAGTTTGCTTTTATAGCCTCTTCAAACCAAATTTCATTTTGTTGTTTTCTTTTAGCATCCCAAAAACCATTTTCTTTAGTAATTTTTATATAGTCATTTATTAAATTCCAAACCTCTTCAATCCCAATTTTATTGAGTGCACTACAAGTTAATACTTTTGGATTCCAACCATTTTCTTTTGCAGGATATAAATGAAGTGCTCGTTCTAAATCAGCTTTGGCAATTCTGATATTAGCCGAATTATTATTATCATCTTTATTAAAAACAAAAACATCAGCCATTTCAATAATTCCTCTTTTAATGCCTTGTAATTCGTCACCTGCGCCGGCTAAACTCAATAGTAAGAAAAAATCAACCATTGAATGTACTGCAATTTCATTTTGCCCAACGCCCACAGTTTCAATAATAATGATGTCAAACCCGGCAGTTTCGCACAAAATAATGGCTTCACGGGTTTTATGGGCAACACCTCCTAAAGAATCACCGGATGGAGTTGGTCGGATAAAAGCTTTTGGGTCAGTACTTAATTCAATCATTCTGGTTTTATCGCCCAAAATACTTCCTTTAACTAAATTGCTGCTCGGGTCAATAGTTAAAACCGCAACTTTATGATTGTTTTTCGTTAAAATTTTTCCAAAAGCTTCAATAAAAGTGCTTTTCCCAACACCTGGAACGCCGGTAACACCAACACGAATGGAATTTCCTGATAAGGGCAAGCAACCTTCTATAATTTCTTGAGCTAAAGTTTGATGCTTTTCTGCCGTACTTTCAATAATACTGATTGCTTTACTTAAGGTTGTAATATTGCCTTGCTGAATAGCTTTGGTATAATCTTTTGCGGTATAATTTTGAAATTGACTTAAGTTCATAGTAACTTATTTGATTTCTTTAAGTAGTTTTTAAAGTAGAAATAGCGCTGTATTATTTTTGATAAACGTAAAAGTAATATTATTTCATCAATAAAAACTAAAAATGAAATCGTTTGTGTAATGAGACATTTATAGTATTTTTACAATCTAAACGATTCAACAAGAATGGAATTATATAAACAACATCAAATCAGAATTTATAATTCATTAACCAAATCAAAACAAGAATTTAAACCAATTAATGATGGTAATATCGGAATGTATGTTTGCGGTCCAACGGTTTATAGCAATGTGCATTTGGGAAATGTCAGAACATTTATGTCTTTTGATTTGATTTACAGATATTTACTTCATTTGGGATATAAAGTCCGATATGTTAGAAACATCACAGATGCAGGTCATTTGGAAAATGATGCTGATGAGGGTGAGGATAGAATTTCTAAAAAAGCCAGATTAGAGAAAATTGAGCCGATGGAAGTAGTGCAGCAATATACGGTTGATTTCCATAATGTAATGTCAAAATTCAATTGTCTTCCTCCTAATATTGAACCTACAGCTACAGGACATATTATAGAACAAATTGAAATTATCAAAGACATTTTAGATAAAGGATTGGCTTATATTGTTGATGGATCTGTTTATTTTGATGTGTTAAAATACAACGAAACAGCACATTACGGAGTTTTATCAGGAAGAAATATTGAAGATGCCATTCACAATACCAGAACCTTAGACGGACAATCAGAAAAGAGAAATCCGCAAGATTTTGCCCTTTGGAAAAAAGCCAAACCGGAACATATTATGCGTTGGCCTTCACCGTGGAGTATCGGTTTTCCTGGCTGGCATTTAGAGTGTACTGCTATGAGTACTAAATATTTAGGAAAACAATTTGATATTCACGGAGGCGGAATGGATTT
The DNA here is from genome assembly GCA_030683815.1 of Flavobacteriaceae bacterium. Taxonomy (GTDB): domain Bacteria; phylum Bacteroidota; class Bacteroidia; order Flavobacteriales; family Flavobacteriaceae; genus JAGXRT01. The sequence continues at coordinate 83,037 of JAUXPJ010000010.1, forward strand.
AAAATTCCCGCATCACGAATGTGAAATTGCGCAGTCAAAAGCATGTTTTGAGAAAGATCCGGTAAATTATTGGATGCATGCCAATATGCTCACTTTAAACGGTCAGAAAATGGCAAAATCAACCGGGAATAATATTCTGCCAAATGAAATTTTTACGGGTGAAAATACCATTTTAACTAAAACTTTTGCACCATCTGTTGTTCGATTTTTTATGTTACAAGCCCATTATAGAAGTGTATTAGATTTTTCTGGTGATGCGTTGGAAGCTGCTGAAAAAGGATTCTTTAAGTTGATGGAAGCTGTCAATAATTTATCATCCATTAAAGCCGGAAAAATATCAACCATTGATTTAAATTCATGGAAAGATACGTGTTACAATGCTATGAATGACGATTTTAACAGTCCGATTTTAATAGCACAATTGTTTGAAGCTGTCCGATTCGTTAATTTATTGAAATTAGAAACCGAAACTTTAACACAAGAAGATTTAACTCATTTTATAAAGTTGATAAATTCATTTATTTTTGAGGTGTTAGGATTGGAAAATAATGTTAAAAAAGATACCTCAGCGCAATTAAGTGGCGTAGTAGAAGTGCTTATCAAACTAAGAAATGATGCCAGAGCAAATAAAAACTGGGCATTGTCTGACCAAATTAGAGATGAATTAATTGAAAAAGGAATTCAACTGAAAGATGGAAAAGAAGACACTACTTTTACCGTTAATTAAAATTTATTTTGAATAAACTGTTGAAAATATTGACCATTCCATTTATTTGGTTGGTGCGTTTTTATCAAGCGGCCATTTCACCTTATACGCCTGCAAGCTGTCGCTATTCACCAACATGCTCGCGTTACAGTATTGAGGCACTTCAAAAATACGGACTATTTAAAGGCGGATGGCTTTCTATTAAAAGAATTGTAAGTTGTAATCCGTGGGGAGGAAGCGGTTATGACCCGGTACCGGAAAAAGAAGAATTAAATAAATAAAACTAAAAATATATGAATTTATTCGCTATTAATTGGGATCCATCACTCGGAATTGATTTAGGATTCTTTATGGTACGTTATTACAGTTTGATGTTTGTCATCGGATTTGGATTTGGATTTTTATTGATGAAAAGAATTTTTTTGAATGAAAAAGTATCTGTAGAAAAGTTAGATCCGCTTTTAATGTATGTGGTAATTGCTACTATTTTAGGAGCCAGAATAGGTCATTTTTTGTTTTATGAACCACAATTTTTATGGCAGCATCCGTTGGAAGTAATCCTTCCGTTTAAGTTAAATCCGTTTAAATTTACCGGATTTCAAGGATTGGCAAGTCACGGAGCCGCCATCGCCATTATCGGAGCCCTTTATTTTTACAGCAAAAGAGAAATTAAAAGACCATTTCTTTGGATTTTAGACCGAATTACAATTCCGGTAGCTTTAGCCGGTTTTTTTATCAGAATAGGAAATCTGATTAATTCTGAAATAATAGGAAAACCAACCAATACTGATTTTGGATTTACATTTGTACAATTAGGCGAAGATTTTCCGCGTTATCCAACGCAATTATATGAAGCTTTTGGCTATTTAGCCGTTTTCTTTTTATTGTTCTATCTCTATTGGAAAACCAATAAAAAAGAGCAGTCCGGTTACTTATTCGGCATGTTTTTAAGTACCCTTTGGACAGTTCGTTTTATAGTAGAATATTGGAAAGAATCTCAAGGTGGAATTGAAACCCTGTTTAATATCAATTTAAATACCGGACAATTATTGAGTATTCCATTAATTCTTATTGGAGTTTGGTTTATTTTTAGAAAGAAATAATAAAAAATACCAGCTCACCGAAGTATTCTTTTTAGCAAGACGCTCTGCGAAGTCTCCCGACTTCGCAGCAAACCAACTATACGAAGTTTCCTGATTTCGTGTCCAAAAAATGATAAATTAATTTGAGAAAAATTGAACAGCAAAAGCATTAAAATTTAAATCTATTTTTTTGGTTTTGATGAGTTGGAGATGAGTAGAAATTAATATTTATATGGCTGCGAAGTCGGGAGACTTCGCAGAGCTGGGTATTCCTTTAATTTTAATTGGGATTTGGTTTGTTTTAAGGAAGTAGAATTCCATGTAAAATAGTTACATTTTAATTGATTAATCTTATTAAATACTATTTATTTAATGGGATTTTTTGTATTAAATAATTAAATGGTATTGTTAAAAAAGTATGTTAATATTTTGTTTATTGTTAAAAAAATATAATATTTGTTTTTATAACCATTAACTAATTGACATATGAAATTAAAATATTTTTTAAGCTCAATTTTACTGCTAACAGCTTCATTTGTATTTTCTCAAACTTTTAAAGTAGCTGGTAATGTAAAAGATGACAGTAAAATGGCACTTCCCGGAGTGTCAGTAATTGTAAAGGGAACCACCATCGGAACAACCACCGATTTTGACGGTAATTTTTCATTGAATGTTTCCACAGGGAATGTATTAGTATTTTCTTACGTAGGATTCAGTAAAAAAGAAGTTACCGTAACCGGTAATGTTAATCTCAACGTTGTATTAACTTCCGGCGTTGAACTTCAAGAAGTAGTAGTTGTCGGTTCTAGAAATGTTAATAGAACTGCTGTTGATACTCCCGTTCCTGTTGATATTTTGGATATGAAAGAACTTAGCTCTTCGTCTCCGCAAGTAAATCTCAATCAAATCATGAATTATGTAGCTCCATCGTTTAGTTCAAATACGCAAACTATTGCTGATGGAACCGACCATATTGATCCTGCATCTTTAAGAGGATTAGGTCCAGATCAAGTATTGGTATTAATCAACGGGAAAAGAAGACACACTTCTTCATTAGTGAATGTTAACGGAACTTTTGGCAGGGGATCTGTTGGAACTGACCTAAATGCTATTCCTGCAGCATCTATAAAACGAATAGAAGTACTTCGTGACGGTGCCGCAGCTCAGTATGGTTCAGATGCTATAGCAGGGGTGATCAATATTGTAATGAATGATAAAGCAAATGAATTAAACGTGAATGTTACTTCGGGTGCGTTCTTTTCAAAAAATTCTAACGATCAAACCGGAGGGGTAGATGGTGAAACTACTAACATCAGCGCCAATTATGGTTTAGCTTTAGGAGAAAAAGGAGGTTTTGTTAACTTTACAGGAGATTTTGATGTTCGTGAAGATTATAGTCGTATGAAAGAGTGGGAAGGAACTATTTTTAATGCTTATAACTCTATTGAATGGGTTGCAAACAAAGCGGGTTATAATATTGCCAACTTGTTTGGTGATTTAGCTTCCATCAAAACATACGGAAGTCAAGTAACTCATTTTTCTCCTGCATTAAAATCAAGTATTGCTGCTGCTCCGGATTTAGTTTCATTGCGAACCATTTTAAATGCAAACGTAACAACTGCTGAATTAGCGGTTAGAGGAATGCAAAAAAGTGATTTTAACATGAGAGTTGGTCAATCTTCACTTCGTGGAGGTCGTTTCTTTGCTAATTTCTCTTTGCCTCTTGATGATAAAGGAACAGAATTATACTCTTTTGCAGGAGTTTCTTCCAGAACCGGAAATTCTGCCGGATTTTACCGACTTCCAAATCAGGAACGAACTTATACGCCGGCTTATATTAACGGATTTTTACCGGAGATTATTTCAAATATAACCGATAAATCTCTTGCCCTTGGAATTAAAGGAAAAATTCAGTCGTGGGATGTGGATTTTAGTAACACATGGGGAATGAATCAGTTTCTATATGTCATTTCAAATACTTCCAATGCTTCTATGCTCAACGCAACTCCTGTTACATTTGACGCAGGTGGATTCTCATTCACTCAAAATACCGCTAATTTAGATGTTTCAAAATTCTATGAAGCTATTTTATCCGGTTTAAATGTGGCATTTGGTGCAGAACATCGCTTTGAACAGTATGAAATTACGGCTGGAGAGTTAGCATCTTACGCTCAATACGATATCAATGGAGATCCTATTACAAAAGCTACTCAAGCTACCCGAAAAGATTTCTTTGGAAAAACAAGGCCGGGTGGTTCACAAGTATTTCCCGGATTTTCTCCGGCTAATGAATTAATTCGTAATAGAACCAGTATTGCCGGATATTTTGATATGGAAGTCGATTTTACTGAGAAATTCTTGGGAAGTTTTGCTGCCCGTTATGAGAATTATTCAGATTTTGGTTCTACTTTGAATTTTAAAGTTGCTACCCGTTATAAATTGGGTGATAATACCAATTTAAGAGCAGCGGTTAATACAGGATTCAGGGCTCCTTCATTACACCAAATCAACTTCAATTCTACTTCCACTATTTTTGACCAATTTGGAAATCCACAAGAAGTGGGTACCTTCTCTAATGACAGTAGAGCGGCCAAATTATTAGGTATTCCGGAGTTGAAGCAAGAAACTTCTAAGAGTATAAGTGTAGGTTTTACCTCAAAATTACCTGAATTGAATCTATCACTGACGGTTGACGGTTATTTTGTTGCTATTGCCGACCGTGTAGTTTATACCGGGCAATTTAAAGGATCTGGAACCGGAACAGAATTAGATTTACTGCTTCAACAAGCTAATGCTACAGCAGCATCATTCTTTGCAAATGCCATTGATACAGAATCAAGAGGTATTGATGTTGTAGTAACACATAAAATGGATTTATCTAATAAAATGCGTTTGAAATCAGATTTATCAGGAACCTTCTCAAAAACTATACGAGTTGGAGATATTCACGCTTCAGAAGTTTTGGAAAGAGCGGGAAAAGTTAATATTTATTTTCCTGAAGATAGTAGAGTTTATTTAGAAGAATCCGTTCCGGGTACCAAAATAAATCTGACCAATAACTTTACCACAGATAAGTTTAATATTTTCTTTAGAAATGTTTATTTTGGAAAAGTTAAAGAAGCTACAACAACTGTGGCATATCAACAAGTATTTAGCGCGAAAGTAGTCACTGACCTATCCGTAGGATATAAAGCGAATGATTATTTGACTTTAACGGTTGGGGCAAACAACTTACTTGATATTTATCCTGATAGAGCCATAAAAGATTTTGATCCAGTCGCGGTTGGAGATCAAAACAACCGTAGTGAAGGTCGTTTTGATTGGTCACGTAGAGCACAACAATTTGGTGTTGGAGGAAGATTTATATTTGCTCGTTTAAGCTTTAATTTAAAATAAATTAACACATTTAAGTCGCCCTAAAATAGGTTGACAATTTAATCAAAATGAAAAGTCCCAATTTAATCGGGACTTTTTTTATAAGTTATTGCTGATTTTTAAACTGTTGCAATTTTGAAACCACTTCTCTTTTTGGCCAATAATTATTTTCGGTATTTACATCTGCTGTTTTTTCTTCTGGGTCAATAATAATTTCTTTTAATACTTTTTCAGTTGGTAACAACTTAGTAACTTCTTTGTCATTTAATCTCCAAACTTCTGCAGGGTATTTATGACTCATTTTACTTCCATCTTCAAAAATATAATCTACTACAATTGGCATAACCAATCCGCCTGGTTTATCAAATTTGATTTCATAAAAATATTGCGGATTTTTAAGTGTGGCAATTTCATCTCTAGAGAAATTTTCAGTTAAATAATCACTTAATAATTGAATATCTTTGGTCGGATTTTTAATATTTTTCATATCCTCAGAAAAATCATCGCTATCTTCAGCCACCAAATAAACCATCTTGGGAAATTCTGTGATATTGGTTCGATATGACCTTGCTGTATTTTGTGCGCGCTTAGTCGGTTTATCGGTAACATAATATTTTTTGACACTTTTGATGCCGATATCATTGACATCGGTAGTGTAAAACCATCCTCTCCAAAACCAATCTAAATCGACTGCAGAAGCATCTTCCATCGTTCTGAAGAAATCTTCTGGTGTTGGATGTTTAAACTTCCAACGATTGGCATAGGTTTTAAAAGCATGGTCAAACAACTCTTTTCCCATAATAATTTCACGCAGCATATATAAACCTGCTGCAGGTTTAGCATAAGCATTGTTGCTGAACTGGAAAATACTTTCTGACTGTGTCATGATTGGCGTGATATAATTTTGATCTCCGCTCATATAATCCACAATATTTTTTGGATATCCGCGCGATGGAAAATCAGCTTCAAACTCTTGCTGTGACAATAGTTGCGTAAAAGTATTCAGTCCTTCATCCATCCAAGTCCATTGGCGTTCATCAGAATTGACAATCATCGGGAAAAAATTATGACCCACTTCGTGAATAATAACGCCTATCATACCGTTTCGAGTTTGAGGAGTATAGGTTCCGTCTTCTTTTGGTCGTCCAAAATTCCAGCAAATCATCGGATATTCCATACCTTGCTGGTCTGCATTTACAGAAATGGCTTTGTTATATGGATAATCAAACAATCTATTTGAATAAGATTTTAAGGTGTGCGCCACCACTTTGGTAGAAAATTCTTCCCATAACGGATTTCCTTCTTTCGGATATAATGAAACCGCCATCACTGTTTTACCTCCAATTTTAACAGCTTGCATATCGTAAATAAATTTACGAGATGATGAAAATGCAAAATCTCTCACATTTTCTGCTTTAAATTTCCATGTTTTGGTTTTGTCGGAAAAATGCTTTTCACGTTCAATAGCTTCAGCTTGAGTAACAATAATGGTTGGCTTGTCAAATGAGGTGAAAGCAGCGTTATACCGCTGGAATTCTGTAGCAGTAAATACTTCTTTCGGATTTTGTAAAACTCCGGTTCCGTCTAAAATATGATCAGCCGGAGTGGTAATATAAACTTCATAATTTCCGAACGGAAGGGTAAATTCTCCGCGTCCCCAAAATTGCATATGTTGCCATCCATCCACATCATTATAAACCGCCATTCTTGGAAAAAATTGAGCGATGATGTATAAATTATTGCCATCTTTTGGAAAATGTTCATAGCCCGAACGATCACGATCAACCAAGTAATTATTGATATTATACCACCATTTGATATTAAAACTAAAAGTTGAACCAGGTTGTAAAGGAGTATCTAAATCAATACGCATCATGGTAAAATTGACCGTATTTTTAAGCGGTTTTCCTTTGATATCGGTAATAGATTCTATTTTAAAACCGCCATCAAAAGGTTTTCCCATAAAATCAGCCACATATTTTTGCGGTTGATAGCCCATGCCGGGTCCTTCTGCATTGACATCATTGACCAATGAATTAGGTGCTTTTCTGTTTTGATCTAACTGTATCCACAGATATTCCAATTTATCGGGCGAATTATTATAATAAGTAATGGTTTCTGAACCCGTAATTTTCTGATTTTTATCGTCTAAAACAATATCAATCTTATAATCTGCCCGTTGTTGATAATAATTTTTACCCGGTGCGCCGGCAGCAGTTCTATACATATTTGGCGTTGAAAATTCTTCATTTAACTGCTTAAATTTACTGATGTTGTAATGTCCTTTTTGGATTTCTTTTGAGCTTGATTCTTGTGACCATGTCAAATTAATCCCGCAGCATAAAATGATTAAAATGGAAACGATTTTTTTCATTGTTGATGATTGTTTTGTTTGATGAGTTAAATGTAGAAAAATTATTTAATTGATTTTATAAATTTATTACTTCACTGTTTTTATCCTTAAAAAGGATAATATTTTTATGCACTCCTTTTGTTTTTATTTTAACGATATGCTGTTGCTCTGCAAATGTTTCAAAAAATAATTGATTGGAAATTTTAACAGATTTTAATGTTTTAATCCCCTTAATTTCCAAATAGATAAAAGTTAAATCATCTTCAATTTCTTTGCTCAACATTTTGTATTCATAAGCTTTTCCATTAATTTTAATTGATAATTTTTGGTTTAAATAATCTAAAATATATGAGTTTACCTGTGTAATTTCTTTCGGATTTCCCAATGATAAAGTTTGATGATATTGATTGTTTAAACTCAATTCTAAATCATCCGTGAAAACTTGCAGCGTAATTTCAACTGATTTTTCTTTTTCATTATGGTGAATCTGCGTTAAACTCACATAATATTTATGAGCACTCAATGACATTAAACTGAATGCCAAAAAGAAAAGAAATGTTTTATAAAATTTCATTTGCCGTAAAAGTGTAAATTTGAAAAAAATCGACTAAAATGAGAAAAATTTTCATCATCATTTCAATCTTAAGTATCGTTAGTTGTTCCAGTTCTTTAGAAGTTCACAAGAAACAAAATTCATTTCTAAAAAGTACTTATAAAAATGTTAAAATTTATGAATCAGAAGGTTTTGGTTTGGGACCGTGTGAGCCCAGTATTTTTATCAACCCAACAAACAAAAATAATATGGTGGCCGGCTCGGTTTTAGATAATGTTCATTATTCGTTTGATAGTGGTTTAACTTGGGAAACTAAGAAATTAGTATCAGATTTAGGTGTTTTTGGAGATCCGTGTATTGTGGCTGATCATCAAGGAAATTTTTATTATTTACATCTTTCAGATCCTGATAAAATAGGGTGGAGGAGCCATAAAATTTTAGATCAAATTGTGATACAGAAATCGGAAGATGGCGGAAAAAGTTGGTCTGGCGGAACCGGAATTGGCTACAATCGACCCAAACAACAAGATAAAGAATGGGCAGTTGTAAATCCTTTAAACAATGAAATTTATGTTACTTGGACTGAATTTGATAAATATGGAAGTAAAAAACCGGAAGATAAAAGCCGGATTTTATTTTCAAAATCAGTTGATGGAGGAAATTCATTTTCAACACCAATCAAATTAAGTCAGTTAGAAGGTAATTGTATGGACGATGATTTAACCACTGAAGGTGCCGTTCCAAGTGTTGGTGTCAACGGAGAAATTTATGTGGCCTGGAGTTTTAATCATAAAATATATTTTGATAAAAGTATTGATAATGGCCAAAATTGGTTAGCTGAAGATGTGATTATTACCTCGCAAAAAAGTGGCTGGTCTACAGAAATTCCAGGTATTGGCAGAAGCAACGGAATGCCGGTAACGGCTGTTGATCATAGCAACAGTAAACATCGCGGAACTATTTATGTCAATTGGACCGATGATAGCAATGGAAAAAACAATACGGATGTTTTTATTTCGAAATCAAAAAATCAGGGAAAAACTTGGAGTAAGCCCCAAAAAGTAAACAATGACAAATCAAAAACACATCAATTTTTAACATGGATGAGCATTGATCCAACTACCGGTTATATTTACATCGTTTATTACGATAGAAATCAATTAAAAAACAATCAAACGGATGTTACGCTGGCGGTTTCCTACAATGGCGGGAAAAAATTTGTGAGTAAAAAAATATCAGAAAAGCCATTTTCAGCAGTTTCAAAAGATATATTTTTTGGTGATTATAACAATATAAATGCGCTTAATGGTGTAATTAGACCGATTTGGACACATTATGAAAACGGAAAATTGAGTATATTTACTGCTATAATTAATGAAAATTAACCCGATGAAAAAATTACTAATTGCCAGCACCTCAACCGTTCATGGAAAAGCTTATTTAGAATATCTTTTACCTGAATTAAAAATATTTTTTAAGGATGTTGAGACCATTTTGTTTATTCCGTTTGCGCGACCAAGTGGATTAACACACGACGAGTACACTGAGAAAGTGAGATGTGTTTTTGAAAGCATCGACAAAAAAGTAGAGGGTTTACACACTTTTAATGACCCCAAAGGGGCCTTGAAAAATGCAAAAGGTATTTTCGTTGGAGGTGGAAACACTTTTGTGTTGCTTGCCGAATTGTATCGCAGAGATATTTTAGAAACTTTGTTTCAAGTGGTTGATAAAGGAACTCCCTATTTTGGAACGAGTGCAGGAAGTAATATTGCCGGAGTTACCATGATGAATACCAATGATATGCCTATTATGTATCCGCCAAGTTTTGTGACTTTGGGATTGATTTGTTTTAATTTGAATCCACATTATTTAGATCCGGATCCAAATTCTACCCATATGGGTGAAACACGTGAAACCAGAATTAAAGAATTTCATGCATTTAATCACACACCGGTTTTAGGATTAAGAGAAGGAAGTTGGTTAGCTGTTGAAGGTGAAAAAGTAACTTTAAAGGGACCTTTAACTGCGCGATTGTTTAGAGAAAATCAAGGACCAATCGAGTTAGAATCGGGTACTGATCTAAGTGATTTGAAATAGAATTTGCTCTTTAAAACGAATAGAAATAAAAAAGGTAGTCAATTTTGATTACTTTTTTTTATGGTTGATTTTGAAAATATGTTGAATTAATAATGAACATATTCTACAATTTCTAAATTATAACCTGTCATTCCCACCCGCTTTCTATTATGAGTTGAATTAGATAAAACTCTTAATTTTTCAATGGCTAAATCGTGGAGAATTTGCGCGCCAATACCATAATCTCTTTCATCCATACGTAGCGTAATTGATGATTGCTCTTCTATACTTTGTTGTTCTCGTAAAGTTGCTAAGCGTTCTTCAAGATTTAAAGAGTTATTTTCTTGATTGATAAAAACCACCACTCCTTTTCCTTCTCGATTTATTTTTTCAAAAACATTTTTTAGTTTCTTATCAGGATTAGTAGTCAGAGTACCAATGATATCATTGTTAATTAAAGTTGAATTTACCCGTACTAAAATTGGCTCGCCCTGTTCCCAATTTCCTTTTTTTAATGCGATGTGAACCAGTTTGTTAGTAGTTTGTTTGTAGGCAATTAATTGAAATTTTCCAAAACGGGTTTCGACTTCAAAATCTTCAATTTTTTTAATGAGTGAATCGTGTTGCATTCTATAAGCCACCAAATCTTCAATAGAAATTACTTTTAAATCAAATGTCTTGGCAATTTCAAATAATTGCGGAAGCCTTGCCATAGTTCCATCTTCATTCATGATTTCAACAATAACCCCGGCAGGTTCTAATCCGGCTAAACGTGCCAAATCAATAGCAGCTTCTGTGTGGCCGGTTCTTCTTAACACACCACCTAATTTAGCTTTTAAAGGAAAAATATGACCTGGTCTTCTTAGGTCATGTGGTTTTAAAGTTTTATCAGTAAGTGCTTTTATGGTGATGGCTCTGTCTTTTGCTGAAATTCCGGTTGTTACCCCATTGCCGTTTAAATCAACAGAAACGGTAAAAGCCGTTTCCATTGGATCTGTGTTATGACCAACCATTAAGTCGAGTTTTAATTCATCACAACGTTTTTCTGTCAATGGAGTGCAAATTAATCCACGGCCATGTTTGGCCATAAAATTAATCATCTCTGGAGTTGCTTTTTCGGCTGCGGCTACAAAATCACCTTCATTTTCGCGATCTTCATCATCAACAACTATAACAACTTTTCCGTTTTTGATATCTTCAATTGCTTCTTTAATTGAATTGAGTTGAAAAGTTTTATCTGTAGTATTCATTATGTTTTGAGTGAATTTTTATTTTTTGCAAATTTATGAAAGTATTTCACAAGCTTGTCTATAATTAAGTCAATATCTATTCTTCCTTTGTCTTTGGTTGCTCTAATGGTTAAAAATATACCGACAGGAAGTAATATAAATGTCGACAGCCAACTACCCCAAAATGCCGGAATAGAGCTTTCTTCTGCCATATTTTTACCAAAAGTGGAGATGAAAAAATACACTACGAAAATAAAAATTCCTAAAACCATCGGAACTCCAAATCCGCCTTTGCGAATGATAGACCCTAATGGCGCTCCGATAAAAAATAGTACCAAACAAGCAAAAGAGAATGAAATTCGATTAAAAAATTCAATATCAAACATATTCAATGCTTTGCGATTATTTTTAAAAGTTTCTCTAACATTGATGAGGTTTTCTAATGATCTTGATGAACTTTGAACTGCATTTTCAATCACAGTTAATTTTTCATGTGATTTAAAGTTTTTAAGAATATCCGGATTCAGTTTTGAGAAAGAGGTAGAATCTCGTTTGTACAATTTATTGGCTCCAATACGTTGATAAAAATTATCTGCTCTTGATAAAACATAGTCATCATATTTTATTTTAAGTGAATCTGCTTTTACTAAAAGTTGTGCTGCACTGTACATTTCATGCGCTTCTTTTAAGCTTTCTGAATCAAAATCGACATTATTAAATGATGAAATATCGATATTAACAGTGTAAGTATCAAAATGAGCTTTTGAAAAAGGTAAATTTTTTCGATCATTATAAGGGTTTTTATAATCTACATGATCTTCATAATAATAACCATCTGTTAAAATTAATGTCATGTATTTACTGCCTTCTTCAGTTGTAATTAATCCTTCTTTTGCTGTAATATCTTTAATATTTCCTCTACCTGCAGATAAATCTCTGATGAGTACATTTCTAAGGCGATTATCATTTTCGCCAAATTTTTCATCAAATTTGATGCTATAACCCGGAATTTCATCATTAAATGTTCCAGAAACCAAAGCTAATGCCGGTTTTGTTTTTTTGAAATTAAGAATTAAGTTTTTTGTTTTAAACATGGCATTTGGAAACACATAATTTAAGAACAGAAAATTAAATGATCCAATGAAGAAAACTGAGATTACTAAAGGTTTTATAAGTCGTTGAAGAGAAATACCGGCAGATTTGGCAGCTGCAAATTCATAATTTTCGCCTAAATCTCCAATAGCCATAATTGATGAAAGTAAAATACCAATTGGAATAGCTGTAGGAACAGAAATTAAAGTGATATACCAGAGAAATTTCATCAACACAACAAAGTTCAGCCCTTTGCCTGCCAGATCGTCAAAACGAAGCCACAGAGCCTGCATCACCAAAACAAATAAAACCACAAAAAATGTGGCTATAAATGGTGTGAAAAAACTTTTTAGAATGTATTTATCAAGTATTTTCAAAACTTATTTGATCTCTGAAATTAAATATTTTTTTTCGTTCTTATATTTAGCCAGATCAAAAGTAAATAATTTATTAGAGATTTGTTGGTTGGTTTTGAAATTAGTGACAAGAAGAGTTGTTTGCGTTCCGTTATTTCCCACTTCAATGAGCTTAGAAATATGTTTAGTTTGGGTATCAACTCCAACTAAAATATAGCGTGTTTCTGAGTTGCTGTCCATCGGAGTTAATTTTACAAATTGAATTTCCCTTCCTCCATTTTTTTGAACAATATCCATTTTTAGGGTATATCCATTTTTGTAAAAATTAAACATTTTAGAAGGAGTTATAGAGCCTTCATCTTTTTTATCATTTTTACTGATTACAACTTCTTCATCTTCATGAACAATGGTGTAAACTTTTTTTCCATCAAAAATACGCTCAACACCCAAATATTTTAAGTTATACAGATTTTTTTGAATTGTTAAATTTCCTCGTGTTTCTTGATTTACTTTTTCTGCTTTGTTTTCTAAGTTGTAATTAAATTCTAAAAAAACATTATTATAGGATTCTATTTTTGAAGAAACTTCATCTAATAAAGCTCTAGCTGAATTTCCTTGAGCATTTGAAATAAAAGGGAAAGTAATAAAGGTTAAAAAAATAAAAGCAATTCTCATTTTATGGGTTGTTTTTTTGATTGTCTAATAACTGATTGAGTGCGATTTCATTATGAACTAAAACCTGACGAGCTTTACTGCCTTCAAAAGGACCTACAATTCCGGCTAATTCAAGTTGATCTATTAATCTACCGGCTCTATTATACCCCAATTTTAACTTTCTTTGAAGCAATGATGCGGAGCCTTGTTGAGCAATTACAATAATTCTTGCGGCTTCATCAAATAATTCATCTCTATCTCCCAAATCTATATCAATATTGGTGCCACTATCCTCCCTTGAATATTCAGGTAATAAATAGGCATGAGCAAAAGCCCTTTGAGAGCCGATATATTCTGTAATTTTTTCAACTTCCGGCGCATCAATAAACGCACATTGAATACGAATTAAATCACTTCCGCCAGAATATAACATATCTCCTTTACCCACCAATTGATCTGCTCCGGAGCCGTCTAAAATTGTTCTTGAATCAATTTTTGAAGTTACTCTAAACGCTATTCTAGATGGAAAATTTGCTTTTATAATTCCTGTAATAACATTGACAGATGGGCGTTGGGTGGCAACAATTAAATGAATTCCGATGGCACGGGCAAGCTGAGCTAAACGCGAAATAGGCATTTCAATTTCTTTACCGGCGGTCATAATTAAATCTGCAAATTCATCGATAACCAGAATAATATAAGGTAAAAATCGATGTCCATGTTCCGGATTTAACTTGCGTTGGATAAATTTTGTATTGTATTCTTTGATATTTCTAACCATTCCGAGTTTAAGTAAATTGTAACGGTTATCCATTTCAATACAAAGAGAATTCAACGTATTAATCACTTTAGAGGTGTCATTGATAATGGCATCTTCAGAATCAGGAAGTTTGGCTAAATAATGACGCTCAATTTTATTAAATAAAGTGAGTTCTACTTTTTTAGGATCAACCAAAATAAATTTAACTTCTGACGGATGTTTTTTGTATAAAAGTGATGTAAGTACGGCATTTATACCCACAGATTTTCCTTGTCCGGTTGCTCCTGCCATCAATAAATGCGGCATTTTAGTTAAATCAACAACAAAAGTTTCATTAGAAATTGTTTTACCTAAGGCAATTGGCAATTCCATGTGAGCATTCTGAAATCTCAAAGATGAAATTACCGATTTCATGGAAACAATTGTAGGATTTTTATTAGGAACTTCAATACCGATGGTTCCTTTCCCTGGCATCGGTGCAATAATACGAATTCCTAAAGCAGCTAATGATAAGGCAATATCATCTTCTAAATTCTTGATTTTGGCAATTCTGATTCCATCATCAGGTACAATTTCATAAAGTGTAACTGTTGGTCCAACAGTAGCTTTTATATGTTTGATACCAATTTTATAGTTGTTGAGTGTATCAACAATTCTATTTTTATTGGATTCTAATTCTTCCTGATCTACTGCAATGCTATCATCGTAATCTTTAAGCAAATTGAGCGTTGGAAATTTATAATTACTCAATTCAAGTCGCGGGTCAAATTCACCGTATTTTTGAACTAAAGTTGCCGCTAAGTTTTCTTCTGCTTGGATTTCTTTTTCAACTGGTGCAATATCAATAGATAAATCATCCGAAGCATAATTATCGAATTCATCTTCAATTGCTTCATTTTGATTTGTTAAACTAAAATCTTTAATAATCGGATTTTCAACAATAGGTATGATTTTTTCGGGTTCTCCATCAATTTTATCTAAAGAATCATCAGTATTAGTTCTTTTAAAAAGTGCTATCAATTTTTCTGGAAGGAAATTAAATCGAATAGTTATGTATAATAGGAAACCAAATATCAGCGATAAAATTAAGCCCAATTTACCTAAATAATCTTGTAAATATGACTGTAATTCATAGCCAATTTTACCGCTTACCGTAGTGTGAAACACATCGAGCGTAGCTAAAGTTAATGATATCCAAATCATTCCTAAAATTGCCCAAGACCATGACCAAAATCGCTTTTTTAAAGTAACTCCTACAGTTAAATAGAGTCCGGTAAAAAATAATAAAACCGGAATCAAGAAAGCGGCAATCCCAAAACCGTCATAAATAAAAAATTGACTTACAGTTGAACCGATTTTTCCAAGATAATTATTTACTTCTACACTTCTATCGGCAATATAAGTTAATTGACTTTGATCTTTTTCCCAGTTGTGATCACTAAAAAAAGAAATAAAGGAAGCAATGAGAAAAATTGCAATTAAAAAGAAAAATAATCCAATAATTGATTGTGTCTTACGACTCTCAAAAAACACATTGGTTTTGTTGAAAAAGGATGGATTATTTCGATTTGCAGATGATTTATTAGACTTAGCCATTCAACAATTATTAGCAGCAAAAATACAGAATTAGACCTTTAATTAAAGGTATAAAGATATAAATTTTGGCAAATAAATGACTAAAAGAATGATAAAGGAAATTAGCGTAGCGAAAAAAACGGCTCCAGCGCTTAAGTCTTTTATGATACCGATTTTCTGATGATAAGAAGGATGTATAAAATCGGCTATTTTTTCAAGAACTGTATTCAATGCTTCAGCTACCAAAACTAAACCGATGGCTAAAATTTGAAATAGCCATTCTTGAATTGTTAAGTTCATAAAGAATCCTAAAAAAATCAAGAAAAGAGAAAAAAGGGAGTGAACTATAAATGCGTGTTCGGTAGTGATTAAATACCAAGCTCCTAACAAAGCAAAACGAATGCTTCTGATTCTGCCAATTATAAATTCACGCCCTTTTTGTATCATTTAATTATAAAGCTGCTAAAACAGTTTCGTAATTGGGTTCGTCAACAATTTCAGGAACTTGTTGAGTATAAGTTACCACACCATTTTCATCTAAAACAACAATCGCTCTTGAATGAAGATGAGCCAAAGGACCATCAACAATTTCTAAACCATAGTTTTTTCCGAAAGAACCATTGGCGAAATCTGACAAAGTAATGACGTTATTTAAACCTTCAGCACCGCAAAAACGAGCTTGAGCAAAAGGTAAATCGCGTGAAATACATAAAACTTTGGTGTTTTCTAATTCACTTGCTTCTTTGTTAAATCGTCTGACAGATGCAGCGCAAGTGCCTGTATCTAAGCTTGGAAAGATATTTAAAATAACATTAAAACCCTTAAAATCAGCTAAAGTTGCTGTTGATAAATCTGATTTTACCAATGAAAAATCAGTTGCTTTTTCTCCAACTTTAGGTAAAGTACCGGAAGTGTTGAATGGATTTCCTTTTAATGTGATTGATGCCATAATATTTTTTTTCAAATATAGTTAATATTGTGTTTATACAGATTAGTTTTTGTGATTGGATAAATAATCTGCAACTCCTTCGTGGGTAGCTTTTAGTCCCTCTTTTTGAGAGTTCCAATCAGCAGGACAAGCTTCGCCGTGTTCTTCTGTAAATTGAAGTGCATCAACCATTCTCAATGCTTCATCAACATTTCTTCCCAATGGTAAATCATTCACTAATTGATGGCGAACAATTCCTTGTTTATCAATTAAAAACAAACCTCTGTAAGCAATTAATTCACCTTCGGCTTGTAACATTCCATCTTCATCATAATAAAAATCTCCTGCTAAAACATCATAGTTTTTAGAGATAGTTTTATTGGTATCTGCAACAATTGGATAAGTAACCCCTTGGATTCCACCATGAGATTTACTCATTTGCAACCATCCCCAATGAGATTGTTCGGTATCTGTTGATGCTGCTACAACAGCAACATTGCGCTTCTCAAATTCTGACAATTTGCTTTGAAATGCGTGAAGTTCTGTTGGACAAACAAAAGTAAAATCTTTAGGATAGAAAAATAATAGAACATATTTCTTGTCAAGATATTGACTTAAAGTAAATTTTTCTACAATTTCATTTCCGTTAATTACCGCTTGTGCAGTAAACTCAGGTGCTTTTTTTCCTACTAGTACAGCCATTTATATTTATAATTTTGATTAATAATTCTGTTTGCAAAATTAAAATTAAGATAGCGAGTCTCATAATAAGTGTATTTTAAAATTTTATAATTATATAATTAAATTTTATGACAGATGTAATGTGTAATTGAGTTTTACTGCCAAAATTGAAAATAACTGAAGCATTTCCCATTAATTAAAAGATGTATATTTGTGGCGAAAATTTGACAATTTGTTGTTGCATAAATATACATCAGAATTTAGACAAAACCTAAAAATTGCCACACCAGTTATGTTGGGTTCTTTAGGGCACTTATTGGTTGGATTAATTGATGATATAATGGTCGGACAAATAAGTCCGGTACATTTAGCCGCTACATCTTTAGGGAACAGTTTTTTCTTCATCGCATTTTCAATCGGATTAGGATTTTCATTTGCAATCACACCTTTAATTGCAGAGTCAGACGGTGAAAACAATATTAAAAAAGGAAGAAGTTTTTTTCAGCACGGCGTTATTTTAACAACAATATTAGGTATTGTCATGTTTATAGCTCTTTTGTTAATAAAACCTATTTTATATCATCTGGATCAACCGGCAGAAGTGGTTGAGCTGGCAGTTCCGTATTATGAAATAGTTGCATTTTCAATTATTCCGGTGATGATATTTCAAGGATTTAAACAGTTTGCAGATGGTTTGGCTCAGACTAGATATCCGATGTATGCTACCATTGCTACCAATGTGGTTAATATCATTTTAAATTTCATATTAATTTATGGTTTTTGGATTTTTCCTCGATTGGAAATAGTGGGAGCTGCCATAGGTACTTTAGTTTCCAGGTTTGTTCTAGTTTTAATGATGTATCATTTCTTTAATAAAAATGATGTTTTTAAGCCGTTCTTAAAGAAAATTAAAAAAGCTCATTTACAACTTCAAGTATTTAAAAAAATTATTAATATAGGATTTCCATCGGCTTTACAAATGTTATTTGAAGTTGGAATTTTTTCAGCTACTGTTATTTTAGCGGGTACTTTAGGAGCTTTTCCGCAAGCAGCCAATCAAATTGCAATTAAATTGGCAACTGCCACTTTTATGATTGCCTCAGGATTGAGTGTTGCAGCAACCATTAGAATTGGAAATCAAAAAGGAATTGGGAATTATATTGAATTACGCCGAATTGCATTTTCTAATTTCTTACTTGTTTTTCTCATCATGTCTTGTTTTTCTATCGGCTTTTTACTGCTTAAAAATTATCTGCCATTTATGTTTACAGATAATTTAGAAGTGGTTGCAATTGCTTCCCAGTTACTTATTATTGCAGCACTATTTCAAATTTCAGACGGTTTTCAGGTGGTATTTTTAGGTGCTTTAAGGGGCTTACAAGATGTTAAAATTCCGTCCTATATTACTTTTATTGCTTACTGGATAATAGGGTTTCCTATTAGTTATATTTTGGGAATTTTGCTTAACTTTGAAGCCATCGGAATTTGGATAGGATTATTTGCCGGTTTAAGCGCATCTGCCATAATGCTTTTTATCAGATTTAATTATTTATCAAAAAAACTTATAAAAACAAATCATTATGAAATAGTTATGTTTGAAAAAGACAAACATTGATGAAAAATTTTCAATCAAACTGGCGTATTCCATATGACAAATAAAATAAACAATTAAATACCTACATATGAAACTACCTAAATTTTTATTAGCGGATAACAGTCAATTTCCAGACGATTTGTTTGTTGTCCATACAGAATTTCCAAGTTTTATCCTCAATATTGCTACCGATGAAGTAGAATGGATGGATGAATTAGAAGCCGAAGATGGTGTTAATTTAGAAGAAGAAGTTGCTATTATTTTGGATAAAGCATACGAATTTTATGAGCAAGAAATGGATTCTTTTGATGAAGAAGACGAAGAAGATGAAAAATAAATAAAACAAAAAACCCGAAGATATCTTCGGGTTTTTTGTTTTTAGTCATCAATTTTAAGTAATTCTTTGGCTTGACCAATCCAGTCATCAGCTAAAATTTTATGCTTACCAAAAGTGGTGACTTCAGCAATTTTATCTAAATCGGCATCAGTTAAAAGCGTAATTTGCTCGTAAGTTCTAATACCCAACTCATTGAGTTTGCTTTCTAAAACAGGACCAATTCCCCTAATATTTTTCAAATCATCCGGGTTTTTTTCAGGAGAAATAGTGCTTATTTTGGGAACCATAACGCCACGTTCATACGTTTTTCGTGCCTTAATGGTGGTATTAATTTCTTCTTCATATAGTTCAACTTGATTTTTATAATCTTTAATTTCTTCTTGATGAATTTTAGCATAAATAGATTTTGCAAAAAACCATCCAATTAAAAAAGCACCTAACATCCACAGAAATAATTCTATAAGATGTGCAGTGTCTTGGTTGGTAAAAATGGTGAGGGACATAGAGGTTTGTTATTTGATTATTATTTCGATTCGTCGGTTTAAAGATTTACCCTCGCGGGTTGTATTATCAGCAATAGGTTCAATTTCTCCTTTTGATTCTGTAATAATTTTATAGGTTTCAATTTGTTGTAAAATCAAAAAATCTCTTACAAATTGTGCGCGTTGCAAACCAATATTATAATTAAATGTTGCATCTCCTTCACTATCAGTATGTCCAATAATGTATACTTTTTTATTGGGATATTGACTTAAAAATGATTTTAATTCTAATACATAATCTATCAACTCATCAGTTGGTCTAAAACTTTGATTTCCAAAAGAAAAACGCAATGTTTTATTAGCAACAATGGCTGAAGCATTACTCGCCTTTAAGCCAACCAAATCTTTGAAATAAAGAGAAATAGCTCTATTAAACTGATTATTCTGGTCATAATTAAATTCAGTTAATTGCGATTCTATTGAAATTCTGTCAGAAGGAATTCCTGAATTTACGAGCCAATTTTTTAAAAATTGTCCTCTTTTTTGGCCAAAATTTTCTCCTGTAGTATTGTTTATTTCCGATTTTAAATAATTTACAACGATAAATATGTTGGAAGATGGATTTTTTTCTACATATTTTTGAATAGAATCTTTTAAAGATTGGAATGCCATTGGAATTAAAACAGAATCAGTTTTGGATTTAATTACAAAATTGCCCTCAAATTCAAATATTTTTTTACCATTTTCATCAGTAATAAGAAATATTTCAGATTTATTTTCTTGAATATTATTTGTATTGATTTCTTTTTCAATAGTTTGGAAATGAGTAGAAGAACACTCGCCTAAAATAGCATCACTGATAAAAAAATGAAACAATAAAGCAATCACTGACCAAATTAAAAATGCGGTAAAAGCTTGAAGAAATTTATTCATAAAATGCTTTATTGTAATGTGTTAAAAATAGAAAATTGTTTTTAAAGTAGCAAACTTTAAAAAAATATCAAATCATTATTTATTTTTGATAATTATTTTTTGGCTCTTTGAACCAATTCGAGCTGCTCAATAGACACTTTGGTGGTGAAGATTCCATAGTTTACAGTAGCAATATTTTTTTCAATTTTATCAATAGTACCGCAGGCATTTCCATCAAACAAACGTACTTGGTCGTGAAGTTTGAATTGATAATTCTTCTTTTTTTCGAGTTCAACTTTTTTAGTTTCTTCAACTACAACCTTAATTTTTTCTACTTCTTTCAGCACTTCTTTTTCAGTAGCTATTAATGCTTCTTGTTTTTTAAGAACTTCTAAATCAGCTTTTTTAATAATTTTTTTTGATGCTGTTTTAACAATTGGTTTTGGCGGATTTTTCTTTTGATATTTTTCTTTTTCGGAGGCAATCCATAAATTAAATTCGGCTAAAAATTGCTTTTTATTATTAGATTGGAAATATTTATTAGCCAGCTCATTTATTTTTCTACCGTAAATTAACATCTTTTGATTTTGATCATACAACTCATAAAACTGCGTCAATTTTTGTTGCATTTTATCTTGAGTTTCTTGTAAATTTTCTGAACTCTCAATTACTTTATCTTTCTCAATTTCTAATATTTCAGATGTTTTTTGCAGTTTATTTCTTTCCTTTTGCAGTTTTGAAATGGTTTTATCTAAGCGCACTTTCCCTTTTTCAACGCGCTTTTTGGCTCTGTTGATAATGCTAAAAGGAATCCCGTTTTTTTGAGCCACCTCAAAAGTGAACGAACTTCCCGGCTGGCCGATATGTAAATGATAAAGCGGTTCCAAGGTTTTTTCGTCAAATTGCATATTGGCATTTACAACATTCGGCAATTCATCAGCTAAAATTTTGAGATTAGCATAATGAGTTGTGATAATTCCAAATGCTTTTCGATGATAAAATTCCTCTAAAAACACTTCGGCTAAAGCACCACCCAATTCCGGATCACTTCCGGTGCCAAATTCATCGATTAAAAACAGCGTATTTTCTTGACATTTTTTAAGGAATTGTCGCATGTTTTTTAAGCGATAACTGTAAGTACTCAAATGATTTTCAATGGATTGATTGTCACCGATATCGGTTAAAATAGTATCGAACAAAAACATTTCACTGCGTTCATGAACAGGAACTAAAATACCGCTCTGAATCATCAATTGTAAGATTCCGACCGTTTTTAAAGTAATACTTTTTCCGCCTGCATTGGGTCCTGAAATAACAATTATTTGATGTTTTTCGTTGAGTTCAAAACTTTGTGGAATTGTCTTTATTTTTTTCTGATTGTTGAGTTCTACCAATATTGGATGATAGGCATTTTTAAGTAAAAGCCTTTTTTCATCAATAATTTCAGGAAGTGTTGCCTTGATTGAAACCGCATATTTTGCCTTTGCGCTTACAATGTCTAAATGAACTAAATAGTTTTGATACTCAATTAATAAGTGATGAAAAGGGCGCAATTCATCAGTTAATTTTTTTAATATTTTGATAATTTCTTCTTTTTCTTGATGTGCTAAATCTTGTAATTCTCTGGTGTAATGAAGAGAAACTTCTGGGGCGATAAATGCAATACTACCCGATTTTGAGGTGCCCAAAAACAGTCCTTTTACCTTTTTTTTATGCGCTGCTAAAACGGCTAGAACCCGATGATTTTCCATCACAGATTCTCGAATATCATCTAAATAACCCAATCCGTTAAACTTAGAAAGCGCTTTGTTAAATCCGTCAGTAATTTGACTTCGAACTTCTGCGATCAATTTTCTAATTTGCTTTAAATTAGGCGATGCCGTGTCTGAAACGGTTCCGAAAGGTGAAATTATTTTTTGAATTTCAACTGCAATTGAAGGATCATAAGTCAGATTTACAGAGTTTTGAGTCAAGGTTGGATAAAGTACTTCAAATTTTTTGAAGAATTTTAACAATTCTAAAACAGTATTGGTTAAAGAGGCAATTTTTAAAAATGATGTAGGTTCTAAATAACTGTTTTCAACCGTTAATAAATGGATTTCTTTGGTAATTTCATCAAAATAATGAGTTGGAATTCTATTATCGTTTTCAAAAGAACTGACATATTCAAAAGTTTGAGATAATTCTGACAGTAATATTTCTTTTCTAGAAATAGGTCTAATTTCTTGAACTTTTTTCTTGCCTAAATCGGTTAGACAATA
Organism: Flavobacteriaceae bacterium; assembly: GCA_030683815.1. Classification (GTDB taxonomy): domain Bacteria; phylum Bacteroidota; class Bacteroidia; order Flavobacteriales; family Flavobacteriaceae; genus JAGXRT01. Next base: position 106,043 of record JAUXPJ010000010.1, read on the forward strand.
TTTTTCAATACTGTGAAGTACCGTGTAAAATTCTAAATCAGTTAAGGTTTTTTCTGCAATATTACCCATCAAAATATTATATTTGAAGCAAACAAAATTAAGCAGAATAGTTGAGTTTAGACATTCTTATCTTTTATAAAATGGAAATAGCAATAGAAAATAGTTGGAAAGAAGTTTTAAGTGATGAATTTGAAAAGCCGTATTTTAAAAACCTGACTGATTTTGTAAGAACGGAGTATAAAACGCATCAATGTTTCCCAAAAGGGTCTGAAATATTTGCCGCTTTTGATGCTTGTCCTTTTCCTGATGTAAAAGTTGTTATCATTGGTCAAGATCCGTATCACGGACCAAATCAGGCCAACGGACTTTGTTTTTCGGTTCATGATAAAATTCAGCATCCACCCTCTTTAATCAATATTTTTAAAGAAATTTCTAATGATATGGGAGTTTCTTATCCGGAAAGTGGTGATTTAACCCGATGGGCAAAGCAAGGGGTTTTGCTGCTCAATGCAACTTTAACGGCTCGTGCGCATAAGCCGGGATCACATCAACAAAAAGGATGGGAACAATTTACTGATGAGATTATTAAATTGATTTCGGCGCAAAGAAATAATGTAGTTTTTATGTTATGGGGTTCTTTTGCTAAAAATAAAAGTGCTTTAATCGATAAAGAAAAACACTGTATCTTAATGAGTGGTCATCCTTCGCCATTAAGTGCCAATAGAGGTTATTGGTTTGGAAATCAGCATTTCAGTAAAGCAAATTTATATTTAAAAAATAAAGGAATTGAAACGATTGACTGGTAGTTTTTATTGCATATAACTGATTATCTCTTTAATTATATGATTAACAGTAATAATAATAAATGTGTTAAATAGTTGATTGTTAAAATAATAGTCTTTTTCTTTTATCTATATTCTTTCGTCTGATGTATAAAATGATGCAAATTAAATAGGATTAATTGATAAAACTCATCTTTACATGATATTAGATTTTATATATTTACCACTTTAAATTTAAAATAATGACAAACAATAAAAAGAAAGTATCGTTGTTTCAACGATTTTTAAACGTAGTGGAACGAACTGGAAATGCACTTCCGCATCCCGCCACTTTATTTTTAGTTTTTGCCGTATTAACCCTAGTTGTTTCCGGACTTGGATATTTTTTGGGATGGCAAGTAGCCCATCCTGCTACTCATGAAATAATTCCGGTTAAAAATCTGTTATCGGTTGATGGATTGCATTTTATCTTTCAAAAAACCGTTACTAATTTTACCAGTTTTGCACCGCTCGGAATTGTTTTAGTGGCGATGTTAGGTATCGGAATTGCAGAAAAAAGTGGTTTAATTGGAGTTTTAATCCGAAAATTAGTGCTTTCATCACCTAAAAAATTATTGACATTTGTAATTGTATTTGCCGGAGTTTTGTCTAATACAGCCAGTGATGTTGGTTATGTATTATTGATTCCGCTTGCAGGTATTATATTTTTGGCGGTTGGTCGTCATCCTGTTGCAGGTATGGCAGCCGCTTTTGCCGGTGTTTCCGGCGGATTCAGTGCCAATTTATTTTTAGGAACCATTGATCCGTTATTAGCCGGATTATCACAAGAAGCGGCTCAAATTATAGATCCAACTTATCATGTAAATGCAACGGCAAACTATTATTTTATGGCAGTTTCTACTTTTATGATTGCCATCGCAGGAACCTTTGTTACAGAGAAAATAGTAGAACCTCGTTTAGGAAAATTTGAATCTGATGATATCATCCCCGAAAAAATTGATAAACTATCCAAAGACGAGAAAAAAGGATTGAGAAGAGCAGGGCTAGTTTTTCTATTGTTTGTAGTTTTTGTATTGGTGGGTTCAATTCCTATTGATGGTTATTTTAGGGGAGAAGGTGGCTCGATGTTAAAATCGCCTTTATTGGAAGGAATTGTAACGCTCTTGTTTTTAGTTGCCGGATCTGCGGGAATTGTTTACGGAATTGCTATCGGGAAGTTTAAAAATGATACTGACATCATGAACGGAATGGCTGAAAGTATGAAAACATTGTCCACTTATTTGGTCTTGGTATTTTTTGCCGCTCAATTTGTAGCGTATTTTAAAGAGAGTAATCTGGGAATCTACATGGCGGTTACCGGTGCTGAAGCACTGAAGGCAGCCGATTTGAATATTTATGTGATGATGATTATGTTTATTTTCTTTGCAGGAACCGTAAATTTAGTCATGGGAAGTGCTTCTGCCAAATGGGCTATTATGGCTCCCATATTTATTCCTATTTTTATGTTGATGGGCTATTCTCCGGAATTATCACAGGTAGTTTTCAGAATTGGAGATAGTGTTACCAACATCATTTCACCGATGATGAGTTTCTTTGCGTTAATCATCGCTTTTATTCAGAAATATGATAAAAAAGCCGGAATTGGAACCATTATTTCGGTTATGTTACCTTATACGTTAATTTTTACCATTTTATGGACGGCACTTTTAATGGCGTGGATTTATTTTGAATGGCCTTTAGGTCCTGGCGCCGGTTTATTTTATACAAGATAATAACTGAAAAGGTCTGATTTTTCAGGCCTTTTTTATTTGAATTTTTTAATGATTATATGAAGTGCAATTGCCGGAACTAAAAATAAAAAGAGAATAATAATTCGCATATTTAAAAAGGAATTAACAACTATTTTCCCTAAAGCGGCTTCTTCAACTTTAAAGGTTGATGTTACAAAAGTTGACCAAGGTTCCCATAAAATGGCGGTTACTACAATTAAAAATATAAAAATGGCCAATCCGATTAAAAACGCTTTAAAAAATAAATTTCTTAAAAGCAGTAAGTTTTTTGTTTCCATCATTAAGATTTATTTTATTAACAAGATAAAAGAATTTATAAGTTCTCAGTTCTGTACCCCGAGCAACGGTTGGTGAGCTAAGTCGAACCAAGTCGGGGGGCAACACTATATAAATTTACAACTTATTTCAATGCGTTCTTCAAAATTGTTGCCGGATGTTGTGCAGCCCGATGTGTTCCATCATAAATTTGATGACGGCAACTGGTTCCGGCAGCCGCAATTTGTGTATCAGCAGTTAAATTTCGGATTCTTGGAAATACACTTTCTTCACCAATTTTCATACTGATTTCGTAATGTTCTTCTTCATATCCAAAAGCACCTGCCATTCCGCAACAACCTGTATTTAAAATTTTTACGTCATAATTTTTTGGAAGTGATAACATCATTTGAGTAGCTTCCAAATTGCTCAACGATTTTTGATGGCAATGTCCGTGTATTTTAATTTTATGATGTTCATCAGTAAATAAATCAGATTGAATATTTCCTAAATCGATTTCATTTTTAAAAAATTCTTCGATGGTAAAAGCATGATTCGAAACGTATTTTGCGACATTTTTATCATCAGCCAAACGAATGTATTCATCACGAAAACCCAAAATAGCAGAGGGTTCAATACCAATTAAAGGGATGTTTTCTGAAACCAAATTTTTGAAAATATTAATATTAGCATCAGCAACTTTTTTGGCTTGTTGCAGAAATCCCTTAGAAATAAAACTACGTCCGCTTTCTGGGTGATTAATCATTTTAACTTGATAATTTAATTTCGATAACAAAATAAAGGCGTCAATTCCGGTTTGTACACCGTAAAAATTGGTGTATTCATCACAAAATAAATACAGGGTTTTAATCGGATTTTCGATAGCATAACTGTCTTTATTCTTTTGATACCAATGGCTGAAAGTAAGGGAATTTAATGCCGGAATTGTTCTGTTTGATGCGATTCTCAATACGTTTTTAAACCATTTTCGATTCAATATAAAATTGGTAATCGACGGGAAAATACTTCCAATTCTATTTAATTCAGCATTATAAGCAAATAGTTTGGTTCTAAATGAGCTTCCATTTCTTTGCTGATATTGATATAAAAATTCGGCTTTCAACGTTGCCATATCCACATTACTTGGACATTCACCGGCGCACGCTTTGCAACTGATACACAATTCCAACACTTCATACAATTCCTGATGGTTGAATTTATTGGTATTTTCTGATTGTGTTAAAAATTCGCGCAGAGCGTTGGCTCGTGCGCGGGTGGTATCTTTTTCGTTTCGGGTAGCGCGATAACTCGGACACATCGTTCCGCCTGCTGAAGTCAATTTTCTGCAATCGCCGGAACCGTTACATTTTTCAGTGGCTCTTAAAATACCTAAACTATCAGAAAAATCAAGGAAAGTTGTAATTTTTGGTTCTAATCTACCTGCTTCAAAACGAAGGTTTTCATCCATCGGCGGGGCATTTACAATTTTTCCGGGATTTAAAATTCCATCGGGATCAAAAGTCGCTTTGATTTTTTGAAGCAATTGATAGTTTTTTTTACCAATCATAAACGGGATAAATTCGCCGCGAACCATTCCGTCTCCATGTTCACCGCTCAAAGAACCTTTGTATTTTTTAACCAATTTTGCGACTTCAAAAGCGATGGTTCTAAACAAAATCACATCCGATTTTTTTTTGAGATTTAAAATCGGTCGCAGATGCAATTCGCCCGCTCCGGCATGTGCGTAGTAAATCGCTTTTTGACCGTAACGATTCATCATTTCGGTAAAATCTGCAATATAATGGGGTAAATCTTCAATTTTAACGGCAGTATCCTCAATCGAATCAGCTGCTTTTTCATCGCCTACAATACTTCCCAGCAAGCCCAATCCGGCTTTTCTAAGCGAAACAACTTTGTCAATATCAGCTCCATAAATTTTTGGATGTGCATAACCAAAACCATGTTTTTTTAAATCTTCAATCAGTGAATTAGCATGTTTTTCAACATCTTCTAAAGAGTTTGAAGCAATTTCTAACATCAAAATCGCTTTTGGGTCATCTTGTATAAAAAATCGATTTTTAGCTTGTTCTCTGTTATTTTTGGTTAAATCCAACACCGTTTTATCCATTAATTCACAAGAAAAAAGTTGGTGTTTCATCGCAATGAGCACAGCTTCCAAACTTTCTTGAATGCTGTTAAAATGGGCAGTAATTAAGATGTTATGGGTAGGCGGTAAGGGGTCTAATTTTAATGTAATTTCGGTAGTAATGGCTAAAGTTCCTTCACTTCCGCATAGTAATTTTGCCAGATTGATGCTTGGTTCTGCCGCTCCAAATAAATCAGATTTTAACAATTCATCAACGGCGTAACCGGTATTTCTTCTGTGGATTTCCGGATGCGGAAAATTTTCAATAATTTCATTTTGGACTGATTTATCACTTAATTCATCAAAAAATAACCGGTAAATACTTCCCTCTAAAGAATTTTCTTTTGATTTATGAATAAAATTATCCGAAGAAATTTCAGAAAAATAAATCTCAGAACCATCGCTTAATAAAGTTTTTAAAGCGACCAATTTATCGCGGGTAACTCCATATTTAATAGAAGTTGTGCCGGATGAATTGTTGCCCACCATTCCGCCCATCATACAACGATTGGAGGTAGAAGTATTGGGGCCGAAAAATAATCCGTAGGGTTTTAAAAATAAATTGAGTTCATCACGAATAACTCCCGGCTGAACAGTAAGCGTTTTATTAACTTCATCAAATGAAATAATTTTAGTGAAGTATTTGGAAACATCCACAATAATTCCTTCACCAACGGTTTGTCCCGCTAAAGATGTTCCTGCTGTTCTGAGTGTAAGTGATGTGTTGTTCTCTTTAGCAAAATGGATTAATTTTTTTAAATCCGATCCATTTTTGGGATAGGCAACTGCCGATGGAATCATTCGATAGGCCGATGCATCGGTAGCGTAAATAGTTTTGTGAAGTGTATCGAAATAAAGTTCGCCTTCTAAATTGTTTTTGAATGAATTAAGATTCTCAATTGCAATCATTTAGCTGATGGTTGATCCGTTCATAATTGATTTATCCGATTTTAACAATACAATTTCATTCTGATTATTGGCTACTCCCAACAGCAAACATTCACTGATAAAATTGGCAATTTGTTTGGGCTTAAAATTGATTATTGCGATGATTTGCTTGTTAAGCAAATCATCTTTTGAATACAAATCAGTAATTTGGGCACTCGATTTTTTGATGCCTAAAGCGCCAAAATCAATAATGAGTTGATAAGCCGGTTTTTTTGCGTTTGGAAAATCATTGACCTGAATAATGGTTCCGGTTCTGATATCCAGTTTTTGAAAATCATCAAAAGAAATAGTTGAACTCATTTTTAATATTTTAGTATGCTGAAATTATAGATTAAATTTACTTGATAAACTTACAAAAATTGACTGATTTATGGCAAGAACTTATTCAAATATGTTGGCTTTAGGAACTAAAGCACCGCATTTTAGTTTACCGGATACTATTTCTGGCAAAGAAATGTCGTTATCAACTTTAAAAGGTGAAAAAGGAACGGTCATTATGTTTATTTGCAATCATTGTCCGTATGTAATTCATATCAACGAAGGATTGGTTAAGATAGCTCATGATTATCCGCAAAAAAGCATTTCTTTCATCGCAATTTCATCCAATGATGTAGAAAATTATCCGGAGGATTCACCTGAATTGATGAAAAAAATAGCCCTAGAACTTCCATATCCTTTTCCCTATTTATACGATGAAACCCAAAAAGTGGCAAAATTATATGAAGCTGCTTGTACGCCTGATATTTATTTGTTTGATGCGGATTTAAGATTAATTTATCGCGGACAATTAGATGATTCGCGACCCCAAAATGGTATTCCGGTAACTGCAATGGATTTGCGCTATGCGCTGGATTGCCTGTTAGAGAATAAACCCAATCACTGTCCGCAAAAACCGAGTATGGGCTGTAATATTAAATGGAAAGGAGCTTGATGAAGTTAAATTTAAAAATTGAATGATTAAAAGAGAGGTTGCTATAAAATTTAGTCAACCTCTTTTTTAATGAGCTCAAAATTGTTGTTTTTTTATGATTTTTAAAATATGACAATTGTCATATTATCAATAAATATTTATTTAGACTGAATATATATTAACATAAATGAATAATAACTGTAATATATGTTACATAAATGAATTATATTTAAAAAAAATTGAAGGAAATATTTTTCTGCATCAATCAATAAAAAATAAATTAATTTTTATGAAAGATAAATTAATTCAGTTCATTAAACTTTATGGTATTTTACCGGCAGTTGTTTTTATTTTCCTTTTTTCTTGTTCTCCAGAAGAAAAAGAAGATTCACATGCTGTAAAAGAAGAAATAGTTGAAATTAAAAGGGAAAAAATAACAGAAGATTATGCTGTAGATCCTCCGCCATTTACAGATGGAATTTTTCCTTGTAATGACTGTCATGCATTTCAAAAACCGAATCCGGTTAGAAGAGAATTAGTTGAATGGCATGATGATATTTCATTTAAACATGATAGTGAAAACCGTTGGTGTCTGGATTGTCATGATCTTAAAGAAAGAGATTCACTTAAGTTAGCTAATGGAAGAAAGTTAGATTTTAAAGAATCATATAAACTTTGTGGTCAATGTCATGGAGAAAAATACAGAGATTGGAAAGTTGGGGTTCATGGTAAAAGAACTGGAGAATGGAATGGGAAAAAAGAGTATTTACTTTGTGTAAGTTGTCATAATCCTCACACGCCAAAATTTAAAAAAATAACTCCAGAAATACCACCTGTTAGACAGGAAGATATTAAGTTATTTATAAAACCTGAAAATACTGAAAGCAATGAAAACTGATAATAACAGAAGATCATTTTTAAAAAATATATCCTTAGCAACATTTTCAACACTGGCGCTTTCGGGGTGTAATATGAAGGAAATTGATGAATATCTTCAGCAAAATTTCAGAGAATTAACTGATGAAGAAAAGGATGAGATTGTTAAGAATTTAGGAGAAAAATACAAGAAAAGATATGGAAAGGATTTTCATGTATCATACAAACCTGCAATGGAGGGTGTTTTGTTTGGATATGCTTTAGATATTTCCAGATGTATTGGTTGTAGAAAATGTGTTACCGCTTGCGTGAAAGAAAACAATCAATCTCGCGATCCGCAAATTCAGTGGATACAAGTGCTCCAGATGGAAAAAGAGAAAGGAGTTGATCTTGCACATTCTGATGTTCATTATAACCCAGAGAAAGTACCTGAAAAAGGATATTTCTATTTTCCGGTTCAATGTCAGCAATGTAGAAACCCTCAATGTGTAACCGTTTGTCCTGCTAAAGCAACTTGGCAAGAAAAAGATGGTATTGTAGTGGTTGATTATAATTGGTGTATCGGTTGTAGATATTGTATGGCAGCATGTCCATACGGAGCTAGACATTTTAACTGGGGAGAGCCAAATATACCTGTAGAAGAAATTAATACAGAAGTTCATTATTTAGGAAACAGACCCAGACAAAAAGGAGTGGTAGAAAAGTGTACGTTTTGTGTACAAAGAACTAGGGAAGGAAAATATCCGACTTGTGTTGAAATATGTCCGGTAGGTGCAAGAAAATTCGGGAATCTTTTGGATCCTGAAAGTGAAGTGAGGTATATTTTAGACAATAAACGTGTACTTGTTTTAAAACAGGAGTTAAACACGCAACCTAAATTCTATTATTATTTCGGATAAAATCGAATCTGAAAACAATAGAAATAGCATCATAAAATTGATTTAAAAACATTCTAATAGTATTTATATGAATTTTACTCGTTTTCTAACAGGCAGTTTAAAGATAATTTTTCAAGGAGGTAAACCTTATTTTGCTTGGTTAATATTACTGACAATCTTAATACTTTGGGGGGGGTATGGATATTATGGGCAACTTACAGATGGATTGATAACTACAAACATGAGAGATTCTGTCTCTTGGGCTTTTTATATCGGAAATTTTACATTTTTAGTTGGAGTAGCTGCGGCGGCCGTAATGTTGGTAATCCCAGCATATATATACCATTGGGGGCCTATTAAAGAAATTGTAATTTTTGGTGAATTGCTGGCAGTTTGTGCGGTAATAATGAGTATTGCATTTGTAGTTGTAGACATAGGACACCCTCTTAGATTTTGGCATATGTTACCATTTATTGGAACAATGAACTTTCCACATTCAATTTTAGCATGGGATTTCTTCGTTCTATTAACCTATTTCGCGATAAATGCAACAGTTGTTATACACTTATTATATAGTGCTTTTAACAAAAAAGAGTACAATAAAAAATTAGTTTTATTTTTAGTATTAGCTAGTATTCCAATGGCTGTTGGTATTCATACGGTTACTGCATTTCTATTTAATGCTTTGCCAGCTCGTCCTTTTTGGAATAGTGCATTATTGGCTCCGCGATTTTTAGCATCAGCCTTTTGTTCAGGACCTGCTATTCTTTTAATATTATTTCAATTATTGAGAAAGTATACGAAGTTTGAAATAAAAAATGAAGCATTATTTACCATTGCTGAGTTAATGGTGTATTCCATGTTTATTTATTTATTTTTTACTGTTGCTGAGTTATTTAAAGAATTTTATTCAGGAACTGAACACTTATTATATTGGGAATATTTACTTTTTGGACTTGGTGATAATAAAGAGATCGTTTTTTATAGTTGGGCATCTATAATTTTTGGAGTGATAGCATTTTTCTTATTCCTCATTCCTAAAACGCGTAAGAATTTTGTAACTTTAAATATTGGGGCTGTATTAATTTATTCCAGTGTTTATATAGAAAAAGGAATGGCTTTAATTATACCTGGGTTTACTCCGGATGTTTTAGGTCAAATTTATGTGTATAAACCTTCAATGACAGAAGTTCAAACAGCGGTAATGATATTTTCCCTTGGATCTTTATTGTTTACATTTTTAACCAAGATTGCTATTGCAATAATATTTGAAGGTTATAATATAGACAGTTTAGAACGCAAAGAGAGAAAAAAATAAAATTATAGGTTTTAATAAGATCTTAATTTTTTTTGTGTATTTAATAAATTTTTTAATAAAAATCAGAATATTATGAAACAAGTTGGAATTCTTTTTATGGTAGCAATATTTGCTATTACTTTAGTGTCTTTTTCAGTAGATCAAGATAAATGGATTGTGCCTGAAAAAGATAAGGCAGTGAAAAGCACTGTAAAAGCATCAGACGAAAATTTAGAGGAAGCAAAATTACTCTATTCAAAACATTGTAAAGCATGTCACGGAGCAAAAGGTTTAGGTGATGGACCTAAATCTAAAAGTGTGAAAGGCGATTTAGGAGATTTTACTTCTGTTGCTTTTCAAGCTCAAACAGACGGTGAATTATTCTACAAAATTAAAAACGGTAGAGCAGATATGCCTAATTTCAAAAAAATAACAGATGAGGAAATTTGGTTAACAGTACTCTACATTAGAGAATTAAAAAAATAAAATTGAGATTTACGCAATAATTTAATTACGTCCAACAGCTTATATTTAAACAAAATCAAAAATTAATATATGGCAAAATTAATATTTCGTTTACTATTATCATTTATTGTCTTTGTAGGGATTTTTCTTGTGATACAAGATTACCTTACACCTGAATCATTTGGGAAATACGGACATTATAGAGCAAATGCCATTGAAGATAATAAATTAGATATTCCTCAATTTAAAGGAGAAGAAAAGTGCGCTTCATGTCATGAAGATATTTACGATTTAAAATCAGAAACAGTATCAATTGATGATGATGAGTATATTTTACATTCCAATCTTAGATGTGAAACTTGTCATACACCTAAAATTGACGCAAATACAGAATGCAAAGTAAAACCACCAAAGTTAGAATCTACACGTAAAATGTGTGCACAATGTCATTTTTTGAATGCTGCCCGCAAAAACAAAATTAAAATGATTGACTTAACTGATCATAATGAAGATAAAAATTGTATTGAATGTCATAATCCTCACAAACCATGGATAGAATAAATAAAAATAGACGCAAGTTTTTCCAAACTTCTGTAGCTTTAGTTGGAGGAACAATTTTTTATTCGCTTATAAAGCCATTTGAAGCAATCGCAAAAGAAACAACCATCGAGAAAAATGTTGACAAACCTTTATGGGGAATGGGTGTTGATATTGAAAAATGCATTGGATGCGGAAAATGCACAGCTGCCTGTAAAACAGAAAATAAAGTACCTGAAGTACCTTTTTATTTTAGAACTTGGGTAGAACAATATACCGTAAAAAATGATGGCACAGTTAAAATTGAATCGCCCAATGGAGGAATTGACGGATTGGTACAATCGGTTCCAGATGAAGATATTTTCAAATCTTTTATGGTTCCGAAACTTTGCAATCATTGTTCAAATGCACCGTGCGTTCAGGCATGTCCGGTAGGTGCTACTTTTGTAAGTCCGGATGGTGTGGTTTTAGTTGATGAAACCTATTGTATAGGTTGTAGATATTGCATTCAGGCGTGTCCTTATGGGGCTCGATATATTGACCCTATAAAAAAAGTAGTTGATAAATGTACTTTTTGTTATCATAGAATCAATGAAGGATTACAACCCGCTTGTGTAGAAGTTTGTCCAACTGATGCCCGAATATTTGGTGATTTAAGAGATAAAAAAAGTAAGTTGGTGAAATTCCTGCAGAAAAACCAGACTCAGGTTTTAAAGCCCCATTTAAACACCCATTCAAAAGTATTTTATAACGGTTTAAGTTCAGAAGTTAAATAATTATGGAAGAGCATTATCAACACTTATACGAATTGCTATCTCAAGTAGATGGTTACATATATCCTAATGAAATTGAAATGAATTGGGGACTAATGATTGTTTTATATCCTTATATAACAGGATTGGTTGCAGGAGCTTTTATTTTAGCATCCTTAGAACGCGTTTTTAATGTAAAGGTTTTAAAACCAACTTATGAACTTGCCTTATTAACGGCTTTATCATTTTTATTTGTGGCAACATTACCATTGGTAAGTCACTTAACACAGCCACTAAGTGCGTATAGGATTTTAATTACGCCCAATCCAACCTCGGCTATGGCCATTTTCGGGTTTGTGTATTTGTGGTATTTAATGGTCGTATTATTATTGGAAATTTGGTTTGATTATAGACGAGATTTTGTCATCTGGTCTAAATCAAGTATCGGTTTCAAAAAGTTTTTCTATAAAATAATTACTTTAGGCATCAATGATACCGATGAAAAATCAGCTAAACGAGATGATAAATTAGGGTATTTTATTACTTTAATTGGTATTCCATCGGCGTTTTTATTGCATGGATACGTTGGTTTTATCTTTGGTTCTATTAAGGCAAATCCTTGGTGGTCAACCGTATTGATGCCCGTAATTTTTCTATTTTCTGCTATGGTATCAGGAATAGCATTGGTTATGGTCATTTATATGATAGTGAGTTGGGTAAGGAAAGTGAAAATTGATATGCCTTGTTTAGACACCATCGCCAAGTATTTATTTTATATTTTGATAGTAGATTTTGCACTGGAATCTTTAGATCAAATTCATCGATTTTATGAAGCGGAGGAATCTTTTGATATTATCAAAGTATTGGTTAACGGAAAATTGAATATTACTTTATTAGTATTTCAAGTAGTGATTGGAACTATAATTCCTTTAAGTGTTTTAGGATTGTTTCAAGTTTACAAACCATCAGAAATCATTAGAAAAATTTCTTATTTTATGACCGGATTGATGGTTTTATTCGGCATCTTTTTTATGCGATGGAATGTTGTATTGGGTGGTCAATTATTTTCAAAAAGTTTTAGTGGATTCACTAATTATAAGATAAATATCTTTGGTATGGAAGGTACTTTGATGGCGGCAATTTGGATGATATTACCTTGTTTGATTTTAGCTTTTTTACTGTGGCTGATGCCGCCTTGGAAAAAAACTCCGTTTCCCTCTTAATTAAAAAATCCCGCAAATTTTTTTGCGGGATTTTTTTCGTTTCTATCTTACTTGCATCAATTCTACATCAAAAATGAGTGTTGCATTTGTCGGAATTACACCACCAGCACCACGGCTTCCGTAAGCTAAATCAGACGGAATTACAAAACGCGCTTTATCTCCAACCTGTAAAAGTTGGATTCCTTCATCCCAGCCGCTAATTAGGGCTTGCTGAAAATATATAAAAATGCTATTAATCAGCAAATTAGGTTGTTATTTATTTGGATAAATGCAAAGGATTCCTTATTTTTATGTTTAAAAGTTTGCACTTATGCTCAATTACACACCGCAAAACCAGCT